>NZ_SCFF01000009.1:0-36204 GCF_022496745.1 Pseudomonas sp. TMW22080 | reverse complement strand
TCCCGTCATCACCCACCACTTGCTTTCAATGTTACGCGCAGCGGTAGTTCAGTCGGTTAGAATACCGGCCTGTCACGCCGGGGGTCGCGGGTTCGAGTCCCGTCCGCTGCGCCATATTCTGAACACAAGCCCCTTGAACGCTTGTGATCAACAAAAAGCCTGCCTTGTGCAGGCTTTTTTGTGTATGCATGTTTTCTTTGATTGATAAAAAATTCAAATAAAACAACCACTTACACAAATAGTGTGAGAGAATGCGCCCCGCAACGAAAGTGAAGTACATGGGTGATTAGCTCAGCTGGGAGAGCATCTGCCTTACAAGCAGAGGGTCGGCGGTTCGATCCCGTCATCACCCACCACTTGCTTTCAATGTTACGCGCAGCGGTAGTTCAGTCGGTTAGAATACCGGCCTGTCACGCCGGGGGTCGCGGGTTCGAGTCCCGTCCGCTGCGCCATATTCTGAACACAGGCCCCTTGAACGCTTGTGATCAACAAAAAAGCCTGCTTAGTGCAGGCTTTTTTGTGCGCGGGTGTTTTGTGGTGTGTGGGGTTTAGAAATCCCAGCGCGTGGTCACCATCACATTGCGAGGGTCACCGTAGTACGACGAGTTATAAAAACCGATATTGGTGTAATACGACTTGTCGAATGCGTTGTTCAGATTGACCGTGGCCGACAGGTTTTTCGAAATCTGATAGCGCGCCATCAGATCAACCAGCCAGTATGGGTCCTGGGAGAATTTTTCCACGGTGCCGCCCTTGTTCCAGTTGGTCAGCATCTGCCAGCCGGTGCTCTGCCAGCGAACGCCGCCGCCCAGGGTCAGTTTGTCCAGATCGCCGGTCAGCTTGTAGCTGGTGTACAGGTTGATCTGGTCTTCCGGTTCCCAGGTCGAGACCTTTGTGCCGCCCTGGTCACGGCTGACCTTGTGGGTGTACCCCGCCTGCAATTGCCAGCCTGGCATCAGCTCACCGGAGATCTCTGCTTCGTAACCCTTGGTCGTGGCCTTGATACCTTTGTAGGCGTAGTCGATGTCCGGGTTGGTCGGATTGCCGTTGTAGGCCATGTCTGCTTCAGGACGGTTGTCCTGATGCACTTCAAAGTAGGCCAGGCTTGAATTCAGGCGGCCATCAAAGAACTCGCCTTTCAGCCCCAGCTCGTAGTTGGTGCCTTCATCCGGCTCAAGCATCTTGTTGTCGCGATCGCGGTAATACGACTGCGGCAGGAAAATCTCTGTGTAGCTGGTATAGGCCGAAATATTGTCATTGATGTCGTAGATCAGGGCTGCGTAGGGCAGCACTTTGCCCGTGTCCTTGGCGTGGCTGGTGCCGGTCAGGGTGTAATTGGCCACCCGGGTGCCCAGCATCAGTTTAAGGTCGTCGGTCAGGCTGAAGCGGCCGGTCACGTATGTACCGGTCTGGCGTGTTGTTTCATCGTTGTATGAAGTGACATTGCCCCAGTCCGGCTCAAGGCTGTTGCCTTTCCAGTTGTAGTAGTCGTAGGCGTTGTTGACCATATTGGCATTGGTATAGTCCTTGCCAGTCCAGTGTGATTTGGACACCGAACCACCGACGACCAGTTCATGTTCGCGCCCCAGCAGGCTGAACGGACCGGTGGCAAACAGGTCACCGCTATCGCTGACGTATTCGCCGGTGTATTTGCGGGCGAGCATTTTTGCCAGCCCGGTAGTGGCGTCCGGGTCAAGCAGGGCGCCCAGCGGGGCGTTATAGCCGTTGATCTGGTGGTTGTACTGGCCTTTGACTACCCAGCCGTTGGCAAAGTTGTGTTCCAGGGTTGAGAACACCGTGCGGGTGTATTGCTCCCAACTGCTCCATTTGGCGCCATTGTTGAATGAGCGCGGGGTGCTGATCCGGTCACCTTTGGAGTTGAACAGTGATGCGCTACCTGACCAGCTGGAACCTTTGGGGTTGTTGTCCTGATAATCGGCACCCAGGGTCAGCAGGGTGTCGGGGCTCAGATCCACTTCAAGAATGCCGTAGTAAACCTCGCTGTCACGCTTGTAGTGATCCATGAATGAGTGCTTGTCCTGGTAAGCCGCCACGGCCCGGCCACGCACATTGCCGCTCTCGGTTAATGGCCCGCTGACATCGATTTCGGAGCGGTAGTTTTCCCAGGAGCCTGCGCCCACATCGATATGGGCCTTGAATTCGCGGGTCGGTTTTTTGCGCACCATATTGATGGTACCGCCCGGTCCGCCAGCGCCGGTGAGCAGGCCGGTTGCGCCTTTCAGGATTTCGACCCGGTCATAGATGGCGGTGTCAGTCAGGGTGTGCCCGGCCGAGTACTGCGGGTCTTGCAAGATGGGGATGCCGTCGTACTGGAAGTTCTTGATCGCAAAACCACGGGAGTAATAGCTGGTGCGATCGCTGTCATAGGTGGCCACGGTGATGCCGGGGGTGTGGCGCATCACGTCATCGATGGAGTTCATGCCGAAATCGTCCATGGCCTGGCGGGTCACCACGGAAATGGACTGGGGGGTTTCCCTTCGCGTCAGTACCATGCGTGTTGCTGTCGCGATGGAGCCGGGGGTGTAGGAACCGGTGCCTTCGGTGATAGTCCCGAGCTGGTTGGCGCTGACCTGGGTGGCGCCCAACTCCAGTGCGCCGCCTGCCGCGGGCAGGGCGTCGAGCCTGTAGCCGTTGGCGCCTTTGACCATGGTATAGCCGCTGCCCCGCAACAAGGCTTCGAATCCGTCATGTTCGTTGTAGGCACCCTGCAGGCCCGGAGTCGACAGGCCTTCCAGGTTGCTCGACTGAAAAATGATCGCCACGCCGGCTTGTTGCGCGAAGCGGTTCAGTGCGTTGCTCAGCGGGCCTGCGGGTATGTCGTAGCTCTGTACGGCTGCAGTTTGTGCCTGGGCAGTGGCGGCGTATGCCACGCCAGCCGCCGACGCAACGATCAAGTGAATCGCCAGCGCAAGGGGTTTGTAGGAGGTCAGCATGGAAGACGTAGTCCTTTATGAGTCGTTGTTACCTACCTTGACGGCTGACTCGACAAAAGCGGAACGAATGGGAATTATTATTTTTCAGGGGTGTGCAACTGGCTGATCACAACCAGCCAGGGTGTGTAGGTTTTGATCTGCAGGGGCAAGGTGTCGGCGATCAGTTGCAACGCCCGGTCGGTATCGTCCAGAGGCAGTACAGCCGAGACGCGCAGGCCGGCCAGGGTGTTGCGATCAAACTGCAGGTGCCCGCGTCGATGGCGGGAAATTTCATCAAGCACCTGTGGCAGCGGCTGATCTTCAACCACCAGTTGATGGCGCTCCCAAGCCTGATCGATGCTGGCCGGGGAGATGCTGCCAGCCAGTTCGACCGAGCCCTGGCGAATCAGCGCCCGGGAGCCTGCACTCACCTCCAGGGTTTGCTGCTCGTTCGCGCTTTGCGCGGCGACGCGAGACTGCAACATGCTCAATACGGTGGTGTCACCCTGGCGCTTGACTACAAAGCGGGTGCCCAGGGCGCGCATGCTGCCTTGGGCTGTTTCCACGAAAAATGGCCGGGCGCTGTCATGGGCGACGTCGACCAGTACTTCACCTTGCAGTAGTTCAATGCGCCGCGCCTGGCCGTCAAAATGTACATTGAGCGCGCTGGTGCCGCTGAGGGTAATGCTCGAGTTGTCGGCCAGGCGCTGTGTTTTCCAGTCATTGGGGCCGGTGCTGATATCGGCCAGCCATTGCTCGGGATAATGGCTTTGCACCAGCAGGGTGGCCGGCAGGGCCAGGCAGCCGGCAATCAGCAGGGCGCGCAAGGCATGTTTGCGTCGGGTGACTGCCTTGCGCCCGGCAAATGCGGCATTGAGCGCTGCCTTGGCTGGCGTCGACTGCTGGCGCAACGCCTGTAGGCGGTTGATGACATCTTGCATGCGCCGGGCTGCGGCGGCGTGTTGCGGGCTTTGCTGTTTCCAGCGCTCGAATTCCAGGCGCAAGCCCTCGCTGAAGCCTTCCTCGTGCAGGCGAAGGATCCATTCGGCGGCTTGTTCGTCTATTGAATCGGGCTGTTCGGGCATGCGGGCTCAGGTGTTCAGGCTGTGGCTGCAATGCAGCAGGGCCTGGATAAGGTACTTGCGCACGGTGCGGTCAGACAGGCCCAGTTGCCGGGCGATTTGGCACTGGGTCAGGCCGTCCAGGTAATACAGCACAAAGGCCTGGCGGGCTTTGTCCTGCATGCCTTCGAGAATAAAGGCGATCTGCTCCAGGGCTTCCAGGGTGGTAAGAATTTGCTCGGGTGATTGATAGCCTTCGAGTGCCTCGGCGGTCAGCGCAAGTTCTTGCAAGTAGGCGTTTTCTATCTGTTTGCGGCGCACCTGATCGATGATCAGGCGGCGTGCCGTGGTGCTCAAAAAGGCCCGGGGCTCGCGCAGGGTGGCTACCGACTCGCGGGCATTGAGAATTCGGGCGAAGGTGTCCTGGGCCAGATCGGCGGCATTTTGCGCGCAACCGAGCTTTCTGCGTAGCCAGCCAAACAGCCAGCCGTGATGCTCGCAGTACAGTTCGGTAATAGCGCTCTGGTAGGACGGTTCACCCGAAGACATAGGACGCTGCCTAAATGTTATTGAGAATAATTACCAATTCTCAACGAAAGTCCGGGGTAAACGCAAGGCGGGCGATGAAATGTAACGGTCACTTGCAACTGTGGGAGCGGGCTTGCTCGCGATGGGATCGCCTCGGTGTGGCAGGTACACCGCGTTGTATCCATCGCGAGCAAGCCCGCTCCCACAGAGTGTGGAGGCGGGTGTTTTAGTTCTTCGCGATCAAATTGCCGGCATGCAGCCCGCATTCTTTTTGCGTGGCTTCTTCCCACCACCAGCGGCCTTCGCGCTCGTGCTGGTTGGGCAGTACCGGACGGGTGCAGGGCTCGCAGCCGATGCTGATAAAGCCGCGTTCATGCAGGCTGTTGTAAGGCAGCTCCAGCATGCGGATATAGCCCCAGACTTCCTCGCTGGTCATTTGTGCCAACGGGTTGAACTTGTACAGCGTGCGCTCGGGTGTGGAGAACGCGCCGTCAATTTCCAGGGCGGCAACCTGGCTGCGGGTGCCGGGGCTCTGGTCGCGGCGCTGGCCGGTGGCCCAGGCCTTGACCGTCGACAGCTTGCGTCGCAGCGGCTCGATCTTGCGTATGCCGCAGCATTCGCCATGGCCGTCTTTATAGAAGCTGAACAGGCCTTTCTCTTTGACGAAGGGTTCGAGCTTGCTTTGATCCGGCGAGATCAGCTCGATCTGGATCTTGTAATGC
Source organism: Pseudomonas sp. TMW22080 (assembly GCF_022496745.1). Lineage (NCBI taxonomy): Bacteria > Pseudomonadati > Pseudomonadota > Gammaproteobacteria > Pseudomonadales > Pseudomonadaceae > Pseudomonas > Pseudomonas sp. TMW22080. The sequence continues at coordinate 30,960 of NZ_SCFF01000009.1, read as the reverse complement.
TCACGTACCTGTTCGATAAACCGGTAGGTCTCGGGGTGCAGGCGGCCGGTGTCGAGGCTGAACACCTTGACGTTCTTGTTGAGCTTCCAGGCCATGTCCACCAGCACCACGTCTTCGGCGCCGCTGAAGGAGATCCAGAGTTCGTCGCCAAAATGTTCAAAGGCGAGTTTGAGAATATCTTGCGGGGACTTGCTGGCGTATGTCGCGGCGAGTTCGGCGACGTCAAACGGATGGCTCATCAGGCGGCTTCCTGCAGTGAATGGCGCTGGGCGCTCTCTAGTCTCGTGATCTTATCAAAAAGCGCGGGCTACAGGGTTTGCAGCGTATCGAGCAGTACCTTCACTTTGGTGATGGATTCCTGGTATTCATCCTGCCAGTCGGAGTCGGCCACAATGCCGCCGCCGCCCCAGCAACTGATGCGCCCGTCCTTGACCAGCAGGCTGCGGATGGCGATGGAGCTGTCCATTTCGCCACGCACGTCGAGGTACAGCAGAGAGCCGCAGTAAATGCTGCGTCGGGTGGGTTCCAGCTCGTCGATGATCTGCATGGCGCGGATTTTCGGGGCACCGGTAATCGAGCCGCCCGGGAAGCTGTCGCCAATCAGGTCCAGGGCGTCTTTGCCATCGGCCAGTTCGCCGATCACGCTGCTCACCAGGTGATGGACGTTGGGATAGCTTTCGAGTGTAAACAACTGCGGCACGCTCACCGAACCGGTGCGGCAGGTGCGCCCCAGGTCGTTGCGCAGCAAATCGACGATCATCAGGTTTTCTGCGCGATCCTTGGGGCTGGCCAGCAGTTCGGTGGCGTTGGCTGCATCTTCGCGGCTGTCTTTGCCCCTTGGGCGGGTGCCTTTGATCGGTCGGGTTTCCACTTGATTCTGACTTATCCGTACAAAGCGTTCAGGAGAGAGGCTCAGGATCGCGTTGCCGCCCGCCAGGCTCATAAAGCCGGAAAAAGGTGTGGGGCAGGCCGCGCGCAATGCGCCATAGGCACTCCAGGCATCGCCCTCGCACTGGCCGCTGAAGCGCTGGGTGTAATTGACCTGATAGCAGTCGCCCGCCTGGATATACCGATGGATCTGTTCCAGAGCCTGCTGGTACTGGCTGGCGCTGATATCCGGTTGCATCGGTTGCTTGAGATTGAATGGCTTGTTGTGCGACGGGGCAGGCTGGCTGAACAACTGGATCAGGCGCTGGCGCTCTGCTGTTTCGAGGCTTGGGTGAAATACAAGCTGGCTGGTGGCTGCATAATGGTCACTGATCAGCGCCCAGGCATACAGGCCCAATTGCGCTTCGGGCAGGTGCAGGTCATCCCGGGCGTTGGCGGGCAGCTGTTCGAGTTGTCGGCCAAAGTCGTAACTCAGGTAACCGATCAGACCGCCAGCAAACGGCAGCTCGTATTCGTCCGGGAGGCTGGCAGCGCCCAGTTGCTTGAGGCCTTCACGCAGGCGTTGCAGAAAGTCGCGCCCCGACTCGTCTGGCTGCAGGGTCAGTTCTGCCTCAGGCCATGCGCTCATCAGGTCAAAGCGACCACGGTCTGCAGTGGGGCGGCCACTGTCGAGCAGCACGGCGCCGGGTGCATTGCGAATGGCCGAAAAATAGTCGGCAGGGTTGGCGAGGTAAGGCAGCGGGTGTACGGAGCAGGTCAACATGCGCAGCAAATCAGCCATCGGAGCGGGGGGCTGATTGTAGTCCTGTGCAGGGTTGCAAATCTATGCGGCTTGTGGGAACTGCGAGAACTGTGGGAGCGGGCTTGCTCGCGATAGAAGTGACGCGGTTTAGCAGGTAAAGCGCGTTGATAGCATCGCGAGCAAGCCCGCTCCCACAGGTGTGAAAACGCTTATTCGGGCGGGTGAATATGGCCGAACAGTTCCTGGGCAAAGCGCACGCGCTCTTCCGGTGTTTCCTTGATGCCTTTGGCGGCCAGTTCTTCGAGGTGGGCCTCGACTGCGTGGGTGCGCAGGGTCAGGCCGCAATCGTTGGCAATCTGGATATTCAGGCCCGGACGGGCGTTGAGTTCCAGAATCAGCGGGCCTTTATCCTGATCGAGAACCATGTCCACGCCGATGTAGCCCAGGCCGCATAACTCGTAGCAACCGGCCGCCAGCTTCATGAAACCGTCCCAGTTGGGCAGTTGCACGCCGTCCACCGCGTTGGTGGTGTCGGGGTGCTTGCTGATGATGTTGTTCAGCCAGGTGCCACGCAGGGTCAGGCCGGTGGCCAGGTCGACGCCAACACCGATGGCGCCCTGGTGCAGGTTGGCCTTGCCGCCCGATTGCCGGGTAGGCAGGCGCAGCATGGCCATTACCGGGTAACCCATCAGCACGATGATGCGGATATCCGGCACGCCTTCGTAGCTGATGCTTTTGAAGATCTGGTCCGGGGTTACCCGGTATTCGATCAATGCCCGGTCCCGGTGACCGCCCAGGGAGTACAGGCCGGTGAGGATGCTGGAAATCTGATGTTCGATCTCTTCATGGCTGATGATCTTGCCCGAGACGGTACGGAAGCGATCTTCGAAGCGGTCCGCGATCACCAGAATGCCGTCACCGCCCGCGCCTTGTGCGGGCTTGATCACGAAGTCGTTGCGGTCACCGATGATGTCATCCAGCTTTTCGATTTCTTTCTCGGTGGAAATCACGCCGTACATCTCAGGTACGTGAATGCCCGCTTTGATTGCACGTTCCTTGGTGATGATCTTGTCATCCACAATCGGATACAGGCTGCGTTTGTTGTACTTGAGTACGTAGTCCGCATTGCGCCGATTAATGCCCATGATGCCCCGGGCTTCCAGGGCCTTCCAGGTCTTCCAGAAGCCGAACATCAGGAGTCAGCCTTCAAGAATGCTTTGAAACGCACCAGTTCGGTCAGGCGGTAGCCACGATAGCGACCCATTGCCAGCATGAAGCCCACCATGATCAGCAGGATCGCCGGGAAGGTGAACACGAAGTACACCAGTTCCGGCACGCTCATGACCAGATACGCCAGGGTGGCTGCGAACAGGGTGCCGATCGCGACCTTCATGGCATGCCCGCCACCGCGCTCTTCCCAGGTGATCGACAGGCGCTCGATGGTCATCGTCAGAATCACCATCGGGAACAAGGCGACTGAAAGCCCGCGCTCCAGACCCAGCTTGTGGCTGAACAGGCTGATGGCCGCGATCAGGATAACGACAAAGGTCAGTACTACAGACAGGCGTGGCAGCATCTGCAGCTTCAAGTGTTCAAGGTAGGAACGTAGCGTCAGCCCAAGTGCGGTGATCACCGTAAAGAGGATGATGCCGAAGCCCAGTTGGGTCTCGCGGAAGGCCAGGGCAATCAGTACCGGGGTGAATGTGCCCAGGGTTTGCAGGCCGATCAGGTTGCGCAGAATCAGGATCACCAGTACCCCGATCGGGATCATGACCATGATCATGAAGGTTTGCTGGGTCTGCAGCGGCAAGCCGTACAGTGAGTATTCGAGGAAGTTGGCGTCGGTGTTTTCGTCGGTCAGCTTGGCCAGGCGAATGGCGTTCATTTCGCTGTTGTTCAGGCTGAAGGTAACGTTGGCTTTTTTGCCGCCATCGACGGTTACCATCGGTTCGTCGCCGATCCACCACAGCAGGCGGTCGGATGGCAGGCCCTGTTCGCCGGTTTCCGGGTTGAAGTACAGCCAGTCGTTGCCGTTAAAGCTGCGCAGCCACAGTTCCGGGGTTTGCGGCTGGTCGGCCACCAGGCGGATGGTGTGGACTTTTTCCATTGGAACGTGGGCAATCGACAGCAGCAGCTCGATGATTTGTGCCTTGTGCGCAGTCGAAGGATCACCCGCCAGCAGCAGTTTCACGTTGTCATCATTGGCATTGCTGACGCGCTTGATGGTTTCGCTGATAAAGGTTTCGACATCGGCCGAGTGCTGGCGGATAGGTGCAAGCAAGGCTTCGGCGGCGATTTTTTCCGGGCCTTCCACGGCGATGCTGTCGCGGAACACCGGGCCTTTGACCTTGGTCTTGTCGCCCGAGTAGCGCTTGGTCAACACCAGGCGGTAGTACAGGGTTTGCTTGCCACTGACCCGGCGTGCCGACCAGGTGACCTTGCGGTTGCCGTCAACCCGGTTGACGCTCACCCCGTAGTTGTTGGAGATAAAGCTCTCGTTGAGGCTGACGTAGTCGCGGTTAAGCGGCGGCACGAACATCTGGATCTTGACCGGGTCTTTGGAGCTGGCGACGAACTCGACCTTGGCGTCGATATTCCACAAGTCGTCCGTGGCGTCTTCGGTCACAGGAATGCCGAGGACGAAAATCTGATAGGCCGTAATCGAAATGCCCAGCACCACAAGGATGGTGATCAAGATTTTCAGGTGAAGGGTAAGAGCGCGCATTTCAATTACTCTGCGGTTTGAGCGTTGGCGACGCAGGCAGGTTTGCCAGCAGCGTATTTAAGGCTTGGGTCGACCAGCGCATCAAAGCGTTTGAGCGCTTCGGAGCCAATCAACAGCGGGTATTGGAACGCACTTCTATCGGTCAAGTTCACTTCGATGGTGCGTAAAGCCTTGCCCATGCAGATTTCCAGGGAAATAACCGGGCGCGAGGTGTAGTTCTTGTCGGACTCAGGATCGTAATCACCCGAGCGTCGCTTGATCTTGCTGACACGGGCCAGCGGGCGTTCGATGGGGTGCGAGTGGGCATCATCGATGGCCAGGTAAAAGCGTACCCAGCTCTCGCCATCACGCTTGAAGCGCTTGATATCTCGGGCGCTGAGCGAGGCGGTCTTGGCGCCGGTGTCGAGTTTGGCCGCCACCTGCAGGTCGATACCTGCCAGTTCAGCGTATTCGTTGAGGCCGTACACGGTTTTTTCGCCAGCCAGGCTCAGGCCGGGTATGCACAGCAGGAAGGCGAGGATATAGAGGGGAAGCAATTTCATAAATCGAAGCACGTCTCTTGCAATCTTCAGTTCAAGGCGACTGGCAGGAGCGCAAGTTTCCTCGTGCGGCTGCCCTATGGATGAGGGCAGGGCGGATGCGGTCGGCATTCTAACATGATGGTTTTATGGCGCCAGCGCCGAGGCGCTTGCAAGCGGCGATCAACCCTGTCGATACAACCAAGGTCGTATTCTTGGATTGTCGACAATGTCGATTTATTCTTTGACTATCAGGGCTGAAATGGCTAATTTCAGCACTAATGATTTTCAAGGTGTCGACAATATGCTGCAAGCACTGGAGCCTGCCACGATCGCCCAGGACGACTCGGAAACCCTTTCCGAGAACGTTTTTCGGCGCATTCAGGCGGCTATTGTCAAAGGCGAAATCGCCCCGGGAAGCAAGATCTCCGAGCCCGAACTGGCGCGCACCTACGGCATCAGCCGCGGGCCATTGCGCGAAGCCATCCATCGCCTTGAAGGCCAGCGTTTGTTGGTGCGCGTCCCCCATGTCGGGGCGCGGGTCGTGTCGCTGAGCCATGCCGAGCTGATCGAACTCTACGAAATTCGCGAGTCCCTTGAAGGCATGGCCTGCCGCCTGGCCGCCGAACGCATGAGTGACGAAGACATCGCCGAGCTACGCCAGGTGCTCGAAACCCATGAGCGCGATGAGGCGTTTCAGGCGGGCGTCGGTTACTACCAGCAAGAAGGCGACTTCGATTTTCATTACAAAATTATTCAGGGCAGTGGCAATCGCACCCTGACGCAAATGCTCTGTGGCGAGTTGTACCAGTTGGTGCGCATGTACCGCATCCAGTTTTCCGCCACGCCCAACCGCCCACATCAGGCGTTTGCCGAGCATCACCGGATTCTCGATGCCATTGCCGATCGCGACGGCGAACTGGCCGAATTGTTGATGCGCCGACATATCGGCGCATCGAAACGCAATATTGCCCGTCATTACCAAGACGGTGCCCAGCAGACAGCCACTCCACGAGGTGAGTCATGAGCAATAAGAACAGTCCAGGCCAGCGTTTCCGTGATGCAGTTGCAAGCGAACATCCTTTGCAAGTGGTGGGTGCGATCAACGCCAATCATGCGCTGCTGGCCAAGCGTGCGGGTTTCAAAGCCATCTATCTATCGGGTGGAGGCGTCGCAGCCGGGTCGCTGGGCGTACCTGATCTGGGTATTACGGGTCTGGACGATGTACTGACTGATGTACGACGCATTACCGATGTATGTGATCTGCCATTGCTGGTGGACGTGGATACCGGCTTCGGCTCTTCGTTTTTCAACGTGTCCCGCACGGTCAAGTCGATGATCAAGTTCGGCGCTGCGGCGATTCACATTGAAGACCAGGTAGGCGCCAAGCGTTGCGGTCATCGCCCGAACAAGGAAATCGTTTCGCTGCAGGAAATGGTCGACCGTATCAAGGCCGCCGTCGATGCGCGTACCGATGACAGCTTCGTGATCATGGCGCGAACCGATGCGCTGGCGGTGGAAGGGCTTGAGTCAGCCCTGGAACGTGCCGCGGCCTGTGTTGAAGCGGGTGCTGACATGGTGTTCCCGGAAGCCATTACCGAGCTTGAGATGTACAAACTGTTTGCCAACCGGGTCAAAGCCCCGATCCTGGCCAATATCACCGAATTCGGTGCCACGCCGCTGTACACCACCGAGCAACTGGCCGGTGCTGACGTATCGCTGGTGCTGTATCCGCTGTCGGCATTCCGGGCCATGAACAAGGCGGCCGAAAACGTCTACACCGCGATCCGCCGCGACGGCACCCAGCAAAACGTGATCGACACCATGCAAACCCGCATGGAACTTTACGATGCCATCAACTACCACGAGTTCGAGCAGAAACTCGATGCGTTGTTTGCCGCGAAGAAGTAACAGAACACTGTGACTCTGTGGGCGCGGGCTTGCTCGCGATAGGGTCACCGCAGTGATTCAGGCAAACCGTGTTGCCTGAATCGCGAGCAGGCTCGCTCCCACACAGGTATGTATTGAACCCAGTAGTTGCCGAATCCCTAACAAATTCAAGATTGGAGAAGCGCAATGGCCGAAGCAAAAGTATTGAGTGGTGCCGGACTACGCGGCCAGGTGGCCGGGCAAACGGCCCTGTCCACCGTAGGCCAGGAAGGCGCAGGCCTCACTTATCGTGGTTATGACGTACGTGAACTGGCGGCCGAAGCACGCTTTGAAGAAGTGGCTTACCTGCTGTTATATGGCGAACTGCCGACCAAGACCCAACTGGCTGCCTACACGGCCAAGCTGCAAAAGCTGCGCGATCTGCCCCAGGCATTGAAAGAAGTGCTGGAGCGCATTCCCGCCGACGCCCACCCGATGGACGTGATGCGCACCGGTTGCTCGTTCCTGGGCAATATCGAGCCGGAGAAAGACTTCGCCGAGCAACAAGACAAGACCGACCGCCTGCTGGCCGCCTTCCCGGCGATCATGTGCTACTGGTATCGCTTCAGCCATGACGGCAAGCGCATTCACTGCGTAACCGACGAAGAGTCGATCGGCGGCCACTTCCTGCACTTGCTGCACGACAAAAAACCGAGCGAGTTGCACGTCAAGGTGATGAACGTGTCACTGATCCTTTACGCCGAGCACGAGTTCAACGCTTCGACCTTTACTGCCCGTGTTTGTGCCTCGACCTTGTCCGACCTGTATTCATGCATCACTGCAGCGATCGGCTCGCTGCGCGGCCCGCTGCACGGCGGCGCCAACGAGGCGGCGATGGAAATGATCGAACGTTTCGGTTCAGCAGAAGAGGCGGTGCAGGGCACCCTCGGCATGCTGGCGCGCAAGGACAAGATCATGGGCTTCGGCCATGCGATCTATAAAGACAGCGACCCGCGTAACGAAGTGATCAAGGGCTGGTCGAAAAAACTTGCCGACGAAGTGGGCGACACCGTGTTGTTCCCGGTCTCCGAAGCGATCGACAAAACCATGTGGGAACAAAAGAAGCTGTTCCCCAACGCCGATTTCTACCATGCCTCGGCGTATCACTTCATGGGTATCCCGACCAAGCTGTTTACCCCGATCTTTGTCTGCTCACGCCTGACCGGCTGGGCGGCGCATGTGTTCGAGCAGCGTGCCAACAACCGCATCATCCGTCCGAGCGCCGAATACATCGGCGTAGAACAGCGCAAGTTCGTGCCAATCGAACGTCGCTGAGTGAGGCCACTGGCTCCCGCTGAAGGTGGGAGCCGGTTCCCTCTTTTGTAACTACCGTGATCGAGTCCTGCGCCAATGAATACTGAATTTCGCAAAACATTACCGGGCACCCGGCTGGATTATTTCGACACCCGTGCGGCCGTCGATGCGATCAAGCCCGGTGCGTACGACACATTGCCTTACACCTCCCGCGTACTGGCCGAAAACCTGGTACGCCGCTGTGATCCTGCCACCCTGAATGCATCGCTGAGCCAGTTGATCGATCGCAAGCGCGATCTCGACTTTCCGTGGTTCCCGGCGCGTGTGGTGTGCCACGACATTCTCGGCCAGACCGCGCTGGTCGACCTCGCCGGCCTGCGTGACGCCATCGCCCAGCAGGGTGGTGATCCGGCCCAGGTCAATCCGGTAGTGCCGACCCAACTGATCGTCGACCACTCGCTGGCGGTGGAATGCGGCGGCTACGACCCCGAGGCGTTCGAAAAGAACCGCGCCATCGAGGACCGTCGCAACGAAGACCGCTTCCACTTTATCGAGTGGACCAAAAAAGCCTTTAAAAACGTTGATGTGATCCCGCCGGGCAACGGCATCATGCACCAGATCAACCTGGAGAAAATGTCTCCGGTGATCCAGGTGCGCGACGGTGTGGCCTTCCCGGATACCTGCGTAGGCACTGACAGCCACACCCCTCACGTGGATTCGCTGGGCGTGATCGCCATTGGTGTCGGTGGTCTTGAGGCCGAAAGCGTGATGCTTGGCCGTGCCTCGTGGATGCGCCTGCCGGAAATCGTCGGCGTCGAACTGACCGGCAAGCTGCAACCGGGCATTACCGCCACCGATATGGTGCTGGCGCTCACCGAGTTCCTGCGCAAGCAGAAAGTGGTCGGTGCCTGGCTCGAGTTCTTCGGTGAAGGTGCCGCAGCGCTGACCCTGGGCGACCGTGCCACCATTTCCAACATGGCTCCTGAATACGGCGCCACGGCTGCGATGTTTTACATCGACCAGCAAACCATTGACTACCTCAAGCTGACTGGTCGTGAAGATCAGCAAGTGCAACTGGTGGAGAACTACGCCAGGGTCAGCGGCCTGTGGGCCGACAGCCTGAAGGGTGCGCAGTACGAGCGCAGCCTGAGCTTTGACCTGTCGTCGGTAGTGCGCAACATGGCCGGACCGAGCAACCCGCACGCCCGTGTGGCCACCACTGATCTGGCGGCCAAAGGCATCGCCGGTCAATGGGACGAAGTGCCGGGGCAAATGCCCGACGGCGCGGTCATCATCGCGGCGATCACCAGCTGCACGAATACCAGCAACCCGCGCAACGTGATCGCTGCGGGCTTGATGGCGCGCAATGCCAACCAGCTTGGCCTGAGCCGCAAACCGTGGGTCAAAACCTCGCTGGCGCCGGGCTCCAAAACCGTGGCCCTGTATCTGGACGAAGCCGGTTTGACCCATGAACTGGAAAAACTGGGGTTTGGCGTGGTGGCATTTGCCTGCACCACCTGCAACGGTATGTCCGGTGCCCTGGACCCGGCCATCCAGCAGGAAATCATCGACCGCGACCTGTACGCCACGGCTGTACTGTCGGGCAACCGCAACTTTGACGGGCGTATTCACCCTTACGCCAAACAGGCGTTTCTCGCCTCGCCGCCGCTGGTGGTGGCCTACGCGATTGCCGGCACTATCCGCTTCGATATCGAGAAAGATGTATTGGGCCTGGACGCCAATGGCAAGGAAATCCGCCTGAAAGACATCTGGCCGAGCGATGAAGAAATCGACGCTGTGGTCAAGGCCGCCGTGAAGCCGGAGCAGTTCCGCCAGGTGTATATCCCGATGTTCGCCATTCATGAAGACACCGGCCCGAAAGTCGAGCCGCTGTATGACTGGCGCCCGCAGAGCACGTACATCCGCCGTCCGCCGTACTGGGAAGGTGCGTTGGCCGGGGCTCGTCCGCTCAAGGGCATGCGCCCGCTGGCGGTACTGCCGGACAACATCACCACAGACCACTTGTCGCCGTCCAACGCCATCATGCTCGACAGCGCCGCAGGCGAATATCTGGCGAAAATGGGCTTGCCGGAAGTCGACTTCAACTCATACGCAACGCACCGCGGCGACCACCTGACGGCCCAGCGCGCGACCTTCGCCAACCCGAAACTGTTCAACGAAATGGTGATCGAGGACGGCAAGGTCAAACAGGGCTCCCTGACTCGCCTTGAGCCCGAAGGGCAGGTGATGCGCATGTGGGAAGCCATCGAAACCTACATGGAACGCAAGCAGCCGTTGATCATTATCGCGGGCGCCGATTACGGTCAGGGTTCGTCCCGTGACTGGGCGGCCAAAGGGGTGCGCCTGGCAGGTGTCGAGGCCATTGCGGCCGAGGGCTTTGAGCGTATTCACCGCACCAACCTGGTGGGCATGGGCGTGTTGCCACTGGAATTTTTGCCGGGCACCAACCGCAAAACCCTGCAAATCGACGGCAGTGAAACCTACGACGTGATCGGCGAACGCACCCCGCGTGCCACGCTGACCCTGGTGATCACCCGCAAAAATGGTGAGCGCCTGGAAGTGCCGGTGACCTGCCGCCTGGATACTGCGGAAGAAGTCTCGATCTACGAAGCAGGCGGCGTGTTGCAGCGTTTTGCCCAGGACTTCCTGGAATCGGCGACAGCCTAACCCCAGCGCCGGGGCCACGAGCCCCGGCAACTACAGGACTCAGTGATATGGCCTACGCAGCGCAAATCAGAATTCCCGCGACCTATATGCGTGGCGGCACCAGTAAAGGCGTGTTCTTCAGTCTGCTGGACCTTCCCGCCGTGGCTCAGGTACCGGGTGCCGCCCGTGATGCCTTGTTGTTGCGCGTGATCGGTAGCCCAGACCCTTACGAAAAACAGATCGACGGCATGGGCGCGGCCACTTCCAGCACCAGCAAAACCGTGATCGTCAGCAAAAGCCTGCGTGCGGATCATGATGTCGATTACCTGTTCGGTCAGGTCGCGATCGACAAGCCCTTTGTGGACTGGAGCGGCAACTGCGGCAACCTGTCTGCGGCGGTCGGGTCGTTCGCGGTCAGCAGCGGCCTGGTGGATCCCGCTCGTATCCCCCGCAATGGTACGGCGGTGGTACGTATCTGGCAGGCCAATATTGGCAAGACCATCATTGCCCATGTGCCGATCACCGACGGTGCGGTACAGGAAACCGGCGATTTTGAACTCGACGGCGTGACCTTCCCGGCCGCAGAGGTGCAGTTGGAATTTATCAGCCCGGCAGCGGATGAAGAGGGGGCAGGCGGTTCGATGTTTCCAACCGGTAACCTGGTGGACGACCTTGAAGTACCGGGTGTCGGCACCTTGAATGTGACCATGATCAATGCCGGGATTCCGACGATTTTCGTCAATGCGCGGGATATCGGTTACAGCGGTGCAGAGCTACAGAACGACATCAACAGCGACCCGAAAGCCCTGGCCATGTTCGAAACTATCCGTGCTCACGGTGCGTTGCGCATGGGCCTGATAGACAAGCTTGAAGACGCGGCCAAGCGTCAGCACACGCCCAAGGTCGCCTTTGTTGCCGGGCCTGCGGACTACGTGTCATCCAGCGGCAAGCCGGTCAGTGCCCAGAGTGTGGATTTGCTGGTGCGGGCCTTGTCGATGGGCAAGTTGCACCACGCCATGATGGGCACCGCTGCGGTGGCCATCGGTACGGCTGCGGCGATCCCGGGCACGCTGGTCAACCTGGCGGCCGGTGGTGAACAGCGCGATGCCGTGCGCTTTGGCCATCCCTCGGGCACCTTGCGCGTGGGTGCCGAAGCCCGGCAGGTTGACGGCGAATGGACCGTGACCAAAGCCATCATGAGCCGCAGTGCGCGGGTACTGATGGAAGGCTGGGTGCGGGTGCCGGGTGATTCTTTTTGATCGGGTGAACCCTTTGCCCTCACCCCAACCCTCTCCCTCCGGGAGAGGGCCAGGGTGAGGGGCTTTTGATTCTGATACATCAAACGGGCATTTAGACCCGCAAAATCACGATGAACCTGAGGATGGACACGACCCTTACCCACTCTTTGGAGACTGCCCCATGAGCGCCAACGTCGACCTCAACAACCGCCCCGATTACGACAAGGTTTTGCAGGACATTGCCGATTATGTCCTGTCCTACACCATCACCTCCCCCGAAGCCCTCGATACTGCCCGCAACTGCCTGATGGATACCTTGGGCTGCGGCCTGCTGGCGCTGCGTTTTCCGGAGTGCACCAAGCACCTGGGGCCTTTCGTCGAGGGCACGGTTGTACCTTTTGGCGCGAGGGTCCCAGGTACTTCGTTTCGCCTGGACCCGGTCAAGGCGGCATGGGACATCGGCTGTATCGTGCGCTGGCTGGACTACAACGACACCTGGCTGGCGGCGGAGTGGGGCCATCCTTCGGATAATCTGGGCGGTATTCTGGCGGTAGCCGATCATCTGTCGCAAAAACGTGTAGCCAATGGCGAAGCGCCGATGACGATGCGGGCGGTGCTCGAAGCAATGATCATGGCCCATGAGATTCAGGGCGTGATTGCCCTGGAAAACTCTTTTAATCGTGTTGGCCTGGACCATGTTCTGCTGGTCAAGGTCGCCTCGACGGCGGTGTGCGCCAAACTGATGGGCGCCACTCGCGAGCAGTTGCTGTCGGCGCTGTCCCATGCTTTTGTGGATGGGCAGGCGTTGCGCACCTATCGTCATGCGCCGAACGCCGGATCGCGTAAATCCTGGGCCGCCGGGGATGCGTCGAGTCGCGGGGTGCGTCTGGCTGACATTGCGTTACGCGGTGAAATGGGCATCCCCGGGGTGCTGACGGCGCCGCAATGGGGCTTCTACGATGTGCTGTTCAGCCATACCAACAAGGATCTGGCGCTCAAGCCCGAGGACCAGCGCCAGTTCAGCCTGAGCCAGCCCTATGGCACCTATGTAATGGAAAACGTGCTGTTCAAGATCAGCTTCCCGGCCGAATTCCATGCGCAGACTGCGTGCGAAGCAGCAGTGACCTTGCATCCCCAGGTCAAGGACCGCTTGCACGATATCGAGAAAATCGTGATTACAACCCACGAATCGGCGATTCGGATCATTTCCAAGCAAGGCAAATTGGCCAACGCGGCGGACCGTGATCACTGTATTCAATACATGACCGCGGTACCGCTGGCGTTTGGCAATCTGATAGCAGAACACTACGAAGATGATTTTCACGCGGCCCACCCGATCATCGACCAATTGCGGGAAAAAATGGTAGTGGTCGAAAATCCGCGCTACACACGCGAGTACCTGGAGGCAGACAAACGCTCAATTGCCAATGCCATCGAGGTTTTTTTCAGCGATGGCACCAGCACCGGGCAGGTGGAAGTGGAATACCCCATTGGCCATCGTCGGCGTCGTGATGCGGGGATTCCATTGCTGGAGGACAAGTTCAGGGCCAACCTGGCCACCCGTTTTGTGAGCCAGCGGTGTGCGCAGATTTTTACCCTGTGCAAGGATCAGCAGGCGCTGGAGGCCACGCCGGTTAACCGGTTTGTGGACCTGTTGGTGATTTGAGCCAGAAGTGGGAGCGAGCCTGCTCGCGAAAGGGCTTTACCGGCTTCGCGAGCAGGCTCGCTCCCACAGGTTTCATGTGTTCAGGGCTGTTATTTAAACCGCCGCTCCACGCCTTTTTCGACCAGGATCTTGGCCGATATTTCTTCCACCGAGAAATGCGTGGAGTTGATATGCGGAATGTTTTCGCGCTGAAACAGGCGTTCAACTTCGCGCACTTCAAATTCACACTGGGCAAAGCTGGAGTAGCGGCTGTTGGGCTTGCGTTCGTTGCGGATAGCCGTCAGGCGGTCCGGGTCGATGGTCAGGCCGAAGAGCTTGTGTTTGTGTTCACGCAGGGCAGCCGGCAGCTTGAGGCTTTCCATGTCGTCATCGGTCAGCGGGTAGTTGGCAGCGCGGATGCCGAATTGCATGGCCATATAAAGGCAGGTCGGGGTTTTGCCGCAACGGGACACGCCAACCAGGATCAGGTCGGCCTTGTCGTACTTGTGTGTGCGGGCGCCGTCATCATTGTCGAGGGCAAAGTTCACCGCCTCGATGCGCTCCATATAGTTGGAGTTGTGGCCAATGGAGTGGGACTTGCCCACCGAATACGAGGAATGTTCACCCAGCGCCTGCTCCAGTGGAGCAAGGAAACTGGAGAAGATGTCGATCATGAAACCATTGGACGTGGCGAGGATTTCGCGAATGTCCTGATTGACGATAGTGTCGAAAATTATCGGGCTGAATCCGTCTTTTTCGGCGGCGTTATCGATTTGTTGTACCATTGCCCGCGCTTTTTCCACGCTGTCTATGTAGGGGCGCGTGAACTTGCTGAAGGTCACATTTTCGAATTGTGCCAGCAAACTCTGGCCCAGGGTTTCGGCAGTAATACCGGTGCCATCGGATATAAAGAAAGCAGATCGTTTCATTTGCGCCTTGGGCCTTAAGCTGGTGACGATTCTTGGATATGATAGGCGCGCTTTTGTCGCGCTACATGACAGGCAGTGTCACTTATTTTCCAGGTCCAGGCCACAATCGCTGTGATGCCTCATGATGAGGGTCCAGCGCCCTGAGCTTTTCCCAACACCGTTAGTGGAGAGATCACCTTGGTAGAGTACGTAGTTTCCCTCGATAAGCTCGGCGCCCATGACGTGGAGCATGTGGGGGGCAAGAACGCATCCCTCGGCGAGATGATCAGTAATCTTGCAGGCGCTGGTGTTTCAGTTCCCGGTGGCTTCGCCACGACTTCTCAGGCATATCGTGATTTTCTCGAACTGAGTGGTTTGAACGACCAGATCCACGCTGCGCTGGATGCGCTCGATGTAGATGACGTCAATGCCCTGGCCAAAACCGGTGCCCAGATCCGTCAATGGATCATGGAAGCCGAGTTCCCGGAGAAGCTTAACGCCGAAATTCGTACCGCCTTTGCCGCTTTGTCCCAGGGCAACCCTGACATGGCCGTTGCCGTGCGCTCCTCGGCCACCGCCGAAGACTTGCCGGACGCGTCCTTTGCCGGTCAGCAAGAAACCTTCCTGAATATCCGTGGCGTTGAAAACGTCATTCGTGCGGCCAAGGAAGTATTTGCCTCCCTGTTCAACGACCGCGCTATTTCTTACCGCGTGCACCAGGGCTTTGACCACAAACTGGTCGCCCTGTCTGCAGGCGTACAGCGCATGGTGCGCTCCGAAACCGGCACCGCGGGCGTGATGTTTACCCTGGACACTGAATCAGGCTTCCGTGATGTAGTGTTTATCACCGGCGCCTACGGCCTGGGTGAGACCGTCGTGCAAGGTGCGGTAAACCCGGACGAATTCTACGTTCACAAACAAACCCTGGAAGCGGGTCGCCCGGCTATTTTGCGCCGCAACCTGGGCAGCAAAGCCATCAAGATGATCTACGGTGACGAAGCCAAGGCCGGCAAGTCGGTCAAGGTGATCGACGTTGAAAAAGCCGACCGTGCACGCTTCTGCCTGACCGATGCTGAAGTCAGCGAGCTGGCCAAGCAGGCGATGATCATCGAAAAGCACTACAAGTGCCCGATGGACATCGAGTGGGCCAAAGACGGTGATGACGGCAAGCTGTACATCGTTCAGGCGCGCCCGGAAACCGTGAAAAGCCGCAGCGCCGGCAATGTCATGGAGCGCTACCTGCTCAAGGAAACCGGTACGGTACTGGCTGAAGGCCGCGCCATTGGCCAGCGTATCGGTGCAGGCAAGGTCCGCATCATCAAGGACGTGTCGGAAATGGATAAAGTCCAGCCGGGCGACGTACTGGTCTCCGACATGACCGACCCGGACTGGGAACCCGTGATGAAGCGCGCCAGCGCCATCGTCACCAACCGCGGCGGTCGTACCTGTCATGCGGCGATCATCGCTCGCGAGCTGGGTATCCCGGCCGTGGTGGGTTGCGGCAACGCCACCCAGCTGTTGAAAGACGGCCAGGGCGTTACCGTTTCGTGCGCTGAAGGCGATACCGGGTTTATCTTTGAAGGCGAACTGGGCTTCGATATCAAGAAGAACTCCGTGGACGCCATGCCGGACCTGCCGTTCAAGATCATGATGAACGTCGGCAACCCGGACCGTGCCTTTGACTTCGCGCAATTGCCGAACGCCGGTGTGGGCCTGGCCCGTCTGGAGTTCATTATCAACCGCATGATCGGTGTACACCCCAAAGCCCTGCTGAACTACGATGGCCTGCCACAGGAAATCAAGGACAGCGTCGACAAGCGCATCGCCGGCTACAACGATCCGGTGGGCTTCTACGTCGAAAAACTGGTTGAAGGCATCAGCACCCTGGCCGCCGCTTTTGCACCGAAAAAAGTCATCGTGCGCCTGTCGGACTTCAAGTCCAACGAATACGCCAACCTGATCGGCGGCAAGCTGTACGAGCCTGAGGAAGAGAACCCGATGCTGGGCTTCCGCGGTGCTTCGCGTTACATCAGTGAAAACTTCCGCGACTGCTTCGAGCTTGAATGCCGTGCGCTCAAGCGTGTGCGTAACGAAATGGGCTTTACCAACGTTGAAATCATGGTGCCGTTCGTCCGTACCCTGGGTGAAGCGAGCCAGGTGATAGATCTGCTGGCGGAAAACGGCCTCAAGCGTGGTGAAAACGGTCTGCGCGTGATCATGATGTGCGAACTGCCTTCCAACGCGATCCTGGCTGAAGAGTTCCTGGAGTTCTTCGACGGGTTCTCCATCGGCTCCAACGACCTGACTCAGCTGACCCTGGGTCTGGACCGCGACTCCGGTGTCATTGCGCACCTGTTTGATGAGCGCAACCCGGCGGTTAAAAAGCTGCTGTCCAACGCCATTCAGGCGTGCAACAAGGCTGGCAAGTACATTGGTATTTGCGGCCAGGGCCCGTCCGATCACCCGGATCTGGCGCTATGGCTGATGGAGCAGGGTATCGAAAGTGTTTCCCTGAACCCGGACACCGTTCTGGAAACCTGGTTCTTCCTTGCAGAGGGTCAGGCGCAGGCTTGAGTCGTTGAGCGTGGAGCAGGGCAGCCAAAGGGCTGCCCTGCTCTTTATAGGCAATGGTAGGGCGAGTTCCTGTGTGAAATCGCCCTTTTTTGTGCAAGAGCATTATGCAAAGCAGCAGTCTCCTTTTTCCCGTTGCCCTGATCAGCGCTGAGCGTCGGGGCGATCTGAGCGAAGACGTTTATCGCTTGAAACCGGCCAACAGCCCGGATATTTCCGTTGAGCTGGTGGTGACCCGCCTGGGGATGGCCGACGACAGCCAGGTACGCGGCGTGCCGGTCATCCTGTTGCATGGCAGTTTTTCCAATCGGCGTTTTTGGTACTCGCCCAAGGGGGCAGGGCTAGGGGCGTTTTTGGCGCGTGCCGGGTTTGATGTGTGGCTGCCCGAAATGCGTGGCCATGGTCTTTCGTCACGAAATATTAGCTGGGCTAAAAATCGCGTGGCGGACTATGCCCGCTACGACTTGCCAGCCATAGCGGCATTTGTTCGCGAGCAAAGCGGGCAAGTTCCGCACTGGCTCGGCCATTCTCAGGGTGCCATCAGTTTGGCCGCGGCCTTGGGGGGCAAGTATCTGAGTGAGCCGGATGTGGCGTCGGCGGCGTTTTTTGGCTGTCAGATCAATCGCCGTTACTGGTCACTGAAAATTCCTCCGATTGAGTGGGGTGCCTATCTGTTGTTGAAGCGCTTCAAGCAACTGTCGGGGACGCGACTCAAGCGTGGCCCGGAAGACGAGCCGGTCAGCATCGCCCTGGAAACCCTGCGCTGGAATGGTTTTATGGGGCGTTTCAAGGACGCCGAGCGCGACTGGTGGGCCGGTTTGGCCGAGGTTCAGGTCCCGGCACTGGTGGTGGCAGCGGTGGGTGATCGGCAAACGCCGGAGTGGGCGTGTCGCAAGCTGTTCGACCAGTTGGGCTCAGAACAGCGCATGTTCGTGTCCCTTGGCCGTGAGCATGGCTTCAGCTCTGATTACAGTCACGTTGAAATGCTGGTCAGCCAGTCTGCGCAGCAGGAAGTGTGGCCATTGGTGCGTGATTGGCTACTAAAAGGCACGACGAAATCGTTGTAGATACTCTGTTGCAGGTCAAGCCCTCTATTGTGGGAGCGAGCCTGCTCGCGAACGATCTTCGCGAGCAGGCTCGCTCCCACAGTTGCAGTGTTTCTGCAGCTGCTTCGTTCATACGGCAGCTGGTGCGGATGGCGTGTGACCCGATATCGCAAGGTGGTCATAACGTGTTCTTTTATGTGATATTGGTTGCCGCTCGAGGCTTGGACGACTTTTAAAGCCGGGCTTGTCCAAAGCGTCTATAACCCATAGTGCTATCGTTGTTTTCACTGTTGTGCCCACCCTGAACAGGAGCTTTCCCGTGAATCACTACATCACCCCCGATCTGTGCGATGCCTACCCTGAGCTGGTGCAGGTACTTGAGCCCATGTTCAGCAATTTCGGCGGGCGCGACTCCTTTGGCGGCGAGATCGTGACCATCAAGTGCTTCGAGGACAACTCCCGGGTCAAGGAACAGGCTGAACTCAGCGGTGAAGGCAAAGTGCTGGTGGTCGATGGGGGCGGTTCCCTGCGTCATGCCTTGCTGGGCGACATGATTGCAGACAGGGCGGCAAAAAATGGCTGGGAAGGTATTGTTATTTACGGCTGCATTCGCGACGTCGATGTGCTCGCGCAAACCGATCTCGGCGTGCAGGCTTTGGCCAGTCATCCGCTCAAGAGCAACCGTCGCGGTGTGGGCGATGTCAACGTGCCCGTGACGTTTGCGGGTGTCACGTTCCGCCCCGGTGAATTCATTTATGCCGACAATAATGGCGTTATCATTTCGCCAACCGCTCTGAAAATGCCGGGCTAAACGCATTACCACTAAGGATCACGGATGTTCGAGGAAGAAAACGCTCAATGGGGGCTGGTGCATGCGCTGGTGCTGGATGGTGAAGGCGGCGCACGTTCGATTGCGCGCACCGAGCTGAACGACCTTCAGTTGCAGGCCCACGAAAGCCTCTGGCTGCATTGGGATCGGAGTCATCCGCAAACCCAGAGCTGGCTGCGTGATTCCAGTGGCTTGAGTGATTTCAACTGTGATCTGCTGCTTGAAGAAAATACCCGTCCGCGCCTGGTGCCTGCCCCCAACAATGAGCTGCTGCTGTTTATGCGCGGGGTCAACCTGAACCCCGGCGCAGAGCCTGAAGACATGGTTTCACTGCGTATTTTCGGCAGTGCGCAGCGCTTGATCTCATTGCGCATGCGACCATTGCGGGCCACCGATGAGTTGCTCAGTGAGTTTTCCCAGGGTGAAGGCCCGAAAAATCCCTCTGAATTGATCCTGTACCTGGCCCAGCACCTGACATTGAAGGTGCAGGACTTGATCGGCGAACTGTCAGAAATCGTCGATGACGAAGAAGATAAAATAGATGCCGACGAACGGTATACACCTGATCACAACAGCCTCTTGCAGGTTCGTCGAAGGGCAGCCGCCTTGCGTCGATTCCTGGCACCTCAGCGGGATATTTTCGGTCAGCTTACGCGTATCAAATTACCCTGGTTCAGTGCCGATGATGCCGACTACTGGAACGAACTGAACAACAGCCTGACCCGCTATCTGGAGGAGCTCGAACTGACCCGCGAGCGCGTGGGGCTGGTGCTCGAGTCTGAAGACCGGCGTTTGAACGTGCGTATGAGCCGCATCATGTATCGCTTTGGCGTGCTGACGGGGATCTTTCTGCCGATCACCTTTATTACCGGTTTGCTGGGTATCAATGTGGGGGGCGTACCGTTCTCCGATGACTCTTATGGCTTTGCCATAACCTGCGGCGTGATGCTGGTTATCGGGGCGGGGCAATGGTGGTTTTACCGTCGTTTGCAGTGGCTGTGACCGGGTGAATGTGACCCCGGCAAATGTCCCTTCGTCTTTTACTGACTTACCGAGAGGTGCTTATGCACGATCCGTTTGAACAGTCCTTACGTGAAATGCTCAAGGCCGAGCCGTCCAACCGGGATGACGATGCGTGCCTGGGTCGCGTGCTGAAAACCGCCAACCGACAGGTCGGTGCGGGAGACCTTTTCAGCCTGCTGGGCCGCTGGATGCAAGCACTGATGATTGCTTTGAATAGCGGTTCGGCTCATATTGCGCCCGTTTCGCGACGCAAATCTGCTGCTCGCCCTGTTGATAAGGCTGATTGAACATGGAATTGAATGTCTGGACCCAAAGCCTGGTCGCGGCAATGACTGCCTTGTGGACCAAGATTGCCAACTTTATTCCCAACCTCTTCGGCGCGTTGGTGGTAGTACTGCTGGGCTTCGTGGTTGCCAAACTGCTCGACGCCTTGCTGTCCAAACTGCTTGCCAAGTTGGGCCTTGACCGCCTGATGGGCGGTACGGGCTTGACCAAGATTCTGGCCCGGGTCGGAATTCAGGTGCCCATTTCGACGCTGATTGGCAAAATCGTCTACTGGTTTGTGCTGCTGGTATTCCTGGTTTCTGCAGCGCAGTCTCTGGGCCTGGATCGTGTGTCATCCGCGCTGGATCTGTTGACGGTGTATCTGCCCAAGGTCTTTGGTGCGCTGCTGGTTCTGCTGGCAGGCGTGTTGCTGGCCCAGGTGCTCAACGGCCTGGTGCGTGGCGCTGCCGAGAGCGTGGGCTTCGATTATGCCGGCGGGCTGGGCAGGGTGACCCAGGGGCTGGTCATCATCATCAGCATCTCCGTGGCTATCAGCCAGCTGGAGGTCAAGACCGACCTGCTAAACCATGTGATTGTTATTGTGTTGATTACCGTTGGTCTGGCTATTGCACTGGCAATGGGGCTGGGCAGCCGGGAAATCGCCGGGCAAATACTGGCCGGGATCTATGTGCGTGAGCTGTATCAGGTTGGTCAGGAAGTGCGGATTGGCGAGGTTGAAGGGCAGATCGAAGAAATTGGCACGGTTAAAACCACGTTGCTGACCGATGAGGGTGAGCTAGTCTCCATCTCGAACCGGATCTTGCTGGAGCAGCACGTAACCAGCCGCTAACACGGCAAACCCTGCTAATGTACGCCGCCGCAAAAAAGCCAAGATTGACTGGTTGCGGCGGACATTGACCTGACTGTTGGCACAACTCGTTTTGAATAAAGCACAATCGCTATCCATGCGCTATGACCCCCGCGAGCTCTCTGATGAGGAGCTGGTGGCGCGCTCGCATGATGAGTTGTTTCACGTGACACGTGCCTATGAAGAGCTGATGCGGCGCTATCAGCGTACTTTGTTCAACGTTTGTTCAAGGTATTTAGGGAACGATAGGGACGCTGATGATGTCTGTCAGGAAGTCATGCTGAAAGTGCTGTACGGTTTGAAAAATTTTGAAGGCAAGTCGAAATTCAAGACATGGCTGTATAGCATCACCTACAACGAGTGCATTACACAGTATCGAAAGGAACGGCGAAAGCGTCGCTTGATGGACGCATTAAGTATTGACCCCCTCGAGGAAGCGTCCGAAGAAAAGGCGCCGAAACCTGAGGAAAAGGGCGGACTTGATCGCTGGCTGGTGCATGTAAATCCGATTGATCGTGAGATTCTTGTGCTGCGTTTTGTCGCAGAACTGGAATTTCAGGAAATCGCGGACATAATGCATATGGGTTTGAGTGCGACAAAGATGCGTTACAAGCGTGCTCTAGATAAATTGCGTGAGAAATTTGCAGGCATTGCTGAAACTTAGTTCAGCGCAAATGGCTCTACGTGTAGGCAAGGTCTGATAGACTTGCTGCCGAGTTGTCCCCCGGTATGAGGGACTGCTTTACAATCACCAGATGGGGATTTAACGGATGAAACTGAAAAACACCTTGGGCATTGCCATTGGTTCCTTTGTAGCCGCAACTTCGTTCGGTGCCCTGGCACAAGGCCAAGGCGCGGTCGAGGGTGAACTGTTCTACAAAAAACAGTACAACGACAGCGTCAAGCACGTAGAAGACGGTTACAACCCAGGCGCATCGATCGGTTACTTCCTGACCGACGACGTTTCGTTGAACCTGACCTACGACAAAACCAACCACACCCGTTCGAATGACGGCACTGGCCACCAGAAAATCAAAGGCGACAACTTTGGTCTGAACGCTCAGTACCACTTCGGCACCGTAGGCGACGCTCTGCGTCCATACGTTTCCGGCGGTGTTGCTCACAAGAGCATGACCAACGTTGAGGCTGACGGCCACAGCGGTCGCGACAAGTCGACTTTCCTGACTGCAGGCGCTGGTGTTAAGTGGTACATCACTGACAACCTGTTCGCCCGTGCTGGCGTTGAAGCTGACTACAAACTGGACAACGGCAAGTGGGACTACGCTCCTACCGTTGGTCTGGGTGTGAACTTCGGCGGTAACGGCGGTAAAGTCGCTCCTGCTCCAGTTCCAGCTCCAGCACCAGTTGAGCCAGAACCAGAAGCTCCGATCGCTGAAGTTGTTCGCGTTGAACTTGACGTGAAATTCGACTTCGACAAGTCGGTTGTTAAATCGCAGTACATGCCTGACATCAACAACGTTGCTGATTTCATGAAGCAGTACCCTGCGACCACCACTACTGTTGCTGGTTACACTGACAGCATCGGTCCAGACGCCTACAACCAGAAACTGTCGCAGCGTCGTGCTGACGCTGTTCGTGCAGCCCTGGTTAACCAAGGTGTTGCAGCCAACCGCGTAGACGCAGTTGGCCACGGCGAAGCCAACCCAGTTGCAAGCAACGCAACTGAAGAAGGCCGTGCCCTGAACCGTCGCGTAGAAGCTACCGTTCAAGCAGAAGCTAAGTAATTTTTAGCTAGGCTGTTCAGAAAAACCCGGCTCAGGCCGGGTTTTTCTTTGCCTGTGATTTAGTGAAGCGCGCAGCTATAATCGCGCTCTCTTCAAGCAACCCTTTGAGTCCTATCAGCCCATGTATAACCTGGCCCGCCAGTTGCTCTTCAAACTCTCCCCTGAAACCTCCCACGACCTGTCCCTGGACTTGATCGGCGCAGGTGGCCGTCTCGGGCTTAACGGTTTGTTGTGCAAGGCGCCGGCAAGGCTGCCAGTGACGGTGATGGGGCTGGACTTCCCCAACCCGGTCGGCCTGGCCGCAGGTCTGGACAAAAATGGTGCGGCCATTGATGGCTTTGCACAACTGGGTTTTGGCTTCGTTGAGATCGGCACCGTGACGCCGCGACCTCAGCCGGGCAATCCCAAACCCCGTATTTTCCGACTGCCTGAAGCGCAAGCGATCATCAACCGCATGGGGTTCAATAACCTTGGCGTCGATCACCTGCTTGCACGGGTTCAGGCAGCCAGGTACAGCGGTATCCTGGGTATCAACATTGGCAAGAACTTCGACACGCCGGTTGAGCGAGCGGTCGATGATTACCTGATTTGCCTGGACAAGGTGTATGAGCACGCCAGCTACGTGACTGTAAACGTCAGCTCGCCTAACACGCCGGGTTTGCGCAGCCTGCAATTCGGTGATTCGCTCAAGCAATTGCTCGAGGCCCTGCAGCTGCGTCAGAACGAGCTGACTCAGCGCCACGGCAAGCGCGTACCGCTGGCGATCAAGATCGCCCCTGACATGACAGACGAAGAAACCGTGCTTGTGGCTCAGGCGCTGCTTGAGACGGGTATGGACGCAGTGATTGCCACCAACACCACGCTGAGTCGTACAGGTGTTGAAGGTATGGAGCATGGCGACGAGGCGGGTGGTCTGTCTGGAGCACCGGTTCGTGAGAAAAGCACTCACACGGTGTCAGTACTGGCCGGTGAGCTGGCAGGTCGTATGCCGATCATTGCTGCGGGCGGGATTACCGAGGGCAAACACGCAGCTGAAAAAATCACTGCGGGTGCGAGCCTGGTGCAGATTTATTCGGGCTTTATCTACAAGGGTCCGGCCTTGATTCGCGAGTCGGTTGACGCCATATCGGCCTTGGCGCGCTGATTGGCAGGCAATAAAAAGGGCTCCCCTAAGGAGCCCTTGGGCCGTAGCCCGCCGCCTGGAAAGGGCGGCAAGGTTGAGTCAGTACAGCTTCGAGGTGATGTCGGATTTTGCCCGGAGTTAGCCGACGGCGTGAAGTTCGTTGAGTCTGTGGATGCCCGCAGTGCCTGTCATACCGTCCCAGTTGTCGCCGCGTCCTTCACGCCAGCCGTTAATCCAGGCTTGGCGTACCGACGGTAGAGTAAAAGGGCAAAGCTCGCGGGATTTTCCGTTAACACCGTATTGATATCCGCGAAGGAACGCTTTTTCCAACGGATCACGCTTAAGTCTTCTCATAGGGTATTGCCCTCACTTGTTGACTGTTTATTTAGCGTCGGCCTTCCAGAGGCCGGGGCAGAGTGTTCTGCCGTTGGTGTGCTCGCTGCCGACGTGGCGAGCATTTTGTCAGGGCCTGTGCGGCCGTAACCTGAGTTGAGTTCTAACCAATGCGCCAAGGCGTGTGAATGATCGTTTTGTCATAAGGACGTAACGATAATGGTGTTAAGGCCATAAGTAAGGTCGCTTTTTGACCACTGAATACGACCAAAGCCTGATAGGCCGAGTGTTTGCAAAGAGGATGCGTTTCATTCCCCGTCGCGAATACCCGCCTCTTTTGCTGGGGGACTATTCGACGAAGGGTCTGTATATGACCTGTTGTTTCCAGATGAATGACCTGCCTCGGCGTCTAAACTGTTCATGCCTGCGGGCATGAGTGATCGCCTCGGTGGAACGGCACAGTTTCGTGCCACGCGAGCGCTCTTCAAGAAAAGCGCTTGATTGAAAACGGAGCGGGCGATGCGTCGCCTTCTCGCTGATAGCTAATAGCCCAGGAATCCCATGTCGGATCGTTACGAACTCTTCCTTACCTGTCCCAAAGGCCTTGAAGGCCTGCTTCTCGAAGAGGCCACCGGCCTTGGTCTTGAAGAAGCCCGCGAGCACACCTCGGCCATTCGAGGCATGGCTACCATGGAGACGGCCTACCGCCTGTGCCTGTGGTCGCGCCTTGCCAACCGTGTGTTGCTGGTACTCAAGCGCTTCCCGATGAAGGACGCCGAAGACCTGTACCACGGTGTGCTGGACGTTGACTGGCAAGACCATATGGTGCCGGATGGCACCCTGGCCGTTGAGTTCAGCGGTCACGGCTCGGGTATCGACAACACCCACTTTGGTGCGTTGAAGGTAAAAGACGCCATCGTCGACAAGCTGCGCACGCCAAGCGGTGAGCGTCCTTCCATCGACAAGATCAGCCCCGACATGCGCATTCACCTGCGCCTGGACCGTGGCGAAGCCATTCTGTCGCTGGATCTGTCAGGCAGCAGCCTGCACCAGCGCGGCTACCGCCTGCAGCAGGGTGCTGCTCCGCTGAAGGAAAACCTCGCGGCGGCCATCCTGATCCGTGCGGGCTGGCCACGTATGGCCGCCGAAGGTGCTGCTCTGGCTGACCCGATGTGTGGTGTAGGTACGTTCCTTGTCGAAGGCGCGATGATCGCCGCCGATATGGCGCCAAACCTCAATCGTATTCACTGGGGTTTCGATGCCTGGCTGGGTCATATACCGGCCATCTGGAAAAAACTTCACGACGAAGCCACCGAGCGTGCCGAAATCGGCATGGCCAAGCCACCGCTGTGGATTCGTGGCTATGAAGCCGATCCGCGCCTGATCCAGCCAGCGCGCAATAACATCGAGCGCGCGGGCCTGAGCCACTGGATCAAGATTTATCAGGGCGAAGTGGCGACCTTCGAGCCGCGCCCGGACCAGAACCAGAAAGGCCTGGTAATCTGCAACCCGCCGTACGGCGAGCGTCTGGGTGATGAGGCGAGCTTGCTTTATCTCTACCAGAACCTCGGCGAGCGTCTGCGCCAGGCCTGCTTGAACTGGGAGGCCGCGGTGTTTACCGGTGCTCCGGATCTGGGCAAGCGTATGGGCATCCGTAGCCACAAGCAGTATTCGTTCTGGAACGGCGCCTTGCCGTGCAAGCTGTTGTTGATCAAGGTGGTGCCGGATCAGTTCGTTACCGGCGAGCGCCGTACCCCCGAGCAGCGTCAGGCTGAGCGCGAACAGGCTGAGTCCGATCTGCCTTCCAACATCGAAGCGCCAACCAAGTACGAGAAGTTCAACAAGAACGGTAACCCGATCAAACCGGCTCCGGTGGTGATCGAGCAGCCGCGCTTGAGCGAAGGCGGGCAGATGTTTGCCAACCGACTGCAAAAGAACCTCAAGGCGCTGGGCAAGTGGGTCAAGCGCGAAGGTATCGACTGCTACCGTGTCTACGATGCCGACATGCCTGAATATGCGATGGCGATCGATCTGTACCACGACTGGGTTCACGTCCAGGAATACGTGGCGCCGAAATCCATTGATCCGGTAAAAGCTTCGGAACGCATGTTCGATGCATTGGCGGCCATCCCGCAGGCGTTGAACATCGACAAGAGTCGGGTAATCGTCAAGCGTCGCGAGCGTCAGAGCGGTACCAAGCAGTACGAGCGTCAAAGTGCCCAGGGCAAGTTCACCGAGGTCAATGAAGGCGGCGTGAAGCTGCTGGTCAACCTTACGGACTATCTGGACACGGGTCTGTTCCTGGACCATCGCCCGATGCGCATGCGTATCCAGAAAGAGGCTGCCGGCAAACGCTTCCTCAACCTGTATTGCTACACCGCAACTGCCAGCGTACACGCAGCCAAGGGCGGCGCGCGCAGCACCACCAGCGTTGACCTGTCGAAAACCTATCTGGACTGGGCGCGTCGCAACCTGTCCCTGAACGGTTTTTCGGACAAGAACCGTCTGGAGCAGAGCGATGTGATGGTGTGGCTGGATGCCTGTCGTGAAGAGTACGACCTGATCTTTATCGATCCGCCGACCTTCTCCAACTCCAAGCGCATGGAAGGCATCTTCGATGTGCAGCGCGACCACGTGCAATTGCTGGATCTGGCCATGGCCCGTCTGGCGCCGGGTGGCGTGCTGTATTTCTCCAACAACTTCCGCAAATTCATCCTCGATGAAAATCTGGAAGCGCGTTACGCGGTCGAAGAAATCACTGCCAGCACCATCGATCCGGACTTTGCCCGCAACAGCAAAATCCACCGTGCCTGGAAAATCATGGCCCGGTAATAGCGGCTGAGTACTGGCCTGCCTGCTTCTTGCAGGGGTGGGCCTGTAGTGGGAGCGAGCCTGCTCGCGATGGCATCACCGCAGTTTTGCGCCTGAGCGGGTCGCCTGCTTCGCGAGCAGGCTCGCTCCCACAATGAAAAACGCCCCTGATCGCACGATCAGGGGCGTTTTTTATTGCCCGGGCAACGCCTTACTGCGCGATGGATACCGCGCTATTCGGGATTTGCGGCTGACGATACAGGTCGAGCAGAACCTGATCCAGAATCGCCGAAGCGCCCCACGGACGAGGGTCGTTAAGGATGGCCACCACTGCCCAGGTATTGCCGTTGCTGTCGCGACTAAAGCCGGAAATGGCCCGCACGGTGTTCAGGGTGCCGGTCTTGATATGGGCCTGGCCGTTCATGGCCGTGGTTTTCAGGCGCTTGCGCATGGTGCCGTCTTTGCCGGCAATGGGCATGGAACTGATGAACTCGGCAGCGTAGGGGCTTTTCCAGGCAGCCTGTAGCATTTGCGCCATTTCCCGCGCGCTGACGCGCTCTGCACGGGACAGGCCGGAACCGTTCTCCATGATCAAATGGGGTGCGGTAATGCCTTTTTTCGCCAGCCATTGGCGTACTACGCGCTGTGCAGCTTTGGCGTCGTCACCGTCAGCATCGTTGCGGAACTGCGCGCCCAGGCTCAGGAACAGTTGCTGGGCCATGGTGTTGTTGCTGTATTTGTTGATGTCACGAATGATTTCGGCCAGGTCTGGCGAGAACGCGCGTGCCAGCAGCTTGGCATTTTTGGGTACGCTGGCCTGGCGGTCCTGGCCTTGAATGCTGCCACCCAGCTCTTTCCAGATAGCGCGTACGGCGCCAGCAGTGTAGGTCGCGTGGTCCAGCAGGGACAGATAGGTCTGCGAGTTGCAGCCATCGGCCAGTTGCCCGCTGACGGTTACCAGTACCGAGCCGTCGGCTTGCGGTACCGGGTTGTAGCGCACGTCGCCGGTGCATTGTTTGGTGTTGACGGCCTTGACCTGGTTGTCGATCTTGATGCTGGCAATTGGTGGTTCGACCGAAATCAGAACCTTGCCCCCATCGTTGCGCGCCACGAAACGCAGGGCCTTGAGGTTGACCATCAGCGAGTCGGGCTTGACCAGGAACGGTTTGTTCTTGTCATTGCCGTCGTCGTTGAATACCGGCAGTTGCGGCTGATTGAAGAAGTTGCGATCGAGTACCAGGTCGCCGGTGATCTGTTGCACACCATTGGCGCGCAGATCGCGCATCAACAGCCAGAGTTTTTCCATGTTGAGCTTGGGGTCGCCGCCGCCCTTGAGGTACAGGTTGCCTTGCAAAATGCCATTGTTCAGCGTGCCATCAGTGTAGAACTCGGTTTTCCATTGATGGGTCGGGCCAAGCATTTCCAGGGCGGCGTAGGTGGTCACCAGTTTCATGGTGGAGGCCGGGTTCATGGATACATCGGCGTTGTAGACAGTGGGGATGCCAGGGCCGCTTAGCGGCAGCAGAACCAGGGACAGGGCGTCGTCGCCCAGTTTGTTGGTCTTGAGCGCTTGCTGAACTTTTGGTGTGAGGGTGGTATTGACAGGGGCGGCGTTGGCGCCGAAGGCCAGTGGCAGAAAAAAGCTGGCGAGAAACAGTGGCCGTAAAGATTTGATCATATTAAGTAAAACCCTGCAGGCGAGGGGGGGAAATACGAGGGCATGATGAAAAGTTCCCTCAATGGTCATAAAAGTATTGGCATTATGCCCCAAGGTTGTCGGGGTTGTGCATCCACCTGTTACAGGGTTTCGCGGATAAAGTATAGAAAACGATGAACCGTTCACACGGAACCGGGCGCCGGGCGGCCGAAGCTGCTAAAGTGCCGCCCGTTATTACTTAAGAGGATTGTTCAATGGCTACTAATCGTTCCCAGCGTCTGCGCAAAAAACTGTGCGTTGATGAATTTCAGGAGTTGGGTTTTGAGCTGAACCTGGATTTCAAAGAAGACCTGTCGGAAGAGGCTATCGATGCATTCCTGGCAGCTTTCCTGGCAGAAGCCATGGAAGCTAACGGCTTGGGTTATGTTGGCGGCGACGACTACGGTCTGGTTTGCCTGCAGAAGCGCGGTTCGGTCAGCGAAGAGCAGCGTGCTGCTGTTGAAGCCTGGCTCAAAGCGCGTCCAGAGCTGACCACCGTTGAAGTTAGCCCGCTGTTGGACGTGTGGTACCCGGAAAAGCCAATCAATCCGGTAGCCTGACGTCAAATATAAAGGCAGCCCAAGGGCTGCCTTTATATGTTTTACCCCTCTGGCCCGTCCTGGGCTTTACATCGCATTCCCTGGTTTCTCCGACAGCTGCACAGATGGCATGTGTCTGTCAGTCGTAAATCGACTTCTTCTTCCAGTCGGCATCGGCCTCGTCTGTCTTCAAACCTTCAGTCAGCTCGTTGACTTCACCCGTGGTCGGCTCAAGTGCGCTCTGCACTTGTGCGTTGGCGCGTGCCAGTTGTGCTTCGAAATCCTTGATCTGGGCGTTGTACATGGCGGGTACCGGCTGTTTGCGCAAGTACTGTACGGCACGTTCGAAAGCCAGGCGCGCCTGTGCGGGCTGATTTTTCTGCAGGGCCAGCTTGCCCAGATTGTTGAAGAACTCGATATGCAACACCACCAGCAAGTGGCGAATTTCCGTGAGCCACTGCTTGGCTTCGTTGGTCGGCAAAAAACCGTCCTTGGCCGCACGGGTGATTTGCCCGTGGAGTGTTTCAAGCAAAAAACGTACGTCCTTGGCTTTGGCTTCGGTCAGCACCGGGTTGGGCGGGTTGTTGACAGGAATTGACTCGCCCTTGGCAATCAGGCCGCCGAGCTCGGTCACTTGTGCCTTTAATGCCGCGCTGGATTTATCCAGGAGCAACAGGCGCTGTGTCGCATTGAGCTCAAGGCGGGTAAGCAGCAGTTTGAGGGCGGGAGACATCAACTGGCCGGGGAAGGTCTCGTTGACCTCGCTGCAACGACGGATGCGGTCGTTAAGCTCGACCTTGAGGCGGGCTTTCTCCAGTTTGTTGTTTTCCACTATATGGTTGATGTAGACGATGGCAATCAACAGTGCGATCCCGACGACGACAAGCAGGGCGATCATGGTGGGCGTCAACGTTAAAACCTCTTGTGGGTGTAGATGCGCTGTCTCGGTGAAGTCGCAGTGCCTGGCTAGGACGGGGGTGAGGATCGACTGGGCAGCAAACTGCCATCACTGAGGTCCGGCAATCATAACTCCTTGTAGGGTGCCGGAATATAGGCGCCAAGAGCTTGCCTCGAGACTCTGTAGGAAAACGCCTTAATAGGGGGGAAGTCATTGATTTCAATATATTTTCATATTGGGGTTGACGACCTTCCAATCCATCCCTAGAATGCGCGCCAATTGCAGCGTAAAGCGAACAGCCAAACGCATGTAACCAGTGAAGTTGTAGTGTGTCCCCTTCGTCTAGTGGCCTAGGACACCGCCCTTTCACGGCGGTAACAGGGGTTCGAGTCCCCTAGGGGACGCCATTGCGGGAATAGCTCAGTTGGTAGAGCACGACCTTGCCAAGGTCGGGGTCGCGAGTTCGAGTCTCGTTTCCCGCTCCATTTTTAAGCAGCTTTGCTTTCGGGCGAAGTTGAGTGAAAGCCAAGAGACTAACGTTTGTTAGTGATCTGGCACTGAAATGTACGTGTGCATTTCGGGCAACGTCCCCTTCGTCTAGTGGCCTAGGACACCGCCCTTTCACGGCGGTAACAGGGGTTCGAGTCCCCTAGGGGACGCCATTATTGCGGGAATAGCTCAGTTGGTAGAGCACGACCTT
>NZ_SCFF01000008.1:0-51487 GCF_022496745.1 Pseudomonas sp. TMW22080 | reverse complement strand
CTTCACGGGTCACGGCAACCTTGTCACCTGCCACTTCAACCTTGGACGCGAACGTGCCCTGACCGAAACCGGTCAACGCAGCCAGCATCTGGCCAGTCTGGTTGTTGTCGCTGTCGATGGCCTGTTTGCCCAGGATCACCAGCTGTGGCTGTTCCTTGTCGACAACGGCCTTGAGCAGCTTGGCCACGGCCAGCGAGGTCAGGTCTTCGGCGGACTCGACCAGAATGGCGCGATCAGCACCCAGCGCCAGCGCGGTACGCAGCTGTTCCTGAGCGGTGGTCGGGCCGATGGAGACGACGACGATTTCAGTCGCAACGCCTTTCTCTTTCAGGCGTACGGCTTCTTCCACGGCGATTTCGCAGAAGGGGTTCATCGACATCTTGACGTTGGCGAGGTCAACGCCGGAGTTGTCCGCTTTGACGCGCACTTTAACGTTGTAATCGACCACTCGTTTGACAGCTACAAGAACCTTCATGGATTCCTCGTTACTCTCCGGTGAAAAGAAAGTCGCCTAGGCGAACCTGGCGGTTGATGCTCGTCAGCACAAGGGCACCTCCAAAGATCGTTGCCTTATTAATAGACGGGTACCAGCGACTGCCCCTGCGACCGTCTGTCCGATGTGACTAACAAGTCATCCACCAAAAGGACGTGTAAACTCCGCTGCAAAAATGGCAGGCTCCCACTGGCTCATGCCTGTGCCCTGTCTTTAGAGGTGCTCTTGAAACCGACAATCAGCCTACGGCGAGCGCAAAACCGACCGTATCTTGACCGGAACACCATTTGCGGTCAATACAGCAAATGGGCCAGTTTTAAGCCGCGCGTCTTTGATTTGTCTGGGTTGCAGTGAATTCAAACAAACGTTTGTATTGGACCCTGCCAGTGGTGTAGATATAATGCCCGACCTCATAGAGAGAGCGGCGCCTCATCCATTGCGTCCTTGGCCTGCGTCGAGGGAATAATGGATGAAACGCCAAACCTCCAATTAGAAAAATACCGTTGAGCCTTGAGTAGGAGAGAACCTGTGGAACGCGAATACATGGAATTCGACGTGGTCATCGTCGGCGCCGGCCCTGCCGGTTTGTCCGCCGCCTGCCGCCTGAAGCAGAAGGCCGCCGAAGCCGGTAAAGAAATCAGCGTCTGCGTGGTTGAAAAAGGCTCCGAAGTCGGTGCTCATATCCTGTCCGGTGCGGTCTTTGAACCTCGCGCCCTGAACGAGTTGTTCCCGGACTGGAAAGAGCTCGGCGCTCCGCTCAACACTCCCGTTACCCGCGACGATATTTATGTACTGCGCAGCGACAGCACCGCGACCAAGGTGCCAGACCTGTTTGTGCCGAAAACCATGCACAACGAAGGCAACTACATCATCTCCCTGGGCAACCTGTGCCGCTGGCTGGCACAGCAGGCCGAAAACCTGGGTGTAGAAATCTACCCGGGCTTCGCTGCTCAAGAAGTGCTATTCGACGAAAACAATGTGGTTCGCGGGATCATCACCGGCGACCTGGGCGTTGACCGCGAAGGCAACCCCAAGGAAGGCCTGTACACCCCGGGCATGGAACTGCGTGGCAAGTACACCCTGTTCGCCGAAGGCTGCCGCGGTCACCTGGGCAAGCAACTGATCGAGCGCTTCAAGCTCGACAGCGACGCAGATGCCCAACACTACGGTATCGGCCTGAAAGAAATCTGGGAAATCGACCCGGCCAAACACCAGCCAGGCCTGGTGGTGCACACTGCAGGCTGGCCGCTGGACATTATCAGCAGCGAAAACACCGGCGGTTCTTTCCTGTATCACCTGGAAAACAACCAGGTAGTAGTTGGCCTGATCGTTGATCTGTCCTACAGCAACACCTTCCTGTCGCCATTCGACGAATTCCAGCGCCTCAAGCATCACCCGGTGCTCAAGCAGTACCTGGAAGGCGGCAAACGTATCAGCTATGGCGCTCGCGCCATCTGCAAAGGCGGCCTGAACTCGCTGCCGAAAATGATCTTCAACGGCGGCGCATTGATCGGTTGCGATCTGGGCACCCTGAACTTCTCCAAGATCAAAGGCAGCCACACCGCGATGAAGTCCGGCATGCTCGCAGCTGAGGCCGTGGCTGACTCGTTGCTCGCCGACTCCGAAGGCGGTGATGCACTGAACACCTACGTTGAGGCCTTCAAGGCCAGCTGGCTGTTCGACGAACTGTTCGCCAGCCGCAACTTCGGTCCGGCACTGCACAAGTTCGGCCCTATCGTGGGCGGTGGTTTCAACTGGCTTGATCAGAACATCTTCGGCGGCAAACTGCCGTTCACCCTGCACGACACCAAGCCTGACTACGCCTGCCTCAAACAGGCCAAGGACTGCAAAAAGATCGACTACCCGAAACCGGACGGCAAACTCAGCTTCGACAAGCTCAGCTCGGTATTCATCTCCAGCACCAACCACGAAGAAGAGCAGCCTTGCCATCTCAAGCTGCGCGACGCGAGCATCCCGATCAGCGTCAACCTGCCGCTCTACGACGAGCCTGCTCAGCGTTATTGCCCGGCGGGTGTGTACGAAGTGATCACCCAGGAAAGCGGCGAGAAGCGCTTCCAGATCAACTCGCAAAACTGCGTGCACTGCAAAACCTGTGACATCAAGGACCCGTCACAGAACATCACCTGGGTCACTCCGGAAGGTGGCGGCGGGCCGACTTACCCGAACATGTAAGTCTAAAAAGGCTCCTTCGGGGGCCTTTTTTATTGCCCCCGGATTTGTGGGAGCGGGCCTGCTCGCGATGGGATCGCCCAGGTTTGCCTGACAGACTGCGCTGTGCGCATCGCGAGCAAGCCCGCTCCCACACCACGCCCGTCACACCGGCTGGCTAGCACACCACCCCTTCATGACCGGGGCTGCGTTCGAAGTAGCGCTTGTACTCGCGACTGAACTGCGACGTACTCTGATAGCCCACCCGCTCCGCCACCTGCGCCACCCCCAGCCCCTCACTCAATAGCAACTGCTGCGCCCGCAACAGCCGCAACCGCTTGAGATACTGCACCGGCGACAACAAGGTGCTGCGCTTGAAATGCTCATGAAAGGTCGACGCGCTCATATTCGCGCAACGGGCCAATGTCTCGACATTCAGCGGCTGTGCGAAGTGTTCATGCAAGTAGCTCAATGACGCCGCCACCCGGGCAAACTGCCCTTGCTGCTCAACCAAAGCCCGCAATACACCCGCCTGCGGCCCCCGCAAGGCCGCAAACAGCACCTCGCGCAACCTCGCCTGCCCCATGATCCGGCACTCCAGAGGGTCGTGCAGGCAACGCAACAGGCGCTCAACCGCCTGGCGCATATCGTCATCCAGCACCGCCGAGGTCATCGACTCCGGAGTTTGGGCAACTGCACTGCGGTCAGGGGCCAGGCCCATGGCCAGTACCAACTCGCCCAGTACCGCTCGGTCGATGCTGATCGCAACACCCAGCAATGGCATTTCTTCCGAAGCGAAGGTTTCACACTCAAAAGGCACCGCCAGCGCCTGTACCAGATAATGTCCGGCACCGTATTCCAGGGTGCGCTGGCCCAGATAGGCCAACTTACTGCCTTGAGCAATCACCATTAGGCTAGGCTCATAAATCTGCGGCATTCGGGCTACTACCCGGCAGGCAGAAACCACCCGGACTTCGGGCAACAAGGTCGACACAAAACCGGTTTGTGTCGCCAGCGGTTCGATCAGAGACACCAGAGCGGCGTTCTCGTCACGGTGACGGGTCAAAAGCATGGAGAAAGGTTCGCAGGAGGAATAGACAGCCGCATCTTCGCAGAATTGGTCAATAAAATGGCAGCCACCCCGTCAATCCGGAGTATTAGGCATGACAGGCGGAGGAATCGTCATAGTCCTGAAAGGCATGTAAGCGCAAAATTGCGCCCTGTTCACAGTCAACGTTTCGCGAGGTTCTCATGTCCACTGTTACTTATAACGCTATCGGTTATGCCGCCCAGAATGCCAAGGCCCCACTGGCGCCCATGCCGTTCAACCGTCGCGCACCGCGACCGGACGACGTCGCGATCGAAGTGCTGTATTGCGGTGTCTGTCACTCCGACATCCACCAGGCGCGCAATGACTGGGGCTTCGCGACTTACCCGCTGATGCCGGGCCATGAAATCATCGGCAAGGTCACCGCCGTTGGCGACAAAGTTACCAAGCACAAGGTCGGCGATCTGGTCGGCGTGGGCTGCATGGTTGATTCGTGCCGCACCTGCTCGGCCTGCCAGGAAGACCTGGAGCAATACTGCCTGGAAGGCATGACCCAAACCTACGCCAGCCCGGACCGCATCGACGGCACGCTGACCATGGGCGGTTACTCGGACAAGATGGTTGTCAGCGAACACTTCGTACTGAGCATTCCGAAAAATCTCGACCCGGCCAGCGCCGCACCCCTGCTGTGCGCCGGCATCACCACCTACTCGCCTATGGTTCACTACGGCGTGGAAGCGGGCGACAAGGTCGGTATTCTGGGTATGGGCGGCCTGGGCCACATGGGCATCAAGTTCGCCAAGGCTCTGGGCGCTGAAGTGACCCTGTTCACCCGATCCGAAGCCAAGGCTGAAGAAGCGCGTCGCCAGGGCGCCGACCATGTGATCGTGTCCACCGATGCCGAGCAGATGAAAGCCGCTGCCGGGCACTTCGACTTCCTGCTGGACACCATTCCGGTGCCGCACGACCTGAACCCGTACCTCGAAACCCTGACCTTTGACGGCGTACACATTCTGGTGGGCCTGATCGAGCCGGTTGAGCCGGCACTGAACGCCTTCAACCTGGTGTTCAAGCGGCGCGTACTGGCCGGCTCGCTGATCGGCGGCATTGCCGAAACCCAGGAAATGCTCGATTTCAGCGCCGAGCACGGGATTACCTGCGATATCGAAATGCTCGACATCAAAAACATCAACGAAGCCTTTGAGCGCGTGGTGAAAGGCGATGTGAAATACCGCTTTGTGATCGATATGAAAACACTGAAGGCCTAAATGCGTCTTTGTGGGAGCGGGTTTCCCGCTCCCACAATCACTGGGCCTAGGGCTCAAGCCCTATCGGGAAAAACTCGCCAGCGCTCCACACGCCCAGCCAGTTTTGCCCATCGATTTCAGCAACCACCGCCAGTTCTATCAACTGATAGAACACATTGCGGTGGATCAGCGCTTCAAGGTTACGCCGTACATGCAGGTAAGGCGCAGGCTCCTGGGTCTCGGGGTTAATGACGAAGCGCAGCGGGTGCTCGCTGCCAGCGCTGACCGACTCATCGACATTGGTGGTAAAGCGCAGCACTTGCTGCTCCCCCGCCCCTTCCACGTCCAGAGCGACCGCTACAAAAGGCGCGTCATCCACTTTGATGCCGACCTTTTCGACCGGTGTGATCAGAAAATATTCATCACCATCGCGACGAATGATGGTCGAGAACAATTTGACCATTGGCTTGCGACCGATCGGCGTACCCATGTAATACCAGGTGCCATCACGGGCGATACGCATATCGATGTCCCCGCAAAAGGCGGTATCCCACAAATGAACGGGCGGCAGCCCCTTGTCGGCCCTGGGGATTTGCGCCAGCAAATTGCTGACGTCTACCGGCTCGCTCATGGTGCTCTCCTCGACTTATTGATCGCTCAAGCCTATCAAGCTGCGGGCGTACTTGGCGAGCGGCGGGCCGATCAGGTCGGCGGGCTTGTTGTCATGGAACGTCAGCAAACCGCCACGGCTGCGAATGGTGGCAGTGTCAATCAAGTACTGAGTGCTGGTTTCGATCAGCATCACCTGAATCACCCCACTGTCGATGCCCAGGCGGCTGATTTCTTCCTGATCGAGCCATTCGTCGCTGTTGCCGATGCGGTCATCGGCCCGGGCAAAGCGGGTGTACAACAGGTAGTGGGCGCCAAAATTACGCGCTTCGGTCATGGCCTGATCGAGCCCCACCGGCTCCTTGGCCCGGCGCACCATGGGGAAGTATTCGACAAAACCGTTGAAAGCTTCTTCGGCAACGATATTGGGCCGCACATACGGATCGCCGATCGGTGCAAAAGGCCCCTGGGCGATATAAATAAAGGAATCAGGCTGAATGCGCAGCGAATTGCTGCGACGTGTATTGCTGTGATCGAGCAAACCGGCGTCGCTCATTTGATAGCGCGCGCCCTCGCCCAGATCACTGACGCTCATGCAGCCGCCCAGCGCCAAAAAAGCCAGCAACACAATCAGACCACGCATCCCGCTCTCCCGAAAGCCGATGACAAAAAACCGGCGAATAGCCCCGAGATGCAGATTACGCGCCAACACCCTCCTCCCCTGTGGGAACGGGCTTGCCCGCTTTGGCATCAACTCGGTGTATCAGCAAGACCGGGTTGCCAGCATCGCAGGCAAGCCCGCTCCCACTCAGATTGTTAGCCGCCGATGATTTTCATCACCGTAGCGCCGCCCGAGAAAGCCACGTCCTGTTTGTCGCCCAGGGCTTTCATCAATAAACCTTGCAGCGCTGGCAATGCCTCGTGGCGCGGCTTGTTCAGCAGATCACCCACATAGTGGCGATTGCTCGATGACAGGCAACCATGCAGCCACCCCGTGGACGACAACCGCAACCGCGAGCAGGTCCGGCAAAACGGCACGCTTTCGTTGGCAATCACGCCGAAATACCCGTGCCCGGGAATCTGGTAACGCACCGCCGTGGCGTCGATGGGCGCATCAGCCTGCTGGTATTCATGATGCTCGCCAATCAGCGCCAACAACTGCTGCAGGCTGACGAACTGCTGCAGGAAAGCATTGCCATCACTGGCCAGGTGCCCCATGCGCATAAGCTCGATAAAACGCAGCTCGTAACCACGCTCAAGGCAGTACTCCAGCAGCGGTATGACCTGATCCAGGTTCTGCCCGCGCAGCGGCACCATATTGACCTTGATTTTGATCCCGGCCTCACGCGCCTGTTGCATGCCATCGAGCACCGTTGCCAGGTCTCCGCCCCGGGCAATGCGGCGGAATGCTTCTGGGTCAAGGGTATCGAGGGAGACGTTGATGCGAGCGATGCCCGCGTCCAGCAGCAACGGCAGTTTGCGCGCAAGCAATTGGCCATTTGTAGTCAGGCTGATATCACCCAGGCCGAGCCGGCCGACATCACGCATAAAGGTGTCGAGCTTGGGGCTGATCAGCGGCTCACCGCCGGTGATGCGCAAGCGCTCGATGCCTGCAGCTTCGATCAGATAGGCCACGCCGCGCACCATGGCTTCGGCCGACAGCTCATCCTGTGCCGCCACCAGCCGTTTACCGTTGGGCACACAGTAAGTGCAGGCATAGTTGCAGGCTGAAGTCAGGCTGATCCGCAAATTGCGAAAACGTCTGCCTTGGCGATCAACGATCATGAATGACTCCGGCGCGGGGGAAATGGGTCGCTGCAAAACCTGACTCATAAATCAGGTTTTGGCAAGACCCAAGCCTGAGTATAAGCCTCAAGGCCATAAGCCATGAAGGCAAATACAGGCTGTGGTTACTCGACTGCCGGGGTGTCGGTGTCACGCTTGCGCTTGTTGCCCATGCGCACGCCGATGTCCATCAGGAACTGGAAAAAGCCCTCCTGATCTTCCAGCACATTGCTCCAGAACGGCGAGTGATACAGCGCCACCGCACCATGCACCAGGGCCCAGGCCGCGCAATAATGGAAGTAAGGCGGCACGTCTTCGAGCTTGCCTTCGCTGATGCGGCCCTTGATCAGCAGGGTCAGGCGCTCAAAGTTGGAAGCGCGGATCTTGTGCAGCTCTTCGACCAGTTCAGGCACCTGATTGCCCTTGACCACCTTCTCTTCAAGGCGAT
This sequence comes from Pseudomonas sp. TMW22080, assembly GCF_022496745.1. Lineage (NCBI taxonomy): Bacteria > Pseudomonadati > Pseudomonadota > Gammaproteobacteria > Pseudomonadales > Pseudomonadaceae > Pseudomonas > Pseudomonas sp. TMW22080. Next base: position 43,688 of record NZ_SCFF01000008.1, on the reverse strand, counting down.
CAAACAATCGGTAGCGCTGCGGGTCGCGCATGCGGAACTCAAAGTAGGCACGGGACAGCGCCTCCTTGTCTTTATCCACATCGGCGGAATGCAGCAGCTCGTTCAAATCGCGCTCGTAATCGAGCATCAGGCGCAGGTAGATTTCGGCCTTGGACTTGAAGTGCTTGTAGATCGTGCCTTTGCCGATACCCACGGCATCAGCGATCATCTCGACGGTGACACTGTCTTCACCCAGGTCGAGGAACAGCTTGAGCGCGGTATCGAGAATTTCTTGCTCACGGCGACGAAACTCACGGACCTTACGGGGTTCTTTGTGCATAAGAAAAGGTCTGTTCGGGTCAAAATCGAAGCGGAGTATTATGCATTAGTCACGCTAAATTGCACGGATCATCCTGCATATCGATGGGTTCAAACGATTTACCCACGATTAGATGAGCACTCAAGCGAAGCTGGGGTATTCCAAATCTGTTTAAAAAACGATCAGCTACGGCTGGACGTTCGACAAAGCTGACCAATACTTATCATGTCGGCGTGACATCCCCCCCAAAGTGCTGCGCCGATATTGGCCGCAATGGAATGTGTGCCTTTGTTTTACTCCTAATGGTCTTAACCCGGATTCCCCAGAGCCCGGGTTTTTTTTGCCTGCTGTTCAGTTAAACGCCAAACCTGTAGGAACGGGCTTGCTCGCGATACAGGCAACTCGGTTTAGCAGACACACCGCAGCGATCCCATCGCGAGCAACCCCGCCCCCTCAAAGCCACGTAATCATCTGACCCGTGCCAGCGGGAACAGGCGCTTGAAGTTTTCGGTGGTTTGCTCTGCAAAGCGTTCGTAGGACTCACCGCGCAACATCGCCAAAAACTCAGCCACTTCACGCACGTATTGCGGCAGGTTTGGCTTGCCACGATGGGGGATCGGGGCGAGGTAAGGCGAGTCGGTCTCGACCAGCAGCCGGTCGGCAGGCACCTGACGGGCCACATTGCGCAGGGCATCAGCATTGCGAAAGGTCACAATCCCCGACAGCGAGATGTAGTAACCCATGTCCAGCGCCGCCCTGGCCATGTCCCAGTCTTCGGTAAAGCAATGCAGCACACCGGCCTGCGGCAACGCTGCCTCACGCAACATGGCCAGGGTATCGGCGCGGGCACCGCGGGTGTGGATCACCACCGGCTTGCCGGTCTGTTGTGCCGCCTCCAGGTGAACCCTGAACGACAGTTGCTGCAAATCGGCTGCTTCAGGCTCGTAGTGGTAGTCCAGGCCAGTTTCACCAATGGCCACCACCCGTGGGTGATTCAATTCGTCCAACAGCCAGTCCAGAGCCGGTGCGGCACCGGGTTGTACGTCCAGCGGATGGACGCCCACCGAGCAGTCCACATCGGCATAGCGCTCAGTCAGGGCTTTGACATCGGCCGCGTTGTCGGCGCTTACGCCAATGCATAGAAAATGCCCGACACCACGTTGGCGCGCAGCCTCAAGGGCGGCATCCAGCGAGCCGTCATGGGCGCTCAGATCAAGACGATCGAGATGGCAATGGGAGTCAACCAGCATACAAAAAATTACCTGTTTATCAATTCAGTCAGATCAGCGCTGGCCGGGCAGGCCTGCCCACTGCACCAGCAACGCTTCAAGCAACAGATCACGGTTGAGGTTGGCCTTGCTCAAGACCTTCTGGCGCTGGGCAAGAATCCAGTCCTGAATAGTCAGGACTTTGTCCTGCGCAGTCTTCTGCGCCAGGTACTGCAGCACTTTGCGCATGTCCTCCAGCCCGAGACCGGCTTCGTCCTGAGTCAGTTGATAGCGCAGGATCAGGTTCGACCAGTCGCAAAACCAGTCAAAGAGCAACAGCAGCGGGATGGCTTTCCAGCTTTCAGCCAACTGACTGGCCGACAACTCGCGCTTGAGCAGTTTTTTAACCCCCTCAACCACCGCCGCACGCTGCTCGCGCACACCCTGGGCCTGCAGCTTGACGGCCACCAGGGGGGAACCGGCTGCCAGAGTCAGTAATTCGACCCGCTCGGCCTCAGGGATATCGGGCAGCGCATGGGCCAGCCATTCAAGGCTCAGCGCTTCACTTGGCAACGGGCAGGCCTGCTGCACACAGCGGCTGCGAATGGTCGGCAGCAACCGGCTGGACTGATGACTGACCAACAGCAAGACAGTGTTGCCCGAGGGTTCTTCAAGGCTTTTGAGCAAGGCGTTGGCGGCGTTGATGTTCATCGCCTCCACCGGCTCGACCAGCACCACCTTGCGCCCGCCCAACTGGGCGGTCTGCACCACAAAACTGACCAGATCACGCACCTGGTCTACCTTGATCGCCTTGTCAGCCTCTTCAGGCTCAAGAATGTAGTTGTCGGGGTGACTGCCCGCCGCCAGCAACGAACAGGACTTGCACGTACCGCAAGCCTCAAGCCCGACCGGCTGCTTGCACAGCAGGCTGGCCATCAGCCGCTCGGCCAGCGCCCGCTTGCCGATGCCCGCCGGGCCGTGCAGCAGGTAGGCATGAGCGTGCTGCGCGCGCCCGGCCATCTGCTGCCACAGACCGTCTTGCCACGGATAAGCCTCAGCCACGGTGCATGCCCAGCAATTGCGGCAACAGGGCGTCGAGCTGGCCCTGCACCTGCTCCAGGGTTTGTGCGGCATCGATCAGGCGGTAGCGCCCGGGCTCAAGCCTGGCACGTTCAAGGTAGGTACTGCGCACGGCGTCAAAGAAGGTGCGGCCTTCCTGCTCAAAGCGGTCGAGGCGACCGCGGGCACTGGCACGGGCCATGCCGACTTCGATGGGCAGATCGAACACCAGGGTCAGATCCGGGCGCAGAGCCCCCTGAACAAAGGTCTCCAGGGTTGCGATGCGCTCACGGGGCAAGCCCCGGCCACCGCCCTGATAGGCATAGGTGGCGTCGGTAAAGCGATCACACAGCACTACTGCACCACGGGCCAGCGCCGGGCGAATGACTTCGGCCAGATGCTGGGCGCGGGCAGCGAACACCAGTAACAGCTCGGTATCGGCACACATAGCGTCGTCGCTGGGCGTGAGCAGCAGCTCGCGGATGCGCTCGGCCAGCGGCGTGCCGCCAGGTTCGCGGGTCAGCACCACGTCGATGCCTGCGGCGCGCAAACGCTCTGCCAGGTACTCGCGATTGGTACTTTTGCCCGCGCCTTCGGGGCCTTCCAAGGTAATAAACAAGCCAGTCACAAGCGGCAATCCTTAATCAGTGTCTTTCGGACTTTGCGGCTCGACCGGGGCGCTTGCCGGTTCAGCAGCGGGGGTCGGCGCAGGGCTCGAACGATAATCGGCCCGACGTTTGATCTGGAATTCACGCACAGCAGAGTTGTGCGCATCCAGGTCATCGGAAAACGTGTGGCTGCCATCGCCCTTGGCCACAAAGTACAGGCTGGTGCCATCCGCCGGGTGCAGTGCGGCATAAATGGCCTCACGCCCGACCATGGCAATCGGTGTCGGCGGCAGACCGGGAATGGTGTAGGTGTTGTACGGCGTAGGCTCGCGCAAATGGGCGCGGGTCAGTTTGCCGTTGTATCGCTCACCCAGACCGTAGATCACCGTAGGATCGGTTTGCAGTGGCATGCCGATTTTCATCCGACGCACAAATACTCCGGCAATTTGCCCACGCTCTTGTGGCACGCCGGTTTCTTTTTCCACCAGGGAAGCCATGATCAGCGCCTGGTATGGCGTTGTATAGGGTACGCCCGGGTCACGCTGCTCCCATTCCTGGGCCAGCACTTTATCCAGACGGTCGTAAGCCTTTTCCAGCAACTGGGCATCGGTCATCCCACGCACAAAACGGTAGGTATCAGGGAAAAACCGCCCTTCCGGGAATACCCCTTCGTGCCCGAGTTTGGCCATGACTTCGCTGTCGCTCAGGCCGTCGAGGGTCTGTTCGATTTTTTCGTGTTTGGCCAGGGCGCTACGCACCTGGCGAAAGTTCCAGCCTTCAACCAGGGTCAGGCTGTATTGCACCACCTCACCACGCTGCCACACACCGATCAACTCCTGGGCGGTCATGCCCGGAGTCATGCGATATTCGCCGCTGTGCAAAGGCTGGCCTTCAAGGTTAAAGCGCCAGTAAAGACGCAGCCAGAATGCGTCTTGCAGGGTACCGTCAGCTTCCAGTCGATTGAACGTGCCAGTCGGCGTGGCGCCGGCCGGGACATCGAGCAATTGCTCTTGCGTCAGGTTCAGCGGCTGGTCGAGCGCCGAGTTGAGCTTCCAGGCACTGACGCCCAGCAGCAAGCCCGCCAGCACCAGACCTGTCTCCAGCAGCACCAAGATTTTACGTTTCACGAATCAGACATCCAGTAAGGTGCGAGCAATACCTTGCAGTTTACGGGTCAGCGGCCCCACCGGCCAGCTAAGGTCTGCAAAAGCGCGCACCGGCCAAATGCCATATACGCTGTTGCAGAGAAAGAGTTCATCGGCCTGTTGCAACTGCGCAAGGCTGATATCGGTAACATGGCAAGGGATGCCCAGGCGCCCGGCCTCGGCCAGCAGTGCAGCCCGCATCACGCCAGCCACACCGCAGCGGCGCAGGTCGGCAGTCAGCAAAACGCCGTCACGCACAATAAACAGATTGCTGAACACACCTTCAATCACCCGCCCCGAAGTGTCGCGCATCAACCCTTCGGCACAGGCCGGGTCTTGCCATTCGGAGCGCGCAATGACCTGTTCGAGTCGATTGAGGTGTTTGAGCCCGGCCAATAGCGGTTGCTCGGCCAGACGGGTGGCACAGTCAAACAGCCGGACACCCTGCAGCGCGTGCGCTTCAGGCCAGGCAGCAGCCGGGCTGGCTTGCAGAATTCTTCGAGGCATGGCCCCGGGGGATATACCATAACCGCGCTGGCTGTCGCCGCGGGTCAGGATGAGCTTGAGGACGCCCTCGCCCATCGCGTGGGCGTAAGCCAGCAATTCGCTGCGGATCAGTGCTTGATCCGCAACAATCGCCAGCCGGGAACACCCTTGCGCCAGGCGCTGCAGGTGCAGCTCCAGCAGCAACGGCGTGCCAGCCTTGACGGCGATGGTCTCGAACAGTCCATCGCCATAGGCCAGCCCACGGTCTTTAAGCGACGCCAGGGCGCTCGCCGGTTGACCGTCGACCCAGCTTTGCATTACTCGGCGTACCGGCGGAACACCAGCGAGCCGTTGGTGCCACCAAAACCGAACGAGTTGGACAGCACCACATCGATCGGCATTTCGCGCGGCGTGTGCGGCACGAAGTCCAGGTCGCAGCCCTCATCAGGCTCGTCGAGGTTGATGGTCGGCGGTGCAATCTGGCTGTTGATGGCCAGTACGCTGAAGATCGCCTCGACTGCACCGGCGGCACCCAACAGGTGACCGGTCATGGACTTGGTCGAACTCACGGCCAGGTTGTAGGCGTGATCGCCGAACACCGACTTGATCGCCGAAACTTCTGCCAGGTCACCGGCAGGCGTCGAGGTGCCGTGGGCGTTGATGTACTGCACCTGATCAGGGTTGACCCGGGCATCACGCAAGGCATTGGTGATGCAGCGTGCCGCACCCGCACCGTCAGCCGGAGGCGAGGTCATGTGGAAAGCGTCACCGCTCATACCAAAACCGATCAGCTCGGCGTAGATGGTCGCGCCACGCGCCTTGGCATGCTCGAGCTCTTCGAGCACCAGCGCGCCGGCACCGTCGGACAGCACAAAACCGTCACGGCCCTTGTCCCACGGACGGCTGGCCCGGGTCGGGTCGTCGTTGCGGGTCGACAGCGCACGGGAAGCACCAAAGCCGCCCATGCCCAGACCGCAAGCAGCCATTTCTGCGCCACCTGCAATCATCACATCGGCTTCGCCGTAGGCAATGTTGCGCGCCGCCATGCCAATACAGTGCGTACCGGTGGTACAGGCTGTGGCGATGGCGTAGTTAGGCCCCTGTGTACCCAGGTGGATAGACAGAAAGCCGGAAATCATGTTGATGATCGAGCCCGGCACAAAAAACGGAGAAATCCGTCGCGGGCCTTGCTCGTGCAGGGTACGGCTGGTTTCTTCGATATTGGTCAGACCGCCAATACCCGAACCCATTGCCACACCGATGCGCTCACGATTGGCGTCGGTAACTTCCAGGCCGGAATTGCGCACAGCCTGAAACCCGGCTGCCAGACCGTATTGAATAAACAGGTCAAGTTTTCGGGCTTCTTTGACGGAGAGGTAGTCCTCAACGTTAAAGCCCTGTACCGAGCCGCCAAAACGGGTGGAATAGGCAGAAAGATCCGTGTGTTCGATCAGACCAATGCCACTACGGCCTGCCAGAATGCCTTGCCAGGTGCTCGGAACATCCGCACCCAGTGGCGACAACATCCCCATACCGGTGACTACGACGCGTCTACGCGACACAGCACTCTCCTTTATTCTATTGACGACACTTTGCATCACACCTAAAGAAAAAACCGCACGCCAGAGCGGCAGTGCGGTTTTTCCATGACAGCGAGCAACGATTACAAACTATTACGCCTGGTGGCTAGTAACGTAGTCGATTGCTGCTTGTACAGTAGTGATCTTTTCAGCTTCTTCGTCAGGAATCTCAGTCTCGAATTCCTCTTCCAGAGCCATCACAAGCTCAACGGTGTCAAGGGAGTCGGCACCCAGGTCTTCAACGAAGGAAGCGGCATTGGTCACTTCTTCTTCTTTAACGCCCAGTTGCTCGGCAACGATTTTCTTGACGCGCTCTTCGATGGTGCTCATACCTTGTTTTCACTCCTAATGGACAAATTCAGGCAGCTGGCCAGTGGGCAAGTGTATCGAAAGCCTTTTCGGTTTTTCAACTGAAAGCTTTGCACTCACCCCGCAACAACCGGCCACCTATAAAAAGATTGCAGCTTTATAACGGATTTTAGACAGCTCGTATGACATTTTTTTGAAGCAATCCGTCACATTTAACTCATGTACATCCCGCCGTTGACCGGAATTGTAGCCCCGGTCACGTAGGCTGCACCGTCGGATGCCAGGAAAGCGACCACGTTTGCGATCTCTTGAGCCTGGCCCAGACGGCCCAGCGGAATCTGCGTCTGCAAGGCTTCGCGCTGTGCTTCTGGCAGCTCACGGGTCATATCGGTGTCGATAAAACCTGGAGCGACCGAGTTGACAGTGATCGAGCGAGAGCCCACTTCACGTGCCAGAGCACGACCGAAACCTTCAAGGCCTGCCTTGGCGGCGGCGTAGTTTACTTGGCCAGCGTTGCCCATGGCACCCACAACAGAGCCAATATTGATAATTCGTCCCCAACGGGCCTTGGTCATGCCGCGCAAAACACCTTTGGACAGGCGATACAGACTGTTCAGGTTGGTGTCGATGACATCATGCCATTCGTCATCTTTCATGCGCATCATCAGGTTATCACGGGTGATACCGGCATTATTGACCAGGATCGCCGGCGCGCCGAACTGCTCCTGAATGCTCGCCAGTACCGCAGCAACCGATTCATTGCTGGTCACGTTGAGTTCCATGCCAGTGCCCTGAACACCGTTTTCTTTCAGGGTGGCAGCGATGCGCTCGGCACCGGAAGCGGAAGTCGCCGTGCCAATGACAATGGCGCCCTGACGACCCAACTCCAACGCGATAGCCTGGCCAATGCCACGGCTTGCGCCTGTTACCAGTGCAACTTTACCTTGCAAGCTCATGCAGGCTTCTCCTGATTCAGACCAGAGCCAAGCGCGCAGCGGCGAAGGCATCCGGGGTATTCAAATTGTGAGTGGTAACGCCTTCGGCACAGCGCTTGCTGATGCCCACCAGGACCTTGCCCGGACCGCATTCGACCAGGTCAACCGGACCATTGGCCGCCAGGGCCTGAACCGATTCAACCCAGCGCACAGGCTTGTACAGCTGCTCAAGCAAATCGCGCTTGAGGGTTGGCAAATCGGCTGCCACCGCGGCGCTGACATTCTGCACCAGGGCAATGGCCGGCATTTTCCAGTCGATCGCTTCAATGGACTCGGCAAAACGCTCGGCAGCTGGACGCATCAGTTCGCAGTGCGACGGTACGCTTACCGGCAACGGCAAGGCACGCTTGGCGCCCTTGGCCTTGCACAGTTCCATGGCGCGCTCGACAGCGGCCTTGGCCCCGGCAATCACGACCTGACCCGGCGAGTTGAAGTTGACCGCGCTGACCACTTCGCCTTGCGCAGCTTCAGCACAGGCAGCCAGTACATCGGCATCTTCCAGACCCAGGATCGCCGCCATGGCGCCCTGCCCGGCCGGTACGGCCTCTTGCATCAACTGACCACGACGCTCGACCAGCTTGACCGCCTCGGCCAGGGTCAGGCATTCGGCGGCCACCAGCGCGCTGTACTCGCCCAGGCTGTGGCCGGCAACGAAGTCAGGACGCTTGCCACCTTCAGCCAGCCACAGACGCCAAAGGGCAATCGAGGCCGCAAGGATGGCAGGCTGGGTGATATCAGTCTGGTTCAGCTTCTCGGCAGGACCTTCCTGGGTCAGCGCCCACAGGTCGTAACCCAGGGCGTCAGACGCTTCTTTAAATGTTTCCAGGACCAGCGGATGTGCCGCGCCCAGCTCGGCCAACATGCCGAGGGACTGCGAACCCTGCCCTGGAAAGACGAATGCGAGGGATGTAGACATGTAACAAGCCCCTAATGATCTTGTCGTCGGAGAATTGACGTCCTGCCGTGGCGGACGCAAGAAACTGACAGTTGGATGGCTGATTGGACCGGGCGGTCACATTTAAGCGCCCGACCGCTAAAACGCCTACGGCAACAACCCTTCAAGGCGCCCATACAAACGCTTTGGCAGGTCTTCATGGATTTCAATCAGCGCACGTTCAATTGCACTTTGAAAGCCCTGAGCACCTGCCGAACCGTGACTCTTGACCACAATGCCCTGCAAGCCGAGAAAGCTCGCACCATTATGCCGCGCCGGCGCCAGATCCGCCTGCAAGCGCCGCATCAACGGCAATGCCAGCACGCCCACGAAGCGACTGAACAGGTTGCGCCTGAACACCGCCTCAAGCCGGCTCGAAATCATCGTTGCCAGGCCTTCGCTGGACTTGAGCATGATGTTGCCGACAAACCCGTCACACACCACCACATCAGCTTCGCCCCGATACACCCCGTCGCCTTCGACAAAACCGATGTAATGCAACCCCGGCGCCGCCTGCAACAATGCCGCCGCCTCCTTGACCTGCTGATTGCCCTTGACGTCCTCGGTACCGATATTGAGCAAGGCGACCCGCGGACGAGGCACACCAAGCGCCTGCGCCGCCACCGAGCCCATCACCGCAAACTGGAACAACTGACTGGCCGTGCAATCGACATTTGCCCCCAGATCCAGCAACTGACAGTAGCCGGTCTGGGTCGGAACTGCCGCCACCATCGCTGGACGGTCGATGCCCGGCAAGGTCTTGAGCACATGCCGGGACAAGGCCATCAGCGCCCCCGTGTTACCGGAACTGACACAAGCTTGCACCTTGCCATCACGGAGCAACTCCAGAGCAACGCGCATGGACGAGTCCGGCTTGCTGCGCAGGGCATGGGAAGGCCGCTCATTCATGGCAATGACTTCTGAAGCCGGGACAATAGACAGGCGCGAGCGATCCACAGCCGAATGGCCAGCGATCAGGGATTCAAGTAGGGAAGGTTGACCAACGAGGGTCAGATGCAGCGAGGGAGTAGCAGACAGGCAGGCAATACAGGCCTGAACAATGCTGCGGGGACCGAAGTCCCCGCCCATTGCGTCGATCGCGATGACCTGAGCGGACAAGTGATTACTCGTCAGCGCCCTTGTCGATCACTTTACGACCACGGTATACGCCTTCTGGCGATACGTGGTGACGCAGGTGAATTTCACCGGTGGTTTTTTCTACAGACAGAGTGCTAGCCGAAAGAGCATCGTGCGAACGACGCATGTCACGGGCAGAGCGGGATTTTTTGTTCTGCTGAACAGCCATAATTGATTAACTCCTAAACGTTTGGGTCACGCTTTAACTGCGCCAATACACTGAACGGGTTGGACCGCGTTACCTCGTCCTCGCCTGGTTCGGGCTCATCGAGACCCGCCGGCTGCTGGCATTCTTCCGGATGATGAGCAGGCACAATGGGCAAGGCGAGCAAAAGCTCCTCCTCGATCAGTGCATGCAGATCCAATGGATCTTCGCCCAGTTCCAGCACGTCATAACCTTTCGGTAACGACTGGGTATTCGCACCCTCTTTCACCACGGCGTAACTGCATTCGCTGTGGATCGGCAGGGTGACCAGCTCAAGACAACGCTGGCAAACCATCTTGACCTCGACGTCGATGGAGCTGTGTATTACCACAGATCTACGTTCGTCGCGCTCAAAAACAAATTTAGCCTGGACCGTACCGACATCGTCGGAAAGCGGATCGCAGAGTCTCTCCAAATCAGCCAGCAACACTTCACCTTGAAGGGTAGTGCCACGATCAGCCAATTTGCGCGGGTCAACGTGAGGTGGAATCGGGTCATTCAACATAGGCGCAGCATTCTAGGGAGGACCCCTTCACGTGTCAAAGGAAATTGTGTCTGTGCGACATTGCGTACGAGCATTAGAATCGTCAACTGCCTACAGGAGTCGCGCATGCTACCTTTATTACTCGCTTCAAGCTCGGTTTATCGCCGCGATTTATTGTCTCGCCTGCGTCTGCCCTTCACGTGCAGCTCGCCGGATATCGACGAAGGCCATCATCAAGGCGAGACCGCCATCGAACTGGTCAAGCGCCTGTCACTGGAAAAAGCCCGCGCGCTGGCTGCCAGCCATCCGAATCATCTGATTATCGGCTCGGACCAGGTTGCCGTACTCGACGGACGGATCATCGGCAAACCCCACACTTACGAAAAAGCGCACCAGCAATTGACCACAGCAAGCGGTGCCAGCGTCAGCTTCCTGACCGGCCTGACTCTGCTCAACAGCCAGACCGGCCATTATCAGACCGATTGCGTGCCGTTTACCGTACACATGCGCAGCCTGAGCGCAGAGCAGATCGAGCGTTATCTGCGCGCCGAGCAGCCCTACGACTGCGCAGGCAGCTTTAAAGCCGAAGGGCTTGGCGTGAGCCTGTTTCAGCGCACCGAAGGCGATGACGCCACCAGCCTGGTCGGCCTGCCACTGATCCGACTGGTGGACATGCTGCTTGCCGAGGGCGTACACCTGCCATGAATAAGCCGGACACTCTGTAGATACTCTGTTGCAGGTCAAGCCCTATTGTGGGAGCGAGCCTGCTCGCGAACGACCTTCGCGAGCAGGCTCGCTCCCACAGTTGCAGTGTTCCTGCAGCTGCCGAGGAACGAAGACTGCGTTCGGCGGCGAAGCCGTCGTAAACCCGATGATCGCAATTCGACGACGCACCGCGCCAGCTGATTTCACGACGGCTTCGCCGCCGAACGCAGCCTCGCTCCTTCGGCAGCTGCTACGCGACATAGAGCCTCTAAACTTTTTGCCAGCCATAAAAAAACCGGCCCTCTTTCAGGCCGGCTTGTTTGAAGCACTCAACAATCAGCGCAGCGTCGGCCCCTGAAAGCCCATCCACATGGCCAATTGCTCAGCCACGCTGGCACCGAGCTTTTTCGAGAAGCGGTCGAAAGCCGATTCCTGCACCGTGAAGTCCACCAGCTCCTTGGCGCCGATCACGTCACGGGCAACCGAACTGGTATTGCCCAGCCCGTCAATCAACCCCAGCGGCAGCGCCTGCTGCCCCGTCCAGACCAGGCCCGAGAACAGCTCCGGGTGCTCCTTGTCTTTCAGGCGATCGCCACGCCCCTGCTTGACGCTGTCAATGAACTGCTGGTGCGTCACATTCAACACACCCTGCCAGAACTTGGTCTCATCCGGCTTTTCCGGCTCAAACGGATCCAGGAACGCCTTGTGGTCGCCCGACGTGTAAGCACGACGCTGAATACCCAGCTTGTCCATCGCACCGACGAAACCGAAGCCTGCCGCCGTCACGCCAATCGACCCGACGAGACTGGCCTTGTCGGCGTAGATCTCATCAGCAGCACTGGCAATGTAATAAGCCCCGGATGCCCCCAGATCGGAAATCACCGCATACACCTTGGTATCGGGATGCAGCCCACGCAGGCGACGGATTTCATCGTAGACATAACCCGACTGCACAGGACTGCCGCCCGGGCTGTTGATGCGCAGCACCACCCCCTTGACCCGCGGATCGTCAAACGCAGCCTGCAGGCTGGTGACCAGATTGTCGGCACTGGCCGGTTCCTTATCGGCAATCGGACCACGCACATCGATCAGCGCGGTGTAGCTGGAACCGCCGACAGCGCTGCGCTCCATACTCACCAACGGGGTAAACAGCAACAACACCGCAATCAGGTAGCAGAACATCAACACCTTGAAGAAAATGCCCCAGCGCCGCGAGCGGCGCTGCTCCTGAATGCCCGCCAACAGGGTTTTTTCCAGCAACTGCCAGCTTTTGTCACCACCGACAGTGTTTTCAGCCGCAGAGGGCGCCTTCCATTGATCGACCATGCACTACCCCAGCAAAGATCTTAATTAGCCTGGCGATCAAGCCAGGCACGCAACTCGGGAAAACTGTCAATTGCCAACCGGGGCTCGAACGTCAGCAAGCGCTCCATCGATTGAGCACCATAGCCTACCGCAACCGAGTCGATACCCGCATTGCGCGCCATCAGCAAATCAAAGGACGCATCACCCACCATCAACGCCTGCTGCGGACACACATCGCAATGAGCCAGGATCTGATTGAGCATCAACGGATCAGGCTTGCTGGCGGTCTCGTCTGCAGCACGGGTGATATCGAAGAAATCCTCCCAGCCGTGGGCCTTGAGCACACGATCAAGGCCACGACGGGCCTTGCCCGTGGCCACCGCCAGACGATAGCCCTGGGCACGGAATGCTTCCAGCGATTCCCGGACTCCCGCAAACAACGGCGAAGGCTCGGCATCCATGGCGATATAAATATCGGCATAGTGCTGGCGGAAGGCAATCACCTGCTCCGGGGGCATGTCGGGGTAAAGGGTCAGGATCGCCTCAGGCAACCCCAGACCGATAATCCCCTTGACCGCCTGCGCATCACGTACCGGACGCCCCGCACGTTGCGCCGCACCCTGCATCGCCGTGACAATCCGACCAATGGAATCAGCCAGCGTGCCATCCCAGTCAAAAATGAGCAGCTTGTACTCAGTAAGGGGCACTCAGACGCTCCACGGTTTTGGCCCACATTTCATCGACCGGGGCCTGGAATTTCATTTCAGTCCCATCGGGCATCGGCACGGTCAGCATGTAGGCATGCAGAAACAGGCGCTTGCCGCCCAGGTCGCGGATTTCCTTGGAGAACCCCTCATCACCGTACTTGCTGTCGCCGGCAATGCAATGCCCGGCATGCAAGGTATGCACACGGATCTGGTGAGTACGCCCGGTAATCGGTCGCGCTTCGACCATGGTTGCAAAATCACCAAAGCGGCGCAGCACCTTGAACACAGTGACCGACTCTTTGCCTTCGTCTTCGTTGACTTCAACCATGCGCTCACCCGAACGCAAGTTGCTCTTCATCAGCGGCGCACGCACCTGCTTGATGGACGCCGCCCAGTTGCCACGCACCAGAGCCATATAACGCTTGTCGATACCGTCGCCGCGCAGGGCCTCGTGCAAATGACGCAACATGCTGCGCTTTTTGGCGATCATCAGCAGGCCGGACGTGTCACGGTCCAGGCGATGCACCAGCTCCAGCTCCTTGACGTCCGGGCGCATCTGACGAAAGGCTTCAATCACGCCAAAGGTCAGGCCGCTGCCGCCGTGCACGGCGATGCCTGCTGGCTTGTTCAATATAATCAGGGCCTTGTCTTCATAGACAATGGCCGCTTCAAGGCGCAGCAACAAACCCTGGGCCACAGGCACCGGCTCGTCGCGCTCAGGCACGCGAACCGGCGGCACGCGCACGATATCGCCGGCCTGCAGCTTGTACTCGGGCTTGATCCGGCCCTTGTTCACACGCACTTCGCCTTTACGCAAAATGCGGTAAATCAAGGTCTTGGGAACACCCTTGAGCCGAGCAAGAAGGAAGTTGTCGATGCGTTGGCCGGCATATTCCGGCGAGACCTCAAGCAGCTGGACGCTGGGGGTCGGGGGGGTAGTCGTCGTCATGCCGTGAATGATAACAATTTTTTATGGAATTGAAGCACTTAATCATTGCTGCTATAGTCGCGAACGCCGCCAAAAGCGGCCTGGACAGAGGATTAACGGTGAACAACCGGCCCTGACCAACGCTCTTGATCAGGACGCGAGGCCGTCCTACGGGGCTTTTGCTGGATACGCAAGACCTGGAGTTGTAACAAGCGCAGGTGACATGAGGCCTGAAGCGAGCCTGGAAAGCAGAGTGCAAACTCGCCTTTTACGCCGATATTCACGGCCAGTTCACAAAGTGCAGTCAGCCTCGGGAATTTCGAGCGAATGCTTCGGAAACAACGCCTTTATTAGCCATGATGCGTGAACTCCCCTTTGGAGAACACGGTAAATGCCAACCCGCTGCGGATTCTGCGCGCGGCAGCACCCGAATTATCAGGGATACGTGTAGGGTGGAGATGCACAACCGCCGGACTGTGTAGCAATAGGCTTTATCAAGACGCTTCATCTCGTCCACAGCCGCCGGTTGATTCCTCCTCCTGACCAGACTTTTGCTTAAGAGGTGCATTAGCACCACAGCAAGCAGGAAGCGTAAGTCGCGACTTCGCCCCCAAGGGTCGAACCTCGCTGTACACAGGAGTGGCCAACAACTCCTGACGCACCTGACACCGACCATGAGAAGTCGTGTGTGCCGAACGCCGTTTCCGGTAGCCCGGAAACCGACGGTACAACATGAAAAGAATGCTGATTAACGCAACTCAACCTGAAGAGTTGCGCGTTGCACTGGTAGATGGCCAACGCCTCTACGACCTGGACATCGAGTCGGGTGCTCGCGAGCAGAAGAAAGCCAACATCTATAAAGGCCGTATTACTCGCATCGAACCAAGCCTTGAGGCTGCCTTTGTCGATTTCGGCTCCGAGCGCCACGGCTTCCTGCCCCTCAAAGAAATCTCCCGCGAGTACTTCAAGAAAGCCCCTGAAGGCCGCGTCAACATCAAGGACGTCCTGAGCGAAGGCCAGGAAGTCATCGTGCAGGTCGAAAAAGAAGAACGCGGCAACAAGGGCGCAGCCCTGACCACGTTTATCAGCCTCGCCGGCCGCTACCTGGTCCTGATGCCGAACAACCCGCGTGCAGGCGGTATCTCCCGCCGCATCGAAGGTGAAGAGCGCAACGAACTGCGTGAAGCGCTGAACGGCCTGATCGCTCCTGCCGACATGGGCCTGATCGTTCGCACTGCCGGCCTTGGCCGCAGCAGTGAAGAAATGCAGTGGGACCTCGATTACCTGCTGCAACTGTGGACCGCCATCAAAGAAGCCTCGCTGGATCGCGCCGCACCCTTCCTGATCTACCAGGAAAGCAACGTGATCATCCGCGCCATCCGCGACTACCTGCGCCAGGACATCGGCGAAGTGCTGATCGACAGCGTTGAAGCCCAGGACGAAGCCCTGACCTTTATCCGCCAGGTGATGCCGCAGTACGCCAGCAAAATCAAACTCTACGAAGACAGCGTTCCGCTGTTCAATCGTTTCCAGATCGAAAGCCAGATCGAGACCGCTTTCCAGCGCGTCGTTGAACTGCCTTCCGGCGGTTCCATCGTTATCGACCCGACCGAAGCCCTGGTGTCCATCGACATCAACTCGGCCCGCGCCACCAAAGGCAGCGATATCGAAGAAACCGCACTGCAAACCAACCTTGAAGCGGCGGAAGAAATCGCCCGTCAGTTGCGCCTGCGCGACATCGGCGGCCTGATCGTCATCGACTTCATCGACATGACCCCGGCCAAAAACCAGCGCGCAGTGGAAGAAAAAGTCCGCGAATGCCTGGAAGCCGACCGCGCCCGCGTACAAGTGGGTCGTATCTCGCGCTTCGGCCTGCTGGAAATGTCCCGTCAGCGTCTGCGCCCATCCCTGGGCGAAAGCAGCGGCATCGTTTGCCCGCGCTGCAACGGCACCGGCATCATCCGTGATGTTGAATCGCTGTCGCTGGCGATCCTGCGCCTGATCGAAGAAGAAGCCCTGAAGGACCGCACTGCCGAAGTCCGCGCCCAGGTGCCAATCCCGGTTGCAGCGTTCCTGCTCAACGAAAAACGCAACTCGATCACCAAGATCGAACTGCGTACCCGTGCCCGCATCGTCATTCTGCCGAACGACCACCTCGAAACGCCGCACTTCGAAGTTCAGCGCCTGCGTGATGACAGCCCGGAAGCCCACACCAACCAGTCCAGCTATGAAATCGCTGCCGCTGCCGCTGAAGTGGAAGAAGTTCAACCGGCTGCTGCCACCCGCACCCTGGTTCGCCAGGAAGCCGCCGTTAAAACAGCACCGCCACGCACCTCGGCACCGGTTCCGACCGAAGCCGCTGCTGCTGCCGCACCTGCTCCTGCACCGGCGGCCACCATCGCTGAGCCAAGCCTGTTCAAGGGCCTGGTCAAGTCGCTGGTAAGCCTGTTTGCCTCCAAGGAAGAGCCTGCAGCACCGACCGTAGTCGAGAAGCCGGCAACCCCTGAGCGCCCTGCACGCAACGAAGAACGTCGCAACGGTCGCCAGCAGAGCCGTAACCGCAACGGTCGTCGTGACGAAGAACGTAAACCGCGCGAAGAGCGTGCTCCACGTGAAGAGCGTGCCGCTCGCGAACCACGCGAAGAGCGCAGCCCTCGCGAAGAAACTCCGGTTGTGGCTCAAGCCCCTCGCGAAGAGCGCGCACCGCGTCCACCGCGCGAAGAACGTGCGCCGCGTGCACCACGTGAAGACCGCAAGCCGCGTGGCGAACGCGAAGAGCGCGTACGTGAACTGCGCGAGCCTCTGGATGCAGCACCAGCCGTAGCCGCTGTGGCCGCTACCACTGCTGTAGCTGAAGAGCGCCCAGCCCGTCAGCCGCGTGAAGAGCGCCAGCCGCGCGCACCTCGCGAAGAACGTGCGCCACGCGAAGAGCAGGTTGTAGCTGCCGCTGAAGACGAAGAAGTGCTGAACGGTGAAGAGCAGTCCCAGGACGAGACCCAGGACAACGCCGAAGGCGATCGTCCACGTCGTCGCTCCCGTGGCCAGCGTCGTCGCAGCAACCGCCGCGAGCGTCAGCGTGACGCCAACGGCAACGTGATTGAAGGCTCGGAAGAGAACAGCGAAGAAGGCAACAGCCAGAACGCTCCTGCAACCACCTCTGAAGCAGCCGTCGTGGCCGTGACTGAAACCGTTGCCAGCCAGGTCGTCAGCGCTCCTGCTGAAGCCCAGGCGCACCAGCAGGCAGAACGCGCAACAGAAGTGGCCCAGGAATCGGCCCCGGTTGAAACCTTGGCCGTCGTTGAAGCTGACAAGGAAATTGTGGCTGTCGAAACACCTGCGGCCCAGGCCCCAGCTGTTGAAACCGCTGGCGAAGCAGCAACCAAAGTAGAAGCAGTCGCTGCCCAGGCACCGACCACTGAAACGCCTGTTGTTGAAACTCCAGTAGTAGAAGCACCGGTAGTAGAAGCGCCAACAGTAGAAGCAGTGACGCCGATCGAAGCCGTCAAGGCGCCTGAAGTTGAAGTTGCACCAGCTCAAGAAGCACAGCCTGAAGTCCAGGCCGTTGCCCAGCCGGTTGCAGCGACTCCAGAGCCAGTGGTTGAAGCCGTGGTGGAAGCACCAGCGGTCGAAACTCCGGTTATCGAAAAAGCACCGCATGCCCGCGAAGCCCGCGTTGTGCGCGCGCCAGTAGCAGAGCCTGCCGTTACTGAAGCCGTAGCAGAGCCTGTTGCCGCACCTGAAGTGGTAACCGTTGAAGCCGCGGTCGAAACGATAGTAGCCGTAGAGCCGGCCCCCGTTGAGACTGTTGTGACAACTGAAGTGGTTGAGGTAGTGGTTGCAGCAACTCCGGTTGTCAGCGCCCCAAGCAACGGTCGCGCACCTAACGACCCGCGTGAAGTACGTCGCCGCAAGCGTGAAGAGGCAGCTGCTGCAGCGGCCGCTCAGGCAACTGCGCATGAAGGCGTAGCCCAGGAAAAGGCACACGAGGATAAACCCCTCGCCTAATTCCAAAGGCCATTAAAAAGCCCCGCCAGTTATGAACTGGCGGGGCTTTTTTTATGCCTGCGAATTAAATCAAAAAGGCCAGAACGAGCGACGACCTTTCTCCAGCTCACCGCGACATTGGCCAAGCTGTGCACCATAGGTTTTGGACTGCTGCTCGACTTTACGCGCCACCTGCATCAACCAGGGTTTGGCGCGATAGGTATTGCGACTGTAACCCCCCCTGCCCTCGTGATACGCCAGGTACTGGTTATAGGTATCCCACTTGGAGATCCCCAATTGCCGCTGGGTACCCGCGGTGTACCAACCGATAAACATGATGGCGTCAGCGAAATTGTCGCGCGACCCGGAACTGCCCATGCTGTTTTCAAAGTCACGCCATGCCGGAGGCTGAGCCTGTGCATAGCCGTAGGACGGGCTGACCCGACCCCACGGGATGACCCACAAAAGGTAAGCACGAGGCGGAAGCGCATCGGCAACGAAGCTGCTTTCCTGCTTCATGATTGCCATCGCAACATGCACAGGCGTGCCCCAGCGCTCCTGCATCGCTACCGAGTCTTTGTACCAGGCCGGATATTGCCTATAGATACTGCACAGGTTGTTTTGATCTTTGGGCGGAGCAGTGACACAACCGGTCAACGTCACCAGTGCCAACGCCAGCACCCCTGCCGGTATGTGCTTCATTGATAGTCCAGACCGCTAATACAGGTTGGGCTCCATCTCCAGCTGCACCGCAAAGCGCTGCTCGATATCTGCCTGAATACGCTGCGCAAGGGCCAGCAACTGCAAACCGGTAGCCGACCCATAGTTGACCAGCACCAACGACTGCAGGCGATGCACTCCGGCATCCGCCTCACGAAAGCCCTTCCAGCCTGCAGTTTCGATCAGCCAGCCCGCCGCCAGCTTTACCTGGCCATCGGCTTGTGGGTAACCAATCAGGCCGGGGTGGGCCAATTTCAATTCCGCCGCCAGGCTTGCCGATACCAGCGGATTCTTGAAGAAGCTGCCGGCATTGCCCAACACCGCAGGGTCAGGCAGTTTTTCGCTGCGGATACTGCAGATAGCCCGACTTACATCACAGGCCGTCGGCTGCTCAATGCCCTGCTCGGCCAGGCGCTGACGCACAGGGCCGTACTCCAGATGCAGATGCATGGCCCTGCTCAGGGCAAAGCGCACACGCAAAATCAACCAGCGCCCGGCCTGCTGCTTGAACAGACTGTCACGATAGGCAAAGTTGCATTCGGCCAGACTGAACTCACGCAACTCGCCGGTTTGTCGGTCGAGCGCTGTAAGGCCTGCGAATACATCCTTGATCTCGACCCCATAGGCGCCGATATTCTGCATCGGCGCGGCACCCACGGTGCCAGGGATCAGGCTGAGGTTTTCCAGGCCCGACAAGCCCTGCTCAAGGGTCCACAGCACGAAGGCATGCCAGACCTCCCCCGCTTCAGCCTCCACCACTACCCGCTCGCCATCATCTTCCAGCAAGCGGATACCGCGACTGGCCATGCGCAAAACCAGCGCTGGCACATCGCCGGTCAACAGCAGGTTGCTGCCGCCGCCAATCACCAGCAACGGCAACTTGTGCTCAGCCGCACACAGCAAGGCCTGGCGCACATCATCATCGTTGTGCGCCTGGGCAAACAGGCTGGCCTTCACATCAACACCAAAGCTATTGAAGGGCTTGAGCGACGCATTGACCTGCATGTCCAAACTCATGACTCCAGCAAACGCCGAACGCGCTCAAGATCTTCCACGGTATCTACCCCGGCAGGCGGAGCTTCAAGCACATCGGCCACGTGAATACGCACACCATGCCACAGCGCCCGCAGTTGCTCGAGGCGCTCGGTGTTTTCGAGCCAGCAAGGCCCCCAGCTGACGAAGTCATGCAGGAAGCCCGCTCGATAGGCGTAGATGCCGATATGTCGACGGTAAGGCACGCCTGCTGGCAGTGCGTCCGGGTGCAGTGCAAAGTCATCCCGCGCCCAGGGCAACGTGGCCCGGCTGAAGGTCAGCGCCAGCCCGTTGATATCACTGACCACCTTGACCACATTGGGATTGAACAGCGTCTCGACATCATCGATAGGCTCGGCCAGGGTCGCCATGCTCGCCTCGCCATGGGCCGCCAGGTTGAGCGCAACCTGATCGATCACCTGTGGCGGGATCATCGGCTCATCGCCCTGCACGTTAACCACAATGGCATCGCTGGCCAGACCCAGTTGCGTAGCCACTTCGGCCAGGCGATCAGTGCCGGATTCATGGTCGGCACGGGTCAGCAGCACCTCGGCGCCGAACGCCTTGCAGGCCTCGACAATACGCATATCGTCAGTGGCAACGACCACACGTTGCGCGCTGCTTTTACAGGCCTGCTCCCAGACATGCTGGACCATCGGCTTGCCGGCGATCATTTGCAGCGGCTTGCCCGGTAAACGGGTCGAGGCATAGCGCGACGGGATAACGACGGTAAAAACCGGGATCATTTATCCAGACGCTCTTCGGCAGTGAGGGTGCGGGCTTCGGTTTCGAGCATTACCGGAATGCCATCACGGATCGGGTAAGCCAGGCCTGCGCCCTTGCTGATCAGCTCGGTCTTGTCGGCGCTGAGCTTGAGCGGGCCTTTGCAAACAGGGCAGGCGAGGATATCGAGCAGCTTGGTGTCCATAAATGTTCCCCTTGAGATGAGTTAGGGTAAAAGACGATCAGGTAAAAGACGCAGCAATTGTTGGTCAAACCACAACACAAAGGCCTCGGAAGGCACTGCATCAACAGCCAGATACCACCAGTCGGATGACGCGAAGTCACGGCACTTCACCGCGTCCTTTTCGGTCATGACCACGGGTAATGATGGCGAGAAATTCAATATTTCGGCGCTATAAGGCGCGTGATCAGCAAACGCATGAGCAATTGGCCGCCAGTGTAGCGTTTCAAGGGTGGTGAAGAAACGCTGCGGGTTGCCGATACCGGCGACCGCATGCAGAGCCTGCTGCGCAGGAAAAAAGTCCAGCGCCTTGCGCTCCCCACTCACCAGATTCACCAGTGCGGTGGGTTGCAACGCAAAGGCAAAACCGCCCTGCGGGTCGCTGGCAGCGCCGTTATAGAGCACCGCGTCAACGCTCTGCAGGCGCTCGACCGGTTCGCGCAGCGGCCCGGCAGGCAGGCAACGGCCATTACCCAGGCCTCTGGCATTGTCGATCAACACCAGCTCCAGATCCCGCGCCATACGGTAGTGCTGCAACCCGTCATCCGACAGGATCAGGTCCAGCGGCTCGCTGGCCAGTAGCGCCTTGATCGCCCGACTGCGGTCGGGATCGATCATCAGGGGCACACCGGTGCGCTGCACGATCAGCAAAGGTTCATCCCCCGCCTGCACAGCACTTTGCTCGGCGCGTACACGCCACGGCAGTTGCGGCGGGGTCGCGCCATAGCCGCGACTGACCACGCCAACGCGCAGTCCCTGGCGCTGACAGTGCTCTATCAGCCACAGGATTAATGGCGTTTTGCCGGTGCCGCCGACCGTGATGTTCCCCACCACGATCAACGGCACCGGCGGGCGATAGATCTCGCCCTCACCGGCGACAAAACGTGCCCGCTTGCGCTCAACCACCCGTCGGTAGAGGCATTCGAGTGGTCGCAACAGGATCAGCAGCGGATGCCCGGCATACCAGGCACGCAGTAAACGATCGGACATGGCCATCAGGGAGTCGTCTGCGCCTCAACCGTGGTCATGCGCAAATGGCTAAAGCCGAGCTTGCCGGCCGCGTCCATCGCGGTGATGACCGCCTGATGTTGCGTTTTGCCATCGGCGCTGATCGACAGCGGCAAACGGGTATCGCCACCGGACTCTTTCTGCAGGGCCTCCATCAGGCTGGCCAGATCATTCTTGGGCAACAACTGGTTATTCACCGAGAAAACCCCGTCTGCGCTGATGGCGATATCCAGTTGCTTGCCATTCTGCTCATCGCTGGGTGAACCGCTGACAGCCTCCGGCAGATCGACGCGCAACTGGGTTTCGCGGGTGAAGGTGGTGGTCACGACAAAAAACAGCAACAGGATAAACACCACGTCAATCAATGACGCGAGGTTGATATCAACTGTTTCCCGTGGCTTGCGGCGAAATTTCACGCTTTACTCCCGACCATATCGACTTCACGGTCGCCCTGAACCACTTCAACCAGCTTGATTGCCTCCTGCTCCATGCCAACCACCAGGTCGTCAACACGACGCTGCAGGAAACGATGGAAGAATACGGCCGGGATACCCACCATCAGGCCTGCGGCCGTGGTGATCAGCGCCTTGGAAATACCACCCGCCAGCACCGCAGCATTGGAGGTCATTCCCGAGCCCATGAACGAGCTGAAAATATCGATCATGCCCAGCACCGTACCCAGCAGCCCCAGCAAGGGTGCCATTGCGGCAATGGTGCCCAGGGTATTGAGGTAGCGCTCAAGCTCATGAATAACGCGCGCGGCGGCCTCTTCAATGCACTCTTTCATGATTTCGCGACCATGACGGGAGTTGGCCAGGCCCGCGGCAAGAATCTCACCCAGAGGCGAATCGGCACGCAATTGCTTGAGTTTTTCCTTGTCCATTTGCTTGTCTTTGATCCAGACCCAGACCTGACCGAGCAGATGCTCCGGGGTCACGCGACTGGCACGCAGGGTCCACAGACGCTCGACAATAATGCCCAGCGCGGCAACAGAGCTCAGAATGATCGGCAACATCATCCAGCCGCCGGATTTGACCAGTTCCCACACAGTGACAATCCCCTCGAAAAAGTGTGCCACTCTACCACAGGGGCAGCGTCAATCGCGCCAGAACCGGCGTTGGTCGCGCATGCTTTCAGCCTTGCCCGACGCCCCCAGGCGAAACTTCACCGCACCCTGCTCGGCGCTGTCCAGTACCTGCACCCCCAGCGCCTGATACCGGGCCATCACCTGTGGATGGGGATGACCGAAGCTGTTGCCATGCCCCCGGGAGATCAGCACGATTTCAGGCGCCAGCGCCTTGAGAAACACCATCGACGACGAGGTCTTGCTGCCGTGATGAGGAGCCTGCAACCAGCGGGTAGGCACGCCCAGCGGGCTTTGCAGCAAGGCACGCTCGGCCCTGGCATCGATATCCCCGGTCAGCAGCAACCGCTCATCACCGGCCTGCACCTGCAATACGCAGGACTTTTGATTACTGTCGCTGGCCCCCGCCCACTGCCAGAGTGAAAAACTCACACCATCCCATTCCCAAGTCTCCCCACTGACACAGGGTTGCGCCCGCAACGACTCCGCCAGCCCCGGCACATCGCCGCCAATCACCCGTTTCACGCTGACGCCCCGCTGCACCGCCAGCGCCCCACCGGCATGATCCGAATCGGCGTGACTGAGCAGCATCAAATCCAGCTCGGCCACCCCCATTGAACGCAAAACCGGCACCACCACCCGCTCACCCTGATCCAGATTCCCTGACTTGGGGCCTGCGTCGTACAGCAGAGTGTGATTGCGGGTACGCAAGGCAATCGCCAGACCCTGACCAACATCCAGCTGCAGCACCTCGACCTGACCGCGGGGGATCTGTTCACGGGGCGCAAACAGCGCCAGCAGCACCAGCGGCCAACCCAGCGGCCGCAAGACCACCCCCGCTGGCAATAACAGGATCAGCACTCCGGCCGCACTCAACAGCCAAATGTAAATCGGCACGGATACGGGCAACCACGGCGTAAACACATCGGCCAGAAGGCTCAAGCCCTGGACCAACCCATCGATCAGGCCACCTGACAGCCACAGCAGGTTTTCCCCCAGCCAGGGCACAGGCAACAGCAAGGTCCCCAGCAAAGCTGTTGGCAGCACTGCCAGGCTGATCCAGGGGACGGCTATCAGATTGGCCAGCGGCCCGGTCAGGCTGATGGGCAGATCGAGTATCCACAGCATCGGGAACAAGCCCAGGGCGATCAGGCCGTGAGGGCGCAACCACATGGCCCGCCACCCCCACGCCCCCAAGCGGCCACTGAAGGTAAAGAGAAGCACCGCCACGGCGCTGAATGACAACCAGAACCCAGCCCGCAAACTCGCCAGCGGCTCGACGATCAGCACGGCATTGAGCGCCAGCAAAAAAGGCAACCACACGCCCAGTTGCCGAAACCACAAACGCCATGCCAGCACCAGTCCGAGCATCATGCACGCGCGCTGCACCGGCACTTCAAAGCCCGCCAGCACGCCGTAACCCGTGGCGCCAATAAACGCCAGGGCACAAGCCCAGGGCAACCACGGCAAACGACGTGGCCACAGCCCATAACGCGCCAGCAAGGCGATAAATCCATAGATAAAGCCGGCAAACAGGCCAATATGCTGGCCCGAGATCACCAGCAGATGCACCGTGCCGGTCGCTTGCAACAACGTCCAGTCATCGCGACTCAGACCCGATCCATCACCCAGTACCAGCGCCGCCAACCACGAAGCCCGGCCCTGGGCATCAATGCGCAGCAGACGCTGACGCAAGCCGTCACGCCAGGCGTGACTGGCAGCCTCCTGTAAATGCCCCTGCTTGACCGTACCGGTCGCACCGATGCGCTGCGCCAGTAACCAGGCCTCAAAATCAAACCCCTGAGGATTGAGCAAGCCTTTGGGTTTCTTGAGTTTGACCGCCAGCCGCCAGCGCTCGCCGCTGTTCACCGCAGGGCCGCCATACCAGCTCAGCCTGATAGTCGCGGGTAAAGCACCGTGGCGCGACTTTGCCCCCTGCAATTCAAAGCGGACGGATGTTCCAGACTGCTGCGGCAAGCCGATCACACGCCCCTCGACCCAGAGCGTACGCCCGTCGAATGAGTCAGCCAGACGGTTATCCAGTGCCCTTTGCCCCTGAAAGCAGGCCCAGCACAGCCCAAGCACATAAAGCCCCACCGGCCAGCCCCTGCAGGCCAATAGCAACACCCCCGCCGTCGCCATCAGCAGCAACCACCCGGCAGACGGTAAACCAGGTAAAAACCGCAGCGTGATCAGGCCCGCTGCCAGCGCAAACATCCCTGTGTACATGCCTATACTCAACTTATCCCTTTGACTCGGATTAGCTGGAATCCCGGGGCCGCGCTTAAGAAATTGTCACAAAGTCTAAATAGGCATCCTGTCGAATTTGGGCATACTGCCCCCTTGACCTAGGGAGAGGCCCATGCCACGGCGTTTGATCAAACGTTTCATGCCAGATCCGGCCCTGATCAGGGAACACAAGTCCTTACGATTTTTGGGCACCTTGCTCCATGATCCCAACCTCTGGCACCTCAACCGTCACTCCGTGGCCCGGGCAATGGCGGTGGGCATTTTCGCGGCCTTTATACCCATGCCGTTCCAGATGCTTCTGGCGGCCTTTCTGGCAATAAGGGTTCGCAGCAATATGCCGATCTCCGTGGGCCTGGTATGGCTGACCAACCCCATCACCATGCCCCCGGTGTTCTATTGCACCTACCAGCTGGGCGCCTGGCTGATGAACGTGCCGGCGCGCACCCTGCCCGACGAACTGACCTGGGAATGGATCAGCGGCCAGCTCTCTACTGTGTGGCAGCCATTCTTGCTGGGCTCGGTGGTCTGCGGCGTGGTGCTCGGCGCATTGGCCTATTGTCTGACCATGCTCTATTGGCGCTGGTGGGTCAGCCATAAATGGAAAGCCCGCAAAAACAGGCACCCATAAAAAAGGCCCCGAACAGGGGCCTTTTTTATCCGCATGTCACAACAACTACTGACGCATCCCGCGCCCGCTGACCAGCAGCCTGGCGCAGCCGAAGTAGAGCACGATGGTCGCCACCACCATAAAGGTCAGCGCGACACTGATCTTGATGTCCGAAACGCCCAGGATGCCGTAGCGAAAGGCGTTGACCATATGCAGCACCGGGTTGGCCAGCGACACGCTCTGCCAGAACGGCGGCAGCAGGGTGATGGAGTAGAAAACCCCGCCCAGATACGTCAGCGGCGTCAGTACGAAGGTCGGAATAATCGAAATATCGTCGAAATTGCGTGCAAAAACGGCGTTGATAAACCCCAGCAACGAGAAAATCGTAGCGGTCAGCACCACCACCACAATGGTCAGGCCCAGGTGATGCACCTGCAGATGGGTAAAGAACAGCGACAGCAGGGTCACGATCAGGCCCACGATCAGGCCACGCAAGATCCCGCCCACGGTAAAACCGATCAGGATCGTGTGGGGCGACACCGGCGAGACCATCAGCTCTTCAATCGAACGCTGGAACTTGGCGCCAAAGAAGCTCGACACCACGTTACCGTAGGAGTTGGTGATCACCGACATCATGATCAGACCCGGCACAATGTACTCCATATAGGTGAAGCCACCCATATCGCCGATTTGCCGACCAATCAGGTTACCGAAGATCACAAAGTACAAAACCATGGTGATCGCAGGTGGCAGCAGGGTTTGCGGCCAGATCCGCATAAAGCGGCGGACCTCACGGTAAATAATGGTGTTCAACGCAATCAGGTTGGGACGCAGCTCCGAGCTCATACCGCCACCTTTGCCAGGTTTTTCTCGACCAACGACACAAACAACTCCTCAAGGCGATTGGTTTTGTTGCGCAAGCTCACTACTTCAATATTTTGCGCGGCCAATTGAGTGAACAGACCGGTAATGCCCACCACCTTGTCGACCTGGACCTCCAGGGTCGCGGCATCGAGCAACTGGCTCGGGTAGCCGATCAACTGAGGGGCAGCCTGCAGCGGTTGCTTCAAGTCGAGCAAAAAGGTCTCGACATGCAACTGTCCAAGCAGTTGGCGCATGCTGGTGTTTTCGACAATGGTGCCGTGATCGATGATCCCGATATTGCGGCACAGCTGCTCAGCCTCTTCCAGATAGTGGGTGGTGAGGATGATGGTGGTGCCCTGCTCGTTCAGCCCGGTGAGGAAGGACCACATCGAGCGGCGCAGCTCAATGTCGACACCGGCGGTAGGCTCATCGAGGATCAACAGACGCGGCTCATGCACCAAAGCCCGGGCAATCATCAGGCGGCGCTTCATGCCACCGGACAACGAACGCGATGGCGTGTCGCGCTTGTCCCAGAGCCCTAACTGCGTCAGGTATTTTTCGGCTCGTTCCTTGGCGATTTTCGCCGGAATACCGTAGTACCCCGCCTGGGTCACGACGATATCGAAGGTCTTTTCAAACTGGTTGAAGTTGAATTCCTGCGGAACCACACCAATCGAACGCTTGAGGGCTGCGGGATTGCGATCAAGATCATGGCCAAAGATATTCACCGTGCCGCCGGTCTTGTTGACCAGGGTCGAGAGAATGCCGATGGTGGTGGATTTGCCGGCACCGTTAGGGCCCAGCAAGGCAAAAAAGTCACCTTCGGCGACATCCAGATCGATACCACTCAGGGCCTGGAAACCGTTGCCGTAGGTTTTGGTTAGCTGCCGTATGGACAGAGCGGAACTCATATCGGATTACGCACCAAGATGGGGGAAAGGGGAATTGTAAATAAGGGCGAACAGCCTGTAGGACAAGTCCGACAAGACCCTATGGTGCTTGGCCTCGCCGCACAAGTACAGTCGCCCGTATTAATAGTGGCTATTAAGTCAACGCGGTCATGACGGCATTTCGATAGGCCGGACGCTGCTTCAAGCGCTCATACCATGCACTCAGGTGCGGTAGGGGCGGGCGTTCGATGGGCATTTCAAACCAGGCGTAAATGAAGCTACCCAGCGGGATATCACCCATGCCGATTTCATCACCGGACAAGTAGGGTTTTTCAGCCAGGGCCCGATCGGCCACGGCAAGCAATTCGCCGCTGGCCTTGATTGCGGCGTTGATTGCCACCCAGTCCTGCTGCTCGGCCGGCGTGCGCAAGACACCCCAGAACACCGTGCGAAACACCCCGGCAAAGGAAGTGCTGGTCCAGTCCATCCACTTGTCTGCCTGCGCCCGCACACGTGCATCGGTTGGGTACCATGACGTATCCGAGCCATATCTGGCAGTGAGGTAGCGCACGATGGTGTTTGACTCCCACAGCACGAAGCCGTCGTCCTCTTCAATCACAGGCACCTGGCCATTAGGGTTCAACGCCCGGTACTCAGGGCTGTTGACCACCCCAAAGGCGCCGCCCGCCTCTACCCGGCTATACGGCAACGCCAGCTCTTCAACACACCACAACGCCTTGCGCACGTTTGACGAATTCTTGCGACCCCACACTTTCAGCATGATCTGGCTCCTGATTGATAGACGCCGAAGGAGTCTACGCCGGGATGACGAACTCCGTCTCCAGCGCGAGGTCACTATCCCTACAACCCTGATCGAAAGTTGCGACTAAGCTCACAAGGGTGCACGCCCCTGATTTCATGGAGGATTGAATATGCTGTTGTTGTGGATACTGGTTCTGATTGTTGGCATCGCCTATATGGCCCATCGCCGCATCGCCCCCCTGACGATCATTGCCGTGGTCGCGGTGTATTTACTGGCCATGGGGGTTATCGGCCATGTACCTGGCGGGTTGCTGGCAATCCTCTGGCTGCTGCTGGCCGCGCCCACGGCCCTGCTGCTGTTGCCCGAACTTCGTCGCAAAATCTTTACCGCCCCCCTGTTCAACTGGTTCCAGAAGACCCTGCCGCCGATGTCGCAAACCGAACGCGATGCCATCGATGCCGGCACCGTGTGGTGGGACGGCCAGTTGTTTAGCGGCCGCCCCGACTGGAACCAGCTGCTGGCCTACCCCAAGGCCCGGCTGACCGAAGAAGAACAGGCATTTATTGACGGCCCTACCGAAGAGTTGTGCGCAATGGTCAGCGACTGGGAAATCGGCCAGGCCATGGACTTGCCACCGCAGGCCTGGGCGCACATCAAGGAGCATGGCTTCTTCGCCCTGATCATCCCCAAAGCCTACGGCGGTAAAGGGTTCTCGGCCTACGCCCATTCCCAGGTCGCCATGAAACTGGCCACCCGCAGTGGCGATCTGGCTTCCACCGTAATGGTGCCCAATTCCCTGGGCCCCGCTGAACTGCTGCTGCATTACGGTACCGATGAACAACGCGACCACTATCTGCCACGCCTGGCCCGTGGTGATGACATCCCCTGCTTTGCCCTGACCGGGCCACTGGCAGGCTCAGATGCCGGGGCAATGCCCGACACCGGGATCATTTGCAAAGGCCAATGGCAAGGTGAGGAAGTTATCGGCCTGCGCCTGAACTGGGAGAAACGCTATATCACTCTCGGCCCCGTCGCCACGCTGCTGGGCCTGGCGTTCAAGGCCCATGACCCGGACCATCTGCTGGGCGACAAAGAGGACCTGGGCATCAGCCTGGCATTGATCCCTACCGACACCCCCGGCGTCGAGATCGGCCGTCGCCATCTCCCCCTGGGCGCAGCCTTCATGAACGGCCCGAACTCGGGCAAAGATGTGTTTATCCCGCTCGACTACCTGATCGGCGGCCAGGAAATGCTCGGCAAAGGCTGGATGATGCTGATGAATTGCCTGTCGGTGGGACGCTCGATTTCGTTGCCGGCAGTGGGCACCGGCGCGGCCAAGTTCACCAGTCTGGTGACCGGCCAATATGCTCAGGTACGCGAACAGTTCAATGTGCCACTGGCCGCCTTCGAGGGCATTCAGGAGGCGCTGGCGCGTATCGGCGGCAATGCCTGGCTGATGGACAGCGCCCGCATGCTGACCGCCAACGCGGTGGATCTGGGGGAAAAACCCTCGGTTCTTTCGGCCATTCTCAAGTACCACCTTACCGAACGCGGCCGCGAGTGCATCAGCCATGCGATGGACGTGCACGGCGGCAAAGGCATCATCATGGGCCCCAACAACTACCTGGGGCGTAACTGGCAAGGGGCTCCGATCTTCATCACTGTAGAGGGCGCCAATATCCTCTCGCGCAACCTGATGATCTTTGGTCAGGGCGCCATCCGTTGCCATCCCTTTGTGCTGAAGGAAATGGCCTTGGCCGGGCGGGAAGATAAAGATCAAGCCATGCTGGAGTTTGACGCCCTGCTGCTCAAACACATTGGTTTTGCCATCAGCAACGCTTCCAGCACGCTGGTGTTGAACCTGGGCATTGGCCGTTTCGAAGCTGCGCCCGGCAACCCGTTGAGCCAGGGTTACTTCCGCGCGCTCAACCGTCAGGCGGCGGCGTTCGCCCTGCTCGCGGACCTGAGCATGATGCTGCTGGGCGGTGAGCTCAAACGCCGCGAACGCTTGTCTGCGCGCCTGGGCGATGTGCTGAGCCATTTGTATCTGGCGTCGGCCGCCCTCAAGCGTTATCACGACCTCGACTCGCCGCAATACCTTGATCCGCTGTTCAAATGGGCTATGGAAGAAAGCCTGGGCCACGCTGAGCGCGCACTGGATGAACTGTTGAAAAACTTCCCGAGCCGAACGCTGGGCTTTCTGTTGCGCGGCGTGGTATTTCCGTTTGGGCGCCGGCATACCGGTCCGTCGGACGCACTGGATGCCGAGGTCGCTGCAGTATTGGGCCGCGCCAAAGGGGATCCGGCACTTGAAGCAGTGCTCGCTGGCTGCTACCGCCCGCAATCGCCGGATGACGCTGTGGGCGCCCTGCAACATGCCAGCAACCTGCTGAGCGAAGCGCGCCCCCTGCACAAAAAACTCCACGAAGCGCTGAAAAGTGGCCAGGTAAAACCCGCTGCAGGAGAACCGTCCATCGATGCCGCGCTGCAAGCCGGGGTACTGCAACCGGCCGAAGCTGAAACCTTGCGCACCGCCGAAACCGCACGACGCAAGGTCATCGACGTGGATGACTTCAGCAAGGAAGAACTCAGCCACACAGAAGGAAAGATTCGATAACAGGACAGCGAGCGCGATGAGCTTTATACTCTCGCGCCCGTTTTACCCTAGAGGACACCCGCAATGGCCACCAACGATCTGAACCACAACCTTGTCCTGCTCGACATTCTGCGCAGCATCCTGGTTGCTGTCGGTGACGCTGAGCAGATCCCCGAGGAAAGCCACGCGCTGTTCCTGGAGCGTTTTGACGACATGCGCAGCTCGTTGCCGGTTGACCCGATCAACAGCCAGTACCTGGGCCAGGACATCATGTGCCAGGTAATCGAGCGCTATCCGCAGATCGCCCACCTGGTCCCGCGCGACCTGCTGTGGTACTTCGGCGGCGCCTGCTTCAACTTCCTGTCGGATGAAGAGCTGGACATGTATCAGGCCCTGGAAGAGCGCCGCCACGAAGCCGAACTGAACGATGAGCCGTTTGACTGGAATCAGGAAAAACAACTGATGGCGCTGCCCACGACACAAGACAGCCCGCAGCACTGATCGCAGTCCGACCCAAAAGCCCGCCCGGTTTTGCCTGGCGGGCTTTTTTTAAAGAAGCAAAAGCTCTGTAGCCGTTCCAACGGCTGCGTTCGGCGGCGCAGCCCTCGGCAACTGCTACAGGAACACTGCAACTGTGGGAGCGAGCCTGCTCGCGAAGGTCGTTCGCGAGCAGGCTCGCTCCCACAATAGGGCTTGACCTGCAACAGAGTATCTACAGATTACGCCACATCTCCAGCGTCGGTTCCTGCGCCATCCGCTCCACCAGAAAGTCGATAAACACTCGCAGCTTGGGCGGCAAATACCGGGTGGGCGTTTGTAGCAACCACACGCCGCCGTGGTAGGAAGCAATAAAATTCCACTCGGGCAGCACCTGCACCACCACCCCCTCCTCCAGCGCCTGGCGTGCCGTAAAGTACGGCAAGCTGCCGATCCCGATATGCTGCAACACCGCATCCAGGCGCACGCCCGTATGATTGGCCGCATAACGTCCGCGCACCCCCACCGTTACCGACCTGCCACCCTGCCTGAATTTCCAGCGCGCATCAGCCGGGGTTTCCCCCAGGTAAATGCAACTATGGTCACGCAAGTCCTCAGGCTGCTGCGGTACCCCGTGCCCGGCCAGATACTGCGGTGTGGCGCAGAGTAAATGCTCGATCGGGAACAGTTGGCGCCCCACCAGCCCCGGTGGCGGCTGGTCGGTAATGCGAATGCTCAAGTCAATGTTGTCATCGATCAAATCGACATAACGATCCTCGAGGATCAATTGCACATCAACCTTGGGGTAACGGCGCAGAAACTCGGGCATATGGGGATGTATCACATACCGCCCCACGGCCTTGGGCACGCTCAGGCGAATGAGCCCCTCGGCCTCCCGGGTAAAACGCCCGCTCAGGTCCATCACCGCCTGAGCCGAACAGGCCATTTCATCGCAACGTTTGAAAACCTCTTCACCTGCATCGGTCAGGCCGAGCTTGCGGGTTGTGCGTTGCAGTAAGCGAATGGCCAGGGCTTTTTCCAGTCGGGCAACACTGCGACTGACCGCCGAAGGCGATGTGCCAAGCTGACGAGCGGCTTCAGAGAAGCTGCCTGCCTCGACCACTTTCACAAACACGACCATTTCAGCCAGTAATGACAACGGGAGATTTATGCTCACAGCGCACAGGTCCATTGAAAATTTGATGGATTATCACACTCCTGGCTCCCCCCTATACTAAAAACGAAACCCGCTCAGGAACACCTCCATGACCCAACGCCTGTTTTTCAATGACGACGCCGTGAGCTGCGAGGTCGAAGTCATCCACTGCGCGCCCCAAGAAGACGGGTTTGCCGTCATCCTCTGCGCCACCCCCTTTCATCCCCAGGGCGGCGGGCAACCCAGCGACACGGGCTGGATCGGCGACAGCCAGGTCATCAAGGTTGTACAGGGACAGGATGCTATCGTGCACCACGTCAGCGTGCCCGTACCGACAGGCCGGGCACAGGCTCAGGTCGACGAAACCCGCCGTCGGTTGCATGCCCGCCTGCATTCGGCCGGGCATTTGATTGGTGTATGCGGCGAGCAACTGGGCTGGGTACCCACCAAAGCCCATCACTGGCCAGGCGAATGCCGGGTAAGCTTTGTAGCCGGCGACAATCCGCAACCCCTTGAGGCCGAGGCCGTACAGCACACCCTGGCACAATGGATCGCTGCCGACCTGCAAAGGCATACCTGCCTGGACTCGGAGCAGCGCGCCATCCGTTTTGGCGAGCTGCCGGGCTATCCATGTGGCGGCACCCATGTGCAATCCCTGGCTGAACTGGGCACCGTCAACGTGTTGTCCGTAAGTCAGAAAAAGGGCGTGCTCTCAGTACGCTACGCTCTGGCCTGACGCAATCAAGGAAGGGATAAAAAAAGCCGCTGCGCCATGGCCCGATCCAGTTTGGCGCGATACACCGCGATATAGTCATGGGAACTCTGTGCCCGGGCGTACAACGCCTGTTCACTCAGGGTGCGCTGTTGGGCCGTTTTCAAGTGGGCCACGTCAAAGTCGGCGGCGAGTGTGTCCATTGCCTTGTAATGAAAATGTGCAAACCACAACTCATTACCATCCAAAGTGCTAATGGCGTATTCCTCAAGATAATCCTTGCGCTGGCCTTTGGACAAAAACCGCCGCCTCCCCACGCGGGTAATGTTTACCTCGCCCTGGGCCTTTAAATACTCGACGTTGGCACCCGTTGGCGGCAGCCGCTTGATAATGCTGATGCGCAGGCTTCGGCCCTCGGCGCGCAACCTGCCGGCCGCCGCCTTCAGGTCGGTAATTAATGCCAAAGCGCCAGCTCTGCGCTCTTGAGTCAGGGGCTCAACCTCAGGGCTGGATGTGAGCACAATCCGCTCCATCTTCTGCGCCACCTCGTCGAGTGAGCTGGCTTTGAAGCTCAGAATTTCTTCTATTTCGATCGGTATTCTGGATGTTGCAGCGCTTGCCCTGTTCTGTGCAATGACTCCCGAAATCCGCTCCAGCAACGTGCGGGCGTCAGCCTGGAGTCGGGATAACGACTTGGCTTGTGAAGCCTGAAGAGTGGGTGGTCTGCTGCTACCGATTTCTTCCCATTCTCCCGCCTCTGTTTTGCGATAGGAGCGGATATTCATTTGATCGATGCCCTCAGTCACATCGACGATTTCATCTTCAGACTCCGAGGACGGAGGACGACGCTGCCCTACCAGCGTCAGGTTTTTTGTGGTCTTGATTACTTGCTGAGTCCCGCGGGACGATCCTGCCCCGGCTCCTGGCTCATTGATCAGGCGACTGGGGCCTGGCCGGGGCTCTTCTGCTTCAGAAGAGGAGCTTTCGGACTCACGGATAACATTCTGCATCTGGGCTTCTGCAAACGTTCTCAGGCTGCTTAGAACCTCAATAATGTCGGGCAGATATTCATTACGGAAATGCTCGGAGCCAAGACTGACAAGGTTCTGGCAAACGCCTTCCGCTGCGTCGTATTTTTCGATGGTCTTATCGAAGAAATCGAGATGCTCTCCGGGATACTTCGTCTCTTCACGGCGCAAGCTTAATTGCGACCAGGCGGTATCAATCAATGTTCCTTGCCCGAACAGATCAAATGCATATTGCTCTTCAGGTATGAGGTTGACCGCATCACGGCGGATCACCAGTTCGCACAGGGTTTCCAGGTAGGCGGCGGACCAGTGGCGGTCGAAATAATCCCGATTGGGTTGATTGATTATCTCTTCCAGTGCGCTGTATCTGGGCAACGGCCTGGTTCTGACCTCATCAAGGGCGTCGCACTCGCGCAGCGAGTTTTTATATAACCGCGCCTCTAGCCGTTCGGCCTGTTTCAAGTTGGTAATCCAGCGCTCATAGGGAGCACTCGAGCCATTGTTTATCTCTGCCAGAACCTCCAGCAGCGAAGCGGTATAAGAGACCCTGGAGTTGGATACCGGCAGTTCACGGAGCGCTTCTTCCAGGTAGTTCTGTAATTTGAACAGCCTCAAGGTCAGCTGTACCCAAGTCTCCTGTGTTCTGGCCTCAAAGCCCTCCAGGGGGATAATTTGGTTCGACCTGGTTTTGACGTTGATCATGTCCAGCACACCCGCGCGCCACGCTTCCAGCTCAGCTTCGTAGCGATCAACAAACGTCGCTCGCCGATCGGGAAATTTAGTCAGCAACTCTTCAGTCAGTTTCAGCACTCGGTCGCGCCTCAGAAGCTCTTCGTCCAGGCGTTCGGCCTCTTGCTGCAACGCGGCCACTTTCTGGGTCTTTTTCTCGCGCAATGCCTGAATGGTTTTTTTGGGACCGCCGCCGCGCAATCCCAAACGCAGATCGAGTTGCCACTGCCCGGCCTCATCCCTTCTCAGGCGCGGGCCAAATCTTTCAGGCTGCCTGTCGTCCTGGATCACCAGCCCATCCGCGTCACGGCCAACGCGATAGGTTTTGGCACCGATCTGCACATATGACTTGCCCTCATGGTTGATAACACCTTTTAAGGGGCCTACTTCGATGCGCGTGCCCTGGCTCAAGTCCAGATCCAGCACAAAAGTGTCCAGGCTTGCCTGCTGCAGCTCTGTCAAACGGGGCTGAGCACTGAACCATGAGAAGTCCAGGGACGAATACTGGCTGGCAGCACGGGGTTCAATATCGGGCTGTTTCTTTTGCGCGATAACGCTAGCGGACACTGGCTCAACCGCCGGGAGGGCCTCAGGTTTATAGATCGTAAACAACGGTTCATCGACAGGGGCACTCAAGCGTAACCGGGCATTGGCTTTTGCCTTGAATCTCAGACCTTCGTGCAGAAGTGCCAGGCTGATATTGAATAAAAGATCGATAACCGTTTGTTGCCCCGCCTCTTTATCGCCATCAATTCGCGCCTGCAAACCGCTATCAAGGCTCAACAGGGTCTGAAAAAGCCAGGCGGCTTTCTGCAAGGGCCCACTGAGGAAAAACGTCAACCCGTTAAACAGGCTCCAGCCATAGTGCTTGAGCAGCATCCAGCGACGCTCAGAGGTCGACACCGTCTGGTTGTCCGCCATGCTCATCAACGCACTGACGTTGGCGTCAAACATCGCCCCGTAGTAGTTGCCCACCAAGCTACGCGTACTCAAGGTCGCCGGGCGACGTGGCAACAGGGCCAAAAAACCCTCCAGCAGTACATTCTCCAGATGCGGTCGCGCAAAACCGCCGTCGGCGTAATAACCACGGGCGTCATCGTCCAGCCAGGTCAATATGCTTTCTTGCAGCTCACCCGGATGCTTGATGGCGTCAAACAATGCGGGCCAGCTGGCATACTCCAACAAGGGTTCAGGGGCAAAAGGCCGGTACAGGATAAAGGGCCCTGTCTGGATATTCAGCGAGCCGAAGACAAACATGTTCGCCGCCGTATCAACTCTGGCCCCTTCATAGGCGTAAAAGCCCAGGGGCCGCACGCACACATAGTCATGGCTGACCGACCGTTGCGCGTCGTGGCGCATGACCTGGGTGACCACATGCAAGCCCTGCGGGGTAAAACCGGCTTGCCCCCTGATTTTTTTCTCCAGGGCCAACAGCGGCAATTGAATTCTCAGTTGGGCCGCATATAACGCCTCGCGCTGCATGACTTGCTTGTCGTCGTCCACCAGGTAACCCTTGAGTAGCGCGATATAGCCCACTCCCACATCCAGCTCATCCACAAGGCTTTTCACGTAGCCACTGGTCAACCAGTCAGGTACTGGGGCGCCTGTGCGATCCTTGACCGCGATCAGGCCGACTGGCCAGCCGCCTCTGTAGCCAAGGACAAACTCGACAAAAGACAGCACATCGTCGCTGAAAACAGGCAGCTGCAAGTTTTCGACCCCCACGTCATGTATCTCAATGTGCGAGATATCGAGGCCTGACCGCGGATGATCGCGCTCGATGCGTTGCCTGATCATTTTCTCGGCGTACACCGGCAATGCATCAATACCGTCCAGAAAGGTGCGGCCCCGGGTCTGGCGCTGCCAGATCACTTCTGCGCTCATCAACCTGCTGTAGTCCAATTGATCCACGGAGCTGGCCTGCTTGAGCCACTCGGGCAATACGGAGATCACATTCTCCAGGTGCGGGCGTTCCTGCTCGCTGAAAAACGGGAACATCGCAGCCGCTTCGTCCAGCACCTGCTCCAGTCGCCCGACGCTCCACTTGCCAGCCTGAGCGGCTTGCCCCACACGCACCATGTTGCGCAACTGCTGGTCGAGCAAGGTGCGGGCCAGGCCGGTGATAAAGTCCCCCTCGGGCTCATGCAGACTCCAGCTCAACAACCGAACGGGGGCAACCTGCAACACACGAGTCAGCATGCAGGTAGCGAACGCCTGTACCGAGCTGAAGGACTCAACCCCGTGCTCCAGTGAATAACCGAGCACAATCAGGTGATCGGGCATTTGCCGGGTGATCAGCACCACACCCGGCAGTTGAAAGCGCCGCCGAACGTTGTTCTCTGTACCGTCGATATTGACCAGATAGGCGTGCACCGGGGTTTCGAGGGTTCCTCTGGCCCGATTGTCCCTGTCAGGGAAGGATGCAACCACCGCCAGCACGACTGCCTGATCGGCAGGTAAGGCAGGCACGCGGTTTTGCATCAGGGCGGCACCCCCCAGGGCCATCCGTAACACTTCGCTCAACCATTGAAGCGGGGCCAATGAGCCGTTTTGCCTGTCACTCCAGAATTCGGCCAACGCCTGTTGATAGGCCGCAATCAATAACCCCGAATGGTCGTTGATGATGCTTTGCAGCTCCGCCATGTTCACCGCCAATGGATGCGCAGACAGTTCGTTTTTATCGACGCTCAGGCGGTGAAACCCCTGGATAAGCACCACCGGCGTTGAGTCGATAAAGCACTGAATCATCACATCCGCAACGGCCATGAAACGATAGCGCCTGGGCATGCCCGGTGAGTTCTCATGGCTCAATGGCTCAGCGATAGCGAGCTGCGTAAAATCCACGTTCAGGGCCGGGTATTTATCCTGTAGCGCTTGCTTGAACCAGCTGGCAACGACACCTTGAAACGTCGGGCGCAGGGCAAAACTGTGACCCGCAAAGCTACTCAGGGCCGAGTAGCGGATCATGGCATCAGGGGTGGTCGAAAGTGTTTTCATGACAGTTCATCGCGTTGAATTAGACGAGGGTTACGCCCGCGAGAGGCAGAACCGGATCGGCTGATTAAACGCAATGAATCCGCATTACAGGCGGTATCTGGATATGTACAGGATCAGGCACTGGTGCGCCGGCGCTGGACGAAACGACCGACGTAGTCATCTGCCGGAGCCTGCAGAATCTCTTGCGGGCTGCCGACCTGGATCAACTGCCCGTCCTTGAGTACGGCAATACGATTGCCAATGCGCAACGCTTCGTCCAGGTCATGGGTGATAAACACGATGGTTTTTTGCAAAGTGCGCTGCAATTCCAGCAACTGATCTTGCATCTCTGCACGGATCAAAGGATCCAGGGCACTGAAAGCTTCGTCCATCAGGATGATGTCGGTGTCGGTGGCCAATGCCCGTGCCAGGCCGACGCGCTGACGCATGCCGCCCGACAGCTGATGAATGAACACCTGCTCGTAACCTTGCAGGCCGACCACGGAAATCCAGTGGAGGGCCCGCTGCTGGCATTGCGCGACGCTCTCGCCCCGGACTTTCAGGCCATAGGCGACGTTATCCAGTACGTTGCGGTGAGGCAGCAGGCCAAAATTCTGAAACACCATGCTGATCTTGTGTCGCCGAAAATGGCGCAAGGCAGGCATGTCGTAATCCAGGATGTCTTCTCCGTCGACCAGGATCTGACCACTGCTGGGGTCGATCAGCCGATTGAGATGACGCACCAGCGTGGACTTGCCTGACCCGGACAAGCCCATGATGACAAAAACCTCTCCCGCCCTGATCGATAGCGAAATGTCATTGATGCCCACCACGCAGCCTGTTTCGGCCAGCACTTGGTCTTTACTCTTGCCCGCGCGGATCATCGCCAGCACGGCCTTTTCGCGATTGCCGAACACCTTGTAAACGTTGCGTACTTCAATTTTGTTGACGGTCATTTCTGATCCCCATGCCGAGGTCGGCCATAAGCCTGGGTAATGCGGTCGATGACCACCGCCAGAATCACGATAGCCAGCCCGGCTTCCAGCCCTTTACCGACGTTGAGGGTCTGAATGCCTACCAGCACGTCTTCGCCAAGACCGCGTGCACCGATCATCGAGGCAATCACCACCATCGACAGGGCCATCATGGTGGTCTGGTTGATACCGGCCATGATGCTGGGCATGGCCAGCGGCAATTGCACACCGAACAACTGTTGCATCGGCGTGGCACCAAAGGCATTGATCGCCTCCATCACCTCGCGGTCGACCTGGCGCAGGCCCAGATCGGTCAGACGGATCAGCGGTGGTACGGCATAAATCACAGTGGCAAAAATCGCTGGCACCTTGCCCAGGCCAAACAGCATCAGCACCGGGATCAGGTACACGAAGCTGGGCATGGTTTGCATGATATCCAGCAGCGGCATCAGCACCGAACGCAGACGGTTGCTGCGGGCGGCCAGAATCCCCAGCGGGATGCCCAGCAGCACAGCAATCACCGTGGCCACCAGCATCAGCGCCAGGGTCTGCATCAGCTTGTCCCACAGGCCAACAGCACCTACCAGGAACAACAGGCCGACAATCAGCAAGGTGCTGAAAATTTTGCGCGTGGCATGCCAGGCAATGGCGCCGACGATGATCAGCATCAGCCACCACGGGGTCAGGCGCAGCAGGTTTTCGAGGTGGATGATGGCCCACAGCAGCGTGTCGGAGATGTGCCGAAACACATCGCCGTAGTTGCTCACCAGCGCATCAACGCCATCATTGACCCATCCTGCGATGGAAAACGTCAGATTTTCAGGAAACATGCGGTGCTCTTGTTCAAGGAATTAATTCGCTTTAAGCGCCGCATCGACCTTGGCCGCCGCTTCAGGAGTAACCCAGGCATGCCAGATCTGCGGTTGCTCGCGCAAAAAGGCCTGCGCCGCCTTACTCGGTTCGGTGCGTTTTTCGCTCATTTGCGCCAGGGTTGTGTTCAGCAGATCGATCGGGAAATCGACCTTCTGGTAGAACTCGACCAGTTGCGGGTATTGCTTGCTGAACGGGGTCGACACGCCGATCGCCAGTTTCGCCGGCAAGGAGCGGGTGCCCTTGGGGTTGGGATTGTTGGCGTCGGCCAGGGTTTTCCAGGCTTCGGCATCGAAGGCAGGCTCTTCGAGTTTTATCAGTTTGTAGCGGCCAATCAGCGGGGTTGGAGACCAGTAGTAAAACAACACCGGTTTGCCACGCTTGATCGATGAGCTGACCTCGGCATCCAGCGCCGCGCCGGAGCCTGTACGAAAGTTCACGAAGTCCTTGTCCAGCCCGTAGGCCTTGAGCTTTTGGCTGTTGACGATTTCAGAGGTCCAGCCGGTAGGGCTATTTAGAAAGCGACCGCGAGAAGGGTCTTCCTGATCGCGGAAAACATCTTTGTAGCGTGCCAGATCGTTGACCGACTTCAAGTCCGGGGCCAGTGCCTTGATGCCTTTTTCAGGGTCGCCCTTGATCACATACTCCGGCACCCACCAGCCCTCGCTGGCGTTCTTGACGATATCGCCCAGCCCCAGCACCTTGCCCTCGGCTTCGGCCTTGATCCACACCGGGCTGCGCCCTGCCCACTCTTCACCAATCACTTGAATATCGTTTTTGGCCAGTGCTGCTTCCAGACTGACTGTGCTGCCGGGCAATGTGTCCGTCGCCACGTCGTAGCCTTTCTCTGTAATCAGGCGCAGCACTTCGGTAATCAGGCTGCCGCTTTCCCAGGTGATATCACCAAAGTGAACCGGTGCCTTCTGCTCGGCCAGCACCGGTTGGGTGATCAATGCACAGGCCAGCAGCGGACCACCGAGCCATTTTTTCAAGTTATTCATGCGGATTCTCTTGTTATGGAGGGGCGGTAGGTGGGTTGCGCGGTGGCGTGCATGGCGCAACGCTTGAGGGCGCGAACCATGTAGTCACTCACGCTGCGCCGGGATATGCCCAGCTGTTGTGCGATTTCGGGATACGTCAGGCCATTGATCCGTGATAGAACGAAGGTTTCCCTTACCTTGTCGGGCAAACCATCGAGCCGGGCATCAATCATCTGCAAGGCTTGAATTGCCTGGGCCAGGGTCTCTGGCGAGGGGAAATGAAGGGGTTCTTGCTGTTGCACGCTCATCAGATAGGCCCGTTCCACATCCCGGCGACGCCACAGTTGAAAGATCAGACGCCGGGCGATAGTCGTCAACAACGCACGCGGCTCGCGGATGACCTGCCCCTGAGGTGCGCTTAAAAGCTGGGCAAACGTGTCGGCCGCGATGTCTTCAGCGTAGCTGCTGGAATCGAGGTAACGGCACAAACGTGCATGCAGCCACAAATAGTGGGTGCGATAAAGCTGGCTCACATGGTCGCGGTGAGCGATGTCGGCGCCGGACATAGGGGCTCCAGGAATTAAACAGAACGGTATGTCCGGTGATCCGGTGCGGCGATCCTAGCAAATGGTTTTATGCAATTTAAATACTAAAAAAACATTTGTTTATTCGTTTCAGCTATTAAGTATGGCTCCACTACTGCAACACGTCATACCCGAACTCAGCCGCTTCCTGCCGATAATCGAGAACCATCTGATAATCCGCTTCACTGGCTGGTAAAACTTCCCGCAGCCCCAAGGTTAGAGCTACTTCGGGTAATTGCTCCAAGGCCGTATTCATTGCCTGGCGAATCTGCCCTGCGCCGTCACGTCCGGCACTGAGCGCAGTGATGTAAGGCAAGGTCGGGCTGGAGGCCGTACGCGCCACAATCCGCAGCCCGGCAACTTCTGCCGGCGCATAGCGGGCCAGGTAGGCATAGGTCACGCTGTCGATGGCGGCAAGGTCGGCCCAACCTTCGCGCACCCAGCGCAGGCTTTGCCGGTGCGCGCCGCTGACGGCCACGGAGGCAAAAAAGCGCCCACCGCGCTGCAGGGGCGCAAGGCGATGGCGCAATAGATTCATGCCGCTGTTGGAGTGCTGATCATTGATCACCCCGCGGCTGCCCGCGAAAGCGCCCAGATCGCGGCGCGGATCTGCATCACGGCTGACAATCACACTGCAATGCTCCCCCCCATGGCTGTCGGGCCATTCGTAATGCGGGCGACCGACCAATTGCACCTGACCGCGCAACTGGGTCAACAGCGGATAACCGCAGGTCTGGCTCAGCAACAACTCGGGGGCCCTGAACAACTCCAGCAGGCCAAGGCCCCGGGCATCGCCACGGGTATGCTGCAAAAGCTCGAGAACACGGGTCAACCAGCGTTCATTGGCTTCGCTGACCTGCTGGGGGGCTACATACATTGCCAATTCGGCATAACGGCCAGACATGGAAGGCACCTTGTGAAATTAACTGAACGGATGCTGCGGGCTATCAATCGCCTGCACCGCGTGACGGCGAATCAGTTCACCGTAGCCTTGCACCAGAAAACCGCCGCTGCGCTGCTGCCACTGCTCTCGTCGCGCACGGTAGACCCTGGGCATGTAAAACCACGGCAAACCCGGTAAATCATGGTGCACCAGATGCAAGTTGAGGTTCAGGAACAGCCAGGTCCAGGGCCAACCGGCTTCATTGAGTACCGTTCGCTGTTCCGGCCGGGATGCGGGACGGTGCTCATAAAAGGAACGAACCATGCCCACTGACAAAACCGGCACGGTAACCAGAAATACATACTGCCAAACAGCCAGTTCGCTGCAGTACGCGATGAAGGCAAACATCAGCATCGTGAAAAAACCGTGGGTCAGCCACATGCACCAGGCTTTCCGCTCGCCGCTGCGCAGGCGATGCAACTCCTCCCTGGCCATGCCAAACAATGCCAGGGGCGGGCCCAGCAGCAGGCGTCCGGGCACCGTTTTGTTCAGCCAGAGCAAACCACGCAGCAGACTGGAACTGCCCTGCCAGTGAGCCTGGCTTAAATAGCGGCTTTCGGGGTCAATGCCGGGCAAGGTCAGGTCATGATCGCGGTGATGCTGCAAATGGCTGTCGCGATAGAGGGTATAGGGGTACCACAGCGCAAAAGGTGCGTAGCCCAGCACCTTGTTAAGGTTGCTGGAACCTGTGGGGTGGCCGTGCAGCAGTTCGTGCTGCACCGACATCCACAGCACCACCACCGGGATCAGCAGCACAATCGTCCAGCCAGCGCCAAGCACCGGGCTGCCCAGCAGCAACGCAAACCAGGCGGTGGGAACGGCAAGCAGCAATAACCAGGTAGGCCACTGGGTTCGACCGGTGAAGGTACGGGACAAGGCCTGGATGTCCCGTTGTTGGGCGCTATCGAAATAATGCGACATCTGATGAACTCAAAACAGGTTTGAATCCTTGTTGCGCCAGTCGCAGTTTTCTTGCAGATCGATTGGTTATGAGCTTAGAGGTGTTTGCGTACGGGTCGAAAAGCAAACCCCGGAAACGCAAAAAGCAGCCCGAAGGCTGCTTTCTGTGTGTTTTTTGAAACTGCGTTGCTCCAAAAAACAAAATTTGGAGCGGGAAACGAGACTCGAACTCGCGACCCCGACCTTGGCAAGGTCGTGCTCTACCAACTGAGCTATTCCCGCAATAATGGCGTCCCCTAGGGGACTCGAACCCCTGTTACCGCCGTGAAAGGGCGGTGTCCTAGGCCACTAGACGAAGGGGACGTTGCCCGAAATGTACACGTACATTTCAGTGCCAGATCACTAACAAACGTTAGTCTCTTGGCTTTCACTCAACTTCGCCCGAAAGCAAAGCTGCTTAAAAATGGAGCGGGAAACGAGACTCGAACTCGCGACCCCGACCTT
>NZ_SCFF01000007.1:0-192570 GCF_022496745.1 Pseudomonas sp. TMW22080 | reverse complement strand
CACGCTGCTGTCAACACCTCATTTCCTGCTTCGATGACTTGAAGCTGACACCGCCGAAAACCGTCCAACTCATTGAAACTCAAGGAGTTTTCCGTTTCGACTGCGCCGGAAGTGGGGCGAATTATAGGCCGTTTGAATCTAGGGTCAAGCACTAATTTGAACTTAAATCGCAGAAGCTGATTTCTTCTTATATAGACGCGGAATCCGGCTCTTCACCATCGGTATGCGCAGTGCCAGCAGACCTACACCTATACAGGCATAAATCGACCATTCCTTGAGGTCCGCCCGCACTATCCAGAGCATATGCAGCAACCCCAAGCCCACTACCACATACACCAGACGATGGAGCTTCTTCCAGCGCGTGCCCAAGCGTCGCTGACTGTAGCGATTCGACGTCACCGCCAACGCCAGTAAACACAAGAACCCCAGGCTGCCGACAATAATGTAGGGACGCTTGCTTAGCTCAACACCCAACTGCGACCAGTCAAACCCCAGCACGAAAGTCAGGTAGGCACACAGATGCAGCACCACATAGGCAAAACACCACAAGCCGAGCTGTCGACGCACCGTGACCCAGCCCGACCAGCCCGTCAGTCTATGCATCGGCGTCATGCTCAACGTCACCAACAGCAGTATCAACGTTCCCAGCCCCAGACGATCGACCAACACCTTTCCCGGGTCTGGCCCCAAGGCAAAGATCCAGGCCTCGTACAACCAATACAAAGGCCAGATGGCCACCACGATAAAGACGCCAAGGCGCCAAGGTAGATGCTTCATCAGTAGTTCTTCCGCAGATCCAGGCCTGTATATAAAGAAGCAACCTCATCGGCGTAACCGTTGAACATCTGCGTATCGCGCACATTGGGACTGAACAGACCGCTCGGCAAGCGTCGCTCACGCGCCTGTGTCCAACGCGGATGA
Source organism: Pseudomonas sp. TMW22080 (assembly GCF_022496745.1). Classification (NCBI taxonomy): domain Bacteria; kingdom Pseudomonadati; phylum Pseudomonadota; class Gammaproteobacteria; order Pseudomonadales; family Pseudomonadaceae; genus Pseudomonas; species Pseudomonas sp. TMW22080. The sequence goes on along the minus strand of NZ_SCFF01000007.1, from coordinate 191,649 downwards.
TCAACTTGCGGATTCACGTTGGCATAGAAGCCGTACTCATCCGCAGCAATGCTTTGCCAGGTGGTTTTTGGCTGATCCTCGACCAGACTGATACGCACGATGGATTTCACGCTTTTGAAACCATACTTCCAGGGCACCACCAACCGTAGCGGCGCGCCATTTTGATTGGGCAATTCGCGGCCATACATGCCCACCGCCAAAATCGCCAACGGATTCATCGCCTCATCCAGCCGTAACCCTTCTACATACGGCCAGTCAATCAATGCAAAACCCGAACGCTGCCCCGGCATGACCTTAGGATCCTGCAATGTTTCAAAACGGATGTACCTGGCTTTGGAGGTTGGCTCCACCTGCTTGAGCAATGCCGAAATGGGAAATCCCATCCACGGGATCACCATCGACCAGGCCTCTACACAACGCAGACGATAAATCCGCTCCTCCAACTGATAAGGCTTCATGAAGTCTTCCAGCGCGTAACGACCCGGTTTGCCCACCTCCCCGTCGACTACCACAGTCCAGGGCTCGGTTTTCAAGGCACCAGCATTTTGCGCCGGATCCCCCTTGTCAGTGCCGAACTCATAGAAGTTGTTGTAGTGGGTCGCATCCTTGAAAGGTGTGATCGCCTCCCCCTTCACCGTGACGGCCTGCCATTTGGTTTGCGCTAGCTTGTCGGCAAACCAGGCTGGAGCCTTGCCCGGTTCAACATCTGCATAGCGCACCGCATCTTCGGCACTGGCCAAACGTGGAAGCGCGCCCACAGCCAATCCGGCAAGCGAACTGCCCAACAATGCACGACGGGATAAATAGAAGGATTCAGGCGTAACGTCCGACTCTTTGCAGTCGGACGCTTTAGGCAGCTTGATGAGCATGACAACTCCGCAGTATTGGAGGGCTGATGCACCAATAGACTACGGAGTATGGGAGAAATTACATCACTCGGCGTTTTTGTTACGACGCAAACGCAGCAAGTACTGGATCGGCCCCGATGCCGCATATGCCAGGAAGGCCAGCAACAGAATGCGCGGCGGATCGCTGAACACAACCGCGAAGACCAGTACCACAGCCAGAATCGCCACAAAAGGAACACGCCCTTTCAAGTCCAGTTCCTTGAAGCTGTTGTACTTGATATTGCTGACCATCAGCATGCCGGCTGCCGCTACGAGCAAGGCAACCAGGAACGACATTTTCGAACCCTGAATACCGTAATCACTGAATGCCCATACGATACCCGCCACCACACCAGCCGCCGCCGGGCTGGCCAGGCCGATAAAGTAGCGTTTGTCCGCTGTACCTACCTGGGTATTGAAACGCGCCAGACGCAACGCCGCGCCCGCAACATAGATGAAGGCAACCATCCAGCCGACCTTGCCCATGTCCCCCAGTGCCCAGCCAAAAGCCAGCAACGCAGGGGCAACACCAAAGGCAACCATGTCCGACAAGGAATCGTACTCGGCACCAAAGGCACTTTCGGTATTGGTCATGCGGGCTACGCGGCCATCAAGACCGTCGAGCACCATGGCGACAAAAATGGCGATGGCTGCAAAGGCAAAGTATTTGCTGGCCCCAGCAGTATCACCCGCACTCATGGCACTTTGCGCACTCATGGAACTGATGATGGAGTAAAAACCGGCGAACAGGTTCGCAGTGGTGAAAAGGTTCGGCAGCAGATAGATACCACGATGCCGGACTTTTCGGCCTTCGGCGTCATGCCCTTCTTCGACATGCTCATCGATAGGCAGCAGGCTATCGGCGTCTGAAGCCGCTTTTGGCTCTTCGGGACGTTCGCTCATGGACATTACCTTGCAACGATATGGAAAGTTTCGGTAGAAGCTTGGGGGCCAACACGCACCCGCAAACGATCCTGCTTTATACCAGAAGCCGCCGCTTAAACGAAAAAACGCGGCCTAGGCCGCGTTTTCTCTACAGGCTGGGAACTTAGTTCTTTGCCTGGTCAACGATTTTGTTCGCGCCGATCCAAGGCATCATCGAGCGCAGTTGCCCGCCAATGACTTCGATACCGTGAGCGGCGTTGTTGCGACGCTTGGCAGTCATCGAAGGGTAGCCGGTAGCACCCTCGCTGATGAACATTTTCGCGTATTCACCGTCCTGGATGCGTTTCAGAGCGTTACGCATTGCCTGACGGGATTCAGCGTTGATGACCTCAGGGCCAGTCACGTACTCGCCGTATTCGGCGTTGTTGGAGATCGAGTAGTTCATGTTGGCGATACCGCCTTCGTACATGAGGTCAACGATCAACTTCAATTCGTGCAGGCACTCGAAGTAAGCCATTTCTGGCGCGTAACCGGCTTCAACCAGAGTTTCAAAGCCAGCCTTAACCAGTTCAACAGTACCGCCACACAGAACTGCCTGCTCGCCGAACAGGTCGGTTTCGGTTTCGTCCTTGAACGTGGTTTCGATGATGCCGGTACGACCGCCGCCTACGCCCGAAGCATAAGACAGGGCCAGGTTCTTGGCGTTGCCCGACGCATCCTGGTAGATAGCGATCAGGTCAGGGATACCACCGCCACGTACGAACTCGGAACGAACGGTGTGACCTGGCGCTTTTGGCGCGATCATGATCACGTCGAGGTCGGCACGCGGCACAACCTGGTTGTAGTGAATCGCGAAACCGTGGGAGAAGGCCAGGGTGGCGCCCTTCTTGATGTTCGGTTCGATTTCATTTTTGTACAGCGCGGACTGGAACTCGTCCGGGGTCAGAATCATGACCAGGTCCGCAGCGGCAACAGCGCTGGCAACGTCAGTTACTTTCAGGCCATGAGCTTCAGCCTTGGCGACAGTGGCCGAACCCTTGCGCAGGCCAACGGTAACGTCAACGCCGGAATCTTTCAGGTTGCAGGCTTGAGCGTGACCCTGGGAGCCGTAACCGATGATGGCTACTTTTTTGCCCTGGATGATCGAAAGGTCGCAGTCTTTGTCGTAATAAACTTTCATGATTTTCCCTTATATCCAGGCCATTCAGGCCAATTAGCACTTGTTAGTTTTAGATGCTGAGTACTTTGTCGCCACGGGCAATCCCGGTGACGCCACTGCGAACTGTTTCCAGGATCGAGGCGGTTCCAATCGACTGAATGAAACTGTCGAGCTTCTCACTGGTGCCTGTCAACTGCACGGTATACACACTGGCGCTGACATCAACGATCTGCCCACGGAAAATATCCGTGGTGCGTTTGATTTCTGCGCGCTGTGCACCCGTTGCCTTGACCTTGACCAACATCAGTTCGCGCTCGATGTGAGCGCTTTCCGACAGATCCACCAGCTTGACCACTTCGATCAGCTTGTTCAGGTTTTTGGTGATCTGCTCGATCACTTCATCATGCCCCACCGTGGTCAGGGTCAGACGCGACAGGGTCGGGTCTTCTGTTGGTGCCACGGTCAGGCTTTCGATGTTGTAGTTGCGTTGCGAAAAAAGCCCGACAACGCGAGACAATGCGCCCGGTTCGTTTTCAAGAAGCAAGGAAATAATGTGCCGCATGATTAAGTACGCTCCGTCTTGCTCAGCCACATGTCGCGCATGGAGCCATCTTTGATCTGCATCGGATAAACGTGCTCACTGGTATCAACCTGAATATCCAGGAACACCAGGCGATCCTTCATGGCAAAGGCTTCTTCCATTTTCGGCTTGAGGTCTTTCAGATCGGTGATCCGGATACCTACATGCCCGTAAGCTTCAGCCAGCTTGACGAAATCAGGCAGCGATTCCATATACGAATGGGAGTGACGACTGCCGTAGTTCATGTCCTGCCACTGACGCACCATCCCCAGCACTCCGTTGTTGAGGCTGACGATTTTGACGGGCAAGCCGTACTGCAGACAGGTGGACAATTCCTGAATGTTCATCTGAATACTGCCCTCGCCTGTCACGCAGGCAACGTCAGCATCAGGGAAGCTCAGTTTTACCCCCATCGCAGCCGGGAAACCGAAGCCCATGGTGCCCAGGCCTCCGGAGTTGATCCAGCGGTTGGGCTTATTGAAGCGGTAGTACTGGGCCGCGAACATCTGGTGCTGCCCCACATCGGACGTTACATAGGCATCGCCCTTGGTCACTTCGCAGAGCATCTCGATAACAGCCTGAGGCTTGATCTGGCTGCCGTCACCCTTGTTGTAAGGGAACAGGTCACCGTCTCCGCGCCACTCGTCGATTTGCTTCCACCAGTTGGCAACCGCTTCCGGGTTTGGCTTGTCGCCGATGTCCTTGAGGATGGCGACCATTTCGGTCAGCACGCTCTCAACAGGGCCTACGATCGGCACGTCCGCCTTGATGGTTTTGGAGATGGACGCCGGGTCGATATCGATATGGATGATCTTGGCATTCGGGCAGAACTTGGACGGGCCGTTGATGACCCGGTCATCGAAGCGCGCACCTACCGCAAGGATCACGTCTGCGTTGTGCATCGCCATGTTGGCCGTGAAGCTGCCATGCATGCCAAGCATGCCGATAAACTGACGGTCGGTGCCAGGGTATGCACCCAGACCCATCAGCGTATTGGTCACGGGCACGTTGAGCATTTTTGCCAGCTCGGTCAGTGGCTCCGAGCCACCGCCCAAAATAACCCCGCCGCCTGCGTAAAGCACAGGGCGCCTGGCCGCCAGCAGCATCTCTGCCGCCTTGCGGATCTGGCCGGAGTGGCCACGCAAGGCCGGGCTGTAGGAGCGCAGCTTGGCTTTTTTCGGGAAAACGTATTCGAATTTTTCGGCCGGGTTGGTCATGTCTTTCGGGATATCGACCACGACCGGACCAGGACGGCCGGATTGCGCCAGGTAGAACGCCTTTTTCATGACTTCCGGGATTTCCGAAGCATGCTTGATCATGAAGCTGTGCTTCACGATGGGCCGGGAGATACCGATCATGTCGGTTTCCTGGAAGGCATCAGTTCCGACCATGGTACTAGGCACCTGGCCCGAAATGATCACCATCGGAATGGAGTCCATGTAGGCAGTGGCAATACCGGTGATGGCGTTGGTAGCACCCGGCCCGGAAGTCACCAGTACTACACCGGCTTTACCGGTGGCACGGGCGTAGCCGTCAGCCATATGGGTTGCAGCTTGTTCATGACGAACCAGGATGTGGGTAACTTCCGGCTCTTTGAACAGTGCGTCGTAGACATGCAGGAGAGCACCACCTGGGTACCCGTAGATATATTTGACACCTTCGTCGCGCAAAAAGCGGACGAGCATCTCACCACCAGACAAAAGCTCCACGTTGTTCACCTCTAAAACGCCAGAATACCGTCCACAAAAATACGAACGGGTCTTAATAGGTTTACTTTTCAGCAGAGCATGAGCGACGGTGGTCGCCGACTACGTCAGCACTGACTGAGCAAGTATTGGGAACTCCCCAAGTATTGCGGGGGTTTCCCACCCAGCGCGAGGTAACGCGTTGCGGGTGTAACAGGTCGGCGCGGGTGTGCGCCTCATGATCTGCTGAGAGAGCCTGCTTCTGGCAGCCCCTCTACAGCGGGAGTTCGATTCTTGTCATTAGGCCTGTCCAAGTCAAGCCATCAATTCAATTTATTTGCATAAATCGACAGGAACGCACAAAAAAACGCGCAAAATGACAGAAGCCAACAAGAAAATGGATGGCTGCCAGTAAAAACTGGCAGCCATGACCTTAGGAGGCAGGGCTGATCAGGTGGTCAAAGTCTTGGAAATGCTTGAGCAAGGGTTTCCAGTTGCCACGACGCTGGGCAAACACATGCTCAGCCATATGCCAAATACCCGAGACACTGGGCAGAGGCTGCCCCCGTTCGACGATGGTTTTCATCTTCGGCAGGAAGATCCACTGCACCCATTGCTCAAAATCCAGGCGATCGACACTGAACGGCTCCAGGCTGGAAAGGTCGTGTTCGGTCGGGACCTTGTCACTCCACAAGCCCTGGGTGCGCATTTCGTGTTCGATAAGCAGCAGGAACCCGGCAACTTCAGATGTGCGTGCATCCATGACCATCAGAGGCTCACCTTGGCTTTTTGACGGGCCAATGCAGCGCCAGCGGCATCACCTTGTTTCTCACGGGCCTGGGCAATCAAACCCCACAAGCTCGCCTGCAAATCCGGACGACCGCTGGCGAACGTCAAACCACGGCGGGCAAACTGCTCAGCCTGGGCGGCATCGCCCTGGGCCATACGCACCTGAGCCAGACGATAAAGCACCTGAGGCTCACGAGGGGCCACGCGCTGGGCACGTTCAAGGCTCGATGAAGCGCCGTTCAAGTCGCCGCTCGCCTGTTGTTGCTGAGCGGTGGTAAGCAGCGCCAGCACCGGGCCATCCAGTTGCTCGTCGGCAGCCAGGCCGCCGCTGTTCGACGGAATGCCGCTGGGGGTAATGGCCGTCGGGGCACTGTAGGCCGCGCCCGGTGTGTAGCTACCCGTGCTGATGGGGGCTGCGGCAGGGCCGGGGGTGATCGGCCCCGGCGTAAATGGCTGGGTGCTGATCGGCGTCGACACGCTGGCAGCGCCGCCCGGAATCATCACCACAACCCCCGAGTCCTCGGTAATCGTACGTGCCTGAGCGGCACGCGGCGCAGTGGCCTGTGGATAATTCCCCGCCGTACGCTGGGCCGAAACACGCTCGTTATTCGACACCGCAACACCAGAATCGACCACAGGGATGGACCCCTGCGGCACGCTGGCACAACCATTGAGCAAAGCCAGGGCTGAAACAGCCGCAATCCACAACTTATTCACGTCATACCCTCTTTGCTTAATTCAACCAGCCCTTGACCCAATCCATCACGGCTTCACCGGTGGCGGGCTCTTGCCCACCACAACTGGCACCAGCTGGCGGTTCACTGCCGCGAATATACGGCATCTGTACCGCGCCAGGGCAGCCGGCATCCGATCCTTGACCGGTATGCGGATCAATCCAGGCCTGCACAATGTTATCGGGCTGAGGCATGTCGAGCGGCAGCGGGTCAGCCTTCTTCATAAAGCTGGTCCACACCTGCAAGGCACCGGTTGCCCCCGTGAACGGGGTTTTGCCGTTGTCATCGCGCCCCAGCCAGACCACTGCCAGCAAGTCCTGGCTAAAGCCGGCAAACCAGCTGTCACGGGAATCGTTACTGGTGCCGGTCTTGCCCGCCAACGCGAGACTCTTGGGCAGCACGTTATAAACCGAGCGCCCCGTACCTTCGCGCATCACATGCTGCATGGCGCTCTGGATCAGAAAGATCGAGCCCGGATCAAAGCGTTGCTGGATCTGGAACGGGTAACGTTTGAGCGGCTCGCCTTCGGCTGTCAGCACGCTGCGAATGCCGCGCATCGGCGTATTGAAGCCGCCGTTGGCCAAGGTCTGGTACATGGTCGCCACTTCCATCGGGCTCAAGGCACCAGCCCCCAGCAACATGGACGGGAATGCCGGAAACTCGCGCTCCACACCCAGTCGCGCCAGGGTCTTGAGTACATTAGGCACGCCGACTTCCTGCCCCAGCCTTACCGTACCGAGGTTGTAGGAGTTCATCATGGACTGATAGAGGAAAATCGTACCGTGAGAGCGGCGGTCATAGTTCTGAGGCTTCCAGATCTGACCATCAGCGCCTTTGATCGACAATGGCTCATCCGACAGCCAACTGGTCAGCGTGTACTTGCTCGGCCGCTCAAGTGCTGTGAGATAGACCGCAGGCTTGATCAGCGAGCCAATCGGTCGCACCGCATCCAGTGCACGGTTGAAACCTGCGTAGCCTGGCGCACGACTGCCGATCAGTGCCTGGACTTCGCCGGTTTCAGGGTTGGTCACCACCATGGCGGCTTCCACTTCATCCGCGCCCTTGCGCCCGGCCAGACGCTTGAAGGTCTCGCCCACCGCAGCTTCGGACTTCATCTGCAGGATCGGGTCGAAGCTGGTGAAGATTCGCAGCCCTTCTTCGGTCAAGTCTTCGTCGCGGTAGTCTTCACGCAGCTGACGCTTGACCAGATCCAGGAACCCCGGGAACGAGCTGTCTGCCAGACTGCCGCGCTTGGTCACGCCCAAAGGCATTTTTTTCGCTGCAGCCACTTGCTCGGGCGTTGCAACACCTTGCTGCTCGAGCAGGTCGAGCACCAGATTACGTCGTACAAGCGCACGCTCGGGGTAACGCCGCGGGTTATAGGCCGAGGGCCCTTTAACCATACCGACCAGCAGTGCTACCTGGTGCAACTTGAGCTCGGCCAGCGGCTGGCTGAAGAAGAACTGGCTGGCCAGACCGAAACCGTGCACCGCGCGTTGACCGTCCTGGCCGACAAACACCTCGTTGAGGTACGCCTCAAGGATTTCGCGCTTGTCATAGTGCAACTCAAGCAGCAGCGCCATCATTGCTTCGGTCAGCTTGCGGCTCAGGCTGCGTTCGTTGGTCAGGTAGAAGTTCTTGACCAGTTGCTGGGTCAAGGTACTGCCGCCCTGGCGCATTTGCCCGGCCGAGGTATTGACCCACATGGCGCGTGCAATCGACTTGGGCGACACCCCGAAATGGTGATAGAAGTCCCTGTCCTCGACGGTGACCAGGGTTTCCAGCAGAAACGGCGGTACCTGATCGATATTGATCAGGATCCGGTCTTCAAGGTTTTTCGGGTACATGCCGCCAATCAGCAGCGGCTCAAGGCGCACCACCGGCAGTTTGGAACCATTGGTCGAGGAAAGCTCGGCAACATAGTCGCCAGAAAATCTTACCCGCACCGGCTGCGCCTGCTCGGCACCTTCATAAAACTGAAAGCCACGGGTATTGAGGTCAACCGTGTTGCCATTGACGGATGCCGCGCCCGGGCCGTTGGCCACGCTTTCACGGCGATAGCCCAGCGCATCGAGCTCGGTGAGGAAGTCGTTCTTGCTCAGCTTCTGGCCGACGAACAGCTCCAGCGGGCGCGCATACACCTTGGCCGGGATGGTCCAGCGCTTTCCGGAGAATTTCTCCTGAACGATGGCATCCAGATAGACGGCAAAACCTGCCAGCACCACCAGGCCGACCAGACTGAGCTTGATTGCCCAGCCCAGCCAGGGCCTGAGGCCACCAGAGGGACGTTTGGAACGGGAACGAGGAGATCGGGTACGAGTCATGGCGCGAGATTATACGCACTTTATTCATGTTCATCATGCGCAGCCCGGCGGTTTGCACTCCCGCGGCCAGCCGCCATAATGGCGCATCGAATATTCCCGACCTTGAAGGATCAACCGTGAGCCAGAACCTGATTGCCGCCCTGCAAAACCCGGACCTCTATCCCCATGAAGTCGAAGGATTTCAGGTTATCGAGACGCATATCTCCTGGGTCATCCTTACCGGGCCGTATGCCTATAAATTGAAGAAACCGGTCAACTTCGGCTTTCTTGACTTCACCGAACTCAGTGGCCGCGAACACTTTTGCAATGAAGAGTTGCGTCTCAACCAGCGCCTGACCGAAGGCCTGTACCTGGACGTGCTGCCGATCACCGGCAGCGCCGACGTACCAGCATTCGGCGGTGAAGGCCCGGCCATTGAATACGCGTTGAAAATGCGCCAGTTCCCGCAAAGCCAGCTGCTGAGCACACTGCAAGCCAATGGCGAACTGAATGCCGGCCATGTCGACGAAATGGCCCAGCAGATCGCCCGCTTCCACATGCAGGCACCCCATGTGCCTGCTGTGCACTACCAGGGCACGCCTGAGGCGGTAATGGACCCGGTTCGTCAGAACTTCGAACAAATTCGCCCGTTCCTTTCGGACAAAGCCGACCTGTTGCAACTGGAAGCACTCCAGGCCTGGGCAGAGGCCAGCTTCACCCGCCTCAAGCCGCTGTTCGAGCAGCGCAAGGCCCAAGGCTTCATTCGCGAATGCCACGGTGACATTCACCTGGGCAATGCCACGATGATTGACGGCAAAGTAGTGATTTTCGACTGCATCGAGTTCAACGAACCGTTCCGCTTCACCGACGTCTACGCCGATACCGCCTTCCTGGCGATGGACCTCGAAGACCGCGGTCTGAAATGCCTGGCCCGCCGTTTCGTCAGCCAGTACCTGGAACTGACTGGTGATTATCAGGGCCTGGAGCTGCTGAACTTCTACAAGGCCTACCGCGCACTGGTTCGCGCCAAAGTCAGCCTGTTCAGCATGCCTGCCGAAGCCAGCCCGGTGCAGCGCGCAGCCACTCTGCGTCAATACCGCAACTACGCGAACCTGGCAGAGAGCTACAGCACGATTCCTTCGCGTTTTCTGACCATTACGCACGGTGTTTCGGCTGTAGGTAAAAGCTCGGTAGCCATGCGACTGGTTGAAGCTTTGGGGGCGATTCGCCTGCGCTCAGACGTCATCCGCAAGCAACTGTTCGGTCAGCAGACGGCAGAAAACGCAGTCGGCGATGGCATCTACAACGCCGACGCCAGCGCAGCTACCTACAATAAACTGCATGAACTGGCCGGCATCGTCCTGCGTGCGGGCTTCCCGGTGGTGATCGATGCCACCTACCTCAAGCGTGAGCAGCGCGATGCGGCCGCCAAAGTGGCCGAAGCGACAGGTGTTCCTTGCCTGATCCTTGACTGCACCGCCCCGGACGCCGTGATCGAAGGCTGGCTGGCCCATCGCAAGTCCGTGGGTACCGACCCGTCTGACGCCACCCTGGAAGTAGTCAAAGCTCAGCAAGCCAGCCGCGAAGCGCTGGGCGCTGATGAGATCCTGCGCAGCAAGCGTGTTGAAACCCACAACAGCAAAAGCCTCGACACTCTGATTGCCGACATTCGCCAGCGCTTGCCGGGCCTGTAAGGTCCATGTTCGCCGTGGAACCGCAACGGTTTCACGGCGTTTACCTGCGTAACATCGCCCGTTAACACAAATACGACATCAGATTCGGCGCTGGCGTTTCACAGTCGCCAAGGTGGATTGAATGGTCATGGGCGCTCTACCCTCTTGGGTCCAGGGAACTGATTTGCGCCTTACTACAGCACATTCGCTCAATTCCAACTCCGCCTTGTTCCAAAACCGACTAACGGACTACGAATTTCCTACTGAGCGCTACACTCAATAGAGTCAACATACCCCGTAAACGCTGAGCTCACGCCGTCGCAAGGAGAGCTGATGAACGATGAACTCCAGCATTTGAAAAATCTTGGCAAGACCTCTTCACAATGGCTGCACGCTGTTGGCATTCACAGTGCCGCGGACTTGAAGCGCCTGGGCGCAGTGGATGCCTACCGGGCGGTGAAGGCACGAGGGTTCAGAGCCTCCAAAGTACTTTTATATGCTATCGAAGGTGCCCTGCTGGATGTTCACTGGAACGATATTCCTGCAGAACGCAAAGAGGCCCTCAATCAGCAAGTCGAGCATCTGGCCACACTGAAAAAGGCCTGATACGGCAGGCTGGCAACGAACACGATGAACGGTAAAAAACAGTTGTTGACTTGGTAATGAGAATTGTTATGATTACGCCATCTGGTCGCGAGACCAGTCGATCTTCTGAAAGGCCCTTGGTTCGGACTCTCAGAAAATCTCCTCATCAGGCTAATCACGGTTATTTGACCCGGCTCTTGCCGGGTCTTTTTTTGCCTGTGGAAAAGTGCTTGGGCGGCTGCTCAGCGAGCAATTACCATCGGGCAACCCAGCTCCGGGTGCGGCTGCACTAAAACATCGAGCCCAAACACGGCCTTGAGCTCATCCGGCTGCAATACCGCTTGCGGGCAATCCAGAGCCCGTGGGCGCCCCTGTTCCAGCAAGAGCAAGCGGTCACAGTAACGCGCCGCCAGGTTAAGGTCATGCAGGATGATCAACACCGCAGCACCGCGATCAGCAAATGCCCGAATGGCCTTGAGCGTGGTGTGCTGATGCAAGGGGTCGAGCATTGAAGTGGGTTCATCAAGCAACAGGGTCTGCCCGTTTTGCCCCGGCCATAATTGCGCCAGTACCCGTGCCAGATGCACACGCTGACGCTCGCCCCCCGATAAGGCCAGGTAGCTGCGCCCCGCAAGATGCTCAACATCGGCGGCCTGCAATGCCTCATGGATTATTTCGGCGTCGCGAGTGCGACCCGTCTGATGAGGCAGTCGGCCCATGCCCACCACTTCTTCAACGCGAAAGGCAAAATCCAGGGTCGAGGTTTGCGGCAGGACAGCGAGGCGTTGTGCCCGCTGCGCGCCCTTCCAGTGGCTCAAGGCCAGCTCATCCAGCCAGACCTGCCCGCCATTCGGCGCCAGCTCCCCGCACAAGGCCGCCAGCAGGGTACTTTTACCCGCGCCATTGGGGCCGAGCACACCCAGCACTTCCCCCGGGCGTACATCAAGGGTGACATCCGCCAGCACGATTTTCTGATCGCGACGGATCTGCAGGTTTTCCGTACGCAGCATCAGTGGCGTCCTCGCATCAGCAAATACAGGAAGAAAGGCGCACCGAGAAACGCAGTAACAATCCCGATGGGCAGTTCGGCTGGCGCCAGCGCCAGGCGAGCGATCAAGTCGGCAAACAGCAACAAGGTGGCCCCCGCCAGTACCGAAGCAGGCAACAGCACCCGGTGATCAGGCCCCGCCAGCAGTCGCACCAGATGCGGCACCACCAGCCCGATAAAGCCAATCATGCCTGCCGCTGCCACAGCGGCCCCCACCCCCAGGGCCGTGCAGAACACCAGTTCGCGCTTCAGGCCTTCAACGTCGATGCCCAGGTGATTGGCTTCGGATTCCCCCAACAGCAGTGCATTGAGCGCATTCGCCCGCCGGGGCAGCCACAGTGCGACCCCCACCGTCACAATCAACAGTGGCCACAGCCGTGCATAGCTGGCGCCATTGAGACTGCCCAGGTTCCAGAATGTCAGAGTGCGCAAGGTCGCGTCATCGGCGAGATAGGTAAACAAACCCACAGCAGAACCAGCCAAGGCTGTCAGGGCAATGCCCGCAAGCAACATCACCGCCACATTGGTCTGACCGTTGCGCCGGCCCAACCGATACACCAGCGCCGTCACCCCCAAACCACCGATAAACGCACACAGCGACAGCAGGTACGGGCCCATCACTTCCGGCAACCCGCCAAAAGCAGCCCCGCCGACAATCGCGATCGCCGCCCCGAGGGCGGCGCCGCTGGATACGCCGACCAACCCCGGATCGGCCAGCGGGTTGCGAAACAACCCCTGCATGGCTACACCTGAGAGCGCCAGCACGCCACCCACCGCCAGCCCCAACAAGGTTCGCGGCAAGCGGATCTGCCCCAGGATCAATTCGGCCTGCTCCAGGCCTTCACCCGCAATCGGCACCCCGATCAGGCGCAGTGCCGCGCGCAAGGTGTCAAACAACGGCAGGCTCACCGGCCCCAGTGCCAGCGACAGCCAGATCGACAACAGGCACAACGCGCTCAAACCTGTAAACAGGGCCCGGGGTTTAACCAACGTCCTCATTGGCTGACCGGAACCGCGGGATAGAACTCAGCCGTCAGTTGCTTCAGGCGTTCCGGCAGACGCGGCCCCAGGCCACCCACCAGCAGCGTCGGGTCCAGCTCATAGACACGGCCATTTTTAGCGGCGCGTATAGATGCCAGTACCGGGTTTTCTTTCATAAGCGCTTTGCGCGCCGCCTCACCGGTCAGGCTGCGATCGGCAAATACCAGCACTTCAGGGTTGAGCCCCGCCAGCGCTTCCACAGAAAACGGCTTGTAACCGCTGTGGGTCGCCAGGTTATGTCCCCCCGCTTGCGTCAGCAGCCAGTCCGCCGCCGTATCTTTGCCAGCAATCATCGGTTTACCACCGGCATGGCCCAACAGTAGCAATACCCCGGGTGCCTGATGACTGGCTTGTGCGGCCTTGACCTGCTGTTGATGCTCTTCCAGTTGCTGCTGGTAGTCCTTGAACACTTGCGCTGCCTGCGCCTCATCCCCCAGCAGGCGCCCCAAATGCTGCAAGGTGCCCTCAAGGCTGGCTAGGTCTGCCTGGGCCGAAAACATCTCCACCGGCACACCGGCACCGCGAATCTGCAACAACACCGCGGCCGGGCCCATTTCTTCAGTGCCGATCAGCACATCCGGCTTCAGGCTCAGGACACCTTCTGCCGAGAGTTGGCGCTGATAGCCGATACTGGGCAGCGACTTGAGTGATTCAGGATGCTGGCTGGTGGTATCGACCCCAACCAATTTAGACTCCGCACCCAATACGCTGACCCACTCCGAAAGCGCTCCTCCGGCGCTGACCCAACGTTGTGGCAACTCGCCAGCCAGGCTGACATGACTGATCATAAGGCCTGCACAGAACGTAATCAGGCGGGTACTCAGGCGCATACAGAGGCTTTCCTTGAATAAAGAGGGCTCACAATTTTCACGCTGTGAAAACAGCACATGCAGAGCAAGCCGCCATTTGATAATTGTTTGCATTTGCACGTCAACCTGTTAACCCGCTCAGAAACCCGTCATCGACTCAACCGTTTAGCTGTTATTAAGGATTGTCATGAAGTTTTTATGCTCATCGCATGCACTGAGCGAAGGTACCAGCCGTGGCTTTGAGCTGGATGAAGTGCGGCTGCTGATCACTCGCCGGGAGGGCCGGGTGTATGCCTACAAAAACCGCTGCCCCCATCGCGGGGTGGCACTGGAATGGCAACCCGACCAGTTTCTCGACCCCAGCGCCAGCCTGATCCAGTGTTCAACCCACGCAGCATTGTTCCTGATCGAAAGCGGGGAATGCGTGGCCGGGCCCTGCGCGGGACAATTTCTGACAGCCCTTGACTGCCGTGAAGACGGCCAAGGGATCTGGATTACACCGCAAGCCTCAGAGGATGACGTCTAGACGGCGATCAACCACTACAGCATCCGATGTCAGGCTGACCCCATAAGCCAGCACCTGCACCCCGGCCGCCACAGCCTCGCGCAGGGCAGCGGCATAACCCGGGTCGATTTCTTCAGCCGGACGCACCGCATCGATCCCCGTCAGGTTGACGCAATACAACTGCACTGCACGCACGCCTTCCTTCGCCAGGGTCGCCAGCTCGCGCAGATGCTTGGCGCCACGCTGGGTCACGGCATCCGGAAATGCCGCGACACGGGAACCGTCAAACCCCAGGGTGACACTCTTGACCTCAACATAGGCAAAGCCCTGCGGGTACTCAAGGCGAAAGTCGATGCGACTTTTTTCCTGCCCGTAAGGGACCTCGCGCTTGAGCGCGGTAAAACCCTCCAGCTCGGTAATCACCCCGGCCAGCAGCGCCTCTTCGATCAAGTGATTGGCGCGCCCGGTGTTCACGCACGCCAGCCGTCCTTGCGGGGTTTGGCTGATTTCCCAGGTACCCGGCAACTTGCGCTTGGGGTCGTTGGAACGACTGAACCACACCTGACCACCCTCGACCATGCAATTGAGCATGGAACCGGTGTTCGGGCAGTGGATGGTCATCAACTCGCCAGCGCTGGTTTCGATATCCGCCAAAAAGCGCTTATAGCGCTTGATCAGGCGCCCTTCTTCCAGTTCAGGTGAAAAACGCATCAGCCCTTCCAGCTCTTGAGGCCACGGGCAATCCGCTCAACAGCTTCCTGCAGGCGTGGCAAATTTTGGGTATAGGCAAAGCGTACGTGATGCCCGGATTTGTAACGGCCGAAATCCAGGCCTGGGGTAAAGGCGATGTGCTGGGTTTCCAGAAAATGCTGACAAAACGCGAAGGCATCACCGCCAAACGCGCTGATGTCGGCATACAGGTAAAACGCACCTTCAGGCTCAACCGCAATGCCAAAGCCCAGCTCGCGCAAGGCCGGCAACAGGAAATCGCGACGACGGCCAAACTCGGCCCGACGCTCTTCCAGAATCGCCAGGGTCTGCGGTTCGAAGCAGGTCAATGCTGCGTACTGGGCCATGCTTGGCGCGCTGATATAGAGATTCTGTGCGAGTTTCTCCAGGTCGGCCACTGCCTCTGGCGGCGCCACCAGCCAGCCCAGGCGCCAGCCGGTCATGCCGAAATACTTGGAAAAACTATTAAGCACAAACGCGCTGTCATCAACTTCCAGCACACTCGCCGCATCACAGCCATAGGTCAGGCCGTGATAGATCTCATCCACCACCAGATGCCCATTGCGGGCCTTGACCGCTGCAGACAGGGCTGCCAGTTCGTCACGACTCAACAGTGTGCCGGTCGGATTGGCCGGGGACGCCACCAACGCGCCTACGCTGTCCTGGTTCCAGTGGCGTTCGACCAGTTCGGCTGTGAGTTGATAGCGCACATCGGGACCTACAGGCACCAGTTGGGCCGCCCCCTCTACCAAACGCAGGAAATGTCGGTTACATGGGTAGCCTGGGTCTGCTAGCAACCAATGTTTACCCGGATCAACCAGCAGGCTGGAAGCCAGTAACAGGGCACCAGAACCACCGGGCGTTATAAGAATTCGCCCGGGGTCGATATTCAAGCCATAGCGCTGCCGGTAAAACCCGCTGATCGCTTCACGCAGTTCCGGCAGGCCACGGGCGGCGGTATAACGGGTTTTGCCGGCGGCCAGGGCAGCCTGGCCGGCAGCAATGATCGGCTCGGCCGTGGTGAAGTCCGGCTCGCCGATTTCCAGGTGAATCACATCGTGCCCGGCAGCCTGCAACTCATTGGCCCGCGCCAACAACGCCATCACGTGGAACGGTTCGATTGCGCGGCTGCGCGCACTGTATGACTGAGCCATGAGCCTGCCTTCCTGGGTAAGCAAAAAGCCGATTCTACCCAAGCAGTGCTATAAGAGAGAGCTAATTACGGTCTTAGCCCACTTGCCGATAGAACCAAACAACCCGGCCTTTAGTCATAGCTCGACTAAAATTATTAATTAGCCACTAATCTCAAGCACCACAGGCTCTGCACACATACCCTGAGAACGGGCTGGACATGCGGGAGTAGCGCAGCCCGATTTGATCTGGTAAGTTCGCCCGCTTGCAGCCGCAGGGCCGGCAGGTGTCGGTGATGTTGCAATCCTGCGCAATGGATTAGAAGAATGAGAGGCGGTCCATTTCATGCCCACACAAGCAAAGCAACAGAATACTCAACTTAGCGGCTTCGAACCCTACGTTGAAAAGAAGGGTGAAGAGTACATGGGCGAGCCCATGCGTAAACACTTCACCAAGATTCTGCAAAAGTGGAAACAGGACTTGATGCAGGAAGTCGACCGCACCGTTGATCATATGAAAGACGAAGCGGCAAACTTTCCTGACCCATCCGACCGCGCGAGCCAGGAAGAAGAATTCAGCCTGGAACTGCGCGCCCGCGATCGCGAGCGCAAGCTGATCAAGAAAATCGACAAGACGCTGCAACTGATTGAAGACGAAGAATATGGCTGGTGCGAATCCTGCGGCGTCGAAATCGGTATCCGTCGACTCGAGGCCCGCCCTACTGCCGACATGTGCGTAGACTGCAAGACCTTGGCTGAAATCAAGGAAAAACAAGTCGGCAAGTAATCGCCAACTTGACCAGATGGGGCGTGCGAACGCCCCATTTTTGTTTGTGAAATTTCAGTGCCCTGCGTGGGAGCGGGCTTGCTCGCGATAGCATCACCGCGCCAAAGGTTCAAAACCGGGTTGCCCCATCGCGAGCAAACCCGCTCCCACAAGAAATCGGCCCACGTCCATGACTGCACCCTCCTATATCGGGCGCTTCGCCCCAACGCCCAGTGGCCATCTGCATTTTGGCTCGTTGGTCGCCGCCCTTGCGTCATACCTCGATGCCCGCTCCGTAGGTGGCCGCTGGTTGCTGCGCATGGAAGATCTCGATCCGCCGCGGGAAATGCCCGGCGCCCAGGCCGCGATTCTCGATGCCCTTGAGCGCTACGGTTTTGAATGGGACGGCGAACTGGTCCGTCAAAGCGAGCGCCACGAAGCCTATGCGCACGTGCTAAACCGACTGTTCAGCATGGGCCTGGCCTACGCCTGCACCTGTTCACGCAAACAGCTGGAAGGTTACAACGGCATTTACCCCGGCTTTTGCCGCAATGCCGGGCACTCAATGGATAACGCAGCCATCCGCATTCGCGTCCCTGAGCTGGAATATGCCTTCACCGACCGGGTTCAGGGCGAGTTCCGCCAGCACCTGGGGCGCGATGTCGGTGATTTCGTGATTCGTCGCCGCGACGGTCTCTATGCCTACCAATTAGCGGTGGTGCTCGATGATGCCGCCCAGGGTGTGACCGATATCGTGCGTGGCGCCGACCTGCTCGACTCCACCCCGCGCCAACTTTACCTGCAAGAGTTGCTGGGTTTGTCACAACCGCGCTATCTGCATGTGCCACTGATCGTGCAGCCTGATGGCCACAAACTCGGCAAATCCTACCGCTCACCGCCCCTGACCCCGGAGCAGGCCACCCCGCTGCTGCTGCGGGCCTTGCGTGCTCTGGGTCAGACAACAGAGCAACACTTGAACGACGCAACCCCGCGTGAGGTGCTGGATTGGGGCATTGCCCACTGGAACGCCGCCAATATCCCACGCACACTGACCCTCGCCGAGGCGCAATTACGCTGACAGCCCTTGCAGGTTGCCAGCCATCCGTTACCATCGCCGCACGTTTTTGGGCATGCGGCCTGTAAAAGTGAGGGCGGGATGTATATCTATCGATTGGTCCTGTTGCTGGTTGTCGGGATCTACCTGTTTTCTCCCGCCATCATGGATTGGTGGATCGATGCGACAGGCGCCTGGTACCGGCCCTATCTGCTCTGGCTGATTCTGATCGTTGTGACCTTTATTCTGCAGAGCCAAAAAGATGCCGATGAGCTTTAGCCTGACCCAGATGATCCTGATCAGCGCCGCCTACCTGCTGGTGCTGTTTGGCGTGGCCTGGATCAGTGAACGCGGCATGATCCCGCGCGCAATCATTCGTCACCCGCTGACCTACACCCTGTCTTTGGGCGTTTACGCCAGTGCCTGGGCGTTCTACGGCACAGTGGGGCTGGCTTACGAATATGGCTACGGCTTTTTGTCCAGCTACCTTGGGGTTTCCGGGGCTTTTCTGCTGGCGCCTGTGTTGCTTTACCCCATTCTAAAAATCACCCGCACCTACCAGCTCTCATCGCTGGCCGACCTGTTCGCCTTTCGCTTCCGCAGCACCTGGGCCGGAGCCCTGACCACGATTTTCATGCTGATAGGCGTGTTACCGCTATTGGCCCTGCAAATCCAGGCCGTGGCCGACTCCATCAGCATCCTCACCCGCGAGCCGGTGCAACACCGCGTAGCCCTGAGCTTCTGCGCACTGATCACCCTGTTTACGATCTTCTTCGGCTCTCGGCATATCGCCACCCGTGAGAAACACGAAGGCCTGGTATTCGCCATTGCCTTTGAGTCGGTGATCAAGCTGATCGCCATTGGCGGTGTGGGTCTTTACGCGCTTTATGGCGTGTTCGATGGCCCGCAACAGCTGGAAGTCTGGCTGCTGCAAAACCAGACCGCCCTCGCCGCACTGCACACACCGCTTCAAGAAGGGCCATGGCGCACCCTGCTGCTGGTATTTTTCGCCTCGGCCATTGTGATGCCGCACATGTATCACATGACCTTCACCGAGAACCTCAACCCGCGCGGGCTGGTCAGCGCCAGCTGGGGCCTGCCGCTGTTCCTGTTGCTGATGAGCCTGGCCGTGCCGCTGATCCTGTGGGCCGGCCTCAAGCTGGGCGCCACCACCAATCCGGAATACTTCACACTCGGTATCGGTATTGCCGCCAACAGCAAACCCCTGGCGCTGCTGGCTTATGTGGGCGGGCTTTCGGCCTCCAGCGGGCTGATTATCGTAACCACCCTGGCGCTTTCGGGCATGGCCCTCAACCACCTGGTGCTGCCGCTTTATCAACCGCCCGCCGAAGGTAATATCTACCGCTGGCTGAAGTGGACCCGCCGCGCCCTGATCGTTGCCATTATCATGGCCGGCTACGGCTTCTACCTGCTGCTGGGCGCCGAGCAGGATCTGGCCAACCTCGGCATCGTGGCCTTTGTCGCCACGTTGCAGTTTTTGCCGGGCGTGCTCTCGGTACTGTACTGGCCGACGGCCAACCGACGTGGCTTTATTGCCGGTCTGCTGGCCGGGATACTGGTGTGGATGGCGAGCATGCTGTTCCCGCTGATCGGCAACTTCCAGGGCTTCTATATCCCGTGGTTGAACATGATCTATGTGCTGGACGATACCAGCTGGCACATGGCAGCCATCGCCTCGCTGGCGGCCAACGTGCTGATGTTCACCCTGATTTCCCTGTTCACCAACGCCAGCCCTGAAGAAGCCAGTGCCGCCGAAGCCTGTGCTGTGGATAACGTACGCCGCCCGCAACGTCGCGAGCTGCACGCGGCCTCCCCGCAGGAGTTCGCTACTCAGCTGGCCAAACCTCTGGGCGCCAAAGCGGCGCAAAAAGAAGTCGAACAGGCGCTGCGTGACCTTTTCCTGCCTTTCGATGAACGTCGCCCCTATGCCTTGCGACGCCTGCGCGACAGGATCGAAGCCAACCTTTCCGGCCTGATGGGCCCCAGCGTCGCACAAGATATGGTCGAAACCTTTTTGCCCTACAAGTCCGGCGGCGAAAACTACGTTACCGAGGACATTCACTTTATCGAAAGCCGGCTTGAGGACTACCACTCACGCCTTACCGGGCTGGCAGCCGAGCTCGACGCCTTGCGCCGTTATCACCGCCAGACCCTGCAAGAGTTGCCGATGGGCGTGTGTTCACTGGCCAAGGATCAAGAGATCCTGATGTGGAACAAGGCCATGGAAGAGTTGACCGGCATCCCGGCCCAGCGCGTGGTGGGTTCGCGCCTGGGTACCCTGGGCGATCCATGGCGCGAGTTGCTGCAAGGTTTTATCGACCTGCCGGACGAACACTTGCACAAGCAGCACCTGGCCCTTGATGGCCAGACCCGCTGGCTCAACCTGCACAAAGCCGCCATTGACGAGCCGCTGGCACCGGGTAACAGCGGCCTGGTGCTGCTGGTCGAGGACCTGACGGAAACCCAGATGCTCGAAGACAAGCTGGTGCACTCCGAGCGCCTGGCCAGCATCGGGCGGCTGGCGGCAGGGGTGGCTCACGAAATCGGCAACCCGGTCACCGGCATTGCCTGCCTGGCGCAGAATCTGCGCGAGGAACGCGAAGACGATGGCGAATTGACCGAAATCAGCAGCCAGATACTTGAACAGACCAAACGCATCTCACGCATCGTCCAGTCTCTGATGAGCTTCGCCCATGCCGGCAGCCATCAACACAATGACGAGCCCGTCTGTCTGGCCGAAGTAGCCCAGGATGCCATTGGCCTGCTGGCCCTGAACCGACGCAATTTCGAAGTGCAATTCTACAACCTGTGCGACCCGGACCACTGGGTCGACGGCGACCCGCAGCGGCTCGCCCAGGTATTGATCAACCTGCTCTCCAACGCCCGCGACGCGACGCCTGCCGGCAGTGCCGTACGGGTCAAGAGCGAGGCCAGCGAGCACACCGTCGACCTTATCGTGGAAGATGAAGGCACTGGCATTCCGCAGAACATCATGGACCGGTTGTTCGAACCGTTTTTCACCACCAAGGACCCTGGCGAAGGTACAGGTCTGGGCCTTGCACTGGTCTATTCCATCGTTGAAGAGCATTATGGACAAATCACCATCGACAGCCCGGCTGACATTCACAGCCAACGCGGAACCCGTATCCGGGTGACACTACCGCGTCATGTCGAAGCGACGTCCGCTGTGAACTGAGACCGTCGAGAGAACCGAATCAATGCCGCATATTTTGATCGTCGAAGATGAAACCATCATCCGCTCCGCCCTACGCCGCTTACTGGAGCGCAATCAATACCAGGTCAGCGAGGCTGGCTCGGTGCAAGAGGCGCAGGAGCAGTTCAGCATCCCGTCGTTTGACTTGATTGTCAGCGACCTGCGCCTGCCCGGCGCTCCGGGGACCGAGCTGATCAAGCTTGGCCAGGGCAAGCCGGTGCTGATCATGACCAGCTATGCCAGCCTGCGCTCGGCCGTGGACTCGATGAAAATGGGCGCGGTGGACTACATCGCCAAACCTTTTGATCACGACGAAATGCTGCAAGCGGTGGCGCGCATTCTGCGTGACCGGCAAAACACCCAGAGCGCGCCGGCCGAACGCCCTGCCAAAGCAGGCACCGCTGACAAAAACACGGTGGATAACAGCAACGGTGAAATCGGCATCATCGGTTCGTGCCCGCCAATGCTGGACATGTACAGCAAGATTCGCAAAGTAGCGCCCACTGACTCCAATGTGCTGATCCAGGGTGAATCCGGCACAGGTAAAGAGCTGGTAGCCCGCGCCCTGCACAACCTGTCGCGCCGCGCCAAAGCACCGATGATCTCGGTCAACTGCGCGGCCATCCCGGAATCCCTGATCGAGTCCGAACTGTTCGGCCACGAAAAAGGCGCGTTTACCGGCGCCAGCGCTGGCCGTGCCGGTCTGGTTGAAGCGGCCGATGGCGGCACGCTGTTCCTCGATGAAATCGGCGAATTGCCGCTTGAGGCCCAAGCCCGACTGCTGCGCGTGCTGCAGGAAGGCGAGATTCGCCGGGTTGGCTCGGTACAGTCGCAAAAGGTCGATGTTCGCCTGATTGCCGCGACCCACCGCGACCTGAAAAGCCTGGCCAAGGTAGGCCAGTTCCGCGAAGACCTGTACTACCGCCTGCACGTTATCGCGCTCAAGCTGCCTGCGCTGCGTGAACGTGGCGCTGACGTCAACGAAATCGCCAACGCCTTCCTCGCCCGCCAAAGTGCTCGCGTGGGTCGCACCGACCTCAAATTCGCCCCTGATGCCGAACGGGCGATCAGCCATTACTCATGGCCGGGTAACGTGCGCGAGCTGGAAAACGCTGTGGAGCGCGCGGTGATCCTCTGTGAAAGCCCGGAAATCTCGGCTGAACTGCTGGGTATCGATATTGAACTGAGCGACCTGCAAGACGATGACTTCATCGGCCTGGCCCCGCAGCAGAGCATCAGTAACGGTAACACCAGCCTTGATCCCACCGAGGACCTGTCACTGGAAGACTACTTCCAGCACTTCGTCCTTGAGCATCAGGACCATATGACCGAGACCGAACTGGCTCGAAAACTGGGGGTCAGCCGCAAATGCTTGTGGGAGCGACGTCAGCGTCTGGGAATCCCGCGACGCAAAACCGGCGTGCCAAGCGAGGGCTAGGTAACAGCGCCAGAGGTAACCAACTGTTACCTCTGTTAAATCACGTAACAAAAGCCGGGTCTTACGGTAACGATGGCCCGGCTTTTTTTTGCCCGGAAAAAGGCCAAAACCCTGAAAACCCCTTATTTTGCTGGGCCGCACAAAAGTTGGCACGCACCCTGCTATATGTATTCGTACAAGAACAATAAGAATCACAGCAGCACACAATAAAAATAAGACGTATCGGCTCACGCATAACAAGAACAACACGGCGGAGGCGCAGCTAACTGATTGTTTTGGAGAGGTGTTGTAAATGGGGCTTGCCCCGCGACCAGGCAGAGAACAACAAAAACTGCACTTAAAGCAGAGCCTGAACTGGTTGGATCATTGATCACATCAACGCAGCGACCAAAGCAATCCGTTTGCTCTTATCTCCCGATTGGGAGGGTTGCACAGGCAAGACCTTTGTAACCAGGGCGATTAACAAAAACAAAAAGCCCGCAATCAATTATAAAAATAGAGCACGCAACTAATTCTGGGGGAGCTTCGGCTCCCCTTGTGGTTTCTGCGATTTAACAAATCCCCTCGCAACCGTCTAAACCGCGCCTCTTACAGCTATTTATGCTTACGGCTTGCAGCTTCGCTCGCAAGAGCGGCTAAGCGTCCTACACCATCCCCTGACTAAATGCTAGAATCCCCGCCCATCATGCGGTCATTCTTCGTTTTGGCCGAACATTCCTTCAAACAGTGCATCCCATGCTGAAGAAGCTGTTCCAGTCATTCCGTTCTCCCAAGCGTCGTACGCAACAACTGCGCAGCACCCCTGAAGTGCTCAACAGCAGCCAACACTCGCTGCAACGTGCCCAGTTCAGCCGCTACGCGGTCAATATCGTCGAACGCCTGCAGAACGCCGGTTACCAGGCCTATCTGGTTGGCGGTTGCGTACGCGACATGCTGCTCAATATCACGCCAAAAGACTTTGACGTCGCCACCAGCGCCACGCCCGAGCAAGTGCGCGCCGAATTTCGCAATGCGCGAATCATCGGTCGTCGTTTCAAGTTGGTGCATATCCACTTTGGCCGCGAAATCATTGAAGTCGCGACCTTCCGTGCCAATCACCCGCAAAACGACGAAGAGGAAGACAGCAACCAGTCCTCGCGTAACGAAAGCGGGCGCATCTTGCGCGACAACGTCTACGGCACCCTTGAAGAAGACGCCCAGCGTCGTGACTTCACGATCAACGCCCTGTACTACGACCCGGTCAGCGAGCGCATCCTCGATTACGCCAATGGCGTACACGATATCCGCAACCGCTTGCTGCGCCTGATCGGCGACCCGCAACAGCGCTACCAGGAAGACCCGGTTCGCATGCTGCGCGCCGTGCGCTTTGCCGCCAAGCTCAACTTTGGTATCGAAAAGCACACCGCCGAACCAATCCGCGAACTGGCGCCGATGCTGCGGGAAATCCCTTCCGCGCGCCTGTTCGAAGAAGTGCTCAAGCTGTTCCTCTCCGGTAACGCTTCCGACACCTTCGAGATGCTGGTTGACCTCGAGTTGTTCGACCCTCTGTTCCCGGCCAGCGCCGAAGCACTGGAGCACAACCCGACCTACACCCACACCCTGATCAGCGAAGCCTTGCGCAACACTGATCTGCGCATCAAACAGGGCAAACCGGTGACCCCGGCCTTCCTGTTTGCCGCCCTGTTGTGGCCCGCGTTGCCTGCACGCGTATTGCGCCTGCAAGATCAAGGCATGCCGCCCATTCCTGCCATGCAGGAAGCCGCCCATGAACTGATCGCCGAGCAATGCCAGCGTATTGCTATTCCCAAGCGCTTCACCATGCCGATTCGCGAGATCTGGGACATGCAGGAGCGCCTGCCGCGTCGCAGCGGCAAACGCGCCGACATGTTGCTCGACAACCCGCGTTTCCGTGCCGGGTATGACTTCTTGCTCTTGCGTGAAAGCGCCGGCGAGCAGACCAATGGCCTGGGCGAATGGTGGACCGACTATCAGGACGCCAATGACAGCGGCCGCCGCGAGATGATCCGCGACCTGAGCAACGCCAAGGATGACGGTACCGGTCCTGCACCGCGCAAACGTCGCCGTACCAGCGGTGCCAAGCGTAAACGCAGCGCCGCAGCGGACGAGTAAGCGATGGAACGCGTCTACATTGGAATGGGCAGCAATCTGGCTGACCCGGCGGATCAATTGCGCAGTGCTGTCCAGGCCCTGGCGCAATTGCCGGACTCCCGACTCATCGGGGTTTCAGCATTTTATCAAAGCGACTCGCTGTTGCCTGGCCAGCCGCGCTACACCAATGCCGTAGCGGCCATCGACAGCTCGCTGGCGCCGCTGGACCTGCTCGATGCCCTGCAGGCCATCGAACTGGACCAGGGAC
Source organism: Pseudomonas sp. TMW22080 (assembly GCF_022496745.1). Lineage (NCBI taxonomy): Bacteria > Pseudomonadati > Pseudomonadota > Gammaproteobacteria > Pseudomonadales > Pseudomonadaceae > Pseudomonas > Pseudomonas sp. TMW22080. The sequence continues at coordinate 166,237 of NZ_SCFF01000007.1, read as the reverse complement.
GCGAGCGTCAAGAACGTTGGGGCCCGCGCACTCTGGACCTGGACATCTTGCTATTCGGCGATCGCCTGATCGACGAGCCCCGCCTTAAAGTCCCGCACTACCACATGCACGCCCGGCCTTTTGTGCTGTATCCGCTGGCCGAACTGGCGCCAGCATCGCTGAAACTCTCCGATGGCCGCACGCTCGCGCAATTGCTCGATGACTGCCCATTTATCGGGCTTGAGCGAATCCCCTCTTAAGCTGAATCGAATCAATACCCGGGTAACACCATTGCGGTAACACCCGGAATTGACTTCCAGTGCCCTCGTCACGACTATAGGCATCCCGCAGCCATCCACAGGATGGTGCAATGTGAAAAGCAGGCTTTATAAGCGCCCTCTATAAAGGTGTGCCTGTTCATAACGATGAATCACACGCGTTACTCGCAGTGGTTACCACACTGCCTGACGAGGATCCTTTTCATGCCAGCTATTACCCTGACCACCCTGCAAGGCCTTAAGCAAAAAGGTGAAAAAATCACCATGCTGACGTGCTATGACGCCACCTTCGCCCACGCCTGCAATCAGGCCGGTGTTGAAGTGCTATTGGTAGGCGACTCCCTGGGCATGGTTCTACAAGGGCATGACAGTACATTGCCTGTGACGACCGCTGACATGGCCTACCACGTGGCCTGCGTCAAACGCGGTAACCAGGACGCTCTGATCCTGGCGGACATGGCCTTTATGGCCAACGCCACCCTGGAACAAAGCCTCAACAACAGCGCGGTGCTGATGAAGGCCGGCGCGCATATGGTCAAGGTCGAAGGCGCCGTGTGGCTGGCCGAGTCGATCCGGGCCATGACTGAACGCGGCATCCCCGTGTGCGCGCATATGGGCCTGACCCCGCAGACCGTGAACGTGCTGGGGGGTTACAAGGTACAAGGCCGCAACGAAAACCAGGCGCGCCAGATGCGTGCCGATGCCATTGCCCTGGAACAGGCGGGGGCGGCCATGCTGCTGCTCGAATGTGTACCCAGCGAACTGGCAAAAGAGATCACCCACGCGGTCAAGATCCCGGTCATCGGCATCGGCGCCGGCAGTGACACCGACGGCCAGGTCCTGGTGCTGCACGACATGCTGGGCCTTTCACTGACCGGCCGCGTGCCCAAGTTCGTGAAAAACTTCATGAGCGGCCAGCCCGATATCCAGTCCGCCCTGCGCGCCTACGTCACTGAAGTCAAAGCCGTCAGCTTTCCTGCTACCGAACACGGATTCTCTGCATGAACACAGTTAAAACCGTTCGCGAACTGCGCGCCGTCATCGCCCGCGCACGCCGTGAAGGCAAACAGATAGCACTGGTCCCGACCATGGGCAATCTGCACAGTGGCCATGGCGCACTGGTAACCACCGCCGCACAACAAGCCGATTTCGTGGTGGCGAGCATTTTCGTCAACCCGCTGCAGTTTGGCGCCAACGAAGATCTGGATACCTATCCGCGCACCTTGGCAGCCGACCAGGAAAGGCTTCTGCAGGCAGGCTGTGACTTGCTGTTTGCCCCGACCGTTGAAGAAATGTACCCCAACGGCATGGACGGCCTGACCCGTGTTACTGCTGCCAAATTAAGCAATGAACTGTGCGGCAGCCGTCGCCCGGGGCATTTCGATGGTGTGACCACCGTGGTCAGCAAGCTGTTCAACATGGTTCAGCCCGACCTGGCGATCTTTGGGCAAAAAGACTACCAACAGCTGGCAGTCATTCGCGCAATGGTCAACGATCTGAACTTCCCGATCCAGATCATCAGCGAACCCACCGTGCGCGCCGAAGACGGCCTGGCCCTGTCCTCGCGCAATGGTTACCTGAGCGAAGAGCAGCGAGCCCTGGCGCCAGCGCTGTACCGTCACCTGAGTGAAATGGCGCGCGCCATCGAAGCCGGTGAGCGCGACTACCCGGCCCTGGTGCGCCAGCATCTGGCGCAAATCGAAGCCATTGGTTTTCGTCCGGACTACCTGGAAGTGCGCCACGCACAGACCTTGCTACCGGCGCAGGCGACTGATCGCGACCTGGTAATTCTGGTTGCGGCCTTCCTGGGTGCCACCCGTTTGATCGACAACGTACATCTTAATCTCGACAGCGCGCTCTGACAGAGTCGCCTGTGCGGAACCGCGGAATGACCCGCACTCCATAAAGAAACACTGAAACGTTTCACCTGCTGTGACGTAACTGTGACAAAAGTTACTTCTCGGTGTCAGACAAAGCCAAGACAGAAGCAGGCGCGAAGGTTACTGTAATCGCCCTGCTTCCAGTTAACGTGCAGAATCAGACCGACCGAACGCCTGAACAAGAAAAACCAGGCGCAGGTGTTTTCAGTGTCCAAAGGCAGTTCAAGCAAAAAGGATATCCGCAGCGATGGCGTACTACCGCACCCCTCACGACGTTACCGCTCTGCCCGCTTGGCAAGCGTTGAAACTTCACCGTGCCAGCATGCAAAACTTCAGCATGCGTGACGCGTTTAACAGCAACCCGAAACGTTTTGAAGAATTCACCCTGAGCAGCTGCGGGCTGTTTCTGGACTACTCGAAAAACCTGATCACCAACGAGACCCGCGACCTTCTGGTCGACCTCGCCAATGAGGTCGACCTCAAAGGCGCGATCAAATCGCTGTTCAGCGGTGAAATCGTCAACGCCTCCGAAGGTCGCCCGGCCTTGCACACCGCGCTGCGTCGCCCGGTTGCCGACAAACTGTCGGTCAACGGCGTGAACATCATGCCCGAGGTGCATAAAGTCCTGAACCAGATGACCGAGCTGGTCGGCCGGATTCACGACGGTCTGTGGCGCGGTTACACCGAGAAGCCAATCACCGACATCGTCAATATCGGCATCGGCGGCTCGTTCCTCGGCCCTGAGCTGGTTTCTGAAGCGCTGCTGTCCTACGCGCAAAAAGGTGTGCGCTGCCATTACCTGGCGAACATCGACGGCAGTGAGTTCCATGAACTGACCGCAAAACTGCGCGCTGAAACCACCCTATTTATCGTTTCGTCCAAATCATTCAATACCCTCGAAACCCTGAAAAACGCCCAGGCGGCACGAGCCTGGTACCTCGCCCAGGGCGGTTCGGAAGCTGAGCTGCATCGCCACTTTATCGCCGTATCGAGCAACAACGCGGCAGCCGTGGCATTCGGTATTCGAGAAGAAAACATCTTCCCGATGTGGGACTGGGTCGGCGGGCGTTACTCGCTGTGGTCGGCCATCGGTCTGCCAATTGCCCTGGCCATCGGCATGTCCAACTTCAAAGAGCTGCTGTCCGGTGCCTACAGCATGGACCAGCACTTCCAGACTGCTCCGTTCGAGCAGAACATGCCGGTACTGATGGCCGCACTGGGCGTGTGGTATGGCAACTTCTGGGGCGCGCAAAGCCACGCGATCCTGCCGTACGACCACTACCTGCGCAACATCACCAAGCACTTGCAACAACTGGATATGGAATCCAACGGCAAGAGCGTGCGCCAGGACGGCACTCCGGTGTCAACCGATACTGGCCCGGTGATCTGGGGTGGAGTGGGCTGCAACGGTCAGCATGCGTACCACCAATTGCTGCACCAAGGCACCCAACTGATCCCGGCCGACTTTATCGTGCCGATTGTCAGCTTCAACCCGGTGTCCGACCACCATCAATGGCTGTATGCCAACTGCCTGTCGCAAAGCCAGGCGCTGATGCTGGGTAAAACCCGCGCAGAAGCCGAAGCTGAACTGCGCGACAAGGGCATGAGCGAAGAAGAAGTTAAAAAACTGGCGCCGCACAAGGTGATCCCGGGCAACCGCCCGAGCAATACCCTGGTGGTGGAACGCATCAGCCCGCGCCGTCTGGGTGCACTGGTGGCGCTGTATGAACACAAAGTGTTTGTGCAAAGCGTGATCTGGGGCATCAACGCCTTCGACCAATGGGGTGTTGAACTGGGCAAGGAGCTGGGCAAGGGCGTATACAACCGCCTGACCGGTATCCAGGAAGAGCCTGCCGACGATGCGTCGACCCAGGGCCTGATCAACTACTTCCGCGGCCGTCACCGCGGGTGATTGATAGCCAGCCAGTTTTCATCGACTGGCTGGCACCATCGAGAAAGGCATAATGGAATTTATCCGCCGCCCCATCGAGCGCCAGATCATGAGCCTGACCGGGCTTTCCCTCGGCAAGCTCGACCTCGAAAACCCCAAGGGCGACCCCGGCCTGTTCGGCCCGGACTCCATCAGTTGGCAGGTCCACGGTGACTTCACCAGCATGCTGATTGGCGGCATCAGCGCCTTGATGCTGCAAGCCTTGCACCCACTGGCCCTGGCCGGGGTGTGGGACCACTCCAGTTTCCGCGAAGACATGCTGGGTCGGCTACGCCGCACCGGGCAGTTCATTTCAGGTACCACCTTCGGCGCCACTGGCGATGCCAACTGGCTGATCGACAAAGTGCGCACCATCCACCTGCAAGTCAGCGGCACCGGTCTCGATGGCCGCCCCTATGCGGCCAGCGACCCCGAGCTGCTGACCTGGGTGCATGTGGCCGAAGTCAGCAATTTTCTCGCCGCCCACCTGCGCTATCGCAACCCGCATTTATCCGCTGAAGATCAGGACCGCTACTACGACGAAATCGCCATGATCGCTGAACGCCTGGGCGCCACCCACGTACCGCGCTCACGTCAGCAAGTAGCCGATTACCTCGACAGCGTTCGCCCGCAATTGCTTTGCGATGAGCGCAGCCGTGAAGTCATTCGCCTGCTGCTCAACGCCCCTGCCCCCAGCCTGCTAGCCAAACCATTTGGTGCATTGATGATGCAGGCCGGGATCGATTTACTGCCCGACTGGGCCAGCGACCAGTTGGGGCTGCAACAACACTCGATGATTCGCAAAGGGGTGCGGGCCGGGGTCAACAGCACCGCGCCAATCCTGCGCTGGGCCGTACGCAACGGTTCGGTACAACGGGCGCGACGGCGCATGGGGCTTGGCTGAAAACCGCTACGTTGCCATCGCGGGCAGGCCCGCACCCACAGGATCTGTGGTGCTCTTGTGGGAGCGGGCCTGCCCGCGATGAACTCAACACCGATTTATGCCACCATGCCCGCCTGAATCCGGACACAACACTCCAAGAATAAAGAGGACTCAAGCAATGCAAGACGTCGTAATCGTTGCGGCTACCCGCACCGCCGTTGGCAGCTTTCAAGGTTCGCTGGCCCATGTACCTGCCGTGGAACTGGGTGCCGCCGTCATTCGCCAATTACTCGCACAAACTGGCCTGGATGGCGCCCAGGTCGACGAAGTGATCATGGGTCAGGTACTGACCGCCGGTGCCGGGCAAAACCCTGCCCGCCAGGCGGCAATCAAGGCCGGCCTGCCGTTTGCGGTACCGGCACTGACCCTGAACAAGGTTTGCGGGTCGGGCCTCAAGGCCCTGCACCTGGGGGCCCAGGCCATTCGATGCGGCGATGCCGAGGTGATCATCGCCGGCGGCCAGGAAAACATGAGCCTGTCCAACTACATCATGCCCGGTGCCCGCACCGGTCTGCGCATGGGCCACAGTCAGATCGTCGACACCATGATCAGCGATGGCCTGTGGGATGCGTTCAACGACTACCACATGGGCATTACCGCCGAAAACCTTGTGGCTAAATACGACATCAGCCGTGAAGCGCAAGACGCCTTCGCCGCCGCCTCACAGCAAAAAGCCACTGCGGCGATTGAAGCCGGGCGCTTTGTCGATGAAATCACCCCCGTCCTGATCCCGCAGCGCAAAGGCGATCCGATCGCATTCACTACCGACGAGCAACCGCGCGCTGGCACCACCGCCGAATCGTTGGCAAAACTGCGTCCCGCATTCAAAAAAGACGGCTCTGTCACCGCAGGTAACGCCTCCTCACTCAATGACGGCGCAGCCGCGGTCATGCTCATGAGCGCCGCCAAGGCCAAGGCCCTGGGCTTGCCGGTGCTGGCCAAAATCGCGGCCTACGCCAATGCCGGCGTGGATCCGGCCATCATGGGCATCGGCCCGGTCAGTGCCACCCAGCGTTGCCTGAGCAAAGCCGGCTGGACTTTGCAGCAACTGGACCTGATCGAAGCCAACGAAGCCTTCGCCGCACAAGCGCTGGCCGTGGGCCAGGAACTGCAATGGGACGCGAGCAAGGTCAACGTCAATGGCGGCGCAATTGCCATTGGCCACCCTATTGGTGCGTCAGGTTGCCGGATCCTGGTGACCCTGCTTCACGAAATGCTCAAGCGCGACGCCAAAAAAGGCCTGGCCACCTTGTGCATCGGCGGTGGTCAGGGCGTAGCGCTGGCGATCGAGCGGGAGTAATGCAAAACGTGTAGATACTCTGTTGCCGGTCAAGCCATCCTGTGGGAGCGAGCCTGCTCGCGAACGACCTTCGCGAGCAGGCTCGCTCCCACAGCGGCTACAAGAGCAACGCAGCAATAATCACCAGCCCTATTCTGCTAAACTGCCGCGCCTTATCTGTCCCCCAAGGCGCAATGCATGTCTTCCTTGAATCAGGCGCTGCGCGCCGCCCTCGATAATCGTCACGACCTGTTGGCCGAGCTGCACGCCCAGGGCACCGACTGCTATCGCCTGTTCCACGGCAGCCAGGAAGGCGCCGGCGGCCTGACCATCGACCGCTACGGCCCGCAACTGCTGGTACAAAGCTTTCATCAACGTCTTGAGCGCGATGACTTGCTGCAACTGCACGAAGCCATCAATCGCCACCTGGGCCTCGACCTGCTGCTGGTCTACAACGACCGCTCCCAGGGCAACTCGCGTATCGACCGCGAAGACACCGTGTACCGCGCCGAAGACGCCGCCCTTGAAGACACCGTCGGCCACGAATGGGGCCTCAAGTACCGGGTGCGCGGCCGCCATGCCGGGCAAGACCCGCTGTTGTTTCTCGACCTGCGCAACGCCCGTGGCTGGGTCAAGCAGCACAGTGCCGGCAAAAGCGTGCTCAACCTGTTCTCCTACACCTGTGGTGTTGGCCTGAGTGCCGCTGCAGGTGGAGCCAGCGAAGTCTGCAACCTCGATTTCGCCGAAGGCAATCTGGCGGTTGGTCGCGAAAACGGCCTGCTGAACCCTGAACTGCCAAAAATGAAATTCGTACAGTCCGACTATTTCGCGGCCATCCGCCAATTGGCCGGTCTGCCAATCATTCAGCGTCGTCACAAGCTGCCTGCCTACCCGCGCATGGATCAGCGTGAATACGACCTCGTGCTGCTCGACCCGCCTGCCTGGGCCAAGAGTGCCTTCGGCACGGTCGATCTGCTGCGCGACTACCAAAGCCTGCTCAAGCCGGCCGTACTGACCACCGCACCAGACGGCGTATTGATCTGCTGCAACAATCTGGCAAAGGTCAGCATGGACGACTGGCGCGAGCAGGTTTTGCGTTGCGCCGAGAAAGCTGGCCGCCCGGTTCGCGACTGGCAGGTCATGAGTCCGGCCAGCGATTTCCCGTCCCTGGATCAGCAGCCACCGCTGAAAACCCTGATCCTTCAGTTTTAATCCATTCTCCCAATACGGCGTTCGTCTCGGAACCAGAAACGCGTGCCATACTCCAAGGCACTTCCGACTGCTATAGACGACGCCCCACATGCTCAAAGGATTGATCCGCGCCCTTGGCGCCGTGCTGATTGCCATCGCACTTTACAGCGTGCTTGGGTTCCTGATCTTGCCGGGCATCGGCCTGCGCATCATCAACCAGCAACTGGCCAACTACGCCACGGTGCCCGCCCGACTCGACCGGCTGGAGTTCAACCCCTTCAGCCTTGAGCTGACCCTGTGGGGGTTCAGAGTCGGCGAACCGGGCAAGGAACAGGTCGGCTTCGAGCGGCTGTACACCAATCTGCAAGCCGACAGCCTGTGGACAAAAGCCCTGCACCTGGCCGACGTGCAGCTGGATAAACCCAAAACCGAGCTGCTGTTCAACAAGGACGGTACGCTCAACCTGACACAACTGTTCAAGCTGCCCGAGAGCGAGCCCACCCCGGCCGATCCCGAGAGCAAACCGTTCCCGCTGCGTATCGACAACATCAAGCTGGCGGGTGGCTACCTGCACTTCACCGATATGCGTCCCAGCGAACCCATCGAATTCCTCTATGACTCGATGGACCTGGAGCTGAAAAACCTCAGCACCCTGCCCGATGACAACGCCGATATGACCCTGGTGGCCGCAGGCCCTGCAGGCGGGCGGATCGACTGGACCGGCACCCTGAGCCTGGTACCCATCACCTCGACCGGCAAACTGAAAGTCACCGACGGCAAGATGAAAGTCTGGTGGCCCTATGTGCGCGATGCATTACCGCTGGCCCTGGAAGATGGCGTGCTGAATTTCAGCACCGACTACACCCTGAACCTGTCCAAAGAAACCGAAATGCTCCTGAGCAATGCCACGGCCAGCATCGCACCGCTCAAGATCAATGCCCCCGATGGCCGCCCGCTGGTGCGTCTGGAGCGCCTGGATGTCAGCGACACCAGCGTCGACCTGGCCAAACAGGAAGTGGTGGTCGGCAAGATCAACAGCCAGAACCTCGAAACCTGGGCCGCCCGCGAAAAAGACGGCCAGCTTGACTGGCAAAAGCTGTTTGCCAGCCAGCCCGACAAACCATCGACCAAAACCGAAGAAGTGGTGACCGTCGAAGCACCGAAAGCAGCCCCGGTGGCGCCTAGCAAACCCTGGGCCGTGCTGCTCAAGGATGTCGACCTGCGTGACTATCGCATCCACCTTGCCGACAAGGAGCCCAAAACCCCGGTGGAGCTGGAGGTCGGCCCGCTGAACCTGAACCTGAAAAACTTCGACAGCCTGAACCGTTCTCCTTTCACCCTCAACCTCGACACCGGCGTGGGCAAGCAAGGCAAACTCACCGCCAGCGGCGACGTCAGCCTGAGCCCGGTAAGCGCCAGGCTCAAGGTCAACACCAAAGATATCGACTTGCGTATCGCCCAGGCCTATATCGACCCGTTTATCCGCCTTGAGCTGCGTAGCGGCATGCTTGGCAGCGACCTGGCGGTTGATCTGAAAAGCACCGCCCCCCTGGCCTTTACCGTGGCCGGCCGCGCCCAGATCGATCAACTGCACACATTGGACACCCTGAAAAACCGCGACTTCCTGAAGTGGCAAAAACTGGTGCTGGAGGATCTGAAGTACCAGCACGGCGATAGCCTCTCGCTTGCACGGGTCAATTTCGAAAAGCCCTATGTGCGCTTCATGATCAACGATGACCGCACCACCAATATCGATGACCTGCTGATCCCGCAACCTGCAGGCAGTACGTCGGCCAAAGGCACGGCCAGCAAGGAAAAACCGCTGGGCATTCACATCGGCGCAATTGCGATCAACGATGGTTCGGCCAATTTCGCCGACTTCAGCCTGACACCCAACTTCCAGACCGCGGTTCAACAGCTCAACGGCCTGATTGGCACCATCGACAGCCGTAACCCCAAACCTGCCCCGGTCAATATTGCAGGCAAGGTCGACCGTTATGCGCCGGTGACCATCAAGGGCAGCGTCAACCCGTTTGACCCGATGGCCAGCCTGGATATCGCTACCAGCTTCAAGCGTGTCGAACTGACCACATTGACCCCCTACTCCGGGAAGTTTGCCGGTTACCGCATCCGCAAGGGTCGTCTCAACCTCGACCTGCATTACCTGATCACCAACGGCCAGCTCAAGGCCGAGAACAAACTCGTGGTCGAACAATTGCAGCTGGGGGAAAAGGTCGACAGCCCGGACGCCGTGGATCTGCCGATCAAACTGGCGATTGCCTTGCTCAAGGACACGGACGGCAAGATATCCATTGAACTGCCCATCAGTGGCGACCTCAACAACCCGCAGTTCAGCGTGATGCCGATTATCTGGCAAACGGTACGCAACCTGGTGCTGCGTGCCGCCCAGGCGCCCTTCAAGTTCATTGGCGGGCTGATCAGCGGCGGTGGAGCCGAGGACCTGGGCACCGTGTCATTCGCCCCAGGATCAAGCGAGCTGAGCCCTGAGGCACAAAAAGCCCTGACCACACTGGCCCAGGCCCTGAAAGAACGCCCGGCCTTACGCCTGGAGATCGAAGGTACGGCCGCACAGAGCAGCGATGGCCCTCTGATCGCCAAGGAACGTCTTGAGCGCGAGTTCCAGTACACCTACTACAAGATTCTCCAGCGCCGTGGCGACAAAGTACCGGCCAGCGCCGGCTTGCTCACCGTGCCGGACGATGAGAAAGGCCCGTTACTTGAAGGTATCTACCGCACGCGTCTCAAGCAGCAACCGCCTGCTGAATGGAAAGACCTGAGCCGTGACGAGCGCGCGGCCAAAATGACCGCGGCACTGATCGACTTCTGGAGCAAAAGCGAAGTGTTGTTGCGTCAGCTGGGGCAAGACCGTGCAAGCAGCATCAAGGACTACCTGGTGGACAAGGGCGGGCTGGCGGATGACCGCGTGTACTTTATCGATGCCACCCTGGGCCAAGCCGAGAGCGACGGCCGGGTAATCTCGCCACTGCATCTGGATAGCGAATAATGCACAACGTCGCTGATTTGTAGCAGCTGCCGAAGGCACGAGGCTGCGTTCGGCAGCTGCTACGCGGATTTTCGTAGCCCCAATCCCAAATAGACCCAATCCCAAAATAGAACAGCCCCCGACGCAAGCGCCGGGGGCTGTAATGGCCACATCCGTGTGGCCGTCGCATGAACCTTTTAAACAATGCCTGCAGGCGTACTGCTTCAATCACCTGCCAGAACCTTGTTCCCCCGGTTCTACGAGAAAGGGTGCTTTATTCCGCTTTCAGGCCATCAGCCGATACAGCTTTAACGCCTTTGATCTTTTTGGTGATCGCAACAGCAATCTCTTTTTGCGCTTCAGTCACCGGTACCATCGAGGACAGGGAAACAACGCCTTTGTTGGTTTCTACCTTGATGTCCGTGCCCGGAATGCCTTTTTCAGTGACCAGGTCAGCTTTTACTTTGGTAGTGATCCAGGTATCAGAAGTAGCTTCCTTGGCTTTGGTTACTTCGCCTGCAGCCACCACCATGGGTGCCTGGGTGGTCGCCTGGGCAGCAAATGCAGCATTGGCCATAGTCAGGGTCAGAGCGGTGGCAGTTGCGGCAGCGATAGCGAACTTCTTCATACGAGTAACTCCTGTCTTCTTTAGAATCTGCGCCGTCTTGCAGCAGCAGGGTTATCAGTACTATTGCAGGCCGCGTGCCAACTTTTAAAAACAAATAAACCTATATAAATCAACAACTTACAAAATAGCCAAAATTGCCCCGTCGTGCAAAATGCATGGCGCCGGTTAATTCTGCATGCAAGTTGCGGCTTTCGACTCGTGGCCTATGGCCCTATGGTGCTGACTTTGCTCCAGGCATAAAAAAAGGACCCCGAAGGGTCCTTTTTCAAAGCAGGTGTCGAGAGCGATTAAGCTTCCGAAGCCTTGGCAGCAGCGACGTCCTTGATGGACAGCTTGATACGGCCGCGGTTGTCCACGTCCAGTACCAGTACTTCCACTTCCTGACCTTCTTTCAGAATGTCAGTCACTTTCTCAACGCGAGCATCGCTCAGCATGGAGATGTGAACCAGGCCGTCTTTGCCCGGCAGGATGTTTACGAATGCGCCGAAGTCGACGATACGCTCAACCTTGCCCACGTAGATCTTGCCGATCTCGGCTTCAGCGGTGATGCCCAGAACGCGCTGACGCGCGGCTTCTGCTGCTTCCTTGGACTCGCCGAAGATCTTGATCGAACCGTCGTCTTCGATATCGATCGAAGCCTTGGTTTCTTCACAGATTGCACGGATCGTCGCGCCGCCTTTACCGATAACGTCACGGATTTTGTCGGTGTCGATTTTCATCGCGATCATGGTCGGAGCGTTGGCCGACAGTTCGTTGCGCGATACGGCAATGATCTGGTTCATCTGGCCCAAGATGTTCAGGCGAGCGTCCAGGGCCTGGCCCAGAGCGATCTCCATGATTTCTTCGGTGATGCCCTTGATCTTGATGTCCATCTGCAGCGCGGTAACACCTTTGGCGGTACCGGCTACCTTGAAGTCCATGTCGCCCAGGTGGTCTTCGTCACCCAGGATGTCGGTCAGAACAGCGAACTTCTCGCCTTCTTTAACCAGACCCATGGCGATACCGGCAACCGGCGCCTTCATCGGCACACCGGCATCCATCAGTGCCAGGGAAGCACCGCAAACCGATGCCATCGAGCTGGAACCGTTGGATTCGGTGATTTCCGATACAACACGGATGGTGTACGGGAACACGTCGGCAGCAGGCAGCATGGCTTGAACCGAACGACGGGCCAGACGGCCGTGACCGATTTCGCGACGACCAGCACCACCCATGCGACCACACTCACCTACCGAGAACGGAGGGAAGTTGTAGTGCAGCATGAACGGGTCTTTTTTCTCGCCTTCCAGGGTGTCCAGCAGTTGCGCGTCACGGGCAGTACCCAGAGTTGCAACAACCAGCGCCTGAGTTTCACCACGGGTGAACAGGGCCGAACCGTGGGTCTTCGGCAGAACGCCAACTTCGATGTTCAGAGGGCGAACAGTCTTGGTGTCACGACCATCGATACGCGGCTTGCCGTTAACGATGTTTTCGCGAACGGTGCGGTATTCGATTTCGCCGAATGCAGCTTTAACTTCGCTGGCAGAAGGCTGGCCTTCTTCACCGGACAGCTTGGCAACAACCTGATCCTTCAACTCGCCCAGACGCGCGTAACGGTCTGCCTTGACGGTGATGGTGTAAGCCTGGGAGATCGCTTCGCCGAACTCGGCACGGATAGCGCCCAGCAGTGCGGTCGCTTCCGGGGCAGCAGCCCAGTCCCAAGTTGGCTTGGCAGCTTCGGCAGCCAGCTCTTTGACAGCCTGGATAACCACCTGGAATTCGTCGTGGGCGAACAGTACGGCGCCCAGCATCTGGTCTTCGGTCAGCTCTTTGGCTTCCGATTCAACCATCAATACGGCTTCCGAAGTACCGGCAACAACCATGTCCAGGCTCGAAGCGGCCAGTTGCTCGTAAGTCGGGTTCAGCAGGTAACCGGTGCTTTCGTGGTAAGCAACGCGGGCAGCGCCGATCGGACCATCAAAAGGGATGCCGGAAATGGCCAGGGCAGCCGAAGTACCGATCATCGCAGCGACGTCCGGATCGGTTTTCTTGCTGGTGGACAGAACGGTGCAGACAACCTGCACTTCGTTCATGAAACCTTCTGGGAACAGCGGACGGATCGGACGGTCGATCAGACGCGACGTCAGGGTTTCTTTCTCGGAAGGGCGACCTTCACGCTTGAAGAAACCGCCAGGGATTTTACCCGCGGCGTAGGTTTTTTCCTGGTAGTGAACCGACAGAGGGAAAAAGCCCTTGCCTGGATCCGCTTGCTTGGAACCGACCACAGTCACCAACACGCTGACGTCGTCGTCAACGGTGACCAATACTGCGCCGGAAGCCTGACGGGCGATACGGCCAGTCTCGAGAGTAACGGTCGACTGACCGAACTGAAATTTTTTGATAACCGGGTTCACGGTGTCCTACCTTCTTTGTGGCTCTTGGGGAACGGGTTTCTTGCGAAAGTCATATGCAACATCGGGTGTTGGCCCGACTCAAGATGCTTACGAAAACAGCCCTATAGGCAAGCTTTCGTAAGAATCCGGGTAGTCCAGATAAAACTTGAGGCTGGAAGCCTGCCATGAGACTGCGGGAAACCCGCAGACACACGACAGACAACCAGCCTCTAGCAACATCGCTATTAGCGACGCAGACCCAGGCGAGCGATCAGCGCTTTGTAACGCTCAACGTTCTTGCCTTTCAGGTAGTCCAGCAGCTTGCGACGCTGGTTTACCATGCGGATCAGACCACGACGGGAGTGGTGATCTTTGCTGTTAGCTTTGAAGTGACCTTGCAGCGTGTTGATGTTAAAGGTCAGCAGTGCAACCTGCACTTCTGGAGAACCTGTATCACCTGGAGCTTGCTGGTAGTCTTTTACGATTTCTGCTTTGTGTTCAACTGTAAGTGCCATTTGGCTTTCCTTTCAATTAGGGCCTGCTTGCGAACAAGACAGATCCAATAGGCCGAGGACAAATCCTCGTATTTAAATGTGAGATGTGACCGTGCCTAATAACAGCCACCCTCATTCCAGTCTGCGCCGGTAATACTACACCCGATGCAGCCTGGTTCCGGTCATTCCGACCGAATCAGTCGACGCGGCGCAATACGCCCGTCTTCGCTCACTTCACCGATACCGATAAAGCGACCGTTGTGATCCTGTACCCGCACCATACCGAACTTCGGAGCATCCGGAGCACGCACCGGTTGGCCATTGAGCCAATAAAACGAGCTGGCTTCCGAGAAGTGCAGCAATGGCCAGTCGAGCAAACCGCTGTCCGATGGCATCAGGAAGCGATCAACCGCTTCATTGCCGCCTTCGGCATGCACCGCCTCCAGCTCTTCCAGGGTAACCGTCTGGGCCAGGCTGAAAGGTCCGGCGTGGGTACGACGCAGTTCTGCTACGTATGCCCCGCACCCCAATTGCTCACCGATATCTTCCACAAGGGTACGGATATAGGTGCCTTTGGTGCAGTCGACGGCCAGGCGCGCAGTGTCGCCTTCGCTGGCCAGTAATTCGAGGCGGGTAATAGTAACAGAACGCGGTTCACGCTCCACCACTTCGCCTGCACGGGCCAGCTTGTAAAGCGGCTGTCCGTCACGCTTGAGCGCAGAGTACATCGGCGGTATCTGGCTGATTTGCCCACGAAAACTGGGTAAAACAGCTTCAATATCGGCGCGACCAACGGTCACCGGGCGAGTCTGCAAAACCTCGCCTTCAGCGTCTGCCGTGGTCGTGGTCTTGCCCAATTGCATCAGGGTTTCATAACCCTTGTCGGAATCGAGCAGGTATTGCGAAAACTTGGTGGCTTCGCCAAAGCACAGCGGCAATACACCGCTGGCCAATGGATCGAGGCTACCGGTGTGCCCTGCCTTCTCGGCATTGAGCAGCCAGCGAACTTTCTGCAGGGCCGCATTGGAAGTAAACCCAAGTGGCTTGTCCAGCAGGATGATGCCGCTGACGTTACGACGGATACGCTTGACCTGAGCCACCGGTTACTCCTTGGTGTCTTCGGGAGCAGTGGTTTCAGGGTGCTGATTGTCTTCAGCCACTGCACGCTCGATCAAAGCGGACAGATGAGCACCACGCACGACGCTTTCATCGTAGTGGAAGTGCAACTGCGGAACGCTGCGCAGCTTCATTTCACGCGCCAGTTGCATGCGCAGGAAACCCGCTGCCGAGTTCAGCACCTTGATGCTCTGGGCGATATCTTCAGCGCTGTCCTGACCCATCACGGTGATGAAGATCTTGGCGTGACCGACGTCACGGCTGACTTCAACAGCAGTAATGGTGACCAGGCCCACGCGCGGGTCTTTGACTTCACGACGGATCAGCTGTGCCAGCTCGCGCTGCATCTGATCGCCAATACGTTGGGTACGGCTATATTCTTTTGCCATGTCTTGTTACCTGTTACTCACCCATGGGAAACCCATGCGGTCTGAAAGCGGCAAACGCCCGGCACGACAGAAGCCGGACCGGGCGTTGCGTTTAGAGTCCAGGCCGAGCGCTGCGCATTTGCATGCGCGGGCTCGTCCTCGCTCTTGAGGCTCGCGAGTTAGAGGCTGCGAGCAACCTGGACCTTCTCGAACACTTCGATCTTGTCACCGACTTTAACGTCGTTGTAGCTCTTGACGCCGATACCGCATTCCATGCCGGCACGCACTTCGGACATGTCATCTTTGAAGCGACGCAGGGATTCCAGCTCGCCTTCGTAGATAACGATGTCTTCACGCAGTACGCGGATTGGACGGTTACGGTGAACAACACCTTCCAGCACCATGCAACCTGCAACCGCGCCGAACTTAGGCGAACGGAACACGTCACGGACTTCAGCGATACCCAGGATGTTCTCCCGAACGTCGCTGCCAAGCATGCCGGTAAGGGCTTTCTTGACGTCTTCGATGATGTCGTAGATGACGTTGTAGTAACGCATGTCCAGGCCTTCCTGCTCGACAATCTTGCGAGCGCCGGCATCGGCACGCACGTTGAAGCCAAACAGTACAGCGTTGGAGGCCAGTGCCAGGTTAGCGTCGCTCTCGGTGATACCACCGACACCGCCGCCCACTACGCGCACTTGCACTTCGTCGTTACCCAGGCCGCTCAGAGCGCCCTGCAGAGCTTCCAACGAACCACGGACGTCAGATTTGAGGACGATGTTAAGCGTCTTCTTCTCTTCCTGGCCCATGTTCTCGAAGATGTTTTCCAGCTTGCCTGCGTGAGCACGCGCCAGTTTCACTTCGCGGAACTTGCCTTGACGGAACAGGGCAACTTCACGTGCCTTCTTCTCGTCGGTCATTACGCTCATCTCGTCGCCAGCATCTGGCGTACCGTCCAGGCCGAGAATCTCGACAGGGATGGATGGACCGGCTTCCTTGATAGGCTTGCCGTTCTCGTCGAGCATGGCGCGGATGCGGCCGTAGTTGGAGCCGACCAGTACCATGTCGCCTTGGCGCAGGGTACCGTCTTGAACCAGAACGGTAGCAACAGGACCGCGGCCTTTGTCCAGACGGGACTCAACCACTACGCCACGGCCAGGAGCCGATGGAGTTGCCTTGAGTTCCAGAACTTCAGCTTGCAGCAGTACGGCTTCGAGCAATTCGTCAACGCCGGTACCCATTTTCGCCGAGACCGAAACAAACGGAGTGTCACCACCCCACTCTTCCGACGTCACGCCGTGAACGGACAGTTCGCTACGAATGCGATCGAGGTCAGCACCTGGCTTGTCGATCTTGTTCACTGCAACAACCAGAGGCACGCCAGCGGCTTTCGCATGCTGAACGGCTTCGATGGTCTGCGGCATTACGCCGTCGTCTGCAGCCACAACCAGAATCACGATGTCAGTCGCCTTGGCACCACGAGCACGCATTGCGGTAAACGCAGCGTGACCCGGGGTATCGAGGAACGTGACCATGCCGCGTTCGGTTTCAACGTGGTACGCACCGATGTGCTGGGTAATACCACCGGCTTCGCCAGCCGCTACCTTGGCACGACGGATGTAGTCGAGCAGGGACGTTTTACCGTGGTCAACGTGGCCCATTACGGTCACAACCGGTGCACGGGAGAACGACTCGCCTTCGAACTTCAGGGACTCGGCCAGGGAATCTTCCAGGGCGTTGTCGCTGACCAGAGTCACTTTGTGGCCCAGTTCTTCAGCAACCAGTTGGGCAGTTTCCTGATCCAGTACCTGGTTGATGGTTGCTGGAGTACCCAGCTTGAACATGAACTTGATGACTTCGGCAGCCTTGACCGACATCTGTGCGGCCAAATCGCCGACAGTGATGGTCTCGCCAATCTGCACGTCACGAACTACAGGGCCGGTTGGGCTCTGGAAACCGTGAGCGTTGCGCTTCTTCAGCTTGCCCTTGCCACGACCACCGCGACGGAAGCTGTCGCTTTCTTCGTCGGAAGTGCGCGGAGCAACACGTGGAGTCGGTGCTTTTTCTTTAACCGAGGCACGATGCGGAGCGTTTTTGCGATCGCCGTCACCACTGCCGCGACGATTGTTATCGTCTGCGCGTGGTTTGTCCGGGCGACGCTGTTCGTCACGCTTGCGTGCATCAGCGGCTGGAGCCGGTGCTGGCGCTGCGGCTTGCACAGGTGCAGGCGCTGCAGCGGCCGGAGCCGGTGCTGCCACAGGAGCAGATGCAGGCTGGCGGCGCGCTTCTTCTTCGGCGCGACGCTTGGACTCTTCTTCAGCCTTTTGACGTGCGGCATTTTCTACTGCACGACGTTCATCCATCTCACGTTTGCGCTCGGCTTCGATTTCTTCCGGGCTTTGCTGTACGAAGACTTTCTTCTTGCGTACTTCAACGCTGATGCTTTTGCTGCCAGCTACACGCAGGGTACTGGTGGTTTTACGCTGCAAAGTGATCTTGCGCGGTTCTTCCACTTTAGCCTTGTGGCTGCTTTTAAGGTGAGTCAGCAGAGCCTGCTTCTCACTATCGGTTACATTCTGCTCGGCGGCGTTGTGCGGCAGACCTGCCTCACGCATCTGCTGCAACAGGCGCTCAACCGGTGTTTTGACCTCATCGGCCAGTTGTTTCACCGTGACTTGCGTCATGCATTTCTCTCCTCAGGCCGCGCCTAATTACTCGAACCAATGGGCTCGGGCGGCCATGATCAACTTGCCGGCACGATCATCGTCAATGCCGTCGATGTCGAGCAGGTCGTCAATAGACTGCTCGGCCAGGTCTTCGCGGGTAATTACGCCGCGCACCGCCAGTTCCATCGCCAAATCCTTGTCCATACCCTCAAGCGAGAGCAGGTCTTCGGCCGGATGGGCGTCTGCCAGCTTTTCCTCAGTAGCGATGGCTTTAGTCAACAGTCGATCCTTGGCGCGAGCGCGAAGCTCGTTGACGGTATCTTCGTCAAAGCCATCGATGTTGAGCATTTCCTCCACCGGTACGTAGGCAATCTCTTCCAGGCTAGTAAAGCCTTCATCAACCAGTACCTGCGCCAGGTCTTCATCAACTTCCAGCTCTTCGATGAAGTTGCGCAGGATATCGCCGGTTTCTGCTTGCTGCTTGGCCTGGATGTCCGATTCGGTCATCACGTTCAGGGTCCAGCCGGTCAACTGGCTGGCCAGACGTACGTTCTGACCGCCGCGACCAATCGCCTGGGCCAGATTGTCTGCGCCAACGGCGATGTCCATTGCATGGGCATCTTCGTCGACGATAATAGCCGCCACTTCTGCTGGCGACATTGCGTTGATCACGAACTGCGCCGGGTTGTCATCCCAAAGGACGATATCCACTCGCTCTCCGCCCAATTCGCCGGACACTGCCTGGACACGCGAACCGCGCATACCAATGCAGGCACCTTGCGGATCAATGCGTTTGTCTTTCGAGCGAACGGCTATTTTAGCGCGTGATCCAGGATCGCGGGAGGCCGCCATCACTTCGATCAGGCCTTCGGAGATTTCTGGCACTTCAATGCGGAACAACTCGATCAGCATCTCTGGCGCTGTACGCGACAGGATCAGCTGAGGACCGCGGTTTTCAGTGCGGATTTCCTTGAGCAATGCGCGAAGGCGTACGCCAACACGGAAAGTCTCACGCGAAATGATGTCTTCACGGGCCAGCAACGCTTCAGCGTTGTTACCCAGGTCAACGATCACATTGTCGCGGGTCACCTTTTTAACGGTGCCGGAAATGATTTCGCCCAGACGCTCACGATAGGCATCGACTACTTGAGCACGCTCGGCTTCGCGAACTTTTTGCACGATGACCTGTTTGGCCGTCTGTGCAGCAATTCGACCGAATTCGATAGAATCGATTTTCTCTTCGATAATATCGCCGGCTTTCGCGCCTGGCTGTTTCGCCTGGGCCTGGTCTACAGCCAACTCGTATGCTGGATCATCCAGATCTTCGTCTTCGACCACAGTCCAGCGACGGAAAGTCTCATAGTTACCGGTGTGGCGATTGATTTCCACACGCAGTTCGACTTCGTCTTCAAAACGCTTTTTAGTAGCGGTGGCCAGAGCCAGCTCCAGCGCTTCAAAAATAACGTTTGCCGGTACGCCCTTTTCATTGGACACCGACTCAACAACCAGCAGTACTTCTTTGCTCATCGTACGCCTCGCCTTTCGCAAGCCATTGGATCCGCGGGATCCGCGTCTCAGTCAAAACTGGGAATAATGTTGGCCTTGTCGATCATATCGATCGGCAACAGGAACTCATGGTCTTCAACCTGCACCACGATGTCCTGCTCTTCTACGCCGCGCAGAAGGCCCTGAAAGTTGCGTCGCCCTTCAAAAGGCGAGCGCAGCTTGATCTTCACTTGCTCACCGACAAATTGGGCAAACTGTTCAAGGGTGAACAGCGGGCGTTCCATGCCAGGAGAAGAAACTTCAAGGGTGTATTCAACAGCGATAGGATCTTCGACATCCAGAACGCCGCTGATCTGACGACTCACGATAGCGCAGTCATCCACCAGTACGCCGCCTTCCTTGTCGATATACACACGCAACATTGAATGGCGGCCTTGAGCCGAAAATTCAATACCCCAGCATTCATAGCCAAGGGCCACGACCACCGGGGCCAACAAGTCCTGCAACTGTTCTAGCTTGCTCGACACCTGAACCCCCTAGTGCATGTTTGTGCATGCTGTGCAAAATGAAAAAATGGGCGAAGCGCCCATCTCTGAAACGTCGTTGAATACCGACGCTATAAAGTGTCCAGCTAACAAAAAGCCCCTGAAAAGGGGCTCCGCTGAAACTGGTTGCGGGAGCCGGATTTGAACCGACGACCTTCGGGTTATGAGCCCGACGAGCTACCAGACTGCTCCATCCCGCGACAAAGCTGGAGCGGAAGTATACGGTTGATCCCGTGACGGGTCAATCCAACCTTCCACATACAAGAAAGCCCGCTACTGCGGGCATTCTTGATAATTGGTACCGAGAAGGGGACTCGAACCCCTACACCCTATGGGCACAACCACCTCAAGGTTGCGTGTCTACCAATTCCACCACCTCGGCAATACAACGTTTACATCATGAAACCCGTTTTACTTTTGCTCTTGAGCTGGAGGTACGTCAGTCGCAGGAGTTGCCGACTTTTGCTCTTGAAGCACCGGAACATCATCTGAAGCCGGCTTTTGCACTGGAACTTCCAACACCGCTGGATTTGGCAAACCTACTTGAGTCAGCTGTTCAGCCTTCTCTTTAGCAAAGTAACCTAACCCCAAGCTGGTTATGAAAAAACCTGCGGCAAGTATAGCAGTAAACTTACTAAGAAAGGTAGAGGAACCTTGGCTTCCGAACACAGTATTTGATGCACCTGCGCCGAAAGATGCTCCAGCATCCGCTCCCTTGCCCTGTTGCAGCAAAACCAGGGCAATTACACCCAATGCTGTCAACAGATGAAACACAGTTACGACGTTATCCAGCATTTTCAGTTTCCTGCGGCACGAATGATCGCACCGAACTCATCTGCATTCAGGGAAGCCCCGCCAATAAGTCCCCCATCGATATCCGGCATGCTGAACAGTTCGACCGCATTGGCCGCCTTCACGCTGCCGCCGTATAGAAGCCGCACACCTTGTGCCACTTCAGAATTCTTTTGCGCCAGCTGTGCGCGAATGGCCGCATGCACATCTTGCGCTTGCTGTGGTGATGCGGTCAGCCCGGTGCCAATGGCCCAGACCGGCTCGTATGCAATCACGGCATTTACAAAAGCATCAATACCAAACTCGTCAATCACGGCATTCAGCTGACGCTCTACCACTTCCAGCGTTTGCCCCGCTTCGCGCTGCTCCAGGGTTTCCCCTATGCACAACACTGGCGTCAAGCCTGAGGCTTGGGCCGCTGCAAACTTGCGATTGAGTGTCTCGTCCTGCTCACCCAGTATCAGGCGGCGTTCGGAGTGCCCCACAAGCACCAGCTTGCAACCTGCGTCGGCCAACTGACTAGAGGAAATCTCGCCAGTCAGCGCGCCCTGCCCCGACTCCACTGCAGCATCCTGAGCACCGACCGAAATCGCTGCGCCTTGCAAGCCATTGATAACACGATCAATAAATAGCTGAGGCGGAAAAACTGCAACATCAACATCGTTTGGCAGGACCAGACCACGCAGACCGTCGATCAGCTCAGCGACGCTGGCGCGGGTACCGTGCATCTTCCAGTTACCAGCTACCATAGTGCGACGCATGCTTTACCTCGTCGGTCAAAGTGGGCGCAGATGTTACCCAACCAAATCAAAGCTGGCAAGCCGAATCAGACACAAACTTCACTTACCAGTTTTGCCAGCTCTTCGGCGTAGCCGCGAACCATGTTTTCGTCATCGCCTTCGACCATCACGCGCACCAAAGGCTCTGTTCCGGACTTGCGCAACAACACACGACCACGGCCATTCATGGCAGCCGTCACTCGCGCGCACGCCTCCTTCACCGCCGGGTGCTCGACAGGGTCGACGCCACCGGCAAAACGAACATTCAGTAACACTTGCGGGCACTTGCGCAGCGCCTGACGCGACTGGGCCAGGCTTTCATCGCGACGACGCAAGGACAACAACACCTGCAGCGCAGCAATGATCGCATCGCCAGTGGTGGTGTGGTGGAAGCACACGATATGCCCGGAGTTCTCGCCACCCACCAGCCAGTTACGCTCTTGCAGGGCCGCGATAACGTAACGGTCGCCCACATTGGCGCGTACGAACTCGATACCCAGGTCAGCCAATGCCAGCTCAAGGCCAAGGTTGCTCATCAGCGTACCGACAACGCCACCCTGCAATTTGCCACGCTCGTGCAGGTCACGGGCAATGATAAACAACAGCTCATCGCCATCGACCACGGCACCGGTATGGTCAACCATCAACACGCGATCGCCGTCGCCATCAAAAGCAATACCCAGGTCCGCACCTTCAGCCACCACGGCAGCCTGCAACTGACCCATATGGGTCGAACCGCAGTTTTCGTTGATGTTCAGGCCATCAGGCTGCGCCGACAGAACAACGACTTGAGCACCCAGCTCCTTGAAAACACTTGGCGCAACCTTGTAGGTAGCACCGTGGGCGCAATCGAGAACAATCTTCATACCGCTGAATTTGGTGCTGCTTGGCACGCTGCTTTTACAGAATTCGATATAACGGCCCGGCGCATCATTGATCCGCGAGACCTTGCCGAGCTTGTCGGAATCGACAACGGTCATCGGCGCATCCAGCAACTCTTCGATCATCAGTTCAACGTCGTCAGGCAGCTTGGTGCCCTCGCCGGAAAAGAACTTGATGCCATTATCGTCGTGGGGATTGTGCGAAGCGCTGATCACGATGCCCGCTTCCGCATGGAAGGTACGTGTCAGGTAGGCAATGGCCGGTGTCGGCATAGGCCCCAGCAACATCACATCAGCCCCGGCAGCCGACAAGCCCGCTTCAAGAGCCGACTCAAACATGTAACCCGAGATGCGGGTGTCCTTGCCTACCAGGATCCGGCAAGCGCCCTTGCTGCGAAACGCCATGCCCGCTGCCCAACCCAACTTGAGCATAAAGTCAGGGGTAATCGGATAAACGCCGACCCGACCACGAATACCGTCGGTGCCAAAATACTTCTTTGTCATAAGTGCTCCATCATTCTTAGTCGGCGGAATCTACCGCTGCGATCATCCGTACCACATCAACTGTTTCGGCAACATCATGGACGCGCAGAATGCGCGCACCCTTGGTCATCGCCAATGCTGCAAGCGCCAGGCTGCCATAGAGACGCCCTGCAACTGGCCGGTTCAGTGTCTGCCCGACCATGCTTTTACGTGACACGCCCACCAGCAAAGGCCGACCCAGCGCATGCAAGGCCTCCATATGCTTGAACAGGCTCAAATTGTGCTGCAATGTCTTGGCAAAACCAAAGCCCGGATCGAGCACGATGCGTTCGGCCCCAATGCCAGCAGCAGCGCAACGCGCCATGCTGTCAGCGAGAAACGTCGACACCTCGCCCACCAGGTCTT
Source organism: Pseudomonas sp. TMW22080 (assembly GCF_022496745.1). Taxonomy (NCBI): domain Bacteria; kingdom Pseudomonadati; phylum Pseudomonadota; class Gammaproteobacteria; order Pseudomonadales; family Pseudomonadaceae; genus Pseudomonas; species Pseudomonas sp. TMW22080. Next base: position 142,718 of record NZ_SCFF01000007.1, on the reverse strand, counting down.
CGTAATGCGGGTTGTCCTGCATGTCTCCAGGCTCACCGAGCATATGCATCAGGCATACCGGCAAGCCTGTCGCCGCAGCGGCCTGCAAGGCCCCTTCACGGCGCAGCGAGCGCACATCATTGATCAACCCTGCTCCCAGGCGCGCAACCTCGGTCATGACGATTGGCGCGGATGTATCGACCGAAATAATCACATCCAGTTCCCGGGCAATTCGCTCGACAACAGGAGCAACCCGGTCGAGCTCTTCCTGCGGCAATACCACAGGAGCTCCGGGGCGCGTTGACTCACCGCCAACATCAATCAGGGTTGCACCCGCCTGCACCATCGCCTCTGCATGGCGCAGAGCCGCATCCAGGGCAGCAAAGCGGCCGCCATCGGAAAAGGAATCAGGGGTGACATTGAGGATGCCCATAACATGCGTATGGGCCAAATCAAGAACCCGGTTGCCGCAAGGCAACCGGGTTGAGGACTGAACAGAAGTCATTTCAAGCCTTATTGATCAGCAGCAGGGCCGCCGATAGGTGTTTCCGGGCGCTCGGTTTTATCCAGCGTAGGGGCAGTCGGGGTACCCGAGTTGCCATCTTCCCAGTCACGCGGCTCACGTGGCGGACGACCCGCCATGATGTCGTCGATCTGATCGGCATCGATCGTTTCGTACTTCATCAACGCGTCAGCCATTGCATCCAGCTTGTCGCGATTTTCGGTCAGGATCTGCTTGGCCGTGTTGTAGCACTGATCAATGATGCTGCGCACTTCCGAGTCGATCAGCTTGGCTGTCTCGCCCGACACGTTTGCAGACTGACCACCGCCACGACCCAGATAGGACTCTTCGTCTTCGGCATACATCAGCGGGCCGAGCTTCTCGGACAAGCCCCACTTGGTCACCATGTTGCGGGCAATCTGGCTGGCTCGCATGATGTCGTTGGAAGCGCCGGTGGTCACACCGTCAAAGCCCAAGGTCATCTCTTCAGCGATACGGCCGCCATACAGCGAGCAGATCTGGCTGATCAGCGCACGCTTGGACAAGCTGTAGCGATCTTCTTCCGGCAGGAACATGGTCACGCCCAGGGCGCGGCCACGAGGAATGATCGACACCTTGTAGACCGGATCATGCTCAGGCACTACGCGACCAACGATAGCGTGACCCGCTTCGTGATAGGCCGTGTTGCGCTTTTCTTTATCGGACATGACCATCGATTTGCGCTCGGCGCCCATCATGATCTTGTCCTTGGCCAGCTCGAACTCTTTCATTTCAACAACACGCTTGCCGGTACGCGCCGCGAACAGGGAAGCTTCGTTGACCAGGTTGGCCAGGTCGGCACCCGAGAAGCCCGGGGTACCACGTGCAATAACAGCCGGCTGGACGTCGTCGCCCATTGGCACTTTACGCATGTGTACTTTGAGAATCTGCTCGCGACCACGGATGTCCGGCAAGCCAACCACCACCTGACGGTCAAAGCGACCTGGACGCAGCAGCGCAGGGTCAAGCACGTCAGGACGGTTGGTGGCGGCAATCACGATGATGCCGTCATTCATCTCAAAGCCGTCCATCTCAACCAGCAACTGGTTAAGGGTCTGCTCGCGCTCGTCATGACCGCCGCCCATACCGTTACCACGGTGACGGCCGACAGCGTCGATCTCATCGATAAAGATGATGCAAGGCGCGTGCTTCTTGGCCTGCTCAAACATGTCACGAACACGGCTTGCACCAACGCCCACGAACATTTCAACAAAGTCGGAACCGGAAATAGTGAAGAACGGTACCTTGGCCTCACCCGCAATCGCCTTGGCGATCAGGGTTTTACCCGTACCTGGCGGACCCACCATCAGTACGCCGCGAGGGATACGCCCGCCCAGACGCTGGAACTTGCCCGGATCGCGCAGGAACTCAACCAGCTCGCCCACTTCTTCCTTGGCTTCATCGCAACCTGCCACGTCAGCCAGGGTCGTCTTGACCTGGTCTTCCGACAGCAGCCGCGCCTTGCTCTTGCCAAAGCTCATCGGGCCGCCTTTACCGCCGGCACCGCCCTGCATCTGGCGCATCATGAACATGAAGACCGCAATAATCACCAGGATCGGGAAGCTCGCAACCAGCAACTGGGTCCAGATGCTTTGTTGCTCAGGCAATTTGCCTTCAACGGTGACGTGGTTATCCACCAGGTCGCCGATCAAACCGTTGTCCTGAATCGCCGGACGGATGGTTTTGAAGGTATCGCCATCGCTGCGTTTGCCGGTAATCACGTAGCCATCCACGGCAACGCGCTCGACCTTGCCATCCTTAACTTGCTGGATGAAGTCGGAATAGTTGAGGGTTTGTGGCTCGTTTGGACTGGAGAAGTTGTTCATCACTGTCACCAGGACAGCGGCGATGATCAACCACAGGATCAGATTCTTTGCCATATCGTTCAATTAGCTACCCTCTGAAGCACAAGCCCCGCTACTGAAGCGTGCTTCGCATGATATTCACCGGCATAACTTACTACATTGCCTACAACCCTTGCAGGCTCCGTCTGTAACCCTTTGTGAAACTTTGCCTACACAATATTCGTTATGCCAGATCTGTAAAGCGATTCAAAAAAATCTATCGCCCTTGTTACAGACGTTCATCACTGGCCGAACCTTCAACACCGCGGAAGCCGCGCCCCAGCAAATACTGCTCGCGGGACCTGTCTCGCGACGAGGAGGGCTTGCGCATCTGTACCTTGTCAAACAGCTTGCGAATGTCCTTGTGGTACTGATCGAAGCCTTCCCCCTGGAAAACCTTAATCAGAAAATCACCACCTGGACGCAGGACGCGACCGGCAAGATCCAGTGCCAATTCGCACAGAAACATCGCCCGCGGCATGTCGACAGCTGCCAATCCACTCATATTGGGGGCCATATCTGAAATCACAAGGTCTACTTGTGTATTTCCGACGGCCTCGAGGATCTGAGCAAGCACGGCATCCTCGGTAAAGTCGCCCTTGATGAAGGTCACATCAGGGATGCTGTCCATGTCCAGGATGTCGGAAGCAATCAAACGCCCCTGACCACCGATCAGACGACTGGTCACCTGCGACCAGCCACCCGGGGCTGCACCCAGGTCGATAACGGTCATACCGGGACGAATCAGCTTGTCGCGCTCCTGGATCTCCAGCAATTTGTAGCTGGCACGGGAGCGATACCCGTCTTTTTGCGCCATTTTGACGTACGGGTCGTTGAAATGTTCTTTCAGCCAGTTAAGGCTAGTCTTGGAACGGGCCACGGGCCACCTCAAAAATTTTAAACGGGTCGTGATTAACTGGGCGGTCTGGGACTCGCTCGGGTAAACTGGCCGCCGCTTTTTACAAGATCAGACACAGGGGTCAGATTATGCCGCTCACTCAAGAGCAGAAGAAACAGTACAAATCCATTGGCCACCATCTGAAACCAGTTTTGACTGTGGCTGACAATGGTTTGACTGAAGGTGTTTTAGCCGAACTCGAACGCGCATTGGGCGATCACGAGCTGATTAAAATCAAAGTCAACATTCTGGATCGCGAATCCCGCCTGGAGGCCATTGCAGAACTGTGCAAGGCCGGCAAAGCGGAACTGGTACAGGTTATCGGCAAAATGGCGCTTCTGTACCGCAAGAACGTCAATGTAAACAAGCAACTGTCGAACATCCACCGTTTCAAGTGATGTAGACAAGGGTCAAGGGCGCGCCTGGCGCGCCCTGAAACTCTTCCAGGGCCAAAGCCCGAGAGTCATGCAAGCACTGCCCGCGCAACGCATCAGGCAGCCAGAGACGCCCAACGCACTACTTCCCCACTTGCTCCATGCCACTTCAACAGCTTCGCTGCCAACCGCATTGCGGCCAGCACCGGCAAACAATTCTGTGTGCAACAACCACAGGCCGCCAACCCGGAACACCCGGGCCGACCGCCAAAAAAGTGCGCCCGCACACGGCGGGCGCTCTTCTTAGATGTGACTTACTTTGACAATTTCGTACTCAATGACGCCGCCCGGTGTTTTCACCGCCACCACATCACCCTCTTCCTTGGCAATCAAGGCACGGGCAAGTGGCGAACCAACGGAGATCTTTCCGAGCTTGAAGTCAGCCTCATCTTCACCAACGATCTGGTAGGTCACGCTTTCGTCAGTTTCAACGTTGGCGATCTCGACCGTGGTACCGAAAATCACTTTACCGGTGTGAGGAATAGTCGTTACATCGATGATCACCGCGTTCTGCATGCGGCCTTCGATGTCACGGATACGCGCCTCAACCATACCCTGCTGCTCACGGGCAGCATGGTATTCAGCGTTTTCTTTAAGGTCGCCCAGCTCACGCGCCGTGCCGATATCCTGGCTCAGCTTGGGACGAACAACCTTGGTCAGATGTGCGTGTTCTTCTTCCAGGGCTTTGGCGCCCTGGACCGTCATTGGGTACTTGATCATGCCTTTAATCCTGCGTGTAGATCCTGCAAGCGACGTACGGTTTTTTCAGGACCGAATTTAAGCGCTTCACAGATCGCTTCGCCAGCAGCAATAGTCGTGGTGCAGTAGATCTTGTGCTGCAGCGCGTTGCGGCGAATGGAATAGGAGTCAGCAATCGACTGACGTCCTTCGGTAGTGTTGATGATCAAGGTTACTTCGTCGTTCTTGATCATGTCGACAACGTGCGGACGACCTTCGGTCACCTTGTTCACACGACGTACTTTCAAGCCTGCTGCTTCGATGAACTTGGCAGTGCCAACGGTCGAAACGATTTCAAAGCCCAGGTTGATCAGGTCGCGGGCAACGCCGGCCACCAGCGGCTTGTCGTCGTCGCGCACGCTGATGAAAGCAGTACCGCCAGTCGGCAGCACTTCGCTTGCACCCATCTGGGCCTTGGCAAACGCTTCGCCGAAGGTATCGCCCACGCCCATCACTTCACCGGTGGACTTCATCTCAGGGCCGAGAATCGGGTCAACACCCGGGAATTTGGCGAACGGGAAGACCGCCTCTTTCACGCTGTAGAAGTTAGGAATGATTTCTTTGGTGAAACCGATTTCCTTCAGGGTTTTACCGGCCATTACGCGAGCTGCGATCATCGCCAGGGAAACACCGATGCACTTGGAGACGAAAGGAACGGTACGCGATGCACGCGGGTTCACTTCGATCACGTAGATATCTTCGCCCTGCAGAGCCAATTGCACGTTCATCAGGCCGACAACGCCCAACTCCAGAGCCATTTTCTTGACCTGCTCGCGCATCTCGTCCTGGATGTGCAGCGGCAGCGAGTACGGCGGCAGCGAGCAAGCGGAGTCACCGGAGTGAACGCCAGCCTGTTCGATGTGCTGCATGATTGCGCCGATCACTACATCAGTACCGTCGCAGACAGCATCCACGTCCATTTCGATGGCGCAGTTGAGGAAGTGGTCCAGCAGCACGGGGCTGTCGTTGGACACTTTCACTGCGTCACGCAGGTAGCGCTTGAGCTCGTCTTCTTCGTAAACGATTTCCATCGCACGGCCGCCCAACACGTAGGAAGGACGAACAACCAGCGGGTAACCGATCTTGCCAGCGGCACGAATGGCTTCGTCTTCGCTGCGCACAGTAGCGTTAGGCGGCTGACGCAGGTTCAGGCGCTCAACCATCTGCTGGAAGCGCTCACGGTCTTCTGCACGGTCGATCGCGTCAGGGCTGGTACCGATGATCGGCACGCCGGCTTCTTCCAGGGCACGCGCCAGTTTCAGCGGGGTTTGGCCGCCGTACTGGACAATCACGCCTTTTGGCTTCTCGACACGCACGATTTCCAGCACGTCTTCCAGGGTTACGGATTCGAAGTACAGACGATCCGAGGTGTCGTAGTCGGTGGAAACGGTTTCCGGGTTGCAGTTGACCATGATGGTCTCGTAACCGTCGGCACGCAGCGCCAGAGCGGCGTGAACGCAGCAATAGTCAAACTCGATACCCTGGCCGATACGGTTCGGGCCACCGCCCAGAATCATGATCTTGTCACGATCCGAAGGGTTGGCTTCGCACTCTTCCTCATAGGTGGAGTACATGTAGGCGGTGTCGGTAGCGAACTCGGCTGCGCAGGTGTCAACGCGCTTGTAGACCGGGAACACTTCCAGCTTGTGGCGGTGGCGACGCAGGTTCTTCTCGGTCACACCCAGCAGAACGGCCAGACGCGCGTCGGAGAAGCCCTTGCGCTTGAAGCGGTACATGGCGTCGCGATCGATCGACGACAGGGCCATGGTCTTGATTTTTTCTTCGTCCTTGATCAGATCTTCGATCTGTACCAGGAACCAAGGGTCAATCATGTTCATGCCGAAGATATCTTCAACGGTCATGCCGGCGCGGAACGCGTCAGCCACGTACCAGATACGCTCGGCGCCCGGCACGGTCAGCTCGCGCTTGAGCACGGCCATGCTTTCCGGGTTGCTCAGGTCCAGCTTTGGATCAAGACCGCTGACACCTACTTCCAGACCGCGAAGGGCCTTTTGCAGGGATTCCTGGAAAGTCCGGCCGATGGCCATGACTTCGCCCACAGATTTCATCTGTGTGGTTAAACGGGCGTCAGCCTTGGCGAACTTCTCGAAAGCGAAGCGCGGCAGCTTGGTCACAACGTAGTCGATGGACGGCTCGAAGGACGCAGGCGTAGCGCCGCCGGTGATTTCGTTTTGCAGCTCATCCAGGGTGTAACCGATCGCCAATTTGGCAGCGATACGAGCGATCGGGAAGCCGGTGGCTTTCGATGCCAGCGCCGACGAACGCGATACACGCGGGTTCATTTCGATCACGACCATACGGCCGGTGTCCGGGCAGATACCGAACTGAACGTTGGAACCGCCGGTTTCAACGCCGATCTCACGCAGTACCGCCAACGAGGCGTTACGCATGATCTGGTATTCCTTGTCCGTCAGGGTCTGTGCCGGAGCAACGGTGATCGAGTCACCGGTGTGCACGCCCATCGGGTCGAAGTTTTCGATCGAGCAAACGATGATGCAGTTGTCTTTTTTGTCGCGGACAACCTCCATCTCGTACTCTTTCCAGCCGATCAGGGATTCGTCGATCAGCAGCTCTTTGGTTGGCGACAGGTCCAGACCACGGGTGCAGATCTCTTCGAACTCTTCACGGTTGTAAGCAATACCGCCACCGGTGCCGCCCATGGTGAAGGACGGACGAATGATGCACGGGAAGCCCAGTCGCTCGAGGACCGCATTGGCCTCTTCCATGGTGTGGGCGATACCGGAGCGCGGGCAATCCAGGCCGATGGACTTCATGGCCTTGTCGAAACGCGAACGGTCTTCAGCTTTGTCGATGGTGTCAGCGTTGGCGCCGATCATTTCTACGCCGAACTTCTCGAGCACGCCTTCGCGCTCCAGGTCCAGTGCGCAGTTCAGAGCTGTCTGGCCGCCCATGGTTGGCAGCAGTGCATCCGGACGCTCTTTTTCGATGATCTTGGCAACGGTCTGCCACTTGATCGGCTCGATGTACGTGGCGTCAGCCATGTCCGGGTCGGTCATGATAGTGGCAGGGTTGGAGTTCACCAGGATGACGCGGTAACCCTCCTCGCGCAGGGCTTTGCAGGCCTGGGCGCCGGAGTAGTCGAATTCACACGCCTGGCCGATAACAATCGGGCCAGCGCCGAGAATCAGGATGCTTTTTATGTCTGTACGTTTTGGCATGGGTTTGTCACTCAAATCCGCAGGTCAGTCGGCAAGCTGTCAATCAGGTTCCTGAAGCCCCCTGGGGGCCACCGAGATTCGGGGCCGCCACAGGGCGCTGCAAAAGGGGGCTGATTAACGGCGCTTGGCCATCTCATTGATGAAGCGATCGAACAGCGGTGCAACGTCGTTCGGGCCAGGGCTTGCTTCAGGGTGACCCTGGAAGCTGAAAGCGCTTTTGTCGGTCAGCTCGATACCTTGCAGGGTGCCGTCGAACAGCGACTTGTGGATGGCGCGCACATTGGCTGGCAAGCTCGCTTCGTCTACCGCAAAACCGTGGTTCTGGCTGGTGATCATTACGACACCGGTGTCCAGATCCTGAACCGGGTGGTTTGCACCGTGATGGCCATGACCCATTTTCACGGTCTTGGCGCCGGAGGCCAGGGCCAGCAGCTGGTGACCCAGGCAGATACCGAAAACCGGAATCTCGGTGGTCAGCACTTGCTTGATTGCTGTGATCGCGTAGTCGCAAGGCTCAGGGTCACCCGGGCCGTTGGACAGGAACACGCCATCCGGGTTGAGTGCCAGAACGTCACTGGCCGGAGTCTGTGCCGGAACCACGGTCACGCGGCAGCCGCGCTCAACCAGCATGCGCAGGATGTTCCACTTTACGCCGTAGTCATAAGCGACCACGTGGTAAGGCAGCTCGCTGGCTTCGATAGTCGGGTGACTGTCGGTAGCCAGGTTCCAGACGCTGGAGCGCCACTCGTAGGCTTTTTCGGTGCTGACGACTTTCGCCAGATCCATGCCCTTCAGGCCCGGGAAGCCGCGGGCCGCTGCGATGGCAGCTTCTTCAGAAATGTTGTCGCCCGCCATGATGCAACCGTTCTGCGCGCCTTTCTCACGCAGGATGCGCGTCAGGCGGCGAGTGTCGATACCGGCGATAGCCACAACATTGTTGGTTTTCAGGTAGTCGGCCAGCGACATGGTGTTGCGCCAGTTGCTTGCAACCAGCGGCAGATCACGAATTACCAGACCTGCGGACCAGACACGATCAGACTCGGCGTCTTCCGGGGTAGTACCGGTGTTGCCAACATGCGGGTAAGTCAGGGTCACGATTTGCTGAGCGTAGGAAGGATCCGTCAGGATCTCCTGGTAGCCAGTCATTGCGGTGTTAAACACCACCTCACCAACGGTTTGACCGTCGGCCCCAATGGCTTCGCCGCGAAAAATGCTGCCATCAGCGAGGGCGAGTATGGCTTGCTTAGTCAAGAAGACCTCCCGTAAATAAAGCCTGAAAGGGCGATCGCAGGTTGTAAAAAAGCGGAGTGACGTATGGACACGTCACCCCGCTTCTTCATCGAATTATCTGCGCGCTTTTAGTGGACACACTAAAGCTGTAGCTTACAGAAAAAGGCTTTTTTGGTCTACCGCTAAAGAGTCTAAAAGACAGGGGAATGCGACAGAACATCGCTTAGCGGTTAAAAATCGGGCTACTGGCGCGCCAACAGCCCGATTTTACAGAGGTTACTCAGCGCAGGTCGAGCACATCCTGCATGTCATACAGGCCAGGCTCGCGCCCTTGCAGCCAGAGAGCAGCACGAACAGCACCCTTGGCAAAGGTCATGCGGCTGGATGCCTTGTGGGTAATTTCCAGGCGCTCGCCTTCAGTGGCGAACAAGACCGTGTGATCACCCACCACATCACCGCCGCGCACCGTGGCAAAACCGATGGTTTCGCGCTCACGGGCACCGGTATGGCCTTCACGACCATAGACCGCAACCTTTTGCAGGTCACGACCCAACGCATCGGCGATCACCTCACCCATGCGCATCGCGGTACCCGAAGGCGCGTCGACTTTGTGCCGATGATGAGCTTCGATGATTTCGATATCGGCATCCTCACCCATCACCCGCGCTGCCATATCCAGCAACTTGAACGACAGGTTGACGCCGACACTGAAGTTGGAAGCAAAGACAATCGCAATATCCTGGCCAGCCTCGACCAGCAACTGCTTCTGCTCGGCATTCAGCCCCGTCGTACCAATGACCATGGCCTTGCCCAATTTGCGACACACCGCCAGGTTGGCGAGCATCACTTCAGGCAAGGTGAAGTCGATCAGCACGTCGAAATCAGCCGCGACCGCTTGCAGGCTTTCGGACAACGGCACGCCGATGCGCCCGATAGAAGCCAGCTCACCGGCATCAGCCCCCACCAGGGAGCTGCCAGGACGCACGATGGCCGCCGTCAGCCCGCACTGCGGCGAACGCTGCTGCACCGCATCGATCAAGGTCTTGCCCATGCGCCCGGCAGCGCCCATCACAGCTATACGTCGCATCTACCGCTCCTTACAGGTCGCCGAAAAAACGCTTTACGCCTTCGAACCAGCCAGTGGCGTTCGGCGAGTGACTGCTGTCACCTTCCAGCGTGGTGCGGAACTCTTCCATCAGCTCACGCTGGCGGCGGCTCAGCTTGACCGGGGTTTCGATCACCACACGGCACATCAAGTCGCCAGCACCGCCACCCCGTACAGGGGCCACACCCTTGCCACGCAAACGGAACTGCTTGCCGCTTTGTGTGCCTTCCGGGATTTTCAGCTTGACCCGACCATCCAGTGTCGGCACTTCAATTTCAGCACCCAGCGCAGCGTCGGCAAAGTTGATTGGCACTTCACAGAACAGATGCTTGCCGTCGCGCTGGAAAATCGCGTGCTCGCGCACATCGATCACCACATACAGGTCACCCGTAGGCCCACCCTGCACGCCCGCCTCGCCTTCGCCCGACAGACGAATGCGGTCACCGGTATCAACACCAGCCGGCACTTTCACAGAAAGGGTTTTGTATTCTTCTACGCGGCCTTCACCACGGCAGCTCTCGCACGGATCAGAAATCACCTTGCCTTGACCGTGGCAGCGCGGGCAAGTCTGCTGAACCGCGAAGAAACCCTGCTGCATGCGCACCTGACCAATACCGCCACAGGTGGTACAGGTCACAGGCGAAGAACCTTTCTTGGCGCCCGAACCGTCACATGGTTTGCAATTGACCAGTGTAGGGACGCGGATATTGACCGTAGTACCGCGTACGGCTTCTTCCAGATCCAGCTCCAGCGTGTAGCGCAAATCGCTACCGCGCTGAGCGCCACCCCGGGAGCCGCCACGACCACCGCCAAAGAAGTCGCTGAACACATCACCGAAAATATCGGAGAAGTTCTGACCGCCGAAACCTGCACCGCCGCCGCCCATTTGTGGATCAACACCGGCATGACCGTATTGATCGTAAGCAGCACGTTTGCTGGAGTCCGACAGAACCTCGTAAGCCTCGTTGGCCTCTTTGAACAATTCTTCCGAAGCCTTGTCATCCGGATTACGGTCCGGGTGATGCTTCATCGCCAGGCGACGATAAGCCTTTTTCAGCTCTATCTCGGTCGAGGTGCGTTCAACACCCAAAATTTCGTAATAGTCGCGCTTTGCCATAATTCTTTGCACTCTCAAGGACGTTCGACAAAACCCTCCCGAGCCTCGCCAAACCCGCCAAGCCCGAAAAGGATCAGACCCGACTCACGTCTTTTCAACGATATAGGTTTGTGTTTAACAGCCAATGCATTGGCCGCCAGGAGCGGTTACTTCAGGCCGGAAAACAGAAAAGATCCAGACCAAACCGCCAGCATTCGACTTTGTCGCATGCTGTAAAAATTTCGGTACTCCAGACACGCCAACGCGGGAGCAAGCTCCCGCGCGGCGACATCCTACCAGTCACCGCGCAAGCGCGGTCAACCGGGCGACAAACAAGCTGATTACTTGTTGTCTTTTACTTCTTCGAACTCAGCGTCGACAACGTCGTCCGCTTTTTCAGCCGAATCAGCTGGCTTGGCCGCTGCGTCTGCCGGGTTCGCCTGCTCGGCGTACATTTTCTGTGCAACCGGAGCCGATACCTTGGACAGCTCTTCAACCTTGGCTTCGATAGCCGCCTTGTCGTCGCCTTTAACAGCGGTTTCAAGTGCAACTACAGCAGCTTCGATTGCAGCTTTCTCTTCCTCGGTCACTTTATCGCCAGCATCGACGATCATTTTGCGAGTCGAGTGAACCAGTGCATCGCCCTGGTTACGTGCAGCTGCCAGCTCTTCGAACTTGCGGTCTTCCTCAGCGTTGATCTCGGCATCGCGAACCATCTGAGCGATTTCTTCCTCGGACAGACCCGAGTTAGCCTTGATCACGATCGACTGAGACTTGCCAGTCGCCTTGTCTTTTGCACTTACGTGCAGGATGCCGTTGGCATCGATGTCGAAGGTCACTTCGATCTGAGGCACGCCACGTGGAGCAGGTGGAATGTCAGCCAGGTCGAACTTGCCCAACGACTTGTTCTGTGCAGCTTGCTTACGCTCGCCTTGCAGCACGTGAATGGTCACAGCGCCCTGGTTATCGTCTGCAGTCGAGAACACTTGCGATTTCTTGGTAGGAATCGTGGTGTTTTTCTCGATCAGGGCAGTCATTACGCCACCCATGGTTTCGATACCCAGAGTCAGCGGGCTCACGTCCAGCAACAGAACGTCTTTAACATCACCGGCCAATACCGCGCCCTGGATAGCAGCACCCATTGCAACAGCTTCGTCCGGGTTCACGTCTTTACGTGCTTCCTTGCCGAAGAACTCGGTTACCAGCTTCTGTACCAGCGGCATACGAGTCTGGCCACCGACCAGGATCACGTCGTTGATTGCGCCAACGTCGATACCGGCGTCTTTCAGCGCGATGCGGCAAGGCTCGATGGTGCGTTGAACCAGGTCTTCAACCAGCGATTCCAGCTTGGCGCGCGAAATTTTCACGTTCAAGTGTTTAGGACCGGTGGCATCTGCAGTGATGTAAGGCAGATTCACGTCAGTCGACTGGCTCGAAGACAGTTCGATCTTGGCTTTTTCCGCAGCTTCTTTCAGACGCTGCATCGCCAGCGGGTCACCTTTGAGGTTCATGCCGCTTTCTTTCTTGAACTCGTCAACCAGGTAGTCGATCAGACGGATGTCAAAGTCTTCACCACCCAGGAACGTGTCACCGTTGGTTGCCAGCACTTCAAACTGGTGCTCGCCATCCACTTCGGCAATTTCAATGACCGACACGTCGAAAGTACCGCCACCCAGATCATAAACGATGACAGTGTGGTCGCCTTTCGCTTTATCCATACCGTAAGCCAGAGCAGCTGCGGTTGGTTCGTTGATGATGCGTTTTACGTCCAGACCCGCGATACGGCCGGCGTCTTTGGTCGCCTGACGCTGGCTGTCGTTGAAGTAGGCCGGAACGGTGATTACCGCTTCAGTCACTGGCTCGCCGAGGTAGTCTTCGGCGGTTTTCTTCATTTTCTTCAGAATTTCAGCCGAGATTTGTGGCGGAGCCATTTTCTGGCCGTTCACTTCAACCCAGGCGTCGCCGTTGTCAGCCTTGGCGATCTTGTACGGAACCATCTGAATGTCTTTCTGTACAACTTCTTCGTCAAAACGACGACCGATCAGACGCTTCACCGCGTACAGGGTGTTATGCGGATTGGTCACTGCCTGACGCTTGGCCGACTGGCCAACCAGAATTTCGCCATCATTGGCGTACGCAACGATCGACGGCGTAGTACGCGCGCCTTCTGCGTTTTCGATAACTTTTGCTTTACCGTTTTCCAGAACCGACACACACGAGTTGGTGGTCCCGAGGTCAATACCGATAATTCTGCCCATGTTTACTCTCCCTAAATTTGAATTTTGTTGCCGCAGCAGTAATGACCAACTGCGGCACTGCTTAACGCTTGACTTCTAAATGGGGGCCTTGTGGCCGATTTCAAGCCTGCTCGTCAATCGATGGCGAAACCGGCGCTGGCGCCTTGCTGACTACGACCATAGCCGGGCGCAGCAAGCGACCATTGAGCTGATAACCTTTTTGAAACACCTTGAGCACACTGTTTGGCTCCAGGTCTGCGCTTTCCTGCATTGCCATCGCCTGGTGATGCTCGGCATTGAAGGGTTCGCCGTGCGGGTCGATGGCTTCCAGCTGATAGCGCTTCAGGGTGTCCTGGAACATTTTCAGGGTCAGCTCGATCCCTTCACGCATCGGACGGATGTTTTCATCGTCCGGGCTGGACAGCTCAAGACCGCGCTCCAGGCTGTCGATCACCGGCAACAGGTCGCCAGCGAATTTTTCCAGTGCAAACTTGTGAGCCTTCTCAACGTCCTGCTCGGCGCGGCGGCGAACGTTCTGCAGATCGGCAGCTACGCGCAGAGCCTGATCGTTAGCGGCTGCCAGCTGCTCTTCAAGCACCTGCACGCGGGTTGCCAGATCTTCGCCAGCTACTTCGGCTTCCTGGTTCTGCGTATCCATAGTCTGTTCGTCTGCCATAGATTTCTCCTTTCAAACTTCGTCCGCGAGCTCGACTCGCGCTTGTGCCAAGGTATATGGGGTCGCAATTCTCAGGTTCAAGAGCCAAAAACCCATAAAAGGCATGTTTGGCGAACCATCCTCCCACTGCCGAAAAAACCAAACGAGCTAAGAACCCGAATAAAACAAGCAAATCGAACTAAACACAGCCATTGTCAGCACGAAACAAAACACTGTATAAATAACCAGACATTACGTTTTGGAGCAGCTCCCATGCTGGTGCACCTGTCCGTACACAACTACGCCATCGTTGAACATCTCGATCTGGAACTGGATCGCGGGATGAGTGTAATCACTGGCGAGACCGGTGCCGGCAAATCGATCATGCTCGATGCATTGGGCCTCACCCTTGGCGACCGCGCCGACAGCGGCGTCGTGCGCCCCGGGGCCGACAAGGCCGATATACTGGCCACGTTCGACCTGCAGGATATCCCCGAAGCCCGTGCCTGGCTGGCCGAGCGCGACCTTGAAGGCGACGGCCCGTGCATCCTGCGCCGGGTCATCACCGCCGAAGGCCGCTCGCGCAGCTATATCAACGGCACGCCCTGCCCCCAGGGCGACCTCAAGGTCCTGGGCGAGCTGCTGATCGATATCCACAGCCAGCACGAACACCAGTCGCTGCTCAAGCCCGATACCCATCGTCGCCTGCTCGACGAGTTCGCCGGTGCCACCGACCTGGCCCGCCAGGTACAACTGGCGGCACAACGCTGGCGCCAGACCAAACAAGAGCTTGAGCACCTGTCCAACTCCGGCGACGAACAGCGCGCGCGCCATCAGTTGCTCAGCTATCAGCTTGAAGAGCTGGAGACACTCTCGCTGGGAGAAAACGAACTGGAAGAGCTGGAGCAGGAACATAAAAACCTGACCAACGCCGAAACCCTGCTGACAATCTGCCGCCAGGTAGTCGAGCAATGCAGCGAAAGCGATTCCGGCAACGTGCTCAATGCATTGACGGCCAGCCTCAACCGGCTTTCGAGCATCAACAGCAACTCCGGCTCACTGGGCGAAGCCACCGACCTGCTGGCCAGCGCACAGATTCAGGTCGAAGAGGCCGTAGGTGAGCTCAACCGCTTTATTGATCACTTCGATGCCGACCCGGGCCGCCTGCAGTATCTCGAGGAGCGCCTCGACACCATCTATACCCTGGCACGCAAACATCGGGTTCAACCCACCGAAGTGGCCGCCTTGCAGCAAAAACTGCTGGATGAGCTCGAAACACTCAACGCCAATGATGAAAATATCGAGCGTCTGGCCAATGAGCTGACCTCCTATGCCCGCCACTATCAAGAGTGTGCCCGCGAACTCAGCAACCTGCGCAACCTGGCCGCGACACGCCTGAGCAGTGCCGTCGAAGAAGAGATCCAGCGCCTGGGCATGCCTGGCGGCCGCTTTGTGATCGAACTGCGCCCGCAAGCCAGCAGCGACCCGGCGCCCTTCGGCCTCGAACACGTTGAACTGCTGGTGAGCGCCAACCCCGGCCAACCGCTCAAAGCCCTGGCCAAAGTGGCCTCGGGCGGCGAACTGTCGCGTATCAGCCTGGCCATTCAGGTCATTACTGCACAAACCTCGCGCGTACCGACCCTGGTATTCGACGAAGTGGACGTGGGCATTGGCGGGCCGACCGCAGAGATCGTCGGGCAACTGCTGCGCCGCCTGGGCGAACGCGGCCAAGTGCTGACGGTCACTCACTTGCCGCAAGTGGCAGCGCAATGCCATCAACATCTGTTTGTCCATAAGGTTCGCGAGAGCGACACCACCCGCACGGCCGTGGCCAAACTGAGCAAAAAAGAGCGCGTAGAAGAAGTCGCCCGCATGCTTGGCGGTATCGACCTGACCAAGGAATCCCTGGCCCACGCCAAAAAGATGGTGATCACTGCAAAAAATCTTGCAGCTTAACGACGAACGGTCATGAAATAACCGATATCAGAAAGCACGAAGGCGGCCCTTGGGCCGCCTTCGATCGTTTCGCGAACCGTAATTCGCGTGACATGCTCTTACTTGGCCTTCTTGCGCACGTACAGCACCAAGTTGTGATCCACCAACTCAACACCGTGCTTGGCTGCAATGGCGTGCTGCAGTTTTTCGATGTCTTCGTCGAAAAACTCGATCACTTCACCGCTGTCCACGTTGACCATATGGTCGTGGTGGCCGCCGTCAGCATCAGCCAATTCAAAGACAGCATGACCGCCATCAAAATTATGGCGAATCACCAGCCCAGCTGACTCAAACTGGGTCAGAACACGGTAAACCGTGGCCAGACCTACGTCCTCGCCTGCTTGCATAAGTGCCTTGTAAACATCCTCGGCGCTCATGTGACGCTGCTCTGCAGAGTCAAGCATCTGTAGAATTTTGACTCGTGGCAGAGTCACCTTAAGTCCGGCCTTACGTAGTTCGCTATTTTCAACCATGGTTAGCTTTCTCGCGGAAGCCGCTTCGCAGCTTCTCTTAATACGGGTATGATCGGCGTTTACGTTGTCCCAGCCAAGATAGTGGAAGTCGCCCACCGATGCAAAACACCAAGCTCTTGCTAACCAGTTTCACCTTTGTGGGACTGCTCGCACTCGCCGGTTGTTCATTCCCCGGGGTTTACAAAATCGACATCCAACAGGGCAATGTCGTCACGCAGGACATGATAAACCAGTTACGCCCGGGAATGACCCGCCGGCAAGTGCGGTTTATCATGGGTAATGCCCTGCTGACCGATACATTCCACCCTGATCGCTGGGATTATCTGTATAGCCTGCAGCCCGGCGGCGGAGAACGCCAACAGGAACGCATCAGTGTGTTCTTCAACCAGAACGACCAGCTCGTGAGCCTGTCAGGTGACTTCAAGCCTGGCGTCAGCCGCGACGAAGCCATTCTCGGCAAAACCGGCGGCACAGACGTGACCGAACCGGCTGCTCAAGCTCCAGCCGAGAAGAGCGAAGTTCCAGCCAAGCCTGGTTCATTGCTTGATCAGATCCAGAAGGACGTAGACGGTGTTGAAACCGTACCGGTTCCTACGCCAGAACCTCTGGATACCACCGAGCAATAAGCGCCCGGTACAAAAAAGCCCGGCATGCCGGGCTTTTTGTTGCCTGCAAGAAAGCCGTCAGGGCTGACTGAGGCGCTTGGCCTCGGCAGCCTTGGCCGCACGTTGACGGCGAATCTCTTTGGGGTCGGCCAGCAGCGCTCGATACATCTCGATACGATCCCCTGCCTGCAGCACCCGGGTATCAGGATCAGCCACCTGCTTGCCGAAAATCCCCACCGGGCAATTAGCCAGGTCAACCTCGGGAAATTCGCGCCCCATGCCCGACACCAATACCGCTGCCCGCACCGTGGTGCCTTGCGGCACAACCACGGTCAGCAGGCACTGGCGATCGACCGGGGCATAAACCACCTCAACTTCAATCACCGGCTCAGCCATACAACTGCTTGGCGCGCTGGCAAAAAGCATCCACCAGCGTATTGGCCGCCTGATTGAACAAAGGCCCCAGGGTGGCCTTGACGATGGCCCCGGCGTAATCAAAGGTCATGTCCAGGCTGATTTTGCACGCTTTGTCACCCAAAGGTTTGAACACCCACAGGCCGTGCAGCTTGGTAAAAGGACCTTCTTCCAGGTTCATCTCGATGGACTGCCCGGGCACCAGGGTATTGCGGGTGACAAAGTGCTGGCTCAGGCCACCCTTGGCCACTCCCAGGCTGGCGCGCATCAGCACTTCAGTGCTTTCCAGGATTTCGGCAGACGAACACCACGGCAAAAACTGCGGGTAGCTCGCCACATCGTTTACCAGGTCATAAAGCGCCTGGGCTGGATAGGGCAACAAGGCAGAGCGTTGGATATGGGTAGTCATGTCAGCGTTACTTCCACAGCTGGGCGGCAAACACAATCAGAATGCCGAGTGGCGCCACATAGCGCATCAAAAAAAGAGTCAGGGCGAACATCACCGGGCTGCGCATCGACAATTCGTCACGAACCGCGCCGCGCCCCATGATCCAGCCTGCAAAGACCACAAAACACAGGCCGCCCAAGGGCAACATGATACGCGAGGTGAAGAAATCGACGACACCAAAGAAGTCCAGACCGCTGGCCGCGCCCCATTGATAGAGATGAAAACCGGAATCTTCGTTCACGAAAAACTTCGCCTGTTTCCAGATATTGAACGAAAACACCGTGCCCAGGCCAACAAACCAGCAACTGAAAGCCAGCCAGAAAGTGACCCACAAGCGCCGCACCCTGGTGCGCTCCACCAGGTACGCCACCATTGGCTCAAGCAACGAAATGGCCGAACTCCAGGCAGCGACTGCCACCAGCACAAAAAACACCACGCCCATCAACTGACCAAAGGCCACGTTACTGAAGGCAAACGGCAAGGTCACGAACATCAGGCCCGGGCCTTCGCCAGGGTTGAGCCCCGACGCAAATACAATTGGAAACAATGCCAGCCCGGCGAGCAATGAGACAAAAGTGTCGATCAGCGCCACCCCGACTACGGTGCCCGAGATCGATGCATTCTTGGGCATGTATGCGCCATAAATCATGATCGACCCCACGCCCACGCTCAGGGAAAAGAACGCATGGCCCATCGCGGCCAGCAACCCGTCGAGTACGCGATCGGGGTTGAAGTCGAACATGAAATGTACGCCCTGCATAAAGTGCCCGGTGGTCATGCTGTAACCCAGCAGTACCAGCAGAAGCACAAACAGCAGCGGCATCATGATCCGCAAACTGCGCTCAAGCCCCGCCACCACCCCCTTGGCGATCACATACGCAGACAGCAACATAAACCCGGTATGCCAAAAAGTGAGGCGCCAGGGATTGGAAATCACATCACCAAAGTACTGGCCGACCTGATCGGCCGTCGCCCCCTGAAAATCGCCCTTGCCCATATTGATGATGTAATCCAGCGACCAGCCGCCCACCACACTATAGAAAGACAAAATCAGCAGCGCCGTGATCATCCCGGCAAAAGCCCCCCACGACCAACGCCCCGAGTGCCCCGCCTCGACCGCCAACACCTTCAAGGCATTCGCCGGACTCAGCCGGGCACGCCGCCCGATCAGGGTTTCAGCCAGCATCACCGGCACACCGATCAGCGCGATGCAGGCCAAAAACACCAACACAAACGCGCCGCCGCCATAGACGCCAACCATGTAAGGGAATTTCCAGATACTGCCCAAACCCACGGCAGAACCGGTCGCAGCGAAAATAAAGACCCAACGGCTTGCCCAACTGCCGTGGACAGAAACCTTGTCTGTCGACATCGTTACTACGCCCAACCACTAAAAAAAGAGGGCGCATTGTCCGGGAATCACCCTACGTGCTCAAGCACGCAGGTGCCCGTAGCCGACACGCTCGCAACTGCCTATAATGCTGCCCCTATGGCTAAACAGAAGAAACACCCAACAGGGACCATCGCGCAGAATAAAAAGGCGCGACACGATTACTTCATCGAACATCGGTTCGAGGCTGGTCTGGTCCTGGCCGGCTGGGAAGTAAAAAGTCTGCGTGCAGGCAAGGCACAGCTGGTCGACAGCTACGTGCTACTCAAGGATGGTGAAGCATGGTTGCTCGGCAGCCATATCGCGCCTCTGACGACAGCCAGCACGCACGTTATTGCCGACCCAACGCGCAGCCGCAAACTGCTGCTTAACCAGCGCGAGCTGGAAAAGCTGTTTGCCTCGGTGCAGCAGAAGGGTTACGCCTGCGTCTGCCTCTCGCTTTACTGGAGCAAGCACTTGATCAAGTGCGAAATTGCCCTGGGTAAAGGCAAGAAGGAATACGACAAGCGTCATACCGAGCGTGAGCGCGATTCCGATCGCGAGCTGCAACGTGCGGTGCGCAACAAGGGCAAGGAAGACTAGTTCTTCAGCCCCTGTACTCGTGGGAGCAACTGCCTTGATGCTGCCTCAGCTCTTGTGGGAGCGGGCTTGCTCGCGATGGAATCGACTTGGTATACCTGAATACCGAGTTGCATGAATCGCGAGCAAGCCCGCTCCCACAGGGTTTGCATCAACAATTACAAGCCATTGCGCCGCTCGGCCCGCGCCATGCGCTGAACTTCCTGACGCACTTCTTCCAGCACCTCCTGCACATACACCAGGTGTCGGCTCGCCACTTCCCGGGCATCTTCCGCCCTGCCCTCGATAATCGCCAGATACAACTCGCGATGCTGACTGATCAGCATGTCGCGCGTTTCACTGCGCTGCTTGTACATGCCACCAATATTGGTCACCACGTTGCGCTTGAGCAGGTCGAATAACCCGCGAATCGTATGCAGCAACACCGCGTTATGGCTCGCTTCGGCAATGGCCAGGTGGAAGTTGGCATCGGCCTCCCCCTCTTCTGCGCGACTGACTTCATCCACCCGTGCATAACAGTCCTGCAACCGTTCAAAAGCCAGCCGCAGCCGCTCACGGTCCATCTCGGTGGCACGCGATGCCGCGTAAAAAGCGCACGAAGCCTCAAGCGTGTGACGGAATTCAAGCAGATCGCGCTGCGCTTCAGGATTGCTTTCCAGCAACTGCAACAAAGGATCACTAAAGGTCGAGCCCAGGGATGTCGCCACATAATTGCCGCCACCCTGGCGACTGACCAGCAGCCCCTTGGCCGACAATTTCTGGATCGCCTCCCGCAACGAAGGGCGCGACACCCCAAACTGCTCCGCCAGCGCACGTTCGGCAGGCAAGCGCTCACCTGACTTCAACGTGCCCTCGAGGATCATGCCCTCGAGCTGCTCGACAATATCGTCCGACAAACGGCGCTGCCGGATCTGATCAAACCCCATAACTGCTCTCCACCCTCCCGACCACGCGCCGGGGGCCGCTATTCTCGCCGATTGGCGCCACGCATACACCCATCAGAAACACCGCTAAAAACCCCATCAGATGCCCGGACAACGAACACCCCGACGAAAGTTTGTGAGGCGGCAAATTGACACATGCCTCATAAGGCTTTTAACCTAGCCAACAGTGATTGTAAATTGGTAATACCAATATACCAAACACAGTCTGTAGCATCGACCAATAACAATTAGGGGCCACCCCATATGCAAACCTGGCAACAGCTCTACAGTCCGCTCGGCAGCCTCGGCCTGTCCGCTCTCGCGGCCGTCGTCCCGATCGTATTCTTCTTCCTCGCCTTGGCCGTGTTCCGTCTCAAAGGCCACGTCGCCGGCAGCATCACCCTTGCCCTGTCGATTCTGGTGGCCATCTTTGCCTTCCAGATGCCTGTCGATATGGCCTTCGCAGCAGCGGGCTATGGATTTGCCTATGGCCTGTGGCCAATTGCCTGGATCATCGTTGCCGCGGTGTTCCTCTACAAACTGACCGTCAAAAGCGGCCAGTTCGAAATCATCCGCAGCTCCGTGCTGTCGATCACCGACGACCAGCGCCTGCAAGTACTGCTGATTGGCTTCTGCTTTGGTGCTTTCCTTGAGGGTGCAGCCGGTTTCGGTGCGCCGGTAGCGATTACAGCAGCACTGCTTGTAGGCTTGGGTTTTAACCCGCTGTACGCCGCTGGCCTGTGCCTGATCGCCAACACGGCCCCGGTCGCGTTTGGCGCCCTGGGTATCCCGATCATCGTGGCGGGCCAGGTCACCGGAATCGACGCGTTCAAGATCGGCGCCATGGCCGGTCGCCAGCTGCCACTGCTGTCGCTGTTCGTGCCGTTCTGGCTGGTATTCATGATGGACGGCCTGCGCGGCGTGCGTGAAACCTGGCCCGCAGCCCTGGTGGCCGGTTTGAGCTTCGCCATCACCCAGTACTACACCTCCAACTACATTGGCCCGGAACTGCCGGACATCACCTCGGCCCTGGCCAGCCTGGTCAGCCTGACCCTGTTTCTGAAAGTCTGGCAGCCAAAACGTAGCGCAGGTGCACGAATTGCTGGCGTTAGCTCTGACGTAATTGTTACCGCGAGCGCAGGTGGTTTCGGTAAACCGACCAATCTGATGGCTTCGCCTTACAGCCTGATGCAGATTCTGAAAGCCTGGTCACCGTTCCTGATCCTTACCGTGCTGGTCACCATCTGGACCCTCAAACCGTTCAAGGCGATGTTCTCTGCCGGCGGCTCGATGTACGGCTGGGTGTTCAACTTCGCGATCCCGCACCTTGACCAACTGGTGATCAAGACCGCCCCTATCGTCAACGCGCCGACCGCGATTGCCGCCGTGTTCAAACTTGATCCGATTTCGGCCACCGGCACGGCGATTTTCTTCTCGGCACTGATCTCGATGCTGATACTGAAGATCGACATCAAGACTGGTCTGACCACTTTAAAAGAAACCTTCTACGAACTGCGCTGGCCGATTCTTTCCATCGGTATGGTGCTGGCCTTCGCCTTCGTCACCAACTACTCGGGCATGTCCTCGACCATGGCCCTGGTACTGGCAGGTACTGGCGCCGCGTTCCCGTTCTTCTCGCCGTTCCTCGGTTGGCTGGGCGTGTTCCTGACCGGTTCCGACACCTCGTCCAACGCCCTGTTCAGCTCGTTGCAGGCCACCACCGCGCACCAGATCGGCGTGAGCGACACCCTGATGGTGGCTGCCAATACCAGTGGCGGCGTGACCGGCAAGATGATTTCCCCGCAATCGATCGCTGTCGCCTGTGCGGCGACCGGCCTGGTGGGCAAAGAATCGGACCTGTTCCGCTTCACCCTCAAGCACAGTCTGTTTTTCGCCACCATCGTCGGCCTGATCACCCTGGCCCAGGCCTACTGGTTCACCGGCATGCTGGTTCACTGATAAGCGCTATGGTTACTGCACGTTAATGTCGCCGGGGCACAGCCCCGGCGTCAGTAATTCACGACCCGGTCCACCTCGGTGGACACATAACCGGGACCACCCGGAGACGCCTGATGAGCGAGCTTTTTTACAACGCCGTGCCGAATGCGACCCGTGTCGCCCCGCCCTTGCCTGTACCCCGCCAATACCCCGCGCAAAAACCGCGCAAGGTCTACCTGTTCGGCACCTGCGTGGTCGATCTGTTCTTCCCCGAAGCCGGGATGGACGCCATCCACCTGATCGAGCGCGAAGGTATCGACGTCGATTATCCCCAAGGCCAGAGCTGCTGTGGTCAACCGGCCTACACCTCGGGTTACACCGAGCAGGCCCGGGAAGTGGCCCGTGCGCAACTGGCCCTGTTCGCCGAAGACTACCCGGTCGTCGTGCCTTCCGGCTCCTGCGCCGGCATGCTGCGCGAACACTATGAAGACCTGTTCAAGGACGAGCCCGACACCCTGAAAAAGGTTCACGCCCTGGCTGAACGCACCTTTGAACTCACCGAATTTTTGCTGTTTGTGTGCAAGGTCCGCTTCAAGGACCACGGCGCCCCGGTCAAGGTCGCACTGCACACCTCCTGCTCGGCCCGCCGCGAAATGAACACCCACCTGCACGGCCGCGAAATGCTCGCGCAATTGGGCAATGTGGAGCGCATCGACCACAGCCACGAAAGTGAATGCTGCGGTTTTGGCGGGACCTTCAGCGTACGCATGCCGGATATTTCCGGCGCCATGGTCGCTGACAAAACCCGCTCCCTGATTGATACCGGCGCCCATCAAGTGCTCACCGCCGATTGCGGCTGCCTGATGAACATCAACGGCTCCCTGGAAAAACAGAAGGAATCACTGCGCGGCCAGCATCTGGCCAGTTTCCTGTGGCAGCGCACCGGAGGTGGCCAATGAGCGCCAGCACCCTGATCCCCACCGTCGCGGTCGAAGAAGACTTCCGCGAGCGCGCCCACGAAGCCCTGGGTGACAAGCAACTGCGAAACAACTTCCGCAGTGCGATGGATTCTCTGATGACCAAGCGCGCTGTTGCCTTCAGCGACACCCATGAGCGCGAGCACTTGCGCGCTCTGGGCAACGCCATCCGCGCCCGCGCCCTGTCCAAGTTGCCTGACCTGCTGGAACGACTGGAAGCCAACCTGACCCGTAATGGCGTGCAGGTTCATTGGGCTGAAACCGTCGACGAAGCCAATCAAATCGTCATGTCCATCGCCCGCCGGCGCGCCGCCAAACAGGTGATCAAAGGCAAGTCGATGGTCAGCGAAGAGATGGAGATGAACCACGTACTCGGCGCCCAGGGCATTGAATGCCTTGAGTCCGACATGGGCGAATATATTGTTCAACTCGACAACGAAAAACCCTCCCACATCATCATGCCCGCGATCCATAAGAACGCCGGGCAAGTGGCCGACCTGTTTCACGAAAAACTCGGCGTGGAATACACCAAGGACGTGGATCAACTGATCCAGATCGGCCGCCGCGTACTGCGCCAGAAATTCTTTGAAGCGGACATCGGCGTGTCTGGCGTCAACTTTGCCGTTGCTGAAACCGGCACCCTGCTGCTGGTGGAAAACGAAGGCAACGGGCGTATGTCGACCACGGTGCCGCCTGTGCATATTGCCGTTACCGGCATCGAGAAAGTGGTCGAGAACCTGCGCGACGTTGTACCGCTGGTGTCCCTGCTGACCCGCTCGGCCCTTGGCCAGCCCATCACCACCTACGTCAATATGATTTCCGGCCCACGCAAACCCGGCGAGCTGGACGGCCCTGAAGAAGTGCACCTGGTGCTGCTCGATAACGGTCGCAGCCAGGCGTTTGCCGACAGCGAATTGCGCCAGACACTCAACTGCATTCGCTGCGGTGCCTGCATGAACCACTGCCCGGTTTACACCCGCATTGGCGGTCATGCCTACGGTGAGGTGTATCCCGGCCCCATTGGCGCAATCATCACGCCACATATGGTGGGCTTGAACAAAGTCCCGGATCACCCGAGCGCCTCGTCGCTGTGCGGTGCCTGTGGCGAAGTGTGCCCGGTAAAAATCCCGATCCCGGCCCTGCTGCGGCGCCTGCGTGAAGAGAACGTCAAAGCCCCCGATACCGTACCGCGCATCATGCGTGGTCAGGGCAGCAAGTATTCGCGTAAAGAGCGCCTGATCTGGAATATGTGGGCCAAGCTCAACAGCTCACCCGCGCTTTACCGCACCTTCCTGAAAGCCGCTACCCGTCTGCGCGCCCTGACGCCGAGCAAGGTAGGCCCGTGGACGCAAAACCACAGCGCGCCCAAACCCGCCGCCCGTTCGCTGCACGATATGGCCCGCGAGCATCTGGCGAAAAAGTCGGGAGAAACACGATGAGCGCCAAGCAAAACATCCTCAATAAACTGCGTAAAAGCCTGACGGGCACCACACCGGTGCCTGACAATTTTGACGAAGTGCTGGTCACAGAGCCCTGGACCTACACCCCGGAGCAACGTATCCCGCAACTGCGCAAGCTGATGGAAGCGGTCCACACTGAAATCCACCTCAGTACCGAGCAAGGCTGGCCTGCATTGCTCGCGCAATTGGTCACCGACCGTCAGTTGCCAAGCCTGCTGATCGCACCGACTACAGCGCACGGGCAAAAGGTCAGCGAACACTGGGCACAAAACCCCGGGTTGCCAGCACTTAAAGCCTACGACCGGCCGGTAGAAGCGTGGAAAGCCGAACTGTTCAACGATACACCGGCCAGCTTCACCACCACCCTGGGTGCGATTGCCGCCACCGGTAGCCTGATCATGTGGCCAACCCCGGAAGAACCACGGCTGATGAGCCTGGTGCCGCCGGTGCATTTCGCCCTGCTTAAGGCCAGCGAAATCCGCGACAACTTTTATCAGGTGCAGCGTGAAATGAACTGGACCGCCGGCATGCCGACCAATGCGCTATTGGTGTCCGGACCGTCGAAAACCGCTGATATCGAGCAAGTGCTGGCCTACGGCGCCCACGGCCCCAAAGACCTGATCGTGCTGATTCTGGAGGATGCATGAGCCTGCCCGCCGCCTTTGTGCGTGATGCCGAGCGACTGATCCCCCAGGACCGCCGTTTTACCGATGCGCTGTCGACCCTGGCGTTCGGCACCGATGCGAGCTTTTACCGACTGATCCCCAAGCTGGTGATTCGCGTCGAGTCCGAAGACGAAGTGGTGGAGCTGCTGCGCCTGGCCCGTCGCGACCAGGTATCGGTGACCTTTCGTGCAGCGGGCACCAGCCTCTCTGGCCAGGCCATCAGCGACTCGGTGCTGATCGTGCTCGGCGACAACTGGAACGGCAAGGAAATCCGCGGCCAGGGCAGGCAAATCCGCCTGCAACCGGGAGTGATCGGTGCCCAGGCCAACGCCTGGCTGGCCCCGTTCGGACGCAAGATTGGCCCAGACCCGGCATCGATCAACGCCTGCAAAGTTGGCGGCATCGTCGCCAATAATGCCAGCGGCATGTGTTGCGGCACCGCGCAAAACACCTACCACACCCTGGCGGGCCTGCGCGTAGTGCTGGCCGACGGTACCCGGGTCGACACCGAAGATGCCGCCAACATCGCCGCCTTTCGCCAAAGCCACGGGCCATTGCTCGAGCAGTTGGGGACGTTGGCTCGCGAAACCCGCGCCAACGCTGAACTGGCTGCAAAAATCCGCCACAAATACCGTCTGAAAAACACCACAGGCCTGTCCCTTAATGCCCTGGTGGATTTCGACGACCCGCTGGATATCCTCAGCCACCTGCTGGTGGGCAGCGAAGGTACCCTGGGCTTTATCAGCGCGGTGACCTACGACACCGTGATCGACCACCCGAACAAGGCTTCGGCGCTGATCGTGTTCCCGGATGTCGAGACCTGCTGCAACGCCGTCACCGTGCTTAAAAGCCAGCCCGTGTCTGCCGTGGAACTGCTCGACCGTCGCAGCCTGCGTTCGGTGCAGGACAAACCCGGCATGCCGGCTTTCGTACAACAATTGTCGGCCAATGCCTGCGCGCTATTGATCGAGTCCCGCGCAGCATCCCAGACCTTGCTGCACGAACAACTGGCGCAAATCATGGCCTCGCTGGTCGATTTCCCGGTTGAAAAACAGGTCGACTTCACCGAAGACCCTAAAGAAAACGCCAAGCTGTGGGCGATCCGCAAAGACACCTTCCCGGCCGTCGGGGCGGTGCGCAAAACCGGCACCACGGTGATCATCGAAGACGTGACCTTCCCCGTTGAACAACTGGCCATCGGCGTCAACCGCCTGATCGAGCTGTTCGACAAGCACCACTACGACGAAGCGATCCTGTTTGGCCATGCGCTGGAGGGCAACCTGCACTTCGTCTTTACCCAGGGTTTCAACAACCCCGAGGAAGTGGCGCGCTACCAGGCCTTTATGGATGACGTGGCGCAACTGGTGGCCGTGGAGTTTGGCGGTTCGCTCAAGGCAGAACACGGCACCGGGCGCAATATGGCGCCCTTTGTCGAGCTGGAATGGGGCAGCGACGCCTACCAGTTGATGTGGACGCTCAAGCGTTTGCTCGACCCGCAGGGCATTCTCAACCCCGACGTGGTGCTCAGCGAAGACCCGCATATCCACCTCAAGCACCTCAAGCCGATGCCTGCGGCGGACGAGATTGTGGATAAGTGCATCGAGTGCGGTTTTTGCGAACCGGTGTGCCCGTCCAAGGGACTGACCCTGAGCCCGCGCCAGCGGATTGTGATCTGGCGCGATATCCAGGCCAGGAAACGCGCCGGCATCGACACCACGGAGCTGGAAAAAGCCTACGCCTATCAAGGCATTGATACCTGCGCAGCCACCGGTTTATGCGCGCAACGCTGCCCGGTGGGCATCAATACCGGCGAACTGGTGAAAAAACTCCGGGCACGCAGCGCAGACAGTGTGAAAACGGCTGACTGGCTGGCCAGTCACTTCACCACAGCACTGCAGGGGGCACGTTTTACCCTGCACGTGGCCAATGGTGCGCGCATGCTGCTGGGGGCGCCGCGACTGGCAAAACTCTCATCGGCCCTGAGCAAGGCCAGCAAAGGCCGCGTGCCATTGTGGACCAACGCCATGCCCCAGCCGGAGCGGGCGATTCGTTTTACCCCGCCGGTCAAGGATGCCCGCCCGCGGGTGGTGTACCTGGCGGCTTGCGTGTCGCGGGTCATGGGCCCTGCGGCAGGAGACAAAGAACAAATGTCGTTGCTGGACAAAACCCGCGGCCTGCTGGAAAAAGCCGGTTACCAGGTGGTGTTCCCCGACAATATGGACAGCCTGTGCTGCGGTCAGCCGTTTGCGTCGAAAGGTTACAACGAACAGGCCGAACACAAGCGCCAGGAACTGATCGGCGCACTGCTGCATGCCAGCCGTGGCGGGCTTGACCCGATCTACTGCGACACCAGCCCCTGCACCCTGCGCCTGGTGCAGGATCTGGGGGAAAGTCGCCTCGACCTGTACGACCCGGTACGCTTTATCCGCACCCACCTTGTGGACAAGTTGACCTTTACCCCGCAAACCGCACCGATTGCCGTGCATGTCACCTGCAGCACCCAGCACCTGGGCGAAAGCCAGGCCCTGATCGATATTGCGCGGCTGTGCAGCACCGACGTGGTGATCCCCGAGGGTATCCATTGCTGCGGCTTTGCCGGTGACAAAGGCTTTACCACCCCGGAGCTGAACGCCCACTCACTGCGCACTTTGAAAGACGCGGTGCAATATTGCAGCGAAGGGATCTCCACCAGCCGAACCTGTGAGATTGGCTTGAGCCAGCATGGCGGGATCGACTATCACGGCCTGGTGTACCTGGTAGACCGCGTCACCAGCGCCCAGGCCTGAAAATGTGGGAGCGGGCTTGCTCGCGACAGGATCGCTGCGGTGTGACCCATACACCGCGTCGATGCCATCGCGAGCAAGCCCGCTCCCACCAAATCAAATATTCGCTCTACTTTAGGGCACAAAAAAAACCTGAAATTAATGGCCTGACCCAGGCAGAACTCCCGAGCGTGGCTATAGTCAATTGGCTTAAGGCCCCAATGTTTGGGGCATAAAACCGAGCCTGGAAACACCGGGCCTACCCTGTGCACAAGGAGTTTTCCCCATGAAGCGTACCGCTCTTGCTGGTCTGTTTATATCCGCAGTGATGTTGGCCTCCCCGGTGTTTGCGGCAGACGACCTTTGCCAGATCAACCTGCAAAAGATCAACGACGCCGTAGCCAGCTCTGGCGAAATCAGCTCCGACTTACAAGACAACATCGACAGCACCGTTGCCCAGGCCAAGGAAGAACAATCCAAAGGCACCAAAGAAGGCACTCAGGCCTGCGTTTCACTGACCACCCAGGTGCTCCAGGACATTGCCAACAACAACAAAGGTGGTGAGTAACCCCTTTGGGTTGGCCTTCTGCGTCAGAAAGGCGTAGACTCCGCTAGCTTGCTGGTTATACACAGCAGGCATCGGGGCCGTTTAGGATTCGACGCCGGTTGCGAAACTCTAGGTGCATGCCGAGTTGGTAACAGAACTCGTAAATCCACTGTTGCAACTACTTATAGTTGCCAATGACGAAACCTACGAGGGTCAAGCTCTCGCAGCGTAAGCTGCCTTAGCCATCCTCCTGGTACCTTCGGGTCCAGCAATCACTAGGGGATGCCTGTAAACCTGAAGTGATTGTCATATAGAACAGGATCGCCGTGCAGTACGTTGTGGACGAATCGGCTAAAACTTACACAACTCGCCCAAAGCACCCTGCCCTTCGGGTCGCTGAGGGTTAACTTAATAGAAACGGCTAAGCATGTAGTACCGACAGCGGAGTACTGGCGGACGGGGGTTCAAATCCCCCCGGCTCCACCAAATAGCTGTCCAGACCTGTCTCAGACAGTCTGCGAAACACCCAAGAAGCCCGCCCCGTGCGGGCTTTCTTGTTTCTGGCTATCCGTCCCTGTCTGCCCTTTCCTGTACCACGCCCGAAACCACCGGAAACACTCCTTCCCTGTACCAGCCTCATAAATTGAAACTGAGGGGGCACGGAAATGAAGCGTAGTGAAATCAAACGTCGCCCCGTGGCCGATACCTTGAATCGGACACCAAGGAGTACCCTGAGCATAACGGCAACAGCCTTTACCTGAGGGTCCCTACTGCCAGAACAGCAGGTCGGCTCCCACACTGAGCACCTGCACTTCTACGAGGCAAGCGCACAGCTGCCACCTATCAGCAAGGCTGGCACCCTGGAGCAATGGCAAGAGCAAATCGGCGCCTTGTGCGTTGGCAATCATCGCTTGGCATTTGTGGCCAGCGTGGCGTTTGCTGGACCACTGCTGCACATGCTTGGTCATGAATCAGGCGGCTTTCACCTGTACGGCGATAGCTCAGGCGGTAAAACCACCCACCTGCAAGTCGCTGCCTCGATCTACGGCGGGCCCCGATTGGTACGGTCATGGCGTTCAACCGACAACGCCTTGGAGTCCATCGTAGCCGCTCACTCGGACGGCCTTTTGGTACTCGATGAAATCGGCATGTGCGACCCGCGCATCATTGGCGAAACCGTATACATGCTCGGCAACGGCACCGGTAAAGCCCGCGCGAATGATCGTGGTCAAGCGGGCCGACAGGTTCAAGAGTGGCGCCTGCTATTTCTATCCACAGGCGAAAAAACCTTGGCGCAACCCATGGCCGAGGCCAACAAAGAGCTCAAAGCAGGCATGGAAGTACGTATGCTCGCGGTGCCTGCAGACGCCAGTAAAGGGCTCGGCATGTTCGACGCGTTGAATGGTTTCGAGGACGCTGCCGCCCTTTCTGACGCACTCAAAGCCCGAGTGGCCAAGTACTACGGCACACCGCTCACTGCCTTCCTATCAGCGTTGTGCGAACCCGGAAAAATGCACGCCTGGGCGATCATCCTGCGCCGCACCCTTGAAGGGTTTATTG
The DNA here is from genome assembly GCF_022496745.1 of Pseudomonas sp. TMW22080. NCBI lineage: Bacteria > Pseudomonadati > Pseudomonadota > Gammaproteobacteria > Pseudomonadales > Pseudomonadaceae > Pseudomonas > Pseudomonas sp. TMW22080. The sequence goes on along the minus strand of NZ_SCFF01000007.1, from coordinate 112,025 downwards.
CAAAGTCCCTGCCCTCCTCAGCGAGCGGTCAGGCCCATCGCGCTGCCCTGCGCTTTGGCCTTGCGGCTGCAGCTGGTGAGCTGGCTACCGCACTGGGCATCACAGGCTGGCCAGATGGCACCGCTACCACGGCAGCCCGTGTATGCCTCAATGCATGGCTGAATGAACGCGGCGGCGCTGGTAACTATGAAGGTGACGCCATCGTAGCTCGGCTGCGCCAAGTCATCGAGCGCTTCGGCGAAAGCCGCTTCACTCGTTGGGAGTCCGCCGCCGCCAAGATCGATGAGCACGGTCCTCGTACCATCGACCGATTGGGCTTTCGAAAATCGTTGGAGCATGGCCTCGGCGACGAACTGCATACCACCAACACCTACTACGTACTGCCCGAGGCTTGGCGCTCCGAAGTATTCAAAGGCATGAACATCAATGCCGTGAACAAGGAGCTGCTACGTCGTGGAGTGCTCGAGCCGGGAAGCGACGGGAAGGCGTCGAGCCTCGTCCGGCTTCCCGGGCTAGGCCCGCAACGCTGCTACATCGTAAAGACGATTCCGGGGACGGATGAGAGCGAGGCCAGGGCTGCCTGACGGTAACCCACAGAACGAGGTAGCGCCGGCTCATTCCCGGCCTCGCCAGCCATTCAGCCAACCCCAAATCAAATTACATTGAGATAGAACAAATGAACGAGATCCAAGAGCTGAAAGACCGCCGCGAACAAACAATTCTCGAGAAGGAAGCACTTGAGCGGGAACTAGTCCCCTATGCGGCTGCACTCGAAGACTATGACGTGATGCAAAGTTTGGAAGACAACCTGCGCTACAAAATCACCGATAAAAAAAGAGAGGTCGGCTACCGTGAGCGGGACATCGAGACGCTCGATAAGAAGATCCATCGCAGAGAAACACTGGCCAATCACCAGAGCCTGATGGCTGGCTATGTCGAAGCCATCGCTACATGGAAGGCTGACGAAGAAGAGCTAAACCAAAAACGTAACAGCATCAACACGCGCCTTGAGCAGGTCCGTCAGCAAGCACATGAAGATATGGTAAAAGCGCGGCAGTCAGAGACAGAGGCCGCTACAGCTTATGCACAGGCAGTCGCTTGGGGCGATGTGGAGGGTGAGAAAAAAGCTAATGACGACGCTCAAAAAGCTGCGAAACATCTCACCTCTGCCGCTGAGCATCAGCGTCGGCAACAGCTGATTATTACTGCGCTGGAGCAAGAAATCGTCACTATTGATCGGCATATCTCAGAAGCACAGAAAACGCGCGCAGATATTGAAAACCAAGCATCACGCTTGGCAAACACAGTGCTTGAAGAAAAGTGGAATGCTGCTGCAATAGCTCTGCTCGAGGTAGGCGGCAAGCTATGGGCCGCTCGACGTCTAATAGATCGCGACCCAATAGCACTGACGAACCTGAAAATCCCTGAGCAGGGCGAAAACTACGGGCCTTGGGGCTGGAGCGATCTTTCAGAACGCTCTTATCAGCATAGCTTCGAAGACGTACTAGCTATGTGACGCAGCTTCCCCCCGAGACGGCTTAGTAGCAAGGCCGCCTCGGTCACCCAAAAGGCCCAACCATGAACGCTGCCATACAAAGCAAAGTCAGTTATTCGGAATCCCTGAAAGCCAGGAAAACGCATCTGAACGGTCTAATAAACCTCGTAAAGCCAAGGATAGGGAAAGCTACAAAAATAGAGACAATGACGATTGCAGCAATCAATGCAGAGATTAGTGTAATAGAACAACAGCTGAATAAACGGGGTTAATGCTATGGCGGAAGCACACAAGGCTTCCGCCATAGACTGAGCTTCAAGTCTCTGCCAACAGCCCTACAACCCTTCACCGAAAATCTTCATGCTTTCATGAACTCTTTCAAAATAGTGCGTTTGGTCAATTGATAATTTAACGATCAACAACTATCAGCAAAAAAACCACAGAACATTTTTATTTTTACTTTCTGATTTTTGCCTATTCCCAAACGCAAGATCGTATATAGCGTTTCGGCAAAACACTAACAGCACTCAGGCGTGAAAGCAGAGGCATATCGTGTAACATTTCCACGTTACTCAATGATGCCTTCGTGGAATACATTGTGGAAAACCTAAGGACTCAGAGTGATGCTAGGTCAGTAGCTTGGTGCTGATAGTTTTATCTTAAGGAAAAATTAACGCTTCAATTTATGGATTGTTTATCCGCGCTCGGTATAGCAATCTATTACTCCGCAACCAGATTCCACCAATACTCTTAACGCTAACGGAGTTCCTTATCTATACTACTAGAGTTAGAGCAGAGGTCTTGATCCCGCTTATAAACCCAACAAATACAGACAAAGACAATCCGTATTTATTAGTATCCATTACCGCACAAACAATCAACAGAACTTTTCCGTCTAATCAATAACTTATCGAGTTAGTACGTTCTTGAAACCCTGCTCGCTGGGCACGCAAAAAAAACAGTTCGTCATCTATCTCCGGCCGGCGAGCATAATGAGCTACCGTTACCTCCCTCTAAGACCTAACAACAAGCCAGGGTATTAGTCGAGTTAAGCGGTGGGCGAATAAACGATCAAAACGTGTTGCTGCTCGCGCTGCAAATCTTGGGCTATTATTAAGTAGCCCATGCGACTCGCAATGCAAGCATCACAAACAATCACTTATACAAATCACTTACAAAGCTTGTAATGATTTCCTCAAGAACCTTACTTTTAACGCCTGTTATTCCGACAACACCACTTGCTTTGATCTCTAGCTGTGATTTTCTCCCATGATCAGTCAGGGAGAAACGTGCTCGTTCGATAAGAATATCTTGAGATGGAAAATGATGCTTCAGATCGGACAGAGCATTTGAACTGCTAAGCAATTCAATATTAGCGGTACTATGATTATCCAATGTTAGATTCGATGCAAAAACTTTCGTAGCCACTAAGGCCTGCTCGTTATAATGAAGCTTTACATACTGCCCAAATCTCTCAACATCTAGGACTATGGACGCAGCAAAAAAACCGTTTCCAACTAGCGCAGAAAATCTCTTAACAAGTGCATTGACGCTGCGCGACGGATTTCTAAGCGCCAACACATATATCCCACTAAAATTTGAAACAGTTAACTCAGTGGTCCCGTATCGTGTTGCAATAATTTCTTGAACATTCCCAAACGGATCTGTAATTTGCTCTTTCGTTATAATCTTCTCAATAAATTTTGCCTCGATATGATTTTTAGAGAAAGAAGTAACTTCAAATCCATCTTGCCCATCGCGAGAAAATGGCGCATCCGCTAAGTGGCGGTAAGTTTTTTCCAAACCATCTGGAAGATTGATACGTAGGAATTTAATCTTCAACATTTTTTCCTCCGGATGCTTTGTCAGAAATCAAGGTAACAACCATTCGAGCTTTAGCCTCCAGATTCTGAAGAAAGAGCTTCTCCTGAGTATAAGTAAGCATTGTCCTGCCGACAGCGTAAACCCCTTGCGACTTATATCGATAAAATCCTTTGGTCATATAGGAGAAATCTGCACACGCTTGTGGATTCGCAAACTGCGCCTCGCACTCAATCATGTCACTACCTACAATCGACTCCTTGCATCGCCATACGATTTTCCAGATGTAAAATCCTTTTTCGTAAAGTCCGTGCAACTCCTCAGATTGTAGGACCCCCTCACCCTTGAGTGATGCTTTTGTTATATGAACGCCGAAGTCTACCTCATCATCCTCTTCATCCGAAAACTCTTGATCACCATCACTGCTTACACTTTTCGGATGATACACATACACATCAGTTACGTCATGAAGGACATTATTGCCGATTTGCTTAATCAGGGTAGTAAAGAACTCAGTTCTTAATTCTGGCGACTGAATATGTTCGAGTGTAATCTCATTAAAAGAAACCTCCGCGGACGACTCTGCTTGAATTTTTTGCAGCAGGTCTTCTTTCCACCCACTGGCATCTTCATTTAAAGGAGTACGAAGAGTAAAACCCTGCTTATTAGACTCTATGATTAGCACAGCCTCCTTATTAACTGTTTGCCGCAGCTCGCTCTTTTCTAGATGAAGCTTAGTATATTTTATTGTTATTTCAATATCGCCATTCGCAAGAATATTACTATCCGCTCGATTCCCTTCTGAGTTAATCTTACTGCACAACTCTTGCGCCGCAATTACCAACTCATCACTAGTTACTGAATTCGAGATTTCACAGGAAGTAGATTTTTCACGCCTAGTTGCCGTACCTAACGTTTCGTATAGCATTTGAAAGTCATGATAGCCATGAGTAAGCCTAGAGAAATACTCTGCCAAGTCACGTCGACTAGTGTCTTTGGAGATCAGAATCCCACGAGAGAAAAACAGATCGAAAATCTCGTGAATAGTTACTTTTGAGTTGTTTATAGCGTCGAATATTGCCTTATCGCTCACGCTATACAAATGCCCTGTTTTCATTCTAGACCCTCCAGCCTACGTCAGTCGCTGAGAATTTTTTCTGTGCAACCTCGATCAACTTCAACTCAATACGATTTAGTTTCTCTATTTTATAATGGTCAAACCCCCAATCTTCCGCATATGTCGCCTTTGCAGCCTCGAAATTACTACGGAGAGCATCCGCTGGAGAATCATGAGCTATTCGTAGTCGCAACGAACAGTCACGATCAAGCATTTGAAAGCTTGATAGAGTGTCAAGAAGGTATATGAACTCTTTGACAGTAGAACCCGACCTATTATAGTAGACGACAAAGCCATCTCCATAGCGATCCTCTAAAGCGCTAGTCCTTTCATTATACTTTTTTATCGGCCCATGCTCAATTATAAGATAAGGCGCAGAAAGCAGCTCAATTGTTGCAGGCCTAACCTCTTTGGGCAACTTGGTCTTATGGAGAGTTAGCTCGGGATAATAAAAAAAATATTCCGTCTCAGGAAATGTTCCTTCTGCATGTAAATTCGCAGAGTCGTTGATAATGGACAGCATATAGTTAATTATTTTTGGCTCAATAATATGAAGCAACTGACCTTTACTGATAGGCAAATTAGTTATATCGATCTTCCCTTGACCTTTATCTCCACCCTCTCCAGGAGTACTGCGAAAAATATCATAGAAATTTTTGTCATAATCACCATCATGATTATATACAAATAGCAAACCCCGTATATCGGCATCCTCTGTAAAGTTGTACTTAGCCTTCCAATCCGGGCTAGACCTAGCACACTCGATAGTATTACCAAGCGACTTCAAAGCATTACGAATCATCGTTTTCGATATAGAGTTCGTCTGGTAACTTTTGAGGTCGGTATTAAGCATCACACGCTTAGCTGTATATGGATCAACATAACTCAAAATCACATCTACTGGATGATTGTGCGATTTAGGTATCGTATCCTCCACCAGTACATTTCCATCATCCTGACTAGCTTCTTGTGTAGCGTCCCCTCCCACCTTACGTTTTCGACGAGGTGTAGAGTGCTTTTCTACTTTAAGACATTTAAAATTTTGATCTACAAGAGGAAATTTCGTCCACTTGAACCACTTAACCAAGTCATTGGCTACTAAGTTTGCCATTTCAGCAATAGCCGATACTTCTCCGCCCGCCATATCTAACTCCATTTATTCTGTTGGCAATCTTTAACACTTTTTAATTTTAGCCTGGAGATCTTCTTAGATTCTAATCGCTAAATCTCGCATTTATTCTTCAATAAACTGTGTTCGTTTACTCCAAAACCTTCGCCTGATTTTTAGATCTCCAATCTCGCGTCAATGAGTCTTCAGCGCTGGAGATGTGACTCTACAAGGTTTTGGAGGCACAGTAATATCACAGGAGAGCTCACTATAGAACAAATTGCCTTAATAGAGTTGGAGCCGGTAGGTTGAGCTAAAAAGCCCTAATTGAGGCCACACGCGCTCGACGCTAGTACGCCGCAATGCTGGCTCGGTGCATCGTGTCTACGGTCCGATACTGGTCTTGAGTATGTAAAAACGCAGATGACGTCTAGAGTGCGTAATTGCATTGACTTGACCACCCATTTGCATTCGACTTGACCAGTCGTTTGCATCGGATTTGACCAGCATTCGGTCGTCTCATGCTTAGTCTCATGCAGTAAAATCAGTTCAAAGGTGAGGGGAATTTGGTAGACCATAAGAAGTGCGCGCTTTGCCCAAACACCTTGTCAGCCAAGAATAGGACGAAAGAGCACATCATTCCTAATGCGATTGGAGGCAGAAAAAAGACGACAGGCTTTATCTGCAACTATTGCAACAACAACCTTGGTGAACGGTGGGATGCTGAGCTTGCTAGGCAACTCAATTGGTTCTCTTTGGCAGTAGGGATCAGCAGAGAACGGGGTGAGCCGCCCAAACAGATCGTACAAACCATCGATGGCGACAGATACTGGTTGCTCAGTGACGGATCCTTTACTCCGGAGAAATCTTCTTATTCGGAAGTGGATCTTGACGGCGCGACCAGAATAGATTTGACAGCCAAGACCATTGACGAGGCGAAGCAGCGGCTCAAAGGTATTGCTAGAAAGTATCCGAAGTTCGATGTTCAGAAGGCTCTCAAGGAATTATCTGTAACGACTGACTACCTTGATTCGCCGCTTCATGTTAGCTCGTCTCTAGGCGGACCCAATGCTGGAAGATCGCTGGTTAAGACGGCCTTTGCCTTTGCATCTGAGTGTGGCATCACGCATGAGCAGTGTGAAAAAGCGCTGGAGTATCTGCTGAATCCAAATTTCCAGACCTTTCCGTTTGGTTTCGCTTACCTGTCCGACCTGGTCGAAGACAGGCCAACCGATAAGATTTTTCATTGCGTTTCGTTGCACGGCGATCCAAAGAAAAAGCGTCTGTGGTCCTACATAGAATATTTCGGGATGTTCAGGCTCGTTGTTCTTCTGAGCGACGTATACGACGGCCCCTATAAGAACGAGGTATACGCCATCGATCCGATCAAGGGAGAACGGATTGCCGTGAAGATAACGACGCAAATCAGTGAGGCAGAATTCACTGCACTGATGGTAGGAGAAGGCTTCGATCAGGATAAACACAAGGCAGCTGCGGACTACGCTCTTCCAATCATATTGGATAGGGGGAGGAGCCGAACCTTGGAGCGGACGGTAAAGGAAGCCTTTGAGCACGCCGCGAAGCGGCTTGGAATAAAAGAGGGGGAGATTATTCCCAAGGAGAAGGCTGCGGAATTTACCGGGCTTATGATGGAGAAACTTTCTCCGTTCATAGAACACTTGGTTCGGAATGGTCGTTCGTAAGCAATCTGCTCGTGTGAGGGAACTCTATGCCCTGATACCCAATGCAGCAGAAGAAGATATCGTGCGGCTGGTCGATGCATCCACCGTCACCAATCTGCTCCGCTGCCGACGTACAACTGAGCCCTCCCCAATGTCAGCTATGGCCGATAACCGCTCGCCAAAATTGCAGTGTGCGCGTCTACGTTAAATCTGAAATTTATCGGCACCTCAACAGATGTGGATTTTACTTAGAAGCGCGATTTCCAGTCCGGTTTTGAGTACCTGTAGCGCTGAAAAACGTTTTTATACAGCCTCGGCCGATTTCTGCTGGTCAAGGCCACCCAGTGTGCTGGTCAAATCCGATGCAAACGACTGGTCAAGTCGAATGCAAATGAGTGGGCAAGTGCAATGCAAAAGGGTGGTCAGATGGAGTGCAATTACTCACTAGAGCGCCTGGGCTGCCACGTAAGATCTGCCAACACCTTAGGTTTGTCGGTAGACCTAGAATTTGCATAGGAACGCGATTTCCTCTTTTACTCTGAGCCTCGTAACTGCTTTAGAACGTTTCTTTTGACAGCCTAGGCCAATAGCGTTCATTGCCTTAGCATCCAGGAGGCCCGACGGGGGCAGCTAGCATCGATTGGATTCCACGCCCTGCATTAGTTCGTCCGAGCCATACTCTCGACATGGAACATGCAAGCAGCCAGAAATGTTGGTGATAAGACTGTACCCTTCAAAAATAAATATATGGTCACATAGCAGGAGGCTCGGGCATGGCAAGAATACGGTATGTCGAAATTCAAAACTTCCGCGGAATTGAACAGCTGAATTGGGCTCCCAATGAGGGCATCAATTGCCTCATCGGGCCCGGGGATAGCGGAAAGACGTCTATTCTCGATGCAATCGAAGTCTGCATGTCGGTACGCCGCAGTGTAGAGTTTTCAGACGCCGACTTCTTTGGAATGGATGTTTCCAAGCCGATCATTATCAGAGTGACCATTGGCGCGCTCCCAGACCATCTGATGGATTTGGATAGTCACGGTGACGTACTGCGCGGCTTCAATACTGCTAGTCGATGTGTCGAAGACGAGCCTGGAGATGGTCTTGAAGTCGTTCTAACATTCCAATTGGTGGTCGGAGGCGACCTAGACCCAAAACGGGCGTTGTACTCCAAACGGACAGAGTCCGATGCTTACCAGCGTCAACTCCAATGGAAAGACAGAGCAATGCTTGCGCCGAGTCGCATTGGCAGTCACTCGAGCGCTAATCTGTCTTGGAGCAGAAGCTCTGTATTGGCGCGTTTATCGGAAGAGAAGCTTGCAGTCGGGAATGACTTGGTCTCAGCTGCAAGAGAGGCTCGGCTGGCTTTTGGGGACAAGGCTGGCGCCAACATTGGTGACATACTCGATCTAGTAACGACCAAAGCTAAGGAGATGGGTGTTGACGTCGGCGAGAGGGCTAAGGCATTGCTGGATGCGGAGGCACTTTCCTTCTCTGACGGGGCAATTACGCTGCACTCTGATAGCGGCGTTCCGTTACGCAACCTTGGTACGGGCTCCAGCCGCCTGTTACTGGCTGCTCTTCACCGGGAAGCTTCATCTGCAGCAAGCTGCTTGTTGGTTGATGAGGTCGAGCATGGACTTGAACCACATCGCGTGATTAGCCTACTGCACTCTCTCGGATCAAAGGATACGGAGGCTCCGCTTCAAGTCTTCATGACAACACATTCTTCGGTTGCGGTAAGGGAGCTCAGTGGTGATCAGCTCGTCATTGTTCGTAAAGTGGATGGCGGACAACACCAAATGCGTTCGGTCAGTAGCGAGGACGCAGTTCAAGGTGTTGCTCGGCTCTATCCGGAGGCATTCCTTGCGCGGACAGTGATTGTTTGTGAGGGCGCTAGCGAAGTGGGGCTCCTTCGAGGCATTGACCGATATCGGGTGTCGCAAGGAGAGCAATCTGCATACGCAAATGCAACTGCGTTTGTTGATGCCGGAGGAAGGAGTCCGGAGCATATCTTGCAGCGTGCACAAGTTTTCGCTCAGTGGGGCTATCGAACAAAAGCGTTCTTAGACGCAGATGTTGTCATTCCACAAGAGGCCAGAGAGGCAGCGGAAGCAGATGGTGTCACGGTTTGTACTTGGGGCGAATCTCTTGCACTCGAGGAGGCCTTGTTCAGATGGCTGCCTGACAATGGTGTGGACGATCTGATTGAGCTGGCGATTGAGCTCAACTCAGAGGAGTTAGTCGGCGGGGCTCTAGAGGAGGTTTCAAAGAAGACGTACGACTTGGAGAAAATATTAAGCCTTGTGCGCGAAGATGCCCAGTACGAAGACGAAGAACGGGCGTTTTTGGGTAAGGCTGCCAAGCTCTCAACAAGGGACTCCAAAGTTGGACCGGGTCGCAAAGGCTGGTTCAAATCCATCAGCAAGATGGAGTTGGTAGGAGAGAAGGTAGTTGGTCCTTATATCAGTGAAGCCGAGCCGGAGCTAAAACGGCCGATTAATGAATTGTTCAGGCGGCTCTATGTGTGACGGCGATTTGGACATTCTCGCGTACCGTCGTGGGAGCGTCAGCGCCCCTGCTGGATGTGGCAAGACGCAGCTCATCACCTCTGCACTCCTGCGAAGTGAAGATAGTAAGCCTGCCCTTGTGCTAACACATACCAATGCGGGGAGAGCCGCGCTCGAGCAGCGCTTGAAGAGGCTCGGCGTAAGCGGCACTACCGCACGGGTGGCAACACTGGATAGCTGGGCCATTCGCTTGGTTCAGTGCTTTCCTCAGCGCTCAAGTCTCACACCAGCTGTCCTTCGAGTGCAAGGAAACAGTGCAAACTATGCAGAAATTCGGCAAGCCGCACTGGATATCCTTAAAGCAGGTCACATAGATAAGATTGTCTCAGCGACATATTCGCGAGTCATTGTGGACGAGTACCAAGATTGCGGAAAGTTGCAGCACGAGATGATTCTCACGCTTGCTAACTTACTTCCAACGGTGGTTCTGGGTGACCCTCTTCAGGTCATCTTTGACTTCGCCGGCCCAGTTGTCGATTGGCACAAAGATGTAGTAGCGGCTTTCCCCCCTCTGGCGTGGAAGCCGGAGCCTTGGCGCTGGAACAATGCAGAAACACCAGAAATTGGCGATTGGCTTCTCAACTCCGTTCGACCTTCCCTGAGTCAACCTGGGGCCTCTATTGACCTTTCCAAGGCTCCAAAAGGGGTGGAATGGATTCGCCTTGAAGGCACGACGGCTCAGATGAACGAAACACGTCTTGCCACTGCAAAGCGAAAGTTTGCAGGCACAGCTCTCATCATTGCGGATTCGAAAAACAAGGAGAGTCAGTGGCAAACCGCTCGCAGAGCACGCGCGACCATGGTTGAAGCTAATGACATGATGGACTTCATAAAATTCGCTGCAACATTTGATCCTCATGCGCAATCGTCTCTGGACGAGGCGGTGCACTACTTTGGTAACTTACTGTCGGGACTGTCACCAGAAAATCTGATTGCCCGGACGCGCTCGCTTGATGCAGGGAGGGCAAAAACGGAGGCCAGCCGTATCGAAGAGATTGCGCTCGCGTATCTGCGAGCTCCGTCTCATCGAAGTGCCGCTGAGATGCTCGATGCCTTCTACGATACCGCCGATGTTTTCGCCTTCCGTCCAGACATCATGCGCTTGTGTTCAAAGGCACTCCGAGCGGTGAACGAGACAGTGACATTCCACGCTGCGGCGATGCGGGAACGAGAGCGCTTTAGGCACCTGCCTCGTACGATGCGCCCTAGGTCTGTAGGAAGCACCTTGTTGTTGAAAGGGCTTGAGGCGGACGTAGCCGTGATTCTTGAACCAGAGAAAATGAATGCAAAAAATCTCTATGTTGCAATGACGCGTGGCAGCAAACAGCTATTCATCTGCTCAAGCTCACCGATACTGAAATGCTAAAAACCGGTTCGCACCGATGCTCAGCCCTCAGAAACTGCTGATCGCAAACATGCTCCTCGACACGGCGAAGGTATTTTTCTACGCAGGTGGGTATTACTGGTTCTTACACGAATACTCGGCGGTGGCAGGTCGACGCTAGGTGTACTGGAGTCAAGGTTAGCCGGACGTCACCGTGGGAGCGGCATTAGCCCACGGTGTCTTGAACCCACAGTAGTAGTTGGTGCATGAGCGCTCCCGGAGGAAAACTGAACGACCACGATAACCTGACAAGTCCGGCTACTTCTGGCCGATTACTGCATTAGCTTAGGCTAATTTCCGGTTGATAAAAGACAACTCACGATCAGATTGCATGTAACACCTAAGGTACTGGTAACACTTGCCTATGAGTGTGCTTAACAGCGGTGTAACAATTAAAAAAACTAACAATATCAACAACTTAATCCAAATCGTAACACTAGTAACCTTTGTAACACAGCTTTGAGAGCCCCCCAATCCCCCTAAGCGATCACTCCTCCAGCGACAAGAACCAAGGCATTTCTCCGCGCGTTGAACGGTAGTGGGGACCCTGGGCATTTCGAGTAGGTACGGGGCAGGAAACCCGCACGAAATCGTCAGTGGCTGGGTTCCAAAGTTTGTTGACCACACTTGACCGGTTGACCCAGTTGACTCACCTAGGTGTTCACTATCAGCAACACATCAAGCGCCCTGCTGCGGGCCAAGACCCACCCCTCCTCTTTTCTTCAATACCTTTCAATTTCAACGATTGAAATTTCAATAAGCTGGGTGCCCTGCTGCTAAAAAAATCCCGCGGGTTTCCTGCCCCGTACCTGCTTTAAATCCTCAGGGGCCCCCGGCACCTTAGGATTTGATGGGCCACTAGCAAGTGGTCCCACGACTAAGTATGTTTCCCTCTCCATATCTAACAAGGAAGTACTGTGTTCTGGAGTAACGAGAAAATACTCAAGGTAGAGATGACGACACCGATCAACATTACGATGCCGCCAGTGAAAGTGATTGCTGATGCACCTGAACCAGCGGACCCTCAGGATGCAAAAACAAACACAGACCTAGCCTTTAAGCTACTCATCTACGGTGCATTGTTCCTACAAGCAGCCCTTATAGTCACCGGGTACTCAGTGCTCGTTGCTTACTACGAGCAATTTGGCATTGATACAAACGAGCTGACGTTAGGCACACCCACCCTTCTGCTCTACGGTTACGTGAATATTTTTAGCGATGCCTTAACCGCAGCAAGTCGTCTTCCTATCATTGGTCCTGCCCTACTAGCCCTCGTATTTGTAGGTGTTGCCGCGATCTTCATTGGGCTCATCACAAAACGCCTGAAGGGAGGGGTCATTATTGGCCTCTCCACCTGGATCGGTTTCTCCATGTTCTTAGTGTTTTTGGCGCCGGCAGCTGGAGTTCAGAAAGGCGTGGATATGGGTTTGGAAAAATTCGGTGAGCTCACGAACCAACCTGCACCTAAGGCTTTGGAGAGTACCCATACTGTTCTGACAGAAAAAGGAGGCAGGCTCACAGGCCACCTAATACTGGCAGATGCCTCGAATACCTTTCTGCTCGTGGATAGCACAGTCTTCAAAATTGATGGGGACACTGGTCGAGTCATCCGCGAAACTGAACTGCGAACCGTAGAACCAAGAGCCAAATCTAAGAAGTGAATTTCGTCTTTGTAGGGGTAGTAGAAAGCATCGTGTATCCCCACATGTATCCCTAAAAAAACATCACTCACCACAAGCCAATGATTACGGGCGCTAAAGCTTCTAGTTCAAATGACCCCGGCCCACCACTTCAACAAAAAAAGACGTCCTCGGACGTCTTTTTTTGTGCCTGGGATTCAGTGACATATAGCTCTTAAGAACGTCCCGAAATTCATAACGCCACGCAGGTCGCAAGCGGCCGCAAAAATCAGCTACAGGCTATGCATTCCGTTGGTTAAAGCCTTTCAATCACAGTCCTTCGCTTGTTAATGCGCTAGGTGCGTGTGATAACTTTTTCAAGTCAATGTTTTCCACCCTTGTGGGTACTTTTGCCATGATCAGCGGCCACCAGCATTCAAAAAACCTTAGCTTTGCGCAAATGATGAGCCTTAAAAGCAGCTCGCATGAACGCCAGGTTGATGCTGTCTATGCAGCGGCCCCTCAGATGCTTGAAATGGCAGCTGCCCGTGCCAAAGTCGCCCTTCGTGGCAGCTCTGCTTCAATCGCTCGCCCACAACGATTCTCTGCGCTCAGCAACTGATGCCCGATGCGGTAAACGAAGACGCCCCGTCCACCCTGCCCACCACAAATAGTCCAAACGAACGATGAGCCCCTCCCCCAGTCAGGCCGAGCATCAGCTCAGCGCCAACCCAACCGGCAGACTGAAATAGAGGCGACAAGATGGACATCAAACAATTGCTGCTTGAGCGCGAGCTCAATGCAGTCCTTTCTCGCTATGCACGGGCTTGTGATCAGCGCGACTGGGCTGCCATGGATGATGTGTTCCTCAAGGAAGCGACTGCCGACTATGGCGGTTTGCATCAGCTTCAAGGTCGCGGGCCGATTGTGGCCATGATTCGTGTGCACCTTGAGGGCTGCGGGCCTTCCCAGCACTTGCTCGGCAATCTGTTGGTCGAGTCCAGCGATTCAACGATCGTGAGCCGCATCTATGTCCGCGCAGCCCATCGCGGCGCCGGCAGTATGCAAGGCTTGACCTATGAATCGCTGGCCGAATATCAGGATCGCTGGGTTTCAACACCAGACGGCTGGCGTATTGCCCATCGGCGTATGGATATCAGCCACGAGCTGGGATGCCGCGATATCCTGCGCCCGGCCACTGAAAGCGCGCAGGGTTAAGCACCCTGATATTTCAGGCAATCGGAATCAATGGGTCCGCTGCCGCCCAGGCTACATCGCGGTCGGCAGCCGGCGGGTAGATCCACACCGTATTGATCTGTGTCTTCAACGATTTGCCTTCCTGGCGGGTCAACTTGACCTGGCGATCCCAGCCTTCGGTGTAGACCGCTCCCCAGCCACCCAGGTCCAGGCAGGTAACGTACTTGGGCTGGCTGTAGGCAACCGGGGCCACGCCCAGTATCTGCGCAGCTACGTTATTGCCCGCGTGGCGCCCCAGGACGATGGCGTGCTGGCAGGTCATCAGCGCATGGTTGCCCAGGTCATCCGTGGCGGCATAAGCCACGTCGCCGGTGGCGAAGATGTCTTGCTGGCCTATGACTTGAAGGTGCGCGTCCACATGCAGACGCCCAAGCCCATCACGCTCCCCCGGGATTTGCGCCGTCAGCGAGCTGGCCCGTACACCGGTGGTCCAGATCACTGTTTTCGATTCAATTCGTTGACCATCACCCAGGGTTACGCCTTGCTCGTCGACGGCTACCACAGACGATTTCAAGCGCCAGGTCACCCCCAGCTCATCGCTGGCTTCGGCGATCGACTGGCTGATTTCGGCGCCCAGTGAAGCCCCGACTTTTTCACCCCGATCAACGATGATCACTTCCATATCTGCATGCTCGCCCAGTATGGCGCGCAGACGGGCCGGCATTTCGGTTGCCGTTTCAATGCCGGTGAAGCCTCCGCCCGCCACAACCACCGTGTTGCGACCACGGCTTGGTGGTAGTTCTGCCAGGGATTTGAGGTGGTTTTCCAGGCGTATGGCTTGCTCGATCTGGTCCACGTCGAAGGCGTATTGCGCCACACCTTGGGTGTCAGGCAGCGCAAGGCCGCTGCCAGTAGCCAGGACCAGTTTGTCGTACTGATGAATTTGTCTGGCGCCTGCAGCATCGGTGTAAACCACATGTTTTTGCTGCACGTCGATGGTCTCTGCAGCGCCCTTGATAAAGGTGACACCTACCGCGTCGAGCAGTTCGCCAATGGGCGCGACCAGCCGGTGCGCTTCAGGCTCGTAAAAACGCGGGCGTATGCGCAGCTCGGCCTGGGGGGCCAGCACGGTCACTTCGACTTGGTTGTGGCCGTGAATATCCAACAGCCGCGTTGCACTCAAAGCGGTCCACATGCCACCGAAGCCTGCGCCAATAATCAGAATCTGCTGTTTCATTTTTTATCCCCTGATGAGAAGCCCGAGCAAAGCAACCCCGAATGACGATCACCACCGAACCTCAATAACGGCGACTATATTAGTCGTAGTTACAGAGAGCAATCTTTATTTGGGGTCCATGCCACTGCTGTCACGCCCAAGGAGCGTTGCTCGCCTGACTGATCACTGCTAAAATATGCGACTAATTCAGTCGGAGATTTTGATGTCTCTTTACAGCGCGGGCGTTGAGTACGGCATTCACTGCCTGCTCTTTTTGGTAGGCGATGGCGGCGAAAGCCGTGAGGCGAGCGTGCGTGATCTTGCAGAGTTGCAAGGCGTACCTCAGGACTATCTGGCGAAGATCTTCACCAAGCTGGCCAAGGCCAAACTGGTCGTGGCCACCGAAGGCGTGCGCGGCGGATTCAAACTGGCCAGGCCTGCTGACGAAATCAGCATTCTCGATATCGTCAACGCTATCGACGGCCAAAAGCTTATTTTCGATTGCCGGGAAATTCGTGGCCGCTGCGCACTCTTCGAAGGCTCGCCGCCTGCCTGGGCGCTGGACGGCCACTGTTCGGTTCACGCGGCGATGATGACAGCACAAAAGCGCATGGAAGAGGCCCTGGCCCAACAAACCATTCTTGATCTTGCCCGAAAGGTCGGCCGTAAATCACCCGCCGAGTTCCCGGCACAGGTCGGCAAATGGATCAACGATCGTCGAGAGAAGAAAAGCGCCGCGCAGACTTCTGACGACCAGGCCATCCCGGTAACTGAAATCTCGGACTAAGCCCCGGCCCTTTTACAAACCCCACTGCCAGCGCCGCCAATATCAGCACAATCGCAAGCCCTTCATTGAACCCAACCTTGTGCCCCAGCATCAGCATCGAACCTGCGATCCCGAAAACCGGAATCAGCAGGGACAGCGGCGCCACCCTGGATACCGGGTACTCGCGCAGCAACAGATTCCAGCCCCAGTAACAGAAATGCGTCGCCGCGTAGACCTGAAACAACAGGGAAAACAACGCCACCCACTCAAAGTGGGTGACTAAAGAGGTAAAAGGCGCAGATCCGTGGGCAAGCCAGGTAAGAGCCAACAGCGGCAGCGGCGCAAACACACTGGCCCACACCACAAAGGCGAACATCTCCCGCACTTTCGACTGTTTGATAATGACGTTGCCGATACTCCAGCTCAGGGCACTGATCAGCAACAGGCCATAACCCAGGGTCGTGCCCCGGCCGGGGCTGGCCACAATGATGCTGATCAACCCCAACAGTGCCAGCCCCATCCCCAGTATCTGGCCGAAGCCCAGACGCTCGCGAAACAGCAATACCCCCCAGCCCAGGGTGAAAAAAGCACTGAACTGGATCAGCAACGCAGCGGTTCCTGGGGGCACGCCCCATTCAATACCCAGATTGATCAGGGCCCACATGGCCACTCCAAAAATCAAGCCATAAGCAGCCAGCCACTTGATGGCAATCGGCGGCCGTTTGACGAAAAATACCCACGGCAACGCCGCAAGGGTAAAACGCAGCGCTGTTAGCAACAGCGGATCGATAGCTGCCAGGCCCAGTTTGGTGATGGGGAAGTTCAGCCCCCAAACGGCCGTCACCAGCACGGCCAGGATCAGATGTTTCTTTTGCATAGGTGGGGGGCTTCCAGTGGCAAGGCGGGCGGCGTCATGCACCAACCAAAATGCCACTATGCACACTTGCCGTATCGGCCCGCTTGCACTATCAGGTCAAAGATCATTAAATTCGGGCCATGGGCGAATTTGAATCCGACACCTGCGAAAATATCCCCCGCGACGCTGTGGTCACGGCCATTGACTATGCCGACGGGCAGCGCTTTGCCCTGCACAGGCATAACCGCGGGCAGTTTGCCTATGCCGCCTGCGGTGTCATCACGGTGTTTACCGACCAGGGCAACTGGGTGGTACCGCCGCAACGGGCCATCTGGGTACCGGCAGGGGTACCCCACGAAATGAGCATGAACGGCCCGGTGACCCTGCTGAACACCTATATCCGCGAGCCCGCGTCTGTGCGTCTTGGCCTGCCGGCGCATTGTCAGGTTTTCGGCATATCGCCGCTGCTGCACCAGTTATTGATCCAGGCCACGGATATTCCGGCGCTCTATGACGAAACCCGCAGAGAGGGGCTGCTGATGAATCTGCTGCTCCACGAAATAGCCGAGATGCCACCCCTTTCGCTCAATGCGCCGCTACCGGGTGAGCCCAGGCTGGCGCGGGCCTGCCGCACACTGCTGGAGCAGCCGTCGCTGGATATCGGGATTGATGATATGGCCCGGCAGGTTGGCATGAGCCGCCGTACCTTTACCCGCCTGTTTCGCCAGCAAACCGGCATCAGTTTTGTCGAATGGCGCCAGCAAGCCTGCCTGTTGGCAGCGGTGGTGCGCCTGGGCCATGGCGAGGCCGTTACGCAAGTGGCGACCGATCTGGGCTATAGCAGCCCGAGCGCTTTCACCAGCGTTTTTCGCCGGGTGCTGGGCGAGGTGCCAAGCCGGTACTGCCTGAAGGAACCGAGTTGAACCAACTGGCCAGCCCCGCTGCCGGCAAACACAGCACCCGACTCAAAAGGGTATGTGCCTCAGTGCGGATTTCGTATCCCCACAACGCGGTAGGCAGCGCTCCCCGTGCGCTCGAACATCAGGCGCCAGGCGCCTCGCCTGCGGCTGTTGTTATAGCCAATAAGGTCAGCGGACATTAATCGATCGCTATGGGGGTGCCAGTTAATCGACCGCAAACGCCCCTCGCGCAAATGGCTCAAGGTCAGGGCAATACTGATACCCGCAGAGCCCGCTGGCAAAGGTGTCACCGCTGAATCATCGATCGTCAGGGCGGCAGGCGAACGGGGGGGCGGGAGCGCAGCGGCGACCGGCCTCGCGCTTTGCAGGGGCTGTTTTTTTGCGGCCGCGCTTTTACCGGGCAGTCGGGTCATGGCCGTTGCCTCGGGTGTCCCCGTGGCACTCGAGGGGCCTGCGGCCTGTGGTTCCCGGTGGGCACGAAGCAACAGACTGCGAACGCCCAGATGCCTCAGCTCACGGGTGGGTGGCCGCCCTGATGCCACTACAGCGCGCAAACGCTCCCGATACTCGACGCCCACGACATATCCGTATAGGTCACCACGCACGGTGGGGTAAACCGCCAACGCCACACCTGTGCTCTGCAGAACCTGACTGTGCTGGCTGTAAAAAAAGTTGACCAGCTTGACTGTTTCTTCAGGGCTCAGCGCCATGTCCCGGGCAAACTCCAGGGCTTTTTCCGTGACGCTTTGCGCCAGCTCATATTCCTGCGCATCCGTGAGGCCTGGTGCTGGCTGTTGCGCCTCGGCCATATCCAGATACCGGTTCAAGGCAAAGAGTGCCGAGCCTGCCACTGCCCCCAGTCCTGCAACGGCTTGAGCAGCATTAAATAGCCAGCCCAAGGCATAGCCAAGGGCGGTAAAAATGACGATCAGGCTCAGACCGGCAACGACCCGATAGCGTTGGGGTAGATCTTCTTCCCGCCCATCAGGATCTATCCGATTTATCGGGTTGTTACCGACCATGGCATAAACATTCAAGCCGTCGATGGTCCCTGCCGGGTCTGCACTGACCCAACGCTGGAGCCAGGCCGCGTAATAACGCAAACCGTAGTAGTAAAGCCCGGATGCATCGCGTTCCTTGCCCGAATAACGCAGGGTCTTGAATGTGGCTTCAAGCGCGCTTTTCGCCGCCCACCATGCCGTCGCCCCGAACGGGTAAAAACCCTCCTGGCTGAGCAGTGCCGCGCGCTCATCAAGCTCCAGTACGCCGCTGCCCAGGTGATCGCAAAGGCTGAAGCGCACATGCTCATTCTCGACCCCATCGGGCAACCCCTGCTCCCAGGCAAGTAAACGCACCCCAGTGCGGCCTGCTTGCAGCGTCAAGGCACTTGAGCGCTCTCCCGTGGCCCGGTTGAGGCGCAGCTCCAGCCCCGGCAAATAACGCACTTCATCCACATGGGTGAGGTTTGCGGCCCGGGTCGTTCTACGCTTGAAAACCCGCTGCCCCTGACCGTCGTAGACGTAGGCTTCTTCATCATTCTCACCGTTGGTGCGCTGCACGCTGGTGACACGGCACAGTTGATTGCGCACATTCCACTCCAGGGCCTGACCACGCACCAAGACCCGTTGATTACCACAGGCATCAAACGCCTCGCCTGAAGCCAGCAGAGAACCAGGCTCAATCATCTGGCTGCGGTTACTGGTTTGTGACACGGACATACGCCGGGTGTAGCCCTGGCCGGCAGAAGGTACATGCTGCATCTGTACCAGGTTGGCGCCGGCATCGTACTGATAGTGCCGCGTGTAGTTGCGCCATTGCTGCGTGTCCGTTGTGTCGAAGAGCACCGCCGCAGGGGTACTGGCGCCACCGGGGTGGCGCGCATTTTCTCGTCCGCTGGCTTTGACCAGTTGGTAGAGGGTGTCGTAGGTAAAAGTGCTCGAAGCCTGGATCATCGCGTTGCTGGCCCAGGTGGTCGGTTGAGCGCCATCCACCACATGGGTCACATTGCCTACCCGGTCGTAGGTGTAGGTCAGATCCTGCAAGATGCCACCCTGTGCCCCCCCGCGACTGGCCTGCAACCGTCGCAAACTGCCATCATCGTCAGCGTAAGTAGCCCGGGTGACAACACCGTTGCCTGCCCGCTCGCTGGTCACTTGTCCGGCGGCG
The DNA here is from genome assembly GCF_022496745.1 of Pseudomonas sp. TMW22080. Classification (NCBI taxonomy): domain Bacteria; kingdom Pseudomonadati; phylum Pseudomonadota; class Gammaproteobacteria; order Pseudomonadales; family Pseudomonadaceae; genus Pseudomonas; species Pseudomonas sp. TMW22080. The sequence goes on along the minus strand of NZ_SCFF01000007.1, from coordinate 92,108 downwards.
TTGTAGACCAGCTCATCCACCAACAGTTTTGACTTGCCACCTGCCGTAAGCAGGCCAACACGTACCTGTTCCCCTGCAACGTTATATTCCAGGCGCTGCCGGTTGCCCCTGGCATCACGCAGCCCGAGCAGTTCACCCAGCGCATTGCGATGCCAGGCCGTCAGGTAATGCCGAGCCTCCAATTGTCGATCGCGCCACGCTTGCGGCTCAGGCCAGCCGAGCGCTTCAGGGGCCTGGCAGAAACGCCGCGACTGGCTGTTTGCCTCGCCGGTCAAATCGTAATGTTCGTTGATGACGCTGCCAGCCGGGTCATCATGGCGGACCAGACGGCCGCATCGGTTCCGCGCCCTGTCCGCTGAATCGGCCGGCCCGTAGGTAAAACGCTCAAGACATCGGGCGTGGGGCTCATCACTGCGCTGTTCATGAACGGCCACAAGCCTGGACTGGGCATCGTAGTCAAAACACTGCTGATGCCCGCGCCCGTTCCAGGTTTTGCGCATCTGCTGCGCGACGCCAAACAGAGTGATGTGCCATCCGCTATCGACACTGTCAGTGCGCAACGCCAGCCCTGAAAGGCTGGAAATCTGGCGTTGATTGGCCGCGACTGTGGCCCCATGACGACGCAACGCCCCCAATCGCGGGTCCCACTGCCCGAGTACAAAACCGGTGGCGCCAAAGACAGTTTCGTGAATCCGCGCCCGGGGGCTCTGCTGTGCACTCAGACGGTGGTATTGCACCCTGCGTACACTCAAGCCCCTGGGGTCAACCGCCGTCAGTGACGGCGTGTGGTGATGCACATGGGTCATGGCGCCTGGCCTGTTTAACGAAATGGAGCAAAAAGGCTATGGCTCAAGTCGAGGGCAAAGGTGGTAAATAATTAGTTTTATTTAAAATCCGCAGCCCCAAGGGTCTGGGCTGAGGGTGGCTTTATCGCGCTCACAAAAAAACGCCCGAAGGCGTTTTTATATCTGACAGCCGGGGTTTCACACCCGCGACTTACGTCCGAAAAACGGATGGCTCGGGTCGTTGTAGCCCGGTGTCGTCGAGTGCCCGGTGACCACCAGATCATTGATAAAGGCTTCGTCCTGCGCGGTGAACCTGTAGTTCAACGCTGGCACATAGTCTTCCCATTGCTGCTCAGTTCGCGGCCCGGCAATGGCCGAGGTGATCAGTTGGTTATTCAGCACCCAGGCCAAAGCGAACTGGCCTGCGGTAATGCCTTGCCCTTCGGCATAGTCACGAATGCGCTGGGCCAGGTTGAGGGACTCGGGGCGCCATTCGGTTTGCTGCAGGCGCGGGTCGTTGCGCCCGGCGCGGGTGTCCTGGCCAGGGGCCTGATCGGGGTCGTACTTGCCCGTCAGTACGCCACGCGCCAACGGGCTGTAGGAAATCACGCCAATGCCGTAATGCTCCGCCGCCGGCAGGTGCTCGACTTCGATCTGACGGTTGGCCAGGTTGTACAGCGGCTGGCTCACGCTCGGACGCTGTATGCCCAGCAGGTCGGCGCTGCGGCTGAATTCGGCAAGTTTCCAGCCGCGGTGATTGGACAAACCGTAGCCACGGATCTTGCCCGCCCGGATCACGTCATCCAGCGCGCGCAGGGTTTCGTCCACCGGGGTGTCGTGGTCTTCGCGGTGCAGGTAGAACAGGTCGATATAGTCGGTGTTGAGGCGCTTGAGGCTGGCGTCCACCGAGGCAATCACGTTCTGGCGCGAGGCCCCGCTGTTGTTCGGCCCGCTGCCGCCCGGGTTGGGATTGACGAACTTGGTAGCCAGTACCCAGTGCTGACGACGATCACCGATCAAACGGCCCACCACGGCTTCCGAGGCACCGTCGTTGTAGCCGTTGGCGGTGTCGATGGAGTTGATGCCCTGCTCGAAAGCGCGGTCGGTGATGCGCCGGGCGACGTCGTCCGGGGTCTGTCCGCCGAACATCATGGTGCCCAGGGTAATGGGCGAAACCTTCACGCCGTTGCGGCCCAGGTTGCGGTATTGAATGTCGCTCATGCTGACTCCCTGCGTGGTGATCGTGAAATCAAGTGGCGCAAACAGTAGTCAGCCGTGTTCTGGCGGTCAACGCCCAACGGGGCATAACCATAGAGCGGTTTTGTCAGGGTAGCTCTTATTCAAAACGGGTCTTTAAACGTCGGAATTAATTATTTATGGATCTAAAAAACCCTCGGTAATCTCATGACTTTTCGGACCGCATGAAAAGGAATCATCATGAGCCGTCGCCCCCATGGCCCTGACAATTCACCTGCATTCACCTCACTTGCAGGTTCACGCCCATGAATATCCCTACCGGTTTTCTCGACAGCAGCGGCAGCGTTCCCTTCAGCTTGCCCGAGCGTGATCCACAGGGCGACGATCCTGTCGCCAAACGTATCAGCCACAACCTGCAGCGCTTGCGCGACAAGCGCCAGTTGTCCCTGGAAGCACTGGCCCATGCCAGTGGTGTGCGCCGCGCGATGATTGCGCAGATCGAAGCAGGCCGCAGCTTTCCCTCGGTCAAGGTGCTGAGCAAAGTCGCCGCCGCACTGAAAGTGTCCATCGCCGAGTTCCTCGACCCCGACGGCGCCGGCATGGTTATACGCCGCGCCCTGCCCCCTGAGCACACCGCCCCCCTGGTGACGTTCAACGAGCTGCGCCTGGGGCCCCAGGCCGAGGAAAGAGTGCCCGGCACCCCCCATGGCGTGCAAAACCACCTGCTGGTGGCCGAGGGCATTCTGGAGCTGAAAATCAATGACGAACTGGTTGTGCTGCACGCTGGCGACTCGATCCTGTTTCGCGCCGAACGGCCCCACCGGTACCGCAACCCGCACAACAGCGAAGCCGTCGCCTACCTGCTGACCAGCCCTGCGCAAGTGCAGGAATAGCCCGCGTTTTCCTATCCCCTGCCTGGAGCCTTCGCCTTGTCACGTCAGCCCTCCCCTCTGGATTTTCCTCAAAGCCCGCTGTCCCGTGCCTTTGAACAACCGTTGTTTCTGGGCCTGTTCCTGCCGGTGCAGTCCGGTGGCTGGAGCCCTTCGGCGCTGCCACGCAGTACCACCTGGACCTTTGACTACAACCGCCAGTTGACCCTGCGCGCCGAAGAGTTGGGTTTTGACCTGGTGTTTGCCCTCGCTGAATGGTTGGGCAAAGGCGGCTACGGGGGCGATATCCGTTACCACGACGAGTCGCTGGATGCCTTTATCACTCAGGCAGCGCTGGCGTCGGTAACCTCGCGCATCCTGCTGATCTCTACCCTGCATGTGCTCTATGGCCCCTGGCATCCACTGCACCTGGCCAAGTTCGGCGCCACCCTTGACCATATCAGCAAGGGCCGCTGGGGCCTGAACCTGGTGACCGGGCATCGTCATCGCGAACACCGGCGCTTCGGTCAGGCCCCCATCGAGCACGACCAGCGCTACCGCCAGGCCGACGAATTTATCCGCGTGGTGCAAGAACTGTGGCACAGCCAGGAAAACGTCGATTTCAGCGGTGATCATTACAAGCTCGAAGAGGCCTATGTCAGCGTCAAACCGTCCTTTGGCCGTCCGGTGCTGGTCAACGCCACCGGCTCACCCGCCGGTATCGACTTCGCGGCACGGCATTCCGACATTGTGTTCACCACCAGCCCCGGTAGTGCCGAGATCGAAAACGCGCTGGAGAAACTGCCCGAGCATTTGCAGCGCATCAAACACGCCGCCCGTGGCTATGGCCGTCAGGTGCGCACCCTGATCAACCCGCTGGTGATTTGCCGCGACAGCGATGCCGAAGCCTGGGAAGTCCATGCCGCGATCACGGCCGCAGGTGACCCCGGTGCACTGGAGGGCCATGCCCGTGAAGCCAGTGATGCCCATGCCTGGCGCGGCCATCAACCGGCCGAGCGTTATGTGGGCGGCAATATCCAGCTGGTCGGCAGCCCCGAGACCGTGGTGCGCGACATCATCCGCCTCAAAGAGGCCGGTATCGACGGCTTGCAACTGAGCTTCTTCGACTTTGCCCCCGACCTTGAACAGTTTGGCGAGCGCGTGTTGCCCCTTTTGCGCCAGGCCGGCCTGCGCCGCTAACCCACCCCAGGAAGACCGCCATGCCCTTTACCCGTCGTCAATTTGTTGTTGGCCTGTCTGCCCTGTCCGCGCTCGGCGCCAGCGTGCCGTTCCTGCCCACTGCCCTGGCCGATGCCACGGGGCAGGCCGTCAGCGGACGCCGGGTGTTCAACTTGCTGATCAATCCCGAGCCGCCTTCGCTGAGCTCTTTCAACACCACCGCCGGTACCAGCGTCACCGCCAGCAGCAAGGTACTGGAGGGGCTGCTGACTTACGATGAAGCCCTCAATGCCCGCCCTGCACTGGCCACCGCCTGGGAGGCCGCCCCTGATGGCTTGAGCTACCGCTTCACCCTGCGCGAAGGGGTCAAATGGCATGACGGCGAGCCGTTCACCTCGGCCGACGTGGCGTTCTCCCTGGACCTGATCAAGCGTTTTCACCCCCGGGGTTCCAGTACCTTTGCCAACCTGGAGCGGGTCGACACCCCCGACGACCACACTGCCATCGTTCATTTGAGCAAGCCGGCGCCGTACTTGATTCGCGGTTTTGCCGGCGGTGAAACGCCGATCCTGCCCAAGCACCTGTATGCCTCGGGCGACCCGCTGAGCAATCTGCACAACAACGCCCCGGTGGGCACCGGCCCCTTCCGTTTCAAGCGCTGGGAGCGCGGCAGTTTTATCGAGTACGAACGCAACCCGAACTACTGGGACCCGGCGGCAACGGTGGTCGATACGCTGATTCTCAAAGTCATCCCCGACGGTGCCGCGCGCCTGGCCGCGTTTGAAAACGGCACGCTGGATGCAGGCGGGCAAAGCCCGGTGCCGCTAAGCGAGCTGGAGCGCCTGACCAAATCCGGCCGTTTAAAAGCCACTACCCGCGGCTATCGCTACACCATTACCCCGACCATGCTCGAGTTCAACCTCGATAACCCGCTGTTGTCTCGCCTCGAGGTGCGCCAGGCAATTGCCCATGCCCTGGACCGCGAAGTGATCCGCAAGGTGGTGTACTACGGCTACGCCGAAGCCAGCTATTCACCGATCCCGAAAAGCTTCGCCAACTACGTCTACGAGGGCCCCAACCCGTATCCCTTCGACACCGAGGCAGCCAATGCATTGCTGGACAAGGCCGGGTTGGTAAAAAAAGGCACCTGGCGTTTCAGCCTGACCCTCGACCCGCTGCCCTACGGCGACAGCTACAGCCGCACTGCCACCTATGTGCGCAGTGCCCTGGCACGCATTGGCATCGAAGTGAAACTGCGCGCCCAGGATTTTCCCACCTATATCAAACGTATCTACACCGACCGCGACTTTGACTTTGCCGTGGTCGGCATGGGCACCCTGTATGACCCCACGGTAGGTGTGCAACGCCTGTTCTGGTCGAAGAATTTTCGCCAGGGCGTGCCGTTTTCCAATGGCACCCACTACAACAATCCCGAAGTCGACCGCCTGCTGGAAAGCGCCGCGGTCGAGACCGACGAACAAAAACGCGGCGAGCTGTTCAAGGCGTTCCAGAAGATCGTGATTGAAGAGGTGCCTTCGATCACCCTGGTCATGCAGCAACAGGTCTCGGTGTACAACGCCCGGGTCAGCGGTTTCGAAGATGACGCCAACGGCCTGGACAGCAGCCTGGCCAATATCAGCCTGGCTGACACCGGAGGCGCCCATGCTTGAACGGCGCAGAATGTGGCGCCTGTCACGGCGCACCTTGTGGCAGGCCATCCCCACCGTAGTCGGCATCCTGTTGCTGAATTTTTTGCTGCTGCGGCTGATCCCCGGTGACGCCGTGGATGTGCTGGCCGGTGAGTCCGGCGGCGCCAGTGCCGAAACCCTGCTGCAGTGGCGCAGCCATTTTGGCCTGGACTTGAGCCTGCTGGAGCAATTGCAACGCTACCTCGGCCAACTGGCCCATCTGGACCTCGGCCTGTCGCCACGCTTCAACCTGCCAGTCAGCCACCTGGTACTCGATCGCCTGCCCAATACCCTGGTGCTGATGGTCGGCGCATTGGGGCTGGCGCTGGCCATCGGCATCGCCGCCGGTACGGCAATGGCCACCTGGGTCGGTCGCTGGCCTGACCGCGTGTTGTCACTGGCGGTGTTGCTGCTGTATTCCACGCCGGGGTTCTGGATCGGCTTGATGGCGGTGCTGCTATTTTCGGTCAAGCTCGGCTGGTTGCCCAGCAACGGTTTTCAGACCCTGGGCCTCGATCTGCACGGCACGGCCTGGCTGCTCGACCGCCTGCAGCACGCCGTGTTGCCAGTGCTGGCGCTGGCCACGTTCTATATCGCCCTGTATGCCCGCCTGACCCGTGCCGCGATGCTCGAAGTGCAACGTCAGGACTACGTGCGCACCGCCCGGGCCAAGGGCCTGGCGCCATGGCGAGTGGTGTCACGGCATGTGCTGCGCAATGCCCTGCTGCCGGTTTCGACCCTGGCCGGGCTGCATTTCGCCGCCCTGCTCGGCGGCGCCGCCGTGACCGAAACCCTGTTCGGCTGGCCCGGTCTGGGCCGTCTCACCCTCGAGGCGGTGATGTCCCGTGACTACAACCTGCTGCTGGGCATCCTGCTGCTGTCATCGATGCTGGTGGTGGTGATCAATATCGCCGTCGACCTGCTGCAAGCCTGGCTCGACCCGCGCATCCAGGCCGACTGAAAAGGAGCTGCCCCATGACCACTGCCGTACTGCCAAACGCTCCGACCGGCTACAGCGAAAGCGTCTGGACGGCCCTGTTGCGCAATCCCTCGGCGCTGATTGGCGCGACCATGCTGGCACTGGTGCTGACCCTGGCACTGCTGGCGGGCACGCTCTACCCCGGTGATCCGCTGGATATGGTCGCCATGCCGATGCTGTGGCCCGGCGACGATCCGGGCTACTTTCTGGGCAGCGACTCACTGGGCCGCGACGTAGCTGCCGGGATCGCCCACGGGGCCCGCGGGTCTTTACTGATTGCCGCCAGCGCCACCCTGATCAGCGTGCTGATCGGCGGGCTGGTCGGGGCTCTGGCCGGCTACCACGGCGGCAAGCTGGGGGATGTGCTGATGCGCCTCTGCGAAGTGTTCCAGACCGTGCCGTCTTTTTTGCTGGTGATCGTGATCGTGGCCATCGGCAACCCGACGCTGGGGGTTATCGCGCTGGCGATCGGTATCTCCTCATGGCCCACGGTGGCACGCCTGGTACGCGCCGAGTTCCGTACCCTGCGTGAAGCCGACTTTGTGACTGCCGCGCGCAGCCTGGGCTTCGGCAACAGCTCGATCATCTTGCGCGAAATCCTGCCCAACGCCCTCGCGCCGCTGGTGGTCACCACCTCGATCCTGATCGCCCAGGCGATTCTGGTGGAAGCCGGGCTGGCCTTTCTGGGGATGAGCGACCCGAATCAGGCCAGTTGGGGCGCCATGCTCGGCAGTGGCCGCGAGCAGATCGCCAGCGGCTGGTACCTCACCGCCCTGCCGGGGCTGGCAATCATCTTCGTGGTGCTGGCCCTCAACCTTCTGGGCGACGGTCTCAATGACGCCCTCAACCCTCGCCTGCGACGGTATATCCCATGAGCCTGCTGGACGTACGCGGTTTGCGCGTGAGCTACGACAACGCCGATGCCGTCAAAGACCTGAGTTTCACCCTGCAAGCCGGCGAGACACTGGCGCTGGTGGGTGAGTCCGGCTGCGGTAAATCCACCACGGCTCTGGCCCTGATGGGCCTGCTGCCGGACAACGCCCGGCTGGGCGGTCAGGTCTTGTTCGAAGGCCGCGACCTGCTGTTCATGCCCCCCCGCCAACGGCGCCAATTGCAGGGCAGTGCACAGGGCATGATCTTTCAGGACCCGCTGTCGAGCCTCAACCCCGTACTCACCCTGGGTGAGCAAGTCAGCGAAATCCTGCTGACCCACACTGACCTGACCCGGCGCCAGGCCTGGCAGCGGGCCGAAGAACTGTTCGCCCTGGTGCAATTGCCGCGCCCGGCAGCGCATTTACGTGAGTACCCACAGCACTTGTCGGGCGGCCAGCGCCAGCGGGTAGTGATCGCCATGGCGATTGCCTGCCAGCCCCGACTGTTGATCGCCGACGAGCCGACCACGGCGCTGGATGTCAGCGTGCAGGCGCAGATCCTTGAGTTGCTGGCTCGTTTGCGGGGCGAGCTGGGCATGGGTCTGCTGCTGATTACTCATGATCTGGGCGTGGTCGGCCAGCACGCCGACCGGGTCATCGTGATGCACGATGGCCACGCCCTGGAAAGCCGGTCGACCCGCGACCTGATCGAGCACCCGCAACACCCCTACAGTCGCGGCCTGCTGCAGGCGTCGCTGGGGGCTGAACATAAGCAGCATTACTTGAGTAACCGTCTGGCTGAAATCAATGTCGAGCGCCAGCCGGAGCAGGCCACCCGCTATGGCGTCAAGTCCACCCTCTACGCGCCGGGCCGCCAGCCTCGGGCACCCACGGGCAACCCGGCGCTGCTCAAGGTCAGCGACCTGACCACCGGCTATGGCAACAGCACCGTACTTGACCGCATCAGCCTTGAAGTGGGCGAGCGCGAGAGCGTGGGCCTGGTGGGCGAGTCGGGTTGCGGCAAGTCGACCCTCAGTCGCACCCTGCTGCGTTTACTGCCCGCACGCAGTGGCACAATCGAATTCGACGGACGCGATATTGCCAGCCTCAAGGACGAGTCGCTGCTGGGCTGGCGCCGTCAGGTGCAAATGATTTTTCAGGATCCCTACGCGGCGCTTAACCCGCGCCACAGCGTGGAGAGCATTCTCGATCGGGTGCAGCGCCTGCACGGGCAGATCGACCCGGGCCAACGCCAGCAGGCCCGTTTCGCAATGCTCGATGCCGTGGGGTTGGCGCGCAGCAGCCTGGTGCGCTTGCCCCATCAGTTTTCCGGTGGCCAGCGCCAGCGCATCGGCATTGCCCGGGCGTTGATCCTCAAGCCGCGGCTGGTGATCTGCGACGAACCGGTGTCGGCGCTGGATGTTTCGACCCAGGCGCAGATCCTCAATCTGCTGGTGGAGCTGCGCGAAGAGCTGGGCCTGTCCTATCTGTTTATCTCCCACGACCTGTCGGTAGTGCGCTATTTCGCCGACCGGATTCTGGTGATGGAACAAGGGCAAATCGTCGAACAGGCCACCCCGCAAACCCTCTGGCATTCACCCCGGCACCCCTACACCCGTCGCCTGCTGGCGGCGATCCCCGGCGCCGCTGCGCCGGAACCGGCCCCTCAACCTGTATCCGGCCTGCGCTTTGCCGTCGGCTGGTAATCCGTTCAACGCCAAGGAGCACGACATGTCGCAAATTGACTCTGCCTGGGGCGCCGTCCCGTCGGCGCGATACGAAGCATTGGCGGCCCGTTATCGGCCGGTCTTTGCGCAGATTCGTCAAGGAGCCGTAGATCGCGAACTGGAACGGCGCTTGCCGCTCCAGGAGTTGCAATGGCTCAAGGAGGCAGGCTTCACCACCCTGCGCGTGCCCAAGGAATATGGCGGTGCCGGCGCCAGCCTGCCGGAACTGTTCAACCTGCTGATCGAACTCGCCGAGGCCGATTCAAACCTGGTGCAATCATTGCGCGGGCACTTCGGTTTTTGTGAAAACCTGCTTAACAGCCGCGACCCTGAGTATCAGGGCGTGTGGCTGGAGCGCCTGGGTCGTGGCGAAACCGTCAGCCCGGCGTCCGGCGAAGTGGGCAATGCCAAACAGCTTGAATTCGGCACCCGCCTGAGCCTGCACGGCGGCCACTGGCAATTGAGTGGCAGCAAGTTCTACACCACCGGTGCGCTGTATGCCGACTGGGTCGATGTCAGCGCCAACAACCCGGATGAACAGCGCGTATCGGTGACGGTGCGCACCAATGATCCGGGGGTGGAAATCATCGACGACTGGAATGGCTTTGGCCAGACACTGACCGCCAGTGGTACTGCGCATTTTCGCGAAGTGCCGGTGGACCCGCTCAATGTGATCCTGGCTGAAAACCGCTTTCGCTATTCACCGGCTTTTTTCCAGTCTGTGCACACGGCAACCCTGACCGGGATTGGCCGCGCGCTGGCCGACGAAACTGCCGGGCATGTGGCCAGGCGCACCCGCAGCTTCAGCAGCGGCAATGCACCGCGCGTGGCCCACGACCCGCAAGTGTTGCAAGTGGTGGGCAACCTGCGCAGCGCGGCCTATGCCGCTGGCGCTATTGCAGCGCAGAACTTCCAGGCGCTGGAGCGAGTCCATCAGGCCCATTTGAGCGATGATGAACACGCCCTGAGCCACGCCGTGAATATTGCCGAACTGGAAGTGGCGCAGTCGCAAACCATAGTCTCGGACTTGATCATCAAGGCCAGTGGCGATCTGTTTGATGCACTGAGTGCATCGGCCACCCTCAAGCCCTTGGGACTGGACCGTTTCTGGCGCAATGCGCGCACGCTGTCGTCGCATAACCCGCGTATCTACAAGAGTCGCATCGTGGGGGATTTTGCGGTGAACGGCACACCGCCACCGGCGCAATGGCGCATTGGTGTGGCGGAGTAAACCCTGTGGGAGCGGGCTTGCTCGCGATGGCATCGACGCGGTTTGCCTGACAGACCTCAACGTTTGCATCGCGAGCAAGCCCGCTCCCACCGTGGCGTGGTATCGCTCAGTGACACACCAACCCGTCGCCTATTTTCAGGCTGTCCACCAGCAACGCATTGCTGCGCAGCTCCCATGCACGGTTCTGGCCGCCACGGGCCTGCCAGTCGCGCAGTGCCGCATTGATCAACGCGCGGCTCTGCTTGTCGACTACGGGCAGGTAAACCCGCAGGTCGCTGCTTGCCTTCAAGGTTTGCGGTAACAGCGCATAGAAGCGCCAGTCCGGCGCCTGTGCCAGCGCCTGCAAGCTGTTGCGTTCTTCAGCCAGCAGGTTGCACTCGCCCGCCATAAACGCCACCGCGGCACGGATCGATGACACATAAGTGCGCAGCTCGGCGCCCTGTTGCTGCAGGGTTTGCGCCCACGGGCTACCCATCGCCAGGCATACGCTTTGCCCGCGCACAGGACGGGCGGGAGCATTGCGCAAGCCAATCAACGCTCCCGCACGGTACTGCACCGGCAAATCCCGCAAGCTCGCCACCCGGTCAGCTTCGACCGGCAGTTTCAGACTGCCGGCAATGACCAGGTCGACGTGGCCGTCACTCAACGGGCCACTCTGCGGCAATGCCTGCAACTGCACCTTCAGTCCAAGGTAAGCCCCCAGGGCCTCGGCCAACTGACTGTCCAGTTCATCCGGCTCAGCCACCAGCGCCTCTTGCCCCAGGCTCGGCCGTGGGTAACTGCGTACGCCCACACGCAAGACCTGGCGCTGTTCGGCTGCCTGCAACAGCGGCCCACGAGGCATCTCACCCGGTGCCAATGGCCATTGCCAGGCGACCAGCGACACAGCGCCAACCACCACTGCTGCCAGCCACCTAACCACCGTGGCGCAAGCCCCGGCGCCAGTAGGTAAAGCGCCGTTCCAGCAAGGCCAGCAAAAAGTTGAGCAGCAAACCCACCACCGCCAGCAGCAAAATGCCTGCGTACATGCTGGGAATCTGGAACACCTCCTGGGAGTTCAGCGTGAGGAAGCCCAACCCGGAATGAGCACCAATCATCTCGGCGGCCACCAGTGCCGTGATGCAATACGCCCCCGCCAGACGAATCCCGGTAAAGATCGACGGCGACGCCGCCGGCAGCACTATTTTGGTAAACAGAAACCAGCGGTTCGCGCCCATCGACAGCGCCGAGTTGATCAGCAACCCGTCGACCTGCTTAACGCCGCTGATGGTACTCAACAGGATCGGCCAGAACGACGCCCAGAAAATGATCGCGATTTTCGACAGTTCACCGATACCCAGAAACAGAATAAACACCGGAAACAATGCCAGCGCCGAGGTCTGGCGGAAGAACTGCAACAACGGATCAAGCACATGCTCGACCCGTGCAAACCAGCCCATTATCAACCCCAGGCTGACACCGCAGGCAATCGCCAGCAGCAGTCCGGCAAAGGAACGAAACAGGCTGGCCTGCAAGTGCTTGATCAGATCGCCACTGCTGGCCAGGTCCAGCACCGCACCCAGCACCGCCGATGGCGGGCTCAGGTAGCCGGGGTTGACCACGCCCAATTGCGGCAAGGCCTCCCAGAGGGCGAGGAACAGGACAATACCCACCGAGCTTTCGATCACCCGCCGTGAAGTCAATTTAAAGCCCATGTTTACACTCCAATCCGATAACCACCCAGGGTCGCGATGCTCTGCCAGTTCTGAGGCACTGGCGCCGCAACGGGCTCACGGGCCACGTCTGTGACCTCGTCGCGCAGGGCTTCCCAGGCACGCTGGCGGTAGTGCACAAAGGCCTGGGTATTACGCAATTCCGGCTGGCGCGGGCGCGGCAGGTCGATGTCGAAGATCTCCTTGATCCGCCCCGGGCGCTGGGTCATCACCGCCACCCGGTCCGACAGGAAAATCGCCTCGTCCAGGCTGTGGGTAATAAACACGATGGTTTTTTTGTGCGTATCCCAAATGCGCAGCAACTCACTCTGCAGGGTCTCGCGGGTTTGCGCGTCGAGGGCGGCGAAAGGTTCGTCCATCAGCAGCACATCCGGGTTGTAGGCCAGCGAGCGGGCAATCGCTACGCGCTGGCGCATGCCGCCGGACAACTCGTGAGGGTAGCGCGAGGCGAAGCCATTGAGGCCCACCAGCTCCAGGTATTCGCGGGCAGTTTCCAGCCGCCGGGCCTTGGCCACCCCGCGGATCTCCAGGCCCACGGCAATGTTGTCGAGCACCGTGCGCCAGGGCAGCAATGCATAGCCCTGGAACACAACACCCTGGTTACGGTTGATGCCCTGCAGGGGCCGGCCATCGACCAGAAGGTCGCCGCCGATCTTGTGCGCAAGCCCTGCAAGGATATTCATAAAGGTCGACTTGCCGCAGCCCGAAGGCCCGAGGATGGACAGGAACTCGCCCTCGCGTACCTGCAGGTCAAACCCCTCCAGCACGGGCACCCGCTCCTCTCGCCCCGCTTCATTCAAGGCCCGGTACTCCATGCTCAGGTCACGGGCGACGATCTTGTGTTCCGGCATCAGGCATGCCCCCGGGCGAACGGGTTGAAGTCGTTGGTGTAGACATCCTTGACCCCTATCGAACCTTTTTTGATCTTGCCTTCGTTTTCAAGAATGTCGATGTAGTACTGAATCGGCGGCTCGGTCACTACCAGGTCATCGACATAGGCAAAGCGCTCCACCAACTCGAGCTTCATGCCGATGCGCTCGGAGGTGATTTTGCGCGCGTCGTCGGGGTTGGCATTGACCCAGTTGGCCGCGCGGGCGATCGCGTTTACAACGTCGCGGGTAGCCTCCGGGTTCTCGCGGCTGAACTTGCCATACACACTGTAGGGCGCCATGCCGCCCAATCCGCCATCCAGATCGTAGTCGCTCCACAGCTTGCGTAATGCCGGGTTGTGCTCGGCACCGCCGGACGATGGCGGATGAATGATTGCAATGTCGATATTGCCGGTGGCCAGGGTCTGCTCGGCCTGGTTGTCCGGCACCACCACCCAGTTGATCTTGTCGACATTGACGCCCTGCTCGCGCAGGTATTTTTTGGTGACAAATTCGGCGCAGGCGCCAAAGCTGTTGAAGCCTACGGTCTTGCCTTCCAGGTCTTTGGGCTTGACGATGCCGGAGTCGTCGCGCACGAAGTATTTCATGTGCGGAGCCTCTTGCAGGGTCTTGCCGCCGGCGGCCACCACCTTGAGGTCAAGACCACTGGCGATGGCTGAAATCACCAGCGGTACCATGCGCGCGCCGAAGTCTATTTCGCCGGTGCCGGTCAATGGAATGATCTGGGGCGCGGCAATACGGCCGATGTACTTGGGCCGTGCCCGCGAGCCTTCGAAATAGCCGAGGGAGTCGGCGACATAGACCAGATCGAATGAGGGGTTGTCGGGGTATTTGAAGTCCACCACCTGATCGGCGCGGCTCTTGATCACGGCGGCGCTTTTAGCGCCGCTGTCCTTTTTTTCGCAACCGGGCAGCAGAATGCCCGCAGCGCCGACCGCACCCAATACCGCGCAACTACGCAGGAATGCTCTTCTGTTGTTGATCGGGTTCATGCCCGCTCCTTGTGGGTTTTGAATTGTGGGAGCGAGCCTGCTCGCGAAGGCATCAAGGCCAGCTTCGCGAGCAGGCTCGCTCCCACTAGGGTGGGGGGAGTCAGGCGGTTTTCAGGGTGTAGCGCGACTCCGGGCGAGTCAGGCCGTAGTGTTCGCGCAAGGTGCTGCCCGCATACTCACTGCGGAACAAGCCGCGCTGGCGCAAGATCGGCAGCACTTCGTCGAGGAAGACTTCAAAACCATCGGGGAATGCCGGCGGCATCACGTTGAAACCATCCGCCGCACCGCTGCGGAACCACTGCTCAATCAAGTCGGCAATCTGCACCGGGGTACCCACCGGCACCCAATGCCCGCGCGCGCCTGCCAGGCGGTTGATCAGCTGGCGCAAGGTGACGTTTTCGCGGTCGACAATATCGATGATCAGCTTGAAGCGGCTGGACTGGCTTTCGACGCCTTCGAAGTTGATCAGATTGCGCGGAAACGGGGCGTCCAGATCCTGACCCGACAAGTCCACACCCAACATGCGCCGCAATTGGCCCAGGGACACGTGGGGCAATACCAGCTCATTGAGCTCATCAAACTTGCGCTGCGCTTCGGCTTCGGTGCTGGCGATATACGGGCTGATGCCCGGAAGAATTTTCAGCTGGCGCGGGTCGCGGCCCACGGCTTTCGCCCGGGCGCGGATGTCATTGGCAAATTCCGTGGCGCTTTGCAGTGTCTGGTGCGCGGTAAAGATGGCTTCAGCATGCCTGGCGGCAAAATCACGACCATCCTCGGATGAGCCGGCCTGCACCTGCACCGGTCGCCCCTGGGGCGAACGCGGCGAGTTCAGCGGGCCCTTGACCTTGTAGTAAGCGCCGACGTGGTTGATCGAGTGCACCTTGCCGCTGTCGGCAAATACCCCGGCGGTTTTATCCAGCACCAGCGCATCGTCTTCCCAGCTGTCCCACAGGTCACCGACCACCTGTACGAACTCTTCGGCCTGGGCGTAGCGATCATGGGCCGAAGGGTGTTCATCAAGCCCAAAGTTGGCCGCTGCGGCAGCCATTGACGTGGTGACAATGTTCCAGCCCGCACGGCCCTTGCTCAGGTGATCCAGCGCGCTGAACGAACGCGCCAGGTTGTAAGGTTCGCTGTAGGTGGTGCTGGCCGTGGCAATCAGGCCGATGCGCTGGGTAACCGCCGCAATGGCTGCCAGCCAGGTCACCGGCTCGAAGCGGATGCGCAGGCCTTCGCGGCCGCTTTCGGCCAGTGACGGCGAGTCGGCAAAGAAAATCGCATCGAGCTTTTCGCGCTCGGCGCGTAACGCCAGCTGCTGGTAGTAGCCAATGTCCATTGACGACTCCGGCACTGACTGCGGGTGGCGCCAGGCGGCTTCGTGATGGCCGTTGGGGTAGATAAACAGGTTGAGGCTGAGCTGACGTTCGGACATGTTCTGTTCTCTGAATTCAGGTGGCAGGGGTTCAATGCAATTCGGCGAAGTCACTCAGCACGTCGTCGCGCAGGGCGATAAAGCGGCTGTCACTGCGGTTGCGCGGGCGCGGCAGGTCGATATCGAGGATGCGCCGGATACGCCCGGGGTTGGGCTGCATGACCACCACGCGATCACCGAGAAACACAGCCTCATCCACATCGTGGGTCACCAGGATCATGGTGATTTTTTCCTTGGCCCAGATGTTTTGCAGCTCGCCCTGCAAGCGCGCCCGGGTCAGAGCATCGAGGGCGCCAAGGGGTTCGTCGAGCAACAGCACGCTGGGGCGGTTGACCAGCCCCCGGGCAATCGCCACACGCTGGGCCATGCCGCCGGAAATCTGGTGCGGGTAGGCGTCGATAAAGTCCTGCAGGCCCACCAGTTCGATATGTTCGCGCACGGTGTCGCGCTTTTCCTTTGTGCTCAGCGGCGAGTTTTTCAGCGCCACGGCAACGTTCTGTTCAACGTTGAGCCAGGGGAACAAACGGTGATCCTGAAACACGATGCCGCGCTCCAGCCCCGTGCCGTCGATGGGCTGGCCATTGAGCAGGATGCGCCCCTCGTACTCCTCGTCCAGGCCCAGAATCAGGCGCAGCAGGGTGGACTTGCCGCAACCGCTGGCACCGACGATGCTGATAAATTCGCCGGGAGCGATATCCAGCTGGATATTGTCCAGCACTTGCAACTGGCTGCTGCTACCGGGGCGCGAAGCAAAGCGCTTGCTGATGTTTTCCAGGGTCAGGCTGTTATTGAGCATGCTGCAATCCTTTTGAAAGTGCCGATCAACGCGGTTCAATGCCGTACAGGCGTTGCATGCGTCGCTCAAAAATTCGGGCCAGGGCATTGAGGCTCCAGCCCACCAGGCCGATGACCACCATGCCGAACAGCACCAGGTCCATCATGAAATGCTCGCTGCCATCGATCAGCGTGTTGCCGATGCCCTCCCCCGACACCAGCAGATATTCGGCGCCGATGGTCGCCAGCCACGAGTACACCAGCGCCAGATACAGCCCGGTGAAAATCGAGGGCAAGGCGGCGGGCAGCATGACTCCGACGATGGTCTGCCAACGGCTGAAGCGGTAGACCCGCGCCACTTCCAGCAGGTTGGGCGGCACATTGCGCAGGCCGTCGCAGGTATTGACCACCACCGGTACCAGGGCCGCCAGTGACAAAAACACCACCTTGGCCACATCGCCCAGGCCGAACCACACCGAAATCAGCGGGATCCAGGCGAACAGCGAAATCTGTTTGAAGGTGTTGAAGCTCGGGCCGACCAAACGCTCGAAATAGTGCGACAGGCCCAGCAGGCAACCCAGCACCAGGCCCAGGGTGGTGCCGATAAAAAAGCCGCTCAGGTTGCGCGTCAGGCTGGCGCTGATGGCCCGCCAGAACTTGCCCGAAGCGATCTGGTCCCAGGCCGTGGCCGCCACTTTCTCCGGTGAAACCAGCAGCCCGGACTGGCTCCAGCCCATATGCGAAGCCAGCCACCACAGGGCGACGGCACTGATCGGCAACACCCAGCCGCGATAGCGACGGCTGCTGCCATGACTGATAGCCAATGCGCTGCTCATGACAGGCGCCCCGCTACCGGTGCGCGGCCACGATTAAGGCGGCGCTCGGCATAATCAAAACCACGGTCGATCACCAGGCCGATCGCCCCGACCACCACCACGGCGGCCATCACCAGATCCAGCTGGAACAGTTGGCGACCATAGACAATCAGGTAACCCAGCCCTTCGCTAGACGCCACCAGCTCAACCACTACCAGCGACAGCCAGGCCTTGGTGAAGCCCAGGCGCAGGCCGGTAAACAGGGTCGGGATAGCCGCCGGCAACACGATAAACACCACACTCTGCCAGCGGCTGAAACCATAGGCCCGCCCTGCTTCCAGCAAGCCCTTGGGCGCCTGGTGGAAAGCCTGCAAGGTGCATAGGGTGATCGGCACCATCGCCGCCTTGGCAATCAGCACGTACTTGAGCGGCTCGCCGATGCCGAACAGCAACAAGGCAAACGGCAACCAGCCCAAGACCGGGATTTGCACAATGGCATTGAAGGTGGGCAGCAGATAATCCTCGACGGTTTTCGACAACCCCATCGCCAGCCCCAGCGCCACACCGATAGCGCCCCCCAGGGCAAACCCGAC
Organism: Pseudomonas sp. TMW22080; assembly: GCF_022496745.1. Taxonomy (NCBI): domain Bacteria; kingdom Pseudomonadati; phylum Pseudomonadota; class Gammaproteobacteria; order Pseudomonadales; family Pseudomonadaceae; genus Pseudomonas; species Pseudomonas sp. TMW22080. The sequence continues at coordinate 74,373 of NZ_SCFF01000007.1, read as the reverse complement.
GACTACCCGCTGCAGGCTGGCGGCAGCATTTATCCACAGGTCGCCAGAAGCAAAGAGATCCGACAGGGTTTCGTAAACATAGGCTGGTGGCGGCAAGACCTGCTCTGACAGCCAGCCCTGCTCAACCCCCAGATACCACAGGCCCAGCAGGGTCAGCGGCAAGAGCCAGGGCAAGCTCCGGTCACCCAGGGTCGTGGCCCAGGCCGAGGTGCGCGGCACTTCGACCTTGCGTACCGGGCGTGCCGGGGCCGGTGGCAAACGCTTGACGTTGCCCTTGGGTAGCGCCGGTGCGTACTGCTGCGGTATGACGGTCTGTGCCCTGGCCATATGCCTGGCTCCTTTGTTGCTACTACAAAAAACGGAGTCCCTGTGGGCTCCCACAGGGGTATCCCCATAAGGGTATGCAGTTACTTGCCCGCTACCGCATTGCCGGCGGGCTGTTTGCCATCCACGCCATAGGCCGTCCAGAAGCTCTCCAGGCCCTTGGCTTTCAACGCGGTCTGCAAATAGTTCGGCTCAAACCAGCCTTCGATACTCACCGGGCGGCGGATCAGCTTTTCGTCCTTGGCCTGCTCTGCCACTGCCTGGTAGCGACTCACCAGAAAGGTGTCGATCAGCGGCGAATTCCGGTCTCGCAAACTCACCCCGGTAAAGTCGGCGCGCAGTGAGTCCACCGGATCATTGCTCTTGGCCCACTCGCTGAACACCTCATCACGATGGCTGTCTTCGGACGCCCATTTCGCCGCATCCACCAGGGTATCGACGACTTTTTGCACATTGCCCGGGTGCTCTTTTTCATAGGCACCGCGCACCACCAAGGCGGTCTGACGGGTGTAGCGCACATCCTGGGCAGGGTTGTCGTAAACGATGTCGATCAGGCCCTTGTCACGCAGCTTGAACAGCTCACGACCACCGAAGGCCGCATCCACGCCATTGGAAACCAGGGCTGCCTGGGTACTGCCGGCATCGAGGTTGATCACCTTGATATCGCGCTCGCTCATGCCGTGCGCTGCCAGCAGGTTGATCGACACCAGATGACCGTTGGTGCCGCGAAACACCGCGACCTTCTTGCCTTTGAGGTCTTCGATGGTCTTGATGTCAGAGCCCTTTGGCACCGCCAGATACAGGTTGGCCCGCACCCCCAGTGCTGCCAGCAGTTTGGTGTCCAGCCCGTTGGAGCGCCCGACCACCGCCGGCAGATCACCCTGATAGGCGAAGTCCAGCTGCTGGTTGGACAACGCTTCGTTGACCGCAGGGCCAGCGCCTTTGAAGAAGAACCACTGCACCTCGGTGCCGGTACCGGCGAAGGCTTTTTCCAGCAGTTGCTGGTTGCGCACGATGCCCAGCGGCGAGCCACTGAACGTGACCGGATCACCGCCACCGGCGCTCGCCACACCGACGCGCAACACATCGGCCTCGGCCAGCGGAACAGCCATGACCGCCGCCAGCACGGCGGCAATGCGGGTCTTGCGCAACAGGGCATTTACTTTGAATGTGGCCATGGGCAGGTCTTCCTTGAAGCAATGAGGCGCGGGCCGTCAGGCGGCGAGGTGTTTTTTGTCGGCTTCGGTTTTCGGCGAGCGGGTGTCCGGGGTCGGCTTGAGCGCCTGGCTCAGGCGGCCGTCGACACCCACCGGCACATCGCCGTCGATGGTGGTGCGACGTACGATGCGCGGGGCATCGCCGTAGTCGTTGATAGCAATATGCTGGGTGGCGCGGTTATCCCAGATCACCACATCACCTTCCTGCCAGCGCCAGCGCACGGTGTTGTCGACATGGGTAATGCGGTCATGGAACAGGCGAATCAGTTGCTTGGAATCGTTGCTGCTCACACCCTGAATATCTTTGACAAAGTGGCCCAGCAACAAACTTCTTTCGCCCGATTCCGGGTGAACGCGAACCAGCGGATGTTCAGTTTCATAAACTTCGGCAGTGAACTGTTCGCGATAGCGCTTGAGACCGGACTCATCGGTACCGCGAGGCGTCGCATAGTCATAAACATTGGTGTGCAGGGCGCGCAAGTTGTCCGCAAGTTGCTTTAACGGCTCGGGTAAATCGTTATAAGCCGAGGCGGTATTGGCCCACACCGTGTCGCCGCCATAGGGTGGAATGACCACACCGCGCAAGATGGAGATTTTCGGGTAATTGGCCACAAAGGTCACATCGGTATGCCAGGAGTTGGCGCGGGTTTCCTTGGCGTCCAGGTGCAGGATGGCGGAACTTTGCTCGGCAGAGCGCACGGTCGGGTGGGGCACCTGATCACCGAAGCGGCGGGAAAATGCTTCGTGCTCGGCGTCGCTTAAATGCTGGTCGCGAAAGAACAGGACTTTATATTTCAACAAGGCCTGATGAATAAACTCGAATGTTTCGCCACTGATATCACCGCCCAGTTTTACGCCTTCAAGTTGTGCACCAATTCGACCCGCTACGGGTTTTACTTGAATAGTCATCGCCCCACTCCTGCTTCACGAGTTGTTGTGAACAGATCATAAAGGCATAAAAACTCGGGCAGCCAATCACTTTTTAGTCTAACGATAGATGAGCAGTTTTATAGAACATGTCCGGTGTTAGCGGCGTTAAAGGGTTATAAACTTTTCAGTTGTAAGTTAATAACCCTTTCAATTATTCACCTGTTTGCCTGGCTCGCGCATAACCGCTTTACGACGCGGCAACCGGCCATTGAGCAGCGGTGGAGCGAGACTCTTCCCCGATTTGGACAGGCGCAAGCGAGCGGGATTACGCTCGGATGTTTCACGGGAATGAAAGCGAATCGTCGTACGAATCACCTGATTATCTCTAGCTAGGCTCACAGAACTGACCCCCCTTCTTTGGTTTGGTGGCTTAAATTCAGGAGCGCATATGAACAACGCAGAACACTTAACCGCCCAATGGCACTTGCAAAAGAAACGGGCAGAGGTCAGCGTAATGACAAACGTCATTACACGAGTCAAAGCCATGGCCTCCATCAACATTCGCATTGACGATGAACTCAAAGCCCGCGCTTACCAGGAACTTGAGCGCCTGGGTGTCACCCCCTCTGAACTGGTCCGCCAGGCATTTCAGTACGTAGCCGAACGCGGCCAACTGCCCTTTCGCCCCATGCTGGTAACCGAAGAAGACGAAGCCCTCATCAACACTGTGCGCGAACGCCTGGCTGCACCGCAAAGGGTCAAGGTAACACTGGATGACCTTTGATCTTGAGTTTGACCAGCGCGCACTCAAGGAATGGCACAAGCTCGCAAACCGGTCATGCAGCAACTCAAGAGCAAACTGTCAGAGGTGTTGCTCAACCCCCGCGTTGAAGCCAACCGGCTGCGCAAGCTGCCCGATTGCTACAAAATCAAGTTACGCAGCGCGGGTTACCGACTGATCTATCAGGTCATTGATCAAGAGGTTGTGGTGTTCGTCGTCGCCGTTGACAAGCGCGAACACGAGACCGCGTATCGCAAGGCGCAGACCGTTTGAAGTAAGCCACCCCATTAAAGGCAAGCGCAAATCCAAAGCCCTGTAAAATCCAGGTTTTCAACTGGGTCAACACCTCTGGCATATGCCTTGCACCCTCGCAGTATGCTTTTGCCAAGGTGCTGCCTCCCATGAACGAATCACTCGCCGGGCCTCTGGCCTGGGTCAACGGCAGCGATGCCCCGGAAAAAACCGAAATCAATCTCGGTTTTATGGCCCTCAGCGATTGTGCCTCGGTGGTGGTGGCCGCCACTCAAGGGTTCGCCCAGCCCTTCGGGCTGACGCTGAACCTCAAGCGCCAGTCGTCCTGGGCCAGCCTGCGGGACAATCTGGTCAACGGCCAGCTCGACGCCGCCCACAGCCTCTACGGGCTGATCTACGCCGTGCACCTGGGCATTGGCGGCGTGGCGGCCACCGACATGAGCGTACTCATGGGGCTTAACCAAAACGGCCAGAGCCTCAACCTCTCCCACGGTTTGCAGGCCCTGGGCGTGACCCGTCCTGAGGCGCTGCAACAACACGTGCACCAAAGTCGATCGAAACTGACCTTCGCCCAGACTTTTCCCACGGGCACTCATGCCATGTGGCTGTATTACTGGCTGGCGAGTCAGGGCATTCATCCGCTGCAAGACGTCAACAGCGTAGTGGTACCACCGCAACAGATGGTTGCGCACTTGCTGGCAGGTCGCATTGACGGCTTTTGCGTCGGCGAGCCGTGGGCTGCCAGCGCGGTTGCACAGAATATGGGGTTTACCCTCGCCACCACCCAGGCGCTGTGGCCCGATCACCCGGAAAAAGTCCTGGGCTGTACCCGGGCGTTTGTCGAGCAGTACCCCAATACCGCCCGGGCGCTGGTGATGGCGATCCTGGAAGCCAGCCGCTTTATCGAGCAGAGCGACGAAAACCGGCGCAGTACCGCGCAGTTGCTGAGCGCCCCCGAGTACCTGAATGCACCCGTAGAGTGCATCGCGCCGCGTCTGCTCGGCGACTACAACGACGGCCTGGGCAAGCACTGGCAAGACCCGCACGCCCTGCGTTTTTATGGTGACGGCGAGGTCAACCTGCCGTACCTGTCCGATGGCATGTGGTTTATGACCCAGTTCCGCCGCTGGGGCTTGCTGCGCGAAGACCCGGACTACCTCGGTGTTGCCCGTCAGGTTCAGCAATTGGCCCTGTACCGCGACGCGGCCAACGCCGTTAAGGTGCCGGCAGGTGCCGCAAACATGCGCAGCAGCCAGTTGCTCGATGGCAAGGTGTGGGACGGCTCGGATCCCGCAGGCTATGCCCGAAGCTTTGCGCTGCATGCCATGAGCACCCGCGCTCCTCTTGCTGCCCGTCGTTGACCGGAGCCACCCCCATGCTGCGTATCTTGCTGATCAACGACACGGCGAAAAAAGTCGGCCGCCTGAAAGCCGCGCTGAGTGAAGCCGGATTTGAGGTAATCGATGAGTCGGGCCTGACCATCGACCTGCCTGCTCGCGTCGAAACGGTGCGCCCGGACGTGATCCTGATCGATACCGAGTCGCCAAGCCGCGATGTGATGGAGCAAGTGGTGTTGGTGTCTAGGGACCAACCACGACCGATTATCATGTTCACCGACGAGCACGACCCCGGCGTGATGCGTCAGGCGATCAAGTCAGGGGTTAGCGCCTACATTGTCGAAGGCATTCACGCACAGCGCTTGCAGCCAATTCTCGATGTGGCCATGGCTCGCTTCGAGAGCGACCAAGCCCTGCGCGCCCAACTGCATGCCCGCGACCAGCAACTGGCCGAGCGCAAGCGCATCGAACTGGCCAAGGGTCTGCTGATGAAGATGAAAAGCTGCAACGAAGAAGAGGCTTACACCCTGATGCGCCGCCAGGCCATGAGCCGCCAACAAAAACTGATACAGGTGGCGGAACAGATCATAGCCATGAGTGAGCTTCTGGGTTGACCCATGATCCTCCTCAATTGGCACAGTTTTCGCTAAGCAATCCTTACCGGTAACCAACGGCGGTTGCCCCATCTACGACAGAGACGTCGCTCCCCTGATTCGCCCATGGCGGATCCGGCAGCGGCGTTTTTTCGTTTTGGCCCCAGCGACCGGGGCCGGTGGTGCGGCCGTTACGGCGCCCCATCGCAACTCTTCTTCTAAAAACGATCAACCGTTGAGGTGCGCGATGAATTCAAGCTTCTGGAAGTCCGGCCATACTCCAACCCTGTTCGCGGCGTTTCTGTATTTCGACCTGAGTTTTATGGTCTGGTATCTGCTCGGCCCACTGGCCGTGCAAATTGCCACCGACCTGCACCTGACCACGCAACAGCGTGGGCTGGTGGTGGCCACGCCGATCCTCGCGGGGGCCGTGCTGCGCTTTGTGATGGGCCTGCTGGCTGATCGCCTGTCTCCCAAAACCGCCGGGCTGATCGGTCAGGTCATTGTTATTGGTGCGTTGTTTGTGGCCTGGAAGCACGGTATTCACAGCTACGAGCAGGCTCTTTTGCTGGGACTGTTTCTGGGCATGGCTGGCGCCTCGTTTGCCGTTGCGTTGCCGCTGGCCTCGCAGTGGTATCCACCGCAACACCAGGGCAAGGCAATGGGCATCGCCGGTGCAGGCAACTCTGGCACGGTGTTCGCTGCGCTACTGGCCCCGGTGCTGGCAGCGGCCTATGGCTGGAGCAATGTGTTCGGCTTTGCCCTGATCCCGCTGGTGCTGTGCATTTTCGTGTTTGCCTGGTTGGCCAAAAACGCCCCGGAACGGCCCGTGGCCAAGTCCATGAGCGATTACTTCAAGGCCCTGGGCGACCGCGACAGTTGGTGGTTCATGTTTTTCTACAGCGTGACGTTCGGCGGCTTTATCGGCCTGGCCAGCGCCCTGCCCGGCTATTTTAACGATCAATACGGACTAAGCCCGGTGACGGCGGGTTACTACACAGCCGCCTGTGTGTTTGGCGGCAGTTTGATGCGGCCGCTGGGCGGTGCGCTGGCAGATCGCTTCGGCGGTATTCGTACCCTGTTGGGGATGTACACCCTGGCGACCATCAGCATCGCCGCCGTAGGTTTCAACCTGCCAAGCTCCTATGCAGCACTGGCGCTTTTCGTCTGCACAATGCTGGGATTGGGTGCAGGTAACGGGGCAGTTTTCCAATTGGTGCCTCAGCGCTTTCGTCGTGAAATTGGCGTTATGACGGGCTTGATCGGCATGGCAGGCGGCATTGGTGGTTTCGCCCTCGCAGCAGGCATGGGCGCGATTAAACAAAGCACCGGCAGCTATCAATTGGCCTTGTGGTTATTTGCCAGCCTTGGCGTACTGGCCTGGTTCGGCCTGCACGGGGTCAAGCGCCGCTGGAGAACAACGTGGGGCTCGGCTGCCGTGACCGCTGCCCGAGTGTGAGACTGCGATGAGTCTGCAACTGAGTTTCGCCCACGCCAGCGCCATCGGCCCTCGCGCAGAGAATCAGGACGCACTGCGCGAAGTCACGCCTGTGCCCATGCTGGCGGCAAGCAAGGGGCATTTATTTGCCATTGCCGATGGCGTCAGCCAATGCGCCGATGGCGGCCTGGCCGCCCGTTCGACGTTGCAGGCACTGGCGCTGGACTACTACGCCACACCAGAAACCTGGAGCGTCGCCCAGGCACTGGAGCGTTTGCTGCAAGCGCAAAATAGCTGGCTGCGGGTCAATGGCGGCGGGCAACCGCTGCTGACCACGGTAAGTGCTGTGGTCATGCGCGGCAGGCGTTTTACGTTGGCCCATGTGGGTGATTGCCGGGTCTACCGCTGGCACGCCACAACCTTGCAGCGCATCAGTGAAGACCACGTCTGGGACCAGCCGGGTATGCAGCATGTGCTCAAGCGGGCGCTGGGGCTGGATCAGTATCTGGTGGTGGATTTTCTGGACGGTGAACTGCAACAGGGCGAGACCTTTGTGCTGCTTAGTGACGGTATATGGTCGACCCTGGGCGATACCGCCATAGCCGCCCTGTTGCGTGATCTTCCCGACCTGCAAAGCGCCGCCAGCACGCTGGTGAATGCCGCGCATCGGGCAGGCAGTCAGGACAATGCCAGCGCTCTGCTGGTGAGGGTCGACGCTCTGGGGGAAAGCGCCATCGGCGACGCCCTGGCGCAACTGCAGCAATGGCCACTACCGCCCGCGCTCAAACCGGGGCAACACTTTGAAAACTGGCAGGTCGAAAGCCATGTTGGCCAGAGCCAGCAATCACTGCTCTACCGGGTGCGGGATGCACAGCAAAAGCCCTGGCTACTGAAAACCCTGCCGGCCCATCTGCACGACGATCACCTGGCAGGGCAAGCGCTGCTATCGGAAGAATGGTTCCTCAAGCGCGTGGCGGGTCGTCATTTCCCCGAGGTGCACCCCGCCAGCCAGCGTCAGCATTTGTACTACGTGATGCGTGAATACCCAGGCACCACCCTGGAAAATCTCTATACCAAGCGCGGGCCTCTGCCCCTGGCACAATGGCTGGATCTGGCCGAGCGCCTGTTGCGAGCTGTGGGCCTGTTACACCGACGGCAGATTTTTCATCGCGATATCAAACCGCACAATCTGTTGCTGGGTGACGACGGTGAATTGCGCTTGCTGGACTTTGGGCTGGCCTACTGCCCCGGTCTGTCGGAGGATCTGCCATCAACGTTGCCCGGCACACCCAGTTATCTCTCCCCGGAAGCCTTTCGCGGCGAAAAACCCAGCCCCGGACAGGATCTCTACGCCGTGGGCGTGACGCTGTATTACCTGCTGACCGGGCATTACCCCTACGGAGAAATCGAAGCATTTCAGCGTCCGCGCTTTGGTATGCCTGTCAGCGCCAGTCGTTATCGACCCGATCTGCCGGAGTGGATTGCCCATAACCTTGAGCGCGGGGTTGCCGCCGATCCGGCGCAACGCTTTGAAACGGCCGAAGAATGGCTGCTACAACTGGAGCAGGGTGAGCGCCAGAGCTTGAGCGTGCGCCCCCGGCCCTTGCTGGAGCGCGAGCCGTTAAAGGTATGGCGGACGGTGGCATCAGTGTCGTTGTTGATAAATCTGGTGCTGATATTTTTGCTGTCTCACCCATAAAGGTGTTCGCTACAGGGCAAGCGGCGCCCCAATAACGGGCGAGGCGCATTGCATCGGTGCACAAAAACACCCCGCGAATATCCAGACATCGTGTAAACACGGGCTCTTGTCAACTTGGCACAACCACTGCATTAGCTAATCCATCAAACATAAAACCCGGTCTTCAACGACGAATACCAGGTTTCCCGAGAGAACGGGACAAGGACAAAGGCGTCCTCGCTAGGCAACTAGCGGGACGCCTTTTTTTGTTTTTGCACAATGTGTCGAGCAAGGCCGCAATGCCCCCCAGAAGGCCGGCCTTGCTCGCGGAGAACCTGATGAAAAAACTCAAACTGGTGATGATCGGCAACGGCATGGCCGGGGTTCGCACCCTGGAAGAGTTGCTCAAACTGAGCAACGAGCTGTACGACATTACGGTCTTCGGCGCCGAACCTCACGCCAACTACAACCGTATCCTACTCTCGCCCGTTCTGGCCGGGGAACAGACCTTCGAGGAGATAGTGCTCAACGATCTGGACTGGTACCTGGACAACAACATCAAGCTGCTGCTCAACCGCAAGGTGGTGCAGATCGACCGGGCCAGGCGCCGGGTTATCGCCGAAGACGGTACCGAAGCCGAGTACGACCGTCTGCTGATTGCCACCGGCTCTACGCCCTTTATCCTGCCGATCCCCGGCAACACCCTGGACGGTGTGATCGGCTACCGCGATATTGCCGATACCCAGGCGATGATCGATACCGCCAAAACCCATAAACACGCGGTGGTCATCGGCGGCGGACTGCTGGGGCTGGAGGCAGCCAATGGCCTGATGCTGCGCGGCATGCATGTGACCGTGGTGCATATCGGCGAATGGCTGCTGGATCGCCAACTCGACCCGATCAGCGGCCAACTGCTGCAAAATGCTCTTGAAGCACGCGGCCTGCATTTTCGCCTGCGCGAACAGACCAATGCCCTGCACGATGCTGGCAATGGCCGGGTGGGCTCGGTGGAGTTCAAGAACGGCGAGATCATCCCTGCAGATCTGGTGGTGATGGCTGCCGGTATTCGGCCCAATACCGAGCTTGCCGAGCAGGCGGGCATCCCCTGCAATCGCGGCATTCTCGTCAACGACACCCTGCAAACCTACGACCCGCGCATTTACGCCATCGGCGAATGCGCCAGCCATCGCGGCATCGCTTACGGCCTGGTGGCGCCACTGTTCGAGCAGGCCAAGGTCTGCGCCAACCACCTCGCGCAACTGGGTTTTGCCCGCTATCAGGGCTCGGTTACGTCGACCAAACTGAAGGTCACCGGCATCGATCTGTTCTCGGCAGGCGACTTTATGGGCGGTGAAGGCACTGAAATCATCACCCTCAGCGACCCGATTGGCGGGGTCTACAAAAAGCTGGTGATCAAGGACGACATTCTGGTGGGTGCCTGCCTGTACGGCGACACCGCAGACGGCGGCTGGTACTTCCGGCAAATCCGTGAGAATCACGCCATCGGTGAGATCCGCGATCATTTGATGTTTGGTGAAAATGCCATAGGCGATGTCGGCCATCAGGGCCAGGACAAGGCCATGAGCATGGCCGACACCGCCGAAATCTGCGGTTGCAATGGCGTGTGCAAGGGCACCATCGTCAAGGCTATTCAAGAGCACGGGCTGTTCAGCGTTGATGAGGTCAAAAAGCACACCAAGGCGGCCAGCTCCTGCGGTTCATGCGCCGGGTTGGTGGAGCAGATTCTGATCAACACCGTGGGGGGCGCGGCAGACGTCAAACCCAAAAGCGAAAAAGCCATCTGCGGCTGCAGCGACCTGAACCACGGACAAATCCGCCGGGCCATTCGCGAGCAACATTTGCTGACCATCGCCGACACCCAGCGCTACCTGAACTGGCGCTCGCCAAACGGCTGCGCCACCTGCCGCCCGGCGCTCAACTACTACCTGATTTCGACCTGGCCGGGAGAGGCCCGCGATGATCCGCAATCACGGCTAATAAACGAAAGGGCTCACGCAAACATTCAAAAAGACGGTACCTACTCGGTGGTTCCGCGGATGTGGGGCGGCGTCACCAACCCCTCCGAGCTGCGGCGTATCGCCGATGTGGCCGACAAGTACAACGTGCCGATGGTCAAGGTTACCGGCGGGCAGCGCATCGATCTGCTGGGGATAAAAAAACACGACCTGCCGGGCGTGTGGAAGGATCTGGACATGCCCTCGGGGCATGCCTACGGCAAATCCATCCGCACGGTAAAGACCTGTGTGGGCAGCGAGTTCTGCCGCTTCGGCACGCAAAACTCGACGCAACTGGGCATCGAACTGGAACACGATCTGTTCAATATGTGGTCGCCGCACAAGGTGAAGTTGGCAGTGTCCGGTTGCCCGCGTAACTGTTCGGAAGCAGGCATCAAGGACGTAGGAATTATCGGCGTGGACTCCGGCTGGGAGATGTATATCGGCGGTAATGGCGGGATCAAAACCGAGGTTGCCGAGTTCTTCGTCAAACTCAAAACGGCTGAAGAAGTACGCGAGTACAACGGTGCCTTTTTACAGTTGTATCGCGAAGAGGCCTTCTACCTCGAGCGCACCGTGCATTACCTGCAACGGGTCGGTATGGAGCACATCAAAAAGGCTGTGCTTGAAGACCCCGAACGGCGCAAGGCGCTCAATGATCGCCTGCAGTTTTCCCTGTCGTTTGAGCAAGACCCGTGGAAAGAGCGCCTGGTGCAGCCGTTGCTGAAAAAGGAGTTCGAGGTCATCCCCGTGAACAATCTGGAGGTGCCGGCATGAACTGGCTCGATATCTGTTCACTTGAAGAAATCAACACCCTGGGCTCACGGATCATCAGCGGACCGAAGGGTGATATCGCGATTTTTCGCACAAGCGACGACGAAGTGTTCGCCCTCGACGACCGCTGCCCGCACAAGGGCGGCCCGTTGTCCCAGGGTTTGATCTACGGCAAGCGCGTCGCCTGCCCGCTGCACAACTGGCAGATCGATCTGCAAAGCGGCGAAGCCCAGGCTCCGGACATCGGTTGCGCCCACCACCATCAGGCGCGGGTGGAAAATGGCCGTGTGCAGTTGGCCCTGCGGGACGCAGGCTGATGAGCCGCCAGATCACCGCCTCCACCTGCTGCTACTGCGGGGTCGGCTGCGGCGTGCTGATCGAACATGATGGCGAGCGTATTCTCGGCGTTAGCGGCGATCCGACGCATCCGGCCAACTATGGCAAGCTGTGCAGCAAAGGCTCGACCCTGCACCTGACCGGCGACTTCAATGCCCGCGCGCTGTACCCGCAACTGCGCCTGGGCAAGGCACTGGCCCGTGGTCGCATCGACTGGGACAGCGCCCTTGATCACGCGGCCAATGTGTTCGCCGCCACCATCGCCGAGCACGGCCCCGACAGCGTGGCGTTTTATATCTCGGGGCAGTTGCTGACCGAGGATTACTACGCCTTCAACAAACTGGCCCGGGCGCTGGTGGGCACCAACAATATCGACAGCAATTCGCGGCTGTGCATGTCCTCGGCCGTGGTCGGCTACAAACGAAGCCTGGGCGCCGATGCGCCGCCTTGCAGCTATGAAGACCTGGAGCTGAGCGATTGCGTGATGATCGTCGGCAGCAATATGGCCTACGCACATCCGGTACTGTTTCGCCGCCTGGAGGAGGCAAAAGCCCGACGTCCGCAGATGAAAGTCATCGTTATCGACCCGCGGCGTACCGATACCTGCGATCTGGCCGACCTGCATCTGGCAATTTTACCGGGCACCGACGTCGCGTTGTTTCACGGGATTTTGCATTTATTGCTGTGGGAAGACTGGGTCGATCGCGACTTTATCCAGGCCCACACTCAGGGCCTGCCCGAGCTGAAAAGCCTGGTGCGCGATTACACCCCGCAGATGGTCTCGCAATTGTGCGGCATCAGCGTCGAGCAACTGCAGCAATGCGCCGAATGGGTGGGCACCTCCCCAAGTTTTTTATCGCTGTGGTGCATGGGCCTGAACCAGTCCACCGCCGGCAGCGCGAAAAACAGCGCCCTGATCAATCTGCATCTGGCCACCGGGCAAATCGGCCGCCCGGGTGCAGGACCGTTCTCGCTTACCGGTCAGCCCAATGCCATGGGCGGGCGCGAAACCGGTAGCCTGTCCAACTTGTTACCCGGCCATCGTGATGCGGCCAATGCCGAACACCGGGCCGAAGTCGCCGCTTACTGGGGGGTTGAGCAACTGCCGCAGAACACCGGCCTGAGCGCCATCGAACTCTTTGAGCAAATGGCCAGCGGCAAGGTCAAGGCCGTGTGGATCGCCTGCACCAACCCCGCGCAATCCATGCCGGACCAGACTGCCGTGCGGGCGGCGTTGCAGGCCTGCCCGTTTGTGGTGCTGCAAGAGGCGTTTCACACCACCGAAACCGCGGCCTTCGCCGACCTGCTGTTGCCCGCCGCCAGTTGGGGAGAAAAGGACGGCACAGTGACAAACTCTGAACGGCGTATTTCCCATGTACGCAAAGCCATCCCGGCACCAGGCGAAGCCCGTTCAGACTGGGCAATTACGGTGGATTTCGCACAGCGCCTGGAAAAACATCTGCGTCCCGAGCACAGCAGCCTGTTTGCATTTGAAACTGAAGCCCAGGTGTTCGACGAATACAAGCACCTGACCTCTGGCCGTGATCTGGACCTGTCGGGTATCAGCCATGCAGTGCTCGATGCCATCGGCCCGCAACAGTGGCCCTTCCCGACGGGGGCTCGTGAAGGCACAGCGCGGCTGTATCTGGACAGGGCATTCCCTACCGCCACCGGTCGTGCGCAGTTCGTGGCCGAGCCCTACCGCGCCGCCAAGGAGCAGCGCGACGCACGCTTCCCCCTCACGCTGATCACTGGTCGCCTGCGCGACCAATGGCACGGCATGAGCCGTACCGGTACGGCCGCGCAATTGTTCGGTCACGTCAGCGAAGCGGTGTTGAGCCTGCACCCGGACGAGTTGCGCCGTCATCGCCTGCAGCCCGGAGATCTGGTCAGCCTCAAGAGTCGGCGCGGCGCCGTGATTGTTCCAGTCAGCAGCGACGACAGCGTGCGCCCGGGGCAGGCGTTTTTGCCGATGCACTGGGGTGACCGCTTCCTCAAGGGCGGGGTCAACACCTTGACCGTGCCAGCGTTTGACCCGCTGTCCAAACAACCGGAACTCAAACACAGCGCCGTGCGCCTGGAACCGGCGCAATTACCTTGGCACCTATTCGCTCTGATCGAGGGTGATGTTCAACAGAACTTCGAGACACTGCGCCAGCTCTGCGAAACCTTTTCGTACGTCAGTTTCAGCCTGACTGGCCGCGAGCGCCCTGCGTTACTGATCCGTGCCGCCAGCGCCAGCGCACCCGATCCGCAACTGCTACGCGAGATTGATCAATGCCTGGGGCTCAACGAGGGGCCGGTACTGGCTTACGACGACCCGCGCCGCGCCATTGGCAAGCGGGTGCGCATCGAGCACGGAAGCATCACTGCGATTCGTCTGGCGGGCGAAACCCTGGCACGGCACTGGCTGCAAAACCTGTGGCAGGAAGGCCGCGCCGACGAGCAATTGCGCCGCTGGCTGCTGGCGCCACTGAGCGCGCCACCGGGCAACGCCAACGCCCCGACCGCTGGCAACTCGATTGTGTGCAATTGCAAGAACGTCAGTCAGAGCGTGATTGAGGCTGGCATCGCCCAAGGGCTGGACTTGCAGGGACTGAAAAGATCGTTGGGCTGCGGGACGCAATGCGGCTCCTGTGTCCCGCAAATCAAGCGCTTGCTGACTGCCCAGGCGCAGCCGGTCGCCATTAACCCGTGAGGAAATCACAATGAGTGCAAAAGTCTGGCTGGTGGGCGCAGGGCCGGGTGATCCCGAACTGCTGACGCTCAAGGCCGTGCGCGCCCTGCGCGAAGCAGATGTCGTATTGATTGACGATCTGGTCAATGACGCGGTGCTGGAGCATTGCCCCGCTGCGCGGGTGATTTCGGTGGGCAAACGCGGGGGCTGTCGTTCGACTCCACAGGCGTTTATTCATCGCCTGATGCTGCGTTATGCCCGCCACGGCAAATGCGTGGTTCGACTCAAGGGCGGCGACCCATGCATTTTCGGCCGTGGCGGTGAAGAGGCACAGTGGTTGCGTGAACACGGGGTTGAGGTGGAACTGGTCAATGGCATCACGGCCGGCCTGGCTGGCGCGACGCAATGCGCTATCCCCCTGACCCTGCGCGGCGTGGCCCGTGGGGTGACGCTGGTGACGGCACACACCCAGGATGACAGCCAGGTGAACTGGCAGGCGCTGGCGCAAAGCGGCACCACGCTGGTGGTGTATATGGGGGTGGCAAAGTTGAGCGAGATCCGCGAACAATTGCTGGCGGGCGGCATGACGGCGGACATGCCGGTGGCCATGATCGAAAATGCCTCCCTGCCCCACCAGCGCGAATGCCGCAGCGACCTGACGGCGATGGAGAAAGATGCTCAGGCGTTTGAACTCAAGAGCCCGGCGATTCTGGTGATTGGTCGCGTGGCGGCATCCAGCGCGGCACAACCATCACGGGAGGAGAATGTGTGGGAGCTGGGCTTGCCCGCGATGCAGGCAACCCGCTAGTTCTGAAGGGAATTTTAACTGTGGGAGCGAGCCTGCTCGCGAACGACTTTCGCGAGCAGGCTCGCTCCCACAGGGAGGGTTGACCGGCAACAGAGTATCTACAGAAATGGCGCAGAAGGGGTGATCTCAAACGACCCCCTTCGCCTCAACGTTTACCCCGCTGCGGGCCACAAGCCACGCGCAAAGCGACTTGTGACTGAGCCAAATCGACCCCCGCCGTCATCCCGGTGTCATGGGGCTTTGTTTCCTTGACGGGCATTCAGCCCTCAAGGAGCCCCCATGATTCGCCCCACATTACTGGCCCTCGCGCTTTTTTCCGTGATCAACAGCGCTTGCGCCGCCCCCGACACGCCGCTGCCCCACTCCCCCGGCGCGCCTTATGCCGCCAGTGGCCTGGCCGACCGTATCGTGCTGACCCCCGGGGCCGATCCTGCCAGGGAAATGGCCGTAACATTCCGCACCGATACCCGCCAGCAGGCCAGCCAGCTGCAACTGGCTCCTGCCCTCGATGGCCCGCAACTGGCCAAGGCGGCGCATGAGGTCCAGGGCACAAGCATCAGCCTGGACAACGAGAACGGCGCGGCGTTGTTCCACCAGGTACGCCTGCACGACCTGCAGCCGGGCACGGCCTATGTGTACCGGGTCAAGGGCAGCGACGGCTGGAGTGAGTGGTTGCAGTTCCACACTGCGACCAAGAGTTTCAAGCCGTTCAACTTTATTTATATGGGCGATGTGCAGAACGACATTCTGTCACTGGCCTCGCGCAGCATTCGCCAGGCCTTGCAGAGCGTGGCCAACCCCGCGTTGATCGTGCATGCCGGGGACCTGGTGTCGCAACGCGAAGACCTGGTACACGACGATCAATGGGGCGAATGGAACCAGGCAGGTGGTTTCAATTACGGGATGATTCCCCAGCTAGTGGCCGCCGGCAACCACGAATACCTCGACGGCCTCAACCCCGACGGCAGCGAAACCCGCACTCTCGGGCCGCACTGGAGCCGCCAGTTCGCCCTGCCGCAAAACGGTGTTGATGGGCTCAAAGACACCACCTACTTTGTCGACTATCAGGGTGTGCGGTTTATCGTCCTTGATGGCACCTCGGCGCTCGATATGGGCACCCTTGATCAACAGACCCGCTGGCTTGAGCAGAGCCTGAAAACCAGCCCCGCACGCTGGAATATCGTGGTCACTCACCAGCCGGTCTACACCTGCGCCCGCCCCGAAGATACCGAGCCGTTGAAAACTGCCTGGAAGCCGCTGTTCGAGCGTTATGCGGTGGATCTGGTGTTGCAGGGCCATGATCACTGCTACAGCCGTGTCAGCAACGAGGCCGGGCGTGTTGCGTCCAAAGCCGCACAAGCCGGCGGCAAGATTCAGGGACCGGTGTATATGGTCTCGGTGGCGGGTTCGAAGATGTATGGCCTCAATGACCGGGCCCGGCAGCAACCGGATCGCAGTGCTGAAGAAACCCAGCTGTACCAGACGGTCGACGTACAGGACTCAAGGCTGAAGGTGCGCAGCTACACCGCCGCTGGCAAGTTGTATGACGCCTTTGACCTGGAGCGCGACGGCAAAAATCGTAACCACTTGCGCGAGCCGGTGAAAAACCTGCCCGCCGAACGCGCCTGCACGCAAACGGCTGGCCCCGACGGCTTCGCCTGCAGCTCAAGGGCCAAGTAACCCGCTGCTACGGGAAAACTTCAACTGTGGGAGCGAGCCTGCTCGCGAACGACCTTCGCGAGCAGGCTCGCTCCCACTGGAAGGTATCTACGGGGTTCGGCGGCACCTCACTGCTCTAGGTGATCGGCGCCGGATTGAACAGGGTGATGTCGTTGTGCAATTTGTGCTGCTCGGCCCAGGTGTGTTGTTTACCGCTGGCCACGTCCAGGTAGTAATGGAACAGCTCCCAGCCCAGTTCCTCGATGCTCGCCCGCCCGGTAGCGATGCGCCCGGCGTCGATATCGATCAGGTCCGGCCAGCGTCGGGCCAGCTCAGTGCGGGTCGAGACTTTCACCACCGGTGCCATCGCCAACCCATAAGGCGTGCCGCGACCTGTGGTGAATACGTGCAGGTTCATACCGGCGGCCAGTTGCAAAGTACCGCAGACAAAATCGCTGGCAGGCGTGGCACAAAAGATCAGGCCCTTGCCCTTGACCCGTTCGCCCGGCCCCAGCACGCCATTGATCGCGCTGCTGCCGGATTTGACGATGGAGCCCAGGGACTTTTCGACAATATTCGATAGCCCGCCTTTCTTGTTCCCCGGCGTGGTGTTGGCGCTGCGATCCGCCTCACCCTTGGCCAGGTAACGGTCGTACCAGTCCATTTCACGCACCAGTTCTCGGGCGACGGTTTCGTTGACAGCACGGGAAGTCAGCAGGTAGATGGCGTCGCGCACTTCGGTGACTTCGGAAAACAGCACCGTCGCCCCTGCCCGCAGCAGCAGGTCCGAGGCAAAGCCCAACGCCGGGTTGGCAGTGATGCCGGAGAACGCATCGCTGCCACCGCACTGCATACCCAAAATCAGCTCGGACGCCGGTACGGTTTCGCGGCGACGTTGATCGAGCTTTTTCAACCGCACTTCGGCCAGCGCCATGATCTGTTCGATCATTTCGGTAAAGCCGTGGCTGGAGTCCTGCAAGCGGTACAACCACGGCTCGCTCAAGTCCACTGAGCTGTCGTTTTCGTGCATCACCTGGCCGGCCTGGAGCTTTTCGCAGCCCAGACTGATCACCAGTGCTTCGCCACCCAGGTTGGGGTTGCGCGCCAGGTTGCGCACGGTACGGATCGGGATATAGGCGTCGGTGGCGCTGATCGCCACACCGCAGCCGTAGCTGTGGGTCAGAGCCACCACATCATCGACATGCGGGTAACGGGGCAACAACTCGTCCTTGATGCGCTTGACCGCATGGTCCAGCACGCCGGTCACACACTGCACGGTGGTGGTGATGCCGAGGATATTGCGCGTCCCGACCGTGCCATCGGCGTTGCGATAACCCTCGAAGGTGAAGCCCTCAAGTGGCACTTGCGGTGCGGGAACATCAGTGGCCAGTGGCAGGCTATCGAGCGGCGGTGCGGTGGGCATGCGCAGTTGGTCCTCATTGACCCAACTGCCCCGCGCAATGGCTTGCAGGGCATAGCCGATCACCTGACCGTAGCGGATCACCTCGCCACCTTCGGCAATAGCCGCCAGCGTGACCTTGTGGCTCTGGGGGACAAAATCCACCGTCACCAGCCCGTCGGCAAACACAGTACCCGCCGGTACGCCCTGGTCGTTGACCACCACCGCGACATTATCCCGCGGGTGCAGGCGGATCGAGCGCGGTGAGTCGGAATGTTCAATCAACGTCATGACGCCGCTCCTCAAATATGGACAGGTAAAATGTCAGCGATTTTCGGGTCGCTGGTCGGTGGTTCTTTAAGTACCACACGCTTGATCGGGCCGACGATCACCAGATAGCTGAAGACCGCCACCAGTGCGTTGCAACCGACAAACACCAGCGCCCATTTGAACGAGCCGGTGGCACTGATGATGTAGCCAATGACGATCGGGGTAGTGATGGAGGCGATGTTACCGAAGGTATTGAACAGGCCGCCGCTCAAGCCGGCGATCTGCTTGGGCGAGGTGTCGGAAACCACGGCCCAGCCCAGTGCGCCCACGCCCTTGCCGAAGAAGGCCAGGGCCATAAAGCCCACCACCATCCATTCAATGTCCACATAGTTGCAGGCCACGATACTGCTCGATACCAGCAGGCCGGCGATGATCGGCGCCTTGCGGGCGAAGGTCAGGGAGTGGCCCTTGCGCAGCAGGTAATCGGAAATGACCCCGCCCAGCACGCCGCCGATAAACCCGCAGACCGCCGGCAGTGAGGCAATAAAACCGGCCTTGAGGATGGTCATGCCGCGATCCTGCACCAGGTACACCGGGAACCAGGTCAGAAAGAAATAAGTGATGCCATTAATGCAGTACTGACCCAGGTAAACGCCGAGCATCATGCGATTGGTCAGCAGTTGGCGTATGTAGTCCCACTTGGGGCCGTCGGCCTTTTTGCCTTTCTGGTCCATGTCGACCATGCCGCCGTTGTCGGCGATGTGTTTGAACTCCGCTTCGTTGATGCGCGGGTGCTCACGCGGGCTGTAGATCACTTTGAGCCAGATGCCCGAGAAGACGATGCCGAACACACCCATCACGATAAAGACGTGCTCCCAACCGTAGGAATACACGATCCAGCCCATCAACGGTGCAAACAGCACGGTGGCAAAGTATTGCGCCGAGTTGAAAATAGCTGAGGCCGTGCCACGTTCGGCGGTGGGGAACCAGGCGGCCACGATGCGGGCGTTGCCGGGAAAGGACGGCGCTTCGGCCAGCCCCACCAGAAAACGCAGCATGAAGAGCGCCACCACGGCCGTGGACATGCCGAATTCACCGACAAAGCCTTGCAGCACGGTGAACAGGGACCAGGTAAAGATGCTCAGGGCATAGATTTTTTTCGAGCCAAACCGGTCGAGCAACCAGCCACCGGGGATTTGCCCGGCCACATAGGCCCAGCCAAATGCGGAGAAGATATAGCCCAGGGTCACGGCGTCGATGCCGAGGTCTTTTTGCAGGCTGGAACCTGCGATGGCGATAGTGGCACGGTCGGCATAATTGATCGTGGTCACCAGAAAAAGCATGAGCAAAATCAAATAACGGACATGCGTCGGCTTGGTCGCTTGCATGTAGTACTACTCCCACTGATTATTTTTATGTGCGGGTTAATCTGTTTTGGCTGTAGCTGACGGGTGGAACTTATGTGGGAGCTGCGTGAGCCACCGATCGTATTCCTTTACGTAAAAAGCCGCTGATTACTCAGCGGCCTTGGTCATTGCTTACTGCGGACCTTGCTTGTCGATCAAGGCTGCCAGCGCCTCGTACTCGTCCGGCAGCAGATCGGTCAACGGGGGACGCACCGGGCCTGCGCCGTAACCGGAAATGGTGGCCCCGGCCTTGACGATGCTGACCGCGTAGCCGGCTTTGCGGTTGCGGATGTCCAGGTACGGCAGGAAGAACTCATCGATGATCTTGCCGATCGTGCCGTGATCGTCACGGGCCACCGCACGGTAGAACTCCATCGCGGTTTTCGGGATAAAGTTGAACACCGCCGAAGAGTAAACCGGAACGCCCAGTGCCTTGTAGGCCGCGGCGTACACTTCGGCCGTCGGCAAGCCGCCCAGATAGCTGAAGCGATCACCCAGGCGGCGACGGATCGACACCATCAATTCGATATCGCCCAGGCCATCCTTGTAGCCGATCAGGTTGGGGCAGCGCTCGGCCAGACGTTCCAGCAGCGGTGCGGTCAGACGGCAAACGTTGCGGTTGTAGACGATCACGCCGATGTTTACCGACTTGCACACAGCCTCAACGTGGGCGGCAACGCCGTCCTGGCTGGCTTCAGTCAGGTAATGCGGTAACAGCAGCAGGCCTTTGGCGCCCAGGCGCTCGGCTTCTTGGGCGTATTCGATGGCCTGGCGGGTCGAACCGCCGACACCGGCCAGGATCGGCACGCTGGTAGCGCAGGTATCGACTGCGGTTTTGATCACTTGCGAGTATTCGCTGGCTGCCAGGGAGAAGAACTCACCCGTGCCGCCAGCGGCAAACAGGGCCGAAGCGCCGTACGGAGCCAGCCATTCCAGACGTTTGATGTAACCCTCAGGGTGGAAATCACCTTGAGCATTGAAGTCGGTTATCGGAAAGGACAACAGACCGGAAGAGAGGATGGACTTCAGTTCTTGTGGATTCATTATTCGAACACCCTGGGAGCACATTGTGATGAGAAATACGTTAGCGATTCGTTGCGTCGTACGTCATCGTACAACTTAAAAAAAGAACGTCAATCTCATTTCTTGAAATCGTGGCTGCCCTGGGGCGAATCAGTTTCGATAAAAACAAAAAAGCCCGTCTAGTACGGGCTTTGGTGGAGTGTGGTGAAAGTGAAATTTAATTTTTGGTAAGTGACAGGTTGTCGTAGAACAGCTCATCTTACGCAGCAATACCCTGTGGGAGGGGCTTGCTCGCCATGCAAGCGCCGCGTTCTGTCAGGCAAACCGCGTCGATACGATCGCGGGCAAGCCCGCTCCCACAGGTGGAGGACGCCCTACCCGCGCTGCGCCTCTGCCTCTTCATGGGCATGGCGCAGGCGCTCGCGGCTGTTGGTCAGGTGCAGGCGCATGGCAGCGCGGGCCGCTTCCGAATCCTGACGGGCAATAGCCTGGTAGATTTCTTCGTGTTCACGGTTCAGGCGGTCCATGTACTGCTGCTGGTCATCATGGGCCAGACGCGCCGAATTGAGCCGGGTTCGCGGGATAATGCTGGTGCCCAGGTGAGTCATGATGTCCGTGAAGTAGCGGTTGCCGGTCGACAGTGCAATCTGCAAATGGAACTGAAAATCCGAGGCCACGGCATCACCGTTACGCGCGGTGTTTTCATTCAGGGCATCCAGCGCCGCGCGCATTGCGGCCAGTTGTTCGGCACTGCGACGCTGCGCCGCCAGCCCTGCAGATTCAACCTCCAGGCTGATGCGCAACTCAAGAATCGCCAGCACATCGCGCAATGTGACGACAGTTGCCGGATCGATGCGAAAACCGCTCGGGCTCGGTGTATCCAGCACAAAGGTGCCGATGCCGTGTCGCGTCTCGACTTGCCCTGCGGCCTGCAGTCGGGAAATGGCCTCGCGCACCACCGTACGGCTAACACCATGGGCTTCCATGATCGCCGACTCGGTGGGCAACTTGTCGCCGCGCTTGAGCATGCCGTCGCGGATCTGCTCGGACAGCACCGTCACCAACTCTTGCGCCAGGCTGCGGCGCTTGCGAGGGAGGCGGGGTACGTCGTTGTGGTTTTCCATGGTGAACATTTTTCTCGAAATCAAAAGGATCGGAAGCATTGATGATTAAAGCAGCTGATCTATCGCCTTGGCCGACCTGAACACTGCGAAATCGCGCCCCCATATGGACGCATCATAGCTCAAGGTGGTTGTACGATCACCTGCTGACACATGACAACGCAAAACCCCAAGGGGCTGGCCTGCCTGTAATACGGGCGCTGCGGTCTGGCTGGCCGGGTCACGGTATCGCGAGCAGGCTCGCGCCTACTGTGACCCGGCGAGCATCAGACGGTCAGTGGCAAAGACTGCTCAGCCTCGACATCGCTCACGGCCAATGTGTCGTCCGGTACCCAGAACAAAAACGGGTCTTTGGCCGGACGGTTATCATGGGCCCGCACACGGCCCTCCTCGGTGACTGTTCCTGCGCGTTCAAAGCCATATACCCGACGGCGCTCGACATGAATGCTCGGCGCCGCGCCTTCGCCGCTGGCAGGCTCGATGTTCATTGCCTTCAAGGTAGCCAGCAAATCATCAATGATCTGCTGACGATCAAGGGTAAAAGCCGATGCAAAGCAACGCCAGAAACGCCAGCCCGCCCGCTCCAGAATACGCTGGCGACGCATGTCGCTGTCCCAGCGGTCCGGGCCGTGGAAGCGGTCGCCGTCACATTCGATGGCCAGGCGACTGTCGTTGTCGCCCTCGACCACCATGTCGATGCGATACGCGCCAACGCCCACCTGCGGAATCACCCGATAGCCACGCTGGGTCAGCTCATCGTACATCTCCTGCTCGAAGCCGGATTCGCACAACTCGCGCAGATCACTGACCTGCGCAGCATCCTGGGTAAAAGGGGTTTCAAAGTGCTCAATCAGGCCGCGGCGCAAACTGTCCACAGGGCTGAGGTCGGTCAGCTCGACACTGCGCACCAGGTACATGCGATCCCGTGCCCGCGAAGCGGCCACGTTGAAGCGCTGGGCTATCGAGTCGCGGCTGTTGGCAAAGCAATCGCCGGGAGAGGCCACCATGCTCAGGAACATGATGTCGCGCTCCTTGCCCTGGAACGTGCGGGCATCGCCACAGCTGATCTGGAACTGGGTAATAACCTCTTCGCCCAGCTCTTTGGTCAGCATCTGCATGATCTTTTGCGCTTGCTCGGCGCCCAGCAGCGAGACCACGCCGATGCTGCGTCCAGTGATCTGCGGCAGGGCGATCAGGCGGCGAATTTCCTCGACGATCACCTGGGCTTCGCCAAGGTTGAACTTGCCTTTCTTCTCCCCGTCCATCACCAGCAGATCCACCAGCGGCGGGTCCAGACGCTCAGTCATCAACGGCAGGCGCAGCGGTTTGAGTTCGTGGTTGTAGAACTCTCGCTTGGAGTATTCGATGATCGGCGCCACACAGCGAAAATGCTCGCGCAGCATGGTGCCGCTCTTGGCAAATACCACTTTGAACAGGTCATACAGCGAACGCTCGGGCGACATCAAGGGTCGAAACAGGCCCACCTGATTGCCCAGAAAGCGCG
Organism: Pseudomonas sp. TMW22080; assembly: GCF_022496745.1. Classification (NCBI taxonomy): domain Bacteria; kingdom Pseudomonadati; phylum Pseudomonadota; class Gammaproteobacteria; order Pseudomonadales; family Pseudomonadaceae; genus Pseudomonas; species Pseudomonas sp. TMW22080. The sequence continues at coordinate 50,891 of NZ_SCFF01000007.1, read as the reverse complement.
CCATCATGTTCTGCACGCGCTCTTCTTCCATGCCGATACCATCGGGCGATACTTGTTTGTCATCGCCCACCACCAGCACTTTTTTCGCCCGCAGCAACGCCGGCAATGCACTGAGATCCGACTGCGACGCTTCGTCGATAATCACCAGGTCAAAGGCACCGTACTGCGCGGGCAGGCTTTCGCAAATGCGGTAATGCGGCATGATCCAGCACGGGATGGCCGAGATCGCCACATCGGCCGCCAGTCGCGCATCCTGACGATAACGCCCGGCGCGTACGCCGGTGCCCTTGCCGATCTTGCGGATTGCGGTGCGGTACAGTTCAAGGGCTGCCCTGACACTCGGCGTGGCGTTTTCCGACAGCCGCAGCCAGGTTCGTTTGACCACCGCATCCTGATAAAGACGCGACAGACTCAGCTCCAGCTCACCGCGTAACTTGAACAATCGCTTGAGGTCTTCGCGTCCGTCGATGCTTTCGAGGTAGCGGGCCAGACGGCTCAGGCGCCACACATCCAGGCAGTTGTCCGGGAGCAGGCCGTCGACCGGCCCGACGACCGGCTCTTCACGCAAACGGGCGGCCCAAAGCAGGCCGCCGCTTTGCGCGATCAGGTCGGTTACCCGCTGTACGGTCTCAAGGGCACTGGCCAGGGCCATCACCCGGCGCAACTCGTCCATCAGCGCGGACCACCGGGTTTGCAGTAAGGCGGTATCAACCTGAGGCTGACCAAGGCTCAAATCCAGAAAGCCTTGCAACTGCTCACTGATATCGCCACCACACCCGGCCAGCGCTTTGTTGAAGGTTTCCTTGATGGCCCAGGTGGCCGCCAGGCGATGGCGTATCAGGTAGTGTCGCAGGATGCTTTCGGCCTCGGCCAATACCGGTGCGTTGCTGCGCAACTGGCTAACCTCGGCCCAGTCCGGGAGCAGCTGCTTGAGTTCGCGGTGGGCACGGGCTTCGCCCTGCTCGGTGAGCACAATGGCATCGAACTGCTCGATCGCCCGGGCCGCTGCCATCAGTTGCTCGGCGTCGGTTTCCAGCGTCGGCAAGGGTATTTCGGCGGCCAGCGCATTCCAGCGCAGCAGCAAGGTACGGCTGTGTTGCTGGAAGTGCACAAAGGCTTGCACATGCTGCCAGTCCTGGTCGCTTTGCGGCTTGCTGCCCAACACCACAATGGTGTCCAGCAACTGTTTTTGCGTGCCCTTGCCAAGCAGGCCGGACAAGCCGAACGGGCGTCGCCCCTGGGCCAGGTTATCGATAGCTGCCACCACCTCGGGTTGCGCATGCAACTCGAACGACAGGCTTACCGGTCGTGCCACAAAGGCCTTGCGCCCTGCCAGCGCGTCTTCGATCTCGCCCTTGAGGCTGGCAAACAGCGCCAGCACATCATCGTTGCCACCACGCATCAGACAAGCCTGCATGGGCGCGGCCCAGCTGTGGGCCGAGGTGCTGATCTGTGTGCGCAGGGTTTGCAGTTGGCCCAAATGCTCGACCAGCGCCTGGGCCTGCTCCAGGGTTTCGGCACTGTTATCCAGCAGGCGCGGCACTTCGCCGGTGCTTTCCTTGAGCTGCAGCTGGCTTTCCTGAGCCAGATCCTGATGCACCTGAATCAGTGTCTGCGCGTCCGGGAAGTCAGCCAGCTGCGGCAGTTTCTGGCCCAGGTAGGCCAGTGAGTCCTTGAGTTCAAGCCGGGCTTCGCGCAAGGCGATGATGTCTTGCAACGTAAAGCGCGGACGATACGCTTCGTCCACGCCGATCTGGTCGGTAAAACCGCTGATCTCATCTTGGGCCGCCGCAACCTGCAAGGCCGCATGGGTAGGGCTCAGGCGCTCACCGTCGATCTCCAGGTCCGACAGATTACGCTCGGCCCAATGAGTGATCTCACGATCAACGCCGGCCATCTGACCATGAAGGGTGTTGATTTCGTCGTCAATCTGCCCGATTTCGCGCTTATACAGCGCACGATCGATGCGCTGTACTTCAGCTGAGATCTTTTGAATGGCGAACTCGAACTGCTTCATGCCGTCCGCTTCACTGCTCAACAAACTGATTGCCAGCGGACGTATGGCTTCCGGGAGTTTTTCCTGCAGCACCGCCAGGGCCGGGTCTTTCATCGACGTCACCAGCACCCGCTTGCCATTGGCCAGGTAATGGCTGATGACGTTGGCGATGGTATGGGTCTTGCCCGTACCGGGCGGGCCCTGCACCACAACGCCATCGTGCACTTGCAGCAGCTGGATGATTTGCACCTGCTCATCGTTGTACGGTTTGGGGAAATACAGCTCCTGCGCTTTTGCCGCCGGCGCATCATCCCCCTGGGTACCGCTGACGTAGGACAAACCACGAAACGGTGGCAGGACCACATCTTCCAGCACACTGGACGGTTCGGTGAGAATGGCCCGCACGGCCGCCGGCAGCTCACCGGCCTCCTCGATCCCGGCTTCAAAGCGACCCAGGTCTTCAATAAACATATTGCTATCGCGGGCGCGGGCAAACAGGCACCAGGTATCGGTGACACACAAGAACTCGGCAGCCTTGGGGACGGATCGATCGCCCTCGGCCAGCGTCACCGGCAAAAACTGACCATGGGCATCGAGCAGGGTCGTTGCTGAACGAATCACCGGCTCGTAGCTGGCGGCGTTGAACGGGCTGATGCCGGCCTGATCCTGTTTGAAAAAATCCTTGGCCAGGGTTGCCAGCGGCCCGACACCGGCAATATCGGCCGCCACATAGGCATCCACTTCCAGACGTGGCTCGGCAGCGCGCGGACGCACTTCAATGGCCATGCTGTCGGGGTTGATGGCGATCTCCACCAACTGGCTAATTAACGGGTAATGGATGACACCGACCACGGGATGTTCCCACGTCGAAACCCCCAGGCCCCACACCAGTTCCAGCTGCGCATCCCCTAGGTTGCCCTGCATCTGTTGCACCAGCATAAAAAGCTCGGCATACAGTTCGATGCTTTTGCGCCGCTGTTTTTCCTCAGCGGCCCACAGGCGCCAGGCCGTTTGGCTGTAAGACTTGAATTGCGCACGGATCTCGCCAGCATCCAGGCAGTCTTCCAGATTGACCCACTCTTCGACAGCGACGTCTTCCCCGATCTGCAGAGCTACAGGCATCAAGCGCGAGCGTTCGTCCTCGGAGATCGCCGTGCTGTTGATCAGGACCTCCCGTGCCAGGCGGACCTTGAGTGCCGGTTCGGTCTGCGGCGTGCCCTTGAGTTCGATCCACAACCCCAGCAGCGGGCTGAGGGGCGCCGGTGGCTTGCGCTCATGCAGACGTTCGAGCTGCAGCCAGACTTCGTCTTCCTCGCCGTTGTGCAGATCCAGGCTGACCCCGGGCAACGCCCGCAATTTTTCTTCGCTGGCACTGAAGGCGCTGTGTTGGCTAAGGGTTAACGCCGGCCGCTTTTGCATCAGCGCGGTCTGTTTAACAAATTCAATCAGGCCGGCAAGACGGGCACGTACTGTTTCCATGGGTGAGCTGAACCACTTCGATAAGGGGGCACTTCGACAGAATCTGGAAGCGCCGAGTAAAAGCGAAATTTCTTACAATGGCCGACACGATACAGAGGTTCTGGTGGTATTCGGATACATCATTTTGTAAAACCTGTTCGCTATACATGACGACCTTATTATTACAAAAAAGGTCGTTCGTCATGCCCGCCTCACCCCAGCGTCTTGCGCTCACCCTTGCACTGCTGAGTACCAGCTGTTTATCCCCTGTGGCGTTTGCCAAAGCTGCCCTCCTCAGCACCGCCAGCACCGACAGCCTGACCCTCAATGGCAACGACACCCTGACGTTGACGCCCAGCGGCAGCCTGACCACCACCAAGGTGGCGGTCACTCTGAAAGACGACACCCGCGGCTCAGGTGTCGTCATCGACAACGCCGGCAGCTTGATCTCGACAGGCGGGCGAGCCATCGATACCAGCGGCAGTACCCGTGGTGAACGCAACTACAGCATTATCAATCGCAGCGGCGCGACGATTCAGGGCAGTAACGATGCTTTGCGAATCGACACCAATTTCACCAGTGGCAGTGTGTTGATCGACAACAGTGGCACTGTGCGCTCGACCGGCAGTGGCCAGGCCATCGACCTCGACTCGCTGCGCAGCGAAGGTGTCCAGACCACCCTTATCAACCGCGAGGGTGGGCTGATCCGCGGCGAATTCAGTGACGGCATGAAAACCGGTTCCAACGCCACAATCCTCAACTACGGCGAGATTTCATCGGGTGATGCCCTGACCGACGACAACAAATTCGACGGCATCGATATTGACTCGGCAACCGGCGTGACCGTGACCAACCACGGCACCCTTTCAGGTGGTCGCCACGGCATGACCACCGATCTGGGCGCAACCCTGGTCAACTACGGCGAAGTCACCGGGCGCAACGGTTCGGGCTTTGGTTCGGACGGCAACGGCACCGTGATCAATTACGGCACCATCACCGGCGCCTACTCCGGGCTCAAGCCCAACGGTGACGGCGATGGCGTGGATATCGACCTGATCGCCCATATCGAAAACTATGGGGTGATTCAGGGCACCGGCGCCGGTGGCGTCGATAAAAACGGCTTTGCCAATGGCAGCGAAGGTATCGCCCTTGGCGGGGGTTATCTCTACAACGCCGCAGGTGCACTCATCAGTGGCGCCAACAATGCGGTGCTGGTGGATGACGGCAGCGATGGCCCCGGGGTCGCGGCCACCCGACTGATCAATAACGGCACAATCAAAGGGCTGGACGGTTTTGCCGTCAGATTTGTGGGAGAGTTCGATGATGTGGTCAGCAACAAGGGTCTGATCAGTGGCAGCAATGGTCTGGCCCTGGACCTCGGCGGCGGCGATGACCACCTGACCCTGGGCAGCGCCAGCCGCTTCGACGGCCTGGTGGACGGCGGTAGCGGCTACGACCGGGTGACATTGGATGACCCGGCCGGTGGCCGCTTCGGCAATAGCCAGAACGTTGAATGGCTGGACGTGAAGTCCGGCAGCTGGACCCTCACCAGCCACAACGACTTCAGTGACGGCGGCGAGGTGTTCAGCGGCGCCCGCCTGGTCAACCTGGGAGCCATCAGCGGCGCTATCACTGTCGATGAAGGTGGCATGTATGCCGGTGGTGGCAGCGTCGCCAACCTGCAGGTCAACGGCACACTGCAAACCGACACGCAGCTGGGCAGCGCCACCATCAGCCATGACTTGACCCTGAGCAGCGGCGCGACCCTGGCCTATGGCGTCAATGCCGATGGCAGCAGCGCACCGGTGCAGGTTGGCGGCACCGTCCACCTCAATGGCTCGACCCTGGCCATCAATGCCGGTAGCGGTACCTATCCGTGGCTAAGCCAGTACAGGGTGCTGAACGCAGCGGCCATCGACGGCACCTTTGGCAAAGTCACCAGCGATTACGCCTTCCTCACCCCGACCCTCAACTACACCCCCACCAGCGTCGAGCTGACCTATGCGCGCAATGACGTAGCATTTACCGATTATGCCAGCAGCGCCAACGGCCACAGTGCGGCCATCGGCCTGAGCCAGCTAAAGGCCGGCAACGCGCTGTATAACGCCCTGCTCAACACCTCGGCACAGACGGCGGGCGCCGCCATCGAGCAGCTATCCGCCAGCAGCAATGCGAGCCTGGGCAGCGCCACACTGGGCGCCTCTTTGCAGGTGGGCAGCAGCATGCTGGCGGCCATGCAGTCGTTGGGCGCAGGCGGTGGCCTACAGGTTGCCAGTGCAGCCAATGATACCCCTGCCCTGGCCGCCACGGGCCTGGTGCCGGGCGTGCGCAACCTCAACGACCCGAATGCCCGGGGCAGGCTCTGGCTGCAGGGCCTGGGCAGCTATGGCCGGCTGGACGCAATCCACGGCAACAGCGACCTGACCCAACGTACCAAAGGCGGTGTACTGGGTGCCGACTGGGCGCTAACCCCGGACTGGCGCATGGGCGTACTGGGCGGCTACTCAAAAACCGACGTGGACAGCACCGGCATGGAGGGCAGGGTCAACAGCTGGCACGCGGGCGCCTATGCCATCCACCAGAGCGGTGCGCTGGCCCTGCGCCTGGGGGCGGCGTATAGCGGCCATAACGGCGACAGCAAACGCAGCGTGATATTCAACAGCTTCAGCGATCAGCCCAAGGGGGACTACCACGCCAGCAGCCAGCAGGCTTTTGCCGAACTGGGCTACGCCCTGGGCAGCGGTCGTCTGAGTGCCGAGCCGTATGCCAACCTGGGTTATCAGCGTTATCAACGTGACAGCTACACCGAAAAAGGCGGTGCCGCGGCGTTGCAGGTTGACCGGCAAACCCAGGACAACTTCAGTAGCACCCTGGGTGTACGGCTGGCGCATCTGAACCAGCTCGAAAACGGCATGAGCATCACACCCCGCCTGAGCGCTGGCTGGAAACACCTCTATGGTGATGTCAGCAGCTCAACCAACCAGGCCTTTGTGCTGGGCGGATCGGCCTTTGATGTCGAGGGCAGTGCGCTGGATCGCAACTCGCTGGTGCTGGAGGCCGGGCTGGATCTTGGCGTCTCTGCCAGGCAGACCCTGGGGGTGGGCTATACCGGCGATATCGGCAGCAACAGCCGCAACCACGGGCTGATGGGGCAGTGGCAGATGAGGTTTTGATCAAGCGGTGCGTGGAATACTTGTAGCAGCTGCCGAGGAACGAAGGCTGCGTTCGAGGGCGAAGATCTCGTAAAACCTGAGCGTTCAATCTATCTGATGCAGCGAAGTGTCTGATTTCACGACGGCTTCGCCGCCGAACGCAGCCTTCGTTCCTCGGCAGCTGCTACAGGTGTTTATACACAAAAAAAAAGGCCCTCCCCGATACCGGGGAGGGCCTTTCGTTTAACGCCGGGGGTTAGCCCAGGTTAACGCCAAAGTTCGAAGCCAATGGCGCCAGGCCACCGGCAAAGCCCTGACCAATTGCCTTGAACTTCCACTCTTCGCCATTGCGATACAGCTCGCCGAACACCATCGCGGTTTCGGTCGAAGCGTCTTCGCTCAGGTCAAAACGTGCCAGCTCCTTGCCGTCAGCCTTGTTCAGAACGCGAATGTAAGCGTTGGATACCTGACCGAAGTTTTGCTTGCGGCCATCCGCTTCGTGAATGGTCACCGCGAAAGCCAGTTTTTTGGCTTCTTGCGACAGACCCGACAGGTTGACGTTTACTTGCTCATCATCACCGTCGCCGGCGCCCGAGCGGTTGTCGCCCTGGTGCACAACGTTGCCGTCGGGCGAAGTCTTGTTGTTGTAGAACACAAAGCTGCCGTCGTTCAGCACTTTGCCGTTCTCACCAACGATAAACACCGAGGCGTCCAGGTCGAACTCCTGACCGTCAGTAACCCGCGGGTCCCAACCCAGGCCTACAACCACTTCGGTCAGGCCAGGTGCTTCTTTGGTCAGGGAGACGTTGCCGCCTTTACTCAGACTTACTGCCATGTTCGTGAACCCTTATATGAAAAGTTGATGGGGTGCAGATTAAAACTTCAGGCCGTAGCTTTCCGCCAATGGCTTGAGACCGCCAGCAAAGCCCTGGCCCACAGCGCGGAACTTCCACTCGGCGCCATTGCGATACAGCTCGGCAAAGATCATCGCGGTTTCGGTGCTGGCGTCTTCTGCCAGGTCATAACGCGCCACTTCACTGTTGTTGTCCTGGTTCACAATGCGGATGAAAGCATTGCGCACCTGACCGAAGTTTTGACGGCGAGCGTCAGCTTCGTGAATGGTCACGGTAAACGCGATCCGGTCGATGTCAGCGGGTACTTTGGACAGGTCGACCTTGATCGCCTCGTCATCACCGTCGCCTTCACCGGTACGGTTGTCGCCCGTGTGTTCAACCGAGCCGTCCACGCTTTTGAGCTGGTTGTAAAAAATGAAATCGGAGTCAGCGCGTACTTTACCGTCAGCCTTGAGCAAGAAAGCGCTCGCATCCAGGTCGAAGTCTTGACCATCGGTGGAGCGAGCATCCCAGCCCAGACCCACGAGGACTTTGGTCATCCCGGGGGCTTCTTTGGACAGAGACAGGTTGCCGCCTTTGGAAAGGGAAAGTGCCATGTGTAATTCTCCTTAGTAATGTGCGATCAAGCTTTCGTGTCGTTGTTAACGTCGGATTGCTCTTCTTCCTTACCGGGAAAGATGATGCTGGCCACGATACCGATAGCCAAGACCACCAACACCACAATCAGACTGGTGTTTGGATCAATTTCATAACCATGGCCAAACAGGTGATCGGTTGCGTTCAGGGCCAGCTTGCCGGCGATAAAGAACAGCAGGGCGATAACCGCTTTTTCCAGGTGCACCAGGTAGCGTTTCAGTGCTTCGAGAACGAAGTACATGGTCCGCAGACCCAGAATGGCGAACATCATGGCCGAGTACACGATCAAGGGTTCACGGCTCACGGCAATCACTGCCGGTACGGAGTCGAAGGCAAACAGAATGTCTGAAACCTCAACCACCACCACACACAAAAACAGTGGGGTAGCAAAAAGAGCGCCCTTGCCTACAAGAGTCATTCCCTTGTTCTGCGGCTTCGTGATCTCTTTTTCAAGCTCTTTGCGTGAAACAAAGAAATTATGCCCGTGCAGTTTCGGCCAGACCGGGAACAGTTTTTTCGCAAAACGGTAGGCGATGTGCTTGGAGTAATCCTCCTCCTCATCCTCTTCCTTGCTGCGCAACATCATCACTGCGGTCCAGGCCACGACCACGGCAAACAGCACTTCGACCCAAGGGCCAAACGCCAGCAGGCCAGTACCGATCGCCACGAAAATCAGGCGGAACACAATGGCGCCGATGATGCCCCAGTACAGAACCCGGTGACGCAATGCGTCCGGGATCTTGAACCAGGCAAAAATCGCCATGAACACGAACAGGTTGTCGACGCTGAGTACTTTCTCCAGCGCATAACCGGTAACGAACAGGCTGGCCACACTTGGGCCGTGGGCCACATACAGGTAGCCCGCAAACATGAGCGAGATCACCACCCAGAACACCGACCAGACGGCGGCGTTGGTCAGCGAGACCGGTTTATCGCTTTTGTGGGTAAACAGGTCGATTGCCAGAGCAATGACCGCCAGAGCCACAAATACAGCGATGGTAGTTGGCGGAAAGCCAATTGCCGTGTTTTCCATGATGTCCTCAGAGATCAAAATCGCCAGGGTTCAGCCCCAGCTCATTGCAGATAGTGCGGCAGGCAGCCCGCTCACTTTCATCGAAGTTGCCGTCGGCGCTACCGATTGCGCAGCAAACACGCACCAGCAGGCGGGCGGCATCTTCTTTTTTACGTAGCTGACCGATAGATTTCAGCGCTTCAGCGCGACCGATCTGCTGGTCAAATTCAAACTTTTCACACACGGCGTTGAAAGCTTTGATCACGTCCTTGACGTCAAAGACCTTCAACTCATTGGAGTTTTGAATAAATCCGACCATTTTCTGTTTTTCGTCGCTGCTGATATTGCCATCGGCAGCGGCCACCAGTGCGCAACCGGAAACCACGGCTTCCATAAACTCACGGTTCTTGAATTTGCTGACTTCCGCCGAGAGCTTGTCACGGGCGGCGCTTGCGTTGGTTTTGAGCCATTCGAGCATTGGAGTCACCTTGTCAGAAATTGCAGGTACGGCGCCTGTTTCATCAGGCGGCCACTTACAGAGCGCTCATTTGGAGCCGGCAGCCCAGCGCATACCCCAACCAAACGCTTTATCCATGTCAGAGTGGCCCTTGAAGAATTCAACCCGACGGTTGACCTTCACACTGCCACCGACGTTTTCGAGCAAAGCAATGGCGCACATGCCTTTGGTCCCGCCCTCTTCGCTCAGGCGCACTTCAATCGGCGGCTCACCCGGGATGTACAAGGTGATGACACCGTCAGTCGCCTGCCAGTTCGGGGCACCTTCGTAGATGAACGCGTAAACCAGCACGCGACGCATCTTGCGCCACTCCTTGCCATTGATGCGCAACCACTCGCCGTCACTTACCGAGCCGGTGCGGTCGTCGCCCATCAACTGGATAAACGGCTCGTCACGGAAATCACCGAAGGCATTGCCCAGGGCCTGTACCGCGCCTTTGCGGCCGTTCTCCATTTCGTACAGGCAGCCCACGTCCAGGTCGATCCCGCCCGACTTGCCGCGCAGCGAAGCAAAGAAGCCGCCGCCCCCGGCGTTGGGGTTGGTACGGTTCCAGTTGAGGTTGATCTTGATCTCGCCGAAGTCACCGTCCTTTTTCTCAAGGCTGATGGACGGACGCTGCTTGTCCAGGGTGATCTTCGACAGATTGATCTTCGCTGCCGGTGCCGGTGCTGGTGCTGGTGCTGGTGCTGGAGGCGCTGGAGGTGGCGTCGGCGCTGCAGCAGGAGCAGGAGCAGGAGCAGGAGCAGGAGCCGCAATATCAACCCCAAAGTGCTCGGCCAAGGGCGCAAGACCACCGGCAAAGCCCTGTGCTACGCAGCGGAACTTCCACACGCCCTGACGACGATAGAACTCGCCGAGGATCAACGCAGTTTCCTGCATGCCCTGGGTCGGAATCGGTGCTTCGATGCCGCCGCTCACCGTTACGGTCAACTGCGGGAAGGCGTCGAAACGGGCCTTGTTCTCATAGATGGTTGCGGTGAGGGCGACTTTTTCGATGGCCTGATCAATGGCGTCCAGATTGACGCTGAACACACTGCGACCTGCAGCCGATTCCACCAGCTTGACCGCGCCATTATTGACGCTTTGCTGGCCGAAGAAGCACATGTCGTTGTCGCCACGCACCTTGCCCGACTCATTGAGCAAAAACGCAGAAACGTCCAGGTCCGCGCCGGTCACCGGGGTATAGCTGACGGTGACGCTCAGGGTACCGCTGGCAACGCCGGTGTTGGCGCCCGGGGTCAATGTGGTCATGAGCGCACCGCCTGGGCTGCGTCAGTGGCCAGATCCTGGGCGGTACGGCCATTGGCCACGGTGCCGATGGCGGTCAGGTCCCAGCCCGCCGATGTGCGGCTGATGTATGCCATGACCACGCCGGTGTGACGGCCCTTGTCCGACAGGTTGAAGCGCGCCAGCTCTTTGCCGGTCAGCTCGTCAACGATACGGCAGTAGGCGTTTTCTACCGCTTCGAAATTTTGCCCGGTAAACGAGTTCACGGTAAACACCAGGTGCTTGACCCCGGCCGGCAGCTGCTCCAGGTTGACCTGGATCGACTCGTCGTCGCCATCGCCCTCACCCGTGCGGTTGTCGCCGGAGTGCACGATGGAGCCGTCTTTGGACTTGAGCTGGCGAAACCACACCAGGTCCAGCGGTTGTTTGGCACTGTCGAGCAGGATGCACGAAGCATCCAGGTCGATGGCGGTATCACTGCTCAGCAGCTTGGCGAAAAAACCGCTGGGCTTGACCGGATCCCAGCCCAGGCCCATGCGAATTTTCTTGAGACCGGCTCCCGCTTCTTTCTCGAGAGAGATGGTTTGATTCTTGGACAGCGAAATGGCCATGAAACGTCTCCTTGTCTGCACTGAAGCACGATAGGTAATTACTGATTATTGACATGCTTTGCTTGCGCCTGGCTTACAGCTCCTCGCGCAAGCACACGTCAAGTGGCCGCTTGCGACGCCACAGTGCGTGAAATTCACGCCAATGCGGCTCTTGAGCGGCTCCGAGCATCTGTTCATCGCCCCGGGTGTCACCCCAGGCACGCAGTGTGTATTGGTCCAGAGGCCCGTATTGCGCCTCCAGCCGAATGACTTTTTGTTCACAGCGACAGTTGGTGCCCTCGATATCCCCGGTCAGCACGCCATCGACTGAGGCCAGCCGTGTACCGATCAAGCCGATACCGAGTTTTTTGGCAAAAGGTGTGAGCACCAGTTCAGGGGACGCCGAGCAAATTGTTACCTTGGCGCCCTGCTCAATCTGGTTGGCGACGGATGTTAAGCCCAAAGGCCGCATCAGACGCTGCCAGGAAACGTCACAAAATGCTTCAGCGCGCTCCTTTACCCAGGCCTCTTTGGCGCCGGTCAGGTAGACCGCGATCAGTTTCTCTTTCAAATCATTGCGAGAAATCCTGCCCAGCAGGTAGCACGCCGTGGCCGGAATCATCCGCAACAGGCGCATCGCGAACAGGCGATTGCCAAAGGCAAAGCGCAAAAACGGCACAAAGCTGTCGTGATAGGTCAGTGTGCCATCGAAGTCGAACGCTGACAGAACCTGCTTGTTGCCTTTGTCCGATGTATTCAAAACGTCGTTCAACCCACTAATTCAGCCAATCTCAGGCTGCCTCCAAAAGTGTCTGTCGGGCAGGCGACTTCAGGGCGAACCCCTTGCCAATGTGCCCGTTCAATAATTGTTTGCGCCCATTTGTAATGGGTCGCAGGCTCGCACATGGCGTCGTTGAACTTGAACACCGCAGGCGCCGCCTCACTCAATATTTGGCGTGCGCTGTTGAGATCTTCAAGGCTGACTTGCAACGCCCTGTGGATAACTGCAATTTGTGACGGGTGAATCGCAGTTTTCCCTACAAGCCCGTGAGCCATATCCAGCGCCAGTTCCTGATCCAGCACGTGTGGCGTATTGAGCTGCTCGAACACCGGTGCGGTCAGGGCAAAACCTGCCGAGCCCATGATCCCGCACAACATGGGAATCACATAGCTCATGGGCGTGCTGTACAGGGTCATGGTTTGTGGACGACGCAAGCCCAGGCAGCCCATCAGGTCGTTGCCACCGATGCGCAGGGCAATAATGCGCTCAGGCAACAGCTCCAGCATGGCGCTGCGCAGCTCTACCATGGCATTGGGCACAAAGACTTCCGGGGTTTCCAGAGTGGGCATCAGCATCAGGTCGTCGCGGGTCACCGCCTGCTGCCACTCGCGGATATTGCCCAGACTGAGTTTGGGCACCACAAAACCGTCGACATGGCGCATCAGCGACCAATCATTAAGCACCGCTGCCATTGCCGCATCACGAGGGCGCACAAACAGGATCGGCCCCGCCGACGGACGGCCGCCACGCGCCTCGATGCCCAACAGCAGGTTCTTGAGGTTGTTCAGCCCCTGCTGCACGTCGATTTCGGCCACGGCGTCTTCCAGGCACACCACCAGCGAGCGTAAACCCTGGATCTTCTCGCCCAGCACCACATCCAGAATATCGGGACGGGTGGCCGGCATATAAAGTGTGGCGCCCAAGGCATAGGCTGAATGCTTGATCATCAGCGAACACTCCTGATTACGGTCACCGCGCGATACGGCCCCAGTTCATCACCGACTTCCTGGACCTCGATATTGGCCTGGCGCGTCAGGTGCAACAGCAGTTGCACGTCCTGATCGTCAAGGTTGCGCACCAGCACGTGGTCCGGTACCCGGCGCATCACGGCGCGGGTGGCCTCGGCGATACCCGGTTTGACCCGGTTGGGGTTGGTCACCGCAAACCGCGTCGAGATACGTTCGACCGCGGCTACCGCCGAGTGTTGCAAGGCTGCGGCCTGATCCAGTGTCCAGGGTTGCGCAGCGGCCAACGGGGCAAGCTGTGCCCGCTCGGTTTCGATGCTGTGGATAAAACTCATGGTCACGTCGTGTTCCGCCAAATGGTCATACACCACGCAACCATGCAGGCCCGGGGTTTGCGGCCAGATGGAACGAGAAACCAGCCCGGAAACCGTAGCCCCCAGAATGCCCGAGGGGATCAGCCAGTCTTCAGCGGACGCCGCCAGCCAGGCGCGGCCACAAGGGTCCGCCAACACCACCAGGCGTGGGTCTGCCGGGAAACGCGAGTCTCCCGCCAGGCTGTCGCGGATCTGGCCGCTGATCGCGCCCTTGCCGGTCCAGCCATCGACAAACACGATGTTTTCGGCACCGTGGCTCTTGATGATAGCTTCGAGTGCGACGTTGTCGATTCCACGGTCACGAATAATGCTGATGCCGTAATGCGCAGCCTCGCGCCCCAGATCAAGCAGCGCCCGGCGCAGCAGTACACCCAGCGGTAAACCGGCGCGCACAAAGGACACCAGCGCAATCGAGGGGCCGTTGTAGCGCTCATTCAAGGCCAGCGCCAGCGCCTGCACATCGGCCGCCATGCGCGCGCCATTTTGCGTCAGGGCACGCTGGTAAAGGCTTTTATGGGTGTCGGACGGCGCATGTTCCTGGCTGATCATCTCGGAGTAATGGCGTTGCCGGGTCTGGATCAGCCGCTCTTTTTCCTGCACGTCGGTGACTTCAATCTGTAGGGCGCGCAGTAAAAAGTGCACGTCATCGGCGTCATAGCTGCCACTGCCGACGGTTTCCAGGCCTACGAAAGCATTACTCATGGTCGACGCTCGCCAGCACATGAGCGGCCAACTGCCCGCGTTTGGGCGTGCCCCACCAGTCGCACTCGGCCATAAAGCCCAGGTCCGACACACTGTCACCGAAGCCCAGCAACGGGCGCTTGCCGTTGATCGCCTGATCGCGGCGGATCCATTCACGTACCGCTTCACGCTTTTGCAGGGTGATGGGCAGAAACGCCAGGTTGTTGCCATTGCCGTGTACATACAGGCCATCGAGCAACCCGCGCGCCTTGACCTCGGCCAATACGACGAGCAGCGCTTCGTCGGTTTCGTTGTTGTGCTTGGTGACCACGTAATTGGCCAGGCCCTGCTCTTCAACCACCCAGCCACGCAACGAAAAGCCAAGTTCGGCACCAATGGCCAGGGTTTGCTCGCTCAGTTGATGCAACCGAGTTTGCTCAAGGGCCAGTTCGTCGCACATGCGCGCATGCCAGACCGGGTCCAGCGAGCCGTCGGGCTTGAGAATCACGCCGCCGTGGGCACACACCGCGCCGTGGACGAACGGCAATTGCACACGTTGATAGGCCTCGATGCTGCGCGCAGTTACGGGGACGACATCGCTGGTGGCCAGCAGCCATTCCACAAAGCTCTTTTGTGTTGCGCTCATAAAGCCGTTGGGCTGGCCGTCCACATCCAGGGTGGCGGCAAAGCGTGGCTCATCACCCATTTTGCGGGCGGTTTGAAACAGGGTGTCGTCCAGATCAACGAACACCAGAGGACGATTACTGCTCATCAACGATTACCTGCGCATTCAACGCGCTAACCAGCGCCGGATCGACCGCAGCTGCCGGGGTTTCGCTGCAGATCAGCACCCGGTCGAACTGGCCGGGGGCGACGTTATAAAGAAAGTTGGGGATACCCAGGCCATAGTTGTCCGAGAACGACAATGCATGATCGATGCAATGGCCCAAGGCAATGGGCGAGCGGCTGGTGGAGCTGAAGCGCACGTCGGCGCCCGCCCGCTCAAGGCGCTCGGCCAGCAGAAACGGGCGCCAGACAAATTCGCTGGTGCCGACCACCAAGACCCGTTCACCAGGGGCGACCTGCAGATCGGGCGCCAGGGTATCAAGGTGTTCGCGAACGCCCATGCGCCCCCAGTCACGGCTGGCATCAAGTGCCCAGTCGCCCTGGGCCACGCTGCCCACTTCGGGCATTTGAGGGAGCTCTGCGGTGGTATCTTCGGCGAACGTGTAGCGACCATCGAGCAAAGAGACGCTGCTGACATGATCGCCCATGGCCTTGCGCACAGCGTCCCGGGACCAGTCGGTCAGGGTCGTGGTGACAATACGCTCGACCGAGTTGAGCCCTGCTTCGGCCAGCGCCCGGGACAGATTGATAAAGGTATTGCCGGTAGAGGCTTCATCGTCCACCAGCACCAGCGAGCGGGCGTTGAGCATCATCTCGCGGGTGTGTGCGTCTTGCGGCAAATGCAGCAGATGCGAGCTGGCGTGACTGTGCTCTTCTTCAAAACGGGCAAACAGTTCACTGCCCGTAGGGTGGCGGCTGCTGCACAGATACACGCTGTCATCACGGGTCTGGCTGAGCGCACGGTGCACGCCAGCACCCAGGCCAACGGCGGTTTCAGCCATGCCGATAACCAGCACCGGGCCGGGCAGGTCGGCAGGGATTTTTGCAGCCAGGGCATTGAAGCTTTCCGCCATCAGTGACGGCCGTGCCGGGATATGACGCCCCAATACACGGGAAACGAATAAAAAGGCGCGCTTGGGGTTTCGGCGCTCGGCAAAATCGAAAAGTGCCTGTGGCTCAAAGGTCGATGCATTGACCTCTACCTCCAGACGACCGCGCTTGAGGTTTGCATGCAATACCTTGGGTTCGGTCTTGGAATTACCGCTGTTCATTGATGTTTACTACCTGAACATACTGAAAAAATGGGGGACGATTAGGGAGACGGGGGGTTAAGACAAGTAAAAAATGGTTACTGAAGATGGCTGGCGTCAATCCGCCACAGTCCAGCCTGCGAAGCGCGTACCAACTCCGGCGTGCTCAACGAACGTTCACTGCACCCGCGCCGGGCCGGTACACGGGCTGCCTCAAGGAACGCCAGTACCAGTGCCGACTTGACAGCAAAGTTCATGTTCTGCGCATCCGCCATGCTCGAGGTCACCAGGCCACTGACCAATCCTTGCGGGTCAAACACCGGGCTTCCGCTGGAGCCGGGCTGAATCGGTGCGGTGAACTGCATCAGGCTGGCATCGTCGCGAAGGCCAAACAGGCCCGAAACCACACCTTGGGAAACTTGCACGCCACCGCCTGCCAGCCCGGCGAGCGGAAACCCCAGGGTGACGACACTTTCGCCCAGCTCACAGCCCACGCCCTCACGAAAAGTCACCGGGTTCAAAGGGGGGGCACCAATGACCCGCAGCAAAGCGAGGTCGTTCTTGCGATCGACCACCACAGACTCCGCCTTGTATCGACCCTCAAAGGACGTAATCGACAATTGCTCGAGGCCTTCAATGACATGGGCACAGGTCAAAATATGCTGGGTGCTTACGGCAAAACCAGTACCTGTAGCCCCTTGGCGCGCAACGCTGTCGTCTGATGCCTCAGGTCTCATGCGTTGCGGATGACGATCATCCAGAGCCAGCCCCAGGCGTCGGGCAAACGCGCTCAAGCCGTAGGCGGACGCTTCGGCGAGTGCGCGGATTTTCCATTGATCGCTGCGTCGGTACACCTCGGCAATGACCATTGCGCCATCACCGAACTCATCCAGTGCCAGACTGTGCTCGATCTGCTCTCCGACCTTGAGCCGGAACTGGCCGAGTTCACGTAACGGACCCAGCGCGCCGAACACATAGAGCACCAGCAATACACGCTCACAATCTGCAGGCAATTGTTCCAGCACCAGGCTGAAGCGTGCCAGGCCGGCGGTGTCATGCCATGCCAGCCAGGGTTGCGGGGCGTGTATCAGCGCAGGCTCCCCGACGGGTTGGCGCTTGCCATCCACGGCCAGCAACGCCAGCCCCGCATAGTCACCCAATGCGCCCGCTCGCGAGCAGGTCAGGCTCATCTCACAACGCACAGATTCAAGGGCCGCATTGGCGCCCGGCATCAATATCATCGCTTGTGACTCCCCTGTGCCCGCGACAAACAAGAGCTGATCACCTTAACAGCTCTTCTCCGCGAACCGGAACCACCACCGTGATTGCCTTGACCTGCACATTCTCGCGCCATGTACTGGCTGGCACGGGCAGGCCCAGGCGGCGTGCGGCAAAGATACCCGGCAGGTTGACTCCGGCTTCGCGGGTGTAGCCGATACCGCCAGAATAGCGCAGGTTGATCTCCAGCAAATGCGGCTGGCCTGCGGCATCATCCCGGGTCTGCACATTGACGATACCGTCGCACTTGAAGTGCCGCGCCGCCTTGATCGCCAGTTCGACCGCCGCACCATCGCGCTCGAATGTCTGCATCAGGCCCTGCTTGCGCCGCCCCACATAGGCCACGGCCTCGCCCGCCTCACAGACCATGTCCACCGAGCATTCGCTGCCGGGCATATAAGGCATCACCAGCAACGGTTGGGGCGCATCCGATTGACCGTAGGCCTGGGCAAACACCGCCGCATTGACTTCATGGGCGTCGGCATTGGCAAAACTGCGAAACGGGTCCACGTTATCGGCCAAACGCCAAAAGCCCTGGCCGTAAATACCGCGCGTCGGTTTTACACACACCTGGCCGTCGCGGGCCAACTGGGCGTAAGCCGTTTCCAGTTCAGCTTGGGTGCTCACCGTCATCGCCGGTATGCACGCCAGTCCGGCCGCCAGGGCCTCACGGGTAAACGTCGACTTGTCGTCAACCCGCTCAAAGGTGTCCAGATCCAGAGCGCCAGTAACCAGTTGCAACCCGGCCGCTTCGAACTCGGCGCGGTGCGCTTCATATACCTGACCCACACGCCCGGCCAGCACCACCTTGATCTGCCGGGCGCGGGCCTGCTCGATCACCCAGCCGATGCGCTCCTGATTGTCTTGCGGCTCCCGCCAGGCGACATCCGCCAATCCGGTGATTTCAGGGCGATTTTGGCGGTGCGAGGCGAAAACTTGCACGGTGTCCGGCAGCGCCGCCCGGGCACCTGCAATCACATCGCGTTGGCTCGATTGCCCTTCAAGAAACCAGATCATGAACATCCCTTGGTACGGATAAACGCGGGAGTCTAGCGGATGGCCGCTACCAACGCCCTTAGTCATTAGAGGGAGGTCGTGTAACCAAATATGAAATTAATTAACTAAATAGTTCATAATGTGCGGCATCGTGTCGCGCCCCGTCGCCGACACTTCATATAAAGGAGCTTCTGTAGATGTTTTTCTCTTCCCGCGCCCTGCTGAACACCAGCCTGTGCGGCGGCTTGTCATTGCTGGCCCTGACGCCTGCCTGCGTACTGGCCGACACCACCGACAACCTGATGAACCGTTCGACCCTGACCGGCGACTGGGGCGGCGAGCGCCAAAAGCTGATCGACAAAGGCATCAAGCTGACCGGTGATTACAACTCCGAAACCTTCTCCAACTTGCATGGCGGGATCAAGCACGGCACCCGTTACTCGCAACAAGTGCGTATCGGTGCCCAGTTCGACCTGAGCAAAATACTGGGTAGCGCCGATGCTGGCCTGGTGCAAATCACCGTCAATGATCGTCGCGGTCACAGCGCCTCCGAAGACCTCGTAGGCAACCGCCTGCCAATCCAGGAAAACGCCGGCGGCAACTACACCCGCCTGTCCGAGTTCAGCTACCAGCGCACCCTGTTTTCCGAAGACCTGACCACCAAGGTTGGCTTTATGCCAATGGGCAACGACTTTGGCGGCATGCCGCTGTTGACCAGCTTCGTCAACGCCGGTTTCTGCGCGCATCCGCTGACGCAGTCCAATGGCAGCGGCTGGACCAACTACCCCACCGGCCACTGGGGCGGCGAACTGCGCTACACCGTCAGCCCGGCCCTGACCCTGCAAACCGCCGTGTTCCAGGTCAACCCCGAATACAACAGTCGCTCCTCCGAAGCCTTCAGCATGACCACCAAAGGCACTACCGGAGCGATCATGCCGCTGGAAGCGATCTTCACCCACAACGCCTGGCTCAATGGCCAATACAAAGTGGGCTGGTACTACGACACCTCCAATACCCGCAAGATTGGCAGCACGCAAAAAGCCAACAACCGCACCGGCGCCTATGTGCTGGTCGACCAGGCCATCTGGCGTGATGAGCAAGACCCCGAAAGCGTATTGCGCGCCTTTGGCCAGGCATCCAGCAGCAATGCCGCGACCTCGCCTATGCGCCACTGGTACTCGGTAGGCCTGGTCAAACAAAAGCCGTTTGCCAGCCGCCCCAAAGACAGCATCGCCTTTGCCTACGGCCGCGCCGTATTCAACTCGCGCTCCCGCGACGTGCAGGAAGCGGCAGCCAGCAGCCCGGAACAGGCGGACATGATCGCCAGCCTGGACAGCGGCGAGCAGTTGCTGGAGCTCAACTACGGCGCGCAAGTCACGCCGTGGCTGCTGTTGCGCCCGGACCTGCAATACATCATCGAACCAGGGGCTTTCTACGGCGCCAAGCGCAGCAATGCGCTGGTCGCGGGGCTGCAGGTCAAGGCAACGTTCTGACACAAGCGTTTGTGTAGCTTTCACAAAGCTTTAAGATTTGCCCTCCTATACTCCAGTGCAGTACTCCATTCGATTGCTGCCTGGTAGCCCAATGCGTCTGACTCGTCCTGCCCTGCTGTTACTGCTTCTCGGTTGCGTGCTGTTCTTTTTTGCGCTGGGGAATCACCAATTGCAGGGCTCGACAGAGTCCCGCGTGGCAGGCATAGCCATGCAGATGCACCTGAGCGACGATTGGGTAACGCCCAATTTGCTCAATGCCCCCTTCCTGGAAAAACCACCCCTGAGCCTCTGGCTGGATGCAGGAGCCATTCGCGTATTCGGCGGCGAACTGTTCGCCGTACGCCTGGCTTCGGCCTTTGCCGGTCTATTTTGCGTGTTGTTGCTCTATGCAATGCTGCGCAAGCTGGGCCGCCCCACAGCACTGGCCTGGACAGCCGCCGCCATGCTGGCAACCATGGGCATATTTTGGGGCAACACCCGCCAGGTGGGCGAAGATGCCTTGCTCACCCTGGGCGTAACCATGGCCTTGCTGGCGTTTTTTCATGCCAACCGTCAACCCGGTTTTGCCCGGGGCAGCTGGCTGTTATTCGCGACCGGCATCGCCATTGCCACCTTGAGCAAAGGCGTACTGGGCCTGGCACTGCCGGGCGTGGTGATTTTTGTCTATCTGGTGTGTGAAAGCCTGCTGGAAAAACGCTTCAAGCCGCGCAACTGGCTACGCCCTGCCCTGCTGACCCTATTGGGGCTGATCCCGCTGACGGTCTGGCTGTGCATGCTCTATCAGCGCGGCGGCATGCAGGCCGTCAGCGAACTGCTGCTGACCAACAGCGTTGGCCGTTTTAGCGGCTCCTTTGTTGAAGCCGGACATTACGAACCCTTTTACTACTACCTGCGAAAACTGCCCGAAGCCTTCCTGCCGTGGAACCTGCTGACCTATCTGGGCCTGTGGCACTTTCGCAAACAACTGCGCAGCAACCCCTTCCTGTTGTTTTTCTGTGTATGGCTGGTCGCGCAATTTGTGCTGCTCAACCTCGCCTCCAGCAAGCGGGCGGTGTACATGATGTCGATGGCCCCTGCGGCTGCAGTGATTGCCGCCGAGTACGCCCGGGTGCTGCTGGGCTGGCTGTACCAAAAAAGCGCGCACTCGACCGTGGCCAAATTCTTCAGCGACAACCATCGCCCGCTTGCCATCGCGCTGCTGGCCGCTCTGGTGGGCGCCTACCTGCTGGCGGCCCATCGGGCACCGCTGGCCGACAAGGAACAGTCTTTCCAGCCCCTCGCCGCTGAGGTCATGAGCCTGCAGGCCAGCGGCAAGCAGGTCGCACTGCTGCGGCCCGACGAACGCCTCGGCGCCGTGGTGTTCTACAGCCAGCAGTTGCAGCACACCCTCAGTTCAACCGAAGAGTTGCAGGCATTCCTCAGCGCATCCCCCGACAATATCGCCCTGGTAGAAAACCCCGAGATACCGGGCATGGCCCTCAAGACTCTCGACAAGCTCAGCGTCGGCCGGCACCACTTCTACCTTGTCAGCCTGGCCGCTTCAGCCCCATAAACTTGATCCCGGGCAACGCAACCGCAGATACCGTGGCCGATCACGGCACATTGACTACGCTCCTTGGACAATTCCCGACCAAGGAGCCCGCCATGACCATCGGTATATCCAGCAAAACATTGAGCGACTACGACGCTCACCTGGCCTTCAATACGGCCACCGCCTTCTTGCGCAAATCCGATCTGGCCAACTATCTGATCGATCAGCTAGAGCAGCAGCATGTGAAACTCAATGTCGAGGTCAGCACCGACCCGGCATTGGCCAATCAGGAGGTGTCGAACAACGGCGCGATTCTATGGAACCTGCGCAGCAACCTGTCACCCGGTGCGAACCTGCCTGACGTGGCCGCCCTGCTCAATCGCATCCCCGAGCAACAAAAACCCTACATCACCAGCCTGTGGGCGCTGATGCACTTGCTCGCCCAGGCGTGCCAGCAATTGAACAACCAGCTCAACTTCCGCGATGCGGATGCGACCTGGCCATGGCTCGACGAAAAAGTGCTCAGCGCCAACGATATCGAAAACGTGGTGGCCCGCGAACTCAGCGACCTGCCATTGCCGGCAGAACAGAACTGGGATCGTTTGTTCAAGCACAATTGAGGGGGGATGGATTGACTCTATGGGCGCGAGCCTGCTCGCGCCCACGATTAGAACTGCGAGGCTTCAAACCCGTGACGGTTGTTCGGGGTGACCACCGGCACGATATTTTTCCAGTCTTTGGGCTCGATATAGCCCAGCATCTGCGGATCCTCGTTCGCGCCATCGGTCTTGATAAACAACGAAGCGCCATAGCCAAACGTGGTGCTGGTTGACAGGTTCATGTCCATCAACAGTTGGTCCATGCATTCGCTGTGGCTCACCAGAATCAGGTTGTGGCCCGCCACTTTGTGCTTGAGAGCATCACGCAGCATGCTGCCGCGGCAGTTGAACAGCCAGTCCTGCGCCTCTACCGGGCGGGCAAACATGGCATCGGCGGTTTGTCGGGCCCGGGTCAGCAGGCTGCTGTGAATATCAGTATGGCTGAGCCCCAACTGCCTGAAGTCTGCGCCCAGCGCCTGAACTGCTGCTTCACCGCGCACCGTCACGCCGTCCATGGGGCCCAGGCACTGGGCCGAGGAACGGTCGCAACGCTCGCCGTGTCGAACCAGCGCAATCACATCACCCTTGGCCCAGCTGTCGGTGAGCAACAACACACGATCGGCATGGCTGGGCTGCGCCAGATCAGGCGGGGCCGCAGGGGCCAGCAGCCTCAATGTCAGCGCAACGGCAAGCGCACTTGCCACGATCACCACCAGCACATTTTTGTAACGGAGCAGAGCACGACGCAACAGCGTACGGTTAATTCCGGTCTGATCAAGACTCAACGTCACGATGCTTATGCCCTCTGCGCCAGCCAGTGATATCACTGACCGACACCCTATAGCGCGAATATGACAACGGGTCGCTTCGCGGCCCGGCGGTATAAACAGACTTGCATAAAGCAGGTCTCTATTAGCTGAACGCAGGCTAAAAAAAGGGAGGTCAGAGGCAGGTGAAACGGATGTGAAAAAAAGCGTAAAAGCGCAATCCAGGCACGCTACTCAAATGGATAGGTTGTTATGTGAACTGGCGCCCAACAAAACGTTTCAGCTCTGGCGAATGCAGCCGATACCTCTCCAACACAACACTCGGCTGGGTCAAAAAAAATAATTCCCTCCAGCGAACTTAGATCATGCGTGCAGCGTTCCTGGAGAACTCTATGAATAGATGGCTGAGCAATATCAGCGTCAACCTGAAACTGTCCCTGGGCTTTGGCCTGGTACTGGCCCTTACCTGCGTAATGGCCGTCAGCAACTGGATCAGTCTGGGCCAGATGATTGATCGCAGTAACTGGATGAGCGACATCACCCGTTTAAACACCGCGTTTACCAACCTGCGGGTGACGCGTTTGCAATACATGCTGACCGATGGCGACGAAACTGCCGCACAAAGTGTACAGGCCAGCATTGACGCGTTTTCTGCGCAACAAAGTCAGCTGATTGCCACCTTCCAGAGCCCGGAAAACCTCAAGTTGCTCAAGGAGCAACAAGCCATCATCGGCCGCTACGAGCGTGCACTGGTGAGCATGCGCAAGGCTTACGTCGAGTCCGCCGCATCCCGTGCCGACATGGACCGCAGCGCCGCTCTGGCCCAGGACGCCATCACGACGTTGCTGAACCGCGCCCTGCAACTGCCCGCAGGTGACGAAAACCGTTTTGCCATGTACCAGAGCGTGTCTGAAGTACGTGAACAGTTCCTGCTCTCGCGCTATCAGGTGCGCGCTTATATTGCTGCGCCCACCCCCGCCACGGAAAAGGCCGCACGCCAGCAACTGGACGCGGCCATTGCCAGCCTTGACCGCCTGAGCTCGCACTTTGCCGCCAATGCCGGCGACACCCTGCGCACCCTGAACAAAACCATGGAGCAGTACCAGCAGGCGCTGGAGCTGTACACCAGCACCGACAACACCATCATTGCCATGCGCAAGGACATGACCGAATACGGCTCCAGCATCCTTGGCCGCAGCGATGAGCTGTACAAGATTCAACTGGAACGCCGCGACATCGAAAGCGCCACGGCCAACAGCATGCAACTGATCACCACCTTGCTGGTATTGCTGTTTGGCATCACCGCGGCCGTGATCATCACCCGCCAGATCACCGTGCCCCTGCGTGAAACCCTGGCCGTGGTCGATCGCATCGCCAGTGGCGACCTGACCCAGAACCTGCGCGTCACCCGTCGCGACGAGCTGGGCGTGTTGCAACAAGGTATTGCACGCATGGGTACGACCCTGCGCGAGTTGATCAGCGGTATCCGTGATGGCGTCAGCCAGATTGCCAGTGCCGCCGAAGAGCTGTCCGCGGTGACCGAGCAAACCAGCGCCGGGGTCAACAGCCAGAAGATCGAGACCGATCAGGTGGCCACCGCCATGCATGAAATGACCGCCACCGTGCAGGAAGTGGCGCGCAATGCCGAGCAAGCCTCGCAAGCCGCCGCGGCCGCAGACAATGAAGCCCGCGAAGGCGATACCGTGGTCAACCAGGCCATTGACCAGATCGAGCGCCTGGCGGTGGAAGTGGGTCGTTCAACCGAAGCCATGGCCGTATTGCAACAGGAAAGCGACAAGATCGGCAGCGTGATGGACGTGATCAAGGCCGTGGCCGAGCAGACCAACCTGCTGGCCCTCAACGCCGCAATCGAAGCAGCCCGTGCCGGTGACGCCGGGCGCGGTTTTGCCGTAGTGGCCGATGAAGTGCGTGGCCTGGCCCAGCGTACGCAAAAATCCACCGAAGAGATTCAAACCCTGGTCGCGGCCCTGCAAAGCGGCACCCAGCACGTGGCCACCGTGATGCAAAACAGCCGCACCCTGACCGACAGCAGCGTGACCCTGACCCGCCACGCAGGCACCTCGCTGCAGGGCATCACGCGCACGGTGTCGAATATTCAGTCGATGAACCAACAGATTGCCGCTGCTGCCGAACAGCAATCTGCGGTCGCCGAAGAGATCAGCCGCAGCATCGTCAACGTGCGCGACGTGTCCGAGCAAACCGCAGCGGCGAGTGATGAAACGGCCAAGTCCAGTGTTGAACTGGCGCGGCTGGGTAACCAGCTGCAAGAAATGGTGAGCCATTTCAAAGTGTAATAACTCAGGGTTCAACTTCTGTTGCAGAAGTTGAACCCTCTTCAACTCTTTAAGATTAAATCCGGATAAATGACGATTTAAACTTGGCGCCCCAACATAGCCGGAACTGACGTTTGCACCCTCGCAGCGTTATAACTATAAGTCCACAACATCAAGGCTTAATGGCATCACCTATACCGAAGCCACTAACTACTCCTTACTACAACTTATAACGACTTCCCCCACATCTAAATGTAATCCCGCCCATCGCCGCCCCTGATTACAGCACTTAAGATCTCTGGACCTCATTAAAAACAGGCCCCTGGACTATGCTAATCAAAAATAAACGTGCGCTCCTGACAGGTCTTGCTATCGCCAGTGTACTGACCGCTTCTCCACTGCTGGCTGAATCTCGCAAAGACTACACCCTGAGTTGCTCGGCGAATGGCTTTACAGGTACCGCTTATGTAACGGCCGTCAGAAACGGAGACTTGCTCTTCGCTACCACCACCGGGTATACAATCAAAGCACCTAGAGAGTCACAATCGCGTACCAGTGCCAATTTAAATCTTCGGGTGTGGGGCGCCACAAAGAATGCCTGGTCTCCTTGGAGCTACTCGAATGACAACCTTCAGCAGGATGGAGTGCGTCGCCCTGTATTCGTGAAAGCCAGCGTTAACGAATCACGTCTAGGAGCAGTAGAAGTCAACTTTATATTTGATAAAACCGGCACCGATCCCCGCTGCACAGCGAAAGAGATGATTCGCAAGTTTTAATCGGTCATAAACAATAAAAGTCGCATGTTCAACATGCGACTTTTTAAAAACCCCGACAGCACCGCATCACTGTAAAAATCGCAGCCTTCGGCAACCCCCGCGTTAACGGGGGCGATAGCCGATTCAGTCGTGCCCCACCCGTGCACGCTTAAGCAGCTTCTTGCTGCGCTCGGACAGGTGCAGCACCCGCAGATGCTTGCCCGCTTTGCGATAACGCTCGCGCAGGGTGTCCAGTGCCGCAATGGCCGAGTAATCGACCAGGTTCAAATGGCGACAATCGAGCGTCACCTGCGCCGGGTCATTACCCGGATCGAACTGTTTGAGAAACGTCGTAGTCGAGGCAAAAAACAGCGTGCCGTGCACACGGTAAAGCTTGCTGCCATCGCTCTGCAGATCCGCGTCGGCATACATCTGGCGCCCCTGCTGCCAGGCAAAATTGAGCGCAGCAATAACCACCCCGCACATCACCGCTACCGCCAGATCGGTAAACACGGTAATCACGGTCACCGCGACAATCACCAGCACATCGTTGAGCGGCACTTTGTTCAGTACTCGCAAAGAGGCCCAGGCAAAGGTCTGCTGCGACACCACAAACATCACCCCCACCAGCGCCGCCAGCGGAATGCGTTCAATAAATGGCGACAGGAACAACACAAACAGCAAAATCATCACACCGGCGGTCACGCCGGACAATCGCCCGCGCCCGCCGGAGCTGAGGTTAACCACGGTCTGGCCGATCATCGCGCACCCGCCCATGCCGCCGAATGCCCCCGACACCATATTCGCCGCCCCCAGCGCCACGCACTCGCGGTCCGGGTAGCCACGGCTTTCGGTGATTTCGTCGGTGAGATTGAGGGTCAGCAGGGTTTCCAGCAAACCCACCACTGCCATCACGATCGCATAGGGCGCAATGATGCCCAGGGTCTCAAGGGTCCAGGGAATCTGCGGCAGGCTGAAGCTGGGCAAACCACCGGCGATATGCGCCATGTCACCCAGGGTGCGGGTTGGCAAACCCAGCAAGTACACCGCCAGCCCTACGCCCAAAATGGCCACCAGCGCAGGTGGCGCGGCGCGGGTCAGACGAGGCAACAGATAGACGACGGCCATGGTCACGGCCACCAGCCCGATCATCATGTACAACGCCATACCGCTGAGCCAGGTGTCGCCATCCTTGAAGTGATCCAGTTGCGCCATGGCAATCACGATTGCCAGGCCGTTGACGAAGCCCAGCATCACCGGGTGCGGCACCATGCGTACCAGCTTGCCGAGTTTGAACAAGCCGAACGCCAGCATGATCAACCCGCTCAGCAGCACCGTAGCCAACAGATACTGCACACCGTGTTGCACCACCAGGGCAACGATCACCACCGCCATCGACCCGGCAGCACCGGACACCATGCCCGGCCGGCCGCCAAACAGCGCGGTTAGGGTGCAAATGATGAACGCGCCATAGAGCCCCATCAAAGGGTTGAGATGGGCGACCAACGCGAACGCAATGCACTCGGGCAACAGGGCGAAAGACGTCGTGAGCCCGGCCAGGACATCAGCGCGCAGACGTGAGAGTTTCATGGTTTACCTAAAATTCGGGACGGGAAAAACGGAGGGAGTTACAGGCAACAGATGGTAGCAAATTGCAGGGGCTAAAAAGCAATTGTGGGAGCGGGCTTGCTCGCGATGGCAACAACTCGGTGAACCAGAATGGCCGAGGTGTCTGCATCGCGAGCAAGCCCGCTCCCACAAGAGTGATGCGTCTATGTGCGTTGCGGGCTTACTTCACCACCATCCCCACACCACGGCCACGCGGGTCGGAGGCGGTTTCAAGCTCAGTGCCTTTAACCCGGATGGCCTGAATATCCCCCATGTTCCAGCCCTGATCCTCCAGGGTGTAGCCCATCGCTTTCAGCTCCTGAGCCACCTTGCCGGTAAGTGGCGCATAGGCGTCGAAGTAGATCGTGTCTTTAGGCAGCAACTGGTGATGCACACGCTGTGCAGCTACGGCTTTTTCCAGCGGCAGGTCGTAGTCGTAGATATTGTTCAGCACCTGGAAAATCGAGGTAAAAATCCGTGAGCCACCCGGCGTGCCCAGCACCAGCGTAACCTGGCCATCGCGGGTTACCAGACTTGGACTCATGGAAGACAACATGCGCTTGCCCGGCTCGATAGCGTTGGCATTGCCGCCCACCACACCAAAAGCATTGGCCACCCCGGGCTTGGAGCTGAAGTCATCCATTTCATCGTTCAGCAAAAAGCCCGCGCCTTTAACTACAACGCCGCTGCCGTAATCCCAATTCAGGGTATAGGTGTTGCTGACCGCGTTACCCTGTTTGTCGACAATGGAAAAGTGCGTGGTCTGATGGGGTTCCAGGCCCGGTTTGACATTGGCGGTCGGTGAAATCGCTTTCGGGTTAACCTCTTTCGCACGCTTGGCGATATAGGCCGGATCGGTCAGCTCGGCCACAGGCATCTTCCCGAAAGCCGGGTCGCCGAGGTAGTCGGCACGGTCGGCGAACACACGTTTTTCGATTTCGGCCAGCAGGTGGATATAGGGCGCAGAGTTCAGCTCCACACCTTTGAAGTCCGCTGCGCGGTCCTCCTTGATACCGATCAACTGCGCCAGGGCAATACCGCCCGAGCTTGGCAGCGGCGCGGTGTACAGGGTGTTGCCACGAAAATCCACGCGCATCGGCTCACGCCAGCTGACCTTGTAGTCGTTGAGGTCTTGCTTGGTGATCAAGCCCTTGTCCTGCTGCATTTGCGCGACCAGCAGGTCGGCGGTCTTGCCGCGGTAGAACTCCTTGGCGCCCTGGTCGGCAATGCGCTCCAGGGTCACGGCCAGCTCTGGCTGTTTGAACGTTTGCCCGGGCTTCATGCTGCCAAAGTAGTCCGCGAAATTGGTAGTGCCCTTGAATAGCGCCAGTGCATCTTCGCGGTACTGAAATTGCTGATCGGCCACTTTAAAGCCGTTTTTCGCATACCCCACGGCCGGGGTCAGCAATTCGGCCCACGGCAATTTGCCAAAGCGTTGATGCGCTTCCCACAGCCCCATCACCGTGCCCGGCACGCCGGCAGCGCGGGAACCGACCAGGCTCAAGTTCTCGATGATGTCGCCTTTGTCGTCCAGGTACATATCGCGGCTGGCGGCTTTGGGGGCGGTTTCGCGATAGTCGAGGAAATAGGGTTTGCCATCGATGTACATCGTCATAAACCCGCCACCGCCGATATTGCCGGCTTCGGGGTAGGTCACGGCCAGGGTAAAGGCGGTGGCAACTGCGGCGTCGACGGCGTTGCCGCCTTTTTTGAGAATTTGTGCGGCCACTTCGGCGCCGTATTGATCGGGTGCGGCGACTGCGCCGCCGTCCAGGGTGACGGCATACGCCGAAGAGCTGGCCGCGATGGCAGCCGTCAGGGCCAGGGTTTTGAACCACACAATGCGCATTCGATACATCCTTTTATTGTTATCAACTGTGGCCGAACCTTGTCTGAATTCGGCGATATTTTCAAACAACAAACGTAAAAGTGCGCAATGACACACACCCTTGAGGGCAGCGCGGTTCTGCACCAAAACAGAACTGGTACCAGCTGCCGAAGGCGTTATGTGCGCGTTTCGGTGATCAGTGCATCCACCAGACCACGGGCCAGCTCGACGCCGTGAATGACGCACCACAACTGCTCGGCCTCAAAACCGCCGAGGTGGGAACGGATGTCGTCGGCGGTCAGTTCTGCGCCCTTGAGCAACAGCGAGGCATGTTTGAGCGCCTCCTGCATCGGCACGCCGGGATAGAAAGCGACGCAGCAGGTGCAGACGTTGCTTTATATGTAGGAACCTCACTCAAGCCCTGTGGGCTTGTCGCAGATCGCGTAGCTGGCGAGCTTGGCCTGGATAAAGTCCAGAAAGCACTGAATGCGCAGCGCCAGCTGCGAGTTGCGGTAATACACAGCATGGATCGGCTGGCGATAGCCGCTGTTGAACTCGCCCAGCACCACCTGCAGGCGCCCGGCGCTGATATCTTCGTGGGTCATAAAGTGCGACAGGCAGGCGATGCCCTGACCTTGCAACGCCAGATGACGTACGGTTTCACCGCTTGAGGCACTGATGGCAGGCTGAATGGGCCAGCGGTCGCCCTGCGCATAACGCAGCGGCCACTGGTTGAGGCCATCGTTCTGGGTAAAACCTATCAGGGTATGGTGGGCCAAATCCGCAACATTTGTGGGCATGCCGTGGGCGGCAATGTAGTCCGGGCTGGCGAGGATATTCAGCGGGCTGCACCCCAGGGAGCGGGCATGCAGGGTGGAGTCGGCCAGGGTGCCGATACGAATGGCAATATCGGTGCTTTGTTCCAGCAGGTCGATAATCAGATCGTTGCTGTTGAGTTCCAGCTGGATCTCGGGGTACAGGGCACGGAATTCAGGGATATACGGCACGATGGCATGTAGCACAAACGGCGCGGCGGCATTGATGCGCAAGCGCCCGGAGGGGGTACGCTGGTGCGAGATCAGGCGCTCTTCCAGCTCGTCCATTTGCTCAAGGATCAATTTGGCCCGTTCGAAAAAGAACTTGCCCTCCTCGGTCAGGTCCATGCGCCGCGTGGTGCGGTTGATCAGCGTGGTTTCAAGCTTGGCCTCCAGCCGTGACAGCGTACGGCTCACGGCCGAAGGCGTTTGCCCGGCCTGCTCGGCGGCGGCAGAAATCGAGCCGCACTCGATCACCGAAACAAAGATTTGCAGCTCATCGGATCTGGCTTTCACGCGGTCGACCTTATCTACGTGTGGGAGCGGGCTTGCTCGCGATGGTATCACCGCGGTTCGTCATAACAACCGAGTTGCCTGCATCGCGAGCAAGCCCGCTCCCACCCCGGCATCGCTTACGCCTTCAGGCCAAACACCTCGGCCAGGTGCTGCTCGTAACGGGCCGCATCAACGTCTGGCTGCGGACGCTTCATCACGTCAACACACAGGAAAGTCGGCAGGCCGGTCATGCCCAAAAACTCATTAGCCTTGTGGAACGGGAAGTACACCGCGTCCACGCCCTTGCCTTCAAAGAAGTCGGCCGGGTCATCGAACGCCTGCTGCGGTGCGTTCCAGGTCAGCGACAGCATGTACTGCTTGCCCTGAATCAGGCCGCCGCTGCCGTAGCGCTGCGAAGCGTCGGAACGGGTGCGGCCGTCACTGGCGTAAAGTTTGCCGTGCCCCTCGGTGAACACTTCATCCATGTACTTTTTAACGATCCACGGCGCGCCCATCCACCAGCCGGGCATTTGGTAGATGATTACGTCAGCCCAAAGAAATTTTTCCACCTCTTCGGCGATATCGTAGCCTTCGTCGATATGGGTCACTTTGACTTCAAAGCCCTGACGATCAAAAAACGCCAGCGCAGTGTCGTGCATGGTCAGGTTGTAGCGACCATCGGAGTGGGCGAATTTTTTCGCACCGTTAAGCAAGAGTATTTTTTTCATCATCAGCCTCCAGGGGGTTAAACCCTCAGCGCTGTTGAGCGACAGGGGGGTTCAAAAACATGTCGGCAGAATATCGTTGCCCTCGCATGAGAAAAACCCGTGATGGGTCAAATCACCTTTGCCGCTAAAGCACGAATCCATTGTTAATTATTGATTAGCAAGTGAGTACCCAGCAGCGCCATGCCGATAAAAAACACCCGCTTAAACAGCAAGGCGCTGATGCGCTGGCGCAACCATTGCCCCAGCCACATGCCGAGCATGGCGGGCAACAGCGCCAGCAATGAGGCATTGAGCTCAGCGCCAGCCAGGTTGCCGCGCCAGTACAGCCCGGCGGCAAGGGCCAATGTGGAGACGCTGAAGGACAAACCCAAGGCCTGCACCAACTGGTTTTTGCTCAGGCCCAGGGCTTGCAGATAGGGCACGGCAGGGATCACAAACACCCCGGTAGCCGAGGTGATGCCCCCGGTGATCAGCCCGCACACCGGGCCCAGCCAGGGCTCCCGTTGCGGGGCTACGCGCAGGGTGGGCAGGAACAACCCGCTGAGGGCATAAAGCAACAGGGCCGCGCCCAGCGCTCGTACCACCCAGCTACCGCCATCGATACTGAGCCACAGCATGCCTGACGCGGTGCCGATAAAAATCCCCAGCTGCATGGGCCACAGACGTTTGAGCAACCCCCGCAGCTGGCCGCCGGCGGTCAGTTGCCAGGCGTTGGTCACGATGGACGGGATAATCAGCAGAGCCGCAGCCTGCGCCGGAGCAATAGCCAGCCCGAGCATACCCATGGCGACAGTCGGCAGGCCCAGGCCGATGACGCCCTTGACCGTACCGGCCAGCAAAAAGGTCACTATCACCAGCAGTGACAAGGCCCATCCCAGGTGTTGGTAAAACTCGACAAGTGTTTTCATGGGCCTATGCTGGGGCATGGGCCAGCGCCTGAAAATGCGCCATGCACAGAGTCAGCCTCTTGCCTGACAATAGACAGAACCCCTCGCCCGTAGCAACTGCCGAAGGCTGCTACAACAGCGGTTTGCGGCGCTATTTAGAATCTTTACAGGATCTTCAAGGACCTTTCATGCACTTCGACCTGGTTGACCTGCGTCTGTATTTGAATGTGCTGCAGGCAGGCAATATCACCGCCGGCGCCAGCCTCAGCCATCTATCGCTGCCTGCCGCCAGTGCGCGGATCCGGGCGATGGAAGCGTCCCTGGGCGTGGCGTTTTTGCAGCGCAGCCGTCGTGGCATCAGCCCTACCCCTGCCGGGCAAGCGCTGGCCCAACATGCCCGGTTACTGTTGCAGCAGGTGGAGCGCATGAACCACGACCTGAGCGAATACGCCCAGGGCTTCAAAGGCCGTATCCGCCTGCTGTGCAACACCGCCGCCCTCACCGAATACCTGCCCGAGCTGCTCGCCGACTTTGTACGCCAGCACCCTGCCATAAGCGTCGACCAGCAAGAACTCACCAGCCTGCGCATCACCCATGCCCTGCGCCTGGACGCGGCCGATATCGGTGTGATCTCCAACGCGGTAGACACCCGTGACCTGCAAACCCGACCCTTTCGCGATGACCCGCTGGTACTGGTCATGCCCCTCGACCATCCGCTGGCCCACAGGCCCGGCCTCTCGTTCAGCGACACCCTGAGCCATGACTATGTCGGGTTGTCGGCCAGCAGCGCGCTGGCGGTGTACCTGGAAGAACAGGCACTGCATATGGGGTGTCGCATGCAGGTGCGTATCCGTGCCGAAGGCTTTGACGGGGTATTGCGCATGGTCGCTCGCGGCGCCGGGCTGGGGATTGTGCCCAGGGCCACCATCGAGCGCTGGCAGGCCCCGCGCACCTTTGAAGTGGTGAATTTGAGCGAGCCCTGGGCTGATCGTAAATTGCTGCTGTGCGCCCGCTCGTTTGCGCAATTGCCCACCTATGCCATGGCATTGCTGGAAGCTTTGAGCTTGTAAGAATAGTCGCCGTTTACTGCCAGCCTGTATGCCTTGGTTTTTACCCAGAGTAATATCCGGGGCTTGCGACACCCGGGGCGCCTTTGCCCACGGGTACTTTTATCCAGTTTTGAGAATAACAACTCACAGGGCACCCGATGGCTGACGCTAATTCCCCCCCGGTCACACTCAAACGCGGTTTGAAAAACCGCCATATCCAGCTGATTGCCCTGGGCGGCGCTATCGGTACGGGCCTGTTTCTGGGGTCGGCGGGCGTACTCAAGTCGGCCGGGCCGTCGATGATCCTGGGCTATGCGATCGCCGGCTTTATCGCGTTCCTGATCATGCGCCAACTCGGTGAAATGATCGTCGAAGAACCAGTGGCCGGTTCCTTCAGCCACTTTGCCCACAAGTACTGGGGCGGTTATGCGGGGTTTCTGTCGGGCTGGAACTATTGGGTACTGTATGTGCTGGTGGGCATGGCCGAGCTGACGGCCGTGGGCAAGTACATCCAGTTCTGGTGGCCCGAGGTGCCAACCTGGGTCAGCGCCGTGGTGTTCTTTGTACTGGTCAACCTGATCAATACCCTGAACGTGAAAGTGTTCGGCGAAATGGAATTCTGGTTTGCCATTATCAAGGTGGTGGCGATTGTCGGCATGATCGTCCTGGGTTGCTACCTGCTGTTCAGCGGCACCGGCGGCCCTCAGGCGTCGATCAGCAACCTGTGGAGCCACGGCGGGTTCTTCCCCAATGGCGGCATGGGGCTACTGATGGCCATGGCCTTTATCATGTTTTCCTTCGGTGGCCTGGAGCTGGTGGGTATCACCGCGGCGGAAGCCAGCGAGCCGAAAAAGGTGATCCCCAAGGCCATCAACCAGGTGGTGTACCGGATCCTTATTTTCTACGTGGGCGCCCTGACCGTGCTGCTGGCACTGTACCCGTGGGACCAGTTACTGGTAACCCTGGGCGCCGGCGGCGATGCCTACGGCAGCAGCCCGTTTGTGCAGATCTTTGCCTTGATCGGCAGTGATACCGCCGCGCAAATCCTCAACTTTGTGGTACTGACTGCCGCGCTGTCGGTCTATAACAGCGGCGTGTACTGCAACAGCCGCATGCTGTTTGGCCTGGCCGAGCAGGGTGATGCCCCCAAAGCCCTGATGAAACTGACCAAAAATGGCGTGCCGTTGCGTGCACTGGGCGTGTCGGCACTGGTGACGCTGTTGTGCGTGGTGGTCAACTATGTGGCCCCGCACAAGGCACTGGAGCTGCTGTTTGCCCTGGTGGTTGCCTCGCTGATGATCAACTGGGCACTGATCAGCCTCACCCATATCAAGTTCCGCAAGGCCATGGCCGTTCAGGGCGTGACGCCTTCGTTCAAGGCATTCTGGTTCCCGTTCAGCAATATCCTGTGCCTGGTGTTTATGGCGGTGATCGTCTCGGTTATCTGGATGATCCCCGACGTTCGTGCGTCGGTGTATGCGATTCCGGTGTGGCTGCTGATCATCTACGGCTTCTATGTACTGCGCCTGCGCACCGGTAAGGCTCTGGCCAACTCGCACTAAGCATTTGGCTGTTACAAAAAAGCCCCGGCACTGAAAACAGTGCCGGGGCTTTTGCGCATCTGGGGGTCGGAACCAGGCATCTGTCAGAGTATCGCTGCGGTTAGGGTGAGGTTCGATAACCCATCACCGGAGGTCTTATGTCTGCGCCAATCACCGTGCTTCGCGACACCCACCCCCTGCCCGTGCTCGATGCCTGCAAATGGGAAAAACTCGAGGGCGACCCCCATACCGTCAACCTCAACGCCTACACCAGCGAAGACGGCAGCAAGATCATGGGCACGTGGATTTGCACGCCCGGCAAGTGGTATGTGGAATATGTGAAGTGGGAATACTGCGATTTCCGTGAGGGCTATTGCATCATCACCCCAGAGGGCAAAGAACCGATCCATCTGCGGGCCGGGGATATCTTTGTGGTCGAGCCGGGCATGAAAGGCACATGGGAAGTGGTTGAAACCGTGCGCAAGTATTTCGTTTTTGCCTGAGTGAAACCACGCAAAAAACCCGGGAGCCCGCCCGACGCGGGCTCCCGGTAAAGCGACCAGTTACTGAGGTTTGCGATAGCTGTTGATGATGGCCGAGAAATCCTTGCCGCCTTCGCCGCGCAGGCTCATGGCCTGATACAGCTGTTGCGCCACGGCACCCATCACCACAGGCTGGTGGGCCTGACGTGCCGCCTCGGTGGCCAGCCCCAGATCCTTGAGCATCAGCTCGGCACCAAATCCACCGGTATAGCCGCGTGACGCAGGGGCGGTTTCAACGATGCCCGGCCACGGGTTGTACACCTCCGAGCTCCAGCAGCGCCCGGTGGAGCTGTTGATCACCCCGGCCAGTACTTCGCTGTCGATACCCAGTACAGCCCCCAGGGCCATGGCCTCGCTGACGCCGACCATGGAGATCCCGAGCAGCAGGTTGTTGCAGATTTTAGCCACTTGGCCGGTGCCCACATCCCCGCAATGGACGATGTTGCGGCCCATTTGTTCGAGTACAGGGTGCAGGGTGTCGAACAGCGCCTGGGGAGCGCCGACCATAAAGGTCAGGGTGCCCGCCTGCGCGCCACCGGTGCCGCCGGACACCGGCGCATCGGCCATCTGCACGCCCTGTTTGGCGGCTGCAGCGGCGACATCGCGGGCGGTCTGCGGGTCGATGGTGCTGCAATCCACGGCGGGTACACCTGCGCCGATGCCAGCCAGCACGCCGTCCTCACCCAGCCACACGCTGCGCACATGGGCAGCAGCCGGGAGCATGGTGATCACCAGTTCGGTGCCTTGGGCGGCCTCCCGAGGCGAGGTGCTGATATGGCCACCCAGGGCGGCCAGCTCGGCGAGAATGCTTTGGTTCAGATCAAACAGGTTCAGCAAATGCCCGGCCTTGAGCAGGTTGCGCGCCATTGGTGCGCCCATGTTGCCCAGGCCGATAAATGCGATATTCATGCTGTGTGCCCTCAACGAAGATTGATGGTTGTGTTGACGCCATCATTCACGCTGTCATCGTCGAACCAGCGACTGGTGACGGTCTTGGTTTGAGTATAGAACTGCACCACTTGCTTGCCGTACGGGCCAAGATCACCGAGTTTCGAGCCACGGGAACCCGTGAAGCTGAAGAACGGCACCGGCACCGGGATCGGAATATTGATACCGACCTGGCCCACATCGATTTCAGTCTGGAACTTGCGCGCTGCAGCGCCGCTTTGGGTAAACAGGCCGGTGCCGTTGCCAAACGGGTTGGCGTTGACCAGTGCAATGGCCTGGTCGAGGGTATCGACCTCAATCACCACCAGCACCGGGCCGAAAATTTCCTGGGTATAGATTTGCATATCGGTGGTGACCCCGGAAAACAGGGTCGGACCGATAAAGTTGCCTTGTTCGAAACCCGGGACCTTGATGTTGCGGCCATCCAGTTCCAGCACTGCGCCTTCTTTGATGCCGCTTTCGATCAACCCCAGTACCCGCTCTTTAGCACGCCTGGAGATCACCGGACCTACATCCGTACCCGCCTCGCTGCCGGCGTTGACCTTGAGTTTTTGCGCCAGCGCCTTGAGATCCGGCAGCCATTTTTTCGCCGCCCCCACCAGTACCACCACCGAGGTAGCCATACAGCGTTGGCCGGCTGCGCCAAAGCCGGCACCGACCAGCGCGTTGAGGGTTTGCTCGCGGTTGGCATCGGCCAACACCACGGCGTGGTTTTTCGCGCCCATCATCGATTGCACGCGCTTGCCGTGACGGCCCGCCAGGTCATAAACGTGGGTACCGACGGCGGTTGAGCCAACGAACGAAACCGCTTTGATATCGGTGTGGGTGCACAGCGCATCCACCACATCCTTGCCGCCATGCACGACGTTGAGCACACCCGGCGGGACCCCGGCTTCCAGCGCCAGCTCGACCAGCATCAAGGTCGAGAGCGGGTCTTGCTCGGACGGTTTGAGAACGAAGGTGTTACCGCAGGCGATGGCCATCGGGAACATCCATAGCGGAATCATGGCCGGGAAATTGAACGGTGTGATCCCGGCGCAGACCCCGATAGGTTGGCGCAAGGTGTAGGTATCCACCCCGCCCGCAACGTTTTCAGCGAATTCACCCATCTGCAAGGTGCCGATGGAGCAAGCATGCTCGACCACTTCCAGGCCGCGGAAAATATCGC
Source organism: Pseudomonas sp. TMW22080 (assembly GCF_022496745.1). Taxonomy (NCBI): domain Bacteria; kingdom Pseudomonadati; phylum Pseudomonadota; class Gammaproteobacteria; order Pseudomonadales; family Pseudomonadaceae; genus Pseudomonas; species Pseudomonas sp. TMW22080. The sequence goes on along the minus strand of NZ_SCFF01000007.1, from coordinate 13,449 downwards.
CCTCGGCGTCGGCAATGGTTTTACCCTGTTCGGCACTGAGCACAGTGGCGATGCGCTTGGAGTGCTCGCGAATCAGCGCCTGCAGCTTGAGCATGATGCGCATGCGCGCGCCAATGGGCGTCAGCTTCCAGGTCTGGAAAGCGCGCTGGGCAGCAGCGATGGCGGCGTTGACTTCAGCGGCAGTGGCAAACGGTACTTTGGCCAGCACTTGCTGAGTGGCGGGGTTGATGATGTCGTGCCACTCGGTGGTCTGCGACTCGACCCATTCGCCATCGATCAGCAGGCGGGCGTTTTGGTACGGGGTGGTAGAAACGTTCATGGAAGTCTCCGGCATTATTATTTTAAGTAGGGCTGTCCAGATTGGTCGCAGGACTGTTTTTGGAGTATAGGTGTGCGTTCTTCTAATAAGAACGCACATAAAAGCCGATCAAACATGCAAAAAAACATCACATCGTTAAGCGCATTGAACTGGGACGACCTGAAGTTTTTTCTCGAGGTGGCCCGTACCCGTAAAGCCAGCACTGCGGCCAAACGGCTGGCGGTGGACTACACCACCGTATCGCGACGCATCAGTTCGCTGGAGGCTGCCCTCGGCACACTGCTGTTTGAAAAATCACGCACCAACGGCTTCACCCTGACCAACGAGGGCCAGCGCTTGCTGGGCTATGCCGAGGCCATCGAAAGTACCCTGCATATGGCCTGCGAGCAGGTGTCGGGCTCGGGGGTGGCGTTGTCCGGGCATGTGCGCATGGGTTGCACGGAGGGGTTCGGGAGCTTTTTTATCACCCCTCAGCTCAGCCATTTTGTCGACGCCTACCCGGCCATTTCAGTGGATATCCTGCCCCTGCCGCACTTCATCAGCCTGTCCAAGCGCGAGGCGGATATCGTGATCGCCCTGGAGCGTCCGGAACACGGGCCCTATGTGTGCTGCAAGCTATGCGACTACCGCTTGCAGCTGTATGCCACCCAGGAGTATCTGGACCAGCACCCGCCTATCAACCGGGCGGCGGATTTGGCCGAGCACACTTTTATTAGCTATGTGGACGATCTGGCGTTCAGTTCGGAGCTGCTGTACCTGGCCAACGTGCTGCCTGGCGCCAGCGCCAACCTGCGCAGCACCAGCGTGATTGCGCAATTCGTGGCAGCGCAGCAGGGCCGCTCGCTGGCGATTTTGCCGTGCTTTCTGGCCGCCCAGGACCCGCGTTTGCTGCCGGTATTGCCGGGCGAGGTCACCCTGACGCGGCAGTTCTGGATGTACTGCCGCGAAGATCTGAGGAAGTTGAAACGCATCACCCTGCTATGGGATTACATCCGCGAAGTGACGGAACTGAATGCGCCGCTGTTGCTGGGCGAGACCCGGGGCATGAGGTTTGTGGACTGACCACACCGCCCCGTAGCAGCTGCCGAACGCAGCCTCGTTCCTTCGGCAGCTGCTACGGACCCGGCTTATCAGTCGGCAATCACCACAATCGACACACGGCGGTTTTCCGTACGCCCGGCCCGGGTGTTGTTGCTGGCTACCGGCTCGCGACTACCCAACCCACGGACCTGGATATTCTCAGGGCGCATGCCAACTTTGGTCAGGGCCTTGACCACGCTGTTGGCGCGGCGTACCGACAGTTGCTCGTTGTAGGACTCCTTGCCCGAAGAGTCGGTGTGACCATCCACCCGCACCCGCTGGATATCGGCACCCAGCAAGGCCGTGCCGATACGCTCAACGATTTCCTGGCTCTGTGGGTTAAGCACTTCAAGGTCGCTGCCAAACAGCACTTTGCCCGAAAGACCAAATGCCCAGCCCTCCTCGGTCAACTCAAAGCCCTGTTCCTTGAGGACCGCAATCTGCGCCGGGGTCAGACCCTTTGGCGGGGGAGTCTGGCAACCGGTCAACGACAACGTGGCCAACAACAAGGCAACGCTGAAAAACTGCAGATAACGCTGGGTCAATGCACGCATTTTTGAGTTAGCTCCTGATATTTACGGTGTTTGCGGGGTGCTCCGACTCCGCTACATGTTGCCCGCCTCGGGCGAGGCGCTTGGCCTGGTACATCGCCGAGTCCGCTGCACAGAGCAGTTCCTGGGCGCTTGCACCATGTTCGGGGTAGACGGCAATGCCGATACTCAGCGATGTCACGACACTCACCTGCCCCGGCAGTTCGATGGCCTCCAGCATGCTGGCAATGATCTTCTCGGCAATGCGCTGGGCATCTTCTATTTTGTGCAGCGGAGTCAGCAAGATCGCAAACTCGTCACCGCCCAGGCGCGCCACTACGTCGTCTTCACGCAGTTGCGCACGAATGCGCGTTGCTACCGCTACCAGCACCGCATCACCGGCGGCATGGCCGTAGGCATCATTGATACCCTTGAAGCGGTCACTGTCGAGAAACAGCACCGCAGCCTTATCCCGCGTTTTATTGAGCGAGCGCAGAGTGCGCGTCAACCGGGCTTCAAAGTAGGCGCGGTTAGGCAGGTTGGTGAGCGAATCGTGGCTGGCCTGATGGGCCAGGGCCTCATTTTCGTTTTGCAGATGGCTTTGCCATGACTCCAGCTCGTCGAGCAGGGCATTGAAGTCGTTGCCCAGACTGTCGAGCTCGGCAATATGCGCGGGCGGTACGCGACGATCGAACGCACGTTCACGACGGGCAGCGTGGGCCACTTGCGCCAGCTGCTGCAAAGGCCCGGTAATGCCATCCAGCAGCCGGCGCGACAGGTACAGCGCACTCCAGGCACTGAGCGCGGTACACACCAGCACGCCAAGCAAGCCGCTAAGCAAAAAACGCAGCATATTGGCGCCATGCCCGCGCAGAACGACCCGGCCAACCTCCTGGCCCTGATGCAAAATCGGCATGCTGATCGGCTGCTGCAGCAAGCCATCGGCCAACAGCATCTCGACCCTGGACAGCAGATCGGTTTGCGGACGCTGCCATTGCGCGAGCAGTTCACCCTCGGCGGTATACACCTGAGCCTCGGCGACCGCTTCGGTGGAAGCAATCAAGGCCAGGGCCTCGGTTGCTGCCCCGGGGTCGTCAAACACCACGGCCGCTTCCACGGTGTAGTTGATGGAGCGGGCAATCAGGTGCAGGTTGTGATCGGCATAGACCTTGAGCGCCAGCACGCCCAGCAGGGTCATGGAGGCGCTGGCCAGTGTCACCGCAACCAGTGCCACGCCAAGATGCCCACGGCGCAACACCGAACGTAGCCGGCGACGTCGTTGCGGCGCATTCAACCCGCTCATGGCTGCGCCGCCCGACGGCGTGACAGTTGCAACACGCTGGGGTGAATACGTACACCGCTGCGGGCGACGGAGTCGAGGTTGACCTCGAACGACACTTGCTCATCACGCACATGCAGGCAAAACAGGCTGCCCACGGTGCATTGGTCACCGTCTTCGCTGATGCTCAGCACCGCCTTGGTGTTGAGGCTGCTAAACAGGCGACTGCGCTCGTCGGCGCTCAGCTTGCCCAGGTATACCGCGTTGCAACTGCTGGCGATGCCGGGGTCACTCGCCAGCACGCGACGCACCTGCACCGGTCGGCCAGTAGACTGGGTCGCGCCCTTGAGCAGGTCATCGGTGTATTCGGTGGGGCCGATCACGCACAACTGCAGTTGTGCCGGTTCTGTGGGCCAGCGCGCATAACTGAGGATGCCCAGCACAACCTGGGTCACGGCCTTGGCGCGCTGATCCGCCAGGTTGATGGGCGTTTGAGCCTGAACCAGACAAGGAGTGCTCAGCAGTAACAGGCAAAAGGAAATCAGCCGTAGCCGCCATCCAAAGTGCTGTTCTGTCGATGAGACAGCCACATCCATGCGGGATTTCTCTGAGATCTTTATGGGAATAGTGTCGTAACGATAGCACGACAACCGTATTAACTGTGATACAGGTCACATTGGACGCGCCATTTCTTGTGGGAGCGGGCTTGCTCGCGATGGCATCACCCAAGTTTGCCAGCTCCCATAAAAAAGTACCCCGATCAGGATCAAGACTTCGGCTATCCCAGCCCCAGCATCAACCCGCTCAGGCGCTTGACCTTGCGCTGTACGGCCTCCTCAAAAACTCCCGCACGCGGCTCTATCAGACTGAACCAGTGCTTGGCCCGGGTGATGCCGGTATAGATCAGCTCTTTCGTCAACACCGGGTTGAGCGCTTCGGGCAGCACCAACGCCGTATGGGAAAACTCCGAGCCCTGGGATTTATGTACGGTCATGGCATAGACCGTCTCGACATCATTGAGCCGGCTTGGCAGTACAAAACGGATGCCGCCCTGCCCGTCGTTACGCGCGAAAGCCACCCGCAATACATGACGCCGGGCCTGACCATCACCCTCGGGAAGTGTGAGGGCGATGCCAATATCGCCGTTCATCAGGCCCAGTCCGTAATCATTGCGGGTCATCAGCACCGGGCGGCCTTCGTACCAATGCCGGTCGCCATCAATCAGCTTGCGGGCAAACAGGGCGCCGGTGATACGCTCATTCAGGCCCTCCACGCCCCACGGTCCCTTGCGCACGGCGCAGAGCACCTGAAAGGCCTCGAACGCCTGCAGCACGTTACCCGCCCATACCGCCCAACACGGGTCTTCAAGACCGCTCTCGGTGTCTGGTCGCTGATCGCGCAAAACCTCCAGGTAGTGCCGATAGCCTTTAGCCTCTGTCCCCCGCCCTTCCAGCGCCAGACGTTCAAATGCGCGGTCCTGCTCACCCTTGAGGGGCAACGCAAAGAGGTCGGCATGGCTGCCTGCCGTCAGCAAGGCTCGCGCTTCGCGGGGCAGTTGCTGGTTGACCAGACGCGACAGCTGGCCAATACCGCTGCCCTCACCAAAGCGCCGCGAGTGGCGCAGCATCACTACCTGCTGCGCCAGCGGGTGCGTACTGTCCAGGTCTTGCTGCAAACCACTGGCACTGAGATTTTCGCCGCTGACCTGCTCCAGCCAGTTACGGGTTTGCGGGGTATACCAGCCCGCTTCGGCGTCGCGGCACAAATCACCCAGCACGGCACCGGCTTCAACCGATGCCAACTGGTCCTTGTCACCCAGCAGCACCAGCCGCGCATGAGCAGGTAGGGCATCGAGCAAATTGGCCATCATTTCCAGATCGATCATCGACGCCTCATCAACCACCAGCACGTCCAGCGGCAAGCGATTGCCCGCATGATGGCGAAAATGCCGCGTACCGGGGCGGCTGCCGAGCAGGCGATGAACAGTGGTCACGTCGCTGGGGATTTTTTGCCGGACCTTGTCGTCCACTTCCAGGGATTTGACTTGCAGGCTGATCGACTCTGTCAGGCGCGCAGCCGCCTTGCCGGTCGGTGCCGCCAGGCGAATGCGCAAAGGCGTGCCCGCCTCTACCGCCGGTGCTTGCAACAACGCCAGCAAACGCACCACGGTGGTGGTCTTACCGGTGCCGGGGCCACCGGTGACAATGCTGAAAGCTCCCCGCGTGGCCAGGGCGCAGGCCAGTTTTTGCCAGTCAATCGGCGCATCCTGTGCAGGTCTGCCAAACAAACCGTCAAGGCGCGTAGGCAAATCCGCCGGTGTCGCTTCAGCCATCGCCAGACGTTGGCGCAAGGCACCGTCGATTCGACGTTCATAGGCCCAATAGCGACGCAAATACAGACGCCGCTCACTCAATACCAAGGGTCGGCTGGCCGCATCCGCAGACGACCGGCCCGCGTGTTCAACCAGCGGGCTGGTTTGCAGGGCCTTGCACCAGGCCTCGCCGTCCAGGGCCTCAAGCAGTTGCGAAGGCAGCAGCATGGCGCCGGTTTGCACATCACCTTCGGGGGGTAAAGAAAGTGCAAAGTCCGGCTCTTTCAGGGTTTCAAACAAATCCAGGCACACATGACCGTGGCCCAGTTGATGGCTGGTCAGGGCCGCCGCCAGCAACACCAGGGGGTCGCCCTGCGGATCGCGCTCATGCAGGAACGCGACGAAGGCCTTATCCAGAGCGCGCAACCAGCCGCGCTCGACCCAGCGTTCAAGTAACAACAGCAAATCCTCGGCCCGGCCCAGCGGTTGAAGCAGGGCCAGGCTTTCGGCCGTCAATGGCGTAGGCAACAGTTCGGCAAACGAACGACTCATAACAACACTCCCTGTTCCCACGCCGGTTCAGCTGTTTTCGGCAGCGGTTTGCCCTGGAACATCAGGTCCAGGCTTTCGATCAATAGTCTGGGCGGGCGGGTGAAAAACACGCCCTGTCCCTGGGCGCGGGTACCACGCAAAAACAGATACAGTGCGCCGCCCATATGCTGGTCGTAGTCATAGCCGGGCAATCGAGCCTTGAGCTGACGATGCAAAGCCAACAAATACAGGACATATTGCAGGTCGTAGCGGTTGTCCAGAATGGAGGCGGTCATCGCCTGCTCGGTGTAGGCCGAATCATCGGTACCCAGCCAGTTGGATTTGTAGTCCGCCACGTAATAACGCCCCTGGTGCTCAAAGGTCAGGTCGATAAAGCCCTTGAACATGCCATTGAGCAGGCTCGGCTCGGCCCCCGCCCGCGCGGCGCCACCGTGGGTATGCTGACGCACCAGTGTGTCCATCTGCACAACATCGACCTTGTGGCTGGCAAACCAGAATTCCATTTCAATCTGGTACTGGCTCAACTCACTCAAGACCACAGCGGGCTGACCATTATTCAGACGCAGCGGTTCATCTTGCAGATGCTGCAGCCAGTCACTCAAGGTTTCGATCCAGCCTTGCCAGCCACGCCGGTTGCAGCGCCGTGCTACAGCGTCCTTGATCGCTTCGGGGTCGGCCTTGAAGCCTTCGCTGCCCGCCCATTCAAGCAGGCCATGGAGAAAAGTCCCGGGATTTGGCCCACGGGGGAAGCGGTGAATATCACCTCCACTGAGCAACACTTCACGCGGTGCCTCAGGGTCGAGTCGCTCATCATCCGAGAGCTTTTGCGCCAAGGCACTTTCAGGTGCTTCGGCCGGGCTGAGGCTGTCACCAATGCGCAGTGCGCTATAGGAAGCGATCCACCAGTTTTCAGCGGCACGGCGGCCCGGGATCAGCGGCTCAAGCAAGGTTGCCTGGTTGAGCGGTGGATAAAAATGCGCCGCGTCAGCAGCTGGAACGGGTTCGCACTGCAGGGCGTCGCAACCTTGCTGCACCTCGGCCAACCAGCTCTGCAAGCCCGCCGACTCGGCCAGCATGGCACCACCACCCAGCAAATAACCCAGGGCGCAGAGGTGCAAGACCGAGCGATTGCTATTGCCGCGCTTGAGGTCGGCAACCCCCAGCCAACACGCATGCCGGGCACGGGTCAGGGCTACATACAGCAAGCGCAGGTCTTCGGCCAGACGCTCGTCATCGGCCTGGGCAATCAGCTCTGGCGTCGGTTTCAAACTGACCTGGGCGTTGCCCGCAGCATCGTGGAAGTGCAGCGGCAGACGACTGCCATCCACCGGTTTTGCTGAGCAGATAAACGGCAAAAACACCAACGGGTACTCCAGCCCCTTGGACTTGTGGATAGTCACCACCTTGACCAGTTGCTCGTCACTTTCCAGGCGCAGGATCTGCTCTTCACCCGCCTGGCCGGACAAGGCCAGGTGCTCGGCCAGATGACGGATCAGCGCCTGCTCACCGTCCAGCTCGGCTGCGGCTTGCTGCAACAATTCGGACAAGTGCAAGACGTTGGTCAGCACGCGCTCGCCATCGGGGCGGGCAATCAGGGCCTGGGGCAGTTCAAAGTCATGCAGCAGACGACGCAACATGGCGAGTACCCCTTGCTTGCGCCAGGTTTCGCGGTAACCGCGGAACTGCATAACGCGTCTTTCCCAGGCCAGTTCGTCCTGGTTCAGACGCTCCAGCTCAACCAGCGGCAAGTCCAGGGTGATACAGGCCAATGCGGCACGCAGTGGACGCTCGACGTCAGGCTCGGCGCAGGCCTTGAGCCAGGCCAGCACATCATGTGCTTCCTGCGCGGCGTACACCGAATCCTTATCCGACAGGTAAACGCTTCGCACACCACGGCTCGATAATTCTCTCCGCACGGCCTGAGCTTCCTTGCCGTCACGCACGAGAATCGCGATGTCGGCAGGTAATACGCCACGCAGTGCTTCGCCGTCCTTGATAAAACCGCAGCGCCCTTGCTGGCCACCATTAAGCAGCTCGACAATCTGGCTGGCACAGGCGGCCGCCAGATACTGACGATACACAGCACCCGACAGCGGTTGCTCGGAGGGCAATTGCCAGAGCGTCAGGGCGCTGACAGGCTGGCCATCAAGCTGCAGGACTTCCTTACGCCCTTGGGATTTAACCGAAACAAAGGGCACGGGGTTTTCTGAACCCTCGCGGAACAAAAATGCACCACGTCCGCTATCGCGCAGCTCCGCCCGCTCAAAGACATGATTGACTGCCTTGACCATGGCGTGACTGGAGCGGAAGTTGGTATCCAGCGTGTGCAAGCGCCCTGCAGTCGCCTGACGTGCGCGCAAGTAGGTGTAGATATCCGCCCCGCGAAAGGCATAGATAGCCTGTTTCGGGTCGCCAATCAAAAACAGCCCGGTGTCTGGGCAATTGTCTTCAATCCGGTAGATGGTCTCGAAGATACGGTACTGCACGGGGTCGGTGTCCTGGAACTCATCGATCAGCGCCACGGGGAACTGTTCACGAATCAGGGTCGCCAGGCGATCACCGCCATCGGCCTGCAATGCCGAGTCCAGGCGCAGTAGCATATCGTCGAAACCCATTTCGGCACGGCGGCGTTTTTCTTCTTCAAAACGCACACTCACCCAGTGCGCCGCATGCTGCAGCACGGCGGCGTCCGGGCTCGGCAAGGCATCGAGCGCGGCCTTGAGGCCGGGCATGGCATCCAGGCCCGGATGCTGCGGGGCAACGCCTTTCCAGGCTTCGGCCATACCGTCGGGAGTCAGACGCGTGAAGCCGGTACCCAGATCAAGCTGCTCCTGATCTTCGTCAGCCGCCCAGGCGCTGAGCTTTTCAAACCAGGGTTCAAAATACCGGGCCTGCATTTTACGACCGTCGACCGTTTTGCTGGCCACGCCCTGCAGGCAGATCTCACGCAGCTCTTGAGCCCATTGCAACCAGGGGGCTTTAAGCTGCACCAATGCCTGGCGGCGCTCCAGCAAGCAGGCTTCGATCATTTGTGCAGGCGTTTGTTCAGCATTGGCTGGCTGGCGCGAGCTACCAAACAACGCTCGCACGCGCGGCATCAAGGCGGCGGGGCCGCTCCAGTTGGCACGCACCCAGTTCAGCGCGTCGCCGTGCATGGGGTAGCAAAACAGCCGCCAGTAATCGCGCAGCACTTCGCCCAGCAAGTCGCTGTGATCGGTTTCCAGGGTCTGGGTAAACAGGCTGCCGCTATCGAAAGCGTGCTCGCGCAACATGCGCTGGCACCAACCGTGAATGGTCGAGACCGCAGCCTCGTCCATCCATTGGGCGGCGATATCCAGACGCCCGGCGCAAGCAGCCCACTGCTCGGGAGCAAACTGGTCACGCAGTTCTTCGACCAAGGCATCCGGCGCGTCGATCTCGCCACGAAAATAGCGTGCGGCTTCTGCCAGGCGGGTACGGATGCGGTCGCGCAGTTCTTTGGTGGCAGCATCAGTAAAGGTCACCACGAGAATTTGCGGTGGTAATAGCTCACGGCCAAAACCCGATTCTACGCCGCCGTGCCCCAAAATCAGGCGCAGGTAGAGTGCCGAGATCGTGAAGGTTTTACCGGTGCCTGCACTGGCCTCGATCAATTGGCTACCGCGCAGGGGAAATGCCAGGGCCAGCGGTAATGTTTGCTCGCTCATTAGCGGGATGCCTCGCTGTTTAATGAGCGCCAGGGCGCATCAAAAAGGGGTCGATAGAGGGCATCGCACCACTCTTCGAATTCGTCGCCAGCCATCAAGGCCGCATAGTCAGGAAACTGCCGGGCCAGGGCGGCGCTTTCACGGCGCTCGCCGTCACTGGTTTGGCCATCACCCTCATAGGCTTTTTGCGCCGCCGCATCGGCCTTGGCCGGATCTGTCTGGGCCAGCCAGGCAAAAGCAGTTTTTACCGCGACAGGCAGCGGGTGGCTCATCCCGACTTTCCAGGCAGTGAGCAAGTTGCCAAGAATCTCCCGGGCCTGCCTGGTGTCCAGAGGTTCGAGCAGCAAGGTGTCATCACTGGCCACCAGGGCGGTCGTCATCTGCAGGCCACAGGCGCAGGCTGCCAGATGGTTTACCCATGGCCGGGTCAAACGGTGCCATTTCCGGGTTTTGATCGCACCAATGCTATTAGGAATAGTGGTAACAGACAGTAAGCCCTTGTCGCTACGCTGGTGCAGATTGCCGAGCCAGCCTTCCAGCGTCAGACCTTGATCCTCAAAACTGACAGGCAACGCGCTGTTTAGCGGTGTAGGCCAAAGAGCCAGCAGTTGCTGATAGCGCTGTAGTACATCTGGTAATGGCTCGATTAGTTCGTGTTGCAGGCACTCTCCAAACCCGGCCATGGGCAGCAAACCGCTGCCTTGCAGGCGCTGGGCACGGGTATGCAAGGCGCTTTCCAGTTGATCCGGCTGCGCCAGTGCAGCTTCAAGCAGGCTGTCGCTCAAGGTGTAGCGCTGCAATGCGTCGAGTACGAAAGGTTCTTCATCGGCCAAAGGTACTTCCGCTGCCTCAAAGAATACTTTCAGGCGCTGACTAAAGAAGTGGCGCACTGGGTTTCGCAAAAAATCCTGTAACTGCGTCAGGTTCAGTGGTTCTTCCTGGATATGCGCGCCAAGCGTGCCGGGACCAACGGGCTCCGGTTGTGGCGCATGCAAGCGCTGCCATTCACGCGCATAGCTGAACAGGTTAGGGTTGCCTTCATGAAAGTAACGAGTGCTAAAGGGTTGCAGTGGGTGCTCTTGGGTCATGGCCTCAAGCAGGTCGCCGCCCCCTTGCAGATGCCAACCACTGGCAAGGTGGTCACGCAGCTGGCCAATCAGGACACAGGCCGGACGCTCGCTGTTGTCGCGAATACTGCGCCCTACCCAGCTGATATAAAGCTGATCACGAGCCGAAAGCAGCGCTTCAAGAAGCAGGTAACGGTCATCTTCGCGGCGCGAACGATCGCCCGGGCGGTAATCGCTGCCCATCAGATCGAAGTCCAGCGGCGGCTGGGCTCGCGGGTAGTCGCCGTCGTTCATGCCCAGCAGGCATACCAGCTTGAAGGGGATGGCCCGCATCGGCATCAGGGTGCAGAAGTTGACCGCCCCGGCCAGGAAACGTTGTGACAACTTGCCCTGGTCAAGCCCGGTAAGCCAGGCCTCGCGTACTACGGTCAGCGGTAACTCATCCTGCAGACCAACCAGTTCACAGGTTTCGAGCCAGGTTTCGCGCAGCTCTTCAAGCTGGGCCAACAGGTAGTCGTCGTGCTCTGTTTCGGCCTGGAAAAACAGCTGCACCAAAGCCTGCAGGCGCTCGCCCCAGAGCTGCGGCAATGCCGGTTGCGAGAGCTCCTGATGAGCGATTTCCAACGCATCGAGCAAAGCTACCAGCGGGCCGATCAGTACGGCATCCAGCCCCCCGATCTCATCGTAGGGCTCAATACCGTCGCAGGCCTCACCACTGCCTACGGCATATCCGAGCAACATGCGGCGCAAACCAAAACGCCAACTGTTTTGCTCCAGTTGCTCGGGCAAACCAAGACCGGCACGCTGCTGCGCATTCAACCCCCAGCGAATGCCAGCGCCTTCAATCCAGCGATGCAAGGTTGGCAAGTCGCGCTCTTGCACCTTGAAGCGGGCGCGCAGTGATGGCACGTCGAGCAAATCCAGGATTTCACTGACGGGGAAACGGCTGTCAGGCAATTTAAGCAAGTGTTCGAGAGCGATCAGCAATGGATCACGACCACGCTGCCCCTGGTCGGCCAGGGTGTAGGGAATAAAGCGCCGATCATCACGTTCGATTTGCCCAAAAACAGCACGGATATGCGGCGCGTAACTGTCCACATCCGGCACCATCACAATCACATCACGTGGCTGCAACTGAGGGTTCTCGCTGAAACGTGCGAGCAACTGGTCGTGCAGGATCTCGACTTCACGCTGCGCACTATGCGCAACATGGAAGCGTATTGAGCGATCCTGTGCCAGATCGATGGCGGGCCATAGCTCCCGGGTTTCGTTGAGCGGGCGCAGCTCAAGAATATCGTCCTGCAACTGGTTGAGCAGGTTAAGCGGTTCAACTTCGCTGAACAGGTCGATACGGCCATCGCGAAAAGCTGCGCGATAACTGTTGGGCTCGTCGTAGCTGTCGAGCAGGTTGATATAGTCACGGCCTTGTTTACCCCAGGCAGCCAGCAAGGGATGGGCATGCTGATGCAGGGTATCCAGATCAAGTGCTGTAGGCATGCCGCTTTTGCGGGCCTGACGTTTGTACTGATGACGCAGCAGATCTTTATCGGCAACGATGTCAGACCAATGATGGCGGCAAGGGTTGTGCACACACAACAATACCTGGCTGAAGCGGGCGAGCCCGGCCAGGGCTTCAAGTGCCTGAGCAGGCAGTGACGAGATGCCAAAAACGATCACCCGCGCGGGCAAGCCGGGCGGGGCTTGCTCGAGGCTGTTGATCTTGTCCATAAAACGCTGATGAACGCCGGCACGGCTCTGTGACATGCCCTCTTCACCTACATCGAGCAGAAGCGCACGCCACAACTCGGCCTGCCAGCAGTTAGCCGGGCTCAGGGCCGGGCTTTCGCCCCGGGCGTTACGCAATTGATGGCGACCTGCGGCCCAGTCCTCAAGCCAGTCGGCGCGATATACCTGATATTGGTCGAACAGGTCGGCAAGACGCTCAGACAGCTGATAGCGCTTGCGCAGATCGGTGTCGTGAGTCAGGAAGCGCTGCAGGGGTTCGAAGTGCGGCTGATCGATAAGGGCAGGCAGCAGGCGCATCAGACGCCAGGTCAGCGGGGCTTTATCGAGCAATGACTTGGCGGGGATTTCTTCACTGCCCAGTACCAGCCGATAGAGCTGCCACAAAAAACTGCCGGGCAACTGCACGTCCACGGCTGCAGCAATACCGCAGCCGCCGAGGTCGTCGTCGCGGGCATCTTCGGCAAGAGCCAGCTTTAACCATTGGGCGATGCCGTTACTCTGCACCAGAGCAATTTCGTTCTCCAGAGGAGCCAGCGGGTAAAGGCGCATCCAGCTGACAACCAGGCTGCGTAACTCATCGAGGCGGTTGCCATGAACCACCATAAAACCCGCATTGAGAGGCGTAGCAACCGACATGACGGCATCCTTAGGAGAAAGCGAAATCCAAAGGCGAACCTTAACATTGCTCGGCAATGGAGGCTTGAAGCTGCGGCTGTTTTTCTGCGCACAAAAACAAACCCCCTATCTGCGTTAGCAGACAGGGGGTTTGGAATTTAATCTTGACGATGACCTACTCTCACATGGGGAAACCCCACACTACCATCGGCGATGCATCGTTTCACTACTGAGTTCGGGATGGGATCAGGTGGTTCCAATGCT
>NZ_SCFF01000006.1:0-460303 GCF_022496745.1 Pseudomonas sp. TMW22080 | reverse complement strand
TCTGCGATTACCAAGATAGTCATGATTAGATTACCTTCGCTTCGTTTTTCAGTTTCTCGACCAGTTCAGCCACCGACTTGACCTTGATACCCGCGCTGCGTGCAGCCGGGGCTTCCACTTTCAGGGTTTTGTTGGTCGAAGCAGTCGAAACACCCAACGCGTCTGGCGTCAGTACTTCAAGCGGCTTTTTCTTGGCTTTCATGATGTTTGGCAGGGACGCATAACGCGGCTCGTTCAAACGCAGGTCGGTGGTGATGATCGCCGGCAATTTCAGCGAAACAGTTTGCGCGCCGCCGTCTACTTCACGGGTCACGGCAACCTTGTCACCTGCCACTTCAACCTTGGACGCGAACGTGCCCTGACCGAAACCGGTCAACGCAGCCAGCATCTGGCCAGTCTGGTTGTTGTCGCTGTCGATGGCCTGTTTACCCAGGATCACCAGCTGTGGCTGTTCCTTGTCGACAACGGCCTTGAGCAGCTTGGCCACGGCCAGCGAGGTCAGATCTTCGGCGGACTCGACGAGAATGGCGCGATCAGCACCCAGCGCCAGCGCGGTACGCAGCTGTTCCTGAGCAGTGGTCGGGCCGATGGAGACGACGACGATTTCAGTCGCAAGGCCCTTCTCTTTAAGGCGTACGGCTTCTTCCACGGCGATTTCGCAGAAGGGGTTCATCGACATCTTGACGTTGGCGAGGTCAACGCCGGAGTTGTCCGCTTTGACGCGCACTTTAACGTTGTAATCGACCACTCGTTTGATACAGGCCAGCACCTTCATTGTTGCTCCCTCTATGGCTACTTGATTGGAAACCTCTTAAACCGTCGCGGGCTCAACAGGCAAAATCAGTTGATCCGGCACCGACTGCCCCGAGTTGCGTGCCACGAAGTAGTACACCAGCGCTGGCAGCGTCAGGCCGATGATCCAGGAAATATCAGTCCCCCCCAGGTGTTCCACCAGAGGCCCGGTGTAAAAGCTGGTGGCGATAAACGGCAACTGCACCACCACTCCGAAGGCGTAGACCAGAATACCGCGCAGGTTCCAGCGCCCGTATCGGCCATTCGGGTTAGACAGCGCCGGTACGTCATAGCGCTCTTTACTGATGAGGTAAAAGTCCACCAGGTTGATCGCACTCCACGGCGTAAAAAAAGCCAGTAAAAACAGAATAAACGCCGAAAAATCCTTGAGGAACGAATGCTGCCCAAGCAAGGCCAGAGCAGTGGCAAAACCTACCATCAGCAGGATGTAAAACAGGCGTAAGGTCTTGGAGATTTCATGGTTGCCGCGAAAGCCGCTGACGATGGTGGCCAGGGACATGAAACTGCCGTAGGCATTGAGCGTAGTGATGGTCACCTTGCCGAACACCACGCAAAAATACAGCAGCGCCGCCATCGCCCCGCTCGCCCCCATGCCGACGATGTAGGCCACCTCATGCCCGGCAAACTGGCTACCGGCCAGGGCAGCCACAAACACACCGAAAACCATCGATATTTGCGAGCCGACGACAGAGCCCAGCCCCACTGCCAGAAAAGTTTTCAGCGACGAGGTGCTGGACGGCAGGTAACGCGAGTAGTCCGCCACATAAGGCCCGAACGCGATCTGCCAGGAGGCTGACAACGATATCGCCAACAGAAAACTGCTCAGGGAAAAGTGTTTATTGCTCAGCAACAGGCCAATGTCATTCTGAGCAATCAGGGTGTAGAACAGGTAGAAAAACGCCAGCACGCCGACCACGCTCGCCACACGGCCGATCATGTGAATGGTGCGATAGCCCAGAATGGTCAGCAGCACGATCAGGGCAGCAAAAATCAGGATGCCCCACGAGTCACTCACCCCCACCAGTTGCCCCACGGCCTGCCCGGCCAGCACCGAGCCGCTGGCCGAGAAACCGACATACATCAGGCACACCAGCACAATCGGGATCACGGCGCCATAGACGCCGAATTGCACCCGGCTGGAGATCATCTGCGGCAGGCCCAGCTTGGGTCCCTGCGCCGCATGCAACGCCATGATGGTGCCGCCCAGCACTTGCCCGATCAGCAGGCCGATCAGCGACCAGAACACGTCCCCTCCCAGCACCACGGCCAGGGCTCCGGTGACAATCGCAGTGACTTGCAGGTTGGCCCCGAACCACAAGGTGAACTGGCTGAACAGACGCCCATGGCGCTCTGACTCAGGGATGTAATCGATAGAGCGCTGTTCGACCAGCGAGGCCCGCGGTGAATCTTGGTTGAGCGTGGACATAAGCAGTTCCTTCAGGCTGGCACCCGGGGTGCGCCGTGTTGTTTTGGGAAAGACTTTTCCAATCCTTGGCCGGCGGATTATCTGGCTGCGTCGAGCAGGGCACGGGAGATAATGATTTTTTGTACCTCGGAGGTGCCTTCAAAAATCCGCAAGATCCGTGCATCACGAACATAGCGCTCCAGCGGCAAATCCCGGCTGTAGCCATAGCCACCGTGCAGTTGCAGTGCAGCATCGGTGATAAACCCGGCGCATTCGGCAGCGACCAGTTTGGCGGTGGCCGAGTCGAGGCTGAAACGCTCGCCGCTGTCACGCCGGGCAGCAGCTTTCATGGTCAGCATGCGCGCGCTTTCGAGCTGCGCATACATATCAGCCAGGCGCCATTGCGTGCCCTGATAAGCGGCCAGCGGTTTGGGCCCGATCTGCCGTTCACGCACCCAGCTCAGGCTGGCTTGCAGGGCGGCATTGGCAATCCCCAGCGACATGGCTGCCACTTCCACCCGCCCACGGTCCAGCACCGCCATGGCCGTGTTGAACCCCTGGCCTTCTACGCCGAGCAGTGCCGATTCGGGCAGCCAGCAGTCCAGCGCCAGTTCATAGATGGTACTGCCACGCAGGCCCATGGTTTTTTCCGGACTGGAGAAGCTGATGCCCGCCGTGCCCCGGGGCACCATAAAGGCACTGATGCCCTTGTGACCTGCATCTGCGTCGGTCTTGACGTAGAGCACAATAAAATCGGCTTCCCTGGCATTGGTGATGTAGTGCTTGTTGCCGCGCACCCGCCAACCACCTTCTTCACGTACGGCGCGGCTGCGCATATCCGCCGGGTTGGAACCCGCCGCAGGCTCGGTCAGGGCAAAGGCACCGAGCAATTCGCCGCTGGCTGCCCGTGGCAGCCACTCATGTTTCTGTTCCTCGGTGCCGCCCAGCAGGATCGAGTCCGTGGCCAGAAAATGCGCAGTCATGGCCGAAGCGGTAGAGGCACAGGCACCCGCTACTGCTTCCACCACGCGGCTCATCGCCAGGCTACCAATGCCCAGGCCGCCATATTGTTCTGGCAGGTTGACGCCCATGCAACCCAGATCGCTCAACGCCCGGATGCTGGCCAGGCAAAAAGTTTCGGTTTCATCGTAGTGCTGGGCCAGCGGCTGAATTACCTCACGCGCCACTTGCTCGGCACTTTCAACTACGGCCATTTCCTCTGCGCTCATTTCAAAGTTCATGCTTTCTCTCCTGCTTTGTTCAAGCCAAATGCGGCGTTGTCTGCGCCCAATCGGGGGGCAATGGTGATGGCGTGGGGTTTACGGCCATTGAAGAACACCGGTTGCGGCACCAGCGGCAATACGCTGCCCTCGGGCTGGAACTGCAACTGGCGTACACGGGCATGTTCACTGCCCGCAGCCTGGGCCAGATCCCACACCGGTGAAGACGGCACTCCGGCATCGAGCAGGCCGTCGCATAACTGTTCAACCTTGTGCTGTGTGGTCCAGGCCTCGATAACAGCGCGTAACGCCGGCTCATTCAGGGTGCGCTGGGTATCGTTGACAAAGCGCGCATCGGTGGCCAGCTCCGGCTGGCCCATGCATTGGCACAGGCGCTCGAACAAGCGATTGCTGGCCACTGCAATCACCACCTGACCGTCTGCCGCGCGATAGCTATCAAACGGCGTCGATACCGGATGCCGGTTACCCACCAGCCCCGGCGCCACACCGTTTGCATACAGGTTGGACAGACCGGTCATCTGCAGGCTGAACAACACGTCGAACATGGCCACATCGATGTACTGGGCCCCCGGGGCATGCCGCTCGCGGGCAAACAGCGCCGAGCTGATTGCCCAGGCTGCATACACCCCGGCACACAGATCGCCGATGGCCTCGCCGCTGCGGGTCGGCCCGGTAGCGGCGAAACCGGTAACGCTCATCAGCCCGGACATGGCCTGCGCGACGATGTCATAAGCCGGGCGACTGGACAGCGGGCCTTGCTGGCCGAAACCGGAGATGCTGGCGTAGATCAGCCGCGGGTTGTGCTGCTTGAGGCTGTCGAAATCGATGCCCAGGCGTTGAGTGACACCGGGGCGGAAGTTCTCGACCACGACATCGGCATCGGCCACCAGTTCGTAGAAACGCTGGCGGTCGGCCGGGTTTTTAAAATCGATTTCAACGCTGCGTTTGCCGCGATTGATCAGCCCGAAGTAGACACTTTCGCCGTCCAGAAACGGGCCCAGATGGCGGGCGTCATCGCCCTCCTCGGGCACTTCGAACTTGATGACGTCGGCCCCCAGATCAGCCAGCATCGCGGTGCAATGCGGCCCGGCCAGCACGCGGCTGACATCCAGCACACGCACACCTTGCAGTTGTCGGGTAAACGGACTGTCGTTCATTTTCACATCCTCAAATGCTCAAGCGGCACAAAGGTGCACACTTATACCAACCTGTATGTACAAGTGAATGCAAGTGAAGGGCCAACACCTGAACGAGATCAACCAGGTACGTACAAAATCAAGATAAATAGCTATTTAAATCAGATAGTTAAAAAATAATAACTATTTAATACGGAATATGAGCGCACAGAAAAAATGCAGAAAACTGCCGCAACTTTGGGCATAAACAGGCGGGAAGGTAACAAAAACGCACCAAAAGTAACGCGAGTAACACGGGGCCACCCGCGAGTACTCAGTTACCGCACTGCCCTTGCAGGCGATAGCGCGAACCCGGATAGACCAGCCGGGCACACCCCACCAACCCCTGTGCAGCCCAGGTCCGGCGGCGAATCAGCAGGCATGGCTCGTTGCGCTTTACGTTCAACAGGCGGCATTGCGCGGAAGTAGCATGAATCGCCTCCACCTCATGTTCGCCGCCGGTCAGTGGCGCCAGGTTCATCAGGTAGGCATAGGCTGTGGTGCGGGTGAAGTCCTGTTGCAGGTACTCAGGGGCGATCTCGGCATTGATATAGCGCTCCTCGATCTGCACCGGCACCTCGTTTTCGTAGTGCACCATCAGAGAATGGAATAAGCGTTTGACCCCGTCCAGGGCAAAGGGCAACACCGGCGTGGTCTTGGCCGGGACCTCTTCGAGCACAATCACTTCGCAGCGGTGCACATGGCCACGATCAGCGATTTCCTGGGCGATATTGCGAATCTCGAACAACGCCGCACTGCCCTTGGGCACGGCGACGAAGGTGCCCACCCCTTGCATGCGCACCAGCAGCCCTTCGATGGTCAGCTCACGCAATGCGCGATTGATGGTCATGCGACTCACCCCCAGCTGGGCAAGCAGTTCACTCTCAGACGGCAACTTGGCATTGGGCAGCCAGGCCCCTGAACGGATTTTTTGCGTTATGGCCTGTTTGACCCGGGCATATAGCGGTGCCGGGCTTTCGATGGAAAATGGCGCAAGGGATGAATTGTCATCGACTGACTTGGACACAACGACTCCTGTTCGTAGGGCTGGGCATGCAGCCGGGCTGCGCCAGTTTACGCGCAGCCCGGGTCAAGCAAAACGAGGGATTAACGCGGCATGTAATCCCGTTGCCAACGACGAGGTATGCGCAACGACAACACGCCCAAAACAGCCGCAAAACCGGCGCTGAACAGCAGGGCCTGGAGGCCGAACTGCGCCTCCAGCAAGGCACCCAGCACTGCACCCAGCAACATCCCGGTCCAGGGCACCAGTTGCACGCGCCAGCCACTGCGCCGCTCACCCAGCAGCCAGCGGCCCAGCCCGCGACCAAAACGCGACAATGCCCCGGTCACGTAGGTCAGGCCCACCGGCAGGCCATTGACCTGCTCCACCGCAGCATTGAGCATGCCCATTGCCACGATGGCTGCCAGCAACGCCGGCACCTGGCTGGCAAACGGCAGCAAAGCTGCCGCACACAACAACCCCGCAATCACCAGCATCAAGGGTAAAGCGCGCCGTCCGCCCCAGCGCCCCAGCAATACCCCCAGGGCGTTACCGACAATAAACGCCAGTACCGCAAGCAGCAGGCGCAACGCCATCTGCAGGTCACCGTCACCGACGGCCACCGCCAGACGCGTGGTATTGCCGCTCATAAATGAGACAAAATCACCGGTGGCCAAAAAGCCGATGGCGTCCGTCATGCCCGCCAGCACCGACAGGCTCGCCACCATGGCCAGCCCTACCCGGCCGCGCCAGGCACGTACTCGAAGATGCACGGGATTGCTCGGTTTTCGCAGTGGCGCTGGAAGCATGGCGCAAGCCTCTGTAGGAATACCAGACTAAAGAGTGAACGATTTTGTCATACAAAAAAGCCACCATAGCATTCACCCTGCAGGACAATTACCGATCTAGCGCAGGTAAAATCGAACCAATTGTGAAAAAGGCATCTAATAAACGCTTCTGCCAAGGATAAGAGGCTCAGGTTTGCAGTAATGACAAGGATCAACACAGGGGCTGCCATGCCCACTGTGCCAGGCCAGTCAGCCTTAACAGATGTATGCAGAAGAATCCCATGACCCAGTCTGTTTGGATTAAACCTCGACTCAAGCCCTATGCATTGGCGGCTATCCCGCTGTTACTGATTGCCGGCGCTGTTGCGCTGGCGGTACATGCGGATGACGTCTTTGCCCAGCCGGTAGACGGTGTGCAAACCCTGGTGTTTTTGCGCCATGCGGAAAAACCCGCCGATGGCCTCGGCCAGCTCACCTGCCAGGGACTGAACCGCGCGATTGACCTGGCCACCCTGTTGCCTCAGCGCTATGGCAAGGCTGACTACGTGTTTGCAGCCAACCCTTCGCGCCAGGTTGAAGAAGGCGCCAATGATGATGCCTACAGCTACGTACGGCCGTTGATGACCATCAACCCGAGCGCCATCAAACTGGGCTTGCCGATCAATCTGGAGTATTCGGCCAACGATACCCGCCAACTGGCCAAAGAGCTGACCGACGACCAGTATCACAGCTCAACGATCTACACCGCCTGGTCCCATGGCTACTTGCCGGAACTGATCAATAGCGTCGCCAGTCAGGCGCTGGGCAAGAAGACCTCGTTGACCGAAGACTGGTCCGGTGGCGACTTTGACTCGTTGTATGTGTTGACCCTGACCTGGAAAGACGGCAAGGCCAGCCTGCTCAGTCGCGTCGACAAACAGGACCTCAATAATGGCTCCAGGGCGTGCCCGACCTGATCTGATCCACCCGCACCGGGATCACGGCGTGGTGGCGGCGCGGTTGAATTTTTCAGCACAAATGCCGATCATCCGGCGCACTCTCGGCAAAAAACGCTGTCAGATGCCACACTGACTTTCCAGCGCTGGCTGCTCGAACAACCTCGGCGCGACCCATCTCCAACTTGCGAACAGCTCAAGGTACATGCATGAAGATCAAGGTTACCGGTTTACCCCTGCTGATAGTGGCCTTGCTGGGCCTGGCAGGCTGCGCGACCCCGAGCGTTGTGACCCTGCAAAACGGCACGCAATACCTGACCAAGGACCTGCCCACTACCACCAACAAGGATGGCTTCTATGAGTTCGTCGATATAGCAGGCAAGCACATAAAGGTCAGGGCCGAGGATGTATCAACGATCAAGGCGGATTGAAGATCAGCGGCAAGCGCCAAGGCTGTTGACGCTTGCCCCTGCTTTTACCCGTTCAGGGCATCCAGCAACCGGTAGTAGCTGATACCCGCCGCCACATACAGGCGCTGCAAGCTGTGGAAGGGAATTCTGCGCATCGGCGTGACAGGGAACGGGAAGTCATTGCTGGCCCCCGAAACTCGCGCCGCCAGATGCTTGCCCAAGGTTGTCGCCATCGCAATGCCGCGGCCGTTGTAGCCCATCAGGATCGACAGGCCTGGCTGCGGCTCATGCAACTGTGGCAACACACTATGATTGAGCGCCACACGCCCGCTCCAGCGGTATTCGATCGCCACGCCTGCCAACTGCGGAAACACGCTGATCAATGAGCGCTCAAGGTGTGCCCAGTCTTCGGCACGGCGCGGTTCGGCAAACGGCCCGCGCCCACCCAGCAGTACACGCCCCTGGGCATCCTGCTTGAAGTACAGCAGCAGGCGCCGCGCATCGGAGCACACTTCCCCGCCCGGCAAAATGGTTTTGCGCAGCTCCGGCGACAGTGGTCGGGTGGCAATCAGGAAACTGTTGGCCGCCAGCACGGTTTGCCGCAGCCCTGGCCACAAGCCATCGGTATAGCCATTGGTAGCCAGCACCACACGCTCGGCCGTCACGCTATGACCTTGTGCGGTGGTCAGTTGCCACTGCGTGCCGATGCGGCGCAAGTCCGTCACCTGGCTATCGCTGTGAATCATCACGCCACGCCCCAGTGCCGACCTGGCCAGGCCGCGAGCATAGTTAAGCGGATGCAAACTGCCAGCCCGCGGGTCAACCCAGCCACCCACGTAATTGTGCGTACCGATGCGCTGGCATACGCTGTCACTGTCCAGCAACTCGGCGGCTACACCGCGCTGTTGCCACTGGCGGGCACGACCCTCCAGAGTCTTCATCGTCGCGCTGGAAAAGGCCGGCTGAATCCAGCCCTTGCGCGTGGCATCACACGCAATGCCGTATTCGCGAATCAGCGAAAACACTTCATCTGCGGCACCGCCGCAGGCTTCGATAATTTTCTCGCCACGCTCAGCGCCAAAACGCTCAAGCAACTGATCGGGGTCGTATTTGAGGCCGGGGATGACCTGCCCGCCGTTGCGCCCCGAAGCGCCCCAACCCGGCTCACCCGCATCCAGCACACAGACACTGACACCCGACTCTGCCAGGCGCAGTGCAGTCACCAGCCCCGTGTACCCGGCACCGACAATCGCCACGTCCACCCGCTTGTTTTCCGCCAGTGCCTGGGTCAGAGCCGCGGGGCGCGCCGTAGCGGACCAGAGGGAAGGTGGCAAGATCAATTTCGAGGGTGCTTTCATGTACGCCTCCGCAGCGCAAAGCGGCCTTCCAGACGACGCAAGCCATAGGACAGCGGCAAGCTCATCGACAGATAGAGCAACGCAACCAGGGTGTAGACCGTCATGTTTTCAAAGGTCGAAGACGCAATCAGTTGCCCTTGGCGGGTCATTTCCGCCACGGTGATGGTCGACACCAGCGAGGAGTCCTTGAGCATCATCACCAGCGTGTTGCCATAGGGCGGCAAGGCAATGCGAAATGCCTGGGGCAGCACAATCCGGCGCATGATCAGCAGACCGCGCATGCCAAACGACTCGGCGGCTTCGATCTGGCCCAGGTCGATGGCCTGGATCCCCGCCCTAAAGTTCTCGGCCTGATAGGCCGAATAGGCAATGCCCAGACCGATCACGCCAGCCTGCATGGCACTGAGCTGGATACCGAAGTCGGGCAACACAAAATAGATATAAAACAGCTGCACGATGATCGGCAGCCCGCGAATCACATTGACCACGCCGATGGCGAACAAGGCGATGGCGCGAATCTTGGAAACCATCATCAGCGCAAACAGCAGGCCAATCACTGAACTGAGCAGGAACGAACCTGCAGTGACCTGCACAGTGACCACTGCGCCTTTGAGCAGAATTGGAAGAAAGTCCAACGCGTCCTGGAGAAACATAAACTACCTGCGCACCGCTACAAGAAGTGACCCGCCGCAACACGGGGGCCACAGGATCATCAGTTCAGTTGCCACTTCTCGATGATGCGTTGCAGCGAGCCGTCGGCCTTGATGGCGGCAATGCCCTTGTTGACCTGCGCCAGCTTCTCGGCATCGCCCTGGCGCATCACCAGGCATACGTCGCCCATCACCACCGGCACATAGGTGCTCGACAGTTTTACGTCCGGGTTTTTACCCTGGGCCAACTGGTAGGCGATGATCGGGCGATCACCGAATGCCGCCTTGATACGGCCCAGCTTGAGGTCCCGCATCAGGTCAGGAATGGAGTCGTAGCTGCGCACTTCCTTGAAGCCGCCGTGCTTGTTCAGCGCATCGAGAAAGACCGTACCAACCTGGGCGCCGACCACTTCACCGGCCAGGTCATCCATGGTTTTGTATTCTTTCGGGTCGTCAGATTTGACGATCAGGCCTTCGCCGTAGCTGAAAATCGGATCGGAATACTGCACAACCTTTTCACGCTCTGGGGTTTTGAGCATGGCGGCGGAAATCAGGTCGATCTTGTTGGTGGTCAACGAAGGGATCAGAGCCGCAAAGGTGGTTTGCTGGATCTCGGTGTCGAACCCGCCAGCCTTGCCCACCGCCTCGGCCGCATCGACCATCATGCCCTGGATTTTCCCGCTCTTGATATCGAGGAAGGTGAACGGGATGCCCGTTGCTGTCGCCCCGACCTTATAGACAGGCTCTGCAACAGCGCTGGCTGATCCAATCAACCCGGCAGCCATTGCGCATACCAGCGTCAGCACTTGAAAAGGTTTGTGCATAGCGAATCTCCCTGTGGTCGCTTTTATTGTTGCGATACGGCACTCAACAACCCCTGCAGCCTCTGGTGCAAAATGCCGCCATCGACTATAACCAATTTACTTAAATCGTAAAGAGATTTATAAGTATCGCATATCGATACTTATAGACCTGAAACAAGCCAAGGATGCGCCATGAGCGATAACAACAACCCTCTTTTCAACCAGTCACTGGAAAAGGGCCTGGCCGTACTTCGCGGTTTCGGCGCGGCGCGGCGCACCATGACCCTGGCAGATATAGCGTTGGTGGCAGGCATCAGCAAAAGCTCGGCCCAACGCATGGTGCATACCCTTGAGGAACTCGGGTATGTACGCAAACACCCGCAAAGCCGGCGCTTCCAGTTAACGCCCAAAGTTATGGAGATCGGCTACAACTATCTGGCCGCCGATATATTGGTAGATGTGGCAAACCCCTACTTGGCCGAGCTTAACCAGATCACCGGCGAGACGGTCAACCTGACCGAGCCCGACGGACTGGACATGGTTTACGTGTCACGTTTCGTCGCGCCGAAATTTATCCCGATCCATATGCCTATCGGCAGCCGTATCCCGATGTACTGCACAGGTGGCGGGCGTGCTTACCTGAGTGGCCTGGCAGATGATGAAATCCGTGGTGTGCTGCAAGACAGCCAGCTGATCGAACTGACACGCCATACAATTACCGATGCCGACGCCATATTTGAACGGGTGCAGATCAGCCGCAAACAGGGCTATGCCACCAACAAGGAAGAGATGTTTCTGGGTGACATGACCATTGCCGCGCCGATTTTCAACAGTAACGGCCTGCCGGTCGCGGCGGTGCATGTGGTGGTGCCCAGCAGCCGCTGGAGCATGGAAGAAGCCGAAGAAAAACTGGCCTCTACAGTGATTCAGTGCGCCCGCGGGATCAGCAACTCGATCAGGACGCTGTAGCCCGTATATACGACGACTGTGGGAGCGAGCCTGCTCGCGAAGGTCGTTCGCGAGCAGACTCGCTCCCACAAAAAGGCCTGATCGGCAACAGAGTCTCTTCAGGGGACAGAAGAGTCAGAGGCGCCAATGGTTTTCAAACCGCGCCCAAAATCAACCCGCGGTAATGCCCGGGGTTGGTCCCCGACCATTTGCGAAAGGCCTTGTAGAATGAGCTGGTATCGGCAAAGCCCAGGCGCTGGGCAATGTCGGCATAGCTGTGCTCAGGCTCGGCCAGCCAGCCGATTGCCAGCTCCTTGCGCACACTGTCCTTGAGCCCCTGAAAGGTTTGCCCTTCGTCCGCCAGGCGACGGCGAAACGTCGATGCCGACATGCACAGACCCTGCGCCATGCCCTGGGTCTCGGGCCACTGCACGGCCGGCAACTGGCGCAGATTCTGTTTTATCTGACTGGCCAGGCTTTGCGGGTCGCGGTACTTGACCAGAATATTGGCCGGTGCTTCAGCCAAAAACCGTTTCAACTCCGGATCGGTGCGCTTGATCGGTGCATCCAGGCAATCAGCGGCAAAAATCATCCGCGTGCGTGGCCGCTCAAAACGCAGGTTCTCGGAGAACATCACTTCGTAGTCTTCGCAGTAATCGGGCGCAGCACAACGCAGCTCAATGGCCAGAATCGGAATCCTGCGCCCGGCCAGCCAGCAGGCCACACCGTGCACGATCATCCAGTAGGCAAAGTAGGTAAAACCACGGCTGGCCTGTTGCTCAGGCTCGTGCAGGACAATCTCGGCCACGCTTTGCTGACGCACCAGGCGTGCAGGCAAACGCTCCAGCATCAACGACAGAAACCCCAGTACCACCTCCAGCCCCCGGGCCAGGGTTGGCTGCGCCATGGCCGAGCGGCACATGAACTCCAGGCTGCCGGCCCGCAACTTGCGCGGGTCCATGCCAAAAAATTCGTCGTCCAGGCGCCGCGCCAGCAACCGCCACATCCGCGCATAGACCATGGCCGGTACACGGGCATCCGGCTGGTCAAGCAACTCGCGCGCGATGCCGACCTTGTGCAGCACTTCATCGGTGGCACTGCCCGGCGCACAGCTTTGCAGCAGCGCCTCACGCACCAGATGAATGGAGATGGTGTCCTTGTTCAGCATTGGCCCTGTTCCATGCCCGATGACGTATCGATGACGGCCATCTTAAGCAGCACGGATCAAAAAGCCAGCAGTAACTTGCCGCTGGACAGGCAGCGCCAGCGGCGCGGCCCGTGGCTCAGGCAATCAATCAGCGGTTATCCACCGTGGTGATTTCACGACGCTCGGCCATGCTTGCCGGCACGCCCTCTTCGTCGGTGAAAAACTGTTGGTACCACTCGCGTAGCTGATAGACCGGACCATCGCCCTCGGCCAGCACCGGGTTGTTGATGCGCACCTTGTGCGTCCAGATATCAACGTCCTGATAGAACGAGTCGCGGTTACGCTGCACATAATCCACGGCCAGCGCTTCGTTCTGTTCATGGGTCCAGCCCGGCACTTTTTTCACCATGCAGCCAAAACGCAGTTCAAAGCTGTTGGGGCCGATCGGCACGTGGCAATTGAGCAGGATGGACTTTATTTCCAGCCCTTCAAACACCGCGCTCATGCGTGTCAGGTGCGTCGCGGGGCCGTAATAGGCCGACTCGGCCACCAGGTCACCGCCCAGCCGCTCGGAGTCGCCATGGAAGATCTGCTGAGCGATATGCCCCTCGAACACATTGTGGAAGTACTTGGTCGGCGTGCCATGTACCGGACCGAAATGCTGGGCGTCCACCAGGTTGTCGACCAGCTCGCGCGGGTTGGTGTCGATGATCAGCTTGTCCATATGCCAGCTGTGCAGCCACTCATCGCTGTCCAGCTCAGGTAGATGGGGGATCACCACATCTTCGGCGGGCGGCTTGCCTTCAGGGTTGTTCCACACAAACAGCAGATTGTTGACCTCGCAGGTCTGCCAGGCACGGGTTTTGGCCTTGGGCGGAATGCGCTTGCAGTAAGGGATCTCGACACACTTGCCGCTGGCTTCGTACTGCCAGTGGTGAAAGGGGCAGACCACACGGTCATTCTCGATAGTGCCCTGAGACAGGTCGGCGCCCATATGCGGGCAATGGGCGTCGAGCACACTGATCTCGCCCTTTGACGTGGCAAATGCCAACAGTCGCGAGCCGAACACATTCAGGGTATGCAGCTTGCCATCACGGTACTCGTCTGCCTCGCCCAGGCAATGCCAGCCGCGACCATAGCGGGGCGACAAAGCATTCTCGACGTGGATGTGTGCGAGTTTAGTCATTTTTATTATTCCTCAGGTTAAGGGCCAGGGCGCTTTACCCGATGATCTTCACCGAGGTTCGGGGTGGGCTCATCGTTCAGATGGACTAGAGGGGCTGCCCTCACCCCAACCCTCTCCCGCAGGGAGAGGGAGCTGGTTTGCGGTGATCTTTGGGCCGCGTGCGGTCAGTCCCCTCTCCCCATGGGAGAGGGTCAGGGTGAGGGAGCGCTTAGCGCCAATCCTCGACAATCCCGTGTTCACGGGCAAACGGCTGGCAGTGAATGGTCTTGCGCTGGTGATCAACCGCCCCTGCATGGGTGGCCAGCCACAGCATCACCGCTGCTGGCACCTCCGGCGGCGCAGAGCCTGCACGCAGGGCAATGACGCCTTTGTCACCAATGGTGGCGCGCAATGCGTCAGTGGTCACCACACCCGGGTTGAGGGTGTAGGCACGAATCCCCTGCTCCCCCAGTTCCACCGACAATATGCCCGACAGCCTCGACACTGCCGCCTTGCCCGCACCATAGGCGTAACCCCAGCCGCCCTTGCCCGCTGCCACCGGCGGATCGGTTTCTCCAGCACCGGAGGTGACGTTGATCACCACACCGCCGCCCTGCTCGAGCATCTGGCTGACCACCGCCCGGGTCAGCAAGAACGGTGTCATCACATAGCCCTGAAAGACTCGCTCCAGGGTCTCGGGCTGCAACTGCATAAAAGGTACATTCAGATCGCTGCCCTGGTAGATGGCATTGTTGACCAGTACATCCACCCGGCCATATTCGGTAAACACAGCCTGGCTGGCGGCCAGTACCGACTCACTGTCGAGCAGGTCCATGGGCACCACCAGCGCCTTGCGTCCCAGCTCACGGATTGCCGCTGCGGTGGTATTCAAACTGCCGGGCAGCGGCGTGCCATCCGGGTTGCGCAAGCCGTGGGCATGGCTTTGACCTTCGTCCAGGCTGCGCGCACTGATGGCCAGATCAAAACCTGCACGGGCAAAGGCCAGCGCGGTTGCACGACCAATGCCGCGACTGGCGCCGGTAATAAATGCCACTTTGTTCATAAAAGCCCCTTAGCGGTCAGAAACGCTGTGTACGCACCATTGCGTCCATGCCGCCGTCGACAAACACTACGCTGCCGGTCATGAAACTGGCCTGCGCCGATTGCACAAAAGCCACAACCCGGGCCAGTTCTTCAGGAGTGCCCGAGCGCCCCAGTGGTGCGACAAACTCACGTACGGCCTTGCCAAACCGCGCATCGTCCTTGGCCGCCTGATGCAGCGGAGTTTCCACCGCGCCCGGTGCAACCACGTTCAAACGGATACCTTGCGGGGCCCATTGCACCGCCTTGCGCCGCGCGGCACAGGTCACCGCATACTTGGAACCGGCATAGGCCTGGTGCGTCTGACCCAGGGCATTGGCCAGTTCCAACGCCTTCGCCTCGTCACCGGCGAGCATCGCGGCAACCATTGGTTCCTGCTCGGCACCCGAATGGGTGGCCGCCACTGAACCGATCACCAGTGCAGCCGGGTTCTCCCCCTTGGCCAGCGCATCGGCCAGGCCATCAAGCAGTTCACTGACGCCAAAGTAGTTAACCGCCAGCACGATGCCGCTGGAAGGTGCGGTCACCCCGATCCCGGCGCAGCACACCAGCCCGTCGAGCACCCCGCCGCATTGCTCAAGCACCTGCGCCACTGCCGCCTGGCGCCCGGCACGGGTCGAAAGGTCAGCGATCACTTCGGCATTGCCACGGTCAATTCCGATTATCCGGTGGCCCGCAGCTCGTAATTGCGCGCACACGGCGGCGCCGATCCCGGAAGCGGAACCGCTGACAGCAGTAACTGGCATAAGACTTTCCTTGATGATGCAGGCGCAGGCGGCCTGGCTGACGAAAAACCGGCGGTGGCGCAAACACCCTCGCCGGCGGGCATAAATCCTTAAGCGCTTTTACGAACCGGACGCGCCAGTTGTGGCGCCGGCACCACCACGGACTCAGCCGCTCGCAAGGCGCACTTGGGCTTTCCCAACGCGACCACGCTGTTCAGCAAAATCCTCACCAGCTCGGTCTGGCGGCGCACACCGGTCTTGGAGAAGATCGAACGCAAATGCGCCCGCGCGGTGTTGCGCCGGATATTCAGGTTTTCCGCCGCTTCCTCCAGGGACAAGCCGTTGGCCAGTTCCATCGCCAGCGCCGTCTCGGCCTTGGTCAGGTTGAACAGTTGTTTGGTCACCACTTCACTGGCCAGCGATTTGCCTACCGAGTCGCGGATATAGATCACTGCCGCCGGTTTGCTCTTGCCTTCGGCCCACTCCAGCGACGGAATGGCCTCGACCACCAGCCCCAGGCTGACCTGACCCGAAGGTCGAGTCACGGACATCGCATCGGCTGTCGCCCCGCCCTCACGCACTTCCTGGCTGAAAGCGTGCTTGACCAGGCGTTGCAGCTCGCGGTTGTCGCTGGGGTAAGTGGCTTCCAGCCTGCCCCCCACCAACTTGAGCCCATCAGCGTTCTTGAGGATTTCTTCGGCCACCGGGTTGAGGCGCAGAACCTTGCCGGTTTCGTCGAGCACGATGGTCGCCACCGACAGGCGGCTGATGGCCTGGGCGTACAACTCGCTCATGGACTCGCTGCGATCGAGCAGGTTGTGCAGATGCAGGGCGCGGCGCAAATGCGGCAGAAAACTGCTGCACAGGGCACGCTCGGCACTGGAGAAAGCCGGGGAAGACTTTGGCCGGGTGATGCGAAACCGCAGCTTGCCGCCATCGGGCGTGGAAATGTCGGCGCCCATCACGTGATAGACATTCTGCGGACCGCAGTAGGCCTTGAAATAGGCCGACTGCACCCACTCGCTCTCGCTCATCAGGTCTTCGACGGTAAATACCTGGTCCAGCGCCTGCCCGACAAAGGGGGTATTGGTTTGCGGATAGGTTTGATAGGTCAGCTCGCCCTCGCCTTCGATATCTCCGGCAACGATCATCAAGCCCAGATCGGGCTGATCGGGCACTCGCAGGATCAGGGTTGCGTAGTTGGCCCGGAACATGCCACGCACGGTACACAAGGTACGACCCATTATTTTGGGGTCCAGGGCACCGTCATAAAAGCTGCCGACCATCTGATCGTAATCGGCCAGTTCAAGCCCCAGACCGGCCAGGGTCTGGTGATTCAAGGTCACTGTATCCACGGACTTATCCTCGCTTCGGGCCAGGTTCATGACCGGCCCTTTTTATTGTTCTTATGACTAGCGGCTAACCTTTGCACCACATCCGTAAAGCTGTGCAAAAGCGACTCAGTGTGTCTGTATGCCTGCCGTCATACAAGCCCGGCAAGCTGTCTGCTTCAGCGGTTTGAAGAGTCCTTCGCAGCAACGCTCGGCTTGAGCGGATAATGCCCGGCGGTCGCTTGCGCCGGGCGGGTTTTGACCTTGACCAACGGTCGTGCCAAATTGAACCAGGCCGCCAGCGCCGGTAGCAAAAAGATTGCGCCGAGCACGTTGACGAGAAACATGAAGGACAGCAGTACACCCATATCAGCCTGGAACTTCAGGGGAGCAAAGGCCCAGGTACACACGCCGATGGACATGGTCAGCGCCGTAAACACCGCCGCCGTACCCCGTTGGCACATGGCCTGGTAGAACGCCGTGCGCAGATCCTTGCCGTCAGCCATTTCATGGGCAATCCGCTCGTACAGATAGATCCCGTAATCGACTCCCACCCCCACGCCCAGTGCCATCACTGGCAAGGTCGCGACTTTCAGGCCGATGCCCAGGGTCGCCATCAGGGCGTTGCACAGGATCGCGACGATGGCCAGCGGCACCAGAATGCACAGCACCGCGCGCAATGAACCAAAGGTCAGCCAGCAGAACAGCGCCACCGAACCGAACAGCGCCGCGAGCATCACCACCTCGGCCTGCTTGACCGCTTCGTTGGACGCCGCCATCACCCCCACGTTGCCACCGGCCAGCAGAAACTCCACGTTTGGCCCTTGCAAGCCGCCGATGATGCGCTGGGTTTCGTCCACTACATGGCTCACGGTCGACCCTTCGTGATCGGTGAGGAACACCAGGATCTGCATGCGCTGGCAGCCTTCGGTCACCAGGCCGTCGTCCGGCATGTAAGCGCGAGAGCCCTGGCTCAGGCCGCGCTCGGAACCGGGGATCGCCGACCAGCGCGGGTTGCCTTCGTTATTGCCGGCAATCACGGCTTTACCCATGCCCGCCACGCTCTGCACCGACTGCACACCGGCCACGCTGCGGATCTGGAAGTCGAATGATTCAATGGCGCGCATCACTTGCGGTGCCAGGCAACCTTCTTCGATGCCCTTGACCTGCACGAACACCGACATCACATCCAGGCCAATCGAATAACTGTTGATGATCTTCTGGTTGTCCTGGTTGTAGCGCGAATCGGCGCGCAGCTCCGGCGCACCCACGCCGATATCGCCCACTGCCAGATCCCGGGCCTTCCAGGCACCGACACCGAGCAGCAGCAGGCTGACCACAAACACCGCCAGCGCCGGTTTTGGCTCGGCCAGCGCCGATAGCCGCCACCACAGCGCGTGCTTGCCCTGCACCTTGAGCCCCTGGGCCATCGCCCCCGGCTCAAGCTTGAGATACGACAGGATGATCGGCAGCATCAGCTTGTTGGTGATGATCATCAGCATCACCCCGATGCATGCGGTCACGCCCAGTTCATGCACGATGGGAATGTCGATCAGCATGATGACGCCGAAACCCAGGGCGTTCATCAGCAACGCCAGCGAACCCGGGATGAAGATCTTGCAAAAAGCGCCGTGCGCAGCCTGCACCGCAGAGCTGCCCGCCAGTACATCCTGTTTCCAGGCATTGGTCATTTGCACCGCATGGGACACGCCAATCGAGAAGATCAGAAACGGCACCAGAATCGACATCGGATCGATCCCCAGCCCCAGCAACGGCAGCAACCCCAACAGCCAGACCACCGGCAGCAGCGCCACGGCCAGCGCAA
The DNA here is from genome assembly GCF_022496745.1 of Pseudomonas sp. TMW22080. Classification (NCBI taxonomy): domain Bacteria; kingdom Pseudomonadati; phylum Pseudomonadota; class Gammaproteobacteria; order Pseudomonadales; family Pseudomonadaceae; genus Pseudomonas; species Pseudomonas sp. TMW22080. The sequence continues at coordinate 441,480 of NZ_SCFF01000006.1, read as the reverse complement.
CCACCGTGAGGCGCCATGAGCGTGAATACACCCACAGCATCAACGCGGTGATGACAAAGGCAATCACAAAAAAGCCGATGACCGTCGTCAGGCCTTCAACCACGTCCCCCACCAGCTTGGCGAAGCCGACGATGTTGATCTCGATATCATCATTGCTGTACTTGGCACGGATATCTTCCAGCCGCTGGGCCACCTCGGCATAGGACACCGATTTGCCGGTTTGCGGGTCCATGTCCTGCAGGTCGGCGCGCACCATCGACGAGGTCAGATCATTGGCCACCAGACGCCCGACCTGTCCGGAGCGGGCGACGTTGTTGCGGGCCTGGGACAAGTCTTCGGCCGTGCCGGTAAAGCGCGGTGGCATCACCACATCGCCGAAAAAACCGTCCTCGGTGATTTCGATATAGCGCACATTGGCGGTGAACAGCGACGTCACACTGGCACGGCTCACACCATTGATAAAAAACACGTCATCCGTGACTTTGCGCAGGGTTTCCAGGTACTGGCGGTTATAGATATCGCCTTCGCCTTTCCACTTCACACTGACCAGAAAACGGTTGGCCCCCGTGAAGTACTGGCTGAAGTTGAGAAAGTTGACCATAAAGGCATTGCGCACCGGGATCTGCTTGTTAAAGCCCGGGTCCAGTTGCGTGTGTGTGGCGCTGTAACCCAGGGCCAGGGTCAATAATACAAACAGCGCCAACAGGCTCTTGCGCCAGACGATCAGCAAGTCGGCAATACGCTCGACCGTGCGATTTACAACACTGTTTTCACTGCTCACCGGGCACCTCCAAGGGCAGCAACACCGCCATCAGTCCCCTGGAACACACCGCGCTCGCCGCCTACCAGCAGCCGTGAGCCCACCATTACCGCCGAAGTCAAAGTACCCAGCCCCGGCAAGCGCGTAGCGCTGACCATTTCACCCTTGCCGTCCAGGCGTACTACCGAGCTGCCAGCACCGACAATCAGCAGGCCACCGTCGTTGGGCAATAGGACATGGCCGTAGAGCGGCAATTGATTGCCGACTTTTACCGGTTCCCAGGTCTGGCCGAAGTCCTGACTGACAAACACATGGCCGCGCATGCCATAGGTCACCCAACGATCGGGGCTCAGGCGTACCACACCAAACAGCGAGCCGTTATAGAACGGCTCGAGCTTGTGCCAGCTGTGCCCGCCATCGTCGCTGCGCAGCACCAGCCCTTGCTCGCCGACCACCATGCGGCGACCGTCTGTTCCGCCATCCATGCCATTGAGGTGAGCGCTATCCACCTCCAGCGGCTGGGCTTGCCAGGTGCGGCCGTCATCCCCGGACTGGTAAAATTTGCCGAAACTGCCGAACGCCAGGACACGATTGCCGCCGGCACTCCAGATGCCCAGCAAAGGCTCGGCGATTTCGCCGTCGAAGCGCACCTCTGACCAGTTGGCGCCTTCATCTTCGGAGCGCACAATCCAGCCATCATGGCCGACCGCCAGCAGGCTTTTATCCGGCAGCGCCACCAGTGCGGTAAGGGTCAGATCACGCTGCGGCTTGACCGTCGCTGGCTGCCACGAGCCCCCCTGATCGTCGCTGAGCAAAATATTGCCGCGCTCGCCGACGGCCACCACCCGCTTATCCAGATACAACATACCGTTGATTTGCAGACGATCGGGCCGCAACTGGGCCGAAGCGACATCGGAGGCATGACGTGGAGAGAAGGTAAACGCGATGGTGACAGCGACGATCAGGCAAACCAGATAGCCAATTATTGAGCGCATGGTCGATGCCTCGCTGCACGATTCAGTTGCTGGGCAGAGTTCATGCAGCCAGTCCTCTTTTTATTATCGTGGATGCTCTGGCTGCCTCCTCGGCGAGGCGTCCAGAACCTTCCTTCGATAATCGGACTGGTGAGTCACAGGCACATCGTCCAAATGGCCTAGCTGGAATGGGGGGTGCAAGCGTATAGCCGGGTTTGACTGACGCGCCGGATAGATATCCGGCGCTTTCGTTGAGCTGAAATCACCGGGGCGACCTGCCCCTCAAGACGCCACTAATGCCTGCGCCTTCACTTTGCGTCGCTGAATAAAATACCCCAGCACCGCCAGCGGCGCCGTAGCCAGCATTACTTCAACCGTGATTTGCAGCGGCTGGCTGATAAAGGTCGACACCAGCAGGCTGCCCAAAAAGCACAACCCAAGCTGCAATGTATTTTGCAAACCCGCCGCCTTGCCGGAGTTCTCCGAAAATGGCATCAGTGCGCTCGCGACAACAATCGGATAACTCGCACCGTTAACCAGCGCCATCAAACAAAACGGGATCAGCAAGGTCGTCAGCGTCGGCACGGTCTGGGTCGCAACCCCATACAGACCGACCATGCTTGCGCAGTAAGCCACCAGCAACCAGGGTAACAGCGCCCGCCCACTGATCCGCTGCAACGCGCTGCGACAGCTGTAACCACCCACCATAAATGCCACAGTAGGCAGCGCGTAGCTCAAACCGATATCGCTTGGGCTATAACCCATATCGCCCAAAATAAAGGGTGAGGCCGTCAACCAGGCGAAAAAGCTGGCCGAACATGCGGCGAAGATCATGACGTTGCCACTGAATTTAGCCGTGCACAGCAGTTGCCAATAGCTCACCCCGGTTTTAACTGCCTTTGGCGCCACACGGGGTTTTTCCTTGAGCAGCAACGTGGGTACGATCAGTAACACCGCCAGGCCCAGCAATACCGCAAAAATCGCTTGCCAGCCCAGGTGACTCAGTACCACGGCCCCCAGCAAAGGAGCCAGTGCCGGTGACAGTCCCATCAGCGGCATGATCCCGGCAAACACGCGGTTGGCCTGGTCAGGCGGATATCGGTCGATGACCAGCGCCTGCCAGGTTACTGCCGCCGCGCAAATGCCGATGGCCTGAATAAACCGCAGGCTCAACAGCAGCACACTGTCCTGCACCCAGAACATGCCCGCGCACCCCAGGGCAAACAGCGACAACCCCGCCAACAACACCGGTTTGCGCCCCAGGCGGTCCGATAACGGCCCCCAGAGCAACTGGCCGATCGCGAACCCGGCCAGAAAGATGCTCAGGCTCGCGCCCACCGCACCGGCTGAAAGCCCCAGTTCACTGCGCAACGTGCCAAATGCCGGTAAGTACATATCCATTGCCAGGTAGCCCAGCATGCTGAGCCCGGCGAGATAACAGGTAAAACCAAAAGTGTTTTTCATGTGCACCCAAAAACTTGCCATCAAACAATTTGTTGACTGCCGCGCATTATCCAGCTGAGGATTTGCTTGTGAAGCGATAATAATTGCCAACTGGCATCGAATTTTTTGAAGGCAAAACCATGTGGTCTGAATACTCCCTGGATGTAATTGATGCAGTCGCCCGCCACGGCAGTTTCAGTGGCGCAGCCCAGGAACTGCACCGCGTTCCCTCCGCCGTCAGCTACACCGTGCGCCAACTGGAGCAATGGCTGGCGGTACCGCTGTTTGTACGTCGTCACCGGGATGTGGAACTCACGCCTGCCGGGCGGATGTTTGTCAAAGAAGCCCGCGACGTCATGAAAAAAATGCTCGGCACCCGCCGCCTTTGCCAGCAGGTTGCCAATGGCTGGAGCGGCCAGTTGCGGGTGGCCGTGGATTCAATCATCAAAAAACCGCGCTGCCAGCAGATGGTCATCGACTTCTACCGGCATTTCCCCGACGTGGAACTGATTGTTCAATACGAGGTGTACAACGGTGTGTGGGATGCCTTGGTAGACGGCCGTACCGATCTGGTTATCGGAGCCACCCGTGCAGTGCCCGTGGCGGGGAGCTTTGCCTTTCGCGACATGGGTTTTCTGCACTGGCTGTGCGTCGCCAGCCCGCGGCATCCGCTGGCGTCCATTGGCGGATTGCTGGGTGATGAGCACCTGCGCCCCTACCCTGCACTGTGCATGGATGACACTTCACGCAGCCTGCCCAAACGGGACACCTGGACCCTGGATAACCAGCGCCGCATGATGGTGCCCGACTGGGCTTCGGGGCTGGCCTGTTTGAGCGACGGTCTGTGTGTCGGCATGGTGCCCGCCCATCTGGCCCAGCCACTGATCGACCAGGGCCAACTGCTTGCGCTGAGCCTGCAGCGGCCCTTTCCGGCCAGCCCTTCGTGCATTGCCTGGGCACAGAACAACCATTCCCCGGCCATGAGCTGGCTATTGGAGTACCTGGGTGACACCGCCACCCTGAGCCAGGAATGGCTCAATGAACATCAAACAGAATCGGATACAGCGACACCACCAGCAGATTCGCCATCGTCAGGTTGAATGCCAGCAGCCACTTGGGCCGGGTCAGCACATTGCGCAACGCACTGCCGCAACCGGCCCACACGCAGACACTGGGCAAGTTGATGATGGCGAAGACCAGCGCGATGACAAACACGTTGGCGATATAACCCTGGGACGGCGTGTAGGTGGTGATTGCACCAATGGCCATCACCCAGGCCTTGGGATTGACCCATTGAAACGCCGCCGCGCCCCAGAAGCCCAGTGGTCTGCCCTGGGCCGCACCCGACTCGGACACCGGCCCCGAAGTGGCGACTTTCCACGCCAGATACAGTAAGTACGCCGCCCCCAGATAACGCAAAACGGTGTAGGCCATGGGCACGGCCTTGAATACACCCCCCAGCCCCAATCCAACCGCAAGCACCAGGAACATAAAGCCGAAGCTGATGCCCAGAGCATGGGGGATGGTGCGCCTGAAGCCGAAGTTGACCCCCGATGCCAGCAGCATGGTGTTGTTGGGGCCGGGGGTGATGGACGACACAAAGGCAAAGAGTGCGAAGGCAGAAATCAGTTCGAGGGAAAACGGCATCTTGTTATCCGGCAGTCTGGTGAGCGGTGTGTTCACACTATCGGATTACCGAGCCGGAATTGCGCTACAGATGGCCATTATTTTGACCACACACATTTGCCCGATCAAATGATTTGACTGCGCAATTTTCACATCACTTTCACATCGCTGCGCCTAGATTGGATCCACTCCTTTAGTGAATCCCATTTAGGCCCGCTTCCCCCAGCGGGCCTTTTTTTTGGCTGGTGTTCAGTCATCCAGGGTCTGAGCCGCTTTTGCCGGTTTGGCGGGCTTTGTCGATTTGCCAGCGGCTGCGCCCTTGGCCGGCGTCTCCACCGCAACCGGTGCCTGGGTTTCCTTTTCGGCAGCGGGCAAGGCATCGATGGTTTTAAACAGCTCGGCCAGGTCAACATCCCCCACTGTCTCGACTTTCTTTTCCCCATCCTTGCCGATCAGGATCACTTTGGACTTGTCGATAATCATCCCCGGCTTGAGCCCGCGAATCAGCGACATGGTGCTCTGGGGTTCAAGGTCCTTGCCATCGCGTTTGCCTGTAATGCCCACAATCGTATAGAGCACCATATTGCGCTGGTCAAAAGCCTGCTTGTTGGCCGGATCTTCAAGGGCTTTTTTGAGGTTGACCAGGGTTGGGTCGGCATCTGCACGGGCGACCACTACCAGCGGGCGAAACTTGCCGCGATCCTGTTCAAGCGGGCTTGGAACTTCAACGGCCTGCACCGTGCCTGCAACCAGCACAGAAGCAAGGATCAATAAACGGATAAACATCCAGATCTCCTTTTATTATCGGACCGGCTTCGCGAACGTGCTGCCAATGCCTTGAAACCCTTGGCGTTGAGCCTGTATTCCCAAGCTTAGGCCAAGGGATCCGTCACGCAACCGGGTTCCCGGACTTTGCCTTTCAAGTTTATTTTTTGCAACTGCATCCAAATCCTCCTGCTGCGGGTAGTACCCGTAACAGCAGCGTGCTGTTATCCCATCAGGAGATCGGAACATGAACGCAAAACCTTTGATCAGCCATGCCAGCCTGACACTTGCCGCCATGCTGCTGGTGGCAGCCCAAGGCGCCTGGGCACAGTCGAATTTGCCCGAAAACATTAGAGTTCCCGACGGCCACAAGATGGCAATGACAACAGTTGGTGTAGGCGAAATCACATATGAGTGCAAAGAAAAAGCCAGCACTCCAGGCGAAATGGAGTGGTTTTTTGTAGGCCCAAAAGCTCAGCTCAATGACACAACTGGTAAACAAGTTGGTAGCTACTTTGGCCCGCCCGCGACCTGGCAAGCCCTGGACGGTTCCAGAGTCACCGGCACCCAGCTCGCAGTGGCCCCTGCCGGGGCTGGCAACCTGCCCTATCAACTGGTTAGGGCCAATCCTGCAGAGGGCAAAGGTGCCATGAACGGTGTGAGTTACATCCAGCGTGTGGCACTCAAGGGCGGTGCGGCACCTGCCAGCGCCTGCACAGCCGCCAACAAGGGCCAGCGACAAGTAGTGCCATACCAGGCCGATTACATTTTCTGGGCCAGCCGCTAATGCGTTACATCGTCTACGCTGCTTCGATGGAGACCGGGCAATGACCGGAGATGTCCCATCTGCAACGGCGGAACACAGTGACACTACCTGAGCCACTATTTGACTATGAAGCCTGCCTGCTGGCCTGCGCACGCGGCGAGCAGCAGGCGCTGGTGGCCCTGTATGCCCAGGAAAGCGCGCGCTTGCTGGGGGTAGCCAAACGCATTGCCCGCGACAGCGCACTGGCTGAGGACATCGTGCATGACGCTTTTATCAAAATCTGGATGCGCGCCGCCAGCTTCGATCCCGGGCGCGGTTCTGCACGAGGCTGGATTTTCAGCCTGACCCGGCATCTGGCCCTGAACTGCAGGCGCGACACTCGCCTGGAAATTCAAGTCAGCGAAAGCAGCGAACTGGCCTTGCAACCTCTGGCCACTCTCGACGGGCGCCACCAGACGCAGGACCCACTGCAATGGCCGGATGGCTGCGAGCGCATATACGGCTGCCTTGAGCAACTCGACCCGGCCCGACGCTCCTGCATTGTGCATGCCTATGTTGACGGCTATACCCATGCAGAAATTGCAAACAAACTGGACACCCCTCTGGGCACCGTAAAAGCCTGGATCAAACGCAGCCTGAGCGCCTTGCGCGAGTGCATGGGATGACTTTTACACCTGACAATAGCGACCCGGCCGATCTCGATGCCTTGGCGGGCGAATACGTGCTGGGCACGCTCAATGGGCAACAACGGCGTGCGCTTGAGCAACGCCTGCCCCATGAGCCTGATCTGCAGGCCGCAGTCGATCGCTGGGAAGCGCGACTGTTGCCCCTCAACGACCTTGCCCCGGCGCAACAGCCTTCAGAGCAGCTGTGGCCGAGAATCGAGCGCAGCCTGAACGCCCTGAATGTCCCAGCCCTGCCAACACAGGCCCGTACTGGTTGGTGGAACCTTCTGCCATTGTGGCGCGGCCTGACGGCCGCAGGCCTGGCCGCAACGCTGACACTGGGCGTGGCATTGTGGTCCGTGACCCCAGCCATCTCACCGCCCGCCTATGTGGTGGTTCTGGTGGCACCACAAAGTCAGGCACCCGGCTGGGTCATCCAGGCCAACGATCGTGAACACATCCAGCTGATCCCCCTTGGCGTCGCGCAAGTGCCCGGCGACAAGGCCCTGGAGTTCTGGACCAAGGCCGACGACTGGGCCGGGCCGGTGTCCCTGGGGCTGGTCAAGCCGGGACAAGTGCTGTCACTGCCACTGGATCGCCTGCCGCCGCTGTCGCCCAATCAACTTTTCGAGCTGACCCTGGAAGGCCCCAACGGTTCGACAACAGGCAAGCCGACAGGGCCGATCCAGTTTATTGGCCGGGCTGTCAAAGTGATTTGACCGCTTTGGTTTTCGCCCTGGTTTTCGCCCTGTAGTGACGGGCAACGGCCACCACCACCATCAATGCGACCACGCCCAGGGCAATCGGCAAGCGATAGGGCTTAAGGTCGCCCAGTACGCCTTCGAGAAACTCCCCGGCCCAATAGCCGCCACTGGCAAACAGCGTTGCCCACACGGCCGCGCCCACGGCATTGATGCAGAGAAACTTCAATGGCGAGACCTTGCTGGCACCGATCACCATGGGCCCGATCAGGCGCATGCCATACAAAAACCGCACCGAAAAAATGGACACCGTCGGATACTGGCCAATCAACTGCGTCACGCGATCAATAGCGGCCTGCTGTTTGTGCAGGCGGGGCAACAGGCGAGCACCGAAATAACGCCCGAGCCAGAACAACAACTGATCACCCAGCATCCCCGCCAGACTGGCATAACCAATCACCGGCAACAGCTTGAGGACATGCTGGTGTGCCGCCATCCCCCCGAGGATCAGAATGGTTTCACCTTCGAGCAAACAGCCGATAAAAATGGCCAGGTAACCATACGTTGCCAGCAGGTAATTGAAGTCAATATGTTCAAACATGCGCGATCCATAGCTCCATTGAAATCAGGGTTTAAAACGCAATGGCTCAGTGCCGGTGGCGATGATGGATATCCGGGAAATGCGGATGGTTATGGCTGATGACCGAATGCTGATGTGCATGACTGTGAGCCTTGCCCGCAGGAATATCTGCGGCATGCTCATGCTGGTGATGTTCATCGTGGGTATGGCGATGGGAGTGCTCCAGCGGCTGATGTAAATGCTCATGCTCATGGCGCTCGGTCAGATGCAGCCAGACCCCGACAATCATGCAGCCAGCAGCCAGCCAGAACAGCAGCGATACCGACTCGCCCAGCAGCACAATGGAAATTGCCGCCCCCAGAAAAGGTGCCGTTGAAAAGTACGCCCCGGTGCGCGCCGCCCCCAGGCCGCGTAATGCCAGGACAAACAGCACCAAACTTACACCGTAGCCCAGGAAACCGATCAGCAGGGTCGGGCTCAGTACCCCAAACGACGGAACCTTCGCCCCCAAAGCCAATGCAATCGCACAGTTCACCAACCCCGCGAAAAGGCCCTTGGCGCCCGCGATATACAGCGCATCAGAAGCAGATACCTTGCGCGTCAGATTGTTATCGACCGCCCAACAGAAACAGGCAAACCCCACCGCCAATGGCCCAAGCCAGGAAAGCGACACCGCCGCAGATGCCCCGGATGGCCAGGACAACACAACGCCGCCGGCAATGATTGCCAGCATCCCCAGCACGATTCGCCGGTCTGCGTTTTCCTTGAACACCACCCAGGCCAGCAGTGCCGTGAGCACTGGTTCAAGATTCAACATCAACGAAGCCGTCGCCCCGCTGGTGAGGGTCAAAGCGAACATCAACGCCACGGGGCCCAGGATCCCGCCAAATACAATTGCGCCGAGCAGCCAGGGCCATTCACCGGCACCCAGACCCGAGGGCTTCCAGCCCCGATCGCGGACACAGCGCACCAACAGCAAACCCAGGCCACTGCCCAGGTACAACAGCCCGGCCAGCATCACCGGCGATACCTCGGTACCCAGCAGCTTGGCCAATGGCGTACTGGCCCCGAACAGCGCTGCCGCTGCCAATGCGTAAATCACACTCGTATTCATCACGCCCACTCATGTCCCAGCTGTGCAAGCAGCCTAGCCTACTCGGGAATATGCGCCGCAGCAGCGCTGCAAATACCCTCAACACAGCGGGGACACCCCCGGCGTGTGGCATATATCTATGATTTTTCGACGGTTTTACCCAGGCACGGAGAAAAAAAATGTACCACAATGGACACTCTCGACCTTGCCTCATGAGCGCAGGCTCTATATATTCGTCCACCTGTTGCGCAGGCTCTGAGTACTTTCTTTGTTAAAGCACCTTCCTTCGTGACCCGCTTTATAGCGCTACCGCCCGAATGGCGAAATTGGTAGACGCATGGGACTTAAAATCCCCCGTTCGTAAGGACGTGCCGGTTCGATTCCGGCTTCGGGCACCAAACAAATCAAGGGCTTGCATGCGATTCGCGTGCAGGCCCTTTGTTTTTTCACCGCAAAAAAACAGACCGCTCCGCGATTCTGTTTTTTACCCCTTCTCTGTCTTCCTGCCAAAACGGGCGTCATTCTCCTGCGCAAACACAAAGCCCAGCACTAGGCCGGGCTCGGGGGTTATCACACCTGATTTCCAGACAGGTAATCAGGTGTTGCGCGTTAGAAAGAACTCTTTGTCGAAGCCTTCAACAATCGGCATAGCAGCACGCAATCGTCGGTGGCCCTCTTCGCTAAGTGACACCAGATTTGCGCGATGATCTTGCGGGTTCACTTGCTTTTCAATAAGCCCGTCCTTACCCAGGCGGGATATGATTTGCGAAATATGCATGCGATCCATACCGGTAAAACTGGCGATTCCATGCTGAGTCACCTGCTCGCCCTCTCTAGTCAGCCAACCACTTACAGCCAGGATAGCGAACTGTGGCTGGGTAAGCCCCAAGGGCTTCAAGCGGACATTAAGTTGACGCTGCCAGTCCAAAAAGTCGCGCCAGAGTCTGAATCCAGGGCTGTCGCTTGGCCCCGCGAAGGCAGAACCACTCCAGTTCTCCTCGACGCCGTCCTTGCTCACACTCATAGGGAGCTTGCCCGGGCTTCACTGGACTTCTTAAGCCCCTGCATCGTATTGGGTAACGCTGCCTGGATGGATCTACCTATCAGGTATCGAAACAGAAAGCTCAATGGCCCGGAGAATTCAACCCAGTGAGTTGCGACAGTGCCCCCCTCTTTTTCCGTGAGCAGGTGCCCGAATTCCATGCGACATAACGGCAAACGGCTTTGCGCCGAAAACGACTTTTCTTCGGTCATCTCAACAATCTGAATGCCAGCCTTGGGCCCTACCCTGGGTTTAAGCCAACCTTTGGCTCCCAACTTGAGACCGCCAGGCAAGCTGGCACTACTCACTTCTGGGTCCCAGTCAGCCCACCGTCCCGCATCCCTATACAAGCGGAACACTTGCGCGGGGGTCGATCTGATTTCAATAGACTCTTTGATTTCCATGGCCTTTGCCTTGCGTCTGTAGGGTCAAAATAATTGTAAATGCATTTACAATATAAAACCACACACCAGCAACGGCTGGTAAAAATCGCTACAAACACGATCCTCTTAGGACTCAGCTCCAGAGTTGGACTCCCTGCTCATCACCGGTCAGCACCAACGGCAATACAATAAGCACACCGCCGAGATACGACTCAGGCTCAGTGGCCAGCTGGGGCATACAACGGTCGTGATGACCGAGATTTACATCCGTCAAAGGGGCGGCAAAAAGGCAACCCAACCAAATGATTTTTGACGGGCATTCTTCACAGCAATTATTTTTGATCACGTAGAAGCAATGGCCTTCAGGGTCCTGGCACCGTCTCGCTGCGAAACATACACAGACACAGATCTAACCTACTGTTTTTAAAAAATAAATTTTATGAATTAAAATCCCCCGTTCATAATGACGGGCCGGTTCGATTCCGGCTTCGGGCACCAAACAAATCAAGGGCTTGCATGAGACTCCTCGTGCAGGCCCTTTGTTTTGTTCGCTGCGATTTTTTCGGGTTATGCCATCGTTCATTGTTTCGAGTGGTTGGCGAGGTCTTCGCTTGACTGCCACCAATCGAGAACTGCTTGGTGTCGGGTCATGTTCAACGTCACTCCCTCAGCGAGCCAAACCCCCAGCACAGCAACAACCATTCCACTCCACGCCACGCCATGCCATGCCATGCCAACCCTGGCATGACCTCATCGAGCAATTAGTTCGCCATTACCGATGCCAATAGCGGCACCATGAAGAACAACGCCGACACCCGCGCTGCCTGATGAGAGCGGGCCATAGTCAATAGACTGAAAGTGCTGTCAGCCGATATTGCGCAATGAACTACAGCATCCAGGCGAAACATTTCTCCGCCGTTGAATGCACTGACGCTACTCACGACCCCCCACATATGCTCTTCGTCAGTAAACATCGAAAAGAAGGCAACTACCCTTGCAGCAGGGACTTCAACACAAGCGCATGAGCAACCTGTACAGAACCTATCCCCCGCTCGTTCAGACACAGGCTACACCAGCAAAAACATCGTGACCGGGCAGCGCCCTCTGGTTCTTTTCGCCATGCCATATTTATTATATTACTACTGACCGCCATAACAACAATGCAAATTAAAATCATAAAATTAAAGATCACCCATATTAAAACCGACATACAAAAACCACCCCACACCTCGCCTCATCACCTGAGACCCCACACTACAAGGCCGAGCAATTGCATTACCAGGACTGCACATGCGCGACCACTCAAACTGCAACAAGGCGCCACTAGCCTGCCACCAGCCACGCAGAAACACATCAGATTAAACAAACCATATAACAACTATCGCCAACACCGACCTGCTGCGCTGACTCATACCTAAAACCTCATAACATTAAGATCGAATTGATATTTCACCGTCTTCTACTACAAACGCCCCTTCACAACGACAGCCAAGTGGTCTGGACTTTACATTAAGAGACATAACGTGCACCCACCGAAAACCATTAAAAATAAGACAAAAATGATCATTTTCAATCTCTTGAGCAGCCATACAACCACTCAAAACTTACCCAACCGCAATCATGCCAGCGCAGGACCCCCCCTTTTAATTACACATATACTTTTTAAAAACAATCAGCCCACCTCTTTACTCGCACGAAAAACATCCGAACACTAGTTACACAACTTGAAATAACCTACAGCCGTACTACTTTAAAAATATGAGCCATCAAGACTACCTACTCACTGCTGGGCTGCCATGGTTTCGTGCGCGACTTATAGCTTAAATATCAGTAACGCGCTCACACTGTTAAAACCGGATCCAATAACACTGTTTGATAGCAACATCTACCTCCCCTCAAGAGGCCTCGGACAACATGCACACCCCTTATTGTGCCGGAGCAACTAGCATTTGGCTTGCGCACAACAAAGCCCCGCCCGCTCGTCACAAGCGCCCTGGTCTTTAACCAACACTCAGATACCGCATGCAAAGGCGGTAGTTTCTGATGCACATCATATTCTTTCATCAGAGGTTGGCGTACATCCCGCCATAAACAATCATGAACAAGATTTTTTCTGTGGTATGGAATTACTCCTTGGGCAGTTGGGTAGTCACTAGTGAGTTTGCGCACAAGAAAAATAAAAGCGGACCTTGCAAGGGCATAAGAACATTAGTGATTGTTACTGTTGGACTGTCATTAGGGCTGCTACCCACATTTGCCTTTTCCAGCACGGCAATATCGGGAGGCGTGATCAGTAACAGTTCGGCAACAGGTAATGGTGGTGCGCCGGCGACCGTAGACTTCTATTCCGTAGCCATTAGCGCCGCCTCTGGCTCCACTGCCAGGAACAGAAGTGTTGCGATCGGTGAGGCTTCCGTTGCAACAGGCGACAGCTCTGAGTCATTCGGGCGACTTGCCGTCGCTACCGGCACTTCCTCTGTTGCTATCGGATTATCTAGTAATGCTTCTGGCACTAACTCTGTCGCATTGGGCGAAACCAGCAATGCCTCAGACTTGGGAGCCTCCGCCCTGGGTGCTGAAAGCGTTGCCAACAGCCAAAATTCGACAGCTGTGGGTACTTCCAGTCAAGCTTTAGCCATAAACGCTACCGCGCTTGGTTTCAATAGCAGGGCCTCTGGTGCAAGCTCTATGGCCTTAGGCGTCAGCAGCACTGCTTCAGGTATAGCCTCCGTAGCCCTGGGAGCTAGCACGATAGCGTCTGGCCAAGACGGCATTGCTATCGGCAGCACTTCACAGGCAACCGCTGCCAGCTCCCTGGCTATCGGCTCGAACGCAAGAGCTACCGCAACCGGGGCAATCTCCATGGGTAGCGGCTCTCTGGCTAACTCGAACGATAGCGTCGCAATCGGTACCTCGGCGCAAGCCACTGGCGGCAAAGCCGTATCCATTGGCGCAGGCAACACAGCCACCGGCAACGGCGCTGTCGCCATCGGTGACCCTAACACGGCAACCGGCACCGGCGCAGTCGCCATGGGCGCCGACAATACCGCCAACGGCCAGGGCAGCGTGGCCCTGGGCAATGCCAATACGGCAACAGGCCAAGGTTCCGTGGCGCTGGGTAATAGCTCCCAGGCCAACAGCGCCGGTTCCATTGCCCTGGGCGATGCAGCCACTGTGGTCAACGCCGCTACCCAAGGGTTGGCACTGGGCTCAGGGGCAACATCCAACAACATCGGGGCCGTTGCACTCGGCGCCAACAGCACCACGGCGGCGGCAGTCGCCACCACGGGGGCAACCATCGGCGGCGTCGCTTACACCTTTGCCGGGGCAGCACCCGCCAGCGTGGTCAGTGTCGGCAGCGTTGGCGCAGAACGGCAAATCACCAATGTGGCTGCTGGTCAGGTCAGCGGCACCAGTACCGATGCCATCAACGGCAGCCAACTGTTCGCCACCAATCAACAGGTCACCACCAACACCACCAATATCGCCAGCAATACAACCGCGATCAACACCCTCAATAGCGGTGGAGGCATCAAGTACTTTCACACCAACTCAACACTGGCCGACTCCTCAGCGACAGGTGTGGATGCCACAGCGACGGGAGCAAATGCCCAGGCCCTCAATGCCTCGGATATCGCGCTTGGTGCCAACACCACAGCCAGCGGCGGCAACTCCCTGGCGGCCGGTTCGGGGGCAAGTGCCACCGCAGCCGGAGCGGTGTCCCTGGGTAACGGTGCCACATCCAGTAACGCCGGTGCCGTTGCACTCGGCGCCAACAGCACCACGGCGGCGGCAGTCGCCACCACGGGGGCAACCATCGGCGGTGTCGCTTATACCTTTGCCGGGGCAGCACCCGCCAGCGTGGTCAGTGTCGGCAGCGTTGGCGCAGAACGGCAAATCACCAATGTGGCTGCTGGTCAGGTCAGCGGCACCAGTACCGATGCCATCAACGGCAGCCAACTGTTCGCCACCAATCAACAGGTCACCACCAACACCACCAATATCGCCAGCAATACAACCGCGATCAACACCCTCAATAGCGGTGGAGGCATCAAGTACTTCCACACCAACTCAACACTGGCCGACTCCTCAGCGACAGGTGTGGATGCCACAGCGACGGGAGCAAATGCCCAGGCCCTCAATGCCTCGGATATCGCGCTTGGTGCCAACACCACAGCCAGCGGCGGCAACTCCCTGGCGGCCGGTTCGGGGGCAAGTGCCACCGCAGCCGGAGCGGTGTCCCTGGGTAACGGTGCCACATCCAGTAACGCCGGTGCCGTTGCACTCGGCGCCAACAGCACCACGGCGGCGGCAGTCGCCACCACGGGGGCAACCATCGGCGGCGTCGCTTACACCTTTGCCGGGGCAGCACCCGCCAGCGTGGTCAGTGTCGGCAGCGTTGGCGCAGAACGGCAAATCACCAATGTGGCTGCTGGCCAGATCAGCGGCACCAGTACCGATGCCATCAACGGCAGCCAACTGTTCGCCACCAATCAACAGGTCACCGCCAACACCACCAATATCGCCAACAATACAACCGCAATCAACACTCTCAACAGCGGTGGAGGTATCAAGTACTTCCACACTAACTCAACACTGGCCGACTCGTCGGCGACAGGTTCGGATGCCACAGCGGCAGGAGCAAATGCCCAGGCCCTCAATGCCTCGGATATCGCCCTCGGTGCCAACACCACCGCCAGCGGCGGCAACTCCCTGGCAGCCGGTTCGGGGGCAAGTGCCAGCGCAGCCGGTTCTGTGTCGCTGGGTAACGGCTCGCTAGCCAACTCTGCAGATGCAGTAGCCATCGGCACCTCGGCACAGGCTACAGGGGGCAAAGCCGTGTCCATCGGCGCAGGCAATATCGCAACCGGTAACGGCGCCGTGGCCATCGGTGATCCCAACACTGCAACAGGTACCGGCGCAGTCGCCATGGGCGCCGACAACACCGCCAATGGTCAAGGCAGCGTGGCCCTGGGTAATCTCTCCCAGGCCAACGAGGCAGGTTCCATTGCCCTGGGTGATGCGGCCACAGTGGCTGTAGGCGCAACACAAGGGCTGGCTCTGGGCTCCGGCGCAACATCCAGTAACGCCGGTGCCGTTGCTCTCGGCGCCAACAGCACTACTGCCGCAGCAGTCGGCACCAGCGGGGCAACCATCGGCGGTGTCACTTACACTTTTGCCGGTGCCACACCGGGCAGCGTGGTCAGCGTCGGCAGTGTCGGGGCAGAACGGCAAATCACCAATGTGGCTGCTGGTCAGATCAGCGGCACCAGTACCGATGCCATCAACGGCAGCCAACTGTTCGCCACCAATCAACAGGTCACCACAAACACCACTAATATCGCCGGCAATACAACCGCGATCAACAGTTTCAATAGCGGCGCAGGCATCAAGTACTTCCACACCAGTTCAACCCTTGCTGACAGCGCGGCCACAGGCCTGGACAGCATCGCTATCGGTCCTCAAGCACAGGCCAGTGCTGCTCAATCCTTCGCCGCCGGTGCCGGAGCTCTGGCAAGCTCTACGGGTAGCGTGGCACTGGGTAATCTGGCCAGCGTATCGGTAAACGGAGGGGTTGCATTGGGGCAGGGATCGGTATCGGACCGTGCCATCGCACCAGCAAGCGGCGCCATCCCGGCAGGCAGCAGCACCTTAGCCTACGACACGACGGATGCAACATTGTTGGGTGCGCTCTCGCTGGGTTCAGCCGGTCAATATCGTCAACTGATCAATCTGGCGGACGGGACCAGTGCCCAGGATGCCGTGACCCTGCGTCAATTGGGCGGAGCCGTCGGCTCACTCAGTTCCACCGGCAGCATGTTCTTCCACGCCAATTCTGTTAACCCGCAGGACTCATTGGCTATAGGCCAGAACGCCATCGCCGTAGGGCCTGCAACTGTCGTCAATGCTGACAACGGTATAGGGATGGGTAACAACGCCGTGGTCAGCCAGGCGGCAACTGGCGGGATTGCATTGGGCGGTAACAGCCAGGTGTTGATGGCTTCCGGGGTTGCCATCGGTACCCAGGCCCAGGCCCAAGGTGAACAGTCAGTAGCGCTGGGAGCCGGGGCTGTAGCCAGTCATGCATCAAGCGTTGCCCTGGGCTCGGGTTCGATCACTACCGTCGGCGCACAGGCGGGATACACCGCTACGGGCCTGACTACATTGCAAACATCCGTGGGGGAAGTCGGGGTAGGTACTGCGCAGGGCAGTCGCCAGATTACCGGTGTAGCAGCAGGTTCTGCACCCAACGATGCAGTCAATGTCAGCCAGCTTGGCGGTGCCATAACACAGGCCAATCAGTACACCGATACGGCGGTCAACAACATAGGCGGGAATGTCTCACAGGTCCTTAACGACGTCACTAATATCAAGAACGGAACGGAAGGCATGTTCCAGGTCAATAACACCAGTGCATTGCCCACGCCTGCGGCCACAGGTACCGATGCGGTGGCGGGCGGTGCCGGCTCGCAAGCTTCCGGCAACAAAAGCACGGCCATTGGTACCAGTGCCAAGTCCGGCGGGGAGCAAGCAGTCGCGGTGGGCAACGGAGCAACAGCTACAGCTACAAACAGCGTCGCACTGGGTGCTAACTCGACAGCCACTCGCGACAACAGCGTTTCGGTAGGGGCAGCAGGCAGCGAACGGCAGATCACCCATGTCGCGGCAGCAACCCAGGGCACCGATGCGGTGAATTTCGATCAACTCAACAGCATTTCGGCGAACACCACCAACAATGCCAACAACTACACCGACCAACGTTTCTCGCAGCTCAATAGCGACCTGAAGAAACAGGACCGTGTCTTGAGCGCAGGGATCGCCGGGGCCATGGCCATGGCCAGCCTGCCACAGCCTTACGTTGCTGGCGCCAGCATGACAGCTTTGGGCGCTGCCACCTATCGTGGGCAAGGAGCGCTGTCGTTCGGCGTGTCGAGAGTCTCCGATAACGGCCACTGGGTGGCCAAGCTCCAGGCCAGTACCACTACCCAGGGCAATTTTGGGGTCGGTGTCGGTGTGGGCTACCAGTGGTGAGCATGAACTGAAGCAGTTACCAACGACGGTCAACACCCGTCACTGCCGCCCCGGCACGGCTCCATTGGTGCCGGGGCGTTAATCCAAAAAAACAGGGCGAATACCATGTCATTGCTCAAAACAACCGGATGGGTTATCTCATTGGCGCTGATGGCAGGCTGCGACGGCGCTCCACAAATTTTCGCCAACAGGGAGCCGCATGGCGTAATGCTCCCGGCACTGCCAATAATCCAGAGGGCAGTCATGGGGATGGTTCCCATGGTCGAAGGGCAGCGTAACGATGTGATGATGCACCATGTCTGCGCAATGGCTCGCGGTGAAAGTACCGCGCATCAAGTTGCTGAAACCTTGAAAAAACAGGGTGTCGATCTGAGCATAACGCCAGCAAAGGGCGATCCATTATCATTGCTGGTGGATCCGGACATGTCTCACCGGGCGACCGCATGCGCAGCCTACATTGCAACTTCGCCAATGGTGCTGCCAAGAACCAGCGATTTCATGGTTGAAACGGTTAACGAACAAACGCGGGAAAGACACCCGAGAACGATGCATATAGACCCACAAAAACTGAACACCTACCTACGGGTACAATTGGCAATCGCCAAGTCCGATGCAGACGTCTTTGCCCTTATTGCAAGTCAATTGGCACAGACCCCAGGCTTGACCCTGGATCAATACAACCAGCGTGCCAAAAGCCTGTTTACAATCATTGCCCCCGGGTACTTGCAGCGGGTCAAGGAGTTATATACCAACGCCAAGAATGATCAGTATACGTTGAAGGAATACTCTGACACCGGTTTCAAGTTTACCTCCAGCAGCGGACATTCATTTGAGTACGACTACAACGGTTTGAACCTGAGCTACAACCATATTCCCTGGTATGGAGCTGGCCAGTTGCTGGGTAAAACCTACTGGCTGGACGTGGCGTACTTTGATCCGGCATTGGTAGCAACGTTAAAAACGTTGCCGGGCACAACCACAGCAGTCAAACCTTGAGCGCATCTGCAACCTTAGTCCTCTGTGGGAGCAAAGTAGCTCCCACAGTTCAGACTAACAACATTACGCCTGTTAGTGCCTGGCCATTTCCTGCAACAGACGACCATCTCCGGCGAAAAACCCCCGTCATTTGCAACCCCACCCGCATCCCCCTCACCTGGCAGGCTGGCAGGCTGATCGCTGGCAAATCTGTGAGGTTCCAGCCGTGGTGTGACTGAGTACCGCGGGCGCACAACGATGTCCTTCTCACCCACCCACACCTCGCAAACATCAATCACCATGGCGGTGCTCGGCACGCCGGGCAAAGCCAGCAAGTCAAAACCTTTGAACAAGCTCGCCATCTTGGCCACATGGCCTGGCATGAAAGGGGCATCGCGCTCTGACTGCCAGGCGAGCCCCGAGGGTGCTCGTTGCAACCGTTAAAAACACGCCATTGCTGAAAAAACGCAACCCGCAGAAAAGACATTGTGTTGTTTCGAAAACAAATGTTATGTTGCTAACAGAAGGCGAGAAAATGACACGCCGATAACAATCACATGCTTGGCGTGCTCCTATGTCCCCGGAAAAGAACAGTTTTCTTCAGTTGCTGGAACATGAGTTCTCCAACCTGACCCCCACCGGCAAGCGCATCGCCAGTTACTTGCTGGGCAATCCGCAGCAGTTGCCGTTCGAGTCTGCCGACAGCATTGCCCAGCAGGCCAGCACCAGCGGCATTTCCGTAGGCCGGTTCTTGCGCTCGCTGGGTTATCAGAACCTCGATGAGGTCAAGCAGAGCCTGCGCGGTGACGCACCCGGCTCCTGGCTGATCACCGACCGCATCGGCGCCTTTCGCGCCGAAAACACCAACGACGATGCCCTCGAACGCTCCATGCACCGCGAACTCGAGGCCATCCAGCAGGTTTACGGCCTGGCGCGCAGCGACGCTTTTGCCGGTATCGTGCAGCGCATTCATCAAGCCGATGCGGTGTTTATCCTCGGCATCCAGTCCACCCGCGGGATTCTCACCGCGTTTCACAGCCACCTCGAATACATCCGCCCCAAGGTCTATTACGTTGACGGCCTTTCCGGCATCTATGCCGAAACCCTGAACTCCGGCTTTGCCAACCCCTACGCGATCATTGCCGATTTTCGCGCCTATTCCAGCGTCACCCAGACCTTCTGTGACGCCGCTATCGACAACGATTTACCGCTGGCCCTGATCACCGATCTGCAGTGCCCCTGGGCCCGTGACTACCCGACCCTGGATCTGTTGCAGATCAAGACCGATGTTGGCCAGTTCTGGGATTCACCGGCCCCCCTGGCGTGCCTGCTTAACCTGTTGGTGTCGGCCGTCGCGGAAAAATACGGCGAGCATCTGGATGCACGCCTGGCCAAAAACCGTCAGTTGCAAAAAGCTTTCGGCCAGTTCGAAGGCTGAGCCCCTCGCCCAAAACAAAACAGCACTGGAGTGTTTGTGTGAACCAAAGCGTTGCAAGCCCGAGCCCGCTCGTTGATATCGATGCCGAGCAGTACCAGGTACAGATCGAGATGATCTATGCCACCGCCGACAACCTGGCCGGCAAAGTGATCTACCCCAACGCCCGCTGCCAGCTGCATCGCGATGCCGCCCAGTGCTTGCGCAAGGCCGTCGAGCTGGCCAGCCTGGCGGGTTTTACCCTGCGTATCTATGACGCCTACCGACCGCCCTATGCACAGTTTTTGTTATGGGAAGCCCTGCCCAATGGCGACTACGTGCGCGACCCGCACCTGGGCTCCCATCACAGCCGCGGCGTCGCCGTGGACCTGACCCTGGTGGACAGCGACGGCCAGCCGCTGGACATGGGCACCGCCTTTGACGCGATGCAAGACCAGTCCCATCAGTTCTACCCCGACCTGCCGGTCAACGTGCAGCGCAATCGCCTGCTGCTGCTGGGCATCATGCTGATCGCCGGGTTCCACGCAATTGCCACTGAGTGGTGGCATTACGAGTTGCCCAACGCCGACGACTACCCCCTGATCAACGAATGATACGGCCCACGAAACCACAGAGTTTCGAGGCCAGCGCCACTGTTTGAAGACAACAAGAAAACGCTGCACACCTGCTTGACCTGCTACTGCCCGGTTATAGATTCCAAAAATAAACCTACTTCCAGACATCAAATGTTGAAGGAAACCGGCATGACCCTCACTGATACCGTGACCCGCACCACCGCTTCACGTACCCGCTCACTGCTGCCTGGCCTGCTCTGCGCCGCCCTGAGCCTAGGGGCCTGGCAAGCCGCAACCGCGGCCACCGCCCAGGACACGCTGATTATCGGCAAGCCTGCCGACCCGCAGACCCTGGACCCGGCCGTGACCTTCGACAACAACGACTGGACCATCACCTACCCGTCGTACCAGCGACTGGTGGGCTACAAGACCGACGGCGAAAAAAGCAGCACCGAAGTCCAGGGTGACCTGGCCGAAAGCTGGACTGTGTCGCCGGACAACCTGGTCTGGGAGTTCAAGCTCAAAACCGGCAACAAGTTCGATGACGGCACCGAAGTCGACGCCAACGCCGTCAAGTTTTCCTTCGATCGCCTGATGACCCTCAAGCAAGGGCCGTCGGGTGCATTCCCGGAAGACATGGTGGTCGCAGTAGTTGATCCGCAAACCGTCCGCTTTACCCTCAAAACCCCGTTCGCACCGTTCCTGTTTACCCTGGCCCACAATGGCGCGTCCATCGTC
This sequence comes from Pseudomonas sp. TMW22080, assembly GCF_022496745.1. NCBI lineage: Bacteria > Pseudomonadati > Pseudomonadota > Gammaproteobacteria > Pseudomonadales > Pseudomonadaceae > Pseudomonas > Pseudomonas sp. TMW22080. The sequence continues at coordinate 419,948 of NZ_SCFF01000006.1, read as the reverse complement.
AACCCGCTGGTGGCCAACAAGGGCGCTGAAGCCAACGCCTGGCTCTCCAGCCATACCGCAGGCTCGGGCCCATACCGCCTGGCCAGCTGGCAGAAAGGCCAGTCCCTGACCATGGAACCCAACCCCCACTACGCCGGGGCCAAGCCGGCGTTGAAAACCGTGGTACTGAAAATCATCGCCGAGCCTTCGGTACGCCGCCTGCAACTGGAGCGCGGTGACCTGGACATCATCGAAGACATGCCTGAAGACCAGCTCGGCTCACTGGCCAGCAAACCAGGCGTGGTGGTCAAGGAATACCCGTCGCTGCGGGTCACCTACCTGTACCTGAACAACAAGCAGGGCCCGTTGACCAACGTCGATGCGCGCCGGGCCATCACCGAGGCCGTGGACTACAACGGTATCGTCAAGGGTATTCTCAAGGGCAAGGCCGAATTGCTCAACGGGCCGATCCCGGACGGCATGTGGGCCTACGACAGCTCGCTGCCCGCCATGAAACAGGACATGCAGGCCGCCGCCGAGAGCCTGGCCAAAGTGCCGAAGAAAATCACCAACCTGAGCTACATGTACTCGGACAAGGACGCCAACTGGGAACCGATCGGCCTGACCCTGCAAGCCGCGCTGATGCCCCTGGGCATCAACCTCAAGCTGGAAAAGACCGCCAACGCCACCCTGCGCGAACGTGTCGGCCAGGCCGACTATGACATCGCCGTCGGCACCTGGAGCCCGGACTTCGCCGACCCCTACATGTTCATGAACTTCTGGTTCGACTCAAAAATGCAGGGTCTGCAGGGCAACCGCTCGTTCTACAGCAACCCCCAGGTCGACACCCTTATCCGTGAAGCGGCAACCACCAGCGACACGGGCAAGCGCACCGAGCTGTACCAGCAGGCGCAAAAACAAGTGCTCGCCGACAGCGCTTACGTTTACCTCTTTCAAAAGAGCTACACCCTGCCAATGCGTGATTCAGTCAAAGGCTATGTGTTCAATCCCATGCTTGAGCAAGTGTTCAACCTGGGCAGCATGAGCAAGTAAAGCTGCTGCTGCGTGCGCGCCGGCAATGGCGCGCACGGTTGTGGATTTCTGTCGTTAGAGTGACTGAGGTGCCCTATGGCCTTCCTGACGTTGTTGCGCAAGCGCCTGCTTGGCCTGTTACTGGTCGTGTTCGGTGTCTCGCTGATTACCTTTACCATTTCCCACCTGATTCCCGGCGACCCTGCCCGGCTGATCGCCGGTGACCGGGCCAGCGATGCGCTGGTGGCCGGCATCCGTCATCAACTGGGCCTGGATTTGCCGCTGTACCAGCAATACGGCCGTTACGTGCTCGACCTGGTGCAGGGCGACCTGGGCACCTCGATCCGCACCAATCGTCCGGTGCTGGAAGACTTGCAGGCGTTCTTCCCGGCCACCCTGGAACTGGCACTGGTGGCGCTGTTTCTGGCCATCCTGGTCGGCGTGCCGCTGGGTGTGCTGTCGGCGGTCTATCACAATCGTGCCATTGACCAGATCGCCCGCACACTGGCCGTGACCGGCATCTCGACCCCGGCGTTCTGGCTGGGCCTGGGCGCCATCGTGCTGTTTTACGGCCACCTCGGCTGGCTGCCTGGCGGCGGGCGTTTGTCCGAAGGTCTGACGCCACCGTCGACAATTACCGGCTTCTACCTGATTGACGCATTACTGGCGGGTAACTTCAGCCTGTTTGTCGATGCACTCAAGCACCTGATCCTGCCCGCAGCCACCTTGGGCTTTGTGACCCTTGGGGTTATCTCGAGGCAAATTCGTTCTGCCATGCTCGACCAGCTGGGCGAGGACTATATCCGCACCGCCCGCGCCTATGGCTTGTCGAAATGGACCGTGATCCTGCGCCACGCCTTGCCCAACGCACTGATCCCTTCTGTCACGGTGCTCGGGCTGACCCTCGGCGACCTGCTCTACGGTGCAGTCCTGACCGAAACCGTATTCGCCTGGCCGGGCATGGGTGCCTATGTGGTCAAGTCGATCCAGTCCCTGGATTTCCCGGCGGTGATGGGCTTCGCCATTCTGGTGTCGTTTATCTATGTACTGCTGAACATGGCCATCGATCTGCTGTACCGCGTGATCGACCCGCGCATCGGCGAGGTGAATTGAAATGTCCGTGCCTTTGACCGCAATACCGCGCCCGCAATGGCGTGAAAAGCTCACTTACCTGACCTGGCAGATCCGCCGCAGCCCGCTGACCATGGCAGGCCTGCTGATCACCCTCATGGTGGTGATGTGCATGATTTTCGCCCCCTGGCTGGCCAGCCATGACCCCAATGCCCTGAACCTTGCCGAGCGCCTGGCGCCGCCTTCCGCCGAGCACTGGTTCGGCACTGATGAAGTGGGCCGCGACCTGTTCAGCCGGGTACTGTACGGCAGCCAGCAATCGGTGGGTGTCGGTCTGTTCGTGGCCTTTGCCTCATGCTTTATCGGCGGCCTGCTGGGCTGTTTTTCCGGTGTAATAGGCGGACGCTTCGATGCCCTTACCATGCGCCTGATGGACATCATGCTGTCGGTGCCGTCGCTGGTGTTGATCATGGCCCTTGCCGCCGCACTGGGCGCCAGCCTGTTCAACGCCATGCTGGCCATCACCCTGGTGCGGATTCCGTCCTATGTGCGCCTGGCCCGCGGCCAGGCCCTTGGCATTCGCCAGATGGGCTACGTGAAAGCCGCCGAAACCTTCGGTGCCCAACGCTGGCACATGGTCCACTGGCATGTGGCGCGCAACGCCATGCCACCCTTGCTGGTGCAACTGAGCCTGGACATCGGCAGCGCCATTCTCATGGCTTCGGCCCTGGGCTTTATCGGCCTGGGCGCGCAACAGCCCACGGCGGAATGGGGCGCGATGGTCGCCACGGGGCGCAATTACATCCTCGACAACTGGTGGTACTCGACCTTTCCGGGGCTGGCGATCCTGATCACCGCCACCGGTTTCAACTTGCTGGGCGATGGCGTGCGCGATCTGCTCGACCCGCGGCAACAGGGGAAATGACCATGACTCACTCGCAACCGGTACTGGCCATCGACAACCTGAGCCTTGAGTTCCCGGCCTACAAGAGCAGCGTCAAGGCGTTGAACGGCGTGTCGCTGCACGTCAACCCCGGCGAGATTGTCGGTGTGGTCGGCGAGTCCGGCTCGGGCAAATCGGTGACCGCCATGCTGAGCATGCGCCTGCTGCCCGAACGCAGCTATCGCATCACCTCCGGCAGCCTGAGCATGCTCAACCGCGACATGCTCAGCGCCCCTGAAAAGGACCTGCTGAAAATTCGTGGCCGCGATGCGGCGATGATCTTCCAGGAGCCCATGACCGCCCTGAACCCGACCCGCCGCATCGGCCGACAAATGCTCGATGTCATCATCCACCACCAGAAAATCAGTGCTGCCGCGGCCCATGCCAAGGCTGTCGCCCTGCTGCGCGACATGCATATCGCCAGCCCCGAGCAGGTGCTGGAAAGCTACCCCTTCGAGCTGTCGGGGGGCATGCGCCAGCGGGTGATGATTGCCCTGGCTTTCTCTTGTGAGCCACAACTGCTGATCGCCGACGAACCCACCACTGCGCTGGATGTGACCGTGCAACGCCAGGTGCTGCTGTTGCTGCGCGAAAAGGCTCGACAAAAAGGCACCGCCATTCTCCTGATTACCCATGACATGGCGCTGGTGTCACAGTTCTGCGACCGGGTCTACGTGATGTACACCGGCGCGGTGGTGGAACAGGGGCTCACCGCCGATGTCATGAGCCACCCGCAACACCCTTACACCCGTGGCCTGCTCAGCGGCCTGCCGGAGATGGTCGAGCCGGGGCAACCGCTGCTGACCATCCCCGGGCAAGTACCCAACCTGGCACGCCTGCCCACCGGCTGCACGTTCGCCGAACGCTGCGTGCATGCCATGCCGGTGTGCGGTGAACGCCCGGTGCTGACCGCCATCAACCGTGACGAACAACGCAAAACCGCGTGCTGGTTGCCGCAACAGGAGCTTTCGCAATGAACAGCGCACTGATCTACCCCGTCAAGCAGAGCGGCCCCGAGATTCTGAAACTTGCCGATGTGCGCGTGCGCTTCCCTGTCAGCAACGACTGGCTGGGACGTCCCCGGGGCTATGCCCACGCACTCAATGGCATCGACCTGCAGGTACGGGCCGGTGAAACCCTGGGCATCGTCGGCGAGTCGGGTTGCGGTAAAAGCACCCTGGCACAATTGCTCATGGGCCTGCTCAAACCCAGCAGCGGCGAACTGAGCTGGGCCAACGGCAGCAAGGGCGAAGGCAGCAGCAACGTGCAGATCGTGTTCCAGGACCCGCAATCGTCGCTCAACCCGCGCCTGCCGATCTGGCGCATCATCACCGAACCGCTGTACGCCCGCGGCATGCGCTCGCGCGAACAAATGCGCAGCATTGCCGCCAAAGTGGCGGCTCAAGTGGGCATTCGTCCGGAATATCTGGACCGTTTCGCCCACCAGTTTTCCGGCGGGCAACGTCAGCGCATCGCAATTGCCCGGGCACTGTCATCAGACCCGGACATTATCGTTCTCGATGAGCCAACATCTGCACTGGATATCTCGGTGCAGGCGCAAATCCTCAACCTGCTGGCCGAACTGCAGCAGGCGCGCAACCTCACCTACATACTGATTTCCCATAACGTATCGGTGGTACGCCATATGGCCGACCGCGTGGCGGTGATGTATCTGGGGCAAATCGTCGAACTGGGCAACGCCGCCCAGGTGCTCGATCAACCGCGCCATCCCTATACGCGCCTGTTGTTTGAAGCGGTACCGCGCCTGGGTGTGCCCTTGCTGGCCGAGCAGGTAGCGGCGCCCACCGAACTGCCGGGCAACCGCAAACTGCCCGAAGGCTGTTTCTTTCTCGAGCGTTGCAGCGCCAGTCGTGAAGGCTGCAAGCAACCACAGGTGATGCGCGGCGGCGAGCACCAGCGGGTGCGGTGTCACGTTATGGGCTGAAAGCGCTTTGCGGGCAGGCTCGCCGAACCGGCATGGATGCCGGTAGCGCCGGATATAGACCCGGTATCCGGCTTGGCCACAACTCAAACCAGCCGTTGTATCTGCTTATGCCGCCACACGAGTCGGTAATAAGCCGTCTGTAGCACCAGCATGGCCACATAGGTCACCGGGAATGCCATCCATACGCCTTGCAGGCCAAAGTGCGCATCCAGCATATAAGCCGCTGGCAGCTCGATGCACAGCACGCAAAAAATCGTGATCGCCATCGGCACCAGCACCACGCCACTGGCCCGCATGATCCCGCCGATCACTGCCTGGAAGCCAAACACCAGCACGCTCCACAGCATGATATGCAGCAAGTGCTCAGCCCGTACCCGCGCCTCGACATCGGTGATGAACAGGCCCAGCAACCAGTGCGATAGCACATAACCGAGCACCACCAGGGCACCGGTCAGGCACAGATTGATCAGCAAACCAGTGCGCAGGATCGGCCCGATACGCTCGATGCGCCCGGCACCAATGGCCTGGGCCCCGAGGATCGAGGCGGTAATGGCAATCGACAGCGCCGGAAACTGCACATAATTGACGATCTGGGTCACTGCGCCATAGGCCGCCGTAGCCTGGGAACCGTGACTGTTGACCAGCGCCAGAATCACCAGTTCGGACAGCGACAGCACCACCATCTGCACCCCGGTTGGCAAGCCGATGCGCAGCACCTTGCCCAGGATCTCGCGGTTCAGGCGCAGCGCGGCCCACAGTTCACGGTCAGGCGCCATCACATGTTTTTTATGACGCAAGCGCAGGACCAAAAACAGCATGGCCAGTACGTTACCCACCAGCCCTGCATAGGCCGCACTTTGAATACCCAAAGTTGGCAAACCGCCCCAGCCCAGGATCAGCGCTGGGGTCAGCAGCAACCCCACCACCGTGGAGACCATCAGCGCCAGCAACGGCGAAACCGTATCGCTGACCCCACGCAAAATCTGGGTAAAGAGGATAAAGACCAGCAGCAACGGCATGATCAGCATCATCACCCGGGCATAGCCGACGGCCTCTTCCAGCACGTCAACCGGGGTGCCCAACGCCAGCAGGGCCGGGCGCGCCAGCAGGCTGCCCAGCACCGCGGCAACCAGGCCGATCACCGCGCCAAGGGTCAGGGTTGCCCCGGTGATCTGCTTGACCAGTGCGGTTTCCCGCGCCCCCCAGGCCTGTCCGATCAGCACCGAGGCACCGGCGCCCAGACCGATGACCAGGGCGATAAAGAAAAACACGATGGGAAACATCCCCGACACCGCAGCCAAGGCCTGGGTGCCCAGCAACTGGCCAACGTAAATCCCGTTGAGGGTGCCGGAAAAGCTCTGCAGGAAATTGGACAGGACCATCGGCGCCAGGAAGATCAGGTAGATCTGCCATAGCGGCCGTTGTGAAGGGGTTTGCATGGAAAGTGAGTCCCGGAAAATAACGACGTGGGGTTATACCGCATATGTAACTTAATATTGAAGCCAATCCGCCCCCCTCCAAAGCCCCAGGCAATGGCCTTAGATCTGACTTTTCTAACAGCTGGCTGAACATGAAGAAATATTAAGAAACGTTTCAGCTTTTTCGAGGCAAAATGTGCTCACCGATAAAAAAGACCATCAGGTGGCGGTATGACCCGTATTTTGACCATTGAAGACGATGCCGTAACGGCGAAAGAAATCGTGGCGGAACTGACCAGCCACGGCCTGGAGGTCGATTGGGTCGCCAATGGCCGGGAAGGTCTGGTGCGCGCAGTCAGTGGCGACTACGACCTGATCACCCTCGACCGCATGCTTCCCGAACTGGACGGCCTGGCGATTGTCACCACCTTGCGCACCATTGGCGTGAGCACACCGATCCTGATGATCAGCGCCCTCTCCGATGTCGATGAGCGCGTGCGCGGCCTGCGGGCCGGGGGCGATGACTACCTGACCAAACCCTTTGCCAGCGATGAGATGGCGGCCCGCGTGGAAGTACTGCTGCGGCGCAAAAGCCCGGCCGACAAATACGAAACCTCGCTGCGCGTCTCCGACCTGGAGCTCAACCTGATTACCCGCGAAGCCAGCCGCAGCGAACAACAGCTGAGCCTGCTGCCCACCGAGTACAAGTTGCTGGAATTCCTGATGCGCAACACTGGGCAGATCCTCTCGCGCATGATGATTTTCGAGGAAGTCTGGGGCTATCACTTCGACCCGGGCACCAACCTGATCGATGTGCACATCGGTCGTCTGCGTAAAAAAATCGATCCGCCGGGCCAGGTGCCTCTGATTCGCACTGTTCGAGGCTCGGGTTATGTCATTGCCGAACCCCTCTAAGGGCTGGCGTTCTTCCAGCAGCCGGCTGCTGGCGCTGTACAGTTTTCTGTTTGTGGCCTGGAGCTGCATCCTGATGGGAGTGCTGTACTACGAAGTCTCGGACTACCTGGGCAACCTGGCCAGACACTCCCTGATGCAGCGCCAACACCTGTTTGCCCGCTTTGAGGGTGAGCAACTCGACGAAGCGCTGGCCACCAGCATGACGTTCGATTTGCGTACAGTGGATGCCTATGGCCTGTTCGATGCGCAACACAGGCCGTTGAGCGGCCCGATCCAGACCATCCCTGCCGGGTTGCCTCTGGACGGGCAGATCCATGCCTTGAGCACCTGCATTGACTCCGACGACCCCAATCTACCGCAAGACAGCTGCGATGCCGTAGCCACGCACACCAATGACGGGCGCTGGCTGGTGCTGGTGCGCGATAACGGCTCATTGTTTGCCGTAACGCGGATTATTCTGCATGCGCTGTTCTGGGGTGTGTCGCTGACCATCATCCCCGGTATTGCCGGCTGGCATTTGTTGCGCCGCCGCCCGCTGCAGCGCATCCGGTCGATTCAGGCCAGTGCCGAAGCAATTGTCGCCGGCGACCTGACCTACCGTCTGCCGCTGTCCAACCGCCGTGACGAACTGGACATGCTGGCCGCCATCGTCAACGCCATGCTCGATCGCATCGAACTGCTGATGCACGAGGTCAAGGGTGTGTGCGACAACATTGCCCACGATTTGCGCACCCCGCTCACCCGCTTGCGCGCCCAGCTGTACCGGATGCGCCAGCAAGCCGTCGAGGGCTCGGCCGAGGCGTTGCAGCTGGACGAAGTGATCGGCGAAACCGACACCCTGATGGCACGCTTTCGCGGTTTGTTGCGCATCTCGGAACTGGAAGATCATCAGCGTCGTTCCGGTTTCCTGCAACTCGACCCGTTGCCTCTGTTGCAGGAGCTGTACGATTTTTACCTGCCGCTGGCTGAAGAGGGTCAGGTGACGTTGACGCTCGAAACGCCAGCGGCCTTGCCCGGCCTCACGGGCGATCGGGCCTTGTTGTTCGAAGCCCTGTCCAACCTGCTGAGCAATTCGATCAAGTTCACCCCGCCCGGCGGTGAGGTGATCCTGCGGGCGACCGACGACAATGGCAGCCCGCTCATCGAAGTGCTCGATACCGGCCCCGGCATCCCCGAGGCCGAACGGGTGGCGGTGTTCCAGCGCTTTTACCGGGTTGATGACAAGCACAGCGGCTTTGGCCTTGGCCTGTCCATCGTCGCCGCCATCGTCAACCTGCACGGCTTCAGCCTGGAGGTGAACAACCGCGAGAGCGGCGGCGCCCGGCTGACCCTGCATTGTCGCCAGAGCCTGATCAATCCCGGCTGACCGCGTTGCCTTTAATCGCGAGCAAGCCCGCTCCCACATGGACGATGCACATCCTGTGGGAGCGGGCTTGCCCGCGATTGGGGGGCACCACGGTGCTCCCGCAAAAAAACAATCCTCTGGCTCGATAGACACAACTTGGCACACTTTTTTCTTGTTATTTGCCGTTCGCAGTTTTTTCTCTGGAATCACAGCTTCCAGAGGGTGTAACCGCACCAGTTGCGAACAAGGGCGGTATAGCCGTCCATATTCAGTGCAAAGACCGACCAAAAGTCGCGTCAATGACCCGCTGTCATAAGGAATAACAACGATGTCTGATGTGTGCACGCCAACCCTCTCCCTGCATTCCCCCTATTTTTGTGCCTTGCGCCTGCGCGGCCAGAACGCCTGTCCAGGCACTGACACTTAGTCTGCCCAGCCTCTGAAGCCCCGCCTTGTGCGTACGGGCGACGGATAGCCACCTCCTGTTTTTCTGCGTACCCCCTGCTTGGCCGCCCTTTAAGCAAGTGCGGCAGAAGCGGCTCTTTTGGCATTGTTTACAAGACAGGTATGTCATGTCCGAATTTGACGCTATAACCGTTCCTCCCAATCGGCCGTGGGCCCTGGTATGGCATTACATCCGCCTGTATCCGCGCTGGTATTGGGGTATTACGCTGCTGCAAGTCGGCGCGGCGATGGCTGCCACGTTGATGCCCTACGCCATTGGCCGCATCACCGGCGCGGTCAGTGAAGGCGCCTGGCAACAAGGCGACCTGTTGCAGACCAGCCTGCCCGCCCTGGGCCTGCTGTTCGCCCTGGCAGTGGTGCAATTGCTCTGTGCCAGGGGTGCCACGCTGTGCATGATCATGGTCAGGCCCCTGCAGAAAATTCGTATCGTGCGCGACATGTTTGCCTATCTGCAGCGTCACTCGGCCCGTTATTTCGGTGAACACTTTGCCGGTAGCCTGGCCCACCGGATCAATGAAGGCACCATCGGCCTGCTGGAAATCACCTGGCTGCTGATCGTGGAAATGCTGCCGATTGTCGCGGTGCTGGTCACCAGCCTGGTCATGCTGACCCTGGCTTCGCCCTGGCTGGGCCTGGGCCTGCTGGTCTGGGTAGCGGCGTACACCTGGCTGGCGTATCGGTTGTCGCTCAAGGCACAAAAACTCGCCGCCAGGCATGCCAGCGCGCGCAGCCTGACCACCGGCAAGATTGTCGATGCGGTGGGCAACCTCAACAGCATCCGTCTGTTCGCCCGTCAGGATTACGAACTCAACTACCTGAACCGCTACCAGATCGAGGAAAAACAGGCCGGACAACGCTCCTTCTTCTATCAGGAAAAGGTCCGCATGCTGCAGGACAGCCTGGCCATTGTGTTGCGGGTGGGGCTGGTGGCCCTGGCGCTGTACTTGTGGCATCTGGGCAAGATCGATGTGGGCCAGTTTGTCATGGTGGCCACCCTGGGCCTGATGATCGTGGCGCAATGCAGCTTTTTGAGCATGCAGTTCATGCATTTTTTCGAGTGCATCGGCAATATCGAGAGCAGTATCGATACCCTGCTGCAACCCCATGAAATGCCCGATCAGCACAGCGCCCAACCCGTCAATATCGAGAAAGGCGCCATCCGCTTTCGCGATGTCAACTTCGGCTATAGCCCCGACAGGCCGATCTTCAAGCACTTCAACCTGGATATTCGGGCCGGGCAACGGGTGGGTATTGTCGGTTTGTCCGGCTCGGGCAAATCAACGTTGCTAAGTTTGCTGTTGCGTTCGTACGATCCCCAGGGTGGCAAAATTGAAGTGGACGGCATCGATATACAGGCCATGACCCAGCAGTCGCTGCACACCCATATCGGCTTGATCCCCCAGGAGCCCGGACTGTTTCATCGATCCTTGCGCGAGAATATCGGCTATGGCGATGTGCATGCCGGTGACGCGCAAATTATCCTGGCCGCCAAGCGCGCCCATGCCCATGAGTTCATTCTGCAAATGCCCGAAGGGTATGACGCCCTGGTCGGTGAGCGCGGGGTCAAGTTGTCCGGTGGTCAGCGCCAGCGTATCGCTATTGCCCGGGCACTGTTAAAGAACGCGCCCATCCTGATACTGGACGAAGCCACCGCCAGTCTTGATTCAGAAACCGAAAGTCTGATTCAGAACAGCCTCGACGACATCATGTCGGACAAAACCGTACTGGTAGTAGCTCATCGCCTTTCAACTATCGCCCATCTCGATCGCATTGTTGTATTGGACAAAGGGCAGATTGCCGAAGATGGCACTCACCACCAACTACTGGAACGTAAAGGCCTGTACTACCGACTTTGGCAACATCAGTCCGATGGATTGTTGAGTGAACACGATGAAATGAAAGATGACTTGCCAGTCACGGAAAAAGCGTAACAGCCCCTCCCCCCATATTATTCAGTTGCTTTTCCGCAACACTAACTGCCTGGTACGTTTTACGTTATTACTTGATGATAGTTGCCTATAAGCACCTGCCCACCGACATTCGGCTGGCCGGTGCTTTTTTATTTGCCATCGGTAACATCGAGGGGGTGCGCTCCCTGATGGCACACGCTTCCCAGCCTGCCAGCCATAGGACCCGACAACTGCACTGTTAGTTGGCAGTCACTGTTCACGTTGGTGCACTCTTTTATTACACCCGCCTGCGATTGCCTGATTGTCAGACAATAGCGCCGTATCATTCATTCAACTAAGCCCCTTACTTTGTGCGACGCCTTAGTTCATGCCCCGTCATTATCCCTTGCACTATTACTCTGGATGAAACCTGTCACACCCTTATTAAATAAACCGCCATCACCCTACATTTCCTGCGCTGTTGGCATAGCTGTTGCTTTACCTAACTTAACGGAACTTTACAAACCTCCAGACACTGTACCTCTTGATTCAACACAAGGAATACACATGACATTCTTGCCCTCCCGCTTTTGACACACCGTAATAAGTGTTTTCCTGCACTTATTACACAACCGTTAAACAAACAGTTCTCGTCCCTGCGTGCAAGGGCGAACGGAGCCTTATTGCCCTTCATTTAGTCGAGGGACTTTTATGAGTGACGAGGTAAAGAATAAAACGCGGTCTGCCCCGCTGCTCGACGCCGAACGAGTACAGCAGTGGACCCATATTCCCCATGTAGCCAACACCTCGACACCCGCAGGCCTGGTTACATCGCGGGCGTTGTTGCTGGTGGGCCTGGTTGCCCTGCTGCACGCAGGCGCCTGGTGGGTCATGCAGCAGGCCAAGGCCGAGCCCGTGGTCACGCCGCCCGAAATTCCGGAAATGACCGTCGAACTGACCAGCCCGGCACCACCGGCGCCACCCGTGGAAGAGCCGCCACCGCCACCGCCGCCGCCAGAACCCGAAGCTCCACCCGAGGACGAAGATGCGGTGAAGGAGCCGCCAAAACCGGTGGAAAAACCCAAGCCCATAGAAAAACCCAAACCGGTGGTCAAGCCCAAGCCGGTGCAAAAACCGCAGCCGGTCAAGCCCGCCCCACCGGCGCCAGCTGCTCCGGCGGCACCGACTGCGCCAGCAGCACCCGCGGCGCCTGCCGCAGCACCGGGTCCGGTCAAGGAAACCGCGGCGGTATCGGGGCTCGCCAGCCTTGGCAACCCGCCGCCCGAGTACCCATCCCTGGCCTTGCGACGCAGTTGGGAAGGCACTGTGGTGCTGCGAATCAAGGTACTGCCCAACGGGCGCGCCGGGACGGTGGAGGTCACCAAATCCAGCGGTAAACAGGCACTCGATGACGCGGCTGTAGAAGCCGTACGCAACTGGAAGTTTGTCCCGGCCAAACGAGGGGATACCCCCATCGAAGGATTTGCCACCCAGACCATCTCTTTCAAATTGCCGGAATAACCCAGCCGGGTGCCGACACTAACTTTTATTTAGCCGCCGTGTGAGGTGTAACCATGAACGAGTCTATGTCTTCCATGATTGTCCCCGGGGTGCTCTGGGCACTGGTGCTGTTTTCGGTGGTGAGCTGGGCCTTGCTGCTCATCAAGTCATCGCAATACCTGCGCCAGAAAGCGCAAAACTCGCAATTCAGCAAAGCCTTCTGGGCAGCCCCTGACCTGCTGACGGCGGCCGAACACGCCAGCCAGTACCCCGGTGCCCTGGCCCGCATCGCCAACAGTGGTTTTGAAGCCATGATTGTCGATGACAGCCCGCGCACCACCCAACAACTGGCCCACACCATCAACCGCTCCGATCGTCTGGAGCGCAACCTGCGCCAGCAGATTCAAAAAGAGCGCCGCGCCCTGGAAAGCGGTCAGGCGATACTTGCCAGTATCGGCAGCACCGCGCCCTTTATCGGTCTGTTCGGCACCGTGTGGGGAATCATGGAAGCGCTGCAAACCATCGGCGCAACCGGCTCCGCCAGCCTGGAGACCGTGGCCGGGCCCATCGGTCATGCCCTGATCGCCACCGGCGTGGGGATCGCGGTCGCGGTACCGGCAGTGCTGATTTACAACTTCTTCCTGCGTCGCCTCAAGCTGGCCTCGGCCAACATGGACGACTTTGCCCATGACTTCGACGCCCTCGCCCAGCGCAGCGCCTTTGCCATCGACCGTCAGGCCATTTCCAACAAGCGCACCCCAGTGCGGGAGGCAAGCTGATGTCTTTCTCAACCCAGGACAGTGACGAAGTACTCAGCGAAATGAACGTCACCCCGCTGGTCGACGTGATGCTGGTACTGCTGGTGGTGTTTATCGTGACCACGCCGATGATGACCAACGCGATCAAGATCAACCTGCCCAAGACCGACGCCGTGGCCTCGGCGCAAAAAAAGGACCCGGTGGTGGTCAGCGTTGACCAGGACGGCAAGTTCTACCTGGCCAAGAACGAAGTGGCCCCCGAACTGCTGGAAAAAAGCCTGCAGGACGTGAAGGCCCAGGACCCGGAAGTGCGCGTGCAGTTGCAGGCGGACGAAGGTGTCAACTACGGCCAGGTGGCCAAGGCCATGGCCTCCATTGAACGCTCGGGCATTACCAAGATATCGGTGATGACCGCCAGATGAAGCCCTCACCCCAACCCTCTCCCATAGGGAGAAGGCCAGGGTGAGGGGCTTTTGATCCTGATGTAACCACGCACCACCCACGCCGCGCAGGGGCTTTTGGCCCCTGCAGGGGAGCGGCTTGCTTGAAAAAAGTGTTTTGCCCGGGTCGACACAACCCAACTGGAGTCATGAGGGCTCACAAGGCCATTCCAATAAACGTCTGAATAAGCCGGAAATAACCATGCAGATGAAGAGTTCAGGTTTTACCCTCAAGCCGCTCGTTGCAAGCTTGCAGCGACACCGTTTTGTGCCGTTGTATCTGGTCGCTCTGGGGATGAGCGCGGGCCAGTTGCAGGCCGCCGAAGTGAGCACCACGGATGATTCGTCCGCTGCCGTCAGTGCGGCCACGGTCAGCACCGACAGCGCCGCAGCGCCGGCCACCACGCAACTGGACCGGGTCGAAGTGACCGGTTCGGCGATTCGCCGGGTGGATGCCGAAACCGCCGTGCCGATCACCATCCTGCGCGCCGAGCAGTTGCGCAACGAAGGTGTGACCACCACGGCCGAGATCATGCAGCGCGTGACGGGCAACCAGTCACTTCGCAACTCGGCCAGCTCCGTGGGTTCCGGTACCGGGGGGTCGACCTTTGCCGACATGCGCGGTATCGGTGCCAACAAGACCCTGGTGCTGCTCAACGGCCGCCGTTTGGGCAATAACGCCATTGACGGTTCCGCGGTAGACCTGAACACCATCCCGTTTGCCGCCATTGACCGCGTCGAGGTATTGCGCGACGGCGCATCGGCCTTGTACGGCACTGACGCGATTGGCGGCGTGATCAACTTCATCACCAAAAAATCCATGACCGACGGCACCCTGTCACTGGGCGGCGAAGGTGCAGATGCCAGTGGTGGTGGCGACAGCCACGATATCAGCGGTAGCTGGGGCTACGGCGATCTGGAAAAAGACCGTTTCAACGTCATGGCCGTTGCCGGCTATAACAAGCAAAACGCCCTGCATGCCAAGGACCGCACGTTCGCCAGTAACTACGAACCGGGCCGCGGTCTGGATCAGACTTCCGGCACGTCCAACCCCGCCAACTGGAGCCAGGGCAATATCAATACCAACCCGCTGGCGGCCAATGGTTGCAACGGGGCAAACCTGGTCCTGCGCCAGGGGCTATGCCGCTATGACACGCGCAACTATATCGACCTGCTGCCTGAAACCGAGAAGACCTCCTTTTTCGGCAAGGCGACCGGCAAGATCACCGATGACGACAACGTCAACCTGGAGTATTTCTGGGCCCGTAACAACAATGCCGTGGGTGTTGCCCCCGCACCACTGATTGGCGCCAGCATGGACCCGAGTTCGCCTTACTACCCGGGCAACGGCATAACCCCGGGCACCAGCGATCCGTCCTTCGACCCCTCGCAACCGATCGGCCTGAACTGGCGTGAAACCGCTGCCGGTGGCCGCCAGAGCAAAGACCAGAATACCAGCCAGCGCCTGGTATTGAGCTTCGATGGTGTGGCCAAGGGCTGGGATTACAATGTCGGTGCCTCGTACAACCAGAATCAGGTGAACTCCAGTGTGACTGGCGGTTACGCCAGCGACGCGGCCATGCTCAACGGCATTGCTGATGGCATCATCAACCCGTTTGGCCCGCAAACACCTGCCGGGCAGGCCTATATCGACGATCACCAATACCATGGCCAGTACATGTCCTCGGTGGGCCGGGTCACCGGTATCGACGGGCGCATGAGCCGTGAGATTGGCGACTGGTTCGGCGCAGGCCCGTCGGGCCTGGCGATCGGCGGTGAATATCGTCAGGAGAAGTTCCACCAGACCTTCGATGGTTTTGTCGCGGATATTTCCAGCCTCGGGGCCGACCCCGACGCCAGTGTCTCGGGTGACCGTAACGTCAAGGCGGTGTACACCGAGCTGAACGTGCCCGTACTCGACAGCCTCGAACTGTCAGCCGCCGTGCGTCACGACAAGTACAGCGACTTTGGCAGCACCACCAACCCGAAATACTCGTTCCGCTACCAGCCGGTCAAGGAGCTGGTGGTTCGCGGTGCCTACAGTGAGGGCTTCCGCGCACCGTCGCTGTACGAGCTGTACAACCCGCAGTACACCACTTACACCCAGGGCTACTACAACGATCCGCGCCTGTGCACCGGTGGCGTAGTGCAACCGGGGGGCAACGCCGGGCGCGATTGCGGCCAGCAGTTCCATAACCGCACCGGCGGCAACACTGAACTGTCCCCTGAAAAAGCCCGCAACGTGACCGTCGGTTTTGTCTACCAACCGGTGCGCAATCTGTCGATGGGCCTGGATTTCTGGTGGATCCACATCGCCAACCAGATTGCCGAGTTCCCGGAATCCACCGTCTTTGACGATCCGAACGCCTATGCCGACCGCTATGTGCGCAATGCCGACGGTTCGCTCAACTATGTACAGACCGGCCTCGCCAACCTGGGTGCTGTCAAGACCAGCGGTGTTGACGTGTCGCTGGACTACAAGTTCCCCAACACTCCCTACGGCCAGTTCGGCCTTGGCCTGCAAGGCACCTATGTGTCGCGCTATGACTACCAGACCACCATTGGCGGCAGCTACACCGACAAAGTGGGCGCGTTCAAGGATGACGGCATGGTCGCGCGCTGGAAACACGTGTTGAGCGGCACCTGGAACCTGGGCGCCTACCGGGCCTCGCTGGTCAACCGCTTCACCAGCGGCTATGACGACGCCGATCCGGACACCCACTCCCGTGTAGCGTCTTATACCTTGTGGGATATCTCCGGTGGCTACACTTTCAATAAGACCGTGGACCTGGATGCGGGGATCAAGAACATGTTCGACCGTAACCCGCCGTTCTCCAACCAGGCCTACAACTTCCAGAATGGCTTCGATCCGCGTTATGCCGATCCGATGGGCCGTACGTTCTTCGCCCGTGCCACCTATCACTTCTGAGCAACCACCGCTGCCGGCTCACTCCGGCTGGTAGCGGGTTAACTGCGAAATCGCGACCCCGCCGCATTTTAACGCGCAATGCGGCGGGGATTTTTCCAGGCAGTCGATGGTTCAACACGCGGTACAAGGAAGCCCAATGATGTCTGCATTTTTCCTGCCCCTGCTCCTGCTCCGTTCGCTGCTGGTGCCCGTGCTGTCCTGCGTGTGCCTGAGCGTCAACGCCGCGCCCGGCCATGCCCTGACGGTGTATGGCGAAGCGCCCAAATACCCGGCCGACTTCCAGCACTTCGATTTTGTAAACCCGAACGCGCCCAAGGGCGGTTCGCTCAGTCGAACATCGATGGAAATCGGTCAGTTCACCTACCTGTCGCCCTATATCGACCAGGGCACCGGTGTCGCCCAGGTCGATCAATGGGTGAATGCCCCCCTGGCCTTCCGCTCGCTGGACGAGCCCTATACGGTTTACGGGCTTGTCGCGCAGAAGATCGAGCGCGACCCCGACGGCCTGTGGGTGCGTTTCTACCTGAACCCCAAGGCCCGTTTCGCTGACGACACGCCGATCACCGCCCAAGACGTGGCCTTTACCTACGACACGCTGATGACCAAAGGCAGCCTGAGCTATCGCATGCTCTACGGCGAGGTCAAGGACAGGGTCATCGAAGGCCCGCTGCAGATTCGTTTCGACTTCAAGAACAACCAGAACCGCACCCTGGCGCTGGATCTGGCCAGTCTGCATATCCTCCCGGAACACTGGTGGAAGACCCGCGACTTTACCGCCGGTGGCGGCTACGAGCCACCGCTGGGCAGCGGTCCGTATTCGGTCTCCGGGGTTGACCCGGGGCGCAGTGTCACCTTTGCGCGCAACAAAAACTGGTGGGCCAAAGACTTGCCCGTCAGCAAGGGCCTGTACAACTTCGATAGCTTGAAAGTGATGTTTTACAGTGACATCGACGTGGCCCGCGAGATGCTCAAGGCCGGGGCATTCGATTACAACCGAGAGTTCTCCGCCACCGGTTTCAGCATCGGCTACGCCAGCCCGGTGCTCAGCGACGGGCGCCTGCAAAAAGGCGTGTTCGCCAAGGAAAAACCCAGTGCCGCTCAGGGGTTTACCTTCAACCTGCAAAACCCGTTTTTTCAGGATCGCCGGGTACGCGAGGCGCTGAGCCTGCTGTGGGATTTTGAATGGACCAACAAGCAGATGATGCGCAACTTCTATGTCCGCGCGCAGAGCTACTTCCCGAAAAGCGAAATGTCCGCCACGGCACTGCCCGACGCCCGTGAACTGGAGATTCTCGAACCCTTGCGCGGGCAGATCCCCGATGAAGTGTTCACCCAGGTTTACCAGGCGCCGAAAACCGATGGCAGCGGTTATATCCGCGACAAACAGCTGCAAGCCCTGGCGCTGCTCAAGGAAGCCGGCTGGACACCCAAAGACAACCTGCTGGTCAACGCCAAGGGTGAACCGCTGCGCTTCACCTTTCTCGACAGCCCCAGCGGCTTCGATCGCATGGTTTTGCCCTGGAAACGCACCCTGGCGCAGATCGGTATCACCATGGACATTCGCAAAGTCGACTCGGCGCAGTACATCAACCGCACCAATGCCCGTGACTACGACATGATGGTCGGCCAGTTCCCCCGCAGCGGCCAGCCGATCGTCTCGCCCGGCCGTGAGTTGTACGACATGTTTGGCTCACGCAGCGCCACCCAGGCGGGTGCTTCCAACAACATGGTGCTGCGCAACCCGGCCGTCGACAAGCTGATTGACGGGGTAGTCCAGGCCAACAGCCGCGAAGAGATGGTGCATTACACCCGCGCCCTCGACCGCGTATTGCTGTGGAACTACTACATGATCCCTCACTACTACTCGGTCGGCACCCCGACGGTGTACCTGAACCGCTTCGGCCAGCCCGCCAGGGAGGCCAAATTCGACGAAGGCCTGGACACCTGGTGGGAAGTCAGCAAAACCCCATTAACCAATGCTGCGTATGGCCAGGCCAACGCACAGCCGGAGGGTCATTGAGATGCTGCATTACATCAGCCGTCGCCTGTTACTCATCATCCCCACCCTGCTGTGCATTCTGGTGGTCAATTTTATGATCGTGCAGGCCGCCCCCGGTGGTCCGGTGGATCAGGCCATTGCCCGCCTGCAGGGCTTCGGTGGCGCTGCGGTCGGCGGTGGCGGTGGCGAAATGGCCGCGGCCGCCGGCGGGGCCAGCCGTAGCAGTCGCGGCCTTGACCCGGCCTTGATTGAAGAAATCACCAAGCATTACGGCTTCGACAAACCCATGCACGAGCGTCTCTGGCTGATGCTCAAGAACTACGCGCAACTGGACTTCGGCACCAGTTTTTTTCGCGGGGCCAAGGTCACTGATCTGATCGTGGAGAAGCTGCCGGTATCCATCTCGCTGGGCCTGTGGGCGACGCTGATCACCTACCTGATTTCCATTCCGCTGGGCATCCGCAAGGCCATACACAACGGCAGCGCCTTCGATGTATGGACCAGCACGGCGATCATCATCGGCTACGCCATGCCCGCCTTTCTGTTCGCCATTCTGTTGATCGTGGTGTTTGCCGGCGGCAGTTATGTCAGCTGGTTCCCGGTGCAGGGCATCGTCTCGGACAACTTCGACAGCCTGAGTTTCTTCGGCAAGATCGGCGATTATCTGTGGCATATGGTACTGCCCGTGTCGGCGCTGGTGATCGGCGGTTTTGCCACCTTGACCATCCTCACCAAAAACAGCTTTCTCAACGAAATCAGCCGACAGTATGTGGTTACCGCGCGGGCCAAAGGCCTGACCGAGCGCCGCGTGCTTTACGGCCATGTGATGCGCAACGCCATGCTGCTGGTGGTAGCCGGGATTCCCCAGGCGTTGATCGAGGTGTTCTTTGCTGGCTCCCTGCTGATTGAAACCATCTTCAACCTCGACGGCATCGGCCGCATGAGCTACGAAGCGGCGGTATCACGGGACTACCCGGTGGTGTTTGGCACCCTGTTTCTGTTCACCCTGTTCGGCCTGCTGATCAAGCTGATCGGCGACCTGTGCTACACCCTGCTCGATCCCCGTATTGATTTCTCGGCGAGGACTGCCTGATGTTCAACCTCTCTCCTCTTGGCCGTCGCCGCCTCAAACATTTCAAGGCCAACCGCCGTGGCTGGTGGTCACTGTGGATTTTTATCGGGCTGTTCGTGGTATGTCTGGGCGGTGAACTGATTGCCAACGACAAGCCCCTGGCGATTCACTACAAGGACAGCTGGTACTTTCCGATTGTCAGCAGTCACCTCGAAACCGATTTCGGCGGCGAGTTGCCCTTTGAACCCGACTACCGCAGCGACTACGTACGCAAGCTGATTGCCGATCAGGGCGGCTGGATGCTCTTCGCGCCGATTCCGTTCAGCTACGACACCGTCAACTACGACCTCCAGGAGCCCTCACCCAGCCCGCCGAGCGCCACCAACTGGCTGGGCACTGACGATCAGGCCCGGGATGTACTGGCCCGCGTGATCTTCGGCGCACGGATTTCCATCCTCTTTGCCTTGATCCTGACCGCCATCAGCACCGTGGTGGGCATTACCGCCGGTGCCCTGCAAGGCTTCTATGGAGGCCTGGTCGACCTGCTTGGCCAGCGCGTGCAGGAAATCTGGGCCGGGTTACCGGTGCTGTACCTGCTGATCATTTTGTCCGGCTTTGTCGCTCCGAGTTTCTGGTGGTTGCTGGGCATCATGGCGCTGTTCAGCTGGCTGGCCCTGGTGGACGTGGTGCGCGCCGAGTTCTTGCGCGGGCGCAGCCTGGAGTACGTCAAGGCTGCGCGGGCCCTGGGCCTGACTGACGGCGCACTGATGCGCCGGCATATCCTGCCCAACGCCATGACCTCCACCCTGACCTACCTGCCGTTTATCCTGACCGGTGCCATTGCCACCCTCACCGCCCTGGACTTTCTCGGCTTTGGCATGCCCCCGGGCAGCGCATCCCTGGGCGAACTGATCGGCCAGGCCAAACACAATCTGCAGGCGCCGTGGCTGGGCCTGACCGCGTTCTGTGCGCTGGCGCTGATCCTGTCGCTACTGGTGTTTATCGGCGAAGCCTGCCGCGACGCCTTCGATCCCCGGACCTGAGAATTGACATGACCAACACACTGATAGAAATCCGCGACTTGCGCGTGAGCTTTGCCGGGGCAGAAGTGGTTCACGGCATCAACCTCGATATCCGCCGTGGCGAGTGTATGGCGCTGGTGGGCGAGTCGGGCTCGGGCAAGTCGGTGACCGCGCACTCGATCCTGCGCCTGCTGCCGGGCAAGGCTGTCGAGACCCAAGGCAGTATCCGCTACGACGGCGTCGATCTGGTGCATGCCAGCGAAGCCCAGTTGCGCAGCTTGCGCGGCAACCGCATTGCGATGATCTTCCAGGAGCCGATGACCTCGCTCAATCCGCTGCACACCGTGCAAAAACAGATCAGTGAAATCCTTATCACCCACAAGGGCCTGAAAACCCGCGCTGCGCGGCAACGCACCCTGGAGCTGCTGGAACTGGTGGGCATCCGCGAACCGGCCAAGCGCCTCAATGCCTATCCGCACCAACTGTCTGGCGGGCAGCGCCAGCGGGTGATGATCGCCATGGCCCTGGCCAATGAGCCGGAACTGCTGATCGCCGATGAGCCGACCACGGCGCTGGACGTGACGGTGCAGCAAAAAATCCTCGAACTGCTGATCGACCTGCAACAGCGCCTGGGCATGTCGTTGTTGCTGATCAGCCACGACCTCAATCTGGTGCGCAAGATTGCCCAGCGCGTGTGCGTGATGCGCGGTGGCGAGATAGTCGAGCAGGCCAGTTGCGAGGCCCTGTTCAACGAGCCGAAGCACCCCTACAGCCGCATGCTGATCGAAGCCGAGCCCAGTGGCCGACCGGTACCGGGAGAGCACCGTCACAACCTGCTGCAAGTGGACAACCTGAAAGTCTGGTTCCCCCTGCCCAAACCGCTGTTCAGCCGCGAGCGACACTTTATCAAGGCGGTGGATGGGGTCAGTTTTGAACTGAAAAAAGGCCGCACCCTGGGCATCGTCGGCGAGTCCGGCTCGGGCAAATCGACCCTTGGCCAGGCTATTTTGCGGCTGGTGGACTCAGAGGGCGAAATCCGCTTCGGTAATAAACAACTGAACATCCTCAGCCAGAACCTGTTGCGCCCGTTGCGCCGGCAAATGCAGGTGGTGTTCCAGGACCCGTTTGGCAGCCTGAGCCCGCGCATGTCGGTGCAGCAGATCATCAGCGAAGGCTTGCTGGCCCATGACATTGGCACTGAGCAAGAGCGCGAGGCGGCGGTGATCCGGGTCTTGCAGGAAGTGGGCCTGGACCCGCAAAGCCGTCATCGCTACCCCCATGAGTTCTCGGGCGGGCAGCGCCAGCGCATCTCCATTGCCAGGGCGCTGGTCATGGAGCCGGAGCTGATACTGCTCGACGAACCCACCTCGGCCCTGGACCGCACGGTGCAAAAACAGGTGGTCGACCTGCTGCGCGACCTCCAGGCCCGGCATGGCCTGACCTACCTGTTTATCAGCCACGACCTGGCGGTGGTGCATGCCCTGGCCCACGACATGATCGTGATCAAGGACGGCAAGGTGGTGGAACAAGGGGATGCGCAGTCCATCTTCGACAACCCGCAACACCCCTATACCCGGGAACTGCTGCAGGCCAGCAGCTTGAAAGCGCGGGAAACAGCGCTTGCCGATGCGGTGTAGCCGCTGACGAGCGGAGCGAGGCTGCGATCCTCGTCAGCGGCTACAAGGTGTCGGCAGGGTCTACAAGCTCCGCCAACAACTCGGCAAACGCCTCCCGGGCACTGTGATGGCCGGTTTCACTGTGCCAGTAAAACTGGTTAGGGACCGGCTCCAGTTCGGCAAATCGGTAGCGTGCCAACTGAACGCAAACGCCAAAATGCTCAAGTAGCCCTTCAGGCACCAACGCCAGACCCGCACCCGCCCTGACGCAACCAATAATACTGCCCCAACTGGCGTAATCGACCCAGTTGACTTCAAGCCCCTGCACCGCCAACCCTCGCGCCAATACGGCGCGGTACGGGCAACCGGGTGGCCAGGCGAACACCGTGTGTTGATGCATATCCCCAAGACCCGTAAGCGGTGCGAGTGCCGGGCTGGCAATCACTATCAGGGGCTCGTGATAAAGCGGGGTTTTTGTAAGTTTTGGCTGATCGATGCCCCCTGCAATCACGGCGCCGTCGAGCCGGTGGTGCTGCACATCATCGATCAGTTGCCGCCATTGCCCAGTGACCAGTTCCAGGGTCACATGCGGATAGCGCTGATGGAACTCGGCCAGCATCGGCGGCAACCGCCCTGTGGCACAGGACTCAATCGCGCCGATACGCAGCTTGCCCGCAGGCACGGCATGGGGCTGCACGGCACGCCGGGCCTGGTCGACCAGCGCCAGGATCTGCTCGCAATAGCCGACAAACACCTGGCCCGCCGGGCTGATGCACAACCCCCGGCCCGCACGGGTAAACAACGCGGTGCCCAGCTCACTCTCCAGCTGTTTGATCCGGGTGGTGATATTCGACGGCACGCAATGCAGTTGCTGAGCCGCCAGCGCGATGCTGCCGCACTCTGCCACCGACTTGACCATACGCAACTGGCTAAGCTCCATGGTTCACTCCTGATGATTACAGAAATCTTTATATATCACTTGTCATGAATTAATAAACTGACAAAATTTGAGGTCTGTAAATAGCTTTGCTGAATCAAGACAGTGACCCCCAAAAAATAAAAACCATAATGGAGTGGACAGCGTGGACACTAAAGAGGCAGTTATTGAAGCATTGGCACATTCCGTCTTTGACCATGGCGCGCTGAACAACGCATTCTATCAACGCTGGTTAGGCTCTCCAATGAAGCTCCGGGAGGTAGAAATATTTGCGCAAAATTATTGGGCCAGGACATGTCGTACAGCCTTGATGGTCGCGCTTTCTTTTTTACATGCAAAGCACATTTCAGCAAGAGCAGAAATCGTCAAAAACCTATACTCTGAGTTAGGCAACGGCGATGCAAAAAAAGCACACAGTGTGCTTTTAGAAAAGTACTTACTTGACCTGTTAAGTCGTCTAGCCGGAAGAAAATACACCTTGGACGAGTTAGAGGCGGGAGAGGTCTTACCCTCAACACATCTCTTTATTGCAGAGCAGGAAGCACTGTATGCACCCGCTGAGCAAGGACGACCGTCAAGTCATGCTCTAGGAGCACTGCTTGCCCAAGAGTGGCTTGCGTATTCAATGCTGACACGTTTATACGAGGGCGCACGAAATTATCAAAACTTGTATTCCAACAATGATGAATTCCACGAGTGGTGTGAATATTTTTACATCCATATTGGCGAAGCTGAAAAAGAGCATAAAGTTCAGTCACTAATAGCAGCAGCGCTTGAGTGCAGCAACGAAGCTGATTTGGCCGAACTAACCATTGGCTTCAAACGCTTTCTCGACATCACAGAAAACTACTGGAACGGAATAGCACGAGCTATTGAAGACGCTAAGACGTTGGAAATAAACATTTGAAGTGTTCGCACACAAGGAAGCAAATAATCGCAGCCCTGGCCGCTGTCGTACTGTGCTGGGCCTATTCACCGATCGGGATAAACATCGGCCTGCAGGATTATTCTCCGGGGCATCTGGCGTTGCTGCGGTTTTTGATTGCCTCGGTCTTTATGGCGGCTGTTGCGCTGGTGTTGCGCATTGGCCTGCCCCGGCTCAGGGATGTGCCCTGGCTGATCGTGCTGGGCTTTTTCGCCATTGTGCTGCATCACGTGGCGCTCAATTTCGGCCAGCGCTGGATCAGCCCCGGCGCGTCCAGCGTGTTGGCACAATCCGCACCACTGTTCAGCACCCTGATCGCACGGGTGTTTTTGAAAGAAACCGTCAGCGGCTGGCGCTGGTTATGGGTGGCTGTGGGTTTTCTGGGCGCGCTGGTGGTGGTGATCAGCGATAAAGGCCTCGCAGGGTTCAGGCCCCAGGGCTTGCTGGTTTTGCTCGCGGCGTTTTCCTGGAGCGTCTATTTCGCCTTGCAAAAACATTACTCCAACCGCTACAGCCCTTTGACTCTGGTGTGCTACACGATCTGGAGCGGGACCTTGCTGCTGGGTGTATACGTGCCGGGGCTCGTGGATGCAGTCTTGAATGCGCCGGCCCGGGTGAACGGGGCGGTGTTGCTGCTGGGGATTTTCCCCAGCGCCCTGGCCTATCTGTTCTGGGCCTTTGTGTTGGCCCGCGCCGAGGTCAGTCGCGTAGTAGGAGTCATGTATTTGATCCCGCCGGTGGCAATGGTGATGGCGGCCGTGGTGTTGGGCAGCACCGTGTCGATGGGGGTGATGGCCGGCGCAGCCATCATATTGGCCAGTGTGATGGCGATGAGTCGCGTGCGGTAAAGACATGCTCTTTGTTATTCCTAAAATGAATATATAAATCATTTTATATTCTTTTTTAAAAGCTAATTTTCCTGCAAGACTCTCGTCATAACTCTTCCAACTCATGATGAGAACGAAATGAAAAAATTCACTGCCCTCACCGCCCTGACCCTGGCTGTCCTGTCTGGCCTGGCCCACGCCGATCGTCTGGATGACATCAAAAAATCCGGTGTGCTGCGCGTGGCGTCCTTCGACAGCAACCCGCCATTTGGTTTTATCGATGCCAACAGCAAGCAGATCGAAGGCCTCGACGTCGACTACGCCAAGGCCATCGCCGACAAGCTGGGCGTGAAGTTGCAGTTGCAGCCAACCAACCCGGCCAACCGCGTACCGCTGCTGGTGGCCAACAAGGTGGACCTGGTACTGGCCAACTTCACCATCACCCCCGAGCGCGCCGAGCAGGTGAATTTCAGCATTCCGTACTTTGCTTCGGGCCAGCAATTTATCGTCAAGAAAGGCACCCTCACATCCCCCGAGGAGCTGAACAAATGGCGCGTAGGGGTGGACAAGGGCACGGTCAATGAAGGCGTGCTGCGCGAGAAATTCCCCGGTGCCAAAGTGGTGGCCTACGATGACACCCCGTTCGCCTTCACTGCCCTGCGCAACGGCAACGTCCAGGCCATCACCCAGGACGGCCCGAAGCTGATCGGCCTGCTGGCCAATGTGCCGGACAAGGACAAGTATGAAGTGCCGCCGTTCACCATTTCCAATGACCTGATCGGTGTCGGTATTCCTAAAGGCGAAGCGCGCCTGACCGAGGTGGTTAACCAGACCCTCACCGACCTCGAAGCCCAGGGCAAGGCCCAGGGCATTTATGACGCCTGGTTCGGCCCGACCACCAAGACCCCGCTGACCCGCCTGTACAAGATTGGCGACAAGAGCTAAGCCACTGCCTCTGTGGGAGCGAGCCTGCTCGCGAAGACTTTTCGCGAGCAGGCTCGCTCCCACAGTTCCTGTCTCCTTCAGCCCGTCACGGTCAACCGGACGGGTTTGCTCGTTTCTGGATGGACGCTGTTTCTATGTTCGGTGAACTGCTTGCCCCGCAATACCTGCACTGGTTGCTCGATGGTTTTGTCCTCACCCTGATCCTTTCCCTGCTGACCTGCCTGGTGGCTACCGGGCTGGGGTTTTTGCTGTGCCTGGCACGCATCTCGCCTTTGCGTGTGTGGTCGTGGCCGGCACGGGCCTACCTGGCCCTGTTTCGCAACACACCACTGCTGGTGCAGCTGTTTTTCTGGTACTTCGGGGTCACGGCCATGCTGCCCGAAGGGCTGGTGATGTGGCTCAACCAGCCGCGCAGCCTGTCACTGGGGCTGTTTGAAGTTGACTGGCCGTCGTTTGAGTTTCTCGCCGGGTTCTGGGGGCTGATGCTCTACACCGCCGCTTTTATTTGCGAGGAGTTTCGCGCCGGTGTCAGTTCGGTGCGGGTGGAACAACGGGCGGCAGGTCTGGCGCTGGGCTTGAGGCCGGCACAGGTGTGGCGCTATATCGTGTTCCCGCAGGCGCTGCGCACGGCGTTGGGACCGTTGCTGGGCCAGTATATGAACGCCCTGAAAAACTCGTCTCTGACCATGGCCATTGGCTTGGCCGAGCTGTCCTACGCCTCGCGTCAGGTCGAGACCGAAACCTTCAAGACCTTTCAGGCCTTCGGTTTTGCCACTCTGCTGTATGTGGCCAGCATTGCCTTGCTCGAAGTACTTGGCCAATTGATTGCACGCAGCAAGTGGTATCGCCAGGGAGTGGTGTAAGTCATGGATTTTTCGGTTATCAGCGACAACTTTTCGTATTTCATGCTCGGTGCCTGGCCCAACGGACCTTTGGGCGGTGCAGCACTGACGCTGCTGCTCAGCCTGTTGTCGGGGATCATCTCGGCACTGCTGGGGCTGGTGCTGGGCATTGCCCTGGTGATGATTCGCGGCAAGGTGCGCTGGCTGTTGTTGGGTGTGCTGGGCTTTTTGCGGGCAATTCCGGTGGTGATGCTGATTTTCTGGAGTTACTTCCTGCTGCCCATCCTGTTCAAGGTCGATGTACCCGCGCTGGCCACCGTGGTGTGTGCGCTGTCGTTGATCGGCGGTGCGTACCTGGCCCACTCGGTGTATGCCGGGATCAGCAGCCTGCCGGCCGGGCAATGGGCGGCGGGCAAGGCTCTCGGCCTGGGTAGCTGGCAAGTGTTGCGTCTGATCATTCTGCCGCAGGCCCTGCCGATGATGCTGCCCTCCTTCCTCAACCAATGGATTTCACTGATCAAGGACACCTCGCTGGCGTACGTGATCGGGGTCGGCGAGCTGTCGTTTGTTGCCACCCAGATCAGCAACCGGGTGATGGTGCACCCGACGGAAATCTTCCTGTTTGTGGCGCTGGTGTACTTTGTGTTGTGCAGTGGCCTGGACTGGATGGCCAATCGGTGGGTCAAGCGCTAACCACCTTCTCACCTGTGGGAGCGGGCTTGCTCGCGATGGCATCACTGCGGTTTGCCTGGCAGACCGCGTTGTCCAAATCGCGGGCAGGCCCGCTCCCACAACGATCAGTGCAAGGTTGCGATCACCGCCCAAACCGGCACAAAGCCCATTGGCAGCCACACGGCCAGTCGCGGCCGATACGGCAACAGCATCAGCAGGCTAAAACCGCTCAACGAGATCATGCCAAACCAGCCCACCGGCCCCATCGCCCAGCCCCAGGCCAACCCGCAAAACCAGAAACTCAGCCCCAGGCTTAGCCAACCGGCAACCCGTAGCACACGGCGCAAGCGGGCCGCAGGCGGCTTTCCCCACACCTGTTTGTAATGACGCTCCAACCCCTGGCACAAGGTAAGCATGCCGATGTAAGCGAACGCCAGTGCAGCAAAATAATCAGCCAGCATCTCAATTTACCTCGGCCATGACGGCGGTTTTTTTACGTGGCACCCGCTCAACCGCCGGTTGCGAGACTTTCCAGCAGGCCCACAGCAACAAAGCGCCCAGGGCCATAGCAGTCAGCTCGACGCCCATGCTGCTGTGCAGTGCCCAAGGCCGGTTGACGGTGAAGACACTCAACAACGGCAAGGCCAGGCACAACCCTCCCGCCAACCCGAGTTGCTCGCGCCAGGCCTGCATGCGCGGGCGCAGCAAGGCATGGGCAAAGCTCAACGCCCACATGCCAAAGAACACATTCAATTCAGCATCCGCCCGTTCGGTCATCCCCGACGGCAACAGCCGGTTGCCCCACAACAGGCTGATACAAGCCAGGCTCAAGCCCGCCATAACGGTGACATTGATCGCCTCGACTAAACGGTAGAGCACCTGGGCAACCCGACCTTCGCTGGCGTACTTGCGCCGCCGCTTGACCGTGAACAGCACCAGCCCGCTGGCGATCATGGCGCTGCTGATCAGCCCGCAAATAAAGTACAGCCAGCGCATCGGGTAACCGCCGAACTGGGCAAAGTGCAGCCCGGAAATCACCCGATGGGTCAGCACCGTTGGGCGCATTTCAGTGGGGCCGGACAACTGCTCGCCGGTGACGCCGTCAAAGCGCATGCCCTGGCCCTTGGTCAGGGCAATGCGATTGCCCAGGATCGGACGAATCTGGATTTCGGCATTGCTCATGCCGGGGTTGCTGATGCTGATCCCGCCCAACGGCCCCATGACAGCCCGGGCCTGGCTCAGCAACGGCCCCAGGGCCACCAGCGGTGCAGGCTCTGCGGTTGCCGGGCGCTGCACGGCAACGCTGGCCGGCGCCTTGTCCTGTGCCTTGAAAAAGGCCTCGCGGTCACCATCGAACAATGCATCCATGGCCGCCGGCATATAGATCACCAGAAAAATCGCCAGCCCGGTGTAGGTGATCATCAAGTGAAAAGGCAGCAACAGCACGGCACTGGCGTTGTGCGCGTCAAGCCACGAGCGCTGACCTTTGGCGGGACGAAAGGTGAAGAATTCCTTGAAGAACTTCTTGTGGATCACGATGCCGCTGACCAAAGCCGCGAGCATGCCCATGGCCAGCGCACCCACCAGGTAAATGCCGATCATGCGCGGCATGTGCAGGGTGAAGTGGAACAGAAAGAAAAACCGCCCTCCTACCGTTTCGCGAACCGGCATCACCTCGCCGGTATCCGGGTCCAGGGTCACCGACACGCCATCACGGCGCCCGCCGGTGGAGGCCTGCAATTGCGGCGAGCGCTCATAGGGCAGGCTGATACCCCACTGTTTTGCGTCAGCCTTGTGCGTCTGCAAGTAGCTCAGTGCGCGTTGCGCGGCCTGCTCATCGGTCAGGTGGTGGGCCGGCAGCTCGGGGGTCATCCAGTTGTCGATCTCCTGATCGAACACGGCCAGGCTGCCGGTCAAAAAGATCACGAACAACAACCAGCCGACGATCAGGCCACCCCAGGTGTGCAGCCAGGCCATGGATTGGGTCAGGGTCTGTTTCATCCCAGTCGCTCCAGCAGTTGCGGCCAAAAACCGATGGCGGCCAGGGGCACGGCGAGCACCGCGCCCATCCAGGCCGACCACTGGTGGCGGGCAGCAAATGCCCACAAAATGGCGAAGGTGTAGATCACAAACGACAGCAGGCTGGCGACGATCATCGCGTCTACATTGTCCAGCGGCAGCAGCCGCGCCAATGCCGCAGTAAAGGCATAGGTAAAGACATAACCACCGACCAGTGCTGCCAGTGTGCGAGACACGATCGGCGCCCAGGCCGACGTTGCAAGTTTCATGTGTTCAATCCTCTATCGAGCTCCGGTTTTTGCCTGCGCCAGATGCGACAACGGCGCGACACCCGTTTTCACGGATGTCGCGCCTGCATGGGCCGCGGTGTTATCAGAACGAACTGGTCACAGACGCAAAGTACGCACGGCCTGCCTCGTTGTAGGTTTGCGCGCCCGCCTCGTCCGAGTTGCCCTTGCGGTACAGTTGCTTGTCGAACAGGTTGTTGATGCCCACCCGCACACTGAAGTTTTTGTTGAACTCATAGCCGCTGCTCAAGCCCACCAGACCATAAGGATCGACGGGCTGCTGCACCGACTTGTCCAGTGCTTCATTGGCGCGGTTGTTGCGCTTGGGCGCTTCCTGCTTGCCGTAGTAAGTCCCGCTGACCTGGAACGACAGTTTTTCGGTGGCGTACCAGTCGAGCATGGTATTGACGGTGTACTTGGGAATGATGCTCAGCGGGTCGCCGGTTTCCTTGTCCTTGCTTTCGATCATGTAGGTCAGGTTGGTGTTCCAGTCCAGATCCTCACGCAAGCTGACAAACAGGTTGCCTTCCACCCCCTGGACGATGGCCTTGCCGCTGTTTTCCCATTGCAGCACGCGACGGCCGTTGGGCAGGCGGAATGCCGATTCGTTGCTGGCATTGATCTTGTTCTGGTAGTCGTTGCGGAAATAGGTGGCACTGGTGCGCCAGGTGCCCTTGTCGAATGCCAGGCCGATCTCTTTGTTGACGCTGATTTCCGGTTTGAGATCCGGGTTACCCACCAGGTAGCAGCCACCGATATTCACTTCAACCGAGCTGCAGCCACCACCGCGGCTGTACAGCAGGTAGTTGGGGTTGGACTGGTACAGGTTCGGGGTCTTGTAGGCCCGGGCAATACCGCCCTTGATGCTCAACTCATCGGTGAGCTGATGCGAGGCGTTGAGGCTCGGGCTCCAGTTGCCGCCAAATTCGCTGTGGTGATCGAAACGCACGCCGGGGGTAACGATGGTTTTGGCGCCGACTTCGATATTGTCTTCGACGTAGAACGCATAGCTGTTGGCCGTGGTTTTGGTTTGCGTACGGTCCGTACCCGGCAGGCCGGGTGTGCCGTCAGCCCCCGGGTCCCAGCTTTGCGGACGCAACGAGCCCGGGTCATTGAGCGACTCGTAGAGGTATTCACCACCCAGAGTCAGTACCTGGGCGGTGCCCATGTTCAGCGGCAGATTGACCTCACCTGTAGCGCGGGTATTGCGCAGGCGCGATTCAAAACTGCCGGCGCTGGCAGAAGGTGCACCTTCACCATAACCGGCCAGGCCTTCGTTGAGGCGCGCGTTGCGGGTCAGGTCGTGGGTCAGCGAGGCCGAAGTCGAGCCCCAGTCAAACGAACCATTGTGGGTAGCCGAAAAGGTGCTCCGCTGCAGCACGCTGGTCTCTTTGCCGGTCAGGCTGTTGACGAAGTCACCCCCGCTGTTGAGCATGGTGTCGCCGGCAAAAATATTGCCCTGGCGGCTGTAACTGGCTTCCAGGTCCAGGCTCTGCTCAGGGGTGAATTGCCAGCTGAGCAGGCCGTTGATGTCTTTGTTGCGCACGCCTTCGCGGCCCGCCACGACGCTGTCGGGGGAGGCCTGGGCAGCGGTATTGATGCCCGGATCGTCAGCATCGGTCTTGTTCAGGCCGCCATACACACGAAACACCAGATCATCCGTGATCGGCCCGCTGAGGTTGAAGTTGGTGCGTTTGCTGACACCTTCGGCGTCGTCTTCCGGCGCCAGGTAATAGGCGGTCAACGAGCCTTTTAGCTTGTCCGATGGACGCTTGGTGATGATATTGACCACCCCGCCCATTGCCCCTGAACCGTAGCGCGCCGCTGCCGGGCCGCGCAGGATCTCGATGCGCTCGACTTCTTCGGCCGGTACCCAGTTGGTTTCGCCGCGGGTATCACGGTCGCCGCTCCAGCCATAGCGCTGGGCGTTGCGCGAAGAAGACGGCTTGCCGTCGATGAGGATCAGGGTGTTTTCCGGGCCCATGCCACGCAGGTCGATCTGCCGGTTATTGCCGCGGGCGCCGCTGGAACTGTTACCGGTGAGGTTGACCCCGGGTTCGCGACGAATGATGTCGGACAGGTCATTGGCCGGCGGGCGTTTCTTGATGTCTTCGGCGGTGATGATCGACACGCCGGGTGCCTGCTTCAGCTCCTGGGCAGCAGTGCCCAATACACGGGTTTCTTCGAGTTGCAACGCCTGGCGGGTGCCATCCACCGGCAAATCGGTGGCCTCTACCGGTACTTCGTCACGCTCACGCTCAAGTGCGTCGGCAAGCAGGGTGGGCGAAGCCAGAGCGGCCATGAGAGCCAGTGAAAGATGACTGCGGTTGAATCGAGACGACATGTCCAGTTGATCCCTTAACAATGGAGTGTGCTCAGCAGGCCAAAGGCTGGTAATTGCTGACGCACGACCTCGAAAGGACCTACGTGTTTAGCTTTCCCCGGCACTGCCAGGGCTGCGATGATAGGGGCTCTCATTTGAGAGTAAAGCGCAAATGACATCAATACTCATTTGGAAGTTCCGCAATCCCTTTGTTTTAGAGCCTTTTCCTACATAAAATAATTAATACAAAATGTAACAATGCCTTTGGATCAAGAAATCCCCCTGCCCTGTACAATCCTTCATCCTACTTTTTTGAGCCTTATCGCCATGACTGACGAACTGCACATCACTGACCTGTTACCCGGCGACGGTAAAGCGGTGGTCAAAGGTGCCCTGATTACCACGCACTACACCGGCTGGCTCGAAGACGGCACGGTATTCGACTCTTCGCATCAGCGCGGCAAGCCGTTCCAGTGCGTGATCGGCACCGGGCGAGTGATCAAGGGCTGGGACATCGGCCTGATGGGCATGCAGGTCGGCGGCAAGCGCGCACTGCAGGTACCCGCGCACCTGGCCTATGGTGAAAGAAGCATGGGCGCGCATATCACACCGAACTCCAACCTGCGGTTTGAGATCGAACTGCTGGAAGTGCTTACACGCGACGATTGAGCGCGACTGCAGGTTGCGCACTAATAGGGAGTTAAACGCTGGTGAATCGATTTTTCAGGTATTGTTTACCGATTATTCCGCTAATGGTACTGGCAGGTTGCAGCAGTCAGAGCACACAAACACTGCCAAGCCGGACTCCCGACCAGACCCGCGCCCGCATTGTGCAACTGCTACCGGCCAAAGTTGCAGACCGCACCGGCTGGGCAACTGATATCCAGGTCGCATTCACTGCCCAAGGCCTGGCGGCCACCGATGAAAACCTCTGTTCCGTGCTGGCTGTGACCGAGCAGGAATCGACCTTTCAGGCCGACCCGCCGGTACCGGGGCTGGGCAAGATCGCCCGCAGCGAAATCAACCGCCGCGCCGGCAAGCTGCATATCCCCGAATTTGTAGTGCGCAGTGCCTTGAGCATCACTTCGCCCGACGGTAAAACCTACAACCAACGCCTGGATGCGGCCCGCACCGAGGGCCAGTTGAGCGCCATTTTTGATGATTTCATCGGCATGGTGCCACTGGGCAAAAGCTTGTTTGGCGGCTTGAACCCGGTGCATACCGGCGGGCCAATGCAGGTCAGCATCGCTTTTGCCGAAAAGCGTGCACGGGACTATCCCTACCCGGTGGCCCACTCGATCCGCCAGGAAGTCTTCACCCGCCGCGGTGGCATGTATTTCGGCATCGCCCATCTGCTCGGTTACCCGGTGGACTACAACCAGTCGCTGTACCGTTTTGCCGACTTCAACGCGGGCTGGTACGCCAGCCGCAATGCCGCTTTTCAGAATGCCGTCAGCCGTGCATCTGGCATACCGCTGGCACTGGATGGCGACCTGACTATTCCGGGCTCTTACGCGGTTGGCTCCACCGAGCGGGCTGTACGCGCCCTGGGCAAGCAACTGGGCCTGAGCCATAACGCTATCCGCCGTCAGCTTGAAAAAGGCGACAGCCTGGACTTCAACGAAACCGACCTGTACCAGGACGTGTTCGCCCTCGCCGACCGCCAGCAAGGCAAGCCGCTGCCCCGTGCGGTATTACCGGGCATCACCCTGCAAAGCCCGAAAATCACCCGCAACCTGACCACCGCCTGGTTTGCCCAGCGGGTTGATGAACGCCGTCAGCGTTGCATCAGCCGGGCAGCGGCCAGCCGTTGATTTTCTGTGGGAGCGAGCCTGCTCGCGAGGGTATCGACACGATCTACCTCACAGACCTTGTCGTCAGTATCGCGAGCAGGCTCGCTGCCACAAAGAGAGGTGCGCAGGCCTGCGAGCAAACGCACAGCTAAAATGCTACAAATTATGTAGCCAGCGCATGCAGGCCTTGTAGTCCCTTGGGCAGGCTGCGATAAGCTGCGCCGCAAGTTCAATCAACAGTCATCAGGAATAATTGATATGTGCGTGGTTTTTGCATGAAATGGCTCAAAGGCATCATTCTGGGAGTCATCCTGCTGGCAGTCGGCGCCGTGGGGCTGGGGCTGTTTTACTTTCTGCCCCAGCACGATGTGGTGATGGTCACGGGGGTTGAGGTCAAGCGCATGGATCACAACGGTGTGATCAGCGCAGAAAACCCGGCTGACGGCCCGACCCGGGATGTGTATTTCATCAACACTGAAGACCCGGTGACCAAGGAGGTCATGGTTTATCGCAACGAAGACACCGGCTGGTCCTTCCCCTGGTATTTCAAGTTCGACTCTGCCGATATCCAGGCCAAGGCCCAGGGTTACTCCCGCGATGCCAACCAGCTGGCGCTGATCCGCTACTACGGCTGGCGCATCAAGATCTTCTCGGTGTTCCCCAACATCACTGCGATCGAAGCCACCAACAGCCGGGATGAGCCTTTCCCCTGGTTCAACACGGTGTTCTTCAGCGTGCTGGCACTGCTCTTGATCGTGATTGCCATCTTTATCAAGCGTCGCGTCAAACGTCGCCCGCAAATGCCGGTCAATTGATCGCTGCGCCCCTGCGGGGGCGCATTCCAGGGGCCGTCAATCGGTCACCCGCGACACCCTCCCCTACGGCCACACCGGCAGTCCTTGACCTCAAGGTTTGCCGGTAGCAACAGCCAACTCGTCTGACACCTCGCCATCGGCCTCGCGCTCATGCTCCAGCACCGCCTGGGCCAGGTCTTCGGTGACGCGCATCTCGACCCCGACGGCCGACATTTGTGCCGCCGCGGTAAAGGGAGCTGCGGTCACTGGCTCCGAGCCCTTGGCACGACGCCAGGCAAACAGCAGCACCAGGCCCAGGTTCAGCGCGGCCAGGGCCCAGAATAGCCCGGCTTCACCGACCCGGGTCATCAGCGGCGAAATCACCAGCGGGCTGATGGCACAGCCCAGGGAGTTGATCAGCAGCAAGCCCTGGATCATGCTCACGATCGCCCCCGACGACGCCCGGTCCGCCGCATGGCTGACCGCCACCGGGTAAATCGCGAAGATACCGCCCCCCAGCAGAAAAAACGCCACTACCAGTAACGGCGAACCCGCTGGCAGCATCAGGATGATCAATGACAGCACTGCGCAGGCAGCGCCCAGCACGATCAATACCAGATGCCGGTCCTGATGGTCCGACCAGCGCCCGACCGGGTACTGCAACAGCATGGCGCCAAGAATCACCCAGGCCATCATATGCCCGACCTCGGTCACGTCCAGGCCGATACGTTGCAGGTACAAGGGCAGCAACGCATACACCGCGGCAATGGCAATACCCGAACCAAAACAGCCAATCACCCCGGTGGGCGTGGCACGCAGCAACTGCAAGGGCATCAGCGGTTCTGCGCGCTCAACAATCGGGGTTGCCCGCGGCAACATGACAATGGGCAACAACGACAGCGAAGCCAGAATGGCGGCGATCATAAAGGGCACCGTGTCACCGGTCAGGGCAATGGCGCCCAGGTTGACCTGCCCCAGCAACCCCGCACCGTAGAGGGCAATCATGTACAAAGCCAGCAGGCGCCCGCGAATCTTGGGGTCGGCGGCCATCAACAACCAGCTTTCCACCACCAGGAATACGCCGACGCTGGCCCAACCGTTGACCAGGCGCAGGACAAACCATGTCCAGGGCTCGGATGACATGCCCTGGAACAGGATCGAGGTGGCAATCAATGCCGCGAAGCAGCTGTAGGCGCGGATATGGCCGATGCGCACGATCAGCCGGTCATTGAAGATCGAGCCCAGGGTCAGCCCGATAAAATACGCCGAAGACACGATACCGACCATGGTCGCCGACTGGCCCATTGTGTCCAGGCGCAGGGTAGTCAGCGAGGCAAGCATGCCGTTGCCGATACTGATGATAAACAGCCCAAGTAACGGCGCCAGCGCCATCGCCAGCAATTGGACAGACATGATTGACTCAAGACCTCATTGATCAATGGATAACCCGCTCGGGCAAAAGCACAGCGGCACCTGCCGGCAAAGGCCGGGGCGAGACAGAAAAACCGGGGTGTGTGATTGTGCATCCTCGACGCCACGGACGTGGCCGGCGAGTGACAGGCAGGGCTCAAGACAAGCATCGACCAGGCAGAATCAGGGCGCGCATAGTAGCCGCAGACAGGTACAAGTTGAAGAGCGCGGCCCGGGATTTGTCAGGCCATTTTGACGCAGGTACCCTCCCCCTTGTTACCCGGCTCTGGAACCGTGCCTTTTTATCCGGTACATGTCGCCATCGGCATGGCTGAGCAACGTATCGGCATCCTCTCCGTCCACGGGGTAAAAGGCCATGCCAATACTGCAAGACGGCATTTTGATCCCGCCGAATTCAGCCCCGAGCGGCTCGGCCATCGCCGCAGTAATCTGTTCGATTTTCCAGGCCACGTCGTCCGCGGACTGGATATCGGTCAACAGCACGGTGAACTCATCACCGCCCATGCGCGCCACCGTGTCCGACTCGCGCACACAACGGTGCAGGCGTTGCGCAGCCATGCACAACACGCGATCGCCCATGGCATGCCCATAGACATCATTGATGTCCTTGAAGTCATTCATATCCACAAACAGCAGGGCCAGGGTGCCTTGGCGCCGGTGTGCTGCACGCAGGGCAGATTCCAGGCGGTCATTGAACAGCGAGCGGTTAGTCAGTTTGGTCAGCGGGTCGTGATGGGCCAGAAAACGCAATTCGTCCTCGGCCGCCCTCAAGGCTGTCACGTCCCGCGCAACCCCGATCCGCGCACCGACATCCTCAGACCAGAAGGCAGCCCAGAGGATATGCACGACAGCGCCATCCTTGCGCACATAACGGTTGCGAAAATCGACATGGGCCTGGCCATTCATCACCCGAACAATGGAGGCCCGTGAAATCGCCAGGTCTTCAGGGTGTATATAGTCCGTGATCAAGGTCCCCGTAAGCTCGTCGGCACGGTAGCCGAGCAGGGTCTGGCAGGCATCACTGACAAAGGCAATCCGGTTGTCCCTGTCGACCACAAACACCGTGTCCAGCATCAGGTGGATCAGTTTGGGATAGAGCGCCTGCAGGTCAACGGCCATAGCTCAGGGTGTCCGATTTGAAAATCGCCTTGATCATAGCCTGATAGCAAAGCAATGGCCAAATTACCATTTTATGTGGCATTTTTGGCGTCAAAATCCGGACGTCCGCCTCTCTCACAGTGACATCCAACGGATTGCATCGAGGTGCTAATGTCAGCATTTGCTCAAACACAGGGACGACCCATGACAGGGCGATATCAAGGAAGCTGCCTGTGTGCAGCGGTCCGTTATGAACTGCTCACAACGCCAAAAGCAGTGAGTCATTGCCATTGCGGACAGTGCCGCAAAGGCCATGGCGCAGCATTCGCCTCCTATGCCAGCATTGCGCGCAGCGCATTGCGGATAGTCCAAGGGGCGGACAGGATCACGGCCTACTCTTCTTCGCCGTCAGTGCTGCGCGAGTTCTGCTCTCAGTGCGGTTCGACCCTGTTCTGGTCACGCAGCGAAGGTGAATTTGCCGACTGGATTTCCATAGCACTGGGCACGCTCGACAGCCCCTTTGTGGCACAAAAGCAAACACACCTTTACCTCGACTCGCCTGTGCACTGGGTTTGACCCTCGCCCTTTGGGAGAGGGTCAGGGCGAGGGGCTTTCAACCCCTTCGCCTTGTTATCAGCCCTTGGCCGCCATGGCCGTCACTTCAACCCGCATCCCCGCAACGGCCAGCTCGGCCACGCCCACAGCTGCCCGCACCGGCCAAGGCTTGGCAAAAAATCGCTTGTATACTTCATTGAACGCTGCCCGATCAGCCATATCAGTCAGGTAAATGGTCAGGTGCAACACCCGCTCCATCGAGCTGCCCGCCTTCTCCAGCGCCAGCTTGAGCGCCTGCAATGTACATTCGCTCTGCTCGACAATCCCGCCCAGTTCCAGGCTGCCATCCGCACGGGTTGGAATCTGCGTCGAAACCAGCAAACCCGCAAAGCCGGCAACATCCGAAGAGATGGAGTCCGCATCAGGATCAGGGATGAAAGTCAGGTCGTGTTGCGACATAAGTGATCACTCGCTTGAGTTAAAACAGCCATTGTCCAACGTCCGCTCGCGCCGTGCGCGTCTTTTTGCGCAGCAGCACATTGTCGTGCTTGGCTAAAACTGCCCGTGATCCATTACCATGCGCTTCGCCATGACGTCGTTGCATAGCCTGGAGTGCTCTGTGGAAATCAAACACCTGCGATCATTTGTGACCCTGGCCGAAGAGCTGCACTTCGGCCGCGCCGCGCAACGGCTGTCCATCGTGCAACCGGCCCTGAGCATGCAGATCAAAATGCTTGAAGAAGAGCTGGGGGTGCGTTTGTTCGAGCGTAACCGGCACTCGGTGGCACTGACCGAAGTGGGCACTCTCTTCCTGCCCGAAGCCAGGGCCACGCTCTACCAGTCGGCCCATGCCGCGGATGTGGCCAGGGCGTGCGGGCGCGGCGAAATCGGCCGGGTACGCTTTGGTTTTGTATCCTCGGTACTGCCCCAATTGCTGCCAAGGCTGATCCGCTCGCTGCATGCCCGCTTCCCGCGCATCGAACTGGAACTCAAGGACATGCCGGGCCCGGATCAGGCCGTGGCACTGAAAAACGGCCAGCTTGATTTCGGACTGATGCGTCTGCCGGCCACCATCCCGGGCATCCAGACCCGCGAAGTGCTGCAGGAAAGCTTTATTGTCGCCCTGCCCGGCGACCATCCGCTGGTGGCCTGCACCAGCCTGCACCCAACCGACCTGAGCCAGCTGCCGGTGTTTATCCTGGCCCGGCGCTACGCCCCCGGTTTTTACGATGAAGTGATGCAGGCGCTCACCCACCGGGGCGCGCATCTGCAAAATGCAACCGAGCTGGGCGAGTTCACCACCATGCTGGCGCTGGTCTCTGCCGGGTTGGGGGTCGGTTTGCTGCCGGCCAATGCCGGGCGCGCATTACCCGCCAATGTCATCTCCAGGCCGCTGGAACTGCAGGGCTACCGGGCAACGACCGGGCTGGCATGGACGGAGCTCAACAGCGCAGTGAAAAGCACCGTGTTCAGCTTGCTGGATGAGCTCTTTGCGCCGGGTCAGCAGCCCGTTGAGCACTGAGCAAAACCAGCATCTCCTTGCCCGCCATGATCAGCTCAGGGCACGCACCATTGACCTGGCAGGACACGATCAGGCCCTCGCCGATCAGCAGTAACTGCATGGCTGCCACGCGCGGATTCATATAGCCCGCTTGCGCACATATTTCCTCAAGATAGGCCTGAAGGGCCTGCTTGTGCTGGTGCGCCAGCCTGTGTGGCTGCTCTGACAGACTGGCATATTCAGCGGATGCATTGATAAAGGCACAGCCGTAAAAATCCGCTTCCTGAACCCAGGATGCTATGAAATCAAGGTAGCCAGCCGGGCGCTGTGAGACCGCAACCGCATCCACTGCCGCTCGCACTTTCGCCATGAACTCGTTGTGGCGGAGTTCCAGAGCTGCCTCGACCAGATGGTCCTTGCTGGAAAAATGCCGGTATAGCGTCTTCTTGGTAACGCCTGCCTCCTGGCTCAACTGCTCCACCCCGGTGGCGTGAAAACCCTGTCGATAGAACAGGCGCAGGGCGGCGCGGGTGATTGCATCAGACGTACTCATGGGTACTGGCCTCCTGTGGAATGCAACACAGTGTATACCGATCGGTTGACTTGCAGGTATACCGATCGGTATCCTTTTGTCACATCCCCCGTCGCGAGTACTCCCATGTCTGCACGTCGCCTGCTCATATCCGGTGCGCCAGCCGCACCCTCCCTGCGTTTTACGCTGACATCGTTTATGGGTGCAGTCATCGCCATTGGTGCTACTGGCTGGCTGAGCAACCTGTCAGGCACTCCATGGCTTATGGCTTCAATGGGGGCCAGTTGCGTATTGGCCTTTGGCGTCCCCGACTCGCCGCTGGCTCAACCACGCAGCATCATCGGCGGGCATGTCATATC
Source organism: Pseudomonas sp. TMW22080 (assembly GCF_022496745.1). NCBI lineage: Bacteria > Pseudomonadati > Pseudomonadota > Gammaproteobacteria > Pseudomonadales > Pseudomonadaceae > Pseudomonas > Pseudomonas sp. TMW22080. Next base: position 379,770 of record NZ_SCFF01000006.1, on the reverse strand, counting down.
CACCCTGGTCGGACTGATTATTTTGCATACCCTGGGCAATTCGTGGTGGGCCTGCGCGTTGGCCGTCGGGCTGGCTCTGGTTGCCATGCAACAGTCCCGTACCCTGCATGCCCCGGCAGGGGCCAACCCGATTGTGGTGTTGATGACCGGCGCGCCGCTGTCTTTTCTGCTGACCCCGGTGCTGGCGGGCTCCATCGTGATCGTGGTGGTTGCCTGGTGCCTGAATAACACACGCCACCGCGGCAGTTACCCCAAGTACTGGTGGTAGTGCGCTGCCTGCAACACCAAAGTAAATGATAAACATTCCTGCTGCTGATACGATTCAGCCCCGCTGCCGAGTCTGAAACGCGCGTCATAGACGTTTCAACCCACGCACTGAACAGCGAAGCATCAACAACTTCGCACCGTTTATTGCCCGGTTCTCGGCAGCGCGTTCAGTTATCTGCCGTCATTGGTGTGGAGTGTTACGGATGTTGCAAAGGAAGCATGGATTCAAACGGGCAGGCTTTGTGCCACTGGGTGTATGTACCGGTCTGGTGATCAGTTGCACGGTGCTTGCGGGCGAAAACGCGCCCATGCAACTGCCCAGTATTCAGGTCGACGGCGTGCAATCTGCCGGAGACGATACGGACTACCGTGCGGGCTACAGCTCGACGGCTGACAAGACTGAAACGCCCTTTCTGCAGCAGTCGCAAGTGGTCGATACAGTGACCCGTCAGCAACTCAAGGATCAAGCACCGCAAACCCTCGAAGACGTGATCAAGTTTATGCCCGGGGTGGTGGTCAGCAATAACTTCGGCGGCACCCAGGACAGTTTTATCAAGCGCGGATTCGGTAATTCCGATGATGGCGGCGTATTGCGCGATGGTGTACGCATGCCCATCGGCCGCAACTTTCAACGTGTCACCACCGAGCGCGTGGAGATGCTCAAGGGCCCTGCTTCACTGCTCTACGGCATGCAGGAACCCGGCGGAGTGATCAACGTGATCACGAAAAAACCGCAGTACCAATGGAACAGCACACTGGGCGGCACCCTGAGCGATCAGGGCGGTGGCGATGGCTGGTTCGATGTCACCGGGCCGCTGGGTGACAGCGGGTTCGCCTTTCGATTGATCGGGCAAAACCGCGACGAGGATTACTGGCGCAACTTTGGTCAGAACAAGTCGAAACTGGTCGCCCCTTCGCTGTCCTACGAGTCTGACGATCTGTCGTTTCTCGCCGCTTATGAATACAACGACTACAGCAATACCCTGGACCGTGGCGCGCTGTTCTACAACGGCCATCATGTGGGCAGCCGCGACAAACGCCTGGACGAAAAATGGACCCGCGCCCAAGGCCAGCGCCAGTCGCTCAACACCACCACCGAGTACCGCCTCGACCCCACTTCCAGGGTGCGCCTGACCACGGGCTGGGTGTATGACCATTACAACGACTACCAGGCCGACCCCAGTGAATATCGCCCGGCAACAGGCGAGCTGACCCGGCGGTTTCGTCGTAACGTGGGCGCCAACCGGGAGAACGCTTACCTGTCGCTGGACTGGATTGGTAACAAGACCTGGCTCGGTATCGATCACGACCTGGTCACGGGTGTCGACTATGAAACCCGCCGCGAAGCCAACGGCGACTTCCTGCAAAGCAGCAATGTCGGCGGTTTCTACCCGGCCGACCCGCAGTATGGCCTGCTGCCGCCGGTGGGTAAGGTGAACCCGTCCAACACCAACGGCAAAAGCCATATCAAGGGCCAGTCACTGTACGTCAAAGACACTATCCACCTGGGCGAAAAATGGATTCTGGCCCCGGGCCTGCGCTATCAGCATTACTCGATCGACTCTGGCGCGGGCCTGGACTTCAAGCAAACCACCGATGAGGGCGAATCCAGGCTTTTGCCCTTCCTGGGGCTGGTGTATCAGATGCGTGACGACCTCTCGCTGTATGGCAACTACAGCCAGTCATTCGCTCCCAATGAGATGGAAACCGGCACCACGTTCGAAGGCACCTACAAGTCTGAAACCGGCCGCCAGTACGAAGTCGGCATGAAGTATGACAACGGCGACTGGACCAGCCAGCTGGCGGTGTACGACATCCTGAAAAAGAACGTACAACAGAACACCGGCGAGCTCGACGCGTTCGGCAATATGATCCAGCGCATTGCCGGTGAAGTGCAGTCAAACGGTCTGGAATGGAGCATGAGCGGACGCCTGAACGCGCAGTGGAGCGTCATCGCCAACTACGCCTACACCGATGCACGGATCAAAAAGGACACCCGGCAAACCGAGGGCAACCGCCTGTTCAACGTGGCCCGTCATGTGGGCGGGGCTTACCTGACCTATGAAGTTCCGGCCGATATTTTCGCCGGGCGCTTGCGCCTGGGCTCCGGGGCCCGTTATGTGGGCAAGCGCGCAGGGGATATCAGCAACTCTTTCGAGCTGCCGGACTACACCACGGTGGATGCTTTTGCATCCTGGAAGACCAGCCATCTGCTGGGCAAGGAAACCTCACTGCAGCTCAACGCCAGCAACCTGACCGATCGCAGCTACTTTGTGGCTTCGGGCGGCAACACCCGGCGTGTGAGTTGGGGAGAAGGAAGGACGCTGCGCCTGACTGGAGAAGTCAGCTTCTAGCCTGACAGGCAGGCGCGCTCGCGCCTGCCCCTTGGCCCGGTGTTAAGGTCGGGCGGCCGTCACCTCGATCTCTACCAGGTAGTTGGGGTTGGCCAGGCCGGCTACCTGGAACGCCGAGCGGGTTGGCAGCTTGGGCTGGGCCTTGGTGCCGAAGAACTGGGTATAGCCCTTCATAAATCCGGCGAAATCCATTTTGCCGGTTTCCGGCGTGCCCACCAGATACACCTGCATCTTGATCACATCGCCCATGCTCAGGCCCAGGCTTTTGAGGGTAGCCTCGATATTTTTCAGCACGTTGACCGTCTGCACTTCGGTGTCGCCATAGGCCGCCAGGGTCTTGGGATCGGCCTTGCTGTCGGCAATAGGCGGCACCACGCCACTGAGGTTGACCACGGTGACACCCGGTGGAATTTCCACGGCCAGAGAGATCGGGAAGTCCGAGTTGGGCAGCTTGTGACGGATCACTTCTGCGGCGTTGACCTGGGTAGTCATCAGGCCGGCCAGCACCGAGGTCAACACAAAAGCGGGGATCAATTTTTTAGACATTTTTGTATTCCTTGAGGGTCATGAAAAAAGCGCGCAGTCCATGGTTGCTTGTCAGCGTCGGGTGACCGCCTGAACATCCTCCACTGTCACGGAGTCAGCATAGTGATTGCCAAAATGAGTCCGTACATAGTTGACCACCGAGGCTATCTGCTGGTCATCCATGTACTTCTTGAAACCCGGCATACCGCCCTGCCCTGATGTCACCATATACACCGGGTACACCTTGGCCCCCAGTTTCTGGTTGGCAGCCAGCGCCGGGTAGGCCCCCGCCCCGTGGGAGCCCTGGCCTTCAGCCATATGGCAGCCCTGGCAGACCTGATTGAACAGAGCTTCGCCGCTGGCCTGATCGAACTTGCCGGAGGTGGACAGCATGGGTGCATCTTCAGCAAGCGCAGTGGCACTGACCAGCAGGCCTGCCAGGGTAGCGGTGGTTAAAGTCATTCTCATGGCTAACTCCTGGCTCAGGCCGCTTTCGCGCTGGCAATAATATGGGTATGCAGACGCTTGATCGCATCCTGGGAGGACAGGATCGCGCCCTCCATCCAGGCCGGGATATAGGAAGCATGCTCACCGGCAAGGACGATGCGACCGTCAATCTGGCACAGGTTCTTGTAATGCTGCTGGCGGGTTTCAGGGGTCCACAGGCCATAGCAACCGTTGGTCCAGGGCACGCGGTGCCAGCCGACGGCAATGCCGTTTTCGAACTCTGCCGGGTATTGGGGGTGGACCTGGGCACCGTACTCAACGGCTTTCTGCACGCGCATTTGCGGGCTCATGGCAGTGAACTCATAAGCGTTCGGCCCCCAGATATAGGCACCGAGCAATACGCCCTTGCCCTGCTTGCCATAGTCGGTGCTCGGGTAGCTGATTTTGCTGATCGGCGTATCGGTGTAACTGATGCCGCCGTAGATATGCTCGTCCTGCTCCCAGAACCGGCGCTTGAATTGCAGTCCGACCTTGATCGAAGACTCGTAAGGCACGGCGCGGATCGCGCTCATCATCGGTGCACTGACATCAACCGGCAGTTGCCCGAGGATCGACAGCGGCAATGTGCACACGCACCAGTCGGCCTGCTCCTGCTGTGCCCCACCGCTGCCGTCGCTGTTTTGATAGGTCACGGTCACGCCTTTGTCGTTTTGCTGGATGCGCGTGACCTTGGCGTTGTAATGGATCAGGTCATTGACCTGCTTCTGGAAGGCCTGGGCAATCATGTCCATACCGCCTACGGGCTGGAAAATGCTGCTCTGGAATTCATATTCCTGGCCGCTGGCGATGCTTTGCCACAGATTCGAATCCAGCAGCGCCTTGCAGTCGATCGGCTCGGACGCCACTGCCTCGGGCATCAGGCCGCCACCGTCGTCCACGGCAAAGCCACGGCGCATGCTGGTCTCCAAGGATTTTTTGTAGGCGTTGCTGGCATCCAGCGCACCCCATTTGCGCATCACTTCCAGCAGGCGTTCGCGGTCTTCCCGGGTCAGTGCCTGATCCAGGCCGTGCTGATTGACGGCCTTGCTCAACAACTCGGCCACATGCCCCTGAAAGTCCGCCTGCACTTCACGATAACGCTGCGGCTTGCCGCCAAACGCCTTGGTGGAGTGCACCATTGCGTTGTAGTTGACCTGAATAAAGGGCTCCAGTGCGACGCCGAATTTGTGGCAGTAGTCGAGCACCGCATGGTGGTGATACGGGATGCGCCAAGGGCCGGGGTTGAGGTACAGACCCTTGTCGAATTCGCAATGCTGGGTAGCGCCGCCCAGCTCGGTGAAGCGGTCACCGCCACGCAACGTCCAGCAACGCCCACCGGGTTTGGCATTGAACTCCAGCACCTTGACCTGGTAGCCGGCCTTGCGCAGTTCGTAGGCGGCGGTCATGCCGGCCAGCCCGGCCCCAAGGATCAGTACGCGGGTGCCTTTCGGTGCGCCGCTCAAGGCGAAGTCACGCTGGTAATTTGATTCTGCGGCAAAGCCCAATGAGCTCATCGCCTGATACATCGCAGCGGCGCCTGCTGTCACGCCGATCCAGTTGAGTACTTTGCGTCGGCTCACAACCATTGCTTTCTCTTGCATGACCAGTCCTTTGCATCGAAGGGAAATACGCAGGCAATGAATGACGAACAACCCGGCATGCGGCATCGCCCGACCACAGAAATGTCTGCGCCCGGTGATGTCCCAGAGCAAGCGCTATGCCATGAATTAACGAAGGAAGAAAAAACGCGATCTAGAGAAAAGATCGTCAAACAGACACGGCCAAATGCTTCTACTTAGGTCGGGCAGGTCTGTTTTTGGTGCAAGGCGGATGCGCCAGCATTGGGCAGCTCAGGTGGCTGTGTACCTCATGGGCGCATCGCTGCCGGGTCGGGGCAACGCCTCAGGCATGCGGCGTCGGATAGAGCAGCAGCACCAGCCACCCGGCGACATAGAGCCCCAGGCCAAACGTCAGATGGGTGATCAGGGTTCGGCGCCTTGCCACGTAGGGAGCCGCCGTCTTCGATGCAGCGATGCCGAAGCCGAAGGCGGGCTGCAAGATAAAAAACGGTGCCGCCATACTGATCAAGCCCACGGCCAATGCAGGCATCAGCGTGGGATGGAACAACCACTCCACACCCGTGAGTACAACCAGCAGCAACGCGAAGACAATGCCCGTCAGGTAATGAAAAACCCAGCCGATCAGACGCTCATGCCTGACACGCGGCGCAGCCACAATCGAGGCATGCTGAAACTGCCCCTGGCGCATGAGGCCCAGCCAACGACCGATGAGCCCATAGTCAAGGGACGGGATACCAAAGACCCGTGCACGAATTAAAGCGCCTGCGTCCATGATCAAGGTGGCCCCCACGCCAACCAACAGAATACGCAGTACCATCTCACTTGTTTGCATGTTGTACCCTCTGCATTAAGCCTGTTTTGTCGGCCTGGTCAGAGCAGTCTGCAAGTTCAAGTCGACTTGAGGTCAAGCATGAAAGAAATGGAGATCGGTGAAGTGGCACGGCGCTGCGGCCTGCCGCCCTCAACCCTGCGCTACTACGAAGAAAAAGGGCTGATCCGCTCGACAGGCCGTCGGGGTCTGAGCCGTGTGTTCAGTGCGGATGTACTTCAGTGCCTGTCGTTGATCGCACTGGGGCAGTGTTCGGGGTTTTCACTGGACGATATCGCCGCCATGCTGAAGGCGGACGGTCAGCCCGAAATTGATCACCAGCGGCTGGCAGAAAAAGCTGACGAGCTTGATCGCACCATCCAGCGCTTGAGCACAATTCGCGACGAGCTCAGGCGAGCAGCGGCCTGCCCCGCTCCCCGTCATATTGAATGCCCTGCCTTTCAGAAAAAACTGGCCGCTGTCAGGCCACGCAGCCTCGACAGAAAAAAACCGCGACGCAGTCAAGCTCCCACGGGCAAAAGTCAGAACACCCCATAAATGGCGTTAACAGCCCTGCCCTGTGCGGCTGATAGCGCATCATCGTGGATTTCAGACTGCAAACCAAATTGGCCAGCCAGTGCTTTACGCCCCTTGGGCGTCACTGCAAGCGCCCGGCTGTCGAGGTCCTGGACTACCCATTTGCGGCTCAAGGCCAAGCTCGCCCAGGGCGCTTTCGCCACTCGCCGTAAGTTCATACAAACCCCGGCCGGTAGCTGCTGCAATCAACCTGCCTGCGGCGCAGACGCGGGCGGTGTCGGCATGGTCTTTTCCATCGGCTGGTACACCAGCCCCGCCGACTCGTCCACGTCCCCTGAGCACCTGAAGCCATACCGTTCATAGAAACCCACCGAAGGCAGCGAAGCTGCTCACACTCAGCACGGGCCAACGAACGCATGCACAATGCGCTGGCAGCCACTTGCCGACTCCATCCGAGGTATTTATGGGCATCGAAACGTTGAACATGCACATGACCATTAGCAAAGAACGACCGCAAGACATCGAAGCCATCAGTCGCCTGACCGAGGCAGCGTTCAGGAACGAAGAGTATTCAAGCCACACCGAGCATTTCATCGTCAATGCACTGCGGCGCACCGGGCAACTGAGCATCTCCCTGGTGGCGGCAGAACATGACGAAATCCTCGGCCATGTCGCCATTTCCCCTGTCAGCATTTCGTCCGGGGTAACCGGATGGTATGGCCTGGGGCCGATCAGTGTAAGGCCTGACCGTCAGGGCAAGGGCATCGGTTCGGCATTGATGTGGGCCGCACTGCAACAGCTGCGGCAACAGGGCGCAGCGGGTTGCGTTGTGCTGGGCGACCCTGCCTATTACGGCCGCTTCGGGTTTAAAGCCCACCCCGGCCTTGAGTTGCCCGACGTTCCCCCTGAATACTTCCAGGCCCTGTCCTTTACTGGCGAGCTGCCTGTCGGGGTAGTGAAATACGCTGCGGCGTTTGATGCACGCGAGTAAGTGACCGGGCGTGGTGGGCATTGTTGTTCATTTAAACGATTTCTGCCTTTGTGGGAGCGGGCTTGCTCGCGATGGTCGTCAACGATGACGCGTATTAGCTGAGTAAATGCGGCGCCATGAAGAACATCGCGAGCAAGCCCGCTCCCATACTTGAGCAGCATTGCGGGCGTGGTGGGCATTGCTGCGTTAGCTCTGATTACTTACCGGGCAGCAATGCGATCATCCGGTCAAAGGCCGCCAACGGGTACCTGTCATTACGTGGTTGCGCAACGGGCATTTTTGCAGGAAAGCCCACGTGCACACTGCCGGGCAGCACGTGCTCGATCGCTGCGTACCAGGTCAGTAACGCCTGCTGCAGCCGTACATGCAGCTCGAAATTGCTTCTGCGCCGAGTGGAGTCTGCACGGGCTCGCTGCCGTGCCAGTTGCGGGTCTATGCGCCCGACAATGTAAGCGTCTGCAAAGCCGATACGCCCCTGTGCGACAGTGTCACGGGTGGCGTCCAGTTCTGTTTGCCAGTCGTTTGTGCTGGCTTCATCGATCTGCCAGAGGCACCACAGGTAGTGAAGCTTGAGCGGGTCGCTGTCGCACACCGCCCATGGAGCCCTGGCTTCCATAGCCAGCGCGGCCTGCCATCGATCGACGTTACGCTCGGCCCAGAAAACTGCGGCTGCGACGGGATCACTGGCACGCTCCGGCACACCGTCAAGACGGCCGTGCTCAGCAATCACATGCGGCCCTCCATGCCGGGTGCACCACGTGGTTTTACCGCTGGCGCTGATGCCTTCAACCACCAAAATCATCGATATGGCTACTCCGGCCACAATAGGGGCTCAGGCAGAAAACTGTTGATCAGACCCGGGATAACCCGGAGCTCAGGTTGGACTCAATAACTGAAAAGCCTGTTCCGCGCCTGCTCCACTGGCTACACGCAAGTACATACAGGGGCCCCGGCTGGCTTGAGCCGCATGAGACTTGCCGACGGATGCCTGAAAAATTTACACACTTTTACTCAAGTCCTTATATCACCCGCTAATGGCTATTTGCTATTGTTTTGGATCCAATCATGGAGGCGTAAAAACATGGACAGGGCCAAGGTATCCAAACGCGGCTGGGCGTGGGCGTACCGGAAACTACGCGACTTGCACTGTTCACGGCTATCGTCGTTTTACAGAGCAACCCTGTATGCGGTTCGCGGTGATAGCGGCACTTTTCGCTGCGACCTGACCAGGCAGAAAATCCGCCTGCATCGATAATAAGCGCCGCTCCCATACGTTGAAGAGGATCATCCTGTTTGAGCTAACCTGGCTTGAACTGCCCTGCTGTCTTCCTGTCTTTGCCCTGCTTGCCGGCGTTGCATTCAATGCTGGAGCGCCCGGGTATGTCCATACGTACTGACGCCTTCAGAGCGACCGAAAGCTGAAAGCTCGTACATCTGCATGACGAAAATCTTGCTTTGGTTAGGAATGTGCAACATTTTTTGTCAGAATGAATTATGCATAATAATTCTCATTCACAGGTCTGCCCCTCCATGCAATTCGCCTCTGCTTCCCATATGCCCATCCGTATTCTGGCTATTGAGGATGATCCGGTGCTTGCCGCCGACCTGGATAGCCATCTGGGCCAGCGGGGCTTTTCGGTCACGTTGCGTCACGACGCAGACGACATTCTGCATCTGGTGCGCTCCGAGGGTTTCGATTTGATCCTGATGGACATCATGTTACCCGGCAGCAGTGGCCTGGAGGTGCTCGCCCAAGTGCGCCAGTGCCAGCGTGTCCCGGTCATCCTGATGTCGGCGCTGGGTGCCGAGCAGGACCGGATAACCGGTTTCAGCCAGGGCGCGGACGATTACTTGCCCAAGCCATTCAGCATGCAGGAGATGGATGTACGCATCGATGCCATTCTGAGGCGCGTGGCCTACGAGCACGAGGCCCAGGTAAAAGTGCGCAGCGATTCGCAACTGGAACTTGATCAGCAGGCCATGGATGTTTGCCGCAACGGCCGCTGGGCCGATCTGACCAACACCGAATTCCGGGTACTGGAAATCCTCATTCAGCATCCCGGCGAGGTGTTGAGCAAAGCCTTTCTGTACCAACAGGTCATGCATCGGGCGCACTCACAACATGACCGCAGCCTGGACATGCATGTCAGTCGGGTTCGTCGCAAATTGCAGGCCATCGGTTACAGCGCCGGGCGCGTCGAGACCATACGCGGCATGGGGTATGTGCTGGCGCCGTTGCAGTCATGAGGCTGCCGAACCGGCACTCGCTGCTGTGGCAACTGGTCGGCGTGCTCGCGCTTTTGTGCATGCTGGTGATCAGTTTGCAGGCCGACCTGAGCAAGCGTCTCAAGGATGCCACCGCCCTCCTCTCCGAACCGGCCAAGCAGAGCCATATCGCTTATGCACAACAGGCCGAAACGGCGTGGCGGGAACGCGGCACGCAAGGCGTTGACGAGTTCCTGCACAGCTTGCGCAAACAGGAACGGGTGTGGGCCGCCGTCGTCGATGAGCACCAGCAATCATTGTCTTCGCAGCCTCTGGATGAACATGAGCGTCGTAAGCTCGACTTTGTCCGTCCGCTTCACTGGACCGTAGGACGGCCAAACGGCTGGCCAACGTTCTATGTGCCTTTCAGCGACGACAAAGCGCGTCTGGTCATGGAGCTGCCGCATCGTTTCAACCCGCGTGAGCACTTGCGGGTGTGGGAGGTGCTGCTGCAATGGGTACTGCCGGCGGGCTTGGCGCTGCTGCTCGGCTTCCTGCTCTACCGTGTGTTGATCGCCCCCGTGGTGACCCTGCGCCGCCAGGCGGCAGCATTGAGCTCGGGCAACCTGTCGGCCCGCGCAGGGCCGCAGGTGGCTCGGCGGCGCGACGAGCTGGGCGACCTGGGGCGAACCTTCGATCACATGGCCGAGCGCCTGGAAAACACCCTGGCGCTGCAGCGTCGGCTGATGCGTGACTTGTCCCATGAGTTGCGTACGCCGTTGAGCCGACTGCGCGTGACCGGTGAACGTGAACCGGACATGGATGCCATGCGCCAGCGCCTCGAACGTGAGGTACAGAGCATGGATCGATTGATCGGCGATACGCTGGAGCTGGTGTGGCTGGACACCGAGCGCCCCGCCCTGGCGCTGGAGCCGGTGGAGCTGGACCAGTTATGGGAGGTGTTAAGTGGCGACGCCAGCTTCGAGAGCGGTTGGCCGATCGAGCGTCTGCGCTGTGATTTGCCCCCTGACTGTCGCGTCATGGGTAACCTGAACAGCCTGGCGCAGGCGCTGGAAAACATCTTGCGCAACGCCATCCGCCATTCACCGCAACACGGCGCAGTGACATTCACCGGTGTCAGCAAGGGCGCCTATTGGTACGTGTGGATCGAAGACCAGGGGCCCGGCGTCGCTCCCGACAAGCTCGAACAGATTTTTCAGCCCTTCACCCGACTCAACGCCGCACGCCCCGGCGGCAGTGGCTTCGGCCTCGGTTTGTCGATTGCCCGCAGCGTCGTGCAATTGCAGGGCGGCGAAATCTGGGCAGAAAACACTGACAGTGGATTGCGCATAAATCTGAAATTGCAAATGTATAAAATGTAAATAAGATTTACTCACGTTTGCGAATCACTTCTATTAGCGCCGCCCATGGAGATTCAGGCTTAACCGAGCCCCCTGCTGACAGGATGCTCAGACACTCCATTGGGCTCATCCACTAACAGGAGTGTTGTCGATGTACCCGCGATTCAAGCTCAATCATCTTGTCCTCGCCTTGATGGCCTGCTCGCCCGGCGCTGCGCTGGCCGAAACCGAACTGCTGGCGGCGCCGGCGTCAGACAATGTCTTGCAACTCGATGATACCCATGTTGTGGCCACTGCCGCGCAAGAGCTCAAGCAAGCCCCCGGGGCATCGATCATCACGGCCGAAGACATCAAGAAACGCCCGCCCGTCAATGACCTGTCCGATATCATCCGCAAAATGCCAGGGGTCAACCTGAGCGGCAACAGCGCCAGCGGTACACGTGGCAATAACCGCCAGATCGACCTGCGCGGCATGGGCCCGGAGAACACCCTGATCCTGATCGACGGCAAGCCCGTGACCTCACGCAACGCCGTGCGTTACACCCGTTCCGGCGAGCGCGATACCCGTGGCGACAGCAACTGGGTGCCGGCTGACGAAGTCGAGAGCATCGAGGTGCTGCGAGGCCCGGCGGCCGCACGCTACGGCTCCGGCTCGATGGGGGGTGTGGTGAACATCATCACCAAGCGCCCGACACAGGAACTCAGCGGTTCGCTCTCGGCGTACACCAACCTGCCCGAGGACGATGCCGAAGGCATGACCAAACGCACCACGTTCAGCCTCTCCGGCGCGCTGAGCGAAGCGCTGGCATTTCGTGTCTACGGCAACCTGAACAAGACTGACGCCGACGACTCCGATATCAACCTCGCGCACACCGACACCGCCTCCGGTTCTGCATTGGCTGCCGGCCGCGAAGGGGTCCGCAATAAAGACATCAACGCGTTGTTGAGCTGGGCGCTGGACGATCAGCAGACCCTCGATTTCGAGACCGGTTTTAGCCGGCAAGGCAATATTTACACCGGGGATGTCGGCACCGGGGGAACAGACTCGCAGACGCCCGGCAGCACGATCAACCAATGGCTGGGGCGTGAAACCAACACCATGTACCGGCAGAATTTTTCCGTTACCCATCGGGGTGACTGGGCGTTCGGGACATCACGGGTGTTGGCGCAATACGAGAAAACCCGCAACAACCGATTGCAAGAAGGCCAGACCGGTGCGGTCGATGGTGACATCAGCGCCAACGCAGACAAGAGTACCAGTACCTATGACAGCTACTTGCTCCAGGGCGAACTGAACATCCCCCTGCAAGTGCTGCTGCCACAAACCTTGACCCTCGGCGCGGAATGGAATCGCCAGGAGCTGGACGACCCGAGCACCTTCGACCGGGCCGTCGGCACCACATTGCCCAACTCGGCGTTGGGTGCACGCTCGTCCTATATGGACGCGACGATCATGGCCTTGTTCATGGAAGACAATATCGAGTTGAGCCCCAAATGGTTCCTGACGCCCGGGCTGCGCCTGGACCATCATGATCAATTCGGCGCCAACTGGAGCCCGAGCCTGAACAGTTCCTACATGTTGACCGACGACATCACGTTGAAGGGCGGTATTGCCCGCGCCTTCAAGGCGCCGAATTTGTACCAGTTGAACCCCAACTACCTGTATCGCAGTAACGGCAACGGGTGTGCACCCACACTGCTCAGCACGGGTTGCTATGTGTTGGGCAATAAAAACCTCGAGCCCGAGATCAGCATTAACAAAGAGCTGGGCATCAGCTTTGCCCGGGATGGATGGACCGCCGGGATCACCTACTTCCGTAATGATTACGACAACAAAATCGTGGCTTCGAACGATTTGGTCGACAAGACCCTGGCCAACGAGGCCATCCTGCAATGGGATAACGCCAAGGATGCCGTGGTCAAGGGATGGGAAGGAAACGTCGGCATTCCATTGCTCGGTGAGAATGGCAATACGCTGAGCTGGAACACCAACTTCACCTATATGCAGTCCAACAAGGACGGCGACGGCAACCCGTTGTCGGTGGTGCCCAAGTACACGGTAAACACCATGCTCGACTGGCAGGCTACGCAGGCACTTACCCTGAGCCTGACCGGGACCTATTACGGCAAGCAAGAGCCGCGGGTATTCAACCCGACACGTGATGTTGCCGTCATCGCCACAAACGAGCTGCAAACCCTTGACCCTTACCATATCTGGGGTGTTGGCGGGACCTACCAGGTAAACAAGAACCTGTCGCTCGGTGCCGGCATCAACAACCTGTTCGACAAGCGCGTGTACCGCGAGGGCTCGGGCACCACAGCCGGGGCCAGCACTTACAACGAGCCGGGGCGCGCGTTCTACGCATCGATCAGCACCTCGTTCTGATCCCCGCGCTCACAGGCGCACTTGATCACCCACCCAACGCTCAGCCGCTAACCAGGCTGGGCGTTGGCGTACAGCTTGATAAAAATACTCCGGTATCGTGCCGGGAACTGATGAGCATGCCAGATGAAAACACCCCCCCATTACGGCCCGACAGTGTCGCGTATCCTTGCGGCGCTGTGCGGCGGCTACCTGTTCACTTACGCCTTCACTGCGGCACTTGCGCGCTTGCTGCCGATGAATAAAGTCGATGCGCTGGTGACGGCCAGCCTGGTGTCATTTGCGGTCTACAGCCTGGCGATTCTTTGGGCATTTGCCTGCCGCAGTGCCCGCCGCGCATGGGCCGGGCTAAGCCTGGCTGTGCCCTTGGCGGCGATCGGTTTCTGGCCGCACTGGATGGAGATACCGGGATGAAAAGCAAAACCATCACCCAGTCCCTTGCCTGGCTGCACACGTGGGGCGGGCTGATTTTCGGCTGGATCCTGTTTGCAATCTTCCTCACCGGCACCCTCGCAGTGTTTGATAAGGAAATTGATAGCTGGATGCGGCCGGAAATCCCGGCCCACACGCTCACGCCAAGCGAAGCCGCACAACGCGCACTCGACTATCTGCACGCGCAACAACCGAACGCCAGCACCTGGAACATCGGCCTGCCCACCGAGCGATCATCAGGGCTGACCGTCTCCAGCGGTGAACAACGGCGTGGCGGTGGCGTGAACCTGGACCCGGAAAGCGGCGCCCCGCTTGACGTCCGCAAGACAGCGGGTGGCGGGTTCTTTTTTCGCTTCCATTTCACCCTCGACCTGCCGCGCAATATCGGCATCTGGGTGGTTGGCCTGGCCGCCATGGGCATGCTCGTCGCACTTGTCAGCGGCATCGTCATTCACAAAAAATTCTTCAAGGATTTTTTCACCTTCCGCCCGGCCAAGGGCCAACGTTCCTGGCTGGACGCGCATAACGCCACCGGTGTGCTGGTACTGCCTTTCCATCTGATGATTACCTACACCGGCCTGGTGATTTTTTACCTGACCTACATGCCCGCGGCGATGGACGCACTGTTCGATGGCGATCGTGTCGCGGCCAGTGGAGCGCTACGCGGGGCGCCTGCTGAACAGCGTGCAGAACACAATCACACACCCGGCAAGCAAGACGTCGCCACTGCGGGTGCACGCCGTGAGGGACAGAGGCCAGGGCGTGGCGAGCCTCTTCACCCCGTCTCCCAGCCTGCACCGCTGACCGCCATAGGACCTTTACTGGCCGAAGCCGAGCGAAGCATGGGGCCGGTTTCCGGACTGTCGATTAAACATCCCGGTCGCAGTGATGCTCGCATTGAAGCGCGCCCCTTTCTGGGTAATCGTATCGAGCTGACCAAGGGCGCCAGCATGGTGTTCGACGGCGTTACGGGCAAAGTCTTGCGGCAACCGCAGCAGAGCCGACCGAGCCTGCTGACCCAGAAAGTCATGTCCGGCTTGCACTTCGCCCAGTTCGGCGGTTATCCCATGCGCTGGTTGTACTTTGTCTGCGGCCTGGCCAGTTGCGCCATGCTGGCCACCGGTGTGGTGCTGTTTACCGTCAAACGGCGCCGTCGTCACGATAGCGAAGGGGTGATCGGTGCGATGCTGTATCACGCTGCCGAACGCATCAACGTAGCGGTCGTGGCCGGGCTGGTGCTGGCATCTATCGCACTGCTGTGGGCCAACCGGTTGCTGCCGTTGCAATGGGCCGGGCGTGACCAATGGGAAGTGCGGGTTTTCTTTCTGGTGTGGCTTGCCAGTCTGGGCCATGCCATCGTCAGGCCCAGACTCGCTGCCTGGCGCGAACAGTTGGGCCTCGCGGCCTTGATGTGTTTGAGCTTGCCCCTGCTGAATCTGATTTTTGTCAATCGAGGGGACGGGCTCTACCTGGAACTCACCCTCGTAGTGATAGGTGCGCTGCTGGCCTGGGCAGCCTGGCAGACAGGACAACCGGCCAGACAAGCAGTACCGCGTAAATCCTCTAACACCCTGGAGCAGCATTGAGATGAACCTTGCCTTGATCGCGGGTATGTTGCTGGCCTGTGGCGGCATGTTGGGTTTGTGCCTGGGGCTGGAGCGGTATTACAAACAGCTCAGGCAACCCACGCCCGCCCCTGTCGTCCTGCGAACATTACGCTGCACCGGCTGGATTGCCCTGCTGGCCAGCTTGGCCTGTTGTATTCAAACCTGGGGCGGGCCCATGGGTGCCGTTGCCTGGCTCGGCAACCTCTCCCTCGCGGCACTCACGGTAGCGTTCCTGCTGCCTTACGCCTCGCGGCTGCGCAGAGTGCCTGAGCCAGAGAGGGCTGAGGTCAGGCAAACAACTTGAGAGACGCTTGGGTGGGGGTTGCCTTCAAGGCCGGGACGACTCAGATTACGCAACAGGATGTAACTTCTGACTTTCCAAGGTGGAATAGATGTTGAACAAAGCCCTGAAACGCAACGCCCTCCTCGCCCTCCTCTCTGCCGTTTTGCCCTCTGTGGTCATGGCTGCCACCCCTGAAATGCCCAAGGGTATGACGGTCAAAGAGCTCATGCCCAGCAAGCCGTTCCCAACGACGTACCCCGGGTTTGAAGGCCAGAAAAGCAAGTTTCCGGCGCAACTTGAAGGCAGCGGCGAGTTCGAGGTGACGCGTGTGGCCAGCGTTTGCGCTGACCCGGACAACCCGATCAACTTCGCGATGGAGGCCGAGAGTTTTATCCGAATGGGTAACAAGCCGGTGGCCGATGTACTGGAAAAACGCAACATTGATTGGGAGATGTGTGACGCCTCGGTGGTAGGCCAGAAACTCAAGGTGGTTCGCTTGCAGCTGTTGGGCATGGGCTGCGGCTTTCCCTTTGTGGGCCAGCAAAAAATCCCTGTCGACCAGATCAGCCAGCATGCCTGCTTTTACGTGCCCGTGGTTGAGTTCAACGGCAAGGAGCAATTGATGGCCAGCGATGCGCTGAAAGGTTTCGAGGGGTTTGCGGTAGAGCGTTTGAGTGCTTACCTGAACCCGTAAATGCCTGTACGCCACAGGCTTGATGCCTCGCTACCCCTTACCTGCGCCGAGTGCCTGGCGTCCTGAAAAGGGGATAGCCTCAACGCGCTGGCCTCTGCCTGCGCGTTGCCCCATCGGCATCAGCCCCCCGCCCAACAGCAGCAAACCGGCGGCGAAGAAGATGTAAATCCCGTACACACCGGTGGACCTTGAACAAACCGAGGAATAAGGTGCGAACATTTGGCCGAGGCTGCGCCATATCGGCCGACGGTGCTCTAGCCGGTGCTATCTCTTGGTCAGATCAACCAATGGCGTTTGCCGTACCTCAGTTTCCCGCCCACCCTGAATGTCGCTCACTCGCTTCAAAGCCTTATCAACAGCCACCTTATCCGCCAATAAGCTATAGCTAATGTGGAACTGCTTGTGTTCCTTCGGCCCAATTGTTGGTACCAAATTCAGTGGCCGCTGATAACGGCGGTTGTAGGAAAAACTTGTCCCCGGTTCCAAGCCGGTAACATAGCCCTGGCCTTGGGTATCGGTGTTTTTCCACAGGGAAAACACCGGCAGTGTCTGAGTATTGAAGCCGACTGAAACGCCCAGGCTGCCGGCCTTGTTATGCAACACGGTCAACGTATCGCCCTTGGCATCGCCATACGGCACCACGTTGTAAACCGTTTCGTCGTAGTCCTTGGTCGGTGCACGGTAGGTTTGCCAGTCGGGCAGATCGTCCTTGGCCTTGTCGTTGAACGGCGACACCTGTTTCACCGGTGCGGCGAAACGAGCGCCCTGCTCCAGGAACGGGGTGCTGAAGTTACTGTGATAGAGCGCCTGGTATTCCTTTGGATAGTCGCCGTTGTTGGTTAGGGTGTCGTTGAGGGAGAACACTACGCTGCCGGGCTCGGTGACCAATTCGGTAGCGACGGAAAAATCGACCTTTTTGAACGCCTGCTCTTTCAGTTCGCCGCGCAGGGTGATGGCATACGGCGGTTTTTCATCGATATGCAGGGTGACTTTACTTGCAGGAATGTTAGCGGCCCGACCATGCAGGGTCAGCAGTTCGCCGTTGTCGACTCCTGGGTGGCCGACCCATTCGTATCCACAGCGGGTGACCAGCTCATTGAAACCTTCCAGCCAGCCCAGACCACCACGACCATTAAGTTCGATAAAGGACGGGTTGACCACTTCCTTGACCGGCGAATCCCAGCCCATGCGCACATTACCTACCGAGGCCTGCAAGACGTTCATTCCGCGAGTAGGCACTACCGAGAGTTTCATCGTACCGTTATCGATGTCCACAATGCTGACGCCCTCCTGCCGACCACCGTGCAAGGTGCGCAAGGTGATGCTGAAGGGTTTATCGGTTTTTACGCCGAGTTGCTGGCTGCTGATCTGCCAGTTCTGGGCGCCATGGTCGGTGTCGAGCAGAACATAGTCCCAGGCCATGGCGTGGGAGGCTGCGGACAGTGTAGTGAGGGCAACAAAGAGTTTGAGCGGGGTCATGGCAACAGCCTTTCTTGGAATTGTGCCTTTTTATAGACTTGATGAAACGTTTCATCAAGCTTTAAAACCGACCCAAAGCCGCAAAATACCCAGAAAAATCGGGGGAACATCGAATGTTTTTTCGATGTCATCACGAGCACACTTGCTCCCAAATCAGATCGAATATGAGCGCTCGCAGGTGAGGCAC
Source organism: Pseudomonas sp. TMW22080 (assembly GCF_022496745.1). Classification (NCBI taxonomy): domain Bacteria; kingdom Pseudomonadati; phylum Pseudomonadota; class Gammaproteobacteria; order Pseudomonadales; family Pseudomonadaceae; genus Pseudomonas; species Pseudomonas sp. TMW22080. Next base: position 361,591 of record NZ_SCFF01000006.1, on the reverse strand, counting down.
TTATCGCAGTAACTCCTGCAAGATGAACTTCACCCACTGCGGATCGGAAGCGCCCCTGATGCGCAGCCTGGCTGTTCCTGGCTCAATACCGATCTCGGAAACCGATTCTATTGACGGAACATGGTTAGCGATAAAACAGCATAAACAATCACACACACTATTCCACCCAGCCAAGCTAAAGAACAGCACTCCCCTCCCCACCTGAAGTGCTACTGTCTTTATAAGTCGAGCACGGCGCACGACTTGTAAATCGAACTTCTCACAAGGACAAGCAAAGTGACAAAATATTACTTCCTATTCACTTATTCAATTTCTCCGACAGGAGATACTGACACTGCAGCCAAAGCAGCTGACAAAGTCAGAAAAGGGATTGCCAATATAGAAAATTCCGACTGGAACAAACTCTCCACTGTTGAAACCACGTTCTCCGGCCGGCTGACACTGACAGCTGAAACGGTCTGTGAAAAAAGAGAGGAAGCAAGAGGCCTTGTCTGTCGTGAAGTGAAAGCCGTAGTCGACGCTCATAAAGCGTGCTGCGAGATACGTGCCGACATCTCTTTACTCGTCGACGGCCTCGGCCCGCGCATGGATATCGTCATTTAATTGCACGCCAGTCCTCAACCGGGTGCAATTGAAAAGTAACTTGCAGCACTTCCCCTGCCCCTTCCCACCCAAGTCGGGCGAATTCAATATATATTGCCAGCACTTACCGGGACATACGTTTTTCGAAGGAAGAAAACACTGTAACTCAAACATGACAACCTGAACACCACCTGACAGTTACACCTAAATATCCAAACTATAATTAATAAACATCGCTCCAACTTTCTTCACTCAAGATCGAGCCAGTAGTTTTGCATCTGAATACGATCTTCGGAGACGTAGTTACTTGTGTAAGTGATTTAAAAAACGGGTTTTGTCTGCAAGACTGAAGTAGCACGCAGCGGCTTGCTTACTCCTGATGCAGGCCCAACCCGTTTCAATCAGCGAACCAGGCCTGCGACGAAATCAAGAAGCGCGCGAGTCTTTGCGGGAACATGATGTCGCGACGGGTAGTATGCATAGAGCGGAAAACGCTGCTCCGACCAATCGGGAAACAGCTGAACAAGCTGCCTGGAAGAGGTATATTCTTCAATTCCCAACTCGAACAACTGCGCAATACCGAGCCCGGCCAAGCATGTGCTATAGACCGTACCCGGATCGTTGACGGTCAACATGCCCTGCGGCTTGACTGTGACCTTCTTGCGGCGCTGATGAAACTCCCAGGCAAACGGGCGGCCGGTGACTGGCTCCCTGAACAGGATGCAGCGATGGTCCGAAGTCTCGAGCTCCATAGGGTCCTTTGGATGGCCGAAACGCTCAAGATAAGCCGGTGATGCCATGGCCAAAACTCGCGTATCGAGGAGTTTTCTCGCCACTAACGACGACGGCTGAGGATGGCCGAAGCGGATCGCGATGTCGAAACCATCCGCGATCAAATCACCCAGGTCTTCCTTGCTGCGCAGCTCCATTTCGAGCTCAGGGTGGCTATCCATGAACGCGCCCAATCGGGGACCGAGGATCAGTCTCGCAAATAGCGGGTCCACGTTGACGCGCAGCCGGCCACGAACCTTTTGCGCATCACTGGCGGCGCTGCCTGTCGCCTCGGCAAGCGCATCGATCAGAGGCATCACCTCTTCGTAGAAACTGCGCCCTTCGTCGGTCAGCCTCACTGATCGCGTCGTGCGTTCGAACACTCGGATGCCCAATCTTCTCTCCAGGCGGGCTATTGCCCTGCTCACGCCAGATTGAGACATATCCAGTACCTCAGCAGCCCCGCCAAAGCTGCGCGCATCAACGACAGCCGCCATAACGTCGACGCCCTCCAGCAACCGGGAACTTAATGCCCTCATTGATGACTCCCGCGCATGAATATTATGCGTGCCATGCTATCGCATTATAAGGCCCGAAATCCCAACATTGCTCCAACGCTGAGTCGGCTACCCCATGCCGACCCTACACCCCATTGAGGCCACCCCCGACGTGGCATTCACCGGAGCAATGACAATGACGCGCATCCTCGTTACCGGATCCTCCGACGGCCTGGGTCAAATGGCGGCACGCCTGCTCGTGGCCAACGGTCATCAGGTCGTGCTGCATGCCCGAAATCACGCCCGGGCGGCCCATGCCATCGCTCAAGTTCCCGGCGCGCAGACGGCACTCGTCGGGGACCTTTCCAGCATCGCAGAAACCAAGGCGCTTGCTGCCAGCATCAATGAACTGGGCCCCTTCGATGCCATCATTCACAATGCCGCTGTCGGCTTCCAGGAGCGCGAGCGCATCGCCACAGTGGACGGCCTGCCCCATGTCTTTGCCGTGAACTCTCTGGCGCCCTACATTCTGACCGCCATGGTCAAGCGACCCAAGCGCCTGGTCTACATGAGCTCCAGGCTTCACTTGAAGGGTAATCCCTCTCTCAGCGACCTGACCTGGGAATCGCGACGCTGGTCCGGGATGCAGGCCTACTCGGACTCCAAGCTTCACGCGGTCCTGCTTGCTTTTGCCGCCGCGCGTCACTGGCCAGACGTGCTGTCCAACTGCGTCGAACCAGGTTGGGTTGCCACGAAGATGGGCGGCCCTGAGGCTACGGATGACCTTGACCTCGCGCCCCGCACCCAGGCGTGGCTCGCTGCAGGCACTGCAGCGCGCGTAACCGGCGACTACTTCTATCACCAGCGGTCGGCAGAAGTTCACAGCGCTGCGTTTGACCCCGCGCTTCAAGAGCGATACCTGGCCGCTTGTGCGCAACTCTCAGGCATTGAGTTTCCCCCACGATAAGTTCGCATGGCCCATCAGTCGGCATGCCGGTCGCCACAGTACACCGGGTGCACGCACGGCTTGGCCTTGAAAAACCTCACCTTTGCGACCTTTATTTTGAATTTCACAGAGATACGCCCATGCAATCGAAAGTCATAAGGCATCAGGCCGTTACTACGCCGGCAAGTGCCCACGCACCCGCAACGCCACACCCTCATGGGGTAACTGTATCCAGGGCACAGGCGATAGCGGCTGTTCTTGCCCTGAGCCTCGGCTGCTTCTCCTTTGTCAGCACCGAGCTCATGCCCGTAGGCGTGCTGCCAGCGATGGCCGCTGGCCTGAATGTCTCGCTCGGCGCCGCAGGTTATCTGGTTACAATTTTTGCATTTATGGTCGCTCTGACCGCAGCGCCGCTGACTGGCCTGCTTGGATCGCTCAACCGCAAGACACTGATGGCCGGTCTGCTGGCGGTCTGCTGTATCGGCAATCTGATCACCTTCCTGGCGCCAAACTACTTCGTCGTTTTCCTTGGACGCATTCTGGTCGCAGGTGCAATCGGCGTGTTCTGGTCGACAGCGGTGGTCACCGCAGTGCACATGGTCTCTGCACGAAACGCAGTACGAGCTACATCGATTGTCTTTGGCGGTGTTTCGCTGGCGACGGTGCTGGGGATTCCGGCTGGCACAATGCTCGGTGAAATGTATGGATGGCGCTCCGTGTTTGCTGCGCTCTCGATACTCAGCCTGGTCGTCTTCACGCTGATCGCATGGTCAGTTCCGGCGGTCCGCATCTCGAAGGCTGCCAAGCGAGGGGCGATGTCAGCCGTGCTCAAAAGTGGCCCCTTGCTTGTGGTTTTCGGGATCACCGCCCTTGTCGTCACCGGCAACTTTCTGGCTTACACCTACGTGTCTCCGTACCTTGAGCAGATTGCCGGCCAGAGCCCTGCACAGGTCAGCATGCTTCTGTTGGTCTATGGCGCGGCAGGTGTAATTACCAACTTCGCCGTGGGCCCGTTCGCGTCCAGGGCACCAAGAACCAGCCTGGGTCTGGTAACAGCACTCCTTGCCGCAAGCTTGTCATGCATGAACGCGGCAGCGGTCAGTCATGCCGCCATTTTCGCTGTGCTTGCTGCGTGGGGCGCTGCATATGGCGCACTTCCGGTGCTGCTGCAGACCCTGGTGTTCAAGGAGGCCTCCAGGATTCCAGGCGGAGCCGACGCAGCCACGTCCATCAATGTATCTGTATTCAATGCAGCCATCGGCCTGGGCTCGCTGCTGGGCGGACTGCTGATCAATCTTGCCGGACCGCAACCCATTGCGTACCTGTCCGCCTGTTTCGCCATTGCAGGCTTGGCGGTGATCCTGGTGAGTCGCCAATCTTCATAGTCGCGCAACCTCTGACAACCACCGAGTTCTGTCAGCCCCTCCCCCCTTACACGTTGAAATGGAACAAAGCATATGAGCAGAATCACAGTCCTGGGCCTCGGCGCCATGGGGTCGCGCATGGCCTCACAATTGCTTGCTGCAGGTCACACAGTCACTGTCTGGAATCGAACCCCCGATGCAGCAGAAGCGCTTGTCAAGCAAGGGGCCTTCCACGCGCGCACGCCAAGAGAAGCCAGCGCAGGTGCGGAGTTCGTCATTGCAATGTTGCGTGACAATGATGCGTCTCGCCATGTCTGGCTGGATCGCGAGATCGGCGCCCTCTCTGGTATGGCAGCGGGAGCAATCGCCATCGAGAGTTCGACACTCACTTCGGGCTGGATCCAGGAGCTCGGCACCCACATGCAGCATGCCCGGGTGGCGCTGCTGGAAGCGCCGGTATCGGGATCCCGTGCTCAGGCCGATGCGAGGCAGCTGGCCTATCTGGCAGGCGGAGAGGAAGAAGTCCTGGAGCGCTGCCTGCCTCTGCTACGCGTCATGGGCTCTTCAGTCCATCACGTCGGCGGCCTGGGTCATGGCGCTTTGGCGAAACTTGCCACCAACGCCATGCTGGGAATACAGGTGACGGGCCTGGCAGAGGTCATCGGGTTATTGGAGCGAAACGGAGCCGATGCATCGCGAGTGCTGGCAGCCATGGCGGGCACCTCCGTCTGGCCTCCGGTTGCTGCCTATCTTTCAGGGAGCATGATGACGGAGAACTTCGCCCCGCAGTTCCCCGTGGCGTTGATTGAAAAGGACTTCGGCTACACGCTCGAGGAAGCAGGATCAGCAGAGAACGCCCCCACAATTGCCGCAGCACATAACGTTTTCCAGCGCGCAGCAGCGCGCGGAATGGGCGACCGGAACATGACAAGCGTAGTGCGATTGTTCACCGAAAAGCGTGATTGATCCCGCGAACCTACTGGGTCCTTGTGGCATGCAAACCGAGATGCCCCTCCCCCGCACTTTGCGTGCAATGAAGCATGACTGACAGTGGCTGCGGGTTTGTATCCCGCAACCAGCCTGGTGCCTGGCGCGCTCGGTTCCTGTGCATATTCTGATACTGCAACTGGAGACAACAATGAAGCTCTTTCGCTATGTTAAGCATGATGGCGTGTATCCGGGCATGGTCGATTCATCGGGACAGCTGCGGGACATATCAGCCCATGTGGATGACGTCTCGCGCGCGTGCTTGTCCGATACGGAACTTGCCCGGCTTTGTGAGCTTGACGAACACCGGCTTCCGCTTATTTCGACCCCGGTTCGCTACCTGCCACCGATAAGCGATATCAGCAAGTTCATCGCAATTGGTTTGAACTACCTGGACCACGCCGAAGAGGCCGGTCTTGCGATCCCGTCCGAACCGTTGGTGTTCTTCAAACCGGTCAGTTGCATCAGCGGGGCCGATGACCCCATCGTACAACCTCCCCACTCAAGGCAATTGGACTGGGAGGTTGAGCTGGGGGTCGTCATCGGAAAGCGCGCCCGTTACGTTCCGGTTGCCCAGGCACTTGAACATGTGGCGGGCTACTGCGTGGCCAATGATGTTTCCGATCGTGGATTCCAGTTTCAGAGCTCGCAATGGGACAAAGGCAAGAGCTCCGACTCCTTTGGGCCGCTGGGTCCCTGGCTCGTGACCCGTGATGAGGTCCCGGATCCGCAGAGCCTGCCAATGTGGCTGGAAGTCAACGGCCAACGGCGACAGGAAGGAAACACCCAGACCATGATCTTCAGCGTTGCAGAGATTATTTCCTACTGCAGTCACTACATGACCCTCGATGTTGGGGATGTGATCATCACCGGCACCCCGCCTGGCGTGTCGATGGGAATGAAGCCACATCCGGAATGGCTGGAACCGGGGGATGAAGTAGTGCTGTCGATCTGCGGCCTTGGTGTGCAACGACACGTTGTGATGCGATACGAGGCAGAGCAGGCGTAAATCTTGCGTGCTCCGAACCTGAGGCTGCATAACGCAGCCTGACACGCAGCTAAGCCAAGTGCCAAACCCTGTCTACACTGATGCTCATACCACGTGAGCTCGCAGGGAGCGCAAAGCATGGGAGCAATCGCCAGCTGGACTTTTTTGTTGGTTGTGGTTGTAGTTGTGGGTGTGCTTAGCTTTTTTATGTTGCGAGCGGGTGTTCAAAACGACCGGCGTATCAGAGAAGAACTCTACCTAACCTTCGAAAGCACAATGCAACAACACGGGGTCCGTACTTACGAAATCCTGAAAGAGAGCATTTGGATTAGAAACGGCATGCGCCCATCAGAGCTGCACCGAATTATATTGGCCGACACCGGGCACTACTTTCTTTATTTCCAGGCAACCGGTACGCCGCCCTATTTTGCCCCTTTAACAGAGAAGCGCGCGATGCAAGCTTCAGCAGGCAAGATCGGGATTCAGGCATGACCGCATAAAAGCCATGCCTTTGCCATTGGCGGGCAATGCATGCATCCACGACTTCTCGCCCAGCTGAAACAGAGCAAGCGACGACATATTGCCGACCTTCCCGCTTGAAATAGTGGCACGAGGCCTGAATCTCTAGGCGATAAATCCGCAGCCGTTACACCCGTCCACACGCGATTGTCGTCGATCATCAAAAGACGACAGATTGACTGAGTGTCACATGGGTATCCGTTACTGATCCGGCAGGCGGGGACGATCAGAAGGCTATCGAACGGTTGTAATTTGATGTCGCCACTATTTTCCCGCGCTTCAACACCATAAGACGAGCCGGCAAGTCGAGGATAACCCCGGCGACCGACTGGGTATCCACCAGCACCAGGTCTGCATTTTTGCCGGTTTCCAGCCCATAGTTATTCAGCCCCAGGGCTTTTGCGGGATTAGTTGTGAGCATTCCCAATACTGTGGCCTGATCATCGGCCCCACCCAGGTGGCATGCAGGCATTGCCAATTGCGCAATATTGAGCAGATCGCCTGTCCCATACGGGGTAAAAGCGTTGCGTATATTGTTCGTGGCCAAACAGACATTTACACCACCGTCTCGCAACGCACGAACGGGCGTGAGTGAGCGGCGGACGTTATGGCTGTCGCCTCGAGCACCGAGATGCAAGTCGGTGGCTGGCAGGCACATTACGCTGATTCCTGCATCACGGATCAGGCTGATAATACCCACTCGCTGTTCCGCTGCTACGGCTCCAAGGCTCGTAAGATGACCTACGCAGACGCGGCCTTCATACCCTTCCTTGATGGTCTTGCGCGCGAGGTATTCAATGGTCATGTTCTCTGCCGTGTCGGCAAAATCCTGATGGAAATCTATATCTTTTCCAAACTGTTTAGCCAGGCTGAAAACATAATCAATATGTTCGAAGGGTGAACGATCGTTATAGGGAATACCGCCGACGACATCGGCACCTTTTTCCATCGCCGCAACCATCATGTGCTTCATTCCCGGTAGTTTGAAAATGCCTTCCTGTGGGAAGGCAACTACCTGAATGTCGATCATGTCGCGAAACTTCTTGCGTAGCTCCAGGACAACATCAAACCCTGTGAAACCTTGTGAGGGGTCAAATTCGGCATGTGCGCGTACATGGGTAGTACCGGCCTGCACAAGTGAGCGTAATACCTGCGTTGAACGCTCGAGAATATCCTCCCGGGTCAACATCGGTTTAAGCTCAGCTGTAACGGCAATCGCCTCCTTGAGGGTTCCGGTGCGATTGACCTTACGGTGCATGACATTGGCTTTTTCCAGATGCAGATGCCCCTCGACAAAAGCCGGCATCAATACGTTTCCATTTCCCTGGACTTCCTGCCGTGCCCGCACTGTAATTCCCGGGGAAATAATGGCAACTTTCCCATTGTGTACGGCGACGTCGGTTAAAGGCTTTCCATCGGCAATGCGTACATTGCGAAATATCAGATCCATAAACCTCACTCCTCAATTCAGACAACTTCCGTTTCTCGAGCATCGACCTCTGGAGGTCATGCTGCGCCTGCTTCATGACTGCCAGCACATTTCCCATGAGCACGCACGACAGAGCTGCAAAGGAACGCAATAGTTTCCAGAATCAGCAGGATAAAATTAAAAGACGTATTAAATATTTACGGCATGGATGGGAAGCACACACTAACCGTTAGAACAACCATTCCCCATTACGCGGTACTCGAGAATATGCCTATGCCCCTTGGAGTCTTCATACATCATACGCGCAGGCACCACTTCACAGACATTTGGCACTTCACCCATCGAAATGACTTTTGCGATATCAAGGTCTTGTGAATAACTGTACTGCTCTACCTGAATGTCGTTATCTGCTAGAGGCTGCCCAGCCAAAGCCACAGTGCACAAGCTACTGAGCCCTGCCAACAATAAAATTTTCATGTTCAAACACCTGGGGGTATCACGTGACGCAAATACCCTTCAATACTTACAGGGTCAATGTAGCGCTTCATGACTCGGCGTCGTATTACGACGCCGAGACACTCAACTATCAGAAAGGCTTGGTGGGCAGGTATTTACCATCCAGGGTAATGACTGCACGCGACCCACCCTCTGGATCTTCGACTTTTTTAATATCCAGTTTGAAGTTGATAGCACTGATAATGCCGTCACCGAACTTCTCATGGACCAACGCCTTAAGCGTGGTGCCGTAGACCTGCAGCATCTCGTAAAAGCGGTAGATAGTGGGGTCGGTCGGTATACCGTTGTCGATGCTGCCGCGCATCGGGATGGTTTGCAGCAGCGCCACGCCATCAACATCGAGGCCGAGCTTTTCACCCACTACCGTGGCCGCTGCTTTGGGCAAGGGATGCTGGCCGAGCAGCGCGGCAGTGACGAACGCCTCGCTGAGCCCTGTGCCATCGGTGATCTGGGCAAATGACAAGTCTTTCCGGGCTTTAGCCAGCAGGATGACTTCGGTCAGGGCCAGACGCGAACCTGGATTGATTTGGGACTGGATCATGGTGTTATCTCCTGGGGTAATAAACGAGTTCAAGCAGATTGCTTCTGTTGATAGGGAGCGGCACGTGCGCCCGGGTTGTCCACAAGGGGCGCAAACTTGCCGGTGCTACTGTCGAAAGCATCCATACGCCCGCTCTCGATGTCATAGACCCAGCCATGCAGTGCTACGCGTCCCTCTTCGAGGGCCAGGCGTACCGATGGATGCGTCCGGATATTGGCCAACTGGGCGATCACGTTTTCTCGAACCATCGCCTCAACACTGCTGTGTGGGTCCTTATGTTTACGCGCTTCATTCACCACTCGAGCGGAGTCGGCGTAGCGTAACCAGCCTGCCACTGCGGGCATGTGATCCAGGCACTTGCAGGTGGCAATGGCAGTCATTGCGCCGCAATCAGAGTGCCCGCAGATAACGATGTCGGAGACTTGCAAGGCAGCAACGGCATACTCGACCGAGGCCGACACACCGCCAGGCTCAGGGCCGTAGGGCGGCACGATGTTGCCGGCGTTGCGAATGACAAACAGGTCGCCGGGCTCTCGCTGCGTAACCAGTTCCGGAACCAATCGGCTGTCAGAGCAGGAGATAAACAGCGCCCGTGGGCTTTGCTGATTAGCCAGATTCTTGAACAGGCCGGCGCGTTCCGGAAAAGCGTTAAGTTGAAACTTTAGAAAACCATCGATGATGTCTTTCATGGTGACTCCTCTTGATCGCGATGCGTTGGAGCAGAGATTACGGAGCTCGTGACATAAGGTAAAAGTCTCATTTATGATGGAGAACATCAGATAATCTTATGGCTATGAGCATGCTGGCACGTCACATCAAATACTTTCTCGCTGTGGCGCAACACCACAGCTTCACGAAAGCAGCTGCTGCGCTGCATGTTTCGCAGCCCGCGCTGTCACAGCAAGTCAGGCAACTTGAGGAAAGTCTTTCTGCCCAGTTATTTGACCGATCGGGACGTACGACGCGGCTGACTGACGCCGGCGAAGTGTATTTACGCTATGCACGCCGGGCATCGCAGGAACTGGAGGAAGGAAAGCGTGCAATCCATGACGTGGGCGATTTGAGTCGCGGGGCACTCAGGGTTGCATTGACACCGACGTTCACCACATATCTGGTCGGACCACTGGTCGAAGCTTTTCACAGCCGATATCCGAATATCACCTTGAACCTGCGTGAGATCGCTCAAGAACAGATGGAGGAGCTTCTGCTGGCCGATGAGCTGGACGTGGGTATCGCTTTCGAGGACGGGCACTCTCAGGACATAGAGACCCAGCCGCTTCTGATAGAAGCCCTCGCGCTGGTGGTTGGGGAAAGACACCCGTTGGCTGGACAGAGTGCTATTGACCTGGACGCTCTGAGTGCCGAATCACTGATCCTGCTCAGCGAAGAGTTTGCCACTCGCGAGCAGATCGACCGCTACTGTCGCCAGCACAACATTACCCCGCGGGTGAAAATGGAGGCCAATGTTATCGGTGCAGTCATCGAAGTGGTGCGCAGGACCACACTGTCGACCCTGTTACCGGCAACCGTCGCGCTTGCACATCAGGGGCTGTTTGCCATTGAACTAAGCCCTCAGCGACTGCACCGTACCGCCGTATTGATGCAGCGCAAAGGGGCCTACCAGACTTCAGCTGCACGTGCCTTCATCGAACTGGCCACAGACATTGCGGCCCAACTCGAGAAGAGATAAGGGCATCTGAAAGGTGCCCGGAGTTGATACGCCCGCGCAGCACGTTCACGACTTTAAGTCGGGTCAGCTCCGAGGCGTGGTCAAAAAATCTTCAATGGACTGCAGCAGATGACCGAGACGGTCTTGCTGATCATCATTTCCTCAAGACAAAAAAACCGCGAAATGCGGGTTCAGAGATTACGAGCAAAAGGCTAGGGCCAGAGCCGATTGCTTTCGTGCTGCTTGCTCTCTCAACCGCGCAATTCAGCTAGGCGGTTGAGCTGCACATTGTCTTCTACACTCTTTTTCGCCAGCTTTTGGACAAGCCTATGAAGGCCAAATATAAAAGGGAGTAAGGATGATGGTTCGAAAAATTTTGGCCGTTGCGGCATTGGTACTGTTAGCCGGTTGCGCCACCAACAGGGCAGAAGTGGATGTTTTACGGCCGGGTGATACTCAGACACCGGCCCCCAGCAATGGCAAAAAGGTTTATATCAGCGCCGTGGATGATCGAGTTTTTCAAATCAAACCTTCCAGCTCCGACATACCTTCACTGAAGTACGACGAGATCGACGATAAGTCGATTACCGAGCGGGCCATCGCGCGTAAGCGCAATAACTTCAATATGGCGATCGGCGACGTGCTGCTGCCTGAAGGGCGCACAGTTTCAGAGCTGGTGGGTAATGCCGTAGCCACTGCCTACCGGCAGGCCGGATACGAGGTGGTAAGTAGTCCCGGTGCCCGTGATGTCAGTGAAGTAAAAGTGAACATCATCGAATTCTGGTCATGGTATTCGGCTGAGGGGGTACTCGATAAGGTGCTACGCAACAAGTCGCTGTTGCAGATAAAAGCCCCTGGTACACCTGTACAGACCGTAAAAACGCTGGTCAGTGAGAACGTGAAAGTGGCCACAGATACTGACTGGAAAACCATCACCGAATCCGGACTCGAAGCCATCACCCAGGAAACCCTGAAGCAGCTCTAAGGGGCTCCTGCAGAACACAGTGCAGTGGCCGTCTACTTCAAGTACCAGCCCCCTGGTTGGTCATCGATTGATTCGGTCACTCAATATTTGTGGTTGGCCGTGTTGCCACGAGTTGCGATATATGACCAAGAACCACCAGACAGACCACGCCGATGTGATCTGGTCGGATATGGTTCCGGCCCTGAATATCAGTGAAATCAATAGGGTCGGGACGGAGTGATTCGAACACTCGAACCCTAGCACCCCATTCAAGCTGGACTCACTCAGCGCCAGTTAATACGGGACTCCAGCAACAGGCGTTCGCTGCATAGGTATTCGTGCGCCTGGGCCGCACGAATACCCTTACCCGAGCACTTCAGCAACACACATTTATACCTGGGAGGCACTTGCAAGGCTGGGCTGCAAGGCATTACCCATCACTGGACCAGAGGGATGAGCAGCCTCTTCGTGTACGAACTCTGGTTCAGGCTCCCCTCTTTCACCATTCAACGCCTTGTGCATTTTAACGGTATCCAGCGCCCCGACCCACTTGGCAATTGCCATGGTTCCGACACCATTGCCAATCGTGTTGGTGATCGCACGTGCTTCTGACATAAAGCGGTCAACTCCCAGCAGCAGCACCATTCCCGCAACCGGGATGGTCCCCAAAGAAGACAAGGTGGCGGCCAGGATAATAAACCCTGAGCCGGTGACACCTGCCGACCCCTTGGAGGTGAACATCAAGACGGCCAGAACGATCAATTGATCAGTGAGGGTAAGCGGCGTGTTGGTTGCCTGGGCGATGAAAATCGCAGCGATGGTGTAATAAATCGCCTGACCGTCCGGATTGAAGGTCAAGCCGGACGGAATGATCATCCCGGCGACAGGCTTGGAAACTCCGGCCTTTTCCATTTTTGAAATCATTTGCGGCAACACCGACTCCGAAGAACTGGTGCCCAGTACGGTGAACAACTCCTCCTTGATAAATTTAAGGAATTTCCACAGGCTGAAACCGCTGTACCGGCATATGGGCCCCAGAACAAAGATCACGAACACCGCGCAGGTCAAGTACACGCAGGCCATCAACTTGCCGAGGGAGAACAGCGAGCCGAAACCGTATTTGCCGATTGTGAATGCAATGGCCCCAAACGCACCGACAGGCGCCAGTCGCATGACCATATTGACGATGCGGAACATGCCCTGCATCAAGCTATCCAGTGCATCGACAAAGATTTTCCCGCGCGGTCCGACCTGGGCCAGGGCGACACCCAGAAGGACGGAAAACAGCAAGATCTGCAGCACATTACCCTTGGCAAAGGCATCCACAATGGTATCGGGGATGATATTCATGGCGAAGTCCATGAATGAATCATGCTTCACCGCCGAGGTATAGGTGGCGAGACTCGACGTATCGAGGCTTGCGACATCAATATTCATGCCTGCGCCGGGCTTGAATACATCGACCACCACCAGGCCGACCACGAGCGCCAGGGTCGACACAACCTCGAAATAAATCAAGGCACGAAAGCCTACCCGCCCAAGCTCCTTCATGTTTTCCATGCGTGCGATACCCGTGACGACAGTCAGGAAGATCACCGGCGCGAGGAGCATTTTGATCAGTTTGATAAACGCATCGCCCAAGGGTTTGAGTGCAGCCCCGGTTTCAGGAACCAGCACACCGACGATAGCGCCAAGAACGACCGCAATAAGTACTTGTATATAAAGTTTGCCGAATATTCTTTTCATGACAGGGCCCTGATTTTTATTGTTGTCAGGAAATGCCAAGGAGTCAGACCCAATAATCTGCCCCTTGACGTAGTGCCGCAGTACTACTTTGAATCGCTGGGACGCTTCAACGGTTGATCAACGCAATGACTGCATCCGTGATCTGCCGTGTAGTGGCCGTACCGCCCAAATCAGGAGTATGCAAACCGCTTTCAGTCACAGCCTCGATGGCAGACATCAGTTGTTTTGCCGCGGCGGCCTCACCCAGGTGTTCCAGCATCATCACTGCCGTCCAGAAAGTCGCAATCGGGTTCGCCACACCTTTACCGGTGATATCGAATGCAGAGCCGTGGATCGGTTCGAACATCGAAGGGAATTTGCGCGACGGGTTCAGGTTGGCAGTCGGCGCAATGCCAAGACTGCCGGATAGCGCCGCCGCCAGATCGGACAGAATGTCGGCGTGCAGGTTAGTAGCGACAATCACGTCCAGTGTGGAGGGTTTGAGCACCATGCGCGTAGTGACGGCATCGACCAGTTCTTTATCAATTTTAACGTCTGGAAAATCCTTCGCGACTTCATAGAAAATCTCATCCCACAGCACCATGCCGTGTCGCTGGGCATTGGACTTGGTGACCATGGTCAGGTGCTTGCGTGGGCGGCTTTGCGCCAGTTCGAAAGCAAAACGGTGGATGCGCTCGACTCCAACACGGGTAAAGACCGACACTTCCGTGGCGACCTCTTCCGGCAGGCCACGGTGAACGCGACCTCCATTGCCGGAGTACTCACCTTCGGAGTTTTCCCGCACCACTACCCAGTCAATCTGGTCACCATTGACCAGTGGGCTCTTTACCCCAGGCAACACACGAGCCGGACGCACGTTGGCGTACTGATCGAAGCCCTGGCAGATCGGCAAACGCAGGCCCCACAGGGAAATATGATCCGCGACGTCAAGCGCACCCACGGCGCCAAAGAAAATCGCATCGAAGGTTTTTAGCTCTTCCAGCCCGCCTTCAGGAATGTAGTAACCATGCTTCAGGTAGTTATCCGAGTTCCAGTCGAAGTGTTTGAAATCCAGTTCGAAACTGGATTTTTTCGACAGAGCCTGCAGCACCTCGACACCCGCTGCAATAACCTCAAGACCAATACCATCACCTGGAACTGCTGCAATTTTGTATGTGCTCATGATCAACTCCGCGCTCGAAACGTTCTTGTTTTGCCTGTCGAACGGTCTGTTCAATCAGGGTGTGAACGGAGTATATGTAGTGAATTAATAAGTGTGAGTTACTCAGAATCACTACATAAATAACTTTGAGTTACCAATGAGCCCAACCCTGGATCTGTCATTTTTTTATCTTCTGGCCAACAAAGGCAGCTTGGCTGCCACGGCCAGAGAGCTCGGCATCACACCGCCTGCAGTGAGCAAACGCCTCACTGCGCTTGAGGCTCGATTGGGGGCACGCCTGGTGAATCGCACCACACGTTCAATGAGCCTGACCTCAGAAGGTGAACTGCTTTTTTCCCACGCGGCCCGGATCCTGACGCAGATCGATGAGGTCGAGCAGCTGATCAACAGCAGCCAGGCTGAGCCAAAAGGCTTGATCCGCGTCAACGCATCGCTGGGCTTCGGACGCCGTTACATCGGTCCTGCCCTTGGCGCATTTTTCAAGAAACACCCGCAGGTGGAAGTACAACTGGAGATCAGCGATCACCCGCTCGACCTGACGACCCATGGGTTTGACCTTGGCATTCGTTTCGGCACACTGGCGGATGCAGCTTTTCATGCGCGAAAGATCGCTTCCAACCGCCGATTGCTATGCGCCTCACCGTTGTACCTGGAAAAATACGGTGCTCCGCAACGTCTGAGCGATTTGCAGCAGCACAACTGCATCTTCCTGCGGCAGAACGAAACGCCTTACGGGGTGTGGAGCTTTACCGACGGTGGCCGTACGCAAAACATCAAGGTACGCGGCGCCTTGGGCTGCAACGACGGTGAGGTAGCCCTGAACTGGGCGCTGGAGGGGCATGGGATTCTGCTGCGAGCTGAATGGGACATCGCCAGATATGTCCGTAGCGGCCGATTACGACTAGTACTCGAAGACCAGACACCGACCCGTGCCGATGTTTACGCGGTATACCCGCAGCAGTTACACCTGTCCACACGAGTGCGCAGCCTGATCGACTTTCTGGTTGAGCGCTTCAAGGACATTGATCATCTGGAGGGCGAGTTGTAGAGCCATTGCCCCCCTGTCTCCTCCCCCACCTGCTGCCTGCGCAACCAAGCCGCCAGGCTACCGCAGCAGGCACTGGCGACGAGTAAGTCGCACGCCCACCGGACTGATGAATAAACCTCATAAACCCTTGCCAATTTACCCATCTAGTGCTCATGCGCCATCTCGCATGCTGTCACCCAAACGCGAATATCGAGAGCCCGAAATGCACAAGCGCACACTCGGCAACAGTTAACTCGAAGTATCAGCGCCGGGACTGGACTGCATGGGTTTAAGGCATGGCGGCGGCACGACGACGGACACACCACAAGCCATTACGTTGGTCCGCTCGGCGATCAGGCGATGAGCAACGATAAAGCGTCAGGATCTGCTGCTCGCCTGTTGATTGTGCTGGGTGGTATTGCGGTGGTGTTTGGCCCAGTGACCGACTGGGTGGCCGTAGCGTATTGCGCAACAAGACGTTGAGAATCGAACGGGCAAAGATCATCTGGCAAACCCTAAGACGCTTTGCACAGGCTAACGCAGGCTTTGCAGATTACCTGTCAGCCGAGCAGCACGCAGTCCTAGGTCCTAGCCATTTCGATACCTACCACGTCCCTGTTGTGCCTGTCTCCCGTCCTGCTGTTACACCGCTGGGCATACCTTCCAACTGACCACCTTCTCGCGATCACCCGGCACGGGCTCTGCTTTGCAAAAGATGGCAGATAAACGACGAGGACTGCTGGTATGTGCTGGGCAGCAATGCTCGCCTGGGCACAAACTCAAACTTCAAGCCCTGATTGCCGCGAGCAATAACAGGCACAAGTTTCCGGTTGGTAAGGGTCCAAGTAGGGGTCTTTTTTTAGGCATGAAAAAGCCCAACGGATTAGGCTGGGCCAAGTCATTGAATAATATGGTCGGGACGGAGTGATTCGAACACTCGACCCCCTAGCACCCCATGCCCGCCTAGGCATGGTAACCCATTGAAAAGTAGCTGTTTTCTCTGGCGCTCGCTGCAATCGAAGAGCCATAGAAACACATGGGTGCGTGAGGGAGTCACGCAAAAGTCACGCATGCTTTTAGACCCCTCATCCGCATCAGCCGTAATGAGCTTTCCGGTGACAATTTGGGCATACGGCTACGGCATTATCAACACAGTCATGGCCACCATCTGCAAGTCGAATTCTATGATGCACCTCAAGATATGCCTTGCCATTAGATTTGCGGTGAAACGGCGCTGGCTGCTTACATGATTCACAATTTCCGTTCGCGCGATGTAACACTTCAGCCACAACGTCTGGATTTCGAATAAAGACATCCACGGTCATTGCACGTCGCTTGGGCTGCGAGGCGGCATTCTTGAGTCGCGCACCGCGAGCTGCAGAATCGTCAGCGTAAGAGGAGAACACGTCACGCTCAAATGAATCTAGATACTCATGGACATTCATCGGAATGAGCTCTGCAGTGTATCGCTCCACGATACGTCTCAGGCTTGGGAGGTTGGTATTGGTCAAATTTTCATAATAGTTAATGTGTTGAGTGACCGCTTGAATCGCCAAGCTAAGATCATCGATACCGTTATCCATCGATATCCGTTTGAGGAAGTAGTCCGTTGCCTTCTGGCTTAGCGTGCGCTGATAGAGTTTACCCTGCCTGAAAGCGCGATAATTATTGATGAAATCACGCGCGGAATTAGAGTTGAGATTTTCAGCAACCAGGCTATTAACTCCACTTTCAACCGACAGCGTTTTATCAAAAACCTTGGACGACACAGAGTATGCAGCTTCGATTTGCTGAGAGGTAATATGGCCGCGCACGTGGGTAGTCCTTTAAATTTAACAAGTGAGAAAACGACAATGAAAACATGGAGCGTCGCCCATCGAACTTTCCAACTCACAAATCTCTATCCTAGGAAAAGGACCTGACCTACACTCGAGAATGCTACAAGCCGTCCCATCCGGCACGCCTTGAACTGGACAGAAGCGGTTAGAGAGGTTAGAGCTCTCTCACCAGCCATCTAAGTAAGCGAACCTATTTAGAGGCTGGGTTGATGCCTGACACCACAACCCACTGCGGAGAAAGCTTTTTGCCTACGCACCAATCATCTGAAGTAACTCGGGCCGAGATTTTTTGGACGTTAAAAATCTCTGAATCACTTCTGAGTTGCTCTTGTTCAAGCCATGACTTTGTTCTATTGCAACAGACGCACGCGACACCATGATTGCACCTGATGAAGGAATCTTCATGACATCGAGAATTATTCTATAAATTCTTTTGCTATTTCTCCCAACTTCCATACTAACACCATCCCCTTGGGGTTCGATGAGCGTGGACTCTTTGCTAGAGAGATATTTAAACTCCACCACAACGGTTGTATCAGCTAAGTGGTACCCTCTCCACGCTATAGGAAGATCGGCAGGTGACAGCATAAATTGTAACTTTATGCCTCGTTGCTCCTTAGATTCGACTTCGTTCAACTCATGCTGGGAGACAGTAATCCATTCTTCGCTAGATAATTTCATCAGGCTCTCTCCAAAAGGTGCCCTATCAGGGCCACGGTTAACGTGTAGTGTTCGACCGATTGAGCCGTAACCCCCAATGGGTCAAGGCTGTCCAATACGATCACCCCCCACAGCTTGCCGTTGCACTCCACTGGCATGGCAGCCATCGCTCGCGAGGGAGTCCTCCCCTCAGCAAGGTACCGCTCCAAGAAGCGAACCGATGACTTTGTCACCGTAGCATAGCTCTCTCTCGCCTTGGGCCTGGAATTTCTTGTGATTTCGGGGAGATCAGGAAGAATCACGACCCCGCGATTGGACCAAGCCTGGCCTGCGACTCCTTGAGATTTCGCGCTATTTTCACTATCAATGAAGAAAATGGTTTTGGTGCTTAACGTCAAATGCCCCGAACGCATGTAGGGTATCAAGTAGTTACCACAGAGCCTGCGAGATTTGAACGGCCCCCAAGTGGACACACCCGACTCAAGCCAGTGTCTGCGGAAAAAAAGGTTTCTCTTGTACTTGAATAGCGTTACACGGTTGTGATCTTTCGGTACGTTAAGGTTTTTAAAAACCTTATCTTGATACTCATCCAGAATAAATTGTAGTTTTTCTACGACCCAGGGATCAGCCATCTTCTTCATGATGGCCGTTGCGGCGACGACCAGTGCTACCGCACTCAGCAGCCAAATGGATATTTCCTGAAACCGCTCAATCAATAGCCAAAGAATTGGCTTCTGCTCAATCCATTTATCGTCTTTTTCTATATCCATCAGCCATATTATTAAAGAGGCAAGCAAGCCTCCGATCACATAGATATACCCTGATGCGGCGTAGATGAATTTCCGTTTCGGTCCCGTCCGTAGCATTTACTGCCATCACCTTTCCAGTGTTTATCCGCAAGACTTACGGGGACAACAGGATGATATCCTGAGCTTTTAAATCATGGCTAAATGCCTTCACAGCTGGGCACTATGCCGAATATCTGATGGCCCTAGCAAGCCCCTATTGAGCCAAATTTTCTCCACTACGAGCCACAGGAGACAAACTCTTCAACACTACGGCTCGGTCCAGCGAGGAGCCGTCACTTAGCCAAAGACTCAAGCATCGCCATTCATACCTACCTGGGGCATTAGGTGTCCCAAAATTGTCCCACGGCTTACCCCCCTCCCCGGCGTTCAGCCGAATAAACCAAAGAAGAAATGATGCGCCAGCGAAAGCATCAAGCAATCGGTCGCGAAGGTTGAGCAAACATTCAGTGCTCTTACCTCTCAAGGTCTACACGAAGAAGCCACATGATTGGAACGGTAATCAACGGTCTTAAAGAATCACTAGTACGGATACGAATCTCCAAAGATAGCAAGATGAGTATGGTTCACTAACTGACTACAACAACGGCAGGCGTTACGTGTTACTGCCGCAGTGAATGGGAAAGCTAAAACAGTCCTCCCAACCCTTCCGGCTTCCAGTTCATGATAATCAACTCCCCCGTCACCTCCGCCTTACCCAGCCTCTGATTCGCGGTCGTGTACCGAATCTCAGTCGTCTCAAAATGAAACCCTTCAAACACGAGCCGAATGTCCGGGTGGTCGTTGATGCTGACCATCACCTTGCCTTTGCAGCGCCGCATAAAGTCAGCCATACGCTCGTAGTTTTCAAACGGGAAGTCCACGCCGTAGCCAGCGGTCTGCCAGTAAGGTGGATCCATGTAGTGGAAGGTGTGCGGCCGGTCGTAGCGCTCTGCGCACTCGAGCCAAGGCAGGTTTTCAACATAGGTGCCGGCCAGGCGCTGCCAGGCTGCAGACAGATTTTCTTCAATGCGCAGCAGGTTGATTGCAAAAGCAGTCGTTGCGGTACCGAAGCTCTGCCCTGTGACCTTGCCACCAAAGGCATGGTGCTGCAGGTAGAAGAATCGGGCAGCGCGCTGGATGTCGGTCAGGGTTTCCGGGCGGGTCATTTTTTGCCACTCGAATATCTGCCGTGAGCTGAGCGCCCACTTGAATTGACGCACGAATTCTTCCAGATGGTTCTGCACCACGCGGTACAGGGTCACCAGATCACCGTTGATATCGTTGAGCACTTCGCAAGGCGCGGGCTGTGGGCGCAGGAAGTACAGCGCCCCACCGCCGGCGAAGACTTCGACGTAGCATTCGTGGGGTGGGAACAGGGGGATAAGGCGGTCGGCCAGGCGGCGTTTGCCGCCCATCCAAGGGATGATGGGTGAAGACATAATGTGCAAGACCTTTGCTGTATAGATAGACAGGTGCTAGGTTCGCTCCGCTTTGTGCACGAAGCAGGAGCCTTGGCTGGGCTTGCAGGACAACTCTGCGGGTTTGGTGGCCGGGCTGGATGTTGACGTATCCAGCTTCGGCCGCTCCTTTTACTTTGTGCCTGAGACTTCTTTGGCGTAGGCCTGACAGGCCTGCAGCGCGATCAGTCCTTGGTCGCCGTCGCCGGTGATTCCGATAATTCGTTGAGCATGCGCTGGGTCAAGTCGGGCTCTATGGGCGCTATAAACCACGCTGCCGGCGCCGGTGGCGGGTTGCACTGCGTCACAACCAGTTGCGGCGGCGTCGAGTTGGACTGACAACCGCAGGTCAGCAGTAGCAAGGCGATCGCGCAGACGTGCATGTTTGGTTTTCTCATCGGTCAGGGCTCGGTAATGGGATTGGTCGCTGGCTGCCAGCCATTGCTCCAGGGCGAGGCGCTTGCCCTGCTCTGCCAGAATTTGCGCGGAGTTAGCATTGGCCAGATGGGTGCGCTCGGTTTGGTGGGCGGCTTCCTTAGCGGCCAGTTGCTGGCCGTAGGCGTTGGCCTGCCACTCCCATGCCGCCCACGCGCTACCCGCCATCAGGGCCAGGATGACTAGCAGTACCCCGCCCCACTTCACCGCATCGATCTTCACGCCAACACCTTGAGCGCCCGGGCGTATAGTGCCTGGCGATCGGCAGCGCCATTCTGGCCACCGTTGATGCGCCGGGTGATCTTGTCGAACTGGCCCGCGTCGGCCAGGGTGTTGAGGCCTCTGGTCGCCCAGAACCATGCTGCTGACATGCAGGCGTGCTGTGGCTTTTCCAACAGCTCGGGCTGCTTGATCAGGTCAAGGCCCAGCCCTTCGCCGCACGCCATGTAGTTGGCCCGGCCGGTGATCTGGATCAGGCCACGCCCTCGGTACTTGGAGCCGTCGCCTACTCCGGTGTTGCCCAGGTCTTTGCGGCCTTCGTATTTGGCTTGGGCAGCCGTTGGCCCCCAGATTTCTTTGACGTATTTGAGCTGGCCAGACTCATGGCCAATCTGGGCGATAAACGCGGCTACGCGCTTGGGGCCAATGATCTGGTAATGCACCATCGCGGTGTTCAGCAGCGGCACGAAAACGCCGGCAACTGAGCCGGCGTTAGGGAGGATCTGCAGCAGTTGTTGCCGTGTAATCGACATGGGTTAGCCCTAACGAAAAAACCCGCACAAGGCGGGTGGGTGAATGTCTGCCTGGGGTTACAACTCGATGACTTTTAGCGGCGCCTTGGTCTTGGTTTTTTTGCCTTTGGCCTTGGCTTTACCCTGTTTGCCGCCGTTGCATTCGACGGTGGTGGTCCAGCCGCTTTGGGTGAAGACCTGCTCGACTGAGTCCACCAGGTACTCGCCATCAAGGCCGGTTTTAAAGCCCTGGGCGTTGATGCTGCGTTCGGCAAACAGATCGGTGCGGCCGGGCATTTCCAGGCGTACCGCAGCAGTAGAGCGGTTGAAGGCGGACAGCCGGGCCTTGGCCGCTTGTTCGGCGGCGGATTTGTTCGGGTAGATGTGTCGGTCGGTGTGTACTGGCGGCAGGCCGTCCGGGGCTTGGTCGTTGTCCAGGGTGATGATGGCCAACTTGCCGGTTTTTTTGTCCTGATGCTGGGTGCTGACCGCTTTGTGGGTGCTGCGATCCGCGAGGCGGAATTGCCAGCGGCTGACGTCGCTACGGGTCAGGGTGATCGCGCCCAGGACCTTGCCGCTTGCGCTCTGCCCGGCCTGGCGTTGCAGGACCAGCAGCTTGCCGTCTGCGACTTTGGCGGTGCAGTCGTATTGCCTGGCCAGCCGGGTGATAAAGTTGAAGTCTGATTCGTTGAGCTGGTCGGCGCGGGGCACGACGGTGGCTACCGGACACACGGGCTGCCAGCCGTTTCGTGCGGCAACGTCATTGACAATGCTGGCCAGGCTGACGTTTTCCCAACTGCCGCTGCGGGTAGTTTTGCCGCTGCCGCGCATATCGCTGGCTTTACCCCGGATCACCAAGGTATCCGGTGGGCCGGACAGTTCGACCTCGTCCACGGTGTAACGCCCCAAGCGGGTTAACGCGGTGCCGCTGTAACCGAGAAACACATCGATACTTGCGCCGCGACTTGGCAGTGACACGGAGCTGTCGCGGTCATCGATGCGCAGCTCGAAGTCGTCGGACTCCATCCCGGGCTTGTCTGTAGTGCGCAGTAGTAAGAGGCGGTCATTGATCAATGCGGTGATGTCGGCACCTTCTGCGACGATGCAGCAAGTTGGGGTCATGCAGACTCATGCCGGGAAAAGTCCCACATAAAGCGCGGATTAGAGGAAGGTTTAAAAGGCTCTAAAAAAAGCTAGTTTTGTTGCCCGCCACCGGTCTACTTCTTACCTGACACGGTTTGCATGCTTATTTTTTTGTGAGCACGATAAAATAATGATCGTTTACGACGAAACCAAACGCCAAGCCAACCTTGCCAAGCATGGTCTGGATCTGGCGGATGCAGGCTTGGTGACGACGCGCCGAACAAGATCACACTCTGCTCACCCCGCCAGGGTGAACGCAGATTGATGGACGTGGCGATGGTCGAAATTGTGGGTATCGTACTTGTGCTCGTCTACGTTGAACGCGACCAGGACATCCGGGCGATTTCATTGCGCCGCGCTTCGAAACTGGAGAGAAAACATTATGCAAGCCTCCAGCAAGACTGACTGGGAACGCGTCAAGCGAGAAGCGGCTGCCGATGCGCCGATTGCACAGGACTCACAGGCGCTGTATGACCCCAATGATCCGGCGGCTGTTGACGCCTTTTTTGAACAGGCGACGGTGCGCCGTCGTGGTGAGCGCGGGCCGCAGAAAGCGCCAGTCAAGGAGCGGGTCACCTTGCGCCTTTCGCCCGAGGTAGTTGACTACTTCAAGGCAGGCGGCAGTGGCTGGCAAACGCGGCTGGATCAAGCGTTGCAGCAGTATGTGCAAGAGCATCAGCGTTAATGGATTGCCATGTTTTCGGTGCCGCTGCGCTGGTGCATGAAACCCGTGACCTGCCCTACGCCTACAGGAACGAATCCACATCGATACCGGCGGTTACTGGCGACCTCTTCCCGGCCTGCGGGGACGCAGTTCTGGATGCCCGCGCATCGTGCCAGCGCCAGCGCCAGCGCCGCGATGCTGGCTTTGAAGGAGCACGTTAATCTATCAGCTTGCTGATATTTGCTTCCGTAATGCATGCCATTGCAGTGAAAAAGCCCCGCGTGTACGAGGCATTACCAGTGCAAACCAGCCAATTTCTAAAAAGCTTCTGCAGGCTCCTGTGCCTCCTTCACTGCTTTGTTAATTTCAAATTTGGGGTAGGCGAAACGCATGATCAGATTAGTCTCAGGGCCCTGCCCGGAAATAATCAGATCAGCACTACGCGCAGTGTCTGGAGCTACAGCAAGCATACTGAGTGCACTTCTAAGATTCGGTTTAACTTCAGCGCCTTCCAGGAAGGTGTAGGTCAAGTTACCAGCGCTTAAACCAACATTTTCATAGCTGGATACTTTGGACAGGTATTGTTCTTTGCTTTTAGACGTCGCGGCCAGATCAACAAGATCGAGGAGCGTTTTATCGTCCGTCATCGAAATCAACGTAAACGTCTTGGAAAGTGTGGTGTAAGCCTTTGTGTAAGCCCCTTGATCATAGGGTCTAACCAAAGAAACCATAACCAATTTTCCATCCGAAAAAATCAACGCACCTGTAAATTTATTGCCTAAAAATTCCAAATCATCAATGCACCTTGCAGTGCCACCGATTTCCGCCGAGCAGTCGTAATACCCTTTCGCAGTGGTGTAGTTCTCAAGCGGTGTATGGTAAGCGTAACCTTTAAATAAGTTATTCTCAGCCAAGGCATTTTGCGTCCCGGCAAGCAGGCCAACTACAGCTCCCAGAACAGTCGCTATTTTACGTGACATAGAATCCCTTCCTTTTTGATTAAGCCCGCATTAATGGCTCAATGCTATCAAGCGATTCACAAAAATGTCTCCTTAATTCCACAACATCACCCCCCTCCTCACTCGACACCACCAGATCCGGCAGGTTAATCACCACCCCTGCCCGAAAAGGCTGCACCTCATCCGCCAGCCCCTGGTTGGCATCGAGCACGGCTTCGACCGTGCCATTGAGGTGGCCGTAGTAGCTCTGGCAGATCGTGTCGAGCACGTCGCCGCTAGCGGTTCTGCAAGTCGTCGCCCATGCCGATGGCCTGTTGGGCCGGTCGACGTGTCAGGCGTTCTTGCGCGGCCCAGCGAAAGTCGGTGGTGCGGCTCAGTTCTTCAAAGGCGGCGGTGTCCAGGTTGAAGTAGTAGGGTTGGGATTGCGGCTTGAGTGGCTGGATGATCAGCAAGTGCGGGAAGGGTTTCACCACTTCCACGGCCGGGGTCAGGTCTTGGCCAAAGGCGCCGGTGGGGATGATGTTGGCCAGGGCCGGGTTGGCATTGCCGGCGATTTTGTTGATCCCTGCCGCAGCCTTGCCCGCCTGCTCTTTCAAGGTGCCCATGCGTTCCTCGATTTGCGAGGCCGCCCGGGTAGCTTGGTTGTAGGTGAGCAGCTCATCCACCGTGCGGTCGGCGTAGGGCACGGTTTTCTCACAGCGTGCGATGGCCGACTCAACGGCGTCGAGCTGCTTTTGGGTAAAGGACATGGGAGCACTCTTGAGTTGAGGTGACGCCAAGGGGGATATGGGGCAGAGTAGAGGTTGGCTTCGCTCTACAATGCCCTGCTGCATGTAGTAGCTCGCCAGGACATCAGATAACGCTTTAGCCGATTTTCGCTGGAGCCGCTATGGCTCAGCAGCTTTGATTTTCTGCACGTTCAGTGCTTTTTTGTCGGAGTTCTGTGACATGTCTGTTTCCAATATCGATAAATTCAACGAGCTGACCGGTAAGGTGCTGGGCGAGTTGTATCTGAACTTCCCATTGCCCCTCAACCTGGCCGCAGAGCAATTTGTTGGATCAGCAGTGGAGTGGAGTGAAGAGCGTCAAATGGATCTACCCAGCAAGGACGCCGAGTTTTTTTTCGCGACAACGGGATGGCTGATCAACGCGGGATACATCAACGGCGGGCTGTTCTCCCACACCCATGTCTCGGATGCGGTGCTCACCGCGAAAGGCCTTGAGGTTCTTAATGCAACCCCGCGCAGCCTGACGCATGCCCACTCTCTGCGTGAGCAACTGGCCGAGATAGCCAGAGAAGGCGGCAAGGAAAGCTTCAAAGGCTTGCTCGCTGAAGAACTCATCACGGGTGCAAAAATCATCGCCCCCGCCGTTGGGCTCCTCTAACTTCAGCGCCGTTTAAGATAGCCACTGATGGAGCTGCGACGTTGAGGGGGTCGTGTAACCGGCTGCGGTGCTGCTGCCTTCGGGTGGAAAGATTTGAACAGATGGCGACGCAGGCGCGGCCGCTTGAAGTGCAAGACGCTCGGCCCGGGCGGTCTTTTCCTCGAACAATCGGCCTGGGCCAAAGCTTGGCGGATGCGCGCTCAGTCGTGTTCCTTGTAGCGGTTCAGGCCTAGGTAGTGCGCCATCGCCAGGTTGTACACCAGTTGCGCAATAACAGGTTTATAGAGATTTCTATGGCAGTTTGGTCACTTCGCCACCGCCACTTGCCCCACTCTGGCTCAAGCATCCCTCCGCTGAGCATTTTACTTCAGGCAGAGCCTCTTTTATCACCGCCCTCAAGCCGGGGTCGACCACGTAGATAAAAACACCCTTCTTGGCCCGCGTCAGAAGCACGTAATAAATATTGCGAATGGCTCTCGCAAAATCGTCCCTCCCAGCAGAGCGTAGGGATGCCTTAAGGGTCGGATACTGTTGGACTGGGGGGCGAACTTTCAGGCTTCCCTGGGTATAAACGAGATCCTCTCCGATGATAACCCCCACATAGTCATACTCGAATCCCTGTACGGTGTAGATAGCACCCACCTCTTCGTGCAGGCCCGGCTGACGGTTCCATGACGCATACGAGTGGCTGGCATTCCAGCGTGCTTTCCAGTCTCCAATCTCGATGTCATGCCCTCTGCCCGGTGAGTATCTGGTTGCCCAGTACCAACAGTAGCCCGCGACAATTCGGCATGTCGCATTACCCAAGGCTCGTGCTTTCAAAAGCTCAGTCATGACTTGCGGTGAGTCGACTACTTTGACTTCATAGCTTTCCGGAGCCTTGAGCTTGGTAATTTCGCTTTGGTTTATGAAAGCATCGACCCAAGCAATATATGCGTTTGCATCCTGGCATCGCAGTTGCTTGGCCAGAGAAAGCTCAAGCACAAACTGACCGGCATCTTCTGCAACCTGCTTGATATCGTGGCTACGACAATTCTCCTGCGGTTGAAGCCATTGATTGTCATCAATGAAGAAAACAGTAAGTCGTTTATCGTTGACCAGTTGAGACAACCCTGTTGTTCCAAGGCGGTGAGCTTCATCGACTATCAGATATTGGGTGTTGGCACAGCCACTGGAGAAGAAATCCAGCTCCTGTATACAGGCTTTGATGGCAGCCGACAGGACGGTATACATCGGCTGTTTGCCACGCTCCATCAGGTGCCTGATCAACATCATGGCCAGCACGGTTTTGCCTGTCCCGACTATGCCCCTGACGATCACACAGGTCGGACGGTCGACCTGATCCAGGGTGGCCGCAATCGCCCTGAACGTCTTAACTTGCTCAGCTGAAGGCTCAAACAAGGCACTGCAATTGAGCTTATTGCTGAAGTTGGCAATAAAGGCCCCTGAATACTTAAGCGTTGGCGACACCAGACACTCCAGCAGCGGACTTGCCGACTGGAGCTTGCCGAGTATCTGCTCTGCTGCTTCACGCCCGTGACTTCGGGTCAACAAGTGCGTGTGTTGCAGGTGCTCCGCAAACTGAGGCCGGCGGAGCAATTCACTGCTGGTTTCTTCGTATTCGTGCAGATACGCCAGAGCATGGATCTCGGGCTTTTGCTCCCCAAAATCCAGTAGATGCTCGAGTGCCGTGCGATAAACGTGCGCTTGCTCGCAAGGGTGGTCAGTGCTGTACGGCTCCTTTGCCTCCACAGTTAACCAGCCCATATCAAAGCGGTCGTTAATACGAACCTTGCCTTGGGACCACTGCTTGAGCTCAACCACAACAATATGGGTTCTACCTGAAACGTCACTTCCGATCAGCAGACAATCTGCCCGCCGCGTCCCCAGCGGCATGGGATATTCGATCAGAATGTGCCCATCAATAGGCAACATTTCAAGCAAAGCCGCCAGCTTGGGCAGAGACTTTGCCCACGAGCCCTTTTCCGAGGCAGAGACTCCGCCTTTGCCAAATACGCTGGGGAAACGCGCCTCCAGTGCACTGGCAAAGTTGTCTCGTTTCGCAGCCGCGTAAAAATCCTTAAAGGTGAACTGTTCAAGAGCCGCCATATGCTTATAGTACCCGTTCGTATTTAAGTGCCAGTGCATCCACGCTTGGCGCGAAAGCTTGATTGGCTGGCAACTTGATCTGTTGGCCCTGGTATTGCTCGTAAACGGTGCCGTAAAGCGTCTCGTGAAGCTGAACTTGCCCTTGTTCCGTAATCTTCAATTCGCCCAAATCAAACAGCGTGTGAATATCAGCACGCAGCAAAAGCCCGTTCTGCACTGCATTGGACTCCTTCCCTAGATAGGGAGCGATATGAGCAGCCTCCAGCACGCTCTCTACGTCACAGCCAGTCACCGCACATTTTTTGCCATAAGCGGCAAGCAACGCTTTGCGGAACTTGGGCTGGCCTTGACGACGCACAACTTCCTGAAGGACTTTTTTGCGTCCATCGACCATATCTTTGGGTGCAAAAGCGACTGACGCATCGGCATCTTTTTCAGCCTGCTCAATCTCACGTTCAATATGCCCCTCTGGAATATGGGCCTGGAAAACCTGCTCCACGAAGCTATCCAGGCTGCCAAAATCCTTGACGATGGTTCGAACCTTGTCATCCGAGATACGGGTGAAACCCCGATAGCCTTTGTTCAGATAATCAACTGCAGGAGGACTCAGTACGTCGGTGGCAATGCTTTGCGGCTGGCTGAGCAGGTACATGTACTCCCACGTATTGCCCTCTTCGTCCTTGCCCCAAATTCGACTGGCCAGGGCCTGGTTGTGGAGCTTGCCAATGACTGTGCTCAAGAAGTGGTACTGGTTGGCGTATACCGTGAGGACCAAATCTCCCACCTGCATGGCCGTCCATGTGCGCTGGTTAACAGGACCGGGCACTGCACCCCAGGCATGGAAACCCTGCTGATCAGGTATCAGTGATTGGTAATATTGCGTTTGCTCCTGCCCTAAAGCCTCCTGCATCCACTCGAATGAAACCGGTTTTAGAATCGAGTCATCCAGGTGGACACGGGCTTTTTTGTCGCCGGCGGTGAAGATAAATATCTGGCGCATCCGTCAGTACTCCGAGTACTTGTCAGACTTGCCCTTGACTACGCCCGCGGGGTATTTGGCATCGTTAAGCTTGAGCTTCTCCTCGGCCGCTTTGAGCGGGTCAATACCCGTGACGGAGCAAAAACGCATCAAATAGATAAATACGTCGGCAACTTCGTGAGCGACAGCTTCTTTCTTGCTATCTGCCAACAGGGCAAAGTCCTCATTGCCGACTTGCCACTGAAAGAGTTCCATCAGCTCTGACGCTTCCACACTCAAGGCCATGCTTAGATTTTTTGGGGTATGAAATTGGCCCCAATCCCTGACTTCAGAAAAACGGTCAATCTCAAGACGCAGCGCAGCAAGCTGGTCGCTCGAGGTGATGGGGTTACTCATGTGCGAATCCTGTAGGTCAAACCTGCAGCGTTGTTCATGGGCAACTGAACGTTTGCTGACAGCGGTATTGGGCGAGATAGAGCGGTCACTTAATTCATTAAGTGCCAGCTCAACGGATGGCCAAACGATATCTCGTAGCCATCAGTCCGTCCACCGCCCGCTGCTCCCACGGTTTTGGAATGCTCAAAACGATGAAGAAAGGTGCCTTGGCAGGATGCATACCGCTCTAACGAGCAACTGATACTTCTTGTGCGTAGGCCTGACAGGCCTGCAGCGCGATCAGTCCTTGATCGTCGTCGCTGGTGATTCCGATAATTCGTTGAGCATGCGCTGGGCCAAATTGGGCTCTATGGGCGCCATAAACCACGCCGCCGCCGGCAGTGGAAAGGCGATCACGCAGGCGTGCCTGTTTGGTTTTCTCATCGGTCAGGGCTCGGTAATGGGATTGGTCACTGGCTGCCAGCCATTGCTCCAGGGCGAGGCGCTTGCCCTGCTCTGCCAGAATTTGCGCGGAGTTGGCATTGGCCAGATCGGTGCGTTCGGTTTCGGGAGGATCAGCAGCAGTTGCCGCGCTGTGATGGGCATGAGTTTCTTTAGATAATAAAAAACCCGCACTCGGCGGGTTTCTTTGAATCGGTGCAGGTATTTACTGTGGCTGGATACCTTTGATTTTCTCCAGGCGCATTGGATAGCCATTGGCTGGCTGAACCACAGTTTCGCTTTCAACCGTTTGAATGATCTTGCCGTTGGCATCTTTCGTCACTGAAATAGTCTTGCTATAGGTGCTCTGCACCACGCAGCCATTCATCAACAATGCCGCGCCGACTACAGCCAAAAACTGGATGCCCTTCACTTGGTACTTCCTTACCTGGATAATTTCGGCGCCGACTGTAGCAGGCTTTATGCCATCATTTCCAACGACATGGGCTGAAGTCTTGCTTCGCTGGAAGGCATGCCTATCTCGAGACAAAAAAATCCCGCACTTGGCGGGTTCGGTACTGCAGTTTCATTTCAGCAAGACATCACTTGTTCAGCCGTTCTGCCAGTCGCGTCATCAGGTCCATGCGTTCATGCAATATCGCCACGATCAAAGCAGGTGCAACTTCGCGCGGCAGGGCAAATGCGTAATGGTGTTCGCAGTGAGCCATCAACAACGTCGGGTAGAGGTCGCTCATGTCCCTGTACGCGCCTTGACGGGCCGCAAGGCGCGCGATCCCGCGTTCCAGTCTGCCGATATACACACGCACCTGCTGGTCACTCCACTGTTGGCGCGTGTAGCGGATGATCCCGCGCAAGTCGGCTTCATCCTCAAGCGTAAGAACGTAGGCACCGCTCAAACCCGATTTTCCCCGGACAGTTCTTCGTCGAGGATGTCACCAATGCTCCTGTCTGAAACCTTGCCCGCCAGGCCATCATTGATGCGGGCGGTCAGTACGCCTCTGAGCTCTTGCCATGCCGGATCATTGTCGACATTGCCCGGAAACAGGCGCTCGATGGCATATTGCTTGATCGTCTTGCCCTGCAAGGCGGCCAACGCTTTCAGGCTCTGATGCTGCTGCTCGGATATGTCGATGGTCAGGCGGCTCATGTGGCAACTCCATACGTGATCTACGCCCTGATCTTCGCACAAATGTGGGAATGTGGGCCATCGACTGGACGACCGGGACTTCTCCCAGGCTAGCTTGGGCGTAATGGCCGCATGTTTGAATCGGGATAGCCCTTTGCATCCAGTTTCCAGGCTCGAACCTGATTACGGTAGTCACACCACAGGCGCTCTGTGCCCGCTACCTGCTCGCCATCCTCGATGGCCTCCAACTGCTCAGCCACGAACTTACGCTCCTGCTCGATCCACTGGACTTCGACAGCAATCAAAGGCGCCAACCGCGCCCTGCGCGAAGATCACCCCCTGCGCCATGACTGATGATGCGTATACCCCATGTGATCAACATGCCATCTGCAAACTTTATAAAGCTGCCGCTGGCATTCGTCCCTTGATCAATAATCGCTCTGCTCGCCACGGAACCCACAACATCTGCAAACGCTGCGCTTTTAAGCGCTGCTGCCTTGTCGTATAGCTCCCGCGTCATAAAGTTAATCTTCTGATTGGCCACACGCGGTGGGTCACCGGGAGGAGATTTACCTGCGCATTCAGGCATAGCGCAGCCTGAACGGAAAGCATCACTACAGGCCGCTCGCTGAGCAGGTTGGGGGGAATGAGAGCTGTGGAAAGTCTCGGTGAAATGTCAGCCATCATAGAAAAGGTTTACCAGGCTCACGGGCTAGAATTAGTGAGCTGAACATAAATACAAAAACCTGCAAGCAGCGCCCAAAAAATTACAAATAGCCATGGTGTCCTCATAGAGAACATTAGCGATTTGCGATACCCCTGCTGACTCGATTCTTTTTCGTTAAATAAGGGTGAGTCATCATAGGCCTCCCCCATAACCGGGTCACTTCGCAATAAGTGACTTTGTTTGAAATGCCAATGATCAATGATGACATACGAGGCCCTAAACCCAGGCCAGGCATGCAATGAGCTAAATATTCCTAGGATGGCCATCAAGGTTGGTACAACCAAGGTAAAAAGCTCGCCCCATCTGGGATTGAGGTTCGCCATTGAAGAGGCAAACGCAATAACCAAGAACGATTGGGCCGTTAAATATGCGTTCGTTCTATTCGAGAGCAAACTTGTTTCATAGTGAATTTCTCTCCGATAGAAATCTAGACGATCTTTAGGAGTGCCAAATAGAAAAACGTCTGAGGGCGACTCCTGATGAAGCCGGATTTCCTCAGTGATGATCTTAGTCACAGCACGCCTCCGATGGACTGAATGACTTTAGAAGCGCTCCCCTTCAAAGGGTTCATTAAATTTCAGCGCATAAATACTCAATCCTAGCCAACTTCAAAAACTCATTTCATCCCCATGAATGTCAGCGAAAGAAGTGAAGATGAATAATCCACAGCTCTGCAGGCGACCATGACCCCAAGTCAACGCGCTTACTGTGATGTAGCGCTCGCAATAAACCAGAGCCGCAATATGTTCGTCGCGCTTAGCCTCGGGCTTGCCGGCTCCAGCACACCGAAGAGCGCCCCGCGCTACCGGGTAGTGCCAGTGAGTGGCGAGTTCTTCCACATCGTCGATACCGGTACCGGCAAGGTGAAAGGCTTTCGCCGCGAGCATAACGATGCCTGTGCTTTCGCCCGTAAACTCGAACAGGAGTCGCTGCCATGACTGACTTTCTGGATACCGTCGAAGGCCCGGACTGGCTTTACGATGCCATCAACAGCCTGATCTGCGGCGACACCGTCACCGCGCCGCGATCCTTCGGCAAACCGGTTGCCTTGGTTACACCACAGTCGCTGTACGAAGCGCTGGCCGAACACCTGGGGCACAAGAACACATCGCCCCCGCTGCTGACCGACAATCGCGAATACCCGATCGAGCAGATGATTTGCGAAATCATTGCCGGCGGGAGCCGCGTTCATGGCAAGGCTTACGACTTGGCCTGCTCGGCTCTGGGCACGCCAAAGGCCAAGCATCACCCAACTGCCTTGCACGATCTTGCCGAGTCACTGATTCGTCCCCGAGCCAATGAGTACGGCCAGGCCCGCGCCGAGGAACTGGCGACAGACCTTGCCGCCGACCGGGCGGATCAACGCAAAGCCGACGCTGCGTAAGGTCAGCCCTTGCCTTTGTTCTTGTTCTTCGCTCCGCCCTGCCGAGCCTTGAATTTCGGATTGGTTTTGCAGATCACATAAATACGGCCACGGCGCTTAACTATCTGGCAGTCACGGTGACGATTTTTCGCTTCTTTGAGTGAGGACAGCACTTTCATCGGTGAGGCTCCTTGCGGTGAGTTGAAACGTAATAACATATCTTGAATACGAATGAGAATGTTTAGCAACTCATATTTCCCCTACCCCTTCTTGATGCTGCGTAGATCGCGGCAAGGATTTTGTCGTGTCCATGAATATGCGGATCTGGGATCAAGTCGATAAGACCGATACCCGGTGCACAAAAGCTGCTTTGGCTGGACAGCGTACCCATGCTGACAAAGCTGGAAGAGAAGAAATCGAGCCGTAAGCCCTACCCCATGTCCTGGGAAGAGCAGTCGATTCTTTTTGGCGAGTTGCCCGCCCACTTGCAGACGATGGCCTTGTTCAAGGTGAACACGGGCTGTCGCGAGCAGGAGGTTTGCACATTGAAGTGGGATTGGGAGATTGCGGGAGCGGAACTGGGCACCAGTGTGTTTCTGATACCGGCCGATTTTGGCGGCCGGCATGAGCGGTCGGGAGTGAAGAATGGTGATGAGCGTCTGGTGGTGCTCAACACCGTGGCCATATCGATCATTGAGAAGCAGCGTGGTATCAGCAAGGAATGGGTGTTTCCTTACAACGGTACTGCGCTGCACCGGATGAATGACTCAGCCTGGAAGAAGGCCAGGGTCAGGGCGGCGAAGAAATGGCAGGAGAAGTATTTGCGGCCGGCACATGATGGTTTCGCCCGGATCCGCATTCACGACCTGAAGCACACCTTTGGCAGAAGGCTGCGTGCAGCAGGCGTGACTGAGGAGGATCGCAAAGCATTGCTTGGGCATAAGAACGGAAGCATCACCAGTCACTACTTCGGCGCCGAGCTGGGGCAGCTGATAGAAGCTGCAAATAAGGTGTCAGCCACTGACTCGCGTGGGACGGTGCTGACGACTCTGAAGAGAAGGCAGGCGTGAAATGTGGAGAAGTCACGCAAAAGTCACGCACATGAAAAAGCCCAACCTTCACAGATTGGGCTAAGTCATTGAAAAATATGGTCGGGACGGAGTGATTCGAACACTCAACCCCTAGCACCCCATTCAAGCTTGTATCTCTACAGGCCTCTAAATTCAAGACTTCGCACTTGGCGCTCGCTGCAACGACGCCCAACAGTGCTGAGCCGTGAGTGACGAAGTCACTCGAAAAGTCACTCGGCTTTCCTGGCCCACACCGACTTCCTGCCGACCGAACACTATCCCAAGCCTACCGACGTAAAACCCTATCCAGCCGCTTCAGCATAGCCCCCGTTGATGGATTGGGTTTAGTTCTCCTCCGCAGCCCGGCCCGTCTAGTCCTAAGGGACGGTGAGGTTAAGGGCTTCTCTGAGCATGAGCTTTATCTCTAACCCCCTCACTACCTTCTGGCTAGGCACCAGCATCTTGGTACGTACAATACACGTATATGTTGACAGCCCTCCAGCCCAGCGCTACCATGTGTCTCGTACGGCTTGTGTACGTATGCGAATGACGCATGAATCAAAGCCGATTACGAAGTATTAATCAACCACAGATGCCATAAACCACGAAGGAGTCGTAATGGAAAGTACTCGAGAAGGAGCTCAGCTCGTAGAGAGCTGGACGTAAACCAGAAGAAGGAAGCGCATCACTTTATATATCGATACACACAGAGGAAAGCACTATGTCTTTTGTAGCAGAGACACTACAGGGTGCAAAAACTGCAAGACTTGATCTTAAAACTACAGAATTTGCAAAAGAATTTATTCGTAAAGCAGCAACCATTTCCGGTTTGGATATGACCTCTTTCATATTGGCATCGGCTTTCGAAAAAGCTGAGGCAGTTATGGATACATATCAACGGATTGAACTTTCGGAGAAAGCCTTCGCTCGAGCGCACGAATTAAGCCGAGCAAGCTCCGAAGCCCCGAAGGCCAATAAAAATCTAGTAAAACTATTAAGGAGTAGAAATGAGCGATCCAGACCTAACATACGCCCAGGTGAATCTGAATGATGCGTTGGAGGATGTAAAACTTCCGAAGAAATTTAGCTGTGGGGATGCCATACTCGACAAGTATGTAAACTCGGGCAATCTCAAACGCGCGATTCAGTCTGAGAACCTTCACGCCACCGGCATGTTTGATGAAACGCAAGAACTCATCGGCTTCATGACGGTGGGCTTCGGTATCTTAGATAAGACCCGGGTGAAGACGCTCCTTAAAGGAAACCAGCCTCCACAGCTTCCTGTGGCGAAGGTCATCATGATCGCTGTTGATGAGCGCCATCAAGGTCTCGGGCTTGGTACAGACCTGATGCTGGAAGCGTTCACCAAAGCAGTGACCGTTCACAAAACGATCCCGTTGAAGGGCGTTTACCTTGATGCAGCCCCTGGCAAGGAAACGTTCTACTCTGAGATGTTTGGGTTCACGGCTCTTGAAGGGCCAGGCCCCGCCGGTAGTACTCCGATGTATATCCCAATTGAGGACGTCATCGCCGCCCTTTTGGAGGCAGACAATCCCGAGTAATGAGACGAGGCCATGCCCAGCTCACCATAATGGCTAGCAGTAAACCTGCTAGCCATTTTTTTATGCGCCCCCATCCTCCCCAACCTTACAAAGCAAAAACCGATCAGATTATCGAGAGTCAAACTAGGGGACAGCGCGCCACTCCCCGCTCAAGCTGAACTTCACGAAATAGAACTAAGCCGAATGTGATTCCATTAGGCTGGACATAAAATGATGGATGGGAATTACTGAACACAACCTCTTAGCAAACAAAGCCTCTAACCAATACTAAGAATCCTCCTGTACTATGTCTGTACCATTGAAGCTAATAAGAGATCATACCTTTGACCGCTAGTGCAGCTCATGAATGAGTCAACCTACAGCTGCCCACTTCCCTCCAAGGAGCAATTTAACTGATATGCTCAAGCCACCTCATGGAGAGCGGGTATAGTTTCAAGCGAATACACACTGACAGATATTTTAGAAAGAACTTAGTAAACGAACTGGGCTGAAAGGAAAGACACAACGAATCTCGACAAACACCCACATTCATAAACTCTCAATATGAGAATAAAAATTGAAAAGAACACACCCAATAACAGATGTCATTATAGAGTCACTCTCAGATAATACATTTTCATTTGACTGCACATCAATTCTACTAACACAGCAAACTGACAAGGAACCCATAATTCAATACAGCGGACCGGGATCTATTTCAAAAGGAGACTCTGAAGATTTCACGATAAAACTCTACTCCAATGTTCCAGCACACCTGAGAACACAACCAATAAGATTTTCTGGCGATATTGCAGAGTCATATATTCCTGGCCAAATTATACACTCCTCCGAATACTTCAAAATGGAGGCTGTAGCATATAACGGAGAAATCTGGACAGCTGAAAATATATGGCTGAGCGGCAATGTGAATTACAACACTCACGGCATGATCCTGAGTGGACTAACTGGGTGCATCACACTAGCCGCCAAATGTAATCGCACCCATTATATTTTTGACATGACATGCCTTCACCAAGACTTTCGATTTCCTTGCAACTCTTTTACAGAGGACAGCTCAGGACGTACTCGAAACAAAAGCGAATTTGAAATAGATACTACAAAATGCGTATTAACCACTCTAAAGAACACACTAAATATCCAGCTAATATCAGAAACCCCCTTTCCCAACCACTTCGATAGAGCTTTTTTGAACGCCCTTCAAATTTCAACAGGAAAACAACTCAAGCTTATACATAAGCGAGCTGCCACCCCAACTGAATCAGTTGTAACCTTAAATGCAGAACTCAATACATCCCCCTTCAGCTCTCTCTACTGCACCTTACCTAACTGCAACCGCCCTTGGGGCCTATCAACCTCATCAGAATTCATCGCGAAACTTTTGCCCAAACTTATCAATGAGGAGACACCACACTTCCTTCAATATTTCATGGACATGTTTACAGCCTATAGATCTGGCATAGAAGCTTCCGCGCTTGGATTTAGCGTAGCAGTCGAGGGAATGGCGTCTCACTATTTCAAAAAACTTGGAAAGTCAGACCCTATCTTTGTAGAAAAATGTCTTGCTGCGATCCCTATTATTAACAACGCGGAAAGTGACGGTCTAATTGAAACCAATGTAAGAGACAAGCTACTTGCGTCTCTAAAAGGCGCAGCAGCTTCAAGCCCCAAAAACACACTCTATAAACTTTTTGACAAAAAGGTAACCGATCAGTGGGTAAAAATCCGCCACCCCGCTGCACATGGCTCACTATTAGATAAAAATCTAACACCTCAAGAACTAGTAAACTGTACACACACATGCCTTTACATGTTCTACGCCATGCTCTCAGCCCATATAGACTACAAAGGTCAAATCATAAACTATTCCATACCCGAGCACGCAACGGTTGACAACGAAGTATTCAAGAACATTAAAGCAATTGAATCCAGAGTATGAGTTTGAAAATTTTATTAACCTCATAACTGTGCTTAATACTTTCCCGACCCTCGTGATCAGTTTCTGTAGTGGTCAACTAATCCCGGACACGACGTTAAGTTTTTTCTCGGCTTGAGCGGGCGCGAGCCCGCCATTGAATGTATGAGGCCGTATCCAGTTGTAACGATGCATCAAATAATGGCTGATGTCCCGTGCGCCTGCTGAACCGACATATAACCCACTGAAGGTATCCACTCGGTTTTCAAGCTGCGAAATACACGCTCCATCCGCGAGTTGTCGTAGCAATTGCCCCGGCGACTCATGCTCTGGCTGATACGGTACCGCCACAGACGCTGTCGGAAGTGGTGACTTCCATATTGCGACCCCTGATCCGAATGAAATAGCAGCCCTTGAGGCTTCCCGCGTTGCTCATAGGCCATATCCAGCGCTTTGGTGACCCAAGTCAGCATCCGGGTTTCCTGACAACGCCCAGCCCACTATCCGGCGAGCGTAGAGATCCATAACCACGGCCAGGTAGTGCCATTTCCCTTGCGCCCAGATGTAGGTGATGTCGCCGCACCAAACCTTGTCTGGCTCGGGAACATCGAACTCACGATTCAGTGTATTTGGAATGTCAGGCCGCTCGACCGTTGCTTTTTTGTAGGCATGCGAGCCCGGCTGCATGCTTATCAACCCCAGTTCCCGCATCAAGCTGCGCACCTTGAAACACCCGATCGACTCGCCATCTTCCTGCATCATCGACACGATACTGCGGCTGCCAGCAGCGCTTCGGCTCTGGGTGAACAGTTCGTTGACTCGACTGCGTAAACGAATTCTCTCGACGCCCGCAGATCGCCGCCTGAGGCGATGGGCGTAGTAAGTCGAGCGGGTGATTTCGAACACCTCGCACAAGCAGTCAACAGGTTCATGGGCGCTTAGCTGATGGATCAGTGCGAACGCTCGAGATCTTCCGACATCAAGAGCGCGGTAGCCTTTTTTAATATCGATTTCTCTCGTTCGAGACGGGCGATTCGGGCTTCCAGTTCCTAGATCTTTTGCTGCTCTTGGGTCAGCGCCTTGCTCTGCGGGGTGACGCCAGTGCGCTCCTGCAGAAGCTGACTAACCCAACGGCGCAGGGCCGACTCGCCAATGCCGAGTGAACGACTGGCTTCAATGAAACTGTAGTTTTGCTTGAGTACGAGGTCGGCAGCCTCGCGTTTGAATTCAGCGGAAAAAACACGACGTTGTTTGGTCATCTGACACCTCGATATGGCGAGCATTCTCGCCTAAATGGGTGTCCGGTTTCATTAGACCACTACACACCCATCCTCCCGCGCTTTATTCGCGCCGGAGAGGCATACGGCTATCTCGGCATGTGCCGGGACGAATTCAACAAAACAGTCCGACCTCACGTTCGGGAATTCCCGATCGGAAAACAGGGTGTCGGCTTCGACCGATTGGAACTTGACGCGTGGGCCGACGCCTACATTCAGGCCATGGCGATTGAAAAAGCAGCAAATCAGGACAACAATCGGCCCCGCAGCGAGCGCCAGGGCGGATCCAAAGGAGATACGCAATGGCACAAAAAGCAATCACCGGGCTCCAGCAAATGCCGAGCGGCATCTGGAAGATCGACAAGAAGTACCGAGGTGAACGAATTCAAGAGAGCACTGGCACTCGTGACCGCGCCGAAGCTGAGCAGTACCTGATCTATCTCTTGGAACAGCGCCGAAAGGAGAAGGTGTACGGGATCAGGAAGGTGAGAACCTGGCGGGAAGCGGCAACTCGCTTCCTGCTTGAAGTTAAGGATCAGGCCTCGATCCATATTTCGGCAACGTACATGGCTCAGTTGGATTCGTTCATAGGGGACATGCCGATCACGCACATCGATGACGACTCCCTGGCACCGTACATTCATTCCAAGCTGCACCCTGCCGAGGGCAAGCCTGTAACGAATCGCACGGTCAATATTGCCCTTCAACTGGCAATCAGGGTTCTCAATCTGTGCGCGCGCAAATGGCGTGATGATGAGCGCAGACCATGGCTTGATGTTGTGCCGATGATCTCGCTCCTGGATGAGAAGACGAACTGCCGCAAGCCCTACCCGCTTTCTTGGGAAGAGCAGTCGATCTTGTTCGCTGAGCTGCCGCCGCACCTGCAGACCATGGCTATGTTCAAGGTCAATACAGGGTGTCGGGAGCAAGAGGTTTGCAAGCTTCAATGGGATTGGGAAATCGCAGTACCGGAGCTGGATACCACGGTGTTTTTGATTCCGGCCGGGTTCGGCGGGCGAAGCGCAAGGTCTGGCGTGAAGAACCGGGACGAGCGCCTGGTGATTCTCAACACGGTGGCCAAGTCGGTCATTGAGAAGCAGAGAGGCCAGCACAAGCTGTACGTCTTCCCTTTCGGCAAACCAGACGGCGACGGGAACGAAACAATGGTTCACCGCATGAACGACTCAGCCTGGAAGAAGGCCAGGGTCAGGGCGGCGAAGAAATGGCAGGAGAAGTATTTGCGGCCGGCACATGATGGTTTCGCCCGGATCCGCATTCACGACCTGAAGCACACCTTTGGCAGAAGGCTGCGTGCAGCAGGCGTGACTGAGGAGGATCGCAAAGCTTTGCTCGAGCATCACCAGTCACTACTCAGCGGCAGAGCTGGACCAACTGATTGAGGCTGCAAACAAGGTATCAGTAACCGACTCACGCGCACCAGCGCTGACGATCCTGAAGAGGAGGCAGGGATAGCAGAAACCCAAGGTCACTCGAAAAGTCACTAGGGTAGAAATGAAAAAGCCACCCATAAGGTGGCTAAGTCATTGAATAATATGGTCGGGACGGAGTGATTCGAACACTCGACCCCTAGCACCCCATGCTTGCATAGCTCCTAAAAGCCCAATTAAATCAGGGCTTTGCATCTAGCGCTCGCTGCAACGACGCCCCACGATGCTCTACCATGATGAGCCATTCCCCGAATTTCCCCCGACGCATAATTCTCCCCTGCCCCGGCGTCCTGCCAAAGTTCACCTACCCCTTTTTGCGAAAAAAGAAACATCGTCGGGATCAATAGAATGATCCAGGAATAGTCCGACGCCGTCAGCCTCCTCCCACTCAACTAATCCCCAAAGCCTGGCTGCGTCAGCAAGCTCTAGCATTTCCGATAGCTCATCACTGCGCACCTGACGGCGCTCATGAGCGAGCATTGCCAGATCCACAAGCTTTCGCCAATGAGCCTCAGGATCGGTAACCAGGTCGAAGTGTTGCTTGCTCGCTGCTCGCCATTCAGCAAGCGGGTTTTCTACATAGTTCTTCATTTTCAAGCACTGTATTAATGAACAGTGCTTTTAGCGGAGATATCTCTCGAGAGCAAGACAGACAGTCCTGCGAGGTGCATTTCTACCATTCAACTTTTAAAGTATTCTACTTGAATGGTTGACGATGGTAGAAGGCTCTGTTTTAATGGCCCTAGGTTTCAACAAGCGGGAAGGGAGAGGACAATGTCGCTTTCAAAATTCGGCGTCACAGTGAGAGAGTTCCGGCGGTCCCTGGGGGTTACACTCAGCTCTATGGCAGCCGCCCTAGATACGTCACCAGCTTTCTTGAGTGCGATGGAAACTGGTCGAAGCAAAATCCCCATGGATTGGGTAGACAAGATTTCTGGGTTTTTCGAGAAGTCTGGCTTAAGCGTTAATCGCGCAAAGCTTAAAGCAAGCGCATGCGAAGATAACGAAAGTGTCTCGCTAGAAGGATTGCCTCCGCATCACAGAATGCTGATCGCAGGCTTTGCAAACTCTGACTTAAACCAAGAACAGCTTGCAAAGCTGGGACGGCTATTAAGTGAAATCCATGGGGAGACTACAGATGACGACGGACGCAAATCAGACTGAGTTTCGACTGCGCGGGCACCGAGTGCCCGCAATCGAAAAGATGGATATCGATTATATTGCAGGCCGCATTTGCAAAATATTGAAAGCAAACAAATCGTCATTCTCGCCTTCAAAAATAGGCTTGTTCATAAACAACCTAGAAGAAAACGGGATACATGTTGACCCAGTAGATGATGACGAATGGATTGACGCAGCCAGAGCAACTGTAGACCCTTCGAGCGGGTTCATATACATGCCAAACTGGCTGTACAACAACCTTAATCGATCAGAGCCTGAAGCGTTACGAATTTTCCTGCACGAGCTGGGCCATATTTTTCTATGTCATCGACCGTTATTGCATTTTTCTGACAAAAACGCAGTCGAAATCGAAGATTCTGAATGGCAAGCAGACACTTTTGCAGACTCAATCATCAACCAGCTTGGACTACCTAAACAAGGAAGACAGCTTGAGTTTAAACACTTCTGACAAACCACACCGCAAATGTGGTTTGTCAGAAGTAGGTAGTAGACCGCAAATCTACTAGGAAAGTTTCCCACTCGCTTTCCGCAACCGCAGAGACTGCTAGAAAACTTGTGTTCTTAACTGGCGCGTATTCTAGTCCCGTTCTTCGGATCTGTCCACACCTAGTGAGTAGTGGCAACCTAATCAAGGAGATAGGTCATGACCTATACCGACGAACGTGGCACGTTCATCCTACGCTGGAGCCGCCGCCTGAAAAGCGGTCACATTCAGCGCGCGGTGGGCAAACCCTTCAAAATTTACATTAAAGGCTGATGTAGATTTTAACCCCGATCAGAAATGGTCGGGGTTTTTCGCTATCAGTCGCAACACACATACCTCATTGCCCCTTCTAGGTTGCGCAGCTACCGCCTCGTAGGATCGCCCGCAAACGAAACCGGCCCAACGACTTGGTGTAA
Organism: Pseudomonas sp. TMW22080; assembly: GCF_022496745.1. Taxonomy (NCBI): domain Bacteria; kingdom Pseudomonadati; phylum Pseudomonadota; class Gammaproteobacteria; order Pseudomonadales; family Pseudomonadaceae; genus Pseudomonas; species Pseudomonas sp. TMW22080. The sequence continues at coordinate 319,330 of NZ_SCFF01000006.1, read as the reverse complement.
GCGCTGACGCCAGTTCTCCCGCGTATCCATCAGCCCCTGATCGTAGCTCCGCGAGCGATAGACAAGGTCGTTGATTGTATTGCCTGGATCAGCAAGGTGGGTACTGAGATTCGTCTTGTCGGCAAGTTGCTTCAGGTAGTTCTAGACACTGATTGCCGACAGAAAACGCCGCTCAGCTAAGAACTATTTGCTCCAAATCGAAAGTTCTGAGAGTATCAGCGGCACTTTGACATCATCAGCATTTACTGGCGGTGCCTTCGAACTGGTTGGGCTGCTGTCCCTTGTGTCCAGAGAACACTTAAGACAGCAACAGTCTGAATTTCCCCGCCGGCCACTAGATGAGACTGGGAAAACAGCGAGGGAGGAAATACCTATGGGTATGTCTAAACAAGCTGGTTCAGCAGTTTTGCACAAACGCATTCGTGCGTTCGGTAGCATGGCCATCGGCTTCGGCTTGATGGGCATTGATCCGGTGTCCGCTGTTGCACTGGCTCTTGGGGCTACTGTCGTCTTGGCGATACTGTAAGGCTAGGGAGGCTGCGTAACCGGACGTGGCCGCCCAGACCTAAACAATCATCCCGGCGTCCTGCCGACCGAACACAGCCCCTACTGACACACCCTCAACACATACTCCTGCAGCCCCTTCAAGGCTGTCCGGTCTTTGATGATCCCTGCCCTGATATCGAAAACAGCTCGTCCAGCAGCTCCAGCGATTTCGACGGTTGAGCCATCATCCAGGCGGGCGGAGCTAGTGGTATCGGGCAAATTGCCGCTACTGGAACTACAACGCCCTGCGAAGCGCAGCCTACGATCACCAGCGGCAACATCAGCACGCAGCTTTTCGTTTTCAGCAAGCGCATGAGCTTTCTCCTTGGTTGTTCTGGTATCGATATCAGCACGGTCCTGCTCTGCGGTCTGCTGCTTCTCCAGCGCTTGACTTACCTGAGCGGTTGCAGCGTTGGAAATGGCAGTCAGATCGGCCTGATGTACGGCAGTCAGGCTGGCCAACTCCTCTCCGTAGCGCCAAGCGCCAACTTTCCATGTGGCAAAACAAGCAATAGCCACCAGCAGCGCAACACCGATCCAGCGAGCCGAACTCACACCAGCACCTTCAGCGCCTTGGCATACAGCGCCTGACGATCCGCCGCGCCGTTCTGGCCACCGTTGATGCGACTGGTGATCGTGTCGAATTTGCCCGCATCAGCCAGAGTACTCAGGCCCCTGCTCGCCCAGAACCATGCAGCTGACATACATGCGTGCTGTGGCTTCTCCAGCAGCTCAGGGTGATTGATAAAGTCGAGGCTCAGCGCTTCACCGCACGCTTTGTAGTTGGCGCGACCCGTTATCTGGATCAGACCACGGCCGCGATACTTGGAGCCGTCACCCGCCACGGTATTACCCAGGTCTGCCCTGCCCTCGTATTTGGCCTGAGCTTTTGTTGGGCCCCAGATCTCTCTGACATACTTGAGCTGACCGGACTCATGCCCTACCTGGGCTATGAAGGCTGCCACGCGCTTCAAGCCTACGATCTGATAGTGGTTCATGGCGGTGTTAAGAGCAGACACAAAAACGCCGGCTGATTGGCCGGCGTTCGGGAGGATCTGCAGCAACTGCTGCGTGCTGATGGGCATGACTATCTCCGGGCAAAATACCCGCGCTCGACGGGATTCATTGTTGGTACACAGTAAAGCTTTGCAGACAGCTACCAAGGACGTCCGCGACTTGCTCCTAAGACCGCACCGTTTGCACAAATTCGAGTGATATCTTCCGAGTTCAGAACGCGGCTGTATCGAGCAAATGCCTCGATCTGCTGGATTCCACCATCGTATGTAGTATTGGAAATACCAATGGCTGGCTTAACCGATGTAACTACTTGACCGCCACTAGTAGTCATTCCTGCATCTGCGGCTGAAACTGAAGCAGATGCCATCAAAGCCCCGCTCTTGTCATACAAAGATGCCGTTACTACGGCGGCGCCATCGTAACTGAGCACTGCCACGCGGTGCTGATTGACTGTTCCGGTTGCGCCTGGCACTAAATCCACAGCCGCACCGTCTGCCGCTCCCTGCCAAGCGCGAGTCTGATGGCGGCCAGCCCCGGCAGATTGGAATGCTCGTGCCAGTAACAGCGGGCCTCGAATAGCAGCAAACGAACGATCCCGAAACGCAATCATGCAAGTGATGGCTTCGGTCGCTCCGGAGATGCTGCCAGTTACAGCGCCCAGGTACACAAGTGACCACGGATCGGCTGGGCCGAAGTCAGGCATGGACACGATTTGGGTGCCTTGTACCTGCAAGCCACCTTTCCCGCCTAGCCATGCATAGGAATCGACAAACTTACCTGCGTTGATTTTTTCAATCAGGCCACTAGGTCGGTTGAGCATGGCGTTAGCAGTGGCGGTACCTGCCGTCTCTTCAAACATGAACAGATCAGCAAGCCCTGCATCAGGGAAGCCACGCAACGTTGTGGTGATACGCTCCAGCCCAACAGTTGAGGCAAGTACGCCCGGCAATTCAATTAGTACGGTCATGGCTTAAGCTCCTTTAATCTTCATGGCTTCATACTGGCAAGCCCAGTTGTGCAATGGATAAGGCTTCCCTGCACGGGGTCCAGTGGCAAAGGTGTTCAGTGACAACAGGTTGTCGCTGTCGCGAAAGTTGGTGTAAGGGTTCATGCGGCGCAGGGTCAACACATCGCCACTAGCGAACGGGCCATACGTCCCGCCCGTCCTCAGCTCCCGCGTCTCGCCTGTAATCACGGTGTAGGTGCCATCGAAGGTCACGCCACGAGCAACGCCCAGCGCAGTCGGAGTACCGTTGGGCAGCAATGCTGTGATCCAGAACGCGCCTTCATCGGTCAAAGCCTTGAGGGTGGTCCGCACATCTCCGCTGACTTGCACGGTGTAGGTTGCAAAGCCTGCTGCAGTAGGTGCGCCCACCCCAACACTGGCCACAACCACGGGGGCTAAATCACAAGTTGACTGGCCCAGCGACAACAGCGCACCTGTAGGAATTGACGGGAACGTCATACGCACAGTGCGACCATCCGGCAGCAGCTCGGCAGCTGTAGCCGATATGCGCGGCCCCACCACTGCGTCGATTGTTCCGCCGTAGATCGTGACCCCAAAGCCTTTTGCTTTGGGCATCAACTCGGTATCAATAATTAGCGGTGGCCGAGGAACGTGAAAGGTCAGGTCAATATGAGTAGCGTCCACTTTTGAAGCAGAGAGCACCCTAAGTGGCTGCCAGTTCTCACCCTCATTTACAACCCGATGCATTACCTTGGCGCACATTTCACCAATCCAGCGCTGTCCATCTGGAGCGTAGTGAATTTCGTTGCCCCAGTTCTGCGATGCACCGGCTAGGCCGTTACTGGCGTTCTTCGCCGATGGCATCTGGTAACGCGGGCCCACCATAAACACCAGCGGTGAAGCATCCGCCACGTCAAGCCATGCTGTTGGCGTGTATTGGTTGTATGTGGCTGGAGTAACAAACAGCGGGATTGGTCGACGCTGGCCGGTCAAGGCACGAGCCTGAGCGTCAAATTGCACCGCCATGGCCAAAGCCTTGGTGGAGTAACTTGCAATCAAAGCTGTAGGCAGCAGCGTTTCCCCGCCGTAATACATCGTCATATCGCCTTCGCTTTCGCCCTGGTCATAGGTCCAGGCTGGCAAGCGATAGACACGTCCCGCGGCGGCTGCAGATGCAACACCACGAGCCACATCATCCAGCATCGTTGGCCAGTGCCCGCCAGGGGTCCGTGCTCCAATCCTACCGCTTGCACCATCATCCTCAGGACCCAACTCAGTCAACTTACGCCCGCCGAGACTGGTAGAGGTAATAAGCACGTCAGGTTCTGCAGAGTCTTTGGATACTGAGAAGCGGGAACCTCCAATCAAGCGAGCCTTATAAGCGTCCGCCATACTATTTGCGCGAGTCTCTACGCCATTTGCAACCATGGGCACCAGAGAGAAACCTGTGCGACTTTCAGGTGTGTTCGGATTATCGGCGCTGCTCCACGTACCGATCCCGCGCGAAAACATCAAAGCCCCCCAGCCTGTAGGGGAGATTGATAAAGGTGGCTTGGCGTCATCGGCCGAGTCGTTAGACTGCCCAAGTTTCAGGATATGAATCAAATCACCTTTTGCGGCCCCGGAATCAAAACCGGGAAGGTACTGCGTGCCGTCATCTTTGACTCCGGACACAGCATAGAGAACACCATTGGCATCGCGCTGAGCGAACACATACCCGCCCCACCCGCCAAGCTCTACATCCTGCATGGACATGCCGCCAATTTCTGCACTGACGAATCTCTTAAGCGGAGCGCTTTGAATGCTTGAGTCAGGCATAAACGCTAAAAGATTGTACGAATCACCGTGCTGGTCTTTCTGAGTGAACGCGAACAGCGGCTCTATATCATCCATGCTGGCTTCATTATTTCGATATGGGCCTGCATTGGCACTCAGCTCGGCAATCAGCTCTTTCGTACCAATAAGTACTTCAGCGCTGGGGTAGCGCTTTATCTCTACCGGGGAGCCGGCAGCGTTCTGGTAAAGGATCAAGTACTCACTGGATTCAGGGCTGGGCACACTGAAAAACTTTCCAGCCGGCGTGCTTGCCAGCCCAGCAGCTACATCAGGATAAACACCCCCTGATAGCTGCGCCGCATCCCTCGCAGCCTCGGCATCCGACTTCGCGGAAATTGCTCGCTCGGCTTGTTGCTCAGAGCGCACAGCCGCATCGATTGCTGGAATAGCCAGCGCAGCGTCCTCGATCCATTTCAGGCTTTTGCGCGACCGCCCCAGTCGGTCGGCGTATTCGTAGTCTGTGCCATTGGCAAACTTGTCGAGGTTCTCGGCGTTATCACTCAAGTCTTTTGCAGCGGTTGATCCAATCGGGTTGCCGGTGTTGTTGGCCATGTTAATGCTTCTCGCAGACACGCCTTCGGCACTGCAATCGAGGCAGTGTTTAGGTCGTGAGTGTTGATTGTTCCGGCGAGTTGCCGGCGGATATGCGTGAGGGTTTTGAGCTGCGCCGCTATACGGTCTGTTCAGGCCACTTCTGATTCATGGCTCGGTCGAAGATGTCCGCATCAATGATGTAGTCCGGTATTTCCACCACCAAATCCTTGTCAACCAATGGACGCTTGAACAGACTGAGCTGAGCACTGAACCGCCAGAGGTCCACACCCACCAAGACCGGGCCGCTGTAGATGTCGACGAAGTTGGCCCGGTACGGCTCCATCCCCATCGGCGTCAGGAGTGGGCATTCGAACGGCAATGATCCAGACAGCAGAACGTATTCAAACCACCCCTCGAACAAGCGGGCTTCCGGCGGCGTCAACAGCCAGGTGACAGTCGCCACAGTTGGAGTGCTGACAAAGGCCCGACGACGCTCCGAGCGCCCGCTCACCAATTTTGTGCTGGTCATCGGGCTGACAGGATCAAAGCCGTATCCCTCCCGCTGCGGCGTAGGCAGACCTTCAGGGTATGCAAGCATGGTTAGCAGATCCTTTATCAGTCAGGCGCCGTGGCGTGGTCGTAGGTGTAAACACGGGCGTCATAGGGCATTCCCTTCATTGAAACGTTGCCGCCGGAAGGATCGGCAGAGGTCACCAGTACCGGGTAAGCCCATTTGTCAGTAGGTCCGAAGAGCAGGCGTGGCGAATTCAAGGCTGGATCGTTGCTGGGCACGAAGTCCAGATCATCTACCCTGACGTGGAACTCATCGATTTGAGTAGCCGGATAAGGTCCGGACAACGTGCCGTCCAAACGGCTGATTCCGATCTTGTGGGCGCCGCCTGCAGTCCAATCCAATGGTTCTGACGACTCCAGAATCAGCCCGCCAATGACAGGCTGAACGCCAAATAACAGCGCGCTCTGACAAAGCCCCGGCGTATCACTGGCCACCGCGCAAAAGCTCAAGTAGCCCGAGTTGCGCCCAGCCAGCGTAGTCGCCCAGGTGTAAGTATCCGATCGGAACAGTTGGTGCCCCCTGCGGCGCATACCCCACCGATAGGCGCGGTCTCGATCAGTCACACCGGGCAGTTTTACCTTCTCGACCTTCAGCCCAAGATCGCCAGGCCATCGGCATTCAACGGTTTCCCATGCCCAGCTTTTACTCGAGTAAAACTCAACGTCTACAGCGTCATAGTCATTGATCGAAGGGAGTGGACCGCTGATTTTCAAGGCGGTGGTCATGTTCTGCGGCGAGTAGGTTTGGGTCTTGGGGCCGTACTCGCGCTCAAATACGGCTCTTGGCTCATCACGGACTGGCCTGATGAGCCCATTAGCGATGGTCAGCTCAGCCCAGCCGCAGGCGAGCGCATTGTTCAGCGCTTCCTTGGCAATACTTGAGGCATCAATCGTCTCGTCGTAGAGCTGGCCATCGGCAACACAGGACGCGTGCAACTGGTCAAACTCTTCAAGGTCGATATCGGCGTCGGTGTAGCCCAGCGATTTGAGTACATTCAGCACCCACGGCACGATGTCGCGTGTAGGTGCAGGTGCTTGCCAGGCGCCGTCGCTACGCAGTGGCAGGATTCGAGTGGCCTCCAGATTCACCTGGCTCTCTGATTGCGCTGAGAGCCGGTCAGCACCACGGATTTTGGCCGAGATGACAGTCATGCCCGGATAGCTGGTTGGGCGAATCTGACGCAGCCCGCGCAGGCTGTACCACATCATGTCGTCGTTGACCTCGTCAGCATTCGCGCCGCCGATCTTGGGTAGGCGCTTGAGGCGACACTCGGGGCGCATTGGATAAGGCAGCTCATGTCGGAAGGTAAAGCCCTGGGCGTCACGTGAAGCACCGCTCACCCATTTCGGCAATACCGTCCAGGCACCGGCCACATCCGCATCCCGGTACTCGAACTGATGGCCTGATGAAATAGCGTACATGTCCCCTTTCTTTCCAAGACCAATCAGGCCGTTGGCTGCAAAGACGGAGTACTCGATAGCGGTGACCTTCTCCCCGACCGGGCTGCAGACGAAGGGACCGCGGTACCCACCCTGCAGGCTGGAAGGGTCGAGGTTGATCACGCTGTTAACGCTTTCCAGATAGCTGAACCCAGGCCAATCCTCATCAACGGCACCTGCGGAGGTCAGACGCTCGACTTCAATAATGGAACTACCGGAGGCTGTGATGCGATACCGCAACCCTCTAGGACCAATGCAGGCCAAGCCAGTGCCCAGCGCAAGGCCATTCGCAGGCGCTCCGCCGTCATAGTTCAAGGTCATCTCTGCGGGCTGCTCAGGCGACCCGCTGGTTGGCGCAGTGCCGGTGCTGCTGATTGGACTGCTGCCGAAAAGAGTCGCGTCCGTCGATGTCAGCGGCAGACCGGTAAAAGCGGACGTTTCCGTGATCAGCAGTCGGCCCAGCGAGGCGCTGGCAATGAATGGCGCAGCCCCCTTGGCAGCGTTGAACGCCGACACCAGACCGGCAAGGTCGGTTGTCGCAGTGTTCAGGGTGACCGGGTATGCCGTCCCGCCTCGGGTGACGGTGAACGACAACGGTGTCACATCAAAGTCGTAGCGCGACGGAGCACTGGAGCCCCGCAGCGTTGAAGCAGTACCTGCGCCGGGCGGTATTGCAGGCGCATAAGGCGTGTAGCTGTTGACGATGTACAACCCGCCGTTGGCCCCCACAACCTCGATCGCCATGCCGACTTCAGGATTGAGCATCCCCAGAGGGCCTTGGACGATGTCACGCCCCGTCCCACCATCTATGACCGTGTATTCGTAGTAAGCCAGCGCACGAATCACTAAGCCGCTGACCCAGTCGGCAGGGAACGCACCCGCTCCCGCAGGGATCGAGATGGTTTCTCCATTGAACTGGTAGGCCGAAGCCCGCGCCGATGGCGTGATGCTGTTCGAAACCGTCAGCTGTAGACCTGCCGATCCGCTCGAACTCGCTCCCACCTCGGCCACGTTGTACCAGAGCATCGATGCGGTATCACCCGACACATCCGCACCAGGCGGATAGATAGTCACACGGGCATCGGCACCCAGCGAAATCAGTGGAGTTTCACCCACCTTGATCTTGCTGATAGGAATATCCAGATCGCCCGCCGAGACGTACAGCAGCATCTCGATCCACTGCTCCCGTGGAGAAACAAACCAGGTGCGTGGTTCAGCCAGGTAGGACGGGTATACCTTTTGGTGGCCAGCGATCTGGCGAATGGTGTCGCCCAGCTTGACCTTGTTGCCCTTGGCGCTGGCCTCGGTCAGGGGGTTGCCCTGCACAGTGGAGTTCGAAGGCATGCCGGGCATCTTCGGCACCATCATCTTCATCACCGCTTTCGCGCCTGCGAACAGGGCGTAGGTGATGCTGAAGGGGTCAGTGCCCTTTGGCTCGCGATAGATCTCGACATGATCAGACGGCTTGAAAACCACCTTGTGCCAGCGTTTCGCTTCAATCAGTTCGTCATTCAGCACAATGCTGATCGGAGGCGATTCCATCCGCTGGTAGCTGGGCGACTGCTCAATCAGCCACTGCTCCAGAGTCATGCGTCGATCAGTCGTGTACGTGACCATCGGCGCCGAGCCGGCCATCTTGTTCGGGAAAAATTCGATCACGGTAGAAGACCACCCTTGGAAAGTCAGTTTCAAACTCACGGACGGTGCGCAGTCGTACACCGCCTGGGTTGGTGTCCAGCACCTTAAGCCTGCCATCAGCCTCGACCACCACGCCGACATGCAGGCACAGCGCGCCACGGAGCACCGCCGCAATAGCGCCGACCTCTGGAGGGCACGTTTCCATGCCCTGCTTCAGGTCGTGGTAAGCGTGGGTGTTCTCGCGTAGCCGGTCCTTGCCTACAGCGCCCAGGCTGGGCAGTAGAGGCAGGCCCAGCAGCTGATGGCGAACCGCGATACACAGCCCCCAACAATCGAAGGCAATAGGTCCCCGGCCGCCATCTCGGTAAGGGGCGGATAAGTAGTGTTTGAGCATGGTTAGATGTACTTCAGGCCAGGTGCGACCAATGTGGTGAGCTTGTCTCGCGGGAACCCAATGTTCAGCAGGTCAAAGAACCCGCAGGAAAACTTGGCGGTGTTGTCGGCGTACTCACGATCCAGCACCGTGAGGTGGTAAATCGATGTTGGATAGCTCAGATCGCTCAGCAGGTATTCGCGGTGAGTGATGTAAATCCGCTTCCCAGCAAGCCGGTACCCCTCGACGACCTTCTGCACGTTGCCTAGCGTGTTATCAATTTCGATGTTCAAGCTTTGGTATCCGCTGCCGTCACTCTTGGGCAGCGCATCCCCCATCGCCACACCCGGGAAGGTCAGCTCCCTGCCGTCCTCGGTAACGCACGTCCAGTCATCGAAGCCCTGAGAAAACAGCAGTGTGGCGCTCTCTCCTTCTGCCCGGACTTCGACGGTCTTTATGATCATGTCTCCGCCAGAGGCGTAGCACTGTTCGATTGGGGTCATGGATCACCTTTTAGCCAGGGCTTCGCTTGAGCCCGTAAACAGACTCGAACGTATCTGACGCTTCGTTACCGCCCGCACGGATCTGCGCAGCGAAAAGGTTTAGAGACTCCGACCCATCGGCATTTCTCCCGCGCTCAACCTGACCGGCTTTGCTTGGGTTTTCGATGAGATTTACGGTCAGGCCTTTATCGGCAGGTGATCCGCCACGTGAAACCTGATCAAGAGTTCGATCGAGCTTGGCGCTGGTTTCAGCCGTGGTCACCCTCTCGCCTTTCTTCAGGTTCCAGGTACCATCCGCTGGAACGTAATCAATACCATCGTGAGCCTGACCATCTAGCGCAGAACCTACTGCCGTCATCATCACGCCAGCTGCAGCTGTAGCTGCAATAGCGGCGCCTGGCGCAACAACTGGCCCGACAAAAGGAATACCAATCATAGAAGCAAACGCACTCAGCCCTGCCATAGCCACCTGGGCGGCAGCGTAGGAGAGCAGCGCATGACCGACAGACTGAATGAAGCTCGCAGCTAACCCTTGAGCATCGAGCTTTCCTGTCTCGGCCCACTCGGTCATGGCGCTGGTAAGGCTGGAAAACGTATCAGCACCTACGGCCTTCATATTTCCATAAAGGTCCATGCTGGCTTCAACCTGAGTGGCAAAGCCGCTGATAAACCCAGCGGTGCCATTTTGCTGAAGCTGGTCAAGATTTTCGTAATACTTTTCTTGCATCTTTTTGCGCTTCTCTAGTGCCTCCTCGAGCGCATCAGTTTCTTTGTCGTATACCTCTTGGGTTATGTCATCGGCATCTCTCTGCTTCAGGAGGTCGGCCATTTGATCCTGATAGTCCTGCTCAATACCGAGCATTTCCAATGCTCGCTCTCTTACTGTGTCGGTATCATAAGCATTTAGAAACGGCGTATCTAAGGCACGCTGATCGATAGTCAGTTGCTTATCTACACTTCCTTGGAATGCAGAAACAGCTTTGTCATCCTCTGCGGCCTGCTTGAGCTCCTTGCGCGCATCAAGCTCCTCAGCCAACCCCTTCAGCCGCTCCTTTTGCTGATCACTTAGGCCCGCAAGCTTTCCAGACTCGAACTCGAATTGAAGCTTGGCCACTTCCGATGCGTCTTTTCGCGCATCGCTGGTTGTGTTGATTAGCGCAATCTGACGCTGGTAATCCGTCTCAGTGGATTCGAACGCGGCCTGGATCTTCTTCGCGGCGGCCGCGGCTTCAGATGTAGCCTTCTTTGTAGCTGCCGCTGCCGCTGCGATAGCAGTAGGATCAACCCCGCTGCCAGTACCCGGGGTCGTTCCCTGAGTGGTTCTGGCAATCTCCGCAGCAGCTTTCTTGGCGTTAGCCACGTACTCCTTGAACTGGTTACCTACTAGAGGCGTCTCAAGGTTCTCGCTGATGGCCGCGGCCGCTAAAGCAGCAACTCCAAATTGGATTTTCGCATCCGCCGCAAGCTGCGCTGATGTCGCCTTAAACTCTTTTGAGGCCTCACCGAAAGATAGTGCACCCAAGGCTCCATTAACCTGCGAGGCTAAATTCAGAGTGCGGCCGGCCGCAGTAGAAAACATTCCAACTAACGTTTCGGCGACGATCTTGAAGGCGCGTATTACGCCATCGCCAGCGTTAGCAACAAAAGCAGACACCTCGACAATCTTGTCGCCTAGATCGCCAACAACCCCCTTGAGTCCACCAGCCTCCTTCGCGGAGGTATTCATATCCTTGGTGAATTGAGCCAATACAGGAAGGAATTCGGCGGCAAGGATAGTCTGAGCCGAAGATATATATTGCCCAAGCCCAGAAAGCTCTATCCCGAACTGCTTTGCCGCAGCGATAGTCGTCTCATCCATGACGACACCGGCATCCATCGCCGCCTGCCCCAGCTCATCAAAAGCCTTCCCGCCGTTACGCAGAAGCGGGACAAGTGCAGTGGAGTCGCTTGCGATCGCTTCCATGTAGAACGTCATTTCTTGCTGGCTAACGTTCGCCTTTTCTAGGCTCGTTACATAAAGCGCCAGAGCTTCTTTGCTGTTTAACTTTTTAAAGCTGTCCGCAGTGAGGCCGACCTTCGGGGCAATGTTGGTGAAAAAGTCTAGAAGCGCACCGCCACCTGTGTTCGCAAAATCACCAAGCTTGTCGTTGGTGTCTTTCAAGATATCTGTCAGCTTGTCCTGCTCGACACCAACTGTTCGCGCACCAGCGGCATACTTCTGAAACTCGGTGGTTCCCAGGCCCGCCAGAGCAGCCTGATTAGAAATTTCCTTAGCGGCATTAGACGACGACACCACCATGGCCGTCAGGACTGCCGGGATGCTACCAATAGCGACGCCTACGCCTTTTGCCAAGCTACTAAACGACTTGGCGATCTCAGCGTTTCGCTTTTTCGCTTCCTGGCTTGCTCTGTCTAAGGGGCCGGTGAACGAGCCAATTTTGGCAACGAGGTCAAGGGTAAGCATGCCCAGTGATTTCGAGGCCATTCATTTTCTCCGGGCGTAAAAAAACCCGCCAGTGCGGGTTTTGACTAATAAAACTTACTGGTATTTTTTCGTCAGATGCTCAAGTCGTGCCTTCTCCGAAACACTAAGTCCATCAGAGTCGAACAGAGCATTCTTATCAGCACCATCAAGACGTACAACCTCCACTGTAAAAACAGCATCTTTTGGAGGATTTACTTTTCCCCATTCTCCAAATTGATTTGGCAGCAAGTTCCATGACTGCTGTTCTCCCGGCTCTAATCCGCCTCTTATTTCATAGTTGAAGTCTTCAACTATCCAAGGGATAGAGCGACCAGGAGAAGAAACCGTACCCTTGAAATAAGCTCGTGAAACCGCGCTTTGGGTTCCATTTTTTACCGTGATTGCGATAACTGGTTTTGGACGAAAAGAATACTCTTCCTCTTCCAGATAAAATCGCGATTTAGATACGCTAAAATTCTGCAATTCCTGCTTTGCTTTTTCTGAAGATATTTCCTTTTTCTTTAACTCTTCAATTTCCAAAACAGCTTGCTCGCGCTCCTTTCGCTCGCGCTCTATCCTTATAAGGTCAGCAGTGGCTATCACTTGCTCGGCGGTTTTCCCATTCAGATCAGATAGCATGGCTCCGGTAAGATCAGCAGCTGACTTATCGCCATTCAATACCGACTTAAAATCAACGTTGCTAATAATAACAAGCTCTAAGCCAGATTCAAACTGGGCTTTCTTTTCGCTTGAAAGACTCTCAGAAATTTTCTGAACAGACTTTTTCATCGCTTCTTCCGAGCTACCATCTAATTTTGGGTCGCCGCACCCTGCAAGAAGCAAAGATCCGGCGAACAAAAAAACAAACTTTCGCATGCTGTATTCCCTCACGTTAATTTCCGGAGAGCATACCAAACAAAATAGTTATGAGTAGTGGATCACGCCCACGACTCCATCGCCTGCTCCAGGGTTACCGCCCTCTCAGCATCGTGCGGCATGAAGTCATAAATCTTGTAACCGCCATCCTTGGTGTGAGCGTTCGCATACAGCGTGGCGAGAAGCGCTGCCCCTCTCTCAACCCTCATTCCGACATTCAGAGAGCCTCGAAGGTTGCGGTACTTCACCCACTGCCGGAACTCGATAAGGCTCAGTCTTTCCTTGGCCTCCGCTATTGTGGCTCCAAGAGTGATGGCAAGTTCGTGCCAGAGCTCGTCGGTGTCGGTGAGCTCATCGTCTTTCCCATGCTATTCACCTCGGCGATAACCACCATCAACGCCACGGTAAGATTGCCATCCAAGGCACCGCGCTCTGGATCGGCGTCACCAGTGATGTCGTCTACGGTAAATACTGGCTGGCCAACCTCATCACAAATGCTCGCCGCAATACGCCCGGCATAGCTTTCCAGCTTGCCAGTAGCAGAGAGCACGTCATTGACTGCCGTGCGATAACCCAGAGGGCGAACGAAAACAGTAGCTACCAACTCTTTGCCGCTTTGGAGCCACTTGATTTCTCGCTCAACCGGACGCCCTGTGAAGGCGCCCATTTCTTTCAAGCCGTTGATAGTCAGCTTCATGGTCGTACCTTAAGGAGTGGTGGTCTTGCGAATCCAGGCAGAACCGCCCGAACGCTGGATGGTGGCTGCAGTGGTGACGACAGTGTTGGCGGCGAAGTCGAATGGGAAGTCCGCGACATAGCCGTCGTAAATGAACCAGGTTCGCGTTGCAGGCAGCTCGAAGTCATCGCCGGCCACATTCAAGGTTGGCGGAATATTCGTGCCATCCGACCAGCCCACCGCCCAAGATACGTTCTCGATGCTGTCGTCTTCCGAGAGCTGATACAGACGAACGTGGGACGCGTTGCGCGGATCGGCGTTGAGAGTCAAAGACGCTTGGCCAGGAGTACGCAACCCACGCATATAACGCCGGACCTTGTCGCTTAGACAGGTAACTTCAATCTGATCAGCTGGGTTACCGCCCGGACTGAAAGCGGTCGCGCACTCAATCTCAAGCACTTCGAGAGTTGAAGGATCGGCAACGGAGGGTACGAGTACATACACCTGCGTGCCTTGAGCAAGAATCGACATATCGATCTCCAAATGTCGGGTACAAAAAAACCCGCACATGGCGGGCTTGGTTTTGGTGTGATTCAGCGCTGGACGATCCAGTCCACATCGAAGCTGTAGCGATACAGTCCGGTTTCGACATCCCGGCTTTCCCCGTTGTAACTGGTGATCGTGGCCGATAGCTCAACCGCATATTCGATTGCATGACCTGCTGCGCGAGCTTCATCTGCCGAGGCTGCATAGATGTCGAGCTGCAAGCTGTATGCCTCGGCGTCAGGACGCCCGGCCAAGAAGTTCTCAGGTGACCCGCTGATGACCTGCCACACGCAGTACGTGCCAGCAGGCTTTGGCGGGGCAAGCCCGAACAAATACAACCTCACCGGCCTGACTCCCAGCAGCGCAGTCACTGCTAGGTCGGCAGCAGCAACCTGAAAAATGGGCGGGTATTTCATTGTGCCGCCCTCGCTGCACGCTTGATTGCCCGGTCGATGGCCTTTTCATACTCAGCCACGAATGTGTTTGTGACTTCGCCAATGTTGTCGGCCAGAGCCTTCCGCATGAATGGACTGGCAGCCATCTTTTCCGTACCGAACTCCAGCAAACGCCAGTGTGGTGTTGGGCCATTGGCTGACAGATCGGGGGCTTCTCCCTTTTTGGCCAGAACGGCGCCGTGCAAAACCCCAATACGAAACCCAAGACTCCCGTTTTGCTTGAACAGTTTCCCGTTCCAGCGAAGAGCAATGTTGCTGGAGATCGAGCGGCCAGTGGCAGAGTCATCGAGCCTTTCAGCGCCCTCCTTTGCCTTGTTGGCCACGACCTGCGCAGCCTTGCGCAAAGCCGAACGACCACCTTTACGCTTCACGTCGTACGCGACTGCTTCAAGCTTCCCAAGGAGAGAGTCCAGGCCGGTCAAGCTGAATTCAATATCAGCCACTGTTAACCCCTTCGCTGCAGGGCAGCGTCAGATACTCCAGACCACTGACCTTGTCGGCCAGGACGCCCTCGATGTTGTAGACCTTGTCGCGATGAAGGATGCGCATCGTTGCATCGATACCAGCCCGATACCGGATGACGATTCGTGCCGACACCTTCGATTGGTTCGCGGCAGCAGCAATGAACTCCCGCGTGGACAGGGGCTCAACGCTCGCCCAAGTCTTGGCGAGCTCAACCCAAGACGGGGTCATTTCGCCAGTAACGGGGTCTTGCGTGTAATCGGGGTGCTGAATGGTAATTCGGTGACGTAGATCGCCAGCTTTCATGCGGCCTCCTCAGGATCTGGCGGGCCACGAAAGTTACGCGATGACCAGAGCAGTGAGTCGACAGCCAGTGGTAGCTCAGCAGCAATGGTCCCTACCACTACCGCCTCACGGCTGTTGTAGGAGTGCCCGAGCAGTAGAAGCAATGCCGCCTTGAAGGATGCAGGGAAGTCGGACACGACCTTCAGCTCTGGGTTGTCGCAATACCATAACGCCCAGGCTAGAGCCGACTCGGCATAGAGTTCGATCAAGTCGTCATCACCGTCATCGTCGACACGCAAATGCTTGCGCATCAACTCAAGCGTCAGAAGATCGGTGACAGGGATGGTCATTTTTTTGCCTTGGATGCCTTAGCGGTCGTCAGGGCTTTAGCATCAGACTGCTCATCCTCAACCTCTTCAGCCAACTCCATCCCGATCAATGCTTCGGCATATTCATCTTTTACTTCACGAACCTCGAACTGAATGAAGTTGCCGGCGTGGTAATGCGAAAACTGGCGCAACGCACGAATCTTGATCATGACGCAATCGGGGCAGTTGCCTGCCCCGGCCTCGGTTATGGTGCGGTTGCGAAAGGACCGGTGATGATGGCGGTCGGACGGTAGTGAGCCAGAGCCAGGCGCTCTTCACACAGGATGGTTACCATGTTCTTGACGAAGTTGTCGCGGTCTTCTCGGCTGACCTCAACAGTCGCATCCATTCGGTCCCACACCTGGGAAGCCAGGTCGAAGCCGCCAACGGTGAACGTGCCCAGCGCTTGGGCTTTGGTGGCCACCACCGGCAAGCCCCACATGACTTTGGCCGCGAATGCCGCAGGCCCGCCGAAGATGTAGCGGCCATCAGCGTCTTTCAGCAGGGCAATTGCGTGCCAGTCGCGCGGATTCAGGATGATGCCGGAGGCTTCAAATTCGGACTCGCTGGTCTGGAAAATTGCGTGTGCGATCTTGTCAGCGCGAGTGTCACCGGTGACGTTCAGCGCGGCGTCGTAAGCAGTGCCGACCTCGTTCAAGCCCACCAGGTTGTCACCCGTGCCGTCGCCATTGAGAAGCTGGCCTTCTTCAACCAGAGACAAGCCGAAGAGCAAGCGGTTGTTAACGTACGACTCCAGCATTGGAGCGTCATCCATCACTTGGCGGGACGCTTGGATCCAGTGAGCGATGGTTTTGACGTTCGCCGTCTCTTTGGTGAAAGTCAGGTTCGACTCAGGTTTCAGAGTACCTTCGGCAACTGGAGCAGCGCTGTTGGTGAAAACGTTCTCGCGAACGTACTCCAGGGAGTTGGACGAGATACGCCCTTGGGCAAGCAGATCGCGGATGGTTAGTCGGCGCAGGCCAGGCATCAGAATTCCGGCGTTACGTTGGGGCTCGATCAAGGCGCCGGCGGAGCCCGCGGTGCTGCCGAGTTGTTTATTAAAGCTCTTCACATCAACCTTGCCCGAGGACTTTCCGTCCCAGGACTTTTGAAGATCGATCGCCGTTTGCTCTGCGAAGGACTTCTTCGTTTCAGGGTTGTCCAGATTGCCAGCTGCAAGCTTTTGTTCCAGATCGAACAAGCGAGTACCGGACTTGGTCAGTTCTTCCTGGACGGTCTGGAGATCGGACTGCAGTTTTTTGCTAACCGCACCAGTCTCGGTGATTTCTTTTTTCTGCGCATCGAACAGTTCAGTCATGTTCTTTTGCGATTCTTCAATAGCCTTTTGGATCAGGGCCAATTCGGACATGGTTTATTTTCCTACAGATGGGAAGGACTTGAGGCGATCAAGGATCGCGGTGATTTCGCCACCTTCGGAGTCACTCCGAACTGCGGACTTGATCCGGGCGATAATGCCCAGCGCTTGCGATTTCGTAAGGCCAGCTGAATCCCTCAGCCAGTGCTCTACGTCGCGAATAGTGGTGATCGACTCCATGCTCTTCATGGACTCAATGGTCGCGTGCTCGTTGGCAGGGAAGGTGCAGATGCTGATCTCACGGAGGGCGGCGACATTTTTGAATGCACGCCCGGTGGCGATCATGTCGAAATCGTCTTTCATAACGGTGAAACCGACAGACATGCCCTCGACAGTCTTGTGCTCCATCGCGGCGCGAAGATCGTTCGAAACAGAAAGACCGGGGGTCAGCTCGCCCCGAACGATCAAGCCTTTGCTGTCCTCTTCAAGCGACTGCCACTTCCCCACCGGCAAACCGAAGGTCTGATGGTTGAAGAACATGCCGACCTGCCGGCTCTGCGTGCTCAAGGCTTTCTTGAAGGCCCCTGGTAGAATGATGTCGCCATCCGAATCGACCACATCAAAAACGCTGGCATATCCCTCAAAAACCCCAATCTTTCCACCGGAGTCGAATTTGATTTCAGCCTCGGCGAAGGCCAAGGTCTTTTGAATGTTTGACATTGGGTAGCTCCAGAAAAACTAAACCCCGCTAGGTGCGGGGTTCGGTTGGCCAAGTTGGGTAAGCGGCACGTTCTGAGACTGCCGGGTTGCGACATCACCGCCGGGGAGTGGTGGCCGGTTATCAATACGGCGCCCTTCATTGATAGTCAGAAGACCCGTATCAACCTGCGTCTTCATATAGTTAGCTCGCGCTGTCGAGTCACCGCTCAGCAGCCCAGCCCTGTTGTGCTCGGCATGAATGCGGCCAACATCTGATGGCTTGACGAGCCAGCGCAAAATGCTGGTTTCCCAGATTTCAAGGTATGGGTCGAGGGTGTACTGCAAGAACCCGAGGTTCTGCTGCTCGATGCCGGAGCCCCAACTGGTGGACTTCTCAACGTCGCCAACCAAGTGTGGCGGCACTCCGAAAAATCTAGCCAGCTCACTGACCTGAAACTTTCGGGCCGCCATGGTCTCGGCGTCCTGCGGGCTAACGCCAATGGCCTGGGTGGTGAAACCACCTTCCAAGATCCACAGACGCTTGCGCACCGCGCCACCAGAGATCTCCTTAAAGTTTTCCTCTAGCTGGGCACGCTGCTCTTTATTCAGAACCTTTCCATCTCCGGTCATCAATATTTGGGGGGACTTGGCGCCGTTGGCATAGAAATCACGTTGCTGATCCTCCATTGCGACTGCTACACCGGCCGTCTTGGCGCCGAAGGCAATTGGCGACAGCCCCACAAGCCCATTAAAACCAAAGCCCTTAAGGTGAAAAATTTCCGTCTGCTTGAAGTCGGCATACTCGCTATCGCGACGGTACCGGTAGACAACCCGCTTCCCTTCAAGCCGAACATCCATATTCACCGACAGTAATGGAACAAGGCTGACGATGTCGCCAACACTGTTTCGCTCGATCAGCGCATAAGCGTTACCGTAGTAGCAAAGCTGCATAGTCATGGCGACACGGAAATCAAAGGCCGTCATGAACTGGTTCGGACTGTAGCGAAGCAGACGAGCCAATGGATTATCTAGTCCAACCTTGGACCGGTCATCGCCCTTCGTTTCGAATACGTCCAGAGGCAAGCAAGCTGTCACGCTCGATATCAGCCGAACACAAGCAAAAACTGTGGATATCTGGAGCGACCGCTCATCATTGATGGTTGAGTCTCCCACCGCACCAGAGGCTGAAACAGGCCCCGTTTGCGAACCTTTTTCCGGTGTTACAAGGCGGCCTCCGACAAAGAAGCTCGCCATGCGCGCCCAGAACGGGCTCCGGGTGCGCAGGTCAATGCTGTAGTCGGTATCTGCCATTACATACTCATCGGTCTAGAGAGGAAGTCGTCGACAGAACCTTGAGCCTCCGCATTCGCGATGGCCCGGCTGAGCGACATGATCAGCGCCACAATCCCGTCGATCTTGTTCTCGGGGCGCTCTTTGTTCGGGTAGATGTTGTCTTTCACGTCCAGCTTGGCTAAGACGTTGCTCGCCATCCAAGTCAGGATTGGGCAATCACCGTGAGCCAGCAGGCGGCGCAAGGTCAGCGCCTCCAGCTCTTTCATGGGCTCGCTGATGTTCTGCACGGTCTGACGGATCTCCACCATCGGCAAACCCTCTGCCACCATTTCCTGTGCAAGCTGGGTAGCCTGCCATGGGTCATAGGCAACGGCCTCGATGTCAAAGCGTCCGGCGAATTCACGCAGGTCATCCTTGATCACTTCGAAGTCGATCACCTCTCCGTCAGTCAGGGTTAGCAAACCGAGCGCATCGAACTCTCGGTACCGGCTGGTGTTGCCATCCAGCTCCTCGATCACTCGCGCTTCGGGCAAGTAGTAGCGCCCATGTACATGCCAGAACGGATCACCATCGACAGGCGGAAACAACAGGATGTTACCCGCGATATCGATCTTGCTGGCCAAGTCGAGGCCGATAATGCAGCGGCGACCTTCGAGCTCCTGCAAGCTCTTGCGGGGTGGAGCCTCCTTCCAGCGCAGCATGTTCAGCCACGCGTTCTTGGCGCCGACCCATTCGTTGAGGTGCTTCGTACGAAACGTTGCCTGCTTGCTGGCTGACTGCATGGCATCGCGCTGACGTGCCAGCAAGAAGTCACCGTTGATGGATATGCCGTGGTTCGGATTAGCCTTGATCAGCGCCTCTTCCGAAGTCCAGTCATCTCCTGGATCAATCGTATAAAGCATCGCCCAGAGGTCAGGCCGATCAATCACACCCTCAAGCATCCGCTCGGCATCACGGACTAACTGGTGACATGGCCCGCCGATGCTTGAGCCCGCCGTGGTGATGACCAAAATCACCGGCTGCTCCCGCGCCCCCATACCGGTTTCCATGGTGTCGAACAGGGTTGAATCTTGGTGCTCGTGATACTCATCGACGATGGCGCAGGATGGACTTGAGCCATCACCAGGCTTGCCAATCACCGGCTCGAAACGACTGCCATCTTCAAGGCGGCACATGTTCGAGGCATTCACCTCGACGCCGTAGTGATCGCGTAGCTCTGGGGTGCGCTCGATCATCAGCTTGGCCGGACGGAACACTTCCCACGCTTGCTTCTCGGTGGTCGCTCCGCTGTAGACCTCGGCACCAAACTCACCGTCAGCAACAAACATGTAGGCACCCACACCACCGCCGATGATCGACTTACCGTTCTTACGCGGCACGAAGATCACGATGGTTCGAAAGCGTCGGGTGTTGTCCTTCTTGCGCAACCAGCCGAACGGAATGCACACCGAAAACAGTTGCCAGCCTTCCAGCTTGATCAGCTCTCGCTTGCTGGCCCACTTACCCTTGGTGTGCGGCAGCAGTTGAAGGAACTTGGCGATCTTCTCCGCCTTCGCGGGATCAAACTTGTACGGGTAATCAGCAGCTTTGGAGGCTTTCAGATCATCAAGGTGACGCTTGCAAGCAAGCTTGATCCATTTGCAGCACGGGATCTTCCCTGCCGCAACGCGTCGAGCGTATGTCTCAGCAGCTTTTACCAGTGGATATTTGGGCGCGGCCATTACAGATCAGCAAAAGGATTTCCCTTCGGCGCCTCTTTCTTACCCCCGACCTTCGCCCGATCAGCCGGCGTCATGCCGAACTTACCGAGCAGCGCCTCAAGGCGAACCAGTTTGGCGGCAGTGAATTCAATAGGGTCATTGCGAAACTGAGCCAAAAGGTTGGCAGCAATCTCGAGACTGATGCGGTCTGAGTTGGTCAGTACGTCAAGCGGCGCACTGTCGACAATCTCATTCCAGGCATGAAGCACTGCGCCATTGATGTGATCCGGCGCAGCGGCGAGCGGCCCTGATGCTTCGGCATCTTGGCGCTTGCGTTCTGGGTGTTTTTTGAACGACCCACGAGCGTCGAGCACGTTGGTCGGCGTCCTCGGTCGGGCCATTTTTCTGAAACCTGTATTTTGGAGAAACGTAAAAAGACTTTTGGGCGCGGTCTAGAAGAAATTGTCTCCAGACTTTCGACCCTCCCCCTCCCAAATGAATGAGAATTTCTATCATTTGAGATTTTTCAAGAGGAATTTGTTATTTTTAAATGGTATTTATTCGCATTTGAATGAATTTCAACGAAAATATCAAAATATGCTGATATTTATTCTCATTTAGATCCATTTTTAAGCGATTCCAGCGTCTTTTTTGATGGTATTGCCCCATCCGCCATCCTCTGTGGCCGTCTTGCGGCTATGGCACGGGTGACACAGAGCCTGCCAGTTAGAACGCGTCCAGAAAGCGTCCTTGTCACCCTTGTGCGGGATGATGTGGTCGAGGTCAGTAGCTGCAGTGATCCGGCCTTGGCGCTCACACTCCGCACATAGTGGATGCTTGGCGAGGAACCCTTTGCGAGCTTGCTGCCACTTATAGCTGTAACCGCGCTGAGTGCTGCTCTCGCGCCTCTCGTCGTGTTGTCGAGTGACTACCTTGATCAGGTGATCATGCTTAGGGCAGTACCTCACACCACGTACCAAGGCACCACACGCAGGAGCAGCACAAGGCTTCATGGGCTTGAGTGCCATCAGGTCACCCTGCTTCCATCCATGTACGTGCGAGGCGCAGCGTCTGGGTCTTCTGGCTCATCCTCACCCAATGCTTCAAACAGCTGGGTCTGTTGGTCCGCCATCCGTTCGAGGATTGCTGTCTGCTTGATCTGTTCGGCCAGCACCTGGCTTAGCAGGTCAGCCAAGGAGCTCTGCTGCTCGCTCATTCCTCTACCCTTGCGTAAGTACGCGACTGCGCCTTCATGTCAGTGATATCTACCACCACAATCTCAGCCTCGGCATTCACTGGCTGGATGATCTCAGGCAGCACGGTGATGATTGCCTTCCACGCACCACCTGCTTCGGCCTTCAGTTCAACCGAATGCACTCGGGCCAGCTCACTACCATCACTCAGCATCACCTTCGTGCCCTGAGCCATCTGGATGCTGCCCGGGATCTGGCTCGGCGACGGCAGGATCGTCACCACGCTTAAAGAGTTCTTTTGCTCGTTCATATGCAATGGCCTTCCACTTGTTGAGCTGTTCGCGCCGGGCGGCGCATCCGTTGCAGGCCATCACTCGGACCGCTTTGGCAGCTTGAAGTCAGCGAAGCGATCAGCCAGGTCAGCGATCTTCTTCACACCCAAGAAGCCAATCCAAATGCCTGCCGGTGTAGCCAGGCTTGATGGCAAGCCGAAGTACTCCAGCACCGCAATCAAGCTCGTGGTGAGTAACATGCAGATAGTTGCTTCGAGCATCGCCTGACGCCGAGTTCCGCCACCGTAGATGATCCGTAGCGCAGCCATCACAAAGGACAGCGTGGCTGCATAGATCGTCGGGGAGTGCTGACTCAGCCACGCGAGCGCGATCACCCAGGTGTCCGGCTTATCAGGCATATGAGGCATCCGATGTCCTCCCGAGCTGGGAGCTAGAAACGAAAAAGCCCCGCACGATGGCGGGGCTCTGAATGTTTGGTCTATGTCGCAGCGGGCTATTGAGGATCACCACACGCAAGATCGACATGATGGGGCTAATTTACGGCCAGTCGGCCAGCCAGTCAAGCAGCATCAAGAAAGATTTCTTCTCGGTCGAAGATCTCTGTGGCGTGTATCACTGCCGCCTCCTCAAGGGACTCAAGCCGCTGATGAATACCTGAGCGCCATCGATTCCGTGTGCGCTCAGGTGATGCCTCTGGATCCCAGGTGTTCATGTCGTAGAACTCAGCAGGCAGCACGATCATATCCGTGGATCGCTTCCTGTCCTGCACCCCTCGCAGCTTGGGAATTGCCCATACAGTCACAGCCTTGTAAATGAACAGTTGTGGTGCTGGAGATGCAATGCGTGGGACAAGGCGCCCGATGGCCCCAACCTTGTTGGCCTTGTGCGTCGAGTACTTCGCCACCAGCACGTTCCACTGGGCCGGGGCCAGCTCACGGTGCAGCAGCGCATACAGACAGCAGTCATAGTCGAACTTGTCTCGCACCGAGATGCCGGCGCCCTGCCCACCCGAGCGCAACTCGGCATCGATCAGTTTCTGCCAGCTCTGCTTGGTGGAGTTATCGATGTTGTCTGCCGCAAGCACACGCACCAGGGTGCCCATTACGTCTTTGTACATACCCATCACTTGATCTCCAACGCTACTGACTGGGTGGACTTCAAAGCCCGCACACCACATCTGGCCAACACCATGTTCTGGCAGGCATGAATAGCGCTGCAGAACTCTTTCTGTTCCATCGGGTGTTCGATGGGCAGCTTCAAGTATTCATTCCAAGCATCCCCCAGCATCTGAGCAACCTTGGCTTCTTGATCAGTCAACTCAGCAGCTGCGGTGGCCATTTTTAATCCTCGCCCATGGTTGTTTTCTGAATAGCGCTGCAAGCCTTGCCGTTAGCGGCTTCCAGCCTATTACCGGATTCTCCGAATCTAACGCCTGTCTGCCCGTGGATCAGGTCGAAACCCTTCTGGTCTAGATGGCCGTGCCACTTCTCCAGCGCATCACGCTTGCGGCTCATCACGTCCGACTGGATGTACACCTTCACGTTGTGGCCCATCGCGTGGTTGATCAGCAGCTCACCGATCAGATGGTCGATGCCGAGGTCTGCCCAACCGGTACGGGCCACTTTGCGCAGGTCATGGCTGGTCCAGTCGCCCTTGCCCAACCGGGTGAACACGGCACTGGCCTGCCCTTCGCTCAGCGCTTTGCCATTGCGCGCCGGGAACAGGTACTGGCCGTCATAGCCTCGGGTGGTTTGGGTTTCGCGGTACTGGATCAACAGGCCACGTACCTGGTCAGTCAGTGGCAGGTGATGCTCCACGCCGGTCTTGGTGTGCTCGGCTGGAATGAACCACTCGCGTTCGGCCAGGCTGATATGCGGCCAGCGCGCTTGCCGGGTCTCCCCTATTCGCGTGCCGTGGCACAGCATCATCAGGGCCAGCATGGCGTCAGCAGGATCGTTCACCATGGCCTGCCCAAGTTCGCTCAGCAGGTCTTGCAACTGCACACCGCGCAGGCGCGACGGCTTGATCCCGACCTTGGCCTTGGAGAAGTCACTGAACTTAATGCCAGCCATTGGATTGGACGTGATCAGGCCCAACTTCAACGCCTGACGAAATGCAAGGGCCAGCAGCTGGAACGCCAGACGCACGTAATCGATTGAAAGGACTTCCTGAAGGGGCCACATGAACAGGGTATCGAGCGCTGCCTTGTTGACCTCAACCAGCGGCAAGTCACCCAGGCGCGGCAGCAGGTGGCACTTCATGGCCGAGGCGCCGGTGTTCTTGCGCTTGGCCGACAGGCTGCGGTCGCGAGCCATGCGATCGGCGTACCAGCTAAGCAGCTCGCCTGTGCTGGTCCATTGTGAAATGGTTGAGCCCTTATCAGCCGACACTCGCAGTCGCACGGCAGGCAGCGCGGCCAGTACCTGCTTGGCGCTCAATGCAGGAAACGCACCTATGCGATGCCAGCGGCGCTTGTTGACCAAGTACCAGGAGCCACGGGTGCGGTTCTTGTAGAAGCGAAAGTGCAGCGCCGGGTGACCAGCATCCCGCAGGTCGCGCACATGCTCAAGCTTGGCATTGCGGCCAATCTCCGCGTCGGACAGCTTCACGGTCAGGGTTTTGATGTGGGTGTTCGGCGCGCGCTTTTCGGTGGTTGATTGGCTCATTCGATCACCACTTTGCGTTCAAGCTCGATCAAGATTTCCAGAAAGTGCTTCGCCTTCTCCAGATCGGCAATGCCACCCTTGTCACGCCACCGCGTCACGTACTTGATGACACTACCCTCAGCAAACGGGATGCCATTGGCGTGAATGAACTCGATGGGTTGAATTTTCAGAGACTTGTAGTGCTCGCCGGACACCTGCCTTTCGAGTGCGCTCATCAGAATTTTTCCTTTTGTCGATAATGGCTGGCCAAGCTGGTGACCTTCTCGGCTTTCGGTGGCGCGACCCAGCCCGCCGCCAGTTGTTCGAATCGGCTGTACTGGCCCAGAAAGGCCGTACGAACGGTGCCGGTCTCAATGTCCCGACCCTTGCCGATGATGATTTCTGCGATACCTTTGGCTTCGCTGTGTTCGTGGTAAACCTCGTCGCGGTACACGAATAGGATGATGTCGGCGTCTTGCTCGATTGCACCTGACTCCCGAAGATCCGAGCACAATGGGCGCTTGTTCGGGCGCTCTTCGCATTTGCGCGAAAGCTGGCTGAGCAGGATCACCGGGATACCCAGCTCACGAGCCATCAGCTTGGCGCTGCGGGTCATGTGACTGACTTCTTGCTCCCGGCTGAAGGTGCGCGAATCAGAGTCCATCAGTTGCAGGTAATCGATCACGATCAAATCCAGACCGTGGCGTCGCTTATGGCGCCGGGCAGCCGAACGAATCCGATTGATCGTCATCGAGGCCCGATCAGAAATGGATAATTTGGAGTGTTTGAGCTTGCCAGCAGCGCTCATCAATTCGGAGCCGTGAGACTGAGGGGCCGTACCGTTCTTGATCAATTGCAGTGGGATACGCCCTTCGGACGCCATAAAGCGATCCATCAGGCCGGTTTTGTTCATTTCCAGACTGAACACCATCGCGCTCTTGCTCTCGCGGATAGCGACATGGGAGGCGATGTTCATGGCCAGGGTGGTTTTACCCATCGCCGGGCGCCCAGCGATGATGATCAACTGCTCAGACTTGAGCCCTTGAAGCTTGGCGTCCAGATCAGGAATGCCGGTAGACAGGCCGTCGATGCCCTCCCCACGATC
Source organism: Pseudomonas sp. TMW22080 (assembly GCF_022496745.1). Taxonomy (NCBI): domain Bacteria; kingdom Pseudomonadati; phylum Pseudomonadota; class Gammaproteobacteria; order Pseudomonadales; family Pseudomonadaceae; genus Pseudomonas; species Pseudomonas sp. TMW22080. The sequence continues at coordinate 293,528 of NZ_SCFF01000006.1, read as the reverse complement.
TGCCCGGGCCTGCAAGACCTCGATGTAGTCATCCAGAATGTCTTCGGCCATCACCACTTCGGATGTGGCGGACTGGCTGTCGATGGTCTGGGCCTCAGCCTGCACCGCCGCGACCTTGTCCACGGTTGGCTGGTCGCTGTGGGCAATCTCGTTGATGCGATCGCTAAGCGCGATCATGGCCCGGTCTAGGCTGCGCTCACGCACGGTGATGGCGTATGACGCAGCATTGGCGGCGCTGGGCGTGTTTCGGGTGATTTCAGCAGCATACCAGGTGGCGTTCTTGGTGCTGGGAAGCTCACCGAGGTAAACGCCCACCGTTACGGCATCAGCCGGCTTGCCTTCGGCGTGCAAGGCCAGAATGCCGCGATACAGGGCTGCGTTGTCTTGGTAGTAAAAATCATCGACAGCCAAGTCTGCACTCAGGATGTCGATCAGCTCAGGGCGCAGGAACATCGCACCCAGCACGCCGTGTTCGGCCTCAACGCTGTAGGGATCACGCATTGTAATTACCCTCCACAACCTTCACGAAGTTGCTCGGGGCGATCAGCCAGTCAAACGTGGCGCGGAATGGCTTTGCGCCGTTACGAGCCTCCCCTTTCCCCATCAGGAATTCACTTTCGCAAACCAATGCGAAGAAATCAGCCCAGAAGTCCAGATCCTGATGAACATCGCTTTCGCTCCAACGGGCACCGATCTTGGTTTTCCGATCCTTGGTGAGCATTGCTACCTGTGGCAACCCAGGAAGGGTCTTGTTGAACAGGTCGACGATGGCTTGAGGGTCGCACTTCGGCTTCGAGACTTTCGGCGGATTCTCACCTTCGCCAAGAGGTGACGGTTCACTTGATGGTTCTATTACGGTTCTGGGTGCGGCTGCTGCGGGGGTTTGTGTCGTGAGCTGCGGGGGTGGTGGTGCATCTGCTGCGGGGCGCAGCTTCTGCGGGGGTGCATATGACGCGGGGGTCAAGGTGTACATAGTCGAGCGGCCCATACGCTCACGAACAGACAAGATGCCAGCAAGAGTTAGCCATTTGATCGCAGCTTGAACTGTTCTTTCGGCCAGGCAAGTTCGCTCTGAAATACGAGCGACCGAAGGCCAGCAAAATCCCTCGTCGTTGGCATTGTCAGCAAGCGAGATCAGAACAGCCTTTTGAGGGCCGCTCATGTCCTGCAATGGCCAGCAAGCGCTCATGATGATCGTGCTCATGCAGAAGTCTCCTGCCCAGGTGCAAGGGATGCTTTCAGATGTTCAAGGCACTCTCGACTGAGCTGGGTTTTCGATTCTCGGGAGTACTGAAAACGAACCAAGCGTGCAGCACTCATGGCCGCGCGCTGGTGATTTATGCGGGGCTGGAATGTGCTTTCAGAGGTATTGCGTGAAGATTCTGTGGCGCTCATAATGGCTCCCGAAGTTTGTTGTAAAGCTGTGAAAAAGCTCGCCCTGTCCGGCGGGCTTTTTTTTGCCTGCGATTTATCAACTGGATGGATTAACAGCTAATCCGAGGTGCTGTTTGGTGGGCTCTGGAGGATGGATAATTGCCAGACACGCAAAGCCGGTCCTCTTGATTGCTCAGACGGCAACAGCTTCAAGTGGATTGTTTTTTGCAGGATTCTGCGAAGGGAATGAACGCACTTCCTCCGCCGTGTATGAGCCATCCGCGTGCTCGGTGACGTATACGTCCCGACCACGACGTATAGCTTTGCTGAGCGCGCCTTGAGTCATTTTGAGTAAGGCTGCCGCCTCACATTGCCCAAACTCCTGAGCAAAATGGGTGATGTGGGTTCTCTTCACAGGAGTTCTCTCCATGGTTTTCATGGAGAGATATTACCTATGGCATTTTTAAATGTAAATGCCAATGGCATTTGATGCTTTATTACCGATGGGCATAGGATTCGGCCATGAGCAAAAAGCCGCTACCCCCCGAAAAGAAAGAAGAGTGCCAGCGACTCAAGGCCATCTTTAACGCGAAGAAAAATGAGCTTGGTTTAACCCAGGAGAAGCTTGCTCATGCTTTGGAAATTAACCAGAGCTCCGTAAGCCATTACCTAAACGGTATTAACCCCCTCAACGCCACAGTGGCTGCAAGCTTTGCGAAAATTCTCGGCGTCGATGTTTCCGCATTCAGCGAGCGTCTTGCCGAAGAAATGATCAAGATCGCCCAAGCTATCGGCCCGCAGGCTGCCAAAGAAGACAACGTAATAACTGTCGACTTCGCCAGAAAGCCTGACAGTGAGGGATACGTGACAATCCCTCGTCTGGATGTGTCCGCTTCCATGGGCCGAGGCATAGCAGCGCCAGACGGGCACATTGATGTGATCCGTGACATTACCGTGCATTTGGACTGGCTCGCCCGCCGAGGAGTCCATTATTCAAAGCTCGAAAATCTGGCGATCATTACTGGCGATGGCGACAGCATGGAAGGCACCTTCAGTGATGGTGCGTCCCTTCTGATTGATCGCGGGATTACTGAAATAAAAACAGATGCCATTTATGTTTTCACGCTCGACGGCGATCTGTTTATCAAGCGTTTGCAACGAATCACCGGCAAGTCCTTGTCGATGATTTCTGACAACCCAATCTATCGACCTATTGACCTGCATGGCGAGCAACTGGAGCGCATGCACGTCCACGCCCGCGTCCTTTTGGCTTGGGATGTGAAGAAGCTGTAACAAAAATCTGCAGGATGGACCCTTGGATGACCCTGATCGAATCAATTGAGACAAGCCGAGTAATTCAGCGATCCCATGCTGAGCCGGCAAGGTCGCGCCTCAGCTGGCACGATACTTGGCAAGGCCCAGACTCTGGACTGATAAAGAACTGGGAGATTGGTCGAAAGCTTGCTATCCATAACCCCGACTTGGCCTCGCGAACACGGGCCGGAGAGCTCCCTCCCTTGAACTGGAAAGGTGGAAGCGATCGAACTCTAGTTAAGCGCGAGAAGTTCGGCTCCTTGCGCTATCTGGCCCAATGGCAGGGGCTACGCGGGGAAGATCTGAGCATTTCCTTGGATTCAGAAGTAACTATCAAATGTGCTAAAACGCAGATGATAGTGACCTTCACTCCGGACATTCGCAAAATCCTGAATGAGTCCGAAACTAGTAACATTGAAGAAGGAGCTTTAAATGGTGGACCTACATCAGGAGTTTCAGAACAGTCGCTTTTTCCATGAGGACCGTATTGATAGACGCTCTGCTGATGCCCTTGTAGGCCTGGCAGCCGGAATTGTTTCGGACGGTGTCGTAACCTTGAAAGAGGCCATTTTTCTTGAAGAGTGGATTGCCAAAAATCTTCTGCACTTAGAAGACCCTGTCGTCAACATCCTCTATCGCCGCCTATCAAATATGCTTTCCGATGGGGTCTTGGATGCCGAGGAGTCGAGAGAGCTTTTGGCAATGCTGCAAAATTTCTCAGGCCTTAGCCTTTGCCAAGGTAAAGCCGTGAGCAAAGCCAGCGAGAACAGCTTTACTGCTCCGAACGACCTCCCCTTCAACATGCCCATTCCAGAAATAGTCTGGCAAGAACGCTTGTTCGTCTTCACGGGTGTTATGGCCTATGGGCCGCGCAAGGACTGCCAGGCGCTTATTGAGGAGCGTGGAGGGTTGATTGGTGGCGGGATCAATAAAAAAACTCACTACCTGGTGGTGGGGAGTGTTGGGAACGATCAGTGGCGCCATAGCAGCTATGGCTTAAAGATCATGAGAGCCGTTGAGCTGCGCGAGTCCGGGAGTCCAGTAGCCATAATTGGCGAGCATGCTTGGCAAGAAGCCCTTTTCGGACAGCCTGCAAACAGCTAACGCCATGCGTCACACCTGAAAGCTCTCATCTGCCCCATATAGAAACCCGCCAAGTGCGGGTTTTTTCATACCTATTGAAAATATTATTACCATTGGCATTTACAAATAATATTGCCATTGGTATTGTTTGCTTCATCGCCGAATCACACCGGCAACAAGCCGGAGACTCACCGGCTACCACGGCCAGGGGGAATCCTGACCCCAGCCCCCTCACGGGGACCGACTGGCTCAGCAATGAGAGCTCTTTAGAAACGGACACTTTCACTGCTGCACCTGGGCAACCGGGTGCATCGGGAAAACAACCGAGTAAACATCATGGAATCGACAATCGTAGACGGTGCATGGAAGGGCCACCTCGGCCGAGGCCTTGCGCCACGGGAACTGCAATTCGTGCTGTCAGTTGCCCAGGGACTGACCGCCAAAGAGATAGCCAGGGCGTTCGACATTGCGCCGGGCACCGTGGTTAAGCGACTGGCCTGCGCCATGTACAAGCTAGGCGTTCACCGCCAAGGCGCGATGGTCGCCGAAGCTATGCGGCGACAGATCATCACCCCGCTGTGCTTGCTGCTCATCGCAGTGATGACGATGCAAGGTCTTGATGACAGCGGGATGGCTCGACGTGATCGCCGCCCCAGTGAGCGACGAGGCGGCGAACTGAGAATGACGCGCCGGGCTGACTCTTTTGATCTGGTCGGCTAATCAGAATCAACCAGCGCCACGACAGCCTGTCGCTAACTGCCCGGTCACCTGCGTGCCGAAGCGCAGGCTGTATCGGAGTGTGATGTGTTTGCCCCGCAATGGGTGGGCCCAGAAATGGGAAGCCGGAGCGGAGGAATATGGGAGGCGCAAGCCAGTAAGTCGGGCAGCCCAGACCGGACGACAAATCACACCCCGATGCGGACGCCAACCCAGCAGACGCTGGACACCTGCATCACCCCTTACCTGCTGACAAACAAAAAAGAGGATTCAGCCATGCACAAGTGAATCGTGATGGGCACGCCCGCACAGCCTTGCTCTTACATACGGTGGCGTTTTAAGAGTGCAACACAGCCCGGTTTCGACTGGGCTTTTTCATGCCTGCAGTTATTCGTCAGCCCTCCCTTGTCGCAAGTCCAGAGGGCTGACGAATACCCGCAACCCACGTCGAGGATCGACCATGCACCCATCTTTCGCCCAACGCGTCACTGCCCTCGAAGGGTTGCGCGCACGTGCCCGCCAAGCTACGGCCGAGTTCTACCAAAAGCCCGGCGTACAACCGCCACCGCTGGCTCCGCTGATCATCGTGCGGCCGAGCGGCAACAACACCTTTTCGCTGATCAATCGCGCTACTGGCGTGGTCGTAGCCGAGCGCTTCGGTCACAACAATGCCACTGCTCATGCTCGTGAGCTGGAGGCAAAAGAAGCGCAGTTCAATGTTAAGCAGTTCGGAAAATTCTTGAGCAGCTGGACTTTGCGCTTTGGCATCACGCTGACCGTGTTCGCCTTCTTCGGTAGTCATCTGTGAGAAGGGTCAACACTTCATTGCAGCGGCGCCTTCGCCAAATCCAACACCAGCTGCCGTCCAGCGGAATAGAAGAGGTAGGCCATGGCCAAATCAGTACAGGAAAGGTCGGCGAAAACTGCCAGGAAGCGAGTAGCGGTTGCCGAGGAAGAGTTGAGGCTCAGAGTTCGCCCCGGCACCCGCCAAGCCCTGGCCGATCTAATGGAGTGGTCAGGCATTACTGAGCAGGGCGAGGCGATGACGCTGATGATTCATCGGCTTCATGAACTGGGTTCGAAGTCCAAAGCGCTACTTGAACCGCCGCGCCACGAATTCGAGATATCGGAAAACGTGGCGCGGGAATTCCGCAACAAAAGCCTGCTCGCCATACAGAAAGATCCAGGCGACGAGATTATCGAGCCTGCATAACCCACCCTACTCACTGCATCCGGTCACGGAAGGCGGCGGCGAGCAGCTTGAAATTTTGAGCGTCACAAGCTGCTACCTGGTACCGGCTTGGTATTTCTCAAGCATTGACTTTGCCCTTGCAATCAAGCTAGAGCTCAGTGGATTACCGGACTCATCTGTAAGCACCATGACCGCAGCACATCGGCAGCCCACGCTGTTATTGTTCAGCCCCCACCATTCAAGCATTTCCTTTCCCGTAAATAGTTGCCCATGCCTGTCGATATGATCACGACGGCTCGTTGGAGCAAGCGCTGACATGTGCATAAAGCGATGAGATATCTCTAGGCGCTCTGCATCAACCAGATCCTGGTTTAACTTGCGAAGCCGCATAGCGTGGATTTCAGCATCGGAAGGTCGATTCGCCAAAGCTCTCTCCTTGATCCGGCTCCATGCCGGTCACCCGTAATACCCCAACCCAGACCAAAACGCCACCACAGGTCACGGAGGGCGGCGCCTGACTGGAGTGATGCCATGAGCACATTTGCAGTGTTTGGAATGACCCGTGACGTTGCGCTGGCCGAGGCCAAGAAGCGCACCAAATGCACCCGTAAGAACGTAAAGGCGCGGGGCCTATTCCCCTTGCGAAATGGCTGGAACTCGTCGAGAAGAAAACCGAGCAGATTATGGGGGTGTACGGGTCGCCAGCTTTCTCCGCTAGTAGATGCCCCGCAGTTCGCCGAGCAGTTCATTGAGCTGGCCCGTAAGGACCCTGAGGTGCCGCGACATGCGCATCAAGGCCAAAGCCGAGCTGGTGGTTGCCAAGAACAAGCCGATCATCAACCTGAAGACTAAGGCGCCAAAGGTTGGGTTTTCGGAGTGGCCGCCGAGGTAGGAGGACTTGGCAGCTTACTTGTATTCATCTAAGCCCTAGTTATCTCATAGGCTCACCATAAATATTGATCATTCCCGAGTTAAAGTTCTCTTGTAACTCTTCAATGCTCGACTGTTCCATAACTGCAATCAAGTACGATAACGATTCAAGTTTATTTTTCTTCCCCTCTATAAACTTTACGTCAGCTTTTAACTGCTCGAGATTCATGAGTAGCTCGTCACTTGCCAGCCCCCCACCTGCATTCAATAAAATAATTGACTTAGCGGCCTCATTTCTGGCGAATTCTAGCCGCTCAATATCTCTAATACAGGTGTTAATAGTTCGATCAAGATTATTAAGCAACATCGTTTTCCTGGCATCAAGTCTCGCCTGTCTGTAATCATCAGCCAGGGCATTTGACTGTGTAGCTTGAGCCTTAAATGTTTCGTCTTGAAGCTTTATCATTTCCCTCTGTAGGTAAATCGTTCTCAATATAGCAGCCAAAGTTAAAAATGAAATCACAGGCAACAGAACACCACTTAAATAGCCACCAAACTCAGACCACCTAGTTGTTGAACTTGAGATACCACCTGAAAAATTAACAACATAAAAAAGACAAACCAATAAGCATGCAATAGCTGCTGCACCACCCAATACATTTACAAATTTAGACTCTGTATTTTTTCCAGTCGCTCCTTCCTGTTTCCCATTGAGCGTCCCCACAAGCAGTACTCCGCATAAATAACAAATATTCTCACAGCTCGTGCCAAAGAGGTACACCCATGCCCACAGAAAACAAACAGGTGCCCACGTTTATAGTGCTGAGCCTGAAGCACACCCATCGCCGCCATAAAGCGATCACGCTTTGGCGGGCGGATGACAGTGGTTACTGCTGGAAGTTGTCCAGCGCCGGTGCTTATGACGAAGCCCGCGTGCTGAGGCGTCTTGGCTACTACAACAGCGGCTGCTCGAACATTGCAGTGCCTGCGGATCTGGTGGACCGGCTTTCCTGTGAGGTTGAGTACGATACCAAGGAGTTGGGGATTTGCCTCCCGAACAACGCCGGCACCTGGGCGCAGTTACTGGCCTGCGTGATCCGCCCCGCTGATTACGAGCCGAAACCTGAGTATCGCGGTTGCCGCTATTCGGTAAACAGCATGTGGATGAAGCGTAAGCGCTGCGAACAAGTCAACCAGGTCATTCACATCATCGCCGACCATGGCCGCGGGTTCTTCTACAACCAGAAGGTGAATCGTTACGCCAGTATGGAGGTCGACGCCCGCGGCAAGGTCTGGTTCATCGACGACTACAGCGGGAAGCGCGTCTTCACGCATGAAACGGTGTGGAGTGGTCGGTGGCGCGGGTTCAGTCACGGCGGCACGCTGAAGGATATGGTCAAGGCGTTCCGGGACTACATCTGCACAGGTGAGCCGCTGCACCCTGGTTATCTGGGACCTGAACGGTTCGATAACAGCAATATCTGGGGTTACGACGAAGCGGGTATGAGGGCAGTGCGTGAGCAGGCCAGCGCCATTCCCGTCTTCCGCCAGACCAAGCAGGCGGCCGCATGACAGTTGTGAATGCCCATGATCTGGTAACGAGGGCGATTGGGATCTAAGTTAATTGTAAAAAACCTCACCAATGCAACCATATACTGCTCTCCTGCTATATAGATGCTGGCCCTCAGACTTAATATCTGAATAAACCCTTACTGACTTACCATTGCCAATATTAAAGCTATCTCCTGGGGGTATTAGAATTGCGATTCGATACTCATCCTCTATCAAGAACCTGTCAGGCTTTTGAAAGAGCAATCTCGAAATATCAGGATCACCCTCCTTCATAATTGCAGGATAATAATTAACATCTCCAGATAAAACACTTGCCCCGGGCCATGCCTTAAACTCTTCAGTAAATTTGGCAGAAAGCTTTTCGACATCAAGCTCAATACAGATATCTGCGTCAAAACGTTTGTAGAGATCGGCATCGTCTCTTTTACGACTCAAGCATAGGCAGAAGGCGCGCGGAGTCAACGCTGTAAGCACAGGATCAGACGCAAGTGAGGCTGGATCAACCCTGATCCCATCATGGATAAATCGGTACGACTTTCTATCTAGATGAAATACCTTCCTCGTTTCATCATCGCGCATATTTTCATTCGAGTTCCTTCCGTAGTGAATAATATCGCTAAATCTGATCTGCCCCATCTCACCAACAACAGCAGAGAGATATTGTTTCTTTCCGTAAAGATATCGCTTCATTGTCACTGACCTCGTAGAGTGCTAATTAATTATACCACGCTAAAATAATGCCACTTTTTGATTTATAGAGTGCAACAGAGCACCTCAACTTAACCCCTCCCCCTTCATAGTCAGCCGCTATAGCGGCAAGGACAGGTATTGCCAAATGAAAAGGACAGTTGTGCTCACCGGCAAGGCGGTCGTGAACTTTCGCAAGGTGATTAAAGACGCTGAAGACTATGACGTCGATGAGCTGTTAGCCAGTAACGACCTACGGGAAGCGCAGATTGACGACGATGACCTGCTCGATATCGAGTGGATTCATGACGATGTCAGCATCGAGGTGACCCCATGACCGCCCTCCGCCGAACAGTTCAGATACGCGGCGCACCCATGGGGCAGCTCGACCTACAAACGATCTGCGACAAATGCAACAGGTCGCGCGCCCACGGCAACCACACCAAATGCAGCAAGTTGCGCCAGGCCGAAGCGGTTGGGCGGCGCGCACGGGAGAAGCAGTAATGAGTGAATTCCGGCGAGAAGATAGCTACATAGTGGTCAAGCTCAAAAAGCTTACACATATGCAGGAAAAACACCTGCGCGCATACCTTCACGGCGAAGGAATTCAGACGATTGAAAGCGTAGTTGTTGAGCGTGATTGGCCTGAATACCACCTAGTCTGGGCGATGCTTGAGCACCGCATGGCCGGTAAGCCGGTGCCTGACTTCGATCTTTGGCGCCGAGCAAATGAGCTGCAGGAACGGCTGACCGCGGCGGATCAGCGTATCGATGCCCTCTCGTCACCACCTGAGCTAACCGCCGAGTTGCGCTGGATCTTTGGTCTGATGTGCTTCCAGTGCATTCACTACGCACAAGGCCTGCGCCGCCTAGGCCACAAAATCCCCGAGAAGGCCGAGCACGAACAAGCGGCAGTCATTCACTGGATGTTCGGGCATTACCTGAAAGACCCGACCAACTGGCGCAATAACGCGACAGCCGAAATGAAAGCGGTAACCCCAGCTGCATAGAAGTACGCCCGTACTCTTCACCTCTGCATCCCACCAAACTCCAAGTGAGCCGTTTTAGCGGCAAGGACGAAGTCATGCCTGAAAATAAATCGAAAACCATGTGTATCTACCACGGCAACTGCGCCGATGGCTTCGGTGCAGCATGGGTAGTTCGCAAAGCCCTTGGGGCCAATGTCGAGTTTGTACCTGGTGTCTACGGCCAAGAGCCACCGGATGTAGCTGGCAAAGACGTTGTACTCGTAGACTTCAGCTACAAGTACGACGTACTGGCGGAGCTCGCGTGGAGAGCGAAAAGCATAATCGTGCTCGACCATCACAAAAGTGCGGCCGAAGACTTGGGGCGCTTTGAGCCATTCCACGCAGGCATTGAAGAAGATACACGTCGCGATGACGGGACCCCACTGCTCGGCTGGAAAACAGCGCACGCCATGGCCAACTCACAAAACGGCCCATCGATCGCCTGCTGTTTCGATATGAACCGAAGCGGAGCAATGCTCGCGTGGGACCACTACTTCCCAGGCCAAGAGCCCCCTCAGTTACTGCGGCACATCGAGGATCGCGACCTTTGGCTGTTCAAGCTTGAAGGAACGCGGGAGATCCAAGCCAACCTGTTCAGCTACCCCTACGACTTTGAAGTATGGGACCAACTTATGGCCGCTGATGTACTCACCCTGGTATCCGATGGGGCCGCAATTGAGCGCAAGCATCACAAGGATGTAGCAGAGCTGGTGGGCGTGACGAAGCGGCGATTGGTGATCGGAGGCATTAACGTGCCGGCAGCATCCCTGCCCTACACATTGACCAGTGATGCCGGTCACTTGATGGCGCAGGGCGAGCCATTCGCAGCCTGCTATTGGGATACGCCCACCGGGCGAGTGTTCAGCCTGCGCAGCACTGATGAAGGTATGGACGTTTCTGAAATAGCCAGCCAGTACGGAGGCGGTGGCCACCGCAACGCTTCAGGGTTTCGCGTCCCATTCGGTCATGAGCTAACCATTTAGTCGCTTTTAGGTTTCCCTTACAAAATTCTATAAGCCTGCCGGTGATCGGCGGGCGAGGAATCGCTATGCCCGCAAATTGCGAATACAGCATGACCCCTAGCGATGCCTCCTACTTAGCGAACATTGCCCTACTTGATCTTCCGATGCGTCGAGAGCGCCTGACTTACTACCTTGAGAGAAACGGATCGCAAAGCCTCGCAGAGCTGTTCGCTCAATTCATAGGCATGGCCAACTCGGTTGCCGAAAACTGCGCAGAAATGAGCGACCAGGTACTGATCGAAGAATGCGGCGTCCACCCGGACAAATTCACCAGTGTGAACCTGCCAACAATCACCGGCGCCTGCCAAGGCGTGTTGATCGCGAGCAAATGCGATCCGGTAGGCGCGTGCCACGGATGCGCATACCGATTGGGGTCGATTGCTAACCAGTCTCCAATTACCACATGCGATGCAGAGTTTATGGCTCACGACCAGAAAGGCTTTATGTGCCATGCACATCTGGATGATCAGGGAGAGCCCATAAAGGTGTGCGTAGGTCACGCCAAGGCATCCAAATCCTCTATCTAACCCACCTTCTGCCGCCAAGCGCGGCGGCATGGAGACAGCTATGTCAAATCGAAGCGCAGCGCAGGTCGCGCCCACCCCTCCAAGGTTCCTCCGCGCTATGGATGCGCCAGGCTATCTCGGCATGTGCCGGGATGAGTTCAACAAAACAGTTCGTCCGCATGTGCGCGAATTCCCGATCGGAAAACAAGGCGTTGGCTTTGATCGAATTGAGCTCGATGCATGGGCTGATGCTTACGTTGAGCGCAAGTCGATTGAAAAAGCAGCCAATCAGGACAACAATCGGCCTCGCAGCGAGCGCCTACAAGGATTAGATCCATGGCGCGAAAAACAATCACCGGCATCTACAAAAAAGGCGGCATCTGGCAAATCGATAAGGTCTTCCGGGGCCAGCGATTTCGCGAAAGCACTGAAACTGGTGACAGGGAAGAAGCCGAGCAGTACCTGATCCTCAGGCTAGAGCAGCTGCGACAGGAAAAAGTATATGGCGTTAGACAAGTCAGAACCTTTTCCCATGCAGCGGCACGCTTTCTCACAGAGTTTCAAGATCAGCCCTCTATCAAGTTGTCAGCGCATCACCTGTCGCAACTGATCGAGTTCATTGGAGAAGTACCGCTCACACACATTGATGATCAGGCGCTTGCACCCTTCATCAAGGATCGGCTTGCAACGAAAAAGCTGGACAACGGAACAGTGAAAAAAGGGGTTGCAAACAGAACGGTCAACATATCAATAGAGCGCGTGGTAAGGGTTTTAACGCTTTGTGCGCGCAAGTGGCGAGATGACGAGATGAGGCCGTGGCTTGATAGCGTGCCAATGCTCACAAAGCTGGAAGAGAAGAAGTCGAGCCGTAAGCCCTACCCCATGTCATGGGAAGAGCAGTCGATTCTTTTTGGAGAGTTGCCTGCCCACTTGCAGGCGATGGCCTTGTTCAAGGTGAACACAGGTTGTCGCGAGCAAGAGGTCTGCAAGCTGAAGTGGGATTGGGAGATTGCGGTACCGGAACTGGGCGCCAGTGTATTTCTGATACCCGCCGATTTTGGCGGGCGAAATGAACGCTCGGGCGTGAAGAACGGCGATGAGCGCTTAGTGGTGCTCAACAACGTGGCCAAGTCGATCATTGATAAGCAGCGCGGTATCAGCAAGGAATGGGTATTTCCTTACAACAGTACCGCAATGCATCGCATGAATGACTCGGCCTGGAAGAAAGCGCGAGTGAGAGCGGCGAAACTCTGGCAGGAGAAAAACCTTCGCCCCGCTCACCCTGGCTACTTGTCTATCCGGATTCACGATTTGAAGCACACGTTTGGTCGACGACTGCGAGCAGCAGGTGTAACCGAGGAAGACCGAAAGGCATTGCTTGGACACAAGAACGGCAGCATTACCAGTCACTACTCCGGCGCCGAGCTGGGGCAACTGATTGAGGCTGCAAATATGGTATCAGCAACCGACTCACGAGGTCCGGTTCTGACAATCTTGAAGAGGAGGCAGGGATGAAAAGCGGAAAAGCCCCGAAAATCTCCCGAAAATGAAAAAGGCCAATGTGGGGGACATTGGCCTAAGTCATTGAATAATATGGTCGGGACGGAGTGATTCGAACACTCGACCCCTAGCACCCCATGCTAGTGCGCTACCGGACTGCGCTACGCCCCGACTAGGCGTTACAACTTGCTAGAACGTTGAGAAATATACCTTAAGCTTTTGAAATACGAAAGTATTTTAAATGCCTAGGTTATTTCTTCAGTACCAGCAAGACATCCTCCAATTCGGAGATCGTCTGGCGGATCAGCTGCTTGTATTGCGTGGTGTCATCTTTGGCTTCATCACCGGAAAGCCGCAAGCGCGCACCTCCAATGGTGAAACCCTGGTCATAAAGCAGCGCACGAATCTGCCGGATCATCAGCACATCCTGGCGCTGATAATACCGGCGGTTTCCGCGACGTTTTACGGGGTTGAGCTGAGGGAATTCTTGCTCCCAGTAGCGCAGCACATGCGGCTTTACACCGCACAGCTCGCTGACTTCGCCTATGGCGAAGTAGCGTTTGCCAGGGATCGGCGGGAGCTCGTCGTTATGACTTGGTTCCAGCATAAGCCTCTACTCGGGCCTTCAACTTCTGCCCTGGACGAAAAGTGACTACACGGCGAGCCGTGATCGGGATTTCTTCTCCCGTTTTCGGATTGCGGCCAGGCCGCTGTCGCTTGTCACGCAGATCAAAATTGCCAAAACCTGACAGTTTGACCTGCTCGTTGTCTTCAAGAGCGTGCCTGATTTCTTCAAAAAACAGCTCGACCAATTCTTTGGCCTCGCGTTTATTCAGGCCCAACTCTTCGTAAAGACGTTCCGCCATCTCAGCTTTTGTCAGAGCCCCCATACGTCACTTCCTTAGCGTGGCGTTCAACCTTTGTTCAAGCGAGGTGAGGATATTTTGCGTTGCGGCGTTCACCTCATCGTCATTAAGAGTGCGCGATGGATGCTGCCAGGTCAAGCCAACTGCAAGGCTTTTTCTATGCGGATCAATGCCTTTACCCTGGTAAACATCAAATAACCTTAGGTCTGTCAGCCATTCGCCTGCATTTTCACGAATTACATCCAGCACAGCACTGGCTGCAACGTCACGATCGGCCAACAACGCCAGGTCACGACGCACTTCAGGAAAGCGCGATAACTCATGGAATTTCGGCATTTTACCTGCCGCCACTTCTGCCAGAACCAGTTCAAAAACAAACACTGGACGGTCAAGACCAAGGTTTTTTGAAAGCTCAGGGTGGATGGCACCGACATAGCCAACTTCGCGACCGTCACGCTCGATACGTGCAGTCTGGCCCGGATGCAGAGCAGGATGTTTGCCCGGCACGAAGGTAAACGCGTCCAGGGCACCGGCAAAACCCAGCACCGCTTCTACATCAGCCTTGACGTCGAAGAAGTCGACAACATCACGACCTTGAGCCCAGCCTTCAGGCAGACGACTGCCGCAAACAACACCCGCCAGCATCGGCTCTTGTTTCAGACCCTCAAGCTGGCCAACAAAACGCAGGCCGCTTTCAAACAGGCGAACGCGATCTTGCTGACGGTTCAGGTTGTGCTGCAACGACTTGACCAGGCCGGGCCACAACGAGGCACGCATGGCAGCCATGTCGTTGGAAATCGGATTGGCCAGCAACAGCGGTTCAACACCCGGGCTAAACAGTTCGAACTGTTTCGGGTCGATAAAGCTGTAGGTGATTGCTTCCTGATAACCACGAGCAACCAGCAAACGACGCAACTCTGGCAGGTCGCTACGCGCCTCTGCTTTGGCTTGCGGTGCCAGACGGGCCTGCGGGTAACGGACCGGCAGGCGGTTGTAGCCGTACAGGCGCGCCAGTTCTTCGATCAGGTCAACTTCCAGGCTGATATCGAAGCGATGGCTTGGCACTTCTACGCGCCATTGCCCTGCCCCTTCAGCGGTGATGGTCAGGCCCAGGGCGCTGAGCAGACGCTCAACTTCCGCCGCGTCCATTTCCATGCCGAGCATCTGGCTGATACGCGCTGCACGCAAGGTGATCGGTGCAATCGACGGCAGATACTGCTCGCTGACGGTTTCAACGATCGGGCCAGCTTCGCCGCCAGTGATTTCCAGCAGCAGACCAGTGGCGCGCTCCATGGCTTCACGGGCCAGTTTCCAGTCCACGCCACGCTCGTAGCGGTGCGAAGCGTCGGTGTGCAGGCCGTAGGAGCGGGCCTTGCCAGCAACGGCGATCTGATCAAAGAAAGCGCTTTCAAGGAATATGTCGCGGGTCTTGTCGGTCACACCGCTGTGCTCGCCACCCATTACGCCGGCAATGGCCAAAGCGCGGGTATGGTCTGCAATCACCAGCGTGTCGCTGCGCAAGGTGACTTCCTGGCCGTCGAGCAGTACCAGCTTCTCGCCTTCTTCAGCCATGCGTACACGAATGCCGCCATTGATCTCGGCAAGGTCGAACGCGTGCAACGGCTGACCCAGTTCCAGCATGACATAGTTGGTAATGTCGACAGCGGCATCGATGCTGCGCACGTCAGCGCGACGCAGGCGCTCAACCATCCACAGCGGCGTTGGCCGGGACAGGTCGACATTGCGGATCACACGGCCCAGGTAGCGCGGGCAAGCAGCAGGTGCCAGCACTTCAACCGGACGCACTTCCTCGTGTACCGCAGCAACTGGCGCAACCACCGGGCGAGTCACCTGGGCGTTATACAGAGCGCCCACTTCACGCGCCAGACCTGCCAGCGACAGGCAGTCGCCACGGTTCGGCGTAAGGTCGACTTCAATGCTGGCGTCTTCAAGACCCAGATAGACGCGGATGTCCTCGCCCACCGGTGCATCGGCCGGCAACTCCATCAGGCCGTCATTGCCCTCGCCCACTTGCAGTTCTGCTTGCGAGCACAGCATGCCGTTGGACTCAACGCCACGCAGCTTGGCCTTTTTGATTTTGAAGTCACCCGGCAGTTCGGCACCGATCATGGCGAACGGGATTTTCAAGCCAGGGCGCACGTTGGGCGCACCACACACTACCTGAAAAGTCTCGGCACCATTGCTGACCTGGCAAACACGAAGCTTGTCAGCATCAGGGTGTTGCTCGGTGCTCAGCACCTCGCCCACAACCACGCCACTGAATACACCGGCGGCCGGCGTAACGCTGTCGACCTCAAGACCGGCCATCGACAGACGAGCAACCAGCTCGTCGCGACCTACCTGCGGGTTTACCCAACCACGCAGCCATTGTTCACTGAATTTCATCCTGCTCTCCTAAGAATTCGTTACGACTAGCGAAATTGCGCGAGGAACCGCAAGTCGTTGTCGAAGAACAGACGCAAGTCGTTCACGCCGTAACGCAGCATGGCCAGACGCTCAACGCCCATGCCGAAGGCAAAGCCCGAGAACTCTTCCGGGTCGATCCCGGACATGCGCAGCACGTTCGGATGAACCATGCCGCAGCCCATGACTTCCAGCCAGCCAGTCTGCTTGCAGACACGACAGCCTTTACCGCTGCACATCACGCATTCCATATCCACTTCAGCGGAAGGCTCGGTGAACGGGAAGTAGGACGGACGGAAACGCACGGCCAGTTCTTTTTCGAAGAACACCCGCAGGAACTCTTCGATGGTCCCTTTCAGGTCAGCGAAGTTGATATCGCGATCGATCAGCAGGCCTTCGACCTGGTGAAACATCGGCGAATGGGTGATATCCGAGTCGCTACGGTACACACGGCCCGGGCAGACAATGCGGATCGGCGGCTGCTTGGATTCCATGGTGCGGACCTGTACCGGCGAGGTATGGGTGCGCAACAACATGTTGGCATTGAAATAGAAGGTGTCATGCATCGACCGGGCCGGGTGATGGCCTGGGATGTTGAGCGCTTCGAAGTTGTGATAGTCGTCTTCAACCTCAGGGCCTTCGGCGATGCCGTAGCCAATATGGGTAAAGAACTGTTCGATACGTTCCAGAGTCCGGGTCACCGGATGCAGACCGCCAGAGGTCTGGCCACGGCCAGGCAGGGTCACGTCAATGGACTCGGCAGACAGTTTGGCGGCCAGTTCGGCCTCTTCAAACAACGCCTTGCGCGCATTGAGAACCTCTGTGACACGCTCCTTGGCAACGTTGATGAGGGCACCGACTTGCGGACGCTCTTCTGCTGGCAAATTGCCCAGGGTCTTCATCACCTGAGTCAATTCACCCTTTTTGCCAAGGTATTGAACCCGGATTTGCTCCAGGGCATTGATATCTTCAGCGCTTTGCACAGCCTCTAGTGCTTGAGAGACCAGCGCATCCAGGTTTTCCATGTACAGACTCCAGATACAAAATAGGGGAAGAGCTTGAAGGCTCTTCCCCTATTTATGACGTTTAGCACCCGGGCTTACACAGGCAAGCCCAAGTGACTGTCGGGGGTACTTAAGCCAGAGTGGCTTTAGCTTTCTCGACAATCGCAGCAAACGCCGCTTTTTCGTTCACTGCCAGATCAGACAGAACCTTACGGTCGATCTCGATGGAAGCTTTTTTCAGGCCGGCGATGAAACGGCTGTAAGACAGACCGTTGATACGAGCACCAGCGTTGATACGAGCGATCCACAGAGCGCGGAACTGACGTTTTTTCTGACGACGGTCACGGTAGGCGTATTGGCCTGCCTTGATTACCGCTTGCTTGGCAACACGGAATACGCGTGAGCGTGCGCCGTAGTAGCCTTTAGCCAGTTTCAGAATTTTTTTGTGACGTTTACGGGCGACAACGCCACGCTTTACACGAGCCATGAGTTACTTCCTCTAGTCTTAACCAAAAATTAACGAAGGCGCAGCATGCGCTCGACTTTTGCCACGTCAGACGGATGCAGCAAGCTGCTACCGCGCAGTTGACGCTTACGCTTGGTCGACATTTTGGTCAGGATGTGGCTCTTGAAAGCGTGCTTGTGCTTGATACCGTTAGCAGTTTTCAGAAACCGCTTAGCAGCACCACTTTTAGTCTTCATCTTTGGCATGTTCGGATACTCCGCATTCAGTTGATAAACATAATCAGAAGGCCTGCCGTGCCCAATTGATTACTTCTTCTTTTTCGGGGCGATGACCATGATCAGCTGGCGTCCTTCCATCTTAGGATGCTGTTCGACGGTACCGTATTCCGCAAGGTCAGCTTCAACCCGCTTCAACAGTTCCATACCCAGCTCCTGGTGGGCCATCTCACGGCCGCGGAATCGTAACGATACCTTGGCCCTGTCCCCATCACTCAGGAAACGTACCAGGTTGCGCAGTTTTACCTGGTAATCCCCTTCCTCCGTCCCTGGACGAAACTTGATTTCTTTAACCTGAATCTGTTTCTGGTTTTTCTTTGCAGCAGCAACCTGTTTCTTCTTTTCGAAGATAGATTTGCCGTAGTCCATCAGCTTGCAAACTGGGGGTACTGCATCAGCGGAAATTTCCACCAAGTCCAGTTTGGCCTCTTCAGCTTTAAGAAGCGCGTCTTCAATTGACACAATCCCAAGCTGCTCGCCTTCAGCCCCAATTAACCGAACCTCGCGTGCCGAGATATTCTCGTTGATCGGGGCTTTCGGTGCAGCTCGTTTATCTTGTCTCATTTCACGCTTAATAATAATTACTCCGAATCATGGCGACCACGCCGGGAAACCGCTTGTGCGAGGAATTCAGCGAATTGCGCGACGGGCATCGAGCCCAGGTCAGCACCTTCACGTGTACGCACAGCGACAGTCTGCATCTCGACTTCCCGATCTCCGATAACCAAGAGATAAGGAACCTTGAGCAAAGTATGCTCGCGGATTTTAAAGCCGATCTTTTCATTTCTCAAGTCAGACTTGGCACGAAATCCGCTCTGATTGAGAGTTTTTTCAACTTCAGCAGCAAAATCTGCCTGTTTGTCAGTGATATTCATGATCACTGCCTGGGTTGGAGCCAGCCAAGCAGGGAATGCGCCTTCGTAATGTTCGATCAGGATACCGACAAAACGTTCGAACGATCCAAGGATCGCGCGGTGCAGCATAACCGGGTGCTTACGGCTGTTGTCTTCGGACACATATTCTGCGCCAAGACGGATCGGCAGGTTGAAATCGAGCTGCAGGGTACCACATTGCCAGACACGACCCAGACAATCTTTCAGAGAAAATTCAATCTTGGGACCGTAGAAGGCACCTTCGCCCGGTTGCAAATCGTACGCCAGGCCAGCGCTATCAAGGGCTGAAGCCAATGCGCTTTCGGCGCGATCCCACAGTTCATCCGAACCCACACGCTTTTCAGGACGCGTCGACAGCTTGAGCTCAATGTCCTTGAAACCGAAGTCAGCGTAGACATCCAGCGTCAGCTTGATAAAAGCTGCCGACTCGGCCTGCATCTGCTCTTCAGTACAGAAGATGTGGGCATCGTCCTGGGTAAAGCCACGCACACGCATGATGCCGTGCAGGGCGCCCGACGGCTCGTTACGGTGACAGGCACCGAATTCGGCCAGACGCAGCGGCAGCTCGCGGTAGCTTTTCAGGCCCTGGTTGAACACTTGCACATGGCAAGGGCAGTTCATCGGCTTGATCGCGTAGTCGCGGCTTTCCGACTGGGTAGTGAACATGTTCTCGGCGTAGTTGGCCCAGTGCCCGGATTTTTCCCAGAGGCTGCGATCAACGACCTGAGGAGTCTTGATCTCCAGGTAGCCATTGTCGCGCTGTACTTTGCGCATGTACTGCTCAAGTACCTGGTACAGGGTCCAGCCATTCGGGTGCCAGAACACCATGCCCGGGGCTTCTTCCTGGGTGTGGAACAAGCCAAGGCGCTTGCCGATTTTACGGTGATCGCGCTTTTCGGCTTCTTCGATACGCAGGACGTAGGCCGCCAGCTGCTTTTTGTCAGCCCAGGCCGTGCCGTAGATACGCTGCAACTGCTCGTTCTTGGCATCGCCACGCCAGTAGGCGCCCGACAGCTTGGTCAGCTTGAACGATTTGAGGAAACGCGTGTTCGGCACGTGAGGACCGCGGCACATGTCGACGTATTCTTCATGGAAGTACAAACCCATGGCCTGCTCGTCCGGCATGTCTTCGATCAGGCGCAGCTTGTAGTCTTCACCACGGGCAGCAAACAGTTCGATCACTTCGGCACGCGGCGTCACTTTCTTGATGACGTCGTAGTCTTTTTCGATCAGTTGCTGCATGCGCTGTTCGATAGCAGCCATGTCATCCGGGGTGAACGGACGCTCATAGGCGATATCGTAGTAAAAGCCTTCGTCGATGACCGGCCCGATGACCATTTTGGCCGTCGGGAACAGCTGCTTCACCGCATGACCGACCAAGTGGGCGCAAGAGTGACGAATGATCTCCAGCCCCTCTTCATCCTTGGGCGTGATGATTTGCAAGGTGGCATCGTTTTCAATCAGATCACAGGCATCCACCAGCTTGCCGTTGACCTTGCCGGCCACGGTGGCTTTAGCCAGGCCGGCGCCAATTGAAGCGGCAACCTCGGCTACAGAAACTGGATGATCGAAAGAGCGTTGACTGCCGTCGGGAAGAGTAATAGTTGGCATGGCGCCTCCTCTCCTAGTGGTGACCCCTACCAAAGGTCACGTGGGTTGGGATGAGCCAGTACGCGATTCGGTGGTATGCCTGCCTCACAGTGGCAGGAGCCTTGCGGCGAACCTAAAACCGAACCAGAGTGACTGGAGTTCAAATCAAAAAGGTTAATGGCACTGCATGGCGGTTCAAGGAACACGCGAATGCAGGAAATAGCCAGGGCGGCATGCTAGCACAGATGGATACGCCTGTTGCGCACCCCTCCCCGCATCCGCGAGAAAACGGGGTTTTTTACAAAAGGGTGAACTTGAGCTCCACTTACCTTTCACATACTCAGTGATACACACTCGGTTTTAATGCCTACAAGGAGCATCTTATGCGCACGATCCGCTTACTCGCCTTCGCAGCCCCCCTGGCGCTGCTGCTACCCCTGAGCGCCCAGGCCGATAACTGGCCTGCAGGCGCCAAAAAAGACTACATGAAGGACTGCGTAGCGGCAGCCAGCCAAAGTGTTGACGCAAAAACGGCCCAACAGCATTGCGCATGCGGTGCGGACAAGCTGTCCGAGAAGTTTACAAGCGCCGAAATCACACAGCTGATGAGCAAGACAACCCAGCCTAGCGCAGAGCTTCGCACCCGGGCTCTGGACGCCATCCAGGCTTGCCGGGCCAAGAAATAACCACCCTCCTCACGGCTCGAATTGAGCCGTGAGGAGAGCAAAAACAGTCAAAAACGCTCTTGCACGTAAAAAATATTGATTCTCGACTGCTTTTTTTCTAACAGCCTTTAGCCCTCAACCCCCCGTAAACCGGGGGTCTTGAGCATTTCAAAGAGCAGACGAGGGTTAACATTGCAGCAATCTGTAGTTCAGGGGGGCTCCCAAAGCGCACATTTCGACTATGATACCTCGGTGTGCCCAGTTGGCCTGAGCAGCACAGTACTACTGAAAATATAAGTTTCTTGGAGATACACCATGTCTAATCGCCAAACCGGCACCGTAAAATGGTTCAACGATGAAAAAGGCTTCGGCTTCATCACTCCTCAAGGTGGCGGTGACGACCTGTTCGTACACTTCAAAGCTATCGAAAGCGACGGTTTCAAAAGCCTGAAAGAAGGCCAGACCGTTTCCTTCGTGGCTGAGAAAGGCCAAAAGGGTATGCAAGCTGCACAGGTTCGTCCGGAGTAAATCTCCCGCGAACAAAAAAACCCCGTCCATGTGACGGGGTTTTTTATGCCTGACGCAATGTCAGGCCAGGTTAGCCGCAGTTAACCCGGGTAATGATGCCAGCGTCGTCCGCATTGAGATTGAGACGGTCCGAGCGGTACTCAAGCGTCATCACGTCATGCGGCATCAAAATACGCGCGTTCTGCGCACCAGCCTTGATACGGGCCTGCTCCAGAAGCTGCGCCGAAGCCTTTTGACCGACTGCAAATGCTGCTGATTTAGCATCGCAACGGCTATGCCCCGCCTCGGCGACAGGCTCCTTGACCGAACTTGCGGTGCTGCATCCGGACAGTGCCAAGACCGCCAACAACGAACCCAATGACACTAGCTTCCAAGACATGAAGCCTCCTTAAGATAAATAGTCTGAACCCTTGCGACAGCTTTTTCGCACATAGGTTGCATGACGCCTCTCAGCGCCTTCTGATTTGCCAGCACCGGCAAGTGTGCCCGAGCCGACTTTTACCGTGCACCCCTAATCATTGCCAAATATGTTCAGGTGTCAGTACACATCAATGTAATCGAACGGCGGATTAGGCCAGTTGTCCTTGAGGGCATTGAATATCTGCATGACCCAGACCTCATCGCTTGCTGCAACTTTTCCGACATAGCCAGAACCTGCCGCCCAGGTCTCCAGCCTGAAAAGCAGACCGTCGATATCGACACCGCCCACCACACCCGAAGATATATAAGCGATACCCGTCTTGGTCACGCGCAACTGTGTATGGGCATCATCACTGGCCGAGGCCAGCAACTGACGCACAGCGCCAAGAGTAAAGCCCTCAGGGTTGTTTAGATCAATTTGCATGGCCTGCACCGCTCCCAAAAAGTGCAAGTGTGGCACGCAGTGCGGGGGTCATGGGCTGTTGAGGGTGCAAAAACCAATATTTACTTTGGTCTATTCATAGCGAAATGACGACTTTTTGCTAAAATCGCCTTTTCACGCCCCCTTCCCATGAGCACCCCATGACAACAGTCAGCATCGATGCAGATATCAAGGCCAAGTGGCATCAAGGACAGTGCTCATACAGCCCTGGCAGCCCTGAAGAGCTGGCCATTATCGGCATCGACCTTTTGGTTAAAGAGCTCGGCACGGAAGCTGCCCGAGCGTTCGTCAGTCAGGTGTTCGAAAAGTACAAACCGGCCGAGCCCGTCAGGCTGACCTGACGGCGCGCAACCTCACTTCACTTGAGCCGGCCCAGACGCGCGGTAAGCAAGTCAAAAAAGCCCTGCGCGTCACCGCTCTCGACCCAAAAGGCGTTTTTGGGCTGGTTCAAGGTGTTGTACCAGTCCGGGATAGTCTGGCCAAAGGTCGGCCCCTCGCGAGTATCCACGACCAGGTTGACTTCACGCCCGGAGAACAGCGCAGGATTGAGCAGGTAGGCAATGACACTGGCATCGTGAACAGGCCCGCCAGGCAGTCCGTAGTGCACCATGTCGCCTTTCACATATTCATTGAGAATATCGCCCACCAGTTTGCCGGCCGTATTGCCCAGTGCAGCGATCTGCTTCAGTCGCGCCTCGCTGGTAAGGATCTTGTGTGTCACATCCAGCGGTACATAGGTCAGTTTCACCCCGCTCTTCAACACCACGTCTGCCGCATGCGGATCGGCATAAAGGTTGAACTCGGCAACCGGGGTGATATTACCGCCATTGAAATGGGCGCCGCCCATGACCACGACTTCCTTGATTCCCTGCGTGATTTCCGGGGCCTGGATCAAGGCCAGGGCCAGGTTTGTCTGCGGGCCGAGCATGGCAATGGTCACGCTGCCTGGCTTGGCTGCACGCAAGGTATCAACCAGGTAATTGACCGCATTGGCCTTTTCGAGACCTTTGGCCGGCTCATGCACAGGCACACCGGTGACGCCTTCCTGGCCGTGAATGTTCTCGGCGTAAATCGGCGTACGCACCAGGGGTTTAGGCGCCCCGGCATACACCGGCACGTCTTCGCGCCCTGCCCACTCCCGGGCCAGCCGGGCATTGCGCGAGGTCTTGTCGAGCCGTACGTTGCCCGCCACGGTGGTAATGGCCCGCACCTGTAACTGCTCCGGTGAAGCCAGTGCCAGCAGCAGAGCGACCACATCATCGGCGCCGGGGTCCGTGTCGATGATCAAATCGATCTTGTCTGCGGCTTGAACACTCGACATCGTGATGGCGGACACGAACAAGACACTCCTGATCAATGGCTGAAAAATCCGGGTAAAACGTGGCATCACAACTCCCTGGTTATTTGTCTAAAAAGTCACGCCAGAGACCAAGGCAATATTGCAGTACGGGCGACACTCTCCAGTACGAACAATCACCTTTGCCTGCAGGCATAGTTCCTTGAAAGCATTATGGGTGAGCAGGCTCCTTGAGCCCAACTCCCCCTTGCCTGCATATTCGTCGATACATGACAGCGCCGGGCATGGCGCCTGCAACAACTCAGTGGCGAGCACATGGCTTTGCACCTGCATCTCACTGAGCAGGGCGCGCAACGTGCTGGCAACATCAGGCACGCCTTGAGTCAGGGCCAGATCAATCAGTTCGATGCCCTTGGGCACCGGCAAACCGGCATCGGCAATCACCACGATGTCGCCATGCCCCAGCGAGGCAACCAGCCGCGACAAGGCGATATTCAGCAGCGGTGTTTTTTTCATGGTGCTTTAAAGCCCTGAACATCACGCAACAATGGAATCGAAGGCTGAGCCCCCGCCCGAGTGACCGATAACGCGGCGGCGACCTGCGCAAAGCGTATCGCGTCGTCCTCTTCCATACCCGCCGCCAGCGCGGCAGAGAAGCCGCCGACAAAGGTATCGCCCGCCGCCGTGGCATCCACCGCCTCGACCTTGGGCGCAGTAAAGTGCATCACTCGGTGGGCACTGACAAACAAGGCCCCCAGCGCGCCCAGGGTGACAATCACCTTGCCCGCGCCCAGCTCGACCAACCGCCGGGCAGCCCGCCCGGCCGACTCAAGGGAATCAACCGGCACACCGCTAAGCGCCCAGGCCTCGCTCTCATTCGGGATCAGGTAGTCGATGGCGCCATACCAGTGCCCCGGCAACGGAGCACTGACCGGGGCGGGATTGAGGATCACCACTTTGCCCAGTTCACGTCCACGCGCCAGCACGCATCCGACTGTTTCCATCGGCACTTCAAGCTGGCAAACAAGCACTTGCGCACCTTGCAAGACGTGATCAAAGGCGCGGATATCTTCCGCGGCCAGGCAGCCATTGGCACCCGGCACCACCACAATGGTGTTCTGGCTGCAGGCATCCACCGTGATAAGGGCCACGCCGCTGGCACAGTCAGGCACGGTGCGCACTGCCACACAATCAACCCGGTCAGCCAGCAAGCCGTCGCGCAACTGCACGCCATAGGCGTCACCGCCGACACAGCCGAGCATTGCCACCCGGGCACCCAGGCGCGACGCTGCTACCGCCTGGTTCGCGCCCTTGCCACCGTGCACGGTGGTAAAGGATTGCCCGAACACCGTTTCCCCCGGGCGCGGCAATCTCTCGGTACGCGTGACCAGATCCATATTCAGACTGCCTGCAACCACAACATTCGCTTGCATGTATCGACACTCATCCAGTGATTGTAGGGGGGGATTTCAACGGTGCTTGCGCATAAGCCCGGGTGGACTCGCGCAGCACAATGTCGGGTTTGACGATCCGCTGCTCCACCGCCCGCCCGGGTACGGCAATGCGGCGCAACAATAACTGGGCAGCGATCTCGCCCAATTGCAGGATCGACTGCCCGACAGTTGTCAGCGACGGATAGACATAACGGCTCATCTGTACATCATCAAAACCAATCACCGACAACTGCTGGGGTACCCGAATATTGCGCTCGGCCGCCGCTCGCAATACGCCGATGCCCATCATGTCGTTGCAGGCAAAAATGGCCGAGGGCGGGTTGTGCTGCAGCAAGCTGACCGCCGCGTTGTAGCCCCCGACACTGCTGAAGTCACTCTCGACCATCCACTGCCCCTGAGGCGTTATACCCGCCTCCAGCAGCGCACGCCGATACCCGGCCATACGCAACTGCGCGACACGGGTGGCGGCGGGCCCGCCAATGCAGGCAATGGCACGATGCCCCAGATCGAGCAAGTGCCGCGTAGCCAGATAAGCCCCCAGTTCGTGGTCGATGCACACCAGGTCAGCCTCAACCCCCTCAAAGCTGCGATCGACAATCACCATCGGCGTGCGTACGCCGACCAACCCGCTGGCCATCCCCAGGTCGCCTGTGGACGAAGCGACCACCAGCCCGTCCACACGCTTTTCCAGCAGCACCCGCAGGTAATTGCGCTGCTTGACCGGGTCATCATCACAGTTGCACAGGATCACGCAGTAATTGTTGCGCTCACAGTAATCCTCGATACCTCGCGCCAACTCGGCAAAGTACGGGTTCAGGCTATTGGCCACCAGCAGGCCGATGGTCGCTGTGGTCTTGGCCTTGAGCGAGCGTGCTACCGCGCTGGGTACATACTCCAGGTGTGCAATGGCTTGCTCAACCTTCAAGCGCACAGGTTCACTGACAGGGCGGGTTTTATTCAAAACATGAGAAACCGTCGTGTACGAAATGCCTGCCATTGCCGCGACATCTTTAATCGTTGCCATTGCTCAATTCCGTCGCTGTGCGCGTTGACTGCGGTAAGTGTCCAATACCACTGCTATCACAATGACAGCACCGGTAATAATACGCTTGGTGGGTTCCGTCGCGCCGATTTGAGCCAGCCCTGCGGCCAATACTGAAATAATCAGCACACCAAAAAACGTACTGATCACCGAACCGCGCCCGCCCATCAAGCTCGTGCCACCGATCACCACGGCCGCAATCACCTGCAGTTCAAGGCCCGAACCGGCATTGGGGTCTGCCGCCTCGAGGCGGGATATCTGAAACAGCGCCGCCACTCCTGCCAACAACCCCATCAGGCTAAAGACCAAAATCTTGTAGGGCTTTGGATTGATACCGGCCAGGCGAACGGCTTCTTCGTTGGTGCCAATGCCAATCAGATAGCGCCCAAACACCGTGCGCGTCAGCACCGCCTGGGCGATGACAATAATCAGCAACGCAATAATGAACGCGGGCGAGATGCCAAAGGCAACCGGATTGGCAAGCCAGGCGAACGCGTCGCCGATATACGCCGTGCGCGATCCTGTAAGCTGGTAGGCCCCGCCCCGGGCCATTTCCAGCACCCCCAGCGAGACAATAAAAGACGGGATTTTCCAGGCCACCGTGATCGACCCCGTAAGGGTCCCCGCCAGGGCCGCACAGCCCATGCCCAGCAAAGCGGCAGGCAATACACTCCAGCCCCAGCCCAGAATCGCAACGCTGACCGCCGACGCTGCCAGGGCCAACACCGAGCCGACCGACAGGTCGATGCCGCCGATGATCAGCACAAAGGTCATGCCGACCGACAACACCATCAAGTCGGGGATCTGGTTGGCCAGCGTACTGAGCGTGTCATAGGAGAAAAAATGTTCACTCAGGCTGGAAAACAGAATGATCATGGCCAGCAGGGCGCCCGCCAACCCGAGGTAGGTGCCCATTCCGTAGTAGTTATGTGCACTTTTATGCGGCACGCGGGTAGGGTTCATGAGGCTTCCTTTGGCGTGGCTTCAGCAAGCAACGCATCTCGTTTTTGATAACCGGCAAAAGCTGCCGCCAGTAACTGTTCCTGACTCCAGCTGTCACGTTCAAAGGTATCGATCAGCCGGCCCGCAGACAGCACGCCAATGCGGTCACAAATCAGCATCAACTCGCGAAGATCGCTCGACACCACCACCAGCGCCTTGCCCTTGCGCGTCAGCTCGCCCAGCAGCCGGTAAATATCGAACTTGGCGCCAATATCGATACCGCGCGTAGGCTCATCGAACAGCAGAACCGAACAGTCGCGCTCCAGCCAGCGGCCAATGACGACCTTCTGCTGGTTGCCACCGGACAGTTGCGACACCACTTGTTCCGGGCCGCTGCTGCGGATGCCCATGGCGTCTATCTGACGCCGCGCCAATGCGGCCTCCTGCTCCCGGTTGACCAAGCCACTGCTTGAAATCCGATCCATATTGCCCAGGCCGATGTTGGCACTGATCGACTGGGTCAGCAGCAAGCCTTCACCCTTGCGGTCCTCGGTAATCAGTGCGATGCCCTGCCGGACAGCATCTGCCGGCGAATGGATGGTCACTACCTGCACAGGAGTACCCACTGCAACCGTGCCACTGTCGGCCACATCGGCACCATAGATCAGTCGCAGCAGTTCGGTGCGCCCTGCCCCGATCAGTCCGGAAATCCCGAAAATCTCGCCTTTTCTGACTTTAAACGATACATCTCGTACCTTGTCCGAGCGGCTGATACCACAGACTTCAAGCGCCGTTTCACCCAAGCTACGTTCGCCCAAATCCAGCTGATCACCCAACTCGCGGCCCACCATCAAGTTGACCAGTTGTTCGCTGTTGTAATCGGCAATGGGCTCGACGCACACCAGGCAACCGTCGCGCAGTACGGCAATCCGCTGCGCCACCTGTGCCAGCTCTTCAAGTCGATGGGAGATATACACAATCGCCACGCCACGGGCCTGCAGCCGTTCGATTTGCACAAAAAGCATTTCAACTTCACGGGCGGTGAGCATGGCCGTGGGCTCATCGAGGATGAGCACATGGCAATCGCCGATCAGGTTGCGCGCAATCTCGACCATCTGCTGATGGCCAATACCCAGCTCCCCGACCAGGGTGTCCGGGTCAATCGCCTCCAGACCCACCTGGCTCATGGCCTCAATGGCCGCTTTGCGCAACTGCTTGCGGCTGATCCAGCCCAGGTGGCCGGGCAATTTGTCCAGAAACAGGTTTTCCGCCACCGTCAGCGTGGGCAGCAGGTTCAGTTCCTGCATGACCATGCGCACACCCAATTGCTCGGCCTGCGCACGACTGCCCGGGGCATAGGCCTGGCCATTGAATTGCATGTGCCCGAGAGTCGGCACCTCCAGGCCACCCATGATCTTCGATAGTGTGCTTTTGCCAGCGCCATTCTCACCCGTCAGGGCCAGAACTTCGCCGCGATGCAACGACAGCTCGATAGCAGCCAGTACCGGCTGCTGAGTGTAGGTTTTACCAATCCCGCTGACCGTGAGGACCACGCTGGCATCAGGAGCAGACATGACATTTCTCCGGGCACCTGCCCGACCGGGCAAGTGCCTGCGACAGCGAGTGGGATTACTTGTTGATGACCAGTTCGACAGGGGTATCGATGACACCGTCCTTGAGGTTTTCAACCGGTTCTTTTTTGACCAGCTTGAGCGCCGTTTCGATGCCATAAACCGCCTGTTTGGCGGCAGCCTGATCGGCCGTTGCCAGCACACGGCCATCCTTGAGCATGGGTTTTATCGCATCGATGTTGTCATAGCCGACCACTTGCACCTTGCCGACCTTGCCTGCAGCCCGGATAGCCGACACCGCGCCCAGCGCCATGCTGTCATTGCCCGCCAGGATGGCCTTGAGGTTTGGATACTCGCTGAGCATGCCCGCCGCAACCTTGTTGCCACCGTCGATTTCCCAATTGCCCGACTGCACCGGCACAATCTTCATCCCGGCAGCGTTCATCGCATCCGTGAAACCCGCTGTGCGCATTTGCGCATTGGTCGTGGTCGATACACCCTCGATGATCCCGACCTCATCACCGGCCTTGAGCCTGGTGGCCAGGTACTCGCCGACCTCACGAGCCCCCTGCCTGTTGTTGGGCCCCACAAAGGGTACTTCGAGCCCTTTGCTTTTCAGCACCTGGGGGTCGAGCTGGTTGTCGATATTGACCACCACAATGCCACGGTCACTGGCCTTTTTGATGGCAGACACCAGCGCCTTGGAGTCTGCGGGCGCAATCACCAGCGCATCGACCTTGGCGATGATCATCTGATTGATGATGTCGATCTGGCCCGCAGTGTCCGTTTCATTTTTGATCCCGTTGGAAATCAGGTCGAAACTGGCGGCATTGGCCTTTTGATAATCCTCGCCACCCTTTTGCATGGTGACAAAGAACTCGTTTGCCAAGGACTTCATGACCAGGCCGACTTTGGGTTTTTGTGGCGTATCGGCATTGGCGACAGGGAGGGTAAGGGATGCCGCAGCCAGCATGGCGACAGCAAGAAGGCGTCCAGCAAATGGCAGCTTCATGGGGGCAACTCCGATCTTATGATTATTGTGAGCAACGTCCTGCTCGCACACGCCTGAGCGCCAAAAGCTGGGTGACTGGCATCAGGTCATGCCTGACTGCCAGAAATACAGACTCAAGAAAACGGCGCAAACGTTTGCTAGACCCTCACTATGGAAAGCCACCTGTTATTTGTCAATGTGAAAAAAAACGCGATCAGACACATCGATATTCGACTCTCCGAACAAAAAAAACGCTTCTGTTCGGAAAACCGTCCGGTTTCTTTTCCAGAAAGCGGATCGTGGAAATAAAGACCCATAAATCAATACGTTGTGTGCTCCCCGAGAAACTTCGCTTAGTGGCACAAATAGTGCTTTCCAGTCTCTATGCATGGTCAATAAATGGCACATGCCGAGCAAAGTGTGCAGTCATCGGCATACTCACTAATAAGAGAAAAAACAATGAAAAATGCTGTTTTGAAAACTTTTGTTCCGGGCGCACTGGCCCTGCTGCTGGCACTGCCGACCGCTCAAGCGCAAGAGGCTGTCACCAAGCCCAACGTCATCATCCTCGCCACTGGCGGCACTATCGCCGGTGCAGGTGCCAGCGCTGCCAACAGCGCCACTTACACGGCCGCTAAAGTCGGTATCGACAAATTGATCGCCGGCGTCCCTGAGCTAAGCCAACTGGCCAATGTGCGTGGCGAGCAAGTGATGCAAATTGCATCCGAGAGCATCACCAACGAAAACCTGCTGCAATTGGGCCGCCGGGTCGCCGAACTGGCTGACAGCAACGACGTTGATGGCATCGTTATCACCCACGGTACCGACACCCTCGAAGAAACCGCCTATTTCCTGAACCTGGTCGAAAAAACCGACAAGCCCATCGTGGTGGTCGGCTCCATGCGTCCGGGCACCGCCATGTCGGCTGACGGCATGCTGAACCTGTACAACGCCGTTGCCGTTGCCGGCAGCAAAGATGCGCGCGGCAAAGGCGTGCTGGTCACCATGAACGACGAAATCCAGTCGGGCCGTGATGTCAGCAAAATGATCAACATCAAGACCGAAGCCTTCAAAAGCCCGTGGGGTCCGCTGGGCATGGTCGTTGAAGGCAAGTCCTACTGGTTCCGCTTGCCAGCCAAGCGCCACACCATGGACTCCGAGTTCGACATCAAGAACATCAAGAGCCTGCCAAACGTTGGCATCGCCTACTCCTACGGCAATGTGGACGACACCGCCTATAAAGCGCTGGCCCAATCCGGTGCCAAAGCCATCATCCACGCGGGTACCGGCAACGGTTCAGTGTCCTCCAGCGTGGTGCCGACCTTGCAAGCCCTGCGTAAGGATGGCGTACAAATCATTCGTTCTTCCCACGTAAACAGCGGCGGTTTCGTACTGCGTAACGCAGAACAGCCTGACGACAAAAACGACTGGGTTGTTGCCCATGACCTGAACCCGCAGAAAGCCCGCATCCTGGCCATGGTCGCCCTGACCAAGACCCAGGACAGCAAAGAGCTGCAGCGCATCTTCTGGGAATACTGAGTGCTTGCTTGACGCCTTGGCGCGCTGAATAAGCAAGGCCGCCTCCCCTATGGGAGGCGGCCTTTTTATTGGTCGGACAAAAGCTGCGGCACAACCGGCAGTTGCACCAAACAGTTGCCAAATGTGGCGCAGTTAAATACTGTATGCGCATACAGCACACCAAGGATTGCATCATGGCTAAAAAAGCAGCAAAAGAGCCGACTCCGCCAAGCCCCTATGAAATTTTCGGCACACGTATACAAAAAATCATCAGCTCGCCAAAAGCTCAAAAAGACAAAATGGCGGTGCTTGAGCGACTCGAAGGCGATAACCCTGAGTTCTGGGAACGCCTGCTGGAAGAAATTTCTGAAAACGATAACGTCACTGTCGCCCATCGCGATGATGGCGGCGTGAATGTTTTCTGGACCGTGCTTGAGGAAGACTGAGTCAATGAGGGTTTGTTTACTGGTACTGCTCGGTCTTTTCACCGTTGCAAGCGCACAGGCCGCGGCCCCGAACACCTTCAGCGAAGCCAAGAAGGTTGCCTGGAAGCTCTACGCGCCGCAGTCCACCGAGTTCTACTGCGGTTGCAAATACACCGGCAACCGCGTCGATCTGAAAGCCTGCGGTTATATCCCGCGCAAAAATGCCAACCGTGCCGCACGCATCGAGTGGGAACATATCGTTCCCGCCTGGCAGATCGGCCATCAGCGCCAATGCTGGCAAAGTGGCGGGCGAAAAAACTGCACCCGCAATGACCCGGTGTTCAAAGTTGCTGAAGCCGACTTGCACAACCTGGTACCCAGCATCGGCGAGGTCAACGGGGACCGCAGCAATTTCAGTTTTGGCTGGTTGCCCGAGCAAAAAGGCCAATATGGTTCGTGCCTGACACAAGTCGATTTCAAATCCAAAAAGGTCATGCCCCGCCCCTCCATTCGCGGGATGATCGCGCGCACCTACTTTTACATGAGCAAGCAATACAACTTGCGTCTGTCCAGGCAGGACCGCCAGCTTTACGAAGCCTGGAACAAAACCTACCCGGTTCAAGCCTGGGAGCGCCAGCGCAATCAGGCGGTGGCCTGCGTGATGGGCCGTGGCAACGAATTCGTCGGCCCGGTCAACCTCAAAGCCTGCAGTTAAAATCCCCCCTGCCTGCACCCGCCTTGAGCCCTGGTTAAAACTGCGGTTCAAGGTGCTGTCCCTGCCCTTCGACGTTCGCTTTCGGCCAATCATTGTCCGACTGGATTCAGAGGGCGAATATTGCCGAACCGACAATGCTGAGCTATTACTTTCGGCATGATCAAACAGGTTCGATTCAATAAAAAACAACGGGTGGTAGACGAACTCGTCCACCGTATCGAAAGCGGGCTTCTGGCAGACGGTCACCTGCTGCCGGAAGCAGACCAATTGGCTCAAGAACTGCGTGTCAGCCACAGTACGTTGCGAGCAGCACTGGCCGAACTGGAAAAGCGAAAATACATTGCCAAACGCACCGAGGGCGGCGCCATCGTCACCTACGACGGTATTACGCTCGACCAAAACAACGGCTGGACACAGGCCCTGGCCAACACCGGCGCCCGTATCCACACCGAGCTACTGCGACTCGAGGCCATAGAGCGTGCGGACCTCCTGCATCGCTTCGGCTTGAGCCAGTTCGTGATCCTTGAGCGCCGCCGTCGCCGCGATGATGGCACTGCGATTTCTCTGGAACGCTCGTTCGTGCCCGCAACAGGTGGCCTGGAAGGTCTGCCACGTATAGGGCTGATTGACGACTCGCTCACCATTACGCTGGCGGCCTATGGCTTTGTCGGTGATCGTGGCGACCAATGGATTGGCGCCGAGCCGCTCGATGAAGAAGACGCACTATTGCTCGGCCGCCCCGCCGGCACGGTTTTTCTCAAAGCCCTGCGCACCACCTACGACCGCCAAGGACGCTTTATGGAAATGGTCGAGAGCTGGCTGGATCCTGTGCACTTTCGCATGTACCACTCATTTGGCACGCCAACATGACGCAGCCGGATCTCGCCCTTGGCGCACTGTACGGCCTGGCCCTGGGTGATGCGCTGGGCATGCCGACCCAATCGTTCAGTCGCGGACAGATCCAGGCCCGCTTCGGGCGCATTACAACCCTTGAAAATGCCCCGGCCGATCAACCCATTGCGCCAAATATGCCCGCGGGCTCAATCACCGACGATACCGAGCAGGCAATACTGGTCGGCCAACTGCTGGTTGAAGGCAAAGGCAATATTGACCCCCACCAGCTTGCCCGGCGCCTGATCAGTTGGGAGTCCGGCATGCGGGCCAAGGGTTCCCAGGACCTTCTGGGGCCATCAACCAAGCGCGCAATCGAGATGATCCTCGCTGGCCACAGCCCCACCGAATCGGGCCGCTACGGCACCACCAACGGCGCGGCCATGCGCATTGCTCCGGTAGGTATCGCCAGCGATATCAACCAGCCGGAACGCTTCATCCATTGTGTGGTTCAGGCGTGCCAGGTGACGCACAACACCAGCCTGGGGATTGCCAGCGCAGCCGCAGTGGCCGCCGTCATCTCCAGTGGCATAAACGGTAAAAAACTTGAGCACGCCCTCAATGCTGGCACTGAAATGGCCTTTATCGCCGAACACCAGGGTCACTGGGTTGCCGGGGGCCGCATCGGCCCGCGTATTCGCTGGGCCAGGCAGGCCAGCAGCGAGTGCAACCCCGACAATTTTGGCGACCTGCTCTATGACGTGATTGGCACTTCGGTCGCCTCCCAGGAGTCCGTAGTAGTCGCCTTTGCCCTTGCCCAACGCGTGGCCAGCGCAGGGCTGAACCGTTTCGATGCCCTGTGCATGGCCGCCAGCATCGGTGGCGACACCGACACCATTGCCGCCATCCTCGGCGCCATGCTTGGTGCCTGTGGAGGAATGCAACAGTGGCCCGCGACACTGATCGAACAGATCACAAGGGTCAACGACCTGCATCTGCAGCCTCTGGCACGCGATCTGTTAGCCCTGCGCCTTGCGTAAAAAACCTGCCATGGACAGCAACACGACGGGCCTGGCACAAAGTCAGCGCCACACACAGCCTGCGACAACGATAACAAGCGCATCAGGAGCCATACGCCATGACTTCCCCTGACCCCGGGCACAGTGCCGGGCAACTGGAAACACGCGGCATCGAGCCGGTTCCCGAAAACGAGTGCAACGGCAACCCCGGGCAGCTGTTCTGGGTATGGTTTGCTGCCAATATCAGCATCCTCGGCCTGCCACTGGGCGCCACGCTGGTGGCCTTCCATCAACTGGCCATCTGGCAGGTGGTCATCGTCGCCTTGATCGGGGCTGGCGGCTCGTTCGCCCTGGTCGGCGTCATCTCCATCGCCGGTCGACGGGGCCGAGCACCAAGCCTGACCCTATCGCGAGCTATATTCGGCGTACGGGGCAATATAGGTCCTACGCTGGTTTCACTGATTTCCCGTGTCGGCTGGGAAACCGTAAACACCACCACCGCGGCATTTGTGCTGCTGGCCTTGTCTTCAATCCTGTTCAATACCCCCACCGAAGCCAAAAGCGCACCGGTGCTCACCCTGGTGTTTATCGCCCTCTTCACCCTGCTGACCCTTGCGGTTTCAGGCCTGGGCCACGCCACGCTGCTGCTGATCCAGAAGTGGGCAACTTATGTGTTCGGCGCGCTCAACCTGCTGGTCGGCGGTTTTCTGTGCGCCACCATCGACTGGCCAGGCGTCTTCAGCGCCAGCCCGGCACCCGTCAGCGCCGTGATTATCGGGATTGGCATCATGGCCGCGGGCACCGGTATCGGTTGGGCCAACGCCGGGGCTGACATGTCGCGCTACCAAAAATCCAGCGTCAGCGCCGCGCAACTGGTGGCCAGCGCAGCCTGGGGCGCAGGGATTCCACTGGTTCTGCTGATCACTCTGGGGGGGTTGCTGACGGTCGGCAACCACGCACTGGCATCCGCAACCGACCCCATTGCAGCAATCCGCAGCCTGCTGCCCTCCTGGATGGCGGTTCCCTACCTGGTCAGCGCCTTTGGCGGCCTGTTGCTGTCCAATCATCTGTCCGTCTATTCGGCCGGCCTCACCACCCTGACCCTGGGTGTAAGAATCAAGCGGGTGCAGGCCGTCGTCGTGGATATCGTGGCGATTTTCTGTGGTTCGATTTACTTCATGCTGTTTGCCGACAGCTTTTACGGCCCTTTCATCACCTTTATTTCACTCACTGCCATTCCGATTACCGCCTGGGTAGCGATTTTTGTCGTCGACCTGCTGCACCGTCACTGCTACAGCGCCAACGACTTGCTCAACGTCAGCCCCAGCAGCGCCTACTGGTACAGCGGCGGCATCGAATGGCGGGCCTTGAGTGCCTGGGCCGTGGCCCTGCTGCTGGGGTTATGCTTTACCCGGGTTGGCAGCAACGATGCCGACTGGTTTACCGGCCCGCTCGCCGATTCCTGGCTGGGCCACAATGGCCTCGGCTGGGTCGTGACTTTCATCGTGGCTGGCGGCCTGTATGCGCTGCTGGGCGGCGCCAGAGACCGCCGCCTGCCAGCACAGGACAGCGCCCATGCCTAGATTGCTGCACACAGGCCAGGTGATCATCGATCTGGCCATGAGCCTGGACACACTGCCCGCCTCCGGCGGCGACGCGCTGGCCCACAGCGCCAGCTTTCACGCCGGTGGCGGGTTCAACGTAATGGCCGCTGCCCAGCGCAACGGCCTGCAGAGTGTGTACCTGGGGCGTCATGGTCAGGGACAGTTCGGTGACATGGCTCGCCAGGCCATGCACGCCGAGGGCATACACATGACCCTGCCAGTAGACCCGCATAAAGACACCGGGCTGTGCGTCGCACTCACCGAAGCCAGCGCCGAGCGTACTTTTATTTCCTGCATTGGTGCCGAAGGCGGGTTGTCTGCCCACGACCTCGCGCACGTCAGCGTGCAGCCCGACGACCATCTCTATGTCAGCGGTTACAGCCTGCTCCATGTCGGCAAGGCGAGGCCGCTTTTGCAGTGGATACAGGGCCTGGCGCAGAGTGTCCAGGTGACCTTCGATCCCGGCCCGTTACTGACCGATATTGACCCGCAACTGCTCGACGCCCTGCTCCCGCGCCTGAACCTGTGGACCGGCAACACTGCCGAAGCGCTGAGTTTTACCCATGCCCCCACACTGACCGACGCCCTGCCTGCCCTGAGCGCACGCCTGCCCACACACTGCCTTGCGGTTGTGCGCGACGGCCCGCAAGGCTGCTGGATCAGTGACCGCCACGGTCAGCAACACATCGCCGGGTTCAAGGTGCAGTGCATCGACAGCAATGGTGCCGGGGATGCTCATACAGGCGTGCTGATTGCCGCATTGGCGGCCGGGCATCCCGCACCGCAAGCGGCGCAACGGGCCAATGCAGCAGCGGCAATCGCCGTGACCCGTCGGGGGCCTGCCACAGCGCCGGGCGCTGGCGAAATTGATCGTTTATTGGGCGAAAATGGTTTTCATTGATCGAAAAAGAATTCCCCTACATGCAAATACGACTATAGGCCTGCCCACAACAGGACTAAAGACTGTAAAAAACATCTGCAAAAACATGATGAAACGTTAGAAAATATTCAAAATACTGTTTTAACCCTAACCAGGCTCACGGAATGCAACTCCAGCGCCCGATAACTCTTCTAGAGGTCGGGCCATTTGTGCGTGTTTGCAGGGCTGCGTTTCTCCTGAATTGTGAAGATACTCTTGAAACTCATCATTATTGCTGTCTACGTCTTGTCCATCGCCTATGTCCACCTGCGGGGCAAGGTTCGCCATAAGCTCGGGCGTCAACTGACCGATCACTCCTCCTTCCTGGCTCCGATCAACTGCTTTTTGTATCTGTTTTCCAAAGTGCCCGGCCAGCCCTACCTCAAACCTGCCGATTTCCCGGAACTGCAACCCTTGCAGGATCACTGGCAGGAAATCCGTGAAGAAGCGCGAAACCTGATGCAGGCGGGCGAGATCAAGCGTTCCGAGCAACCCAACGATGTCGGCTTCAACTCGTTTTTCAAAAGTGGCTGGAAGCGCTTTTACCTGAAGTGGTATGGCGACAACCACCCTTCGGCGGTCGAACTGTGCCCGCGCACCATTGAGCTGCTCAACAGCATCGGTACGGTCAAGGCCGCCATGTTTGCCGAATTGCCCCCTGGCTCCAAACTGGTGCGTCACCGCGACCCCTACGCCGGATCGCTGCGTTTTCACCTGGGCCTGGACACCCCGAATGATCCAGGCTGCTATATCAACGTTGACGGCCAGAACTACGCCTGGCGTGACGGCGAGGCGGTGATGTTTGACGAAACCTTTATCCATTACGCCGAAAACACTACCGATAAAAATCGCATCATCCTGTTCTGCGATGTCGAGCGTCCGATGCAGTATCGCTGGGCCAGTGCCTTCAATCAGTGGTTCAGCCGCACAGTGATGGCATCCGCCAGTTCGCCTAACGATGCCAGTGACAAAACCGGCGCCCTGAACCGCGCATTTACCCGGTTATACAAGATTCGCCTGCGCGGCAAAGAGCTGAAAAAGCGCAATCGCACGCGTTACTACGTAGAAAAATGGTTGGTGTTCGGCGGGTTGCTGGGTGTGTTTTTGTTGGTCTAGCCTTGTAGCCGCTACGAGGCACGAAGCTGCGAAGGGCTGCGTAGCGGGCCCGCACTTTTAGAGTCCTGCGGCCCTTAATGCAGCCTCGCACCTCGTCAGCCGCTACACCACCAGCGGCGGCAAGGTGCCCAGCAATGACACGGCGGCGACTGCCGCCAAGCCAAACAGCCATTCCAATGCAACGCTTCTGCGCAACAGGGTGAAGCGGCCCGCACGACTCATCAGCAGATTGAACAGCGCCAGCAGCAACATCACCCCCACCAGGGTCACCTTGATCAACAGAATCAGGGCGAAGCCTTCAAACAAAGGTGAAGGCCAGAGCGCACCGGTCAGCACGCGGGTATTGATCAGCCCGGTAAGAATAATCCCGGCGACCAACATAAACCCCAGATTGCTGAAGCGCTGCAACACAGCGCCCACGTCCTGACCGACAGGCCGCACAAGAATAAGCTGCAACCCCAACAGACCACCGATCCAGGCCCCCACACACGCCAGATGCACCCACTGGTTAAGCATCAGCAATTGCCCGCGCCAGCCATCCAGCATCGCGCCGTGACCCACTGGAGCCAACGTGCCCAGCAACAG
Source organism: Pseudomonas sp. TMW22080 (assembly GCF_022496745.1). NCBI lineage: Bacteria > Pseudomonadati > Pseudomonadota > Gammaproteobacteria > Pseudomonadales > Pseudomonadaceae > Pseudomonas > Pseudomonas sp. TMW22080. Next base: position 255,061 of record NZ_SCFF01000006.1, on the reverse strand, counting down.
AAAACCCAGCAACCAGATAAGGTTAAATCCGCTACGGGCATACAAGGCGAGCAACAACAGCACGCAAAACAGCAGATGAAAAGCCCACACCTGGCCGAAAAAGGTACTGCCCAACACCAGCCACAACGTCGCCGGGGCCAGGGTTTCAGGCCAGCTTCCTGCCATCGAGTGGGTGGTCAACAGTAACCAGGCAAGGCCGCTGGCCAGCGCCACCCAGGCCAGCACCCGGTTGACCTTGAGCAATTGGCCATCAATGTCGAAGGATGGCCATGCCCCGCGCAACAGAGGCCTGAATGCACAGGCTCCGAAGATCAGCAACACCACACTGAAATGCACAAACCGGCAGATCACCATTGCACTGAGCATCAACTCAGTTGCTCACCGTAAAGCTGTAATCGCCGGCACTTTTGTGGGTATCGACAGACACGGCGTTCCATTTGACGTTATAGGTACCCGCCGGCAACGGCTGTGCCGGTGTCACAATCAGGGTTTTCTTGTTGCCGGGTTCGGTCTTGATGCTGCTCACCGGCACCGGCGCCTGGTCATGGCTGATCACAACCTGGGTAAACGCCTGCTCCACGCCTTCACTGAACACCAGGCGCAGTTCGTTGACGCTGTTCACCGTGCTGTCGGCGGCGGGGGTCGCCTGCTCCAGATGGGCATGGGCAAACGCAGCGCCGGCCCCGGTCATCAGTGTCAGTAACGCAGCCGTATTAAGAACTTTCTTCAAAAAAGCAGCAGCCATTGCACAGTACCTTGAGAGTGAATTACACGGTCATAATACTCGCCTAAACTGATTTGAAGGGCGAGCGCAGACAACACAAACACAACGTCTCCCCCGCAAGGATTCCGGTATGCCCACCCGCCTCAGCTTTATTTGTCATGCCCGCACAGAAGCCCAGCGTCTGGGCCGCTTTGCACTGGATGAGACGGCTGACCCGAAAGGCCTGCTGTTGGCCGCCGAATTGAGTGCCAGGCTGAAAAAGCCGGTACGCATACTCTGCGCGCCCGAAACCCGCACCCTGCAAACCGCGCAGGCACTGGGTGGCGAAATCGAGATTGTCCCGGCCCTGGGCGACTACGATATCGGCGACTGGCAGGGCCAGCGCCTGTCAGACCTGCAACAAAGCATGCCCCAGGCGCTAGCCAACTGGATCAGCAACCCCGATGCCGCGCCCCATGGCGGTGAGTCGATACAGGCCCTGTGCCTGCGGGTCAGCGCCTGGCTCGACGAGTTTCGCGAAGAGGGTCATTTTGCCGTGGTGACTCATCCTTTTGTGATCCGTGCTGCCATATTGCACGCCCTGGCAGCGAGCACTGCCTCCTTCAACCTGATTGACGTAGAGCCACTGGCGGTGGTCGACCTGCGCTTCAACGAGCGCTGGCGCTTGCGGGTGTAATTCACTCCTCCAGCGTCAGCCCGCCAGGAGGCAATGGCAGCGCAGTTTTGTAGCGCACCTGTTTGAGGGCGAAGCTGGAGCGGATATTGGCCACGCCGGGCACCTTGGTCAAAAAGTCCATCATGAAACGCTCCAGCGCCTGAATGCTGGGCACCAGCACCCGGATCAGGTAATCCGGGTCGCCGGCCATCAAGTAGCACTCCATGACTTCATGGCGATCGGATATCGCCGCTTCAAAATGCTGCAGGGCTTCCTCGACCTGTTTTTCCAGGCTCACATGGATAAACACATTGACATGCAGCCCCAGCATATCGGCGTCGAGCAGGGTCACCTGCTCGCGGATCAGGCCGCGCTCTTCCATGGCCTTGACCCGGTTGAAACAGGGCGTCGGCGACAGGTTGACCGAACGCGCAAGGTCCGCATTGGTGATGCGCGCATTCTGCTGAAGGCTATTGAGAATCCCGATATCAGTTCGATCTAGCTTGCGCATGAGACAAAAGCACCTGTTTTTTATGTTTATGCAGAATTCTTATCCTTAAACGCTGCAAAGCACAATGAACTACAGAGAAATATTCTTCGGCGTCAGGAATATGATTGTTGTAGGACAAGATCTTGGTTTTTATCAGACAGATCTTCGACAGTACTACCTAGCTCCCGCGCCTATAAACACGACAAGATCGAGCGTAGAGAAAGCCATGAATGAATATGCACCGCTGCGCCTGCACGTTCCCGAACCGTCCGGCCGCCCAGGCTGCAAGACCGACTTCAGCTACCTGCGCCTGACCGATGCCGGTCTGGTGCGCAAACCCCCGATCGATGTGGAACCTGCCGACACCGCAGACCTGGCCAAAGGCCTGATCCGTGTGCTCGACGACAAGGGCCAGGCCCTTGGCCCGTGGGCCGAAGGCGTATCGAGCGAAGTGTTGCGCGAAGGCATGCGCGCCATGCTCAAGACGCGCATTTTCGACACGCGCATGGTGGTCGCCCAGCGCCAGAAAAAAATGTCGTTCTATATGCAAAGCCTGGGCGAAGAAGCCATCGGCAGCGCCCAGGCCCTGGCCTTGAACATCGACGACATGTGCTTCCCCACCTACCGCCAGCAAAGCATTCTGATGGCTCGTGATGTGCCGCTGGTCGACCTGATCTGCCAATTGCTGTCCAACGAACGCGACCCGCTTAAGGGTCGGCAATTGCCGATCATGTACTCGGTGCGCGACTACGGCTTTTTCAGTATTTCCGGTAACCTCGCCACCCAATTCGTACAGGCGGTTGGTTGGGGCATGGCCTCGGCCATCAAGGGCGACACCAAAATCGCCTCGGCCTGGATCGGTGACGGCGCCACCGCCGAATCGGACTTCCACACTGCCCTCACCTTTGCCCACGTTTACCGCGCCCCGGTGATCCTCAACGTGGTCAACAACCAATGGGCCATTTCGACCTTCCAGGCCATTGCCGGTGGCGAGTCCACCACCTTTGCCGGACGCGGCGTGGGCTGCGGTATTGCTTCGCTGCGGGTCGACGGCAATGACTTTATCGCCGTTTACGCCGCTTCGGCCTGGGCCGCAGAGCGCGCGCGCCGCAACCTGGGCCCGACCCTGATCGAATGGGTCACTTATCGTGCTGGCCCGCACTCCACCTCCGACGACCCGTCCAAGTATCGTCCGGCCGATGACTGGAGCCACTTCCCGCTGGGCGATCCGATTCTTCGCCTCAAGCAGCATCTGATTGCCACCGGCAACTGGTCGGAAGAAGAGCACGCAGCCGTCAGTGCCGAGCTGGAAGCGGAAATCATTGGCGCGCAAAAGGAAGCCGAGCGTTTCGGCACCCTGGCAGGCGGGCAGATACCCAGTGCCGCGAGCATGTTCGAAGACGTGTACAAGGAAATGCCCGAGCATTTGCGCCGGCAACGCCAGGAATTGGGGTTATAACCAGATGAACGACAACAATAAAATTCAGATGGAGAACGCCGTGAGTACCAGCACCATGACGATGATCCAGGCCCTGCGCTCGGCCATGGATGTGATGCTCGAGCGCGACGAGAACGTGGTGGTGTTTGGCCAGGACGTGGGCTACTTCGGCGGTGTGTTTCGCTGCACCGAAGGCCTGCAGGCCAAGTACGGCAGTTCGCGGGTGTTCGACGCACCGATCTCGGAAAGTGGCATCGTCGGTACCGCCGTGGGCATGGGTGCCTACGGCCTGCGCCCGGTGGCCGAAATCCAGTTTGCCGACTATTTCTACCCGGCGTCCGACCAGATTGTTTCTGAAGCGGCGCGCCTGCGTTACCGCTCTGCCGGCGAGTTTATCGCACCAATGACCATCCGCATGCCCTGCGGCGGCGGGATTTACGGTGGTCAGACCCACAGCCAGAGCCCCGAGGCCATGTTTACCCAGGTCTGTGGCCTGCGCACCGTGATGCCATCCAACCCCTACGACGCCAAGGGCCTGCTGATTGCCGCCATCGAGAACGATGACCCGGTGATCTTCCTCGAGCCAAAACGCCTGTACAACGGCCCGTTCGACGGCCACCACGACCGTCCGGTAACCCCCTGGATGAAGCACCCGGCCAGCGCCGTGCCCGACGGTTACTACACGGTCCCGCTGGACTGCGCCGCCATCGTGCGGCCCGGTACTGAAGTCACCATCCTGACCTACGGCACCACCGTTTATGTGGCCCAGGCCGCCGCCGAAGAAACCGGCATCGACGCTGAAGTCATCGACTTGCGCAGCCTCTGGCCGCTGGACCTGGACGCCATTGTCACCTCTGTAAAAAAGACCCGCCGTTGCGTTGTTGTTCACGAAGCCACCCGTACCTGCGGGTTTGGCGCCGAGCTGATCGCACTGGTTCAAGAGCACTGCTTCCACTACCTGGAAGCGCCGATCGAGCGCGTAACCGGCTGGGATACCCCCTATCCCCATGCCCAGGAGTGGGCCTATTTCCCCGGCCCGGCGCGAGTGGGTGCTGCACTACAACGGGTTATGGAGGTCTGAATGGGTACGCACGTTATCAAGATGCCGGACATTGGCGAAGGCATTGCGCAAGTAGAACTGGTGGAATGGTTTGTCAAAGTCGGTGACATGGTCAGCGAAGACCAGGTGGTCGCCGATGTGATGACCGACAAGGCCACGGTAGACATCCCCTCCCCCGTGGCCGGCAGGGTCCTGGCCCTGGGTGGCCAGCCTGGCGAAGTCATGGCCGTGGGCAGCGAACTGATCCGCATCGAAGTCGAAGGCGCCGGCAACCTGCGTGAAAGTGCGCAAGCTGGCCCTGCAGCGGAACCTGTGGTCGCCGTAGTAAAAGCCGCCCCTCAAGCTCGCGTAGAAGTGGCCGTGGTGGCCGCCCCACCGATCAAGGCGGCGCCGGCACAACGATCGGCGCCTGTGGCCCGTGAAGCCAACGAGCGCCCGCTGGCCTCCCCGGCCGTGCGCAAGCGCGCCTGGGATAGCGGTATCGAGTTGCGCTTTGTGGTTGGCAGCGGCCCGGCGGGCCGTGTCCTGCATGACGACCTGGATGCGTACCTGGCCCGCGACACCGCAACCAGCGTGGCACCGGCCAGCGGTTACGCCAGGCGCAACGACGAGCAACAGATCCCGGTGATCGGCCTGCGCCGCAAGATCGCCCAACGCATGCAGGACGCCAAGCGCCGTGCCGCACACTTCAGCTATGTCGAGGAAGTGGACGTCACCGCCCTGGAAGAACTGCGTGCCCAGCTCAACCAAAAATGGGGGGACAGCCGCGGCAAACTGACCCTGTTGCCGTTTCTACTGCGGGCCATGGTCGTGGCCTTGCGGGACTTCCCGCAGATCAACGTGCGCTACGACGACGAAGCGCAAATCATCACCCGCTTTGGCGCCGCCCATATCGGCGTCGCCGCGCAAAGCGACGGTGGTTTGATGGTGCCTGTGGTGCGCCATGCCGAGACCCTCAACCTGTGGGGCGCCGCCGATGAAATCGCCCGCCTGGCCAACGCCGTACGCACCGGCAAGGCTACCCGCGAGGAACTCACCGGCTCGACCATCACCCTGACCAGCCTGGGAGCCTTGGGCGGAATTGTCAGCACACCGGTGGTCAACCTGCCCGAAGTGGCGATCATTGGCGTCAACCGCATCGTCGAGCGCCCGGTGGTGGTCAAAGGCCAGATCGTGGTGCGCAAAATGATGAACCTCTCCAGCTCCTTCGACCATCGTGTGGTCGACGGCATGGACGCGGCGCAATTTATCCAGGCCATGCGTGGCTTGCTCGAACAACCTGCCACCCTGTTTGTGGAGTGAACATGCAGCCAACCCAACACACCACGCTGCTGATTATCGGCGGCGGCCCCAGCGGCTATGTGGCGGCGATCCGCGCCGGCCAGCTGGGCATTCCGACGGTCCTGATCGAAGGCCAGTCGCTGGGCGGTACATGCCTGAACGTCGGCTGCATCCCGTCCAAGGCCCTGATCCACGTTGCCGAACAGTTCCATGCCACCCAGCGCTACAGCACCGGTACTTCACCGCTGGGGATCAAGACCCAGGCCCCGACCCTGGACATCGGCCAGAGCGTGCAATGGAAAAACACCATTGTTGATCGTCTGACCAGCGGCGTCGGCGCTCTGCTGAAAAAGAACAACGTCAAGGTCATTCACGGCTGGGCCAAAATCCTCGACGGCAAGGCGGTTGAAGTCGGCGGCCAGCGCATCGAATGCGAACATCTGTTGCTGGCCACCGGCTCGCAAACGGTCGACCTGCCGATCCTGCCCATTGGCGGGGCGATCATTTCGTCCACCGAAGCCCTGCAGCCCACCACCATTCCCCGACGCCTGACCGTGGTTGGCGCTGGCTATATCGGCCTGGAACTGGGGATCGCCTACCGCAAGCTGGGGGCCGAAGTCACGGTGGTTGAAGCCCGTGACCGTATCCTGCCAACTTACGACAAGGACCTGACCTTGCCCGTGGCAGAATCTCTCAAGGCACTGGGGATTACCCTGTATCTGGAGCACAGCGTCGAAGGTTTCCAGGCCAGCAGCAAAACCCTGTCGATGCGTGACCGCATGGGCCAGAGCCAGACCCTGGAAACCGATCAGGTGCTGGTGGCGGTGGGTCGTCGGCCGCGTACACAAGGCTTCAACCTTGAAGCGCTGGCGCTGACCATGAACGGCCCGGCGATTCGCGTCGACAACCGTTGCCACACCAGCATGCGCAATGTCTGGGCGATTGGTGACCTGACCGGCGAGCCGATGCTGGCCCACCGGGCCATGGCCCAGGGTGAGATGGTTGCCGAAATCATTGCCGGCAAACAGCGCGAGTTCAGCCCTGCGGCGATTGCCGCGGTGTGTTTTACCGATCCCGAAATCGTCGTGGTGGGCAAAACCCCGGTTGAGGCGCAAGAGGCCGGTCTGGACTGCATCAGCGCCAGCTTTCCGTTCTCTGCCAACGGCCGGGCCATGACCCTGGAAGCCAAAACCGGCTTTGTGCGGGTTGTGGCGCGACGTGACAATCACCTGATTGTCGGTTGGCAAGCCGTGGGGGTCGGTGTTTCGGAGTTGTCGACGGCCTTTGGCCAGTCATTGGAAATGGGCGCCTGCCTGGAAGACATCGCCGGCACCATCCACGCGCACCCGACCCTGGGCGAAGCCGTCCAGGAAGCCGCGTTGCGTGCGCTGGGGCATGCGTTGCACCTGTAATCCCCCCCTTACTGTGGGAGCGGGCTTGCTCGCGATGCAGGCGACGCGGTTTATCTGATAGACCGAGTGGCTGCTATCGCGAGCAAGCCCGCTCCCACAGCAAGTCAGGCCCTGCGCAATCCAACACTGGGCGTAATGGCTCAACACCAGTAGAATCGCGCTCTTTTTTCCAGGGCGCTCGCCATGACCTCTCTTAAAACCCCGCTCGAAGTCGAGTCCCAAACCAGCGAGCTGGTCTTAGGTCTTGAAGACCGTCCCAAGCCGTGGATTGCCTTTCTGGCCGCCCTGCAGCACCTGCTGGCCATTATTGTGCCGATCGTCACCCCCGGCCTGCTGATCTGCCAGGCCCTGGGTGTGTCCAGCCGTGATACCAACCTGATTGTCTCCATGTCGCTGGTGATCTCCGGTATCGCTACCTTTGTTCAGTGCAAACGCTTTGGCCCCTTTGGCGCCGGGCTGCTGATCGTCCAGGGCACCAGTTTCAACTTTGTCGGCCCGCTGATTGCCGGCGGCGCACTGATGGTCAAGCAAGGCACGCCGGTTGAAGGCGTGATGGCGGCGATCTTTGGCGTGGTGATTGCCGGCTCGTTTGTCGAAATGGGTATCTCGCGCATCCTGCCTTTTGTAAAACGCATGATCACCCCGCTGGTCACCGGCATCGTGGTGCTGATGATCGGCCTGACCCTGATCAAGGTCGGCCTGATCAGCATGGGCGGCGGCTTCACGGCCATGGGCAACGGTACGTTCGCCAACGGCGAAAACCTGATGCTCTCGGGTGTGGTGCTGGCCATTATCGTGATCCTTAACCGTATTCCACTGGTGTGGATGCGCAGTTGCGCCATTGTTATCGCCCTGGCCGTGGGCTATGCCCTGGCAGGCTACCTGGGCCGCCTGGACTTCACCGGCATGCACCAGGCCGAGCTGTTCCAGGTGCCAATGCCCTTGCATTTCGGCCTGGGGTTTTCCTGGGCGCTGTTTATTCCCATGCTGGTGATCTACCTGGTCACGTCGCTGGAAGCCATCGGTGACGTCACAGCCACCAGCAAAGTATCGCGCCAGCCGGTCGAAGGCCCGGTGTGGATGCAGCGCATCAAGGGCGGCGTGCTGGTCAACGGCGCCAACTCGTTTCTGGCGGGTATCTTCAACACCTTCCCGAGTTCGGTGTTTGCCCAGAACAACGGTGTCATTCAGCTCACCGGTATCGCCAGCCGCCATATCGGTGTGTGGATTGCCGGCATGCTGATCCTGCTGGGCCTGTTCCCCAGCGTTGCCGGTGCGATTCAGGCAGTGCCTGAGCCGGTACTGGGCGGTGCGGCCATGGTGATGTTCGGCGCCGTTGCCGCTTCGGGCATCAATATTCTGGCCAGCATTACCCTGGACCGCCGCGCCCTGCTGATCATTGCCGTGTCCCTGGCGCTGGGCCTGGGCGTATCGCAAGTGCCAGAGTTCCTGGCGCATATGCCTGCGGCTCTGCGTAACGTACTGGAGTCAGGTGTGGCTACAGGCGGTATCTGTGCCCTGCTGTTGAACTGGTTCCTGCCAGAAACGGAGAAAAAACCGACGTTGTAAGCGACACGGCCAGGCAGGAGTGCCTTTTGCCCTCCTGCTTGTGCTTACAAAAACGGGTCGTTATTCACCGCCCATCTTTCCCAATTTCTTCATTTGGCCTACTATTTTTTCAAACCCTTAATGCCTGACATAGGCGATGTTTATGAACACATACGGTGAGCGACTCAAACATGAGCGTTTGCGCCTGAAACTGACACAGGCACAACTGGCGGATGCGGGGGGTGTAGGGCGCCATGCACAAAGCTACTATGAGCGCGATATCACCTTGCCCCGCGCCGACTATCTGGCGGCCATTACTCTGCTCGGTATTGATGTGGTGTTCATCATCACTGGCAAGCACACCCTGCCTGTTTACGAGGAAATCAGTTGTGACCGAACCCGGCACCCGGCATCAAAAAGCACTTGATCGCTTTCTCAGTGACCACCCTGAACTGGTCGTGGCGCTTGAGACATTGAACCCATTGGCCGCCCGCGCTATCGGCCAATCGATAAAGGAATATCGCCAGGAACGCTTGAACGAAGCCTTTGAGGCCGAGGCTGAGCGTCTGGGTTTTTTCGCCTGGGAGCTGACCCTGCAATTGACCAGCGCCAGCCCGCAAGAATTCGAGGCCCAGCGCCTTGAAGTGCATCGCGAAGTGGCGCAAATGGCCGGCATGGAATGGGTTGAATACTGCGAACTGCATGGCCCGCTCCGTAGCAGTTGACGAGCCGTGCGAGGCTACGGCAGCCAGATACTCGAACATACCTTCTGCAACAACGCCTTGTTGTGACTGAACACAATCATCCCCAGCTCCCGACGCCTGGTCTCTTCGAGCAAGACTTGCCACACCTGCGCCTGTACATGCGCATCCAGTTGCGCCGTCACTTCATCGGCAATCAGGTAGCGGGTGCGCGGATCCAGCGCCCTGAGCAAAGCGATACGCGCCAGTTCTCCGCCAGACAATTCGTCCGGGCGACGGGCCAACCACCCGGGATTCACCGCCAGGCGTGCCAGCCAGGCGGCATCTGGCGACCAGGCATCACGCAGGCTCTCGCCCGTTGTGCGATAAGGGTTGAAGGTCTGTTCAGGATGCTGCGGCACCAGCTGCACCGGGCAATAGCCCTTTTTCGCAAGCGCTTTGCCATCCACGGTGATGCTGCCCGAGGTTGCTGACTGCCATTGCGCCAGCACCCGGCCCAGGGTGGTTTTGCCATAACCGCTGGGCGCCGAGATGCCCTGACGCTCCCCCGGCCGCACCTGAAACGACACACAGTCCCAGAGCTGCCGGCCATCCTGGACAATGCTTAATTGCTGGACCTCAAGCATATTCCGGCACCCGCCGGGCAAAAAACTGTTGTTCCGGCAAGGCTGCCCACAACGACTGCAACCAGGGGCTGCCGCCGTTTTCGCGCAGTTCCAGGGCACTCAGGGTTTCGTGCAGCTCGCCCTGATGCAACACAGCGATCCTGTCGGCAAAGCGCGCCGCCAGGGCCAGATCATGGGTCACCCACAAAATCCCCCGACCTTGCAGGCAAAAGCCCTTGAGATGGGTCAACAGTTGGCAGGCATGTTCGTCATCCAGCCATGAGGTGATCTCGTCCGCGAGGATATAACGCGCAGGAGTCAAGGCCGCGCAACTGGCCAGAACGCGCTTGGCCATGCCCCCTGACAACATGCGCGGGAATTCGTCCACCAGTTCTGGCTTGAGGTTGTAGTGCGTGAGCTGCTCGGCCACATCGCCAAGCCCCAGCCTGACCCCGCTCAAGTGCGCAGCACGCTGCAATTGCGGCCCGACCTTGATCAGCGGGTTCAGGGCGTTGACACCCTGGGGTACATAGCACAGGGCTTTGCCCCGCTGATTGACCTTGCCGGCCTCCCCCAACACCTGCCCGTCGAGCACTATTTCGCCGCGACAACGCATGTTTTCAGGGAGCAAGCCCAAGGCACTTTGCAGCAGCAGGCTTTTGCCTTCGCCGCTGGAGCCCACCAGCGCCGTCAATTCTCCGGGGCGTACTTCAAGGGAGATATTGCTCAGCAGCGGATGCCAGGTTTTATGGCCCAACCAATGATAGTGCGCAACGTCGATCGCAAACCGGTCGAATTTCAGCATCAGGTAATCCTTATCCAGAGCTGCTGCAATGCCCGTGCAAACTGGTCAAAAACCAGTACCAGGCCCACCAGAATCAAACCCGGAAAAAACGCCAGCCACCAGGCACCACTGCTCAAATACCTTAGCGCATCGGCCAGCAACAGGCCCAATGACGGATCATGGGGCGCCAGGCCGAAGCCCAGGAAACTCAACGCCGCCGAATGCAGAACTGCGTGGGGGAACATCAACAGGGTACCGACGATCCACTGCGGCATCAGCAACGGCAACAAGTGATGACGCCAGCGATAGAAGCTGCTGTTGCCCAGGCGATGGGAGAGCATCACAAAATCGGTCTCGCGGATACGCAGGATCTCGCCGCGCAGGATCAGGGCCAGGCGTGGCCAGTGGGTCAGCGCCACGGCCAGGATGACCCCCTGCTTGCCACCGCCCAAGGTGAAGCAAATCAATACCAGCAGCAACAAATGCGGCAGCGCCAGCATGCTGTCGATCAGCCCGCGAATCAGGTAATCCAGGGTTTTGTTCAGCGCACACAGACTGGCGGCCAGCATCGCCAGAAAACCGCTGCTGAACGCTGCGGTCAGGCCGATCTGCAGGCTGGTGGTCATCCCCTGAAAACACCGCAGCCACAGATCACGGCCCAGGCTGTCAGTGCCAAACCAGTACTCGGCAGACGGTGGCAGGCGCCGTGCCAGCAGATCCATGGAGACATCAATATTGATGATTGAGATACCGTAGGCGATCAACCCCAGCAGCATCAGCAACGAGAGGCAGAGCCTTAGCAAGGCGCGATTGGGGTTGTAGGTCATACCTGGCGCGCCGCCCCGCGGTTAAGGCGCAGTAACAGCGCGTTGGCAATGCTGTTGCCGGTGAATACCAGCACCGCACAGAACATCACGATCCCCATCAACAATGGAATATCGCCGCGTAATCCGGCATCGATCGTGGCCTGCCCCAGGCCTGGATAAGCGAACACTTTTTCAGCCAGCAACGAACCGCCGATCAACTCCCCCACCGAGGCAAATTGCAGGCACAAGGCCGGGGTGATGGCATGGCGCAGGATATGAAAGTTGATCAGCGGCCAGCCTTTGTCGCCCTGGGCATGGGCGAAACGAATAAATTCGCTGTTCATCACTTCAGCCACCCGCGAGCGGGTATGCAGGGCGATATTGCCCACGCCCAGTACACCCAGGGCCAGCATGGGCAGGATCAAGTGTCGCAACTTGTCGCCCCAGGTTGCGGTTTCGGCATTGCTGCCGGGGGTCCAGGCGCAGCAGATCGGCGCCCAGTTGAGCGTAACGGCAAACAGTGACAGCAACAGCAGGCCAATCCAGAACGTCGGCATGGATGCCAGCACATAGGACAGCGTCGAAATAAGGCGGTCAGGCCAACGGTTCAAATAACGCCCGGCCGTCAGCCCCATGGCCAGGCCGACGATGCCGGAAAACAGCCAGGCCGAAAACAGCAGTGCAAAGGAGGTGGCAAAACGCTCTCCAATCACCTGCGAGACCGGCGCGTTATAGAGCATTGAATAGCCGAAATCGCCTTGCAGCATTTGCCCGAACCAGCGCAAAAAGCGCTCCCATAACGGCAGATCGAGCCCCCAGCGCGCCGCAATCAATGGATATTGCTCGGGCGGTACGTGCAACAGATCGTTACCTATATAGGCCCGGATCGGGTCTACCGGAGAAAAACTGAGCAAGGCAAAGGTGCCCGCTGCCGTTACCAGCAGCAGGCCCAGCAAACGCAGCACAAACAGCGATAGGCCGCGGATCACCGGCAGGTCCACTTCCAGTGATCAACGCTGTTGAGTAGCGACCAGGAACCGTGGATTTCCGGGGCGCCCTTACCCAGATCGATGCACTCATCGGTGAGGTAAGTGTGCTGAACATTGAGCAACCAGGCCCAGGCGGCATCTCCTTTAACGCCGACGCCGGTTTTGCCGTCCCACTCCACTTGCTGCCAGAACGGCACCGCCTGCTGCCAGGTCGGCGCATCGAGGGCTTGCTGCAGATGCTGATCGACAACCGGGTTCTGGTAATAACCGGGGTTGTAGTATTCCACGCCTGCCGCCTTGCTGCTGTAGTGATGGTAAAGCTCCATCGGGTCGAGGCTGCCCCAGCCAAACAGGGTCGGGTTGGCGTGCATGTTGCGCTCAACGGTTTCCCAACTGCCGGACTTCAGGTCTACGTCGATGCCCACGGGCTTGAGCATTGAGCGCACGGCCTGGGCCAGATCCCGGCGAGTGGCATCGCCACTGGCGTACCACAGGGTGATTTTGGCCGGCAGGCCGTTTTTTTCACGGATGCCATGGCCGTTTTCAATCCAGCCTGCGTCTTCCAGTATCTGCCGGGCTTTGTCGGTATCGCCATCCTTGAACAGCGCATCCGGGTTATCCCACGGTAAACCCTGCACGCCGGTGTAGGCCGGGATCGCGTGGCCTTCGAGGATCTGATCGGCAAGCAGTTGGCGATTGATGGCGTAGTTGATGGCTTTGCGGATGGCCACATCAGCCGTCACATCATTGCCAATCGGGTAGCCCTGGGCATCTTTTTTACCGGACGCGAGGGTTGGCATCACGATGCCACGGTTTTCCACACTGGGGCGAACCCACAGTTTCATGCCCGCGGCAGGCGTCACGGCCAGCGCAGGGGCGATGCGCACAATACCCAGCTGCTTGCTTTGGGCGGCAGCGAAAGCGCTGTCTTCATCCAGGAACACAAACACCAGTTTGTTGAAATCGTTCTTCTGCCCTGCGTAGTACGGGTTGGTCTCAACGATCAACTGCTGACCCGGCTGGTAGCTGACCAACCGATAAGGCCCGGCGCCAATCGGCTTTTGCGCGTAGGTTTTGGCGTCGTATTGGTCTGCCGAGACAATCCCCAGCGAACCGAGCACATTGACGAACGTGCTTTGCGGCGCCTTGAGCTCAATACGCACCGTGAGCGGATCAACCGCCTCGGCCTTGAGGAAGTTGCCCATGTCAACCTTGCCACCACTGGCCGCCGCATTGTTGTAGGTGTAAGCCACGTCCTTGGCGGTCAGTGGCGAGCCGTCGGAGAACTTGAGGTCGGGCTTGAGCTTGAGGGTCCAGGTCTTGCCATCCGCGCTAGCCTGATAATCGCTGAGGAGAAAACCGCTCCAGGACAAATCTTCGTTTTGCTTGAGCAAAGGGCTGTGCAACAGCAGATAACTGCCGTGGCTCCAGCCCAGCATTGGATCAAAGCCTTCGGTCGGCTCATCACCAATGGCCAGTTGCAGGGTGCGATCCTGCGCTGAGACAACAGGCGCTGCCAACACACTCAACAAGGCCGCAGCCACCAGGGTGTTACGCATCCATGCGGGTTTTGACATCTATCCTCCTGATATGAAATGGCCTCGCCCAAACGGGCCGTACGCAGGTTATCGCGCCCCACAGTAATAGCAGGCTGATTTTAAATAGCCAGTTATGCATCTGATTTTTTAGGGGTTTTCCAGGCGATACGTCTTACCTTGTAACAATTGCCACAGGTCAGGTTCCCCGGGCATGACTGTGCTATACCAATGGGTACGCTTATTCAGTCACGCCATACAGACACAGCTGACAGAGGTTCGCATGTTCAAAGGATTAGCCGGTCACCTCACAGAAAAAAACGTTCACTCGATCAACACCTTGCCGTCCAACAATATCGAATTGTTCGACTGCTATGCCGGTTTGATCCTGGGCCACCTGTACCGTAACTTCCCCTTGCCCATCACCCTGACTGCCGAGCGCTTTATCGACTACAAAGGCCTGGCGGACAGCAACCGCGAGGCGCTGGAAAAAGAAGAGAACCTGTTCCTGGCCACGGTCAAATGGCTGGCGGATATTGGCTACATCCACTTCGACGGCATGTCGGGCGTAGCCTTTTACGAAGTGGTTCTGACCAACAGCGGGCTGCTGATCCTGCGCGCTTACCCGGAAGGCACCGACACTGCGCCGACCCTGGGCGAAAAACTGGCGCAGTGCGTCAACAACGAAAACACCGCCGATATGAGAGCGCTGGTAACCCAGGCACTGAGTCTGGGCGTGCGCATGATCAGCCCGATGAGTCGGTCGGGGATTTAAGCCAGGCCCATCAATGCACTTGGCCATGAACGCTCACAGTGACCAAGTGCATTTAAACAGCCATTATCCTCCACTCACTACCCGCCGCCCTCCCACCCGCCACCCCAGCTGAATCCCGGCTGCCGCGATTAAAATCGCCGCCACGCCCACCCATTGCAGCGGTTCCAGGCGATGGCCAAAGGCAAACCAGTCCACAAATATCGCGGCAATGGGGTAGATAAAGCTCAGTGCTCCGATCAATGCCGTGGGCAGTTTCTGGATTGCTCCGTAGAGCAGTACATACATCAAGCCGGTATGGACTACGCCAAGCGTCAGTAAGGCGCCCCACGCCTGTGCGCCAGCAGGCAGCTCAGTGACGTTGGCCAGGGGTGCCAGCAGCAGTGCGCCGGTGCTGACCTGGATCAGCGCGATCAGGTGCGGGGGGATCCCGCGCAGGCGTTTGATGATCAGCACGGCCACGGCGTACATCAAGGCCGCACTCAGCGCCAGGGCAATCCCCAGCAAGTACTCACTGCCGCTCTCCCCTTGCCCGTGGTGGGCGCTGACGATCGCCAACATGCCCACAAACGACACCACCAGCCAGGCCAGTTTGTGCAGGGTTATTCTTTCACCCAGGAACAACGCTGCCAGACCGAGCAGGATAAATGGCTGAACGTTGTAGACCGCCGTACCAATGGCGATTGAGGCCCTGGAGTAGGACGCGAACAACAACACCCAGTTGGCAACGATGGCCACGCCGCTCAAAACTACCAGCGCAAAGGTAGTGCGGTTCAGCAGACCGCGGCGTAAAAAACCCATCCGCGCACAGATCAGCAGCAACGTCACCGCGCCAAACACACAGCGCCAGAACACCACATCCAGCACTGCTTGCCCGCTTAGCAGGACAAGCCAGCCAATGGTGCCGGAGATAAGCATGGCTGCGACCATTTCCAGCGAACCGCGTTGCGTGGTTTTGTCCATATTTGCCTCCCTCAAAGTAGGAAACAGTATGGCAATCGCGATTCATGCAGCGCCATAATCCAGAAAAGGCAATTCGTCATTTTTGCCTTTAGTGTTAAGGCATTCTGCCAATTTGGCCTAAGGAGCAAAGATGAGCGACGAGATAGATCAGCTGTTGATCAGCGCACTGATGCAAGACTCACGCAGCTCCCTGAAAACACTGGCCAGCCTCAGCGGCCTGTCGTCACCCAGCGTCGCCGAGCGCATTCGCAAGCTCGAAGAGCGCGAAGTGATCAAGGGTTACACCGTGGAAGTCGATCCCAAAGCCTTTGGCTATCAACTCCAGGCCATCATCCGCATTCGACCGCTACCGGGGCAGTTGCAGGAAGTGGAGCGCCAGATCCAGAACATCCCCCAGTTCACCGAGTGCGACAAGGTGACGGGCGATGACTGTTTTATTGCCCGTCTGCATGTGCGTTCAATCGAGCAATTGGACAGCCTGCTTGATGGCCTCAATGCCTACGCCGAAACCAATACGTCGATCATCAAAAAAAGCCCGGTCAAACGCCGGTTGCCGCCCATGGCCTGAGTACGGCCACCCCTAGGCATGGGCCTGAACCACCCACTTCACTTTCGCCAGGCCCTCACGCAGGGCCGTCATGCCCACCGAGCCCAGCGCCAGCCTTATCGCATGGGGCACATGGGCCGAAGTTGCAAAGGGCTGCGCGGTCGACACCGAGACCTGCTCACGCGCCAACGCCGCAACAACCTGGTCCGCCCGGGCGTCCTCTGACAGAGGCAACCAGACAAAGTAGGACGAAGGATGGCGGATCCTGTGCAACCCCGCCAACTGCTCATCAGCAATGAGCTGCCTTGCCTGTGCGTCTTTGCGCTTTTGCGACTCGAGCCGGGTCACGGTGCCATCGTCGAGCCAGGCACTGGTGATAGCGGTCATCACACCGGGAGCATTCCAGGCAGTCACTCGGATTATCCGCTCAAGGACACTGACCTTTTCTGCGGGCGCGACGATAAAGCCCACGCGTAAACCCGCTGCGACACTTTTGGAAAACCCAGACACGTAAACGGTTCTTTCCGGCGCCAAGTCAGCCAAAGACGTCGGCGGGTTATCGACCAGAAAAGCGTAGGCCGCATCTTCGATGATATGCAGATCATGTGCCCGGGCGATCGCGACCAAGTGTTGGCGCTGCTCCAGGCTCATCACCCACCCCAACGGATTGTGCAACGTCGGCATGCTGTAGACAGCACGCACAGAGCGACGGCGACACAGACTGGCGAGGGCATCCAGATCCGGCCCGCTTTCCGTGCTCGGGATGGGCAGCAATTCAAGGTGCAGGGCCAGCGCCAGTGCCTTGAAACCCGGGTAGGTCAAGGCGTCCACCGCGATCACGTCACCAGGCTGGAGCAGTGCCATCAGCACCACGCTCAACCCGTGTTGTGCGCCGTTGACGATCAACACCTGTTCGGCGGGCACATTCAACCCGCTCCTGCCCAGGTGCCTCGCGACCGAGGCGCGCTCATGCAGGCGCCCGCCATGGGGCTGGTAGCGCAACAACGATTCCAGATCGCCAGACAACGCCAACTGCCGCAGCGCAGTACGCAACAGTTCGGCCTGGCCCGGCAAGGAGGGATAGTTGTAATTGAGATCCAGCATCCCCGCGATCACGTCGGGCTGGTCTATACCGTGGCCTGGTGGTAGCGAGGTTTCCCGGACAAAAGTGCCACGCCCGGTTTCGCCACTGACCAGCCCCATGGCCTCAAGCTCGGCATACACGCGACTGGCCGTGACCAGCGCCAGCCCTTCGCTGGCTGCGAGCTGGCGATGGGTAGGCAAACGCGTACCCGGCGACAGACGGCCTGAGCGGATATCGGCAGCAAAGCCGTCAACCAGCGACTTGTAGCGGGAACGGGGCATCGGGCTTTGTATCCATGACAATTTTTTGATTGTCATTAATCATCAGCCCTAGGATGCATTGAATGCAATCCCGCGATTAGCCTGGAGCCTGAGACTCGATGGAACGTACTTCCCACCTGCAACACCCCACCACCGAAAAAAACCTCAGCGGCTGGATCAACGGCTTTATCGGCGTGGTCATTTTCAGCGCCTCATTGCCCGCAACCAAGGTGGCGGTGCTGGAGTTCGATCCCGTGTTCCTCACCCTGGCCCGTGCCACTATTGCCGGGGTACTGGCCCTGGCCATGCTCGGGTTGTTCAAGGCCCGGCGGCCGCAGCGCAGCCAGCTGGTGCCCCTGCTGCTGGTGGCAACCGGGGTGGTGGTGGGGTTTCCGCTGCTGACCGCGCTGGCTTTGCAGCATGTGACATCGGCCCACACCATTGTCTTCCTTGGCCTGCTGCCGCTGTCTACCGCAGCCTTCGCCGTGGTGCGCGGGGGTGAACGGCCACGGCCGGCGTTCTGGCTGTTCTCGATCCTGGGCAGCGCGTGCGTCGTGGCCTATGCCCTGGCGCAGGGCCTGAGCGCAGCGCCCGAGGGTGACATCCTGATGCTCCTGGCAGTACTGATCTGTGGTCTTGGCTATGCCGAAGGGGCCAGGTTGTCGCGTACGCTGGGCGGCTGGCAGGTCATTTCATGGGCACTGGTGCTGTCACTGCCATTGATGGCTCCGCTGGCATGGTTGTGGGCCCCCGCTTCGTTCAAAGGTATTAGCGCACCTGCCTGGCTCGGCCTGGCTTACATCTCGATCTTCAGCATGCTGATAGGCTTTGTATTCTGGTACCGGGGGCTGGCCCAGGGCGGGATTGCCGCCGTTGGGCAGTTGCAGCTGCTGCAACCATTTTTTGGCCTGGCACTGGCTGCCACCTTGCTGCACGAGACTGTAAGCATGGGCATGTTTGGTGTTACAGCGGCGGTGATCCTGTGCGTTGCCGGGGCCAAAAAGTTCGCCCGGTAGCCTGTAGCCCCCGTGCTTGACCTCTGAGAAGTCGGTACTGACTATGCCGATGACACTTTTGGAGCGAATCGTTTCAGCCGCTGCCTCGATAATCATTGCTTACTGAGGACAGGTCGAGGTGCAGCATGACAAGCGTATCCATAGAGCAGGTCAGCCCTGAAACGCTGAGAAAAGTGATTGTCGCCGCCGCCATCGGTAATTTCGTCGAATGGTTCGACTTCGCCGTCTACGGTTTTCTGGCCACCACCATCGCTCAGCAGTTTTTCCCCAGTGGCGATGCCAGTGCCGCATTGCTCAAGACCTTTGCTGTGTTTGCGGTGGCCTTTGCCTTTCGCCCCCTTGGCGGGATTTTTTTCGGCATGCTGGGGGACAGGATAGGCCGCAAGCGTACCCTTGCCATGACCATTTTGCTGATGGCCGGGGCCACTACCTTGATCGGTATATTGCCCACTTATGCTGCAATCGGGGTTATGGCGCCGATCCTGCTCACCCTGATTCGTTGCGCCCAGGGCTTTTCTGCAGGCGGTGAATACGCCGGGGCCTGTGCCTATTTGATGGAGCACGCCCCCAGCGATAAAAGAGCCTGGTACGGCAGCTTTGTGCCGGTTTCGACATTTTCCGCTTTTGCCGCTGCGGCCGTAGTGGCCTACGCCCTTGAGGCTTCGTTATCCGCTGAAAGCATGGGCAGTTGGGGCTGGCGCCTGCCGTTCCTGATTGCTGCGCCACTGGGCCTGGTAGGGCTTTATTTGCGCTGGAAGCTGGATGAAACCCCGGCCTTCCAGGCCGTGAAGGAGGAGCATGCGGTCGCCCACTCCCCACTCAAGGACACCTTGCGCAACCATGGCGCAGCGATCTGCTGCCTGGGAGCCTTTGTGTCGCTGACGGCACTGTCCTTCTACATGTTCACCACTTACTTCGCGACCTACTTGCAGGTCGCGGGCGGCTTGAGCCGGGCAACCGCTTTGCTGGTGTCGCTGATCGCCCTGCTCTTCGCCGCCGCCATCTGCCCGCTGGCCGGGCTGTATTCGGACCGGGTCGGGCGGCGGGCGACCGTGGTGACCGCGTGCGTTCTACTGATGGTCGCGGTGTATCCGTCGTTCCTGATGGCCAGCTCGGGCGGGTTCGCAGCGTCCATCGTCGGTGTCATGCTGCTGGCAATTGGCGCGGTGTTGTGTGGCGTGGTGACCGCAGCTTTGCTCTCGGAGACGTTTCCGACCCGCACTCGCTATACCGCTTCGGCCATCACCTACAACATGGCGTACACCCTTTTTGGCGGCACCGCACCGCTGGTGGCGACATGGCTGATCAGCACCACCGGTAGCAATATGTCGCCCGCGTTTTATCTGATGGCCGTTGCACTGCTCGCCCTGGCTGGCGGCCTGGCATTGCCTGAGACCTCACGGATTTCCTTGCATGATGTGGCGACACCCGAAAATGCGGCGCAAGCCGTCGCTGCGGTCTGAGGGGCCAAGAGGCTGAGAGTGCCGGGGCTGCCCGGCACTCTCTGCAGAAGATCATTCACCCAGCCCCCTTGAGCACCGGCAACACAACCCTCACCGCCAACCCGCCACCCGTGCGGTTGCTCAGGGTTAGCGAACCGCCGTGTTCCAGCACAATCGCTCTGGCTGCCGACAGTCCGAGCCCCACCCCGCCGGTGCTTTTGTTGCGCGATTCTTCAAGCCGATAAAAAGGCACAAACACCTGCTCATGACTTTGGACAGGAATGCCCGGCCCCCGGTCAAGAACGAAAACAGTGACCTGCTCATCGTCCCGACTCAGCTCGATGGCCGGCTCGCCTGCGTACTTGATAGCGTTATCCAGCAGGTTGGTCATCACCCGTTTCAGGCCAAGCGGCCGGCCCAAATACACCAGGTGCTCAGGACCGTTGAAGGCAATGTCAATGGACTGGTCGCGGTAGTCATCAATCAGGGTTTGCAACAACCCTGCCAGGTCAAATTGCGTGGCCTGCTCGAGCCGGGCATCGTCGCGAAAGAACTCCAGGCTGGAGTTGATCATGGCCTGCATCTCGTCTACATCGCGAAACAGACGCTGTTGTTGGTCCGGGTCGTCAATAAACTCACCGCGCAGTCGCATGCGTGTCAGCGGGGTGCGCAAGTCATGGGAAATGGCCGCGAGCATCTGGGTACGGTCTTTTATGAAGTGTTGCAACTGCGCCTGCATGGCGTTGAACGCAAGAATGGCCTGTCGGATCTCCCGAGGGCCAACCGGCTCAATGGGCGGCGCACGAAAATCGACACCAAAACGCCGGGCGCCCTCGGCGAACTGCTGCAAAGGCCTGGCCAGATGGCGAGTGGCGATCAGCGCCACAAGCACCGTGGACAACAACACCAGCAGGATCAAAATCAGATTGCGCTGCCATTGGCCCAGGCCCCAGCTGCGCGATGCGATGCTGAACATAAGCCATGAGCCATCCTCCAGTTGCACCAGCAGGGCGTAATGCCCGTTGTGCTGTGGCCAGTCGTCGGGCTGATAGGCTTCGAGGCGTCGCTCTGGGCTATTGAACAGCCGCTGCGCCAGCGGCGTGGCCGTGCGACTGGCCGCTTCGGCCACCTGCGGCAAATCCAGGCCGGCACGGCTGGCATGCCAACTGATGCTCAGGGCGCTGTCAGTGGCTGCCGCAGCCAGACGTTGGCGCTGTGGCGCCGGCGAAGCTTCGATCAGCTTGGTCGTCAGGGAAATCTTTTCCAGCAGCCCGATTTCACTCAGCGGCGGGTAAGCCCAAACACCCGCCAACTGAGTAAACAGCGCATTGAATGCCAGCGCCGTAAGCATCGCGACAATGGTGGTCAAGGCAATCCAGCGTGCGATGGTGTTGCGTGAGCGCAGGCGCCAGCCTGAAATCCAGCCCGTCACTGACAGGTCACCCCGGGCGTGAACAGGTAACCGACATTGCGCACGGTGCGAATCATCTCGACCCCTTTGCTGTCGAACTCCAGCTTGCGCCGCAAACGGCTGACCTGTACGTCGATGCTGCGATCGAACGCGTCATGGCCAGCGCCACGAGCCAGATCCAGCAACAGTTCGCGAGTCAGAATGCGCTGGGGATGTTCGACAAACACCAACAACAAATCGAACTCTCCGGCAGACAAGGGAATCATCACCTGATCCGGGGAACGAAGTTCGCGGCGGGTCAGGTCCAGTTGCCAGCCCGCAAACTTCATCAGTGGCCGCGGCACCTGCCCGACCGAGGGCTGGCCCTGCCCTGCCCGGCGCAACACGGCACGCACCCTGGCCAACAGTTCCCGGGCATCAAAAGGTTTGCTCAGATAATCATCGGCGCCCATTTCAAGACCGACGACCCGATCACTCAGCTCGCCCATGGCCGTCAGCATGATGACCGGCGTGGGGTATTGCTGACGCAAACGCTGACACAGCATCAGGCCGTTTTCGCCAGGCAGCATCAAGTCGAGAATGATCAGGTCCGGTGGTTGCAGCGCCATCGCCGCCCACAGTGACGTGCCATCGGTGGCCACCTCCACCGAATATCCGTGTTGTACAAAAAACTTCTTCAGAAGCGCGAGGACCTCCAGGTCATCGTCCACGATCAAAAGGCTGCTCACCGGCGCATTCCACTTAAGGTATGTAAAGGCTTCCATCTAAAACTATTCGTCCCGCTGCGTCATATATTTCAACTTGGTAACAAAGTTGCGGCCAGGCAAAAAAGCAGACATATCCAGGCAAACCGCGAATGCGAGGATCAGACCTCTTTCCTGCCAAGAACGCGTGTACCCATGCCTTGCGAAAACCCGGCCATGATCCTGGAACAGCGACTGGTAAAGCGTGCCAACGCCGCCCTGCACTGTCGCGAAACAAGCCTGCGCCTGTCGAGCGATCGCGACACGCTGGTACTCAGCCGCTATATCGAGCATTACAGCCATGAAGGTGTTCAGTGGGTCGAGAGCACCCATACAGTGCCGGTGAGGGCTTTGCTGAAATGGATGATCAGCCACGGCGAACCGCAAACCCTGAGCCAGGATAAAGACCTGTAGCCATCTGGTGACCCCGGCGCAATAGACTTAGCATGGTGCTCCCTATCCCCAGCCAGAGGAACGGCCATGCCCCTGATCAAATCCGATGCGGCACTGATCATCATCGATATGCAAAAAGGGATAAGCCTTCCCGGGCTTGGTCGCAGAAACAACCCGCACACCGAGCTCAACGTACAGCTCCTGCTGGAAACCTGGCGGCATGTACAGCGTCCGGTAGTCCATGTCCGGCATATATCCCGATCGCCTGCCTCGGTATTCTGGCCCGGCCAGCCTGGCTGCGAGTTTCAGGAGGGGCTGGCCCCGCTCGATAGTGAGCACGTGGTTGAAAAGAACGTACCCGATGCATTTACCAACACAGGCCTGGAACGCTGGTTGCGCACGCGCGGGATTGAGCAGTTGGTCATCGTCGGCGTGATCACCAATAATTCCGTAGAGAGCACGGTTCGCTCAGCAGGTTGCCTGGGGTTCGATGTGATTGTGGGATCGGATGCCTGCTATACATTCGATCAGATAGACCTGAATGGACGCCTGTGGCCTGCCGAGGATGTACATGCACTGTCGCTTGCCAGCATGGCAATGGATTACGCCAGGGTCCGGGACGTCAACCAGATACTTGAACAGCAGGGCTAGGAAGGAAGCCGCCGAACATGCGTTCGGCGGCAGCCGGGGTCAGGAGACCGCGTCCAGCGCGGTTTTTTCCGCCTTGGCCAGCGAGCGACTGCGCAGCCAGCTGAAGCAAATGGCGAGGATCAGCGCAAAGCCTACGTAGCCCAGCAGCGGATACACGGTGCCCACCAACTTGCTGAAACCACCCAGGCTCAAAGCCAGGCCGACACAAACGGTCACTGCACTAAACAACTTGAAACGGCCCGATTCCGGCTTGGCAAAGCGTGCACTGAAGGCAAAGAACATCCCAACCGCAGTGCTGTAGACCATGCACACCAGTGCGATGGACATCACCACCGAGAGTAGTGGCGAGATGCGTCCGGCCAGTGCCAGGGACGGCATTTCAATACCCTGCAGCTGGTTGATGTTGGCAAACAGGCCGATGTTCAACAACAGGATCAGGGCGCCCAAACCAAGCCCGCCGAGCACACCGCCGAGAGCGGCCGCCTTGGGTTGTTTGGTCATGCCACCGATCACTGCCAGCATCGGGAAACCTACCGCGATATTGAACGAAGCGTAGAGCAAGGCGCCGACAAACCAGTTGCCAGTGACCGTCTCGTTGTTTTCACGCGCCACAGCATCCAGGGTCTCGATTGGAGCGTTGTAGCTGAAAATCGAGTAGGTCGTGATGATTAGCACCATCGCCAGCAGAAAAGGCATGACTGCGCTGATCAGATCAATGATGCGCTTGACGTTCATGCACAGCGTGGCGATCACCAGCACGGTCATCAATACACCGCCAAACAATGGGGGCAGATCGTACTGCTGGGCAAAAATCGAACCGCTACCGGCCAGCATCACCACACCAACCCCATAGAGGAAGAATGACAGCACCACATCGACGACCCAGCCCAGACGTGCGCCGAACAGAGCGTAGAGTACTTCCTTGTGCGAGTTGGCCTGCATCTTCGAACTCATGCGGGCGATCTGCATACCGAGGAAGGCAAACATCAAACCGCTTACCAGGGTGCCCAGGATACCGATAAGCCCATAGCCGGTGAAAAACTGCAGCACCTCCTGCCCGGAGGCAAAGCCACCACCGATAACTACGGACATGTACGCAAGCGCAATCTGGATCGACTGTTTATTCATTACACTTTTTCTCATTCTTAGACTTATTAGGTGCAGGAAACAAGACGACGCGGACACCACCTCATTTACGCAGGGTGGCTATCGCCATAGCAGTTCGATCACTCATCGTGATTGGCTGAACTGTACAGGTACGTAGACACCGCGGGCAGTATAGGAAGTGTTGCGCAGGTAATTTCACCATATACACAACAAAATTCAGCTAAAACGTCATGCTGGAGAGGTTTTACCCTATCAATTATCTCGCAAGCGGCATTATTGACCGCAAAACCATCAGAAACATTTAGATACATGCTTGTTTTTATAAATCAGTCACTTAGCTTATTTCTGTGCTGGCCTCTGCGCATTTTTGCACGCCCCCGCGTACAGCCCCGGGAACAGCCAATGACCACAAGAAAATGATGGAATGAACGAACAACATAATAACGACACACTAAACAAACATGACACACATTAAATTTCGCACAAATATGAAAAGAAATGAACCACGCAAGTAACAGAAAAAAACTACATACTTTAGCGAGCCCAAAAATCTATTGTTTTTACGCAGAAAACTTAAAACATGAACACCTAAAAACGTCTGACTCGCACAGCCAATCAAGCGTCATAAACCGGAAATCAAATAATGAAAGGCACGCCCCCAGCCATATTTATGTTGAGTGCCGTCCTCTGGGCGGGAGCTGCCATCGCAGACATGCCAACACCCGCAAAGTCTGACGTGTTGCAACGAATCGACATGCCTGATACCCACTATCAAATGGGCTTGCAAAAAGCAGTACTCGCCCCGAACGAAGTCAAGGCTCGCCACATACATACAGGACCAGAAGTCGCCTATGTGCTTGAAGGCGAGGTCATCATTACAATGGATGGGCAGCCTGAAAAGCGAATAAAGGCCGGTGACAGTTTTCAACACCTGGCGCACGAACCCCACATCAGCAAAGCGGGCCCACAGGGCGCTACCGTTCTTGCCACCTGGGTAGTGGAAAAAGGCAAGAGCTTTTCTGTCCCTGCACCCTGATCCAGCGACTGCGCATCACACCGGGCAGCATCTTGCATGGCTAACATGAGGTAAATCAGGGGGAGGATATACTGCTTCTTTTGGCATGGTCACTGAAGACATTACAATGGATCCGTACTCTCATTGATGACCCCCCTGATGTTTAATCCGTTTCAATCAGCAGGTACAAAGTCCGCGACCTTTAACTTGGAACGCACATCCAAAAACCAACGACTCAGTTGCGAATCGAAACCCTGAGCAATCCGGTCTGCAGCATGGAGTGCCTCATCAGCGCTTCCCCTATTGCCCAGCCCTTGGCAAGCTTTAGACACTTGAAGCAGCAAGAATGCCCTGTCCACCTCCTCCACCCCGTTCGATTCGATAATGACCAGTGCCTTGCCAGCACTATCCAGAGCACTCTGCCACTGCCCGAACCGGTTAAAAGTCAACGCACATAAATAAAGGCTTCGCTCATGGTTCAACCAGGTTCCAAACTGCATCCAGAGCCGCTCACACACAACAGCCGCATCCATAATGACGTTTCGATGGGACAGCTCGTCACCCTGAAGGCGGGGGTTATCCACAGAACCTTGCAAACTTTGTACGCATAGCAAACCAACATGCGCCTTGGCCTCTATTAAAGAAGCGCCTGTAAGTTCGGCATATTCAAATTCGGCAGCAAACGCATTATTTCAGTGCATACCTTGCATAAGACTTTGGCCTATTCACGTCTATAGCGAGGTTATTTCGGTGCCGCGAGCGCACCAAAAACCATCCCGGGCTTCTGGTGCACTCAGTTGGGGCTTGCTGTTACTTATCCAGGCTCACCCCGTAGAACGGTGTCAGCCCAAAGGGGCTGATTTTGAAATCAGTCACTTCCTTGCGCAGGGGCTGGAAAACCGTCGAGTTCGCAATGGGTGTAATCGGAACTTGCTCCTTGAGGATCTTCTGCGCCTCTTGATACAACTTGATGCGTTGTTCGCGGTCGCTGCTGAGTTTGGCTTGCTGCACCAGCTTGTCATAGTCTGGGTTGCACCATTTGGCGTAGTTGCTGCCCTTGACCGCCGCGCAGCTGTAGAGCACGCCGAGCCAGTTATCCGGGTCGCCGTTGTCGCCCGTCCAGCCGTAAATCATCACGTCGTGCTCGCCGTTCTTGGCGCGCTTGATGTACTCGCCCCACTCGTAGCTAACGATATTGGCCTTGATGCCGACCTTTGCCCAATCCTGCTGGATGATTTGTGCCGACATACGCGCGTTCGGGTTGGAGGCGCGTTGAACGGTCATCGCCCACAGGTTGATAGTGGTCCCTGGTGCAACCCCAGCTTCTTTTAAAAGCTGCCGGGCCTTGACCGGGTCGTAGGTGGCATCCTTGATTGTCGGGTCATAAGACCACTGCGCAGGTGGCAAGGCGTTCTGCGCCAATTGCCCTGCGCTCTGGTACACGGCCTTGATGATTGCCGGCTTGTCGATGGCCATGTCCAGGGCCTGACGCACCTTGAGTTGGTCCAGCGGCGGATGTGTCACGTTGTAAGCCAGAAACCCCAGGTTGAACCCGGCTTGCTGCAGCACTCGCAAGTTGGGATCCTGCTTCATCACTTCGATATCCGCCGGTCGCGGGTAACCGCTGACCTGGCACTCCCCGGCTTTGAGTTTCTGCAGGCGCGACGCCGCGTCAGGGGTGATGGCAAAAACCAGGTTGTCGAGTTTCACATCCTCGGGCTTCCAGTACTGTTTGTTGCCGACGTAACGAATCTGCGAGTCCTTCTGATAGCGCTTGAACACAAACGGCCCGGTGCCCACCGGTTTCTGATTGATCTCTTCAGCCTTGCCCTGCTTGAGCAGTTGGGCTCCGTATTCGGCGGACTGCACCGAGGCGAAGCTCATGGCCAGGTTTTGCACAAAGGCGGCATCAACGTTATTGAGGTTGAAACGCACGGTTCGGTCGTCGAGCTTGTCGACGCTCTTGATCGTGGTGTTCAAGCCCATATCGGTGAAATAGGGCGATTCGGACGGGTAAGCCTTGCGGAACGGACTCTGGGCATCCAGCAGGCGATCGAAAGTAAACAACACGTCATCCGCGTTGAAATTCCGGGTCGGGGTGAAGAAATCGGTGGTATGGAACTTGACGCCATCGCGCAGGTGGAAGGTGTAGGTCAGGCCGTCATTGGAGACATCCCAGCGGGTGGCCAGGCCAGGTTCGACTTCAGTACTACCCCGTTTGAACTGGATCAGGCGGTTGAATACGGTTTCGGCGGAGGCATCAAAATCGGTACCGCTGGTGTACTGGCTGGGGTCAAAGCCGGCGGGGCTGGCTTCGGAGCAGTAAACCAGCGTGCTGGCGGCGTGGGCCATTGGCATGAACGCCAGGAGGCCGGCGACGAGAAGGAGCGGTTTGAAGGCGATTCTATCCATGGAGACCCTTGAAGTTGCAGACATAAATAAGCGCCTAAACGAAACCGGCACCCACCGAGATTAACGTCGTTGCCGAACATCAGATAGCGGAAACCTGAATTATTGGAAAACGGACGGCATACACGCCTGCAGAACTTCGAAATCAAGGGCGATAGAGTCGCCTCAGCGCCCTGGACACCTCCAGCCCCGAAAAGACAGCGGCCAGGCTCATTTCGCTGTATGTACAGCGCAGGAGCCTTGAGTGGGCGGGAAGTTGGCGCACCCGGCTTTCGGCCCCTTATTTTATTTCGTGCCTGATGCTTCCTTGCCACAGGCTTTCAGCGCGATCAGGCTGATCATTGGTTGAGCATGCGCTTGGTCAAGTCGGGCTCTATGGACACCCTAAATCACACCGCCGGCGAGGCGGGTGACTTGTAATAAATAAACCCCTCGAACTGTTTCAGTCGTGCACTTTCAAGCGTAGGAATTCCTCTGAATAATCCACCATCGGGCTGCACACCCTCATGACCGCTTAGACCTGAACATGCCAATACCAGCCCTTGTATCCCCCTGCATACTTTAAACAGACGCCGCACAGGCCACTGCTTAGCGATGGCGCTGAGTGTTCTGTATCGCAAATCGTACAGGACACAATTAACAGCGGGCGCGGCAAAGTGCAGACAACAAACACCTTTATTCTGCAAGTGTGCCGCACCCACTTGAATAGTGACCCATCGAAACTTAATACATATTTGTCAAGACCACACCCGTAAAGTAATTACATCCGCCGCCGGATTCATCCAGAAGAGACACTTGCTGGCCTGTCAGCTTCGACAGGGACAGCATATTAAGCAGTGCATAACCTGTGGGATCATTCAGATTGCGCTCCCCATGAACTGCCCACCAGCGCGTTCCGGTCGAAGTTAACATTACGCTGATCCCATTGCCGCTGTCGTAGTTACCTGCCCCTATATGTATTTGCTTTACCGTGCCCTGCGCGCACTTTACATCCCGACTCATCCGCGTTGAACCAGGCTCTTCGGCAAAAGCATTGACACTCAACACCAACAACAAGGCTGCAAGACGCATGCTCATACTCCTCAACGTTTATAGCTCATCATGGTTAATAATGGAGGTACTGCTGTTATAAACAGACTCCAGGGTAAACATTATTGCTGGAATATCTTGCTTCAGATCCGAACGCGACGCAGCCAGGCACGCCCCGACCATCGGGATCATGCCCAACCAGGTCGGCCTTCTTTCTCGTGGGGCTTCACCGTTGAAATAGGGCCTGTTCGTGGCTCGGGTATTATCGGCCACATAACGGGGGTTAACCTGAGCAGTTGAAACTTGCAACTCACCGTCGACAACAATATAGGATTCCACGTCCCTGATATTTTGAGTGGGAATGACGGTCGGCGTTATATATTCATTAGCTGCCCGTGAGGGATGGTAGTTCAAGGGGGTGATCGGGACTTGCGGATTGTTGTCATGTAATGTCCGCAATGAGGCCTCGGCATTGAAGAAGTTGCTGTCCGGCCTGACGCGATAAAGATAAATACGCTGACCGGGTTGGGCAAAAGCCCTGGCAGCTGCGGCAGTGCGAATGAACTGAAAGTTTGCCGCGGTTGAGACAAAGCCTGAATCTCGCTGCCCCTGTTGCCTGTTGACGCATGACTCGCCGGTCACATGGTCATGAACATTAAAGTTACTACCCCAGGCCTGGAAACCAGCGTGAAATATCAGATGCTCCGGCCGGGTATCCATTCGCCATACCGTACCTGGTGGCTCGGCCCATGAATAAGGAGCCTTTAATATAACTGTCACAAAAACCCATAGCAAAACCCCCAGCGTCTTCATGATCCCGCCCCCCCGATAATTAAAGAAATGCCTGCAAAGCACACGCACTTAATTAATTTTACCGAAAAACAAATTACCCGCTATTCATTATGAGCCCCCACAGAACCATAATAAACTCAAAATATTGCATGACTGACCCCATACTTTTAATTACCCCCCACGCAGCACCTCGGCGTACAGAATCTCTATGACTGTTTCGTTAAAGTAGCAGGGCTACGTTCAATATTTAATTTAAAGCACAGACTGTGCGTGCTGGAACTCAAGCTCAAGACACCGCAGTACGTCGATGACCGCGGCAAACTACCCTTTTGCCTTGTGCTCATGCCCAAGAAGACGAGGCTCCCACCAACAACATCTCGTATCACCACAGCGCGTGTAGGTTGCGCTGGACGACCTTTAGTCTAAGTTTGATTGGCCGCGGCTTCCAAGAAGCATATGGGTATATGGCTGGCCAGCTCGAAGTCATGACGCTTCCTGCTCCTGCTTGCCAACCCGCTGATACGCAGCTACTGTCAGCTCCATGAATCAATTACGAGTTGCCTTGACCACGACTACCACGACCGCCGAAGGCGGGTCGTGAGAGGTATCGTGAGTCCATAACGCACGAACTTCAAAGGCCCGCCAGTGATGGTAAGGGCCTTTTCTTTTGCCCTTGTGTCACTGGCCAAAACGCAAGGAAAAGCCCCATGTATGCACTGTTGATTCTTGATATGCAGGTAGGATTGGTGCATGGCCCGGACAAGCCATGGGCTGGCGAGGCCCTGTTGGACACATTGAACACGTTGCTGGATAAAGCCCGGAGCGCAGGTGCCCCGGTCTTTCTCGCCCGTCATGTCGGCCCTACCGGTTCACCGATTGAACCGGGAAGCCCGTTGACCCAACTGATACCGGAACTGGTGCTACAGGGCAACGAAGTGATTTTCGAGAAAAACCGCCCCAACGCCTTTGCCAGGACAAACCTGGCCGACCAGCTACAGGCTCTTGGTGTTGAGGGTGTGGTCATCACGGGCATGAAAACCCAATATTGTGTCGACAGCACCTGCCGCGCGGCACGAGACCTTGGGTTCGACGCAGTACTGATTGCCGATGGCCATACCTGCAGTGACACCCCTGCGTTGAAGGCACAGCAGATTATCGCTCATCACAATGCAACCCTGGCGGGGCCATTCTGTCGTGTCATCAACGCTGAGGACTGGGGGTTTTAGTCTCGGTCGACAGATCGGGCTGATCCAGGCTGATCTGTTGCTAAAACAATGAGGCACAGAGGTAAAAATCGAGCGCTAATACCTGTCGAGGCCGGCTGCTTTCAAGACCTCTATGGAGAAATACAGCACGTGGCCTGTAGGCCACATGCTATGCGGGAGTATTTTTCTTCCAGGCCGGTGTTTTTTTCAACTAAAAATCTATGGGGCAGTTGAATCAAGATCGAATTTCACGATATTGATCTCACCATCAACTTTAAACAATGAAATATTGTGAAACCCATAAATAACCCCATCAACTTTTAGTTTGACCCGACCATCTAAAACCTCGCGAACAGCTGCAGAGCTTTTTGTAACAAGGAATGGGGCGGTCTTCTTTGCTTCCTGAAGCGCTTCTTCATCGCCAGGTTGAAGATTCATCAGGAAATACCTATAGACAACTGGCACCGTAGCGCCACCAGAATCATATAAGACCTCATAGATGGCCCCGCCATGGCCAACATTTGTAACTGAAGTAATCTTGACAGGATTAG
Organism: Pseudomonas sp. TMW22080; assembly: GCF_022496745.1. Lineage (NCBI taxonomy): Bacteria > Pseudomonadati > Pseudomonadota > Gammaproteobacteria > Pseudomonadales > Pseudomonadaceae > Pseudomonas > Pseudomonas sp. TMW22080. The sequence continues at coordinate 223,643 of NZ_SCFF01000006.1, read as the reverse complement.
GTCTGCCTGGAGCAGACATATATATGTACAAAGCTTGCCCAAGACAAACAAAAAACAAACTCCAAACAACCCACTTAATACCCCTTCGACTTCGCATAATCTATTCCTGCTTTAATCCATACTTGATCAACAGGATCATCGCCGTAAGGAGCCTCTGACCACCATTTATCGAATTCTGCCTGAGAAGTCCCAGCTAAGGACTGTGCAGCACCAGCTGCTCTTAAAAGTACCGTTTCAGAAATCCCAGCTGCCGTACCAACAGCACCATAATTAAAATTGCCGAAGCTCTCATACTGAGGCTGGCCTTTTTTGTAATCCCACTCGCCCTTGTTTCTGACTTGGGTGTAAAACCAGCTGAGCAAAAAACCTCTACCCTTAATACTAAAGTATGCTTTTTGGCTTTTCGCAAATTCTAGGTTCTCATCTAAAGAGACGCCGGGTGGAGCGCTAGGATACTGTTTATGTCTGGCTTGCTCTTTCGCATCGCGCAGATTTGTCGCTTTAGCCACCTCTATGAGAGCCAATTTCTGCTGCTTTTCTTTCAAGCGTCGGGCCGTTTCTGAATAGACCTCAGACAACCTGGCAAATTCATACCTCTGTGCCCAATCAAGAAGTTTAGGTGTATTAACTATGACCCTCATCTTCCCGGCCTGAGTAAAACTCCCCGCACTTGGTCTTTTTGAAGCTTGTACATCACTGCCGTCCCCAGAACCTTTAGAAGCCTTAACCTTTCTATCAGCCTCATTCTCTTTAGCCATATATAGTGTTACCAGGATATTTTTCTCTCTTGTGATTATTTTGCTTGACGTGGATACATCCATAGGCATATTTAGCCCGCCTGCACCCTTGATTTCCTGGTCAATCTCAAAATCTATGGCCGCAATATTATCTTTGTGCTGCATATCAAATCTATATGCATTATCAAAAATCCATTGAGTTACATTCTCAAGCGCCCTTATCAATAGACCGAGTATATCATGCATATAATCTGGCATCATAGACTCTCTCGATGTGCCAGGAATGGAGAAGTCTATTATTCTCCCCACAACAGATATCGGACCAAGCTCTAATGGCATATTCATACTCCTTATGAATCAATCCAGACTTTATATTATTCATCGAACTCCCTACTCATACAAATTTATAAAGTCACAACATATGTTCAGACCGAAATTTTAGTGACGAGTTTTTTTGTACGCATAATACGAAATGGCGCCTTCATGAGTTCATGGCAATAACTGCTCTCAAGTATATTGAATACTTTGCTTTCGTAGGCAAAACGAAAGCAGGTGAGGTACACGGGTATGCTGGTAACGGGGACTGTTTACATACGGGTTGTGAAAATTGTGAACGCTACCTGTTAAATCGTCGAAAAGTGCACAGCTAAAAAGCACTTTCCCTCCGACTAAAACACAGCCGTTAAAAACGCTGGATCGGGCTCTAAAATTGCCCCAGATGCGGACACGGTCTGAAGCTATGCGAAAACGACGAGCTCGGTGCAGCGCCCTTCCCCACCCCCCAGAAACGACAAAGCCCGCCAAAAGGCGGGCTCTGCGGTGTAGCAATATGGCGGAGGCGATGGGATTCGAACTCATGGACCTGTTACAGTCGACGGTTTTCAAGACCGTTGCCTTAAACCACTCGGCCACACCTCCTATACGTTGTTTCGGGCGCCATAATACCTGAATGAAACACGTTGTCAAACTCTCTTGATCGCTTGTTTCAGAGCCTCTGCTATGATCTTTGCTACTTAACATTTCTAAACACAGGAGTATCGCCATGCGCGAACAGGATTACGCAGTTAATAGCAGCGTGCAGGCCGAGCAGCTAGAGGTTAGCCGCGTCCTGCGCAATACGTACGGTTTGCTGGCCCTCACCCTGGCTTTCAGCGGTGTGATGGCTTATGTCTCGCAGCAGCTGCGGGTCGGCTATCCCAATATTTTCGTTGTGCTGATCGGGTTCTACGGCCTGTTCTTCTTGACCAACAAGCTGCGTGATTCGGCATGGGGCCTGGTTTCTGCCTTTGCCCTTACCGGTTTCATGGGCTTCTTGCTGGGCCCTATTCTCAACCGTTACCTGGGCATGCAGGGCGGCGCCGAGGTGGTCAGTTCTGCCTTTGCCATGACGGCTCTGGTATTTGGCGGCCTGTCTGCCTATGTATTGATCACTCGCAAGGACATGAGCTTCCTCGGCGGTTTCATCACTGCCGGTTTCTTTGTTCTGCTGGGCGCTACGCTGGCGAGCTTCTTCTTCCAGATCAGCGGCCTGCAGCTGGCTATCAGCGCCGGTTTTGTACTGTTCTCGTCGGTCTGCATTCTGTTCCAGACCAGTGCAATCATTCATGGCGGCGAGCGCAACTACATCATGGCTACCATCAGCCTGTATGTATCGATCTACAACCTGTTTATCAGCCTGCTGCAAATTTTCGGCATCATGAGCCGCGACGACTGATCAACAACCGCTATATAAAAGCCCGCTTCGGCGGGCTTTTTGTTGTCTGCCACAAGCATCTTTGGGCATCTGGCTTTATCATTGCCCCAGATTTGCCGACAGAGCCCACCATGAAATTCGCCATTGCCCTTTATTCAGCGGCCCATGCCCCCTCCTCCCGTCGAGCCTTGCGCTTTGCCGAGGCAGCGCTGGCAGGCGGCCATGAAATTGTCCGTTTGTTCTTCTATCAGGACGGTGTTCATATTGCCTCGAGCAATATCGTCACGCCGCAAGACGAGCAGGACCTTGCGCAACAATGGGCAACTTTTGTCAGCCAGCACCAACTCGATGGTGTGGTCTGTATTGCCGCTGCCTTGCGCCGCGGTGTACTCAATGAAGACGAGTCCGCACGCTATCAGCGCCCCGGGGTCAATGTTCATGCACCCTGGGAGTTGTCCGGACTGGGCCAATTGCACGATGCCATTCAATCGGCCGATCGATTGATCTGTTTCGGGGGACCTTGAAATGCCCAAGTCACTATTGATTATCAGCCGTCAGGCACCGTGGTCGGGGCCCGGCGCCAAAGAAGCACTGGATATCGTGCTGGCAGGCGGTGCATTTGATTTGCCGATTGCCGTGCTGTTTATGGATGACGGTATTTTTCAGCTGCTGGCGACTCAAAATGCCGCAGCCATCCAGCAGAAGAATCTAACGGCCAATCTGCAGGCCCTGTCCATGTTCGGCGTTGACGATCTGTTTGCCTGCAACCACAGCCTTGACGAACGCGGCATCTCAACCGAGGGGCTTGCGGCAATTGATGTGCAGCCCTTGTCGACTGAAGCTGTCCGCGCTCTTATTGACCGTTATGACCAAGTGATCACCCTCTGATGTCGACTCTACATGTTGTGAGCCACTCACCATTTTCTGACATACGCCTGAGCAGCTGTCTTCGCGTGTTAGGCAGCGACGATGCCCTTTTGCTCTGTGGCGACGCGGTGTATGCCCTGCAGCTTCAAGGCACTGCTCTCACAGCCCTGACTGGAAAAACCGTATTTATCCTTGAAGAGGACTTGCAGGCACGCAACCTGGAATGTCCGCCATGGGCGGCCTGCGTTGATTACCCGGCTTTCGTCGAGCTGTCGATTCGTTACGACAAGGTCAACAGCTGGCTATGAATACGCTCACCCTCAACGGTAAAAATATCGAGCTGGACAAGGACGGTTATCTGCTCGATCTCAACGACTGGTCCGCTGATGTTGCTCAGGCACTGGCGGCGCAGGCAGGTATTGAGTTGAGCGCCGAACACTGGGAAATCCTCGAGTTGTTGCGCAGCTTTTATCAGGAGTTCGAGCTATCGCCTGCCACTCGCCCTCTGATCAAGTACACGGCACTCAAATTGGGTCCAGAAAAGGGCAATAGCCTGCATCTCAACCGACTGTTTAACGGCACCCCTGCCAAACTAGCCGCCAAGCTGGCGGGCCTGCCCAAACCGACCAATTGCCTATGAACACTCCCGCTGCGCTGACACTTGAAACTCCCGCCGAACACCCTTTTGCGCAATTTGTACGCATCCTGGGCAAAGGCAAACGGGGTGCCCGCAACCTGACTCGGGAAGAAGCCCGCGAAGCCATGGGCATGCTGCTTGACGACAAGGCAGAAGACACGCAACTGGGCGCCTTCCTCATGTTGCTGCGGCATAAAGAAGAAAGCGCAGAGGAAATGGCCGGTTTTACCGAGGCCGTCAGGGAGCGACTGACACCTCCCGCGATCAAGGTCGACATTGACTGGCCGACTTACGCCGGTAAAAAACGCCACCTGCCCTGGTACTTGCTGGCAGCCAAGTGCCTGGCACAGCACGGTGTACGCATTTTCATGCATGGCGGCGGCGCCCATACGGCGGGCCGAATGTACAGCGAGCAGCTTCTCGACGCGCTGGCCATTCCACTGTGTCGCAACTGGCAAAGTGTCAACGAGGCCCTGGATACGGGGAATCCGGCCTTTATGCCGCTGCAGGACTGGGCGCCACAATTGCAACGCATGATCGATCTGCGCAACACCCTCGGGCTGCGCTCGCCGATTCATTCATTGGCTCGCATACTCAACCCGCTGGGTGCGCGCTGCGGCCTGCAAAGCATCTTCCATCCGGGCTATCAAAGCGTACATCGCGAAGCCAGCGGCTTGCTGGGTGACACCAGTATTGTGGTCAAGGGTGATGGCGGCGAAGTCGAAATCAACCCCGATAGCGCAAGCCATCTTTACGGCACTACAGCTGGTGTTGACTGGGATGAAGAATGGCCAGCACTGTCTTCACAGCGCCATGTCAAACCAGCGTCGCTAGCCCCTGAACACCTCAAGGCGTTGTGGCGTGGAGAAGTCCAGGACAGCTACCCGCAACTGGCCTTGCTGTCGACCATGGCCCTGGCATTGCGCGGCCTGGGCACACCCCGGGCGCAAGCTTTTGAACTGGCTCAGCATTACTGGGACAACCGCAACAAGGCGATTTAAGCCCAAGGCCAACCACCTCAACACGCTTGTTTACGAGAGCCCAAGATGCTTATCCCCTACGACCAGCTTGAACCCGACACCCTCACCCGCCTGATCGAGGACTTTGTGAGTCGCGACGGCACGGACAACGGCGATGACACTCCCCAGGAAACCCGTGTACTGCGGGTTCGACATGCATTGAGCAAAGGCCAGGCAGTAATTTTCTTCGATCTGGAAAGCCAGCAATGCCAACTGATGCCCAGGCACGCGGTACCGAAGGAATTTTTTGATTAAACCTTGGCCGAAGATCCGGTTGCCTGCTGCCCGACGGGCTGGTTTTTTATCCGCTCATAAATTTCCGAGCGATGCACGCTGATATGCCTGGGAGCTTCAATCCCCAGGCGCACGTTGTTGCCGTTAACGGCGATGACAAACAGCGTTATATCTTCCCCGATTGAAAAATGCTCTCCGACGGTTCGACTCAGTATCTGCATGGCTCTCATCCTCAAGGGTGGGGAGCCACAAAGACTGCACGGCATAAAAACCGGCTTCAATACTTACAAGTTAATTCAGTTACAACCTACTGCATACAAGGCTTATTCCTACGTACTCCCTACGGAATTTTCCCTTTACGAGGGGGTAAAACGCGGTCCCAGCAGGATGATGGTCGCGCCAATCACGCACAGTCCTACCCCGAGCCAATCTGAGCCCAGTGGCCGGATACGTTCCACCACTGCCAGCCAGGCAATGGATGTCACGATGTAAATCCCGCCATAGGCCGCATAGGCCCGCCCGGCATAGGCTGCCTCAACCTTGGTCAGCAGCAGGGCAAACAGCACCAGGCTCAGAATGGCGGGCAAAGCCCACCAGGCACTTTTGCCCTGACGAAGCCACATCCAGAACCCGTAGCAGCCTGCAATTTCAAACAGGGCAGCCAAAAAAAACCAAACGTAATTGAGCATGTGCAGTGTTTCCAGGTGGGCAGCGCGCCACCCTACCTGCGCACCTGCCACCGATCAAGGCAGAACTGTTTTTGAGTACGGCATGAAAAAAGTTGAATTATTCATCGAGCAGGAGAGTCGGATTTTATAAGCACTGCCCATCCTTGTTCCTGAAGCGGCGCCCCGTAAAACTGAACGTTGGCGGAACACCACAAAAAGGAAATGCTCATGACCACAATTCTTCTGATCGTCCTGATTTTGCTGTTAATCGGCGGATTACCTGTGTTTCCGCACTCCAAAAGCTGGGGCTATGGCCCCTCAGGGATTATCGGTACCGTACTGGTTGTACTGTTGATATTACTGTTGCTCGGCAAGATTTGACCCAATAAAAAAGAGGCCCTGAGGCCTCTTTTTTATTTAACTGGCTGACTATTTCGGATCAGCCACACCTGCGGTGTTGTCCAGCAGGCTCTTGGTCGCGGTCTGCAGGAAGGATTCGAGCTTTTTCTTCAGCTCGGTCGCTTCAGGCGAGTCTGTGACCACGGTCGCTTCAGGGTTGGCACCCAATTTGTACTGCCAAACCTTGGCCGGCATGTCTTTAGGCTGCACCAGCAAGTGGTCGTCACTGATGATCGCCACGGTCTGGTCACTGCCAGACGGCTTGATCACACCACTGCCCTTGTCACCCTCAGGCAGAGTCAGCAGGTCACGGCCCCAGCATTGCTGACGGAACTCACCACCCAGACGCCCCATGATGGTTGGCACGATGTCGACCTGAGTGCCCACGATATCAGTGCGTGTACCAAACTTCTCCTGGATGCCAGGACCGATCAGCAGCAACGGCACGTTGAAACGCCCCAGGTCCATCTCGGAAATCTGCTGCTCGTTACCGAAACCGTGGTCGCCCACGATCACAAACAGGGTTTCCTTGAAGTAGGGTTCTTTGCGCGCTTTTTCGAAGAACTGCCCCAGCGCCCAGTCGGAATAACGCATCGCCGTCAAATGCTCGTTGAGCGAACCGCGATCGGTTACCGGCTCGACCGGCAATGGCGTAGGCAAGGCATACGGCGTGTGGTTGGACAGGGTTTGCAGCAGCGCATAGAAAGGCTCTTTGCCTTCACGCTTTTTCAGCTCTTCCAGGCCGCGGTTGAACATGTCCTGGTCGGACACACCCCAGGTAGGATCAGAGAACACCGGGTCAACGAAATCGTTACGACCTACAAAAGTGGTCATGCCCTGGTTACTGAAGAAACCAGACTGGTTGTCCCAGGCAAAGTCGCCGTTGTAGACATACACGTCATCGAACTTGCGGGCGCTGAGCAGTTCCGGCAAGCCGGACAGCTTGTGGCTGCCTTCCGGGGTCTGCATCAGGTACTCAAAACCCGGCAGGTTCGGGAAGCACGCCATGGTGGCAAACATGCCCTGGTGGGTATGGGTGCCGTTGGAGAAGAAGCGCTCGAACAGCAAGCCTTGCTTGGACAGCTCATCGAAGTACGGGGTGATATTGCCCGGACGACCCAGCGCACCCACCGAGTGACCGGCGAAGCTTTCCATCAGGATTACGACGACGTTCTTGATAGGCAGGGTTTTTTCCGCAGGCGGCGTGGTGTCGCGACGCACAGGAGCGGTATCAGGATCAACCAGCTTGTCATTTTCAGTCAGCAGCATGTCGCGCACGGTCTGCGTCGCTACGGGCTGCTCAAGGGTAGCCTTCCAGATATTGGTGCGATCGTCACCGAAGCGGCTTTTCGCAGCGGCAATCAATGACAGAGAGCCGTTGAGCCCCAACTGATTGGCGAAGTTGGAGTCGGTTGTGTAGGCATCACCCCAACGCAGCGGAGGACCCTGACGCAATGTGCCACGGGCCAGGACCACACACACCAGCAGCAGCACGACAAATACCGCTGCACGGCCGTACCAGGGCGCCACCGCACGCGAAGTGCCAGCAGCCGCGCGGGTAGCGCTGGAACGGGTCACGCGGTCGGCGCCGCGGAAGGCAAAGTACAAAATGACAGTGCCGACAGCCCAGGACAGCAGGTAACGCACCACCGGGAAGCCATACCAAAGCATGCTCATCACGGTTTTCGGGTCTTCCTTCACATACTGGAAAACCAGACCGTTAAGACGCTGATGGAACTCACGGTAGAAGTCCATCTCCATCAGGCCCAAAAACAGCGCCAGGCTGGATGCTGCAGTCAGCCAGAAACGCAGCACACCGCGCATGGCCATGGCCTTGACACTGAGCACCGCCAGCAGCAGCGGAATACTGAAGTACACGACAATCCGCGCGTCAAAGCGCAGACCGTTGCCGAAGGCTTCAAGGAACGTCGATGCCGGGGTGTCGAGGATCATTTCCCGGTTGTAAACCAGCAATGCCACCCGCAACAGGGTGAACATCACCATCATGATCAAGGCACAGAGCAGCGTAAACGCCAGATGCGATTTGACGGTCGGTTGCAACACACGCGTGGCCGCGTGCTGTTGGCTTGGGGCGTCCGGGTTTGCCATGTCGTTTTAGGACCCATTGGTTCAAGTTGAAGTGGCTTTATCACCGGTGGCTTGCCACGGGTGCATCGCTCTTTAATTACACAGATTTTGACCCGAGACCCACCAGAAACGCCTGAACTGAGGCGTTTACGAGTAGACAGGCAAAATTTTGCGTGCGAATTGTCTTAAAGGTACCGTGAAAATTTCGTGCAGAGCACATCTTGAAACATAAGAAAGGGCGCTCATTCCCTGTGGGAGCGGGCTTGTTAGCGATTGGAGCAACGCGGTCCAACTTTAAACCGCGTCGCCTGCATCGCGGGTAAGCCCGCTCCCACAGTTCTACAACTGACGCCCTGCCTTGCTACTGCACAGCCTCAGTCGTTGCTTGGCTTGTTGATAGCCTGCAAAACATATTGCGGCAAGGCGAAAGCACCGATATGAACTTCCGGATTGTAGTAGCGGGTCACGATACCGCTACCGGCAAAACGTTGACGCAGGGTCTCAAGCGGCAACTTGCGATAGCTCGCATCAGTCGAACCCCAGGCGAAGGTCATGGAGCCGCCGATATAGGTAGGCACGGCAGCCTGGTAGAAATGCCAGTCAGCAAACAGGCTGCGCATGCGCCCGGCGGTGGTCTGCACTTCCTGCAACTGCATAAATGGCGTGCCGTTCTGGGTGACCAGTACACCCCCTTCATTCAGGCAGCGATGGCAAGCCTGGTAGAAGTTCTCGGAGAACAGCACTTCGCCCGGCCCGATCGGGTCGGTGGAATCCGAGATGATCACGTCGAATTTTTCTTCGGTAGTGGCGACAAAACGCATGCCGTCGTCGATCACCAGATTCAGGCGTGGATCGTCGTACGCACCCTTGGAGTGGTTGGGCAGGAACTCTTTGCACATGTCCACCACGGTGCCGTCGATCTCGACCATGGTGATGTGCTCAATGCCAATGTGCTTGGAGACTTCGCGCAACATGCCGCCATCACCACCGCCAATGATCAGCACGCGCTTGACCGCACCGTGGGCCAGGATCGGCACATGGGTAAGCATTTCGTGGTAGATGAATTCGTCCGCTTCGGTGGTCTGGATCACGCCGTCCAGAGCCATTACGCGGCCCATGACCGGGTTTTCGAAGATCACCAGATGCTGGTGATCGGTTCGCACTTCATGGAGCAGCTTGTCCATGCGAAAGCGTTGGCCATAGCCTTCGTAAAGGGTTTCGAGATAGTGGTTGTCAAGCGATTCGGCCATGGGTAGTCCCCTTGAATGCTGGTGGCAACGGACGGTCACCCGCCCATGATCGACAGCCGAACCTCATACCGCTATCGCGACACGGGTCCAACTGCCCAAGAAAGGCGCGCATTCTACGTCGAGGAACATGACAGGTCGAACCTTGACGCCGACAATCTAAGCGGGCAACCACGATTTACCGTCGCTGCCCGCTGGCAAGCAGCTCAAATACGCACATTGCCCCGCGGCCCGGCGATGGCCCAAATCACCAGCCCCAGTACCGGCAGGAACAGAATCAGCAGCACCCAAAGCACTTTCGCGCCCGTCCCGGCGCCGCTTTTGATTACGTTGATGATGGCCCAGATATCCAGGGCCAGAATAATCAGACCGATCAGACCATTAAACGTTGAACCCATGATGACGCTCCCGAGTGAGTACTTGTGCTCATAGGATAGTCACCCGCGGCCAGGGTTCCGTTTTTTATTGCAGCAGCCAGGGTTTCAGACGTGGACGGCAACCTTGAGGGCTTCCAGCGATGGCGCAGCGGCGATGCCGACTTCGGCACACAGTTCCAGCACGCGCGGCACGTCATTGCCGTAAACCAGCACCACCTGGATTTCGTCGTCCAGCGGCTGGCTCAGGTTGACCAGCACATAACCGCCCTGCTCCGGGCTCATGCTGCCCATCTGGATCTGGATGCGGTTGAGCGCGGTCAGCGCTTCGGTCTTGGCCAATTGCTTTGGCTTGATATTGAACGCTACATCAGGACCGAAAGAGGCGACGATCTGGGCAAACAGGTCCATCCAGGTATCGGCCTGGAACAACACCGTTTCCGGCAAGCTGCCCACCACAACCCATTCACCCAGCGGGATCGGGAAGCTGTCGTCGTAGTTGATGTCCGGGTTGGCAAGCAGAAATGCTGCCTGATCGGCGTAGGCTTGAGCCGCCTCGTCCGCGATGGAGGCGATTTCGTCGTCGCCCATGCACCCAGAGCTGATTTTGCTGATGAGTTCAACGAGAGTGGTTTTCATGGGCGAGGCCTGTCACAAGGAAAATTAAGGGCGCGCAGGATATATCAATTGCGCCCTTCAAGGGGCGATCAGCCCAACAGCTTCTCAAGTTGCGCCACGGTTTCGGCTGCGCCCATGGTCCTGGCGGCATCCAGGGCGGTGATGCCATTGGCGTCCTTGGCTTTTGGATCGGCGCCCTTGCTGATCAGGTAATCGATGATTTCCCCACGATTGAACATGGCGGCCATCATCAGCGCTGTACGGCCATCAAATGATGCGCCTTCAACTTGTGCGCCACCTTCAACCAGGGTCTTGACCATTTCCAGGTCGCCCTTGAAGGCAGCACCTGCAATCGGGCTCTGGCCATTGTCATTGCGGATCTCGGGGTCGGCATTGTGCTCAAGCAGCACCTTCACCGCTTCAACGTGGCCGTGATAGCTGGCCAGCATCAACAAGGTATCGCCCTTGTGGTTGCGCAAATTGGCCGGCAAGCCCTTGCTCAGCAAGGCTGCCAGCATTGCAGCATCACCATCCCGTGCCTTGTTGAACACCTGCTCGGCAAAGTCGGCGGCCTCTTCCGGGGTCATCTGGCGGCTCTGGTCTGCTGGCTTGTTCTCTGACATGTAAGGTTCCACCCTGGCTACAAAAAAAACCTAGTTTCCTGAGACGCAGACACGGTGTCACCCCTTTTTTGCTCAATGCACCCATAGGAACAATCAATCAGCTGTCTGAGCCTGATACCGACTGGGCAAAATGCAGGATGCACGATGGCCACTCATGCAAAATGCACGACAAATGATTTTTGCATAAATTATAAGCTATTGATTTATATGGGTTTTTTAAAAAAACAATAGTGGCACAATCACTGCAATCTCTACTCCATACAAGCATTCAAGCGCTAATGGAGCTGAAATATGAGCCTGATCCAGGAAAAATTCGCATCGTTGTTCTCCAACCACACTGTCACCGTTAAACCCCGCCCGGATGGCGGCGTGCTGCTGACATTGTGTGACAACGAAGGCAAACAGACCCAGCGCACACTTTCTTACACCCAACTGCATACCGCCGAGGAACTGACCTGGGCCATCAGCGCGATTCGTCGTGACCTGGCAGGCACTGCCAGTGAATTGCCAACCATTTCGCTGCTGCAAAGTCAGCATCGTTTTGCCCTGCCGACCTATCACACCCGCTAAATCCAAGGGCAGTGCAAAGCAGTCCGCGATAGAGAACGGCATGACTGTGGGAGCGAGCAGGCTCACTCCCACAGCAGTGTTATTTAAACTGCGGCAGGGTCAATCTCGGCAAAACTGCTCACGGTTTTATGTCCCGCCAGTTCCCCACCCTCACGGGCCAGGCCGCAGGTCAGCATGCCGGCCGCCTGTGCAGCATCGAGTTCTTCAACGATATCCGACAAAAACAGGATCTTCCCGGCAGGGCAGCCTATGGCCTCGGTAATGTGGCGATAGGATTGCGCCTCACGCTTGGGCCCGGAGGTGGTGTCAAAGTAGCCACTGAACAGTGGCGTCAGGTCACCCGCCTCGGAACAGCCAAAAATCAGCTTTTGCGCCTGTATCGAACCTGACGAGTAGACATACAGGTCATACCCCTTGGCATGCCACTCGCGCAGCGCTTCGACCGCGTCCGGGTAAACATGGCCCTTAAGCTCACCCGCGGCGTATCCCTGCTTCCAGATCATCCCTTGCAAGGCCTTGAGTGGTGTGGCCTTGCGGTCTTCGGCCAGCCATTGCTGGAGGATCTCGATGACCCGTTCGACATCGGCCTCAGGCTCGCCGCTATCCAGGCGTACTGCGCCCAGCTGCATGGCCACTTCAGGGTCTTCGGCATGCTCGCGCACAAACCCGGGCAGGTGTTTGGCCGCATACGGAAACAACACGTCAAATACGAAGCTGACAGCACTGGTGGTGCCTTCGATATCGGTCAGGATGGCTTTGATCGGCATGGGAGATCCTTAGTCTTCGAGGCGCGGGAAGCGTTCAGCGATGTCTTCGCCGGTAAAGTTGGCAACCCAGCCTTCCGGGTTGTTGAACAGGCGGATGGCGACAAAATGCGGATGCTCACCCATGTCGAACCAGTGCGGCGTGCCTGCGGGTACTGAAATTAGATCGTTCTTTTCGCACAACACCGCATACACATAGTCGCCAATATGTAGCGTAAACAAGCCACGACCGGCGACGAAAAAACGCACTTCATCTTCGCCATGGCGGTGCTCGTCGAGGAATTTGGCGCGCAATTCGGCTTTTTGCGGGTGATCGCTGTTGAGACTGATCACGTCCACGGTGACATAACCACCCTCGCTCATCAGCCGGTCAATCTGCACGCGATAGGCGTTGATCACTTCATCCTGACTGGCCCCCGGCTGGATCTGCGTGGCGGCCTGCCAGCGGTCAAAGCGCACGCCCTGCTCGGCCAGTGTTGAAGCGATATCATCAAAATGGGTGAGCACCTTGTTGGGGAGTTCCGGGCTCGATACGTGATAAACGGACAAACTGCTCATGGGGCGTGGTTCCTCGGCTTCGGCGCGCATTCGGCTTTTACAGGCCGTTCAGGCAGACCGTTCAAATCAGGGTGTGAGCTTCTTCACGGTGAAGTCAGCGTTAACGATTGAGTATTGCGCGAGCTTTCAGTTCGCATTCAAACAAAAACTCGAAGGCTTCGATCTGGCGCAAGGCGTCGCTCATGCGCGCGCCCCACGTGTAAAGGCCATGCCCGCGAATCAGATAGCCCACACAGTCCGGGTGGGCTTCAAGCCATGGCTGAACCTTGGCCGCCAGCCGCGCGATGTCTTGATCATTGTCAAAAATCGGCACCAGCACACTGGACTCATGGGTCGAGACGCCACTGAAAGCCTTTTGCAGTTCGTAGTCTTCAAATTCAATGCTGTCGCCCGGCGTCAGGCGCGACAGCACCGTGGCATTGACCGAATGGGTGTGCAGCACCGCGCCAATTTCGGGGCGCCAGCTGTACAACTGGGTATGCAGCAGGGTTTCAGCGGAGGGTTTCTTGCCTGGTTCCAGGCTGTTGCCTGCCAGGTCAGTGGCAAGCACATCATCAGGTCCCAGCTGGCCCTTGTGCTTGCCCGACACCGTCAGCAGCGCCTGGCTGGCCGACAGCCGGGTGGAATAGTTGCTGCTGGTAGCCGGTGACCAGCCACGCGCATATAAAAAGCGCCCGGCTTCAATGATTTCCAGGCTCAGGTGTTCACGGGTAAGGCTCATGGCCTGTCCTCTTGCAGTCGGGTGGCAATGATAACGGCTGCAGCCAGCGCTGCGACGCTCGCCATACTAAAGGTGAAAGCGGGGCCCAGGGTGTTCCAGCTGTAACCGGAGTACAGCGCCCCCACGGCGCCACCGATACCGGCCAGCGTGGCGTACAGGGCCTGGCCCTGGCCTTGCTGGCCGGGACCGAAACTGCGTTGCACAAAGGTCATGGCCGAGGCATGAAAACTGCCAAAGGTGGCGGCGTGCAGCAGCTGCGCCAACAGCAACACCCACAGGTGCTCGGCAAAAGACCCCAGCAACAGCCAGCGCAAGGCAGCGAGGATAAAACTGAACATCAGCACCCGGCGCACGGAAAATTTCAGCAGGATACGGCGCATGGCCAAAAACATCAGCACTTCGGCCACCACTCCCAGGGCCCAGAGCAAGCCGATCACACCACGGCTATAGCCGAGGTGTTCCAGATGCAGAGTCAGAAATGTGTAGTACGGGCCGTGGCTCATTTGCATCAGCGCCACACAGGCATAGAACGCCAGCACGCCCGGGCTGAACAGTTGCTTCAAGAACCCGCCTTCCACCTGCTTGCGGCCCAGGCTGGAGGGCTGCGCATTGGGCACCCACAGGCTGCACAGCACAATGCCAGCCATGATCACGAGCAGCGCCACCGGGTAGATATCCAGGCTCAGCCATTCGAACAGGCGGCCCAGGATCACCACGGTAAGGATAAAACCGATCGAGCCCCACAAACGAATCTGACTGTAACGTTCAGGCTGCTCACGCAAGTGGGCAAAGGTAATGACTTCAAACTGCGGCAACACCGCATGCCAGAAGAACGCATGCAGCGCCATCACCAGCGCCAGCCAGGCATAGCTCTGGCTGACAAAGATCAGGGCAAAACTGCACAAGGTGCAGAGCGCACCCAGACGCACGATCAGCAGACGCTGACCGCTGTAGTCCCCCAGCCAGCCCCACAGGTTGGGCGCAACGCAGCGCATCAGCATCGGGATGGCCACCAGTTCGCCAATGCGCGCACTGGAAAACCCCAGGTGATTGAAGTACAGCGCCAGAAACGGCGCTGTGGCACCCAGCAAGGCGAAATAGAAAAGATAGAAGCCTGACAGACGCCAGTAAGGAAGTGTCGCCACGGCCGTCAGACCGTGACGCTCAACAATCCTTGCATTACAACTGGCCCAGTACGGGCGTGCTGACGCGTACGTCGGCGTTCTGGCCGCGATGACGCAACAGGTGATCCATCAGCACAATGGCCATCATGGCTTCGGCAATCGGCGTGGCACGGATACCCACGCACGGGTCATGACGACCCTTGGTAATCACGTCCACCGGATTGCCATGCACGTCGATCGAGCGGCCCGGGGTGGTGATGCTCGAGGTTGGCTTGAGCGCCAGGTGGGCAACGATCGGCTGGCCAGACGAAATACCACCCAGGATGCCGCCGGCGTTGTTGCTCAGGAAACCTTCAGGGGTCATCTCGTCGCGATGCTCGGTGCCGCGCTGGGCAACACTGGCAAAACCGGCGCCGATTTCAATACCTTTTACGGCATTAATGCTCATCAGCGCATGGGCCAACTCGGCATCCAGACGGTCGAAAATCGGCTCGCCCAACCCCGGGATCACGCCTTCGGCGACCACGGTGATTTTGGCGCCAACCGAGTCCTGGTCACGGCGCAGTTGATCCATGTAGGCCTCAAGCTCCGGCACTTTGTCCGGGTCAGGGCTGAAAAAGGCGTTTTGTTCAACCGAGTCCCAGGTCTTGAACGGGATTTCAATCGGGCCCAGCTGGCTCATATAACCGCGAATCACGATGCCTTGGGTGGCCAGGTACTTTTTCGCGATGGCACCGGCGGCCACACGCATGGCCGTTTCACGCGCCGAACTGCGCCCGCCACCGCGGTAATCGCGCTCGCCGTACTTGTGGTGATAGGTGTAATCAGCGTGGGCCGGGCGGAACAGATCCTTGATCGCCGAGTAATCCTTGGACTTCTGGTCAGTGTTACGGATCAGCAGGCCAATGGCGCAGCCAGTGGTGCGGCCTTCAAACACCCCGGAGAGGATTTCAACTTCGTCGGCCTCCTGGCGCTGGGTGGTGTGGCGGCTGGTGCCGGGCTTGCGTCGATCCAGATCACGTTGCAAATCTTCAAGGGACAGCTCCAGCCCTGGCGGGCAGCCATCAACAATGGCGACCAACGCCGGACCATGGCTTTCGCCAGCGGTGGTGACAGTGAACAGCTTGCCGTAGGTATTGCCGGACATGCAGGGCGCTCCGCGAAAATCAGCCGATAAAGTTCAGCCCGGGATCAGTTCAAGTCTTGTTGCAACACAACAGATGTTGAACAGATCCCAGATAACCAAAAGCGCCAGTATACGCAGGCTACCTCTGTAGTTCATCCTCGAACCTTACTCATCCGGGTTTGTCCAACCGGCACACTAGACAATGATGGCGCTATGATGCTGCGAATACTTATATTAGCACTGACCCTGTTTGGCTTTGGCACCCAGGCCCTGGCGGCCCCGCCCTCCAATGTCTTGCTGCGGCCCATTGAGCTCGATACCGGCTCCGGCACGTTGTATGGCTCGCTGGTTTTGCCCAAGAGCGACAAGCCCGTACCCGTGGTGCTGATTATTGCCGGTTCCGGCCCGACTGACCGCGACGGCAACAACCCTATCGGCGGGCGCAATGACGCCCTGAAAAAACTGGCCTGGCGCCTGGCCCAGAGCAATATTGCCAGCGTCCGCTTCGACAAGCGCGGCATCGCCCAGAGCCAGCCTGCCGGGCCTGACGAGCAAAAGCTCAACTTCGATCAGTATGTGTCCGACGCCGTGGCCTGGGGCGAGAAACTCAAAAGCGACCCGCGCTTTGGCAAGGTGTTTGTGCTCGGGCACAGTGAAGGCGCAATGATCGCCAGCCTGGCAGCCCCACAAATCGGTGCTGCCGGCGTGGTTTCGATTGCCGGTACAGGGCGCCCGGTGGGCGTGCTGTTGCGCGAGCAACTGCAACGCAATCACCTGCCGCCTGCCCTGCTCAAGCGCAGTTTTGAGCTGATCAGCAGCCTGGAAGCCGGCAAGACCGACGACAAGGTGCCCAAGGATCTGCAAGTGATCTTCCGCCCCAGCGTGCAGCCGTACATGATCAGCCTGCTGCGCCATGACCCGGCAGCCGCTTTCGCCGCACTGAAAATGCCGGCCATGATCATTCAGGGCACCCACGACATTCAGGTAGAGGTCAAGGATGCCCGCCTGCTCAAGGCCGCCAAGCCCGATGCCGTACTGACACTGATCAATGGCATGAACCACGTGATGCGCATCGTGCCAATGGACATGAAGCGCCAGGTGCAGTCCTATAACGACCCCAATCAGCGTTTGGCAGGCGAACTGGGCGATCGAACTGTGCGCTTTATCACGAAAGTCAATGCGGGCCAGCCCTACAGTACTGCGCATAACGGCCGATAAACCGGTGTCGGCCGTCTTTGCTTGGCTGACATCCAGCACAGGATCGAGCCGTTATGAGCGACACCCCAACACAACCCGCCGGGCCCGAGGCACCGGAAGTGCCCGAGGCCCCGCCGCTGCCTTGGGCCGATGTGCAGCCCGAGCATTTGCGCATGCTGCGCCTCGCCCCCCTGCCCACTGACCGCAACACCGGGGCACGGCCGTTACGCTTTGTGCAGTTTGGCCACGCCACACGCCACAGCAAAGACCTCAGCCTGCTGCGCATGACCATCACCCTGCCGGGCCAGCGCGTGCGCAGCGAACAGAACCAGCTTGACCTGTGGGTCGACCATAGCACCCACCGCGTGCGTTTCAGCCCTGAGCGCGGTTTGCAAGTTGAACCGGCGAACCGCGGGATCGGCCGTTTTCTGCTGGCTCAGGCCGCGTTGTGGGCGCAGAAAAAATGGTCGCACTACCGCGTTGACGGCACCGACCTGGCCAGCCGGGACGCCCTGAATGAAGACAGCCGCCTGCGCCGCGATCATGTTTTGCGGGTGCAGGGCTTTGATGTGGTGTATGCCGACGCCCAGTTTCTCAAGGCACGGATCGAAGACGTGCAAGTGGGCGAGTTGCTGGACAGCTGGAATGGCGAAAAGCTTCAGTTCCTCGACATTCTTGAGACTGCGCAAATGCTCCAGCAAGCCGAACAGAACTTGCAGGAACAAGAGGTAAAACTGCGGGAAAAAGAAGAAAAACTCGGCAGGTACCAGCGCGAAGAAATGGGCCTGCGCTTTACCATCACCTGCCTGGTAGCCTTTTCGGTGTTCCAGGCAGGGTTGTTGATCTGGATTGCGACGCACCGCTGATGGTACCCACCCGCTGCACAGGGTCACTATGGGTTACGGATAGCCAAGACCTGTTCCCCTGGGGTAGCGCAACGCCCCCGGCTGGCTGCCATCGGCCAGGGCAAAAATATCAACCGGCAAACGCCCCACGGGGACGCTCCGCCCCAGCATGACATCCACAGCAGCCGGCAAGGCTGGCCCCAGCAGACCTCGGTCATACCCCCTGGACGAGTAGGTCGCCAATGTGGCGCCGGCGATATCGTCAAATTCCACCACATCGTAGGGCGAGTTCATCGTCAGATGAATAGCCAGCTTGCCGCGGGACGTGGCGTATTCCATGGCACAGCGCAGCCATTGCAAACTGCTCTGCACGGTTGCTCCTGACAACAACTGATCGGCATGCGCATTTCGCACGACAGCACTGACACCGATTGAAGAGGTACCGAGAATCACCGTTTCTGCGGCGTTGATCGCCCGCTTTATCTCAACCCAGCCAACGCCTCTCAGCGCCTTGCCTGTCAACAGGAGCGCAGGATAGCCGGCCTCCTCGAACCTGCGGCGCAAGGCTTCGGCCTGCTCATTCCTCGGGGTCAGGATCAAGATCCGCGCGCACTGGTTCTTCAGAGGCAACGCGGCGCACTGATTACGAATCAATGTAATGGATTGCGCGGTAATACGTTGCTCGAGCGCACGATGTGCCGGGCTGCCAATTATATTCAACTCAGGTCGAGGCCTGGCGCCCTGCTCGGCGGTAATCCCGTTGCGCAACTTCATTCGCACAATCCGCAATACCGACTGATCCAGTTCCTGTCGATCAATATCGCCCGCCTCGACAGCCGCTACCACCTGATCAACCAACCCGGACAGGAGCCCGGCCTGGCGAGCGGTACGAAATTCAATGGGCATCAGGGCGATATCCACATCCGCCTGAAAAGCCTTTATCACGGCGTCGGCCTGACCGAAAAAACCGGCAATGGCCTTCATATCCATCGCATCCGTGATGCTCACGCCCTGAAAGCCAAGCTCACCCCGTAGAATATTGTGCTGAATTTTCCGCGACATGGTCGCAGGTGCAATAATCGGTTCACCGGTGCGCGTCTGAACCAGGGTGCTATCGAGCGCAGGATATTGAATATGGGCGGTCATGACCATTTCTGGCGCTTCACCCGCTTCAATGGCCAAACGATAGGGCGCCAGATCAATTGCCCAGGCATCTTCACGAGACTTGTTCACCACCGGCAGCCCGATATGCGAGTCCGTTTCCGTATCCCCATGCCCCGGGAAATGCTTGTACGCCGCGATCACGCCCTGTGCAGCCATACCTTGCATCATGCGTCGGGCCAACAGGCTGACCGTGCGTACATCATCACCAAAAGCGCGCACATTGATGACGGGGTTGAACGGGTTGCTGTTGACGTCCACCACCGGGGCAAAATTCAAGTTAAACCCCAGAGCCGCAATCTCGGCGGCCAACACCACACCCTGGTCATAAGCCATCCGCTCGTCACCACCGCCGTGCCAGGCCGCAGCCAATGCCATGTTGCCCGGGAAAACCGTGGCCGCCCTGCGCGGCAGGCGAAACACTGACCCCCCCTCCTCGTCCACCCCCAGCAACAGGCCGAGTTCACCCGCGACCGGGGGCACAGCGCGCAGATCATCCAGAAGGGTTCTGCCCTGCTCAAGCGAACTCAAATTGTTACCAAACAAAATCACCCCGCCAATGGCGTTGTTACGCAGGGCATCGCCCATGGCGGAATTGAACCGGGTGGTACTCAGGGTGCACGCTGGCTGGTCGTCAGGACACCAATAACGAAAGGCCACGAGCAACTTCTGCCCGATTTTTTCGCGCAGGGTCAAGCCCTCAAGGAGGCATCGGGCGCGCGTGTCGAGATCAGTGTCGCTGGGAGCCAAAGGAAACCGGGACGCTTGTGTCATGCTTTGATCCTCGTATACAAACCAATACGGGCATCAAGCAGGCAGCCACTTCAGGGAGATGCGTGCCAAAACCGCTTCGCTTGATGCCCAGCCGTTGTCGAATGTATCGAGTTGCGGACGAACAAAAAGCGAAGAGGTATTGCAGCGTTTGTAATGCTCTTGCCTGATCAGATTCGAGAAGCAAACAGCCCCTGATGGGCACGGCACTGTTCGGCGGTCAACATGAATACACCGTGCCCCCCGCGCTCAAAATCAAGCCAGGCGAAGTCGACTTCCGGGTACAGCGACTCAACGTGTATCTGGCTGTTGCCTACCTCAACGATCAGCAAGCCTTTTTCGGTCAGATGATCCGCCGCTTCGGCCAGCATCCGGCGTACCAGGTTCAGGCCGTCGTCACCGCAGGCCAGCCCCAATTCCGGCTCGTGCTGATACTCGGCCGGCATGTCGGCGAAATCTTCGGCATCCACATACGGCGGGTTGGACACAATCAGGTCGAAACGCTGCCCCGGCAAGCCATCAAAGCCGTCGCCCTGCACGGTGTAAACCCGTGCGTCGACACCGTGGCGCTCGATGTTCTGGTTGGCCACTTCAAGGGCCTCGAAGGACAGGTCGGCCAGCACCACTTCAGCGCTCTGGAACTCATAGGCACAGGCAATGCCGATACAGCCCGAACCGGTACACAGGTCAAGAATGCGCGCGGGCTCGGCAGCCAGCCACGGCTCAAAACGTTTTTCGATCAACTCGCCAATCGGCGAACGCGGGATCAGCACGCGCTCATCAACGATAAACGACATGCCGCAGAACCAGGCCTCACCCAACAGATAGGCCGTGGGCACGCGTTCTTCGATACGGCGCTTGAGCAGATGCTGCAGGTTCACCAGCTCATCGTCTTCAAGGCGGCAGTCGAGATAACTATCGGCAATTTCCCACGGCAGGTTCAGCGCACCCAACACCAATTGACGGGCTTCGTCCCAGGCATTGTCGGTACCATGACCAAAGAACAACTCTTCCCCATGAAAGTGGCTAACGGCCCAGCGAATATGGTCGCGCAGAGTGCGCAGGCGGGAAGTGATCAATGGTCTTACTCCTCAAAATCGATTGGCGATTCTAACAGCCAAACTCCGACGCGCCAAAGGTGGCCGGACGACTACACGTGACGGCGTTTCAAAAAGTAAGACCGTGTACAATAAAAAACTGAAATCGCTCCATTTTGTACATTTTATGGCTACAACATATTTGCTTGACATCGCTACAGGCCAGCAACCACAAGGCCTGCACGACTAGTCATTCACATAAACGCTCCGCCAGTGGAGAATGTCGCAAAAGCCCCATTCAAAGGAGCCCCCGAATGCCCGCTTTAAAGACGATGTTTCAACTCACAGGACGTGGCTATGCCGCAGCCAATCTGAGCAACGCCAGCCTGCTGATCATCGATGCGCAAAATGAGTACTTGAGCGGGCCATTGGCCCTTTCCGGCATGGACGCGGCCACCGCCAACATTGCCCGTCTGCTTGAAGCTGCCCGCAAGGCAAAGCGCCCGGTCATCCATATCCGTCACCTGGGCACCGTTGGCGGTATGTTCGACCCTCAGGGCGAGCGTGGCGCCTTCATCAAGGGCCTGGAACCACAGGGTGATGAGCAGATTATCGAGAAGCGCATGCCCAACGCATTCAACGACACCGGGCTGCAAAAGGCCCTGGAAAACCTCGGCTCGCTGGATGTGATCGTCTGCGGCTTCATGAGCCACTCCAGCGTCAGCACTACCGTGCGTGCGGCCAAGGACTACGGCTTGCGCTGCACCCTGGTGGAAGACGCCTGCGCCACCCGCGACCTGCCGACCGCGGACGGCATTATCAGCGCCGAGCAAGTGCAAAAAGCCGAAATGGCCATCATGAACGACAACTTTGCCACCCTGACGTTGACCCAAAACCTGATTTGATCTGAACCGGACGTTGACGGGCGGCCCCTGCAACCGCCCATCCCGGACCAGCTCCAGCCTGCGGGCGCTTTCCTATTTCACTACACTCAGGAACAACCTGACGAAGTCCCTGTCGAAGGGCCGATACCCTTTAAGGAAAGATCGGAATGAAGATCTCCGATGGTTTTGATGCTCGGCGTTTGCGCCCCAAGGCTCATCGCGACTGGCGCTCGCGCCTGGTACTGATGTTTGCAGCGCTGCTGGCACTGCTTGGCATGCTGTTGCTGTTGGCGGGTGCCGCCAGCCTGATTGGCCATCCAACGGCACTGGGCGAGCTCAATGCCAGCCCCGCAGGTGCAACACTGGTGTTGGTGTCCGGCCTGTTGGTGTGCTGGCTAGGGGTATGGATGTGGCGTCGACGCCGGCGCCTGATGCGCAAGCCATTTGGCCTGAACATGGCCCCGCACCTGATGAAAAAACACGACTGACGCATATCCGCCGCCCGATTGTCGTCGACTTGGGTAAACTGGCAGCCCTTCGCGGAGGCTGACATGCAAGACGACGATTTTTCCCTGTTCAAAAACGAGATTCGCGGTGTCAAACCGATCAAGCATGATCGTGCCGACACCGGCAAACCCAAGGCTGACCGTGCGCAGCTGGCCAAGTTGCGCCAGAACGCCATTGTGCGCACCAACGCGACCATCATCGACGGCCTGTCAGACCAGTTTGTGATTGATGTTGGCCCCGAGGACCAGCTGAGCTGGGCCCGTGACGGCGTGCAGGAAAGCCAGATGCGCAAGCTCAAGCTGGGGCAGATCGCCTTTGAAGGCAGCCTTGACCTGCACGGCATGACCGTTGAAAAGGCCCGCGAAACCCTTTGGGAATTCCTCGGTGAAGCCGTGCGCCTTGAAGTACGTTGCGTGCGCGTTACCCACGGCAAGGCCGTGCGTCTGGACGGCAAGCGCCCGATGATCAAAAGCCACGTCAACACCTGGCTGCGCCAGCACTCACAGGTACTGGGCTTCTGCTCCTGCCAGGCCAGGCATGGCGGCGCCGGCGCGGTCTATGTGATGCTCAAGCGCACCATGATGGAGGGGCGTGACGAGTAACAGCGTGTCATCACGCTTGCAGCGTCGTGTCAGCCCCCGTACCCTTACTCTTTGCGAAAAATCCCACAGGTAGATTAATGTCCCTGGAACAAAACTACACCGCGATCCTCGGTCAACTCGGCGAAGACGTTTCCCGTGAAGGCCTGCTGGATACGCCAAAGCGTGCCGCCAAGGCCATGCAGTACCTTTGCCGCGGCTATGAACAAACCCTGGAAGAAGTCACCAACGGTGCCTTGTTCAGCTCAGACAACAGCGAAATGGTGCTGGTCAAGGACATCGAGTTGTACTCGCTGTGCGAACACCACCTGCTGCCGTTTATCGGCAAGGCCCATGTCGCCTACATTCCGAGCGGCAAAGTGCTGGGCCTGTCGAAAGTGGCGCGTATTGTCGATATGTATGCCCGTCGCCTGCAGATCCAGGAAAATCTCAGTCGCCAGATCGCCGACGCCGTGATGCAAGTCACCGGCGCCCTGGGCGTGGCCGTTGTGATCGAGGCCAAGCACATGTGCATGATGATGCGCGGTGTCGAGAAGCAGAACTCGTCGATGATCACTTCGGTGATGCTGGGTGAGTTCCGCGAAAACGCCGCCACGCGCAGCGAGTTTCTCAGCCTGATCAAGTAACTGCGGCACAGAAAAAACCGGCGTTTATCGCCGGTTTTTTTTCGCCTGCACAATTTCAGGTAAGCTGCGTCCCTTATTAATTTGCCCATGAGGCTTTTACTGTGTTTATCAAAGCGCTTCGCGTAGGCCTGGGTCAGCTCATCATCGCTGGCGATTTCGTGACACGTCCAAGCAAAAAGCAGCGCCCTGCCGCCGCTCAGGCGCAGGTCGACCAGGCTGCCAAGGGCCTGACCCTGTTTCAGTTCCACGCCTGCCCTTTCTGTGTAAAAACGCGCCGCACCCTGCGCCGCCTGAATGTGCCAGTGGCCCTGCGTGACGCGAAGAATAACGAGCAGGATCGCCAGACCCTGCTGGAGCAAGGGGGCAAGATCAAAGTGCCTTGCCTGCGCATCGAAGAAGGCGGCAAAACCACCTGGATGTATGAGTCCAAGGTGATCATTGACTACCTGAACCAGCGCTTTGCCAACGTTTAAGGCCATCCCCCGGTCTACCCTCTCTGTGGGAGCGAGCCTGCTCGCGAACGACCTTCGCGAGCAGGCTCGCTCCCACAGTTGAAGTTTCCTTCAGACCTCGTCAGCGGCTACAGAATGTGCGCACAAAAAAAACCGGCACTTGGCCGGTTTTTTTAAAGGGGCGATTTGCTCAATCGAGCATTCCCACATGCCGCGGATGGCTGGCCACCCGCGCCAGCCAGGCCTGAATACCCGGGTAGCCGCTCAGGTCAAACCCGCCCTGATGGGCCACATGGGTATAGGCATACAGCGTCACGTCGGCGATCGAGTATTGCTCACCCACCAGATACGGCGTGCGCGTGAGCTGTTGCTCCATCACGTCCAGCGCCTTGTAGCCACGCTTTTGCAGCTTGCGGTATTCCTCAAGGCGCTCTTCGGGTAGCCCCAGGTAAAACTGGATAAAGCGCGCCACCGCAATATAAGGCTCATGACTGTACTGCTCGAAAAACTGCCATTGCAGCACTTGCGTGCGCAAACGCGGTTCGGTCGGCAAAAACTCGCTGCCGTCGGCCAGGTAGTTGAGAATCGCGTTGGACTCCCACAGGCACGTACCGTCTTCCAGCTCCAGCACCGGCACTTTACCGTTGGGGTTTTTCGCCAGAAACTCCGGGGTCTCGGTTTCACCCTTGAGAATGTCCACGGCAAACCACTGATACTCAAGCCCCAGCAAATGCAGCATCAGCTTGATCTTGTAGCAGTTGCCCGAGTTGTAATCGCCATAAACCTTGAGCATTGCGCCTCCTTCAGGCCGCCTGGGCAGCCTGGGCCTGACGAATCACGTTGGCCAGACGCTTGAGGCCCTCATGCAGACGCGCCGGGTCAATATGGCTGAAGTTCAGGCGCAGGCTGCCCACGTTCTGGTCCGGGTTGGCGAAGAACGGCTCGCCCGGCATAAAGGCCACGTTCTGTTCCAGCGCAGGCTTGAGCAAAGTGCGGGTATCGAACGGTTGCTTGAGGGTCAGCCAGAAGAACAAACCGCCCTGGGGCACATGCCAGTCAGCCAGATCCGAGAAATGCTCTTCCAGCGCCAGCTGAAAACCGTCACGGCGAACGCGGTAGAAATCACGCAGTTCGGCCAGGTGATTACTCATTTTCTCGGTGCCGATCCACTGCAAGGCTTGCCACTGGCCAACGCGGTTGGTGTGCAGGTCAGCCGATTGCTTGAGGCGCAGCAAGTGCGGATACAGGTCGGGGCTGGCAATCAGGAAACCGACGCGCAGACCCGGCAACAGGGTCTTGGACACCGTGCCGGTATAGATCCAGCTGGCTTTTTTCAGGCGGCTGACGATCGGTGTGGCGCTGCCACCGTCGAAGTTCAGCTCGCGGTACGGCTCGTCTTCGATCAGGGTCACGCCGAACTCGTCGAGCAAGGCAGCAACCGCGTCGCGCTTGGTTTCGCTGTAACGCACAGCAGACGGATTCTGGAACGTCGGGATCAGGTAGATGAACGCCGGGCTGTGTTTTTCCAGCTGCACGCGCAACGCAGCCAGATCAGGGCCATCAGCTTGCAGCGGGAACGTCAGGCATTCGGCGCCGAACAATTGGAAGATTTGCAGCGCCGCCAGGTAGGTCGGTGCTTCGAGCATGATTTCGGTGCCCTTGTCGATATACAGCTTGGCTGCCAGATCCAGCGCCTGCTGCGAACCGCTCAACACCATCACCTGGCTGGCGTCGCAATCAACCCCCAGTGCGCGAGCCTCTGCAGCCAGTACTTCACGCAGTGCCGGCTCACCTTCGCTCATGCCGTATTGACCCATCGAGGCAGGCATATCGGTCCAGTCGACCTTGGGCAGCATGGCCTCGGCCGGTAGCCCGCCAGCGAAAGACATGACTTCCGGACGTTGGGCCGCAGCCAGAATTTCACGAATCAAGGAGCTTTTCAGGCGGGAAACACGTTCGGAGAAGGCCATACAGATCACCGGTAGCGGAAGTAATTGGAAATAAGTCAAACTGTTTGACCGAAACTACGCCGCGAACCCTAGATACGTCAATATGCTTGACCTTAAAAATCCGACCACTCAGCGCGCCGCCATGGAAGCCTTCTTCTTTGGCTATCAAGCATTTACCGCCAAAGCGGATGAAATGCTGGCACGTCGTGGGCTGAGTCGGGTGCATCAGCGTATTGTTTTTTTTATCGCCCACCACCCCGGTGTCAGCGTCAAGGAACTGCTGACCTTACTGGGCGTGAGCAAGCAGGCACTCAACACGCCCTTGCGCCAGTTGATTGAAATGGACCTGGTGCGCAGCGTCGCGCCCGAGACCGACAAGCGCAAACGCCTGCTGGAACTGACTGCCGACGGTGTGGCCTTCGAAAAGAGCCTGCGCCGCGAACAGGTCAAGCTGCTGCAAAGGGTATTTGCTCAGGCAGGTGAAGACGCGGTGAATGGCTGGCTGGCGGTCAATCATGCCCTGGGACAAAGCCGCCAGCTCTAGAGCAGGGTTCCTGTGGAAGGTGGCTTGTTCTGTGAGCGGTCTTGCCCGCGATGCAGGCGCCGCAGTACTCCAGTTGCACCGCAGCGATCCAATCGCGAGCAAACTCGCTCACACAGAAAACAGACACCCACCCATCACTTTCTGATCACAATCTGAAAAACATTATTTGCTTTTTTTGTATACAAAAGCATAATTCACTTCGCCTGCGTTTCTGACCCAAAAGTCAGAAAAATATCTCCCGCCACACCCAGTGCCCTTAAAAATAATAAAAGCCTGAGGAAATCACCGTGGACAGCCAAAAGTCAGAAATACCCGTTGTCGAACTTGCCACGCCCGCCGCCCGCAGCTGGCTGGAACGCCTGTTCAAACTGTCACTGCATGGCACCACGGTCAAAACCGAGCTGATTGCCGGGCTGACCACCTTCATCACCATGGCCTACATCATCTTCGTCAACCCCAACATCATGGCCGATGCTGGGATCGATCATGGTGCAGCCTTCGTCGCCACCTGCATTGCCGCCGCTCTCGGCAGCCTGTTGATGGGGCTTTACGCCAACTGGCCAGTAGGCCTGGCGCCAGGTATGGGACTGAATGCGTTTTTTACTTACACCGTGGTCGGAACCATGGGTTACAGCTGGGAAACAGCATTGGGTGCCGTGTTTGTCTCCGGTGTGCTGTTCCTGATTCTGACCCTGTCGCGGGTGCGTGAATGGCTGCTCAACAGCATTCCCGTCAGCTTGCGGTACGCGATGGGTGCCGGGGTGGGGTTGTTCCTGGGGATTATCGGCCTGAAAACCTCGGGCATTATCGTCGACAGCCCGGCCACCCTGATCAAGCTCGGTTCATTGCGCGACCCTGCCCCGCTGCTGGCAGCGGTGTGCTTTTTGATGATTGCGATTCTGAGCTATCACCGCGTCTTCGGCGCCATCCTGATCAGCATTATCGCCGTGACCCTCGCCGGCTGGGGCCTGGACCTGGTGCATTACAACGGCATCATGTCGGCACCGCCAAGCCTTGCACCGACCTGGATGGCCATGGACCTCAAGGGCGTTTTCAACATCAGCATGATCAGCGTGGTGCTGGCCTTTCTGTTTGTACACATGTTCGATACGGCCGGCACCCTGATGGGCGTGGCCCAGCGTGCAGGACTGGTGAAGGCCGATGGCAGGATCGAAAACCTGTCCCGGGCCCTCAAGGCCGACAGCGCCTCCAGCGTGTTCGGTGCGGTGGTCGGCGTGCCACCCGTGACCAGCTACGTGGAAAGCGCCGCAGGCGTTGCGGCAGGCGGACGTACCGGGCTTACTGCCGTCACCGTGGGCGTGTTGTTTGTGGCCGCCATGTTCTTTGCCCCTCTGGCTGGCATGATCCCCGCTTATGCCACGGCAGGCGCTCTGATTTATGTGGCCATGCTGATGATGGGCGGCATGCAGCACATCAACTGGGACGAACCCACTGACTGCATCCCGGCCATAGTGACCGTGATCATGATGCCTTTGACCTTCTCGGTCGCCGACGGGATTGCCCTGGGCTTTATCAGCTTTGTCGCACTCAAGGCAGGCACCGGCAAATACCGGGAAATTTCCGTCAGCCTGTGGGTGCTCTGCGCTATTTTCATCGCCAAGTTTATTTACCTGTAAACCGGGCGGTATTAATCGGCCCCGCAATGACGCGGGGCCTTTG
Organism: Pseudomonas sp. TMW22080; assembly: GCF_022496745.1. Classification (NCBI taxonomy): domain Bacteria; kingdom Pseudomonadati; phylum Pseudomonadota; class Gammaproteobacteria; order Pseudomonadales; family Pseudomonadaceae; genus Pseudomonas; species Pseudomonas sp. TMW22080. The sequence goes on along the minus strand of NZ_SCFF01000006.1, from coordinate 195,324 downwards.
TTGTTTGGGAGGAAGTGATGAGTCTGGAAACCTGGCTGCTGTTCAGCAGCGCGGCATTGGTGGTAATCCTGATTCCAGGGCCGCTGTCGTTATTGATGATCAGCAACAGTTTGAACTACGGCTTGCGCCGTTCGTACCCGGCTTTTCTGGGAGGTGTATTTGCCTCGATCTGCCTGCTCAGCGCTTCGGCACTGGGTTTGGGCGCCTTGCTGCTGGCCTCGGAAAAACTCTTCAGCGCCCTGAAGATCGTGGGCGCGCTGTACCTGTTTTACCTGGCCTGGCAAAGCTGGAAACAATCGCGTCAGCCGGCCACCGTCACCAATGTGCCCGAAGCCGCACCAATACCGCGCTTTAGCGCCCTGTTTGGGCGCGCGTTCGTGCTGGGGGCCAGCAATCCTAAGGACATTCTGTTCTTTGCTGCCTTTTTGCCGCAGTTTCTCAACCCCGATCTACCGTTCCTCAACCAGTTACTGGTGATGATCGCCACCTGGACCGTGCTCGACCTGCTGTGCAAGCTGGCCTACGGCCTGGGTGCCCACGGTGCCGCGGGGTACCTGCGCAGCGGCAAGGGCCAGAGCTGGTTCAACCGGGTCAGTGCCGGGCTGTTCAGCGTGGCAGGCACGGCGTCGTTGTTGAGCCGCTGATTGCACACAAGCCCGTAGCAGCTGCCGAAGCAACGAGGCTGCGTTCGATTGCGAAGCAATCGTAAGACCTGAGTTCGCGATTTATCTGATGGACAGCGGATTCAGGTTCTACGACGGCTACGCCGCCGAACGCAGCCTCGTTGCTTCGGCAGCTGCTACGGACATGGCATTTAGACAGGCAAAAAAAAGCCCGCAGTGTGAGCGGGCAAATAACCACATGCGCAGATCGAAAACGATTAGCTACCGCGATAGGTCGAGTAGCTGTACGGCGAAATCAGTAGCGGTACATGGTAGTGATCCTGCTCGGCGCTGATCCCGAAACGCAGTACCACCACATCCAGAAACGCCGGCTCCGGCAATTTCACACCCCGTGCGCGGTAGTAATCACCGGCACTGAACTGCACCTGGTAAACCCCGGAACGGTAGGCCTCCCCCTCCAGCAACGGCGCGTCGCAACGGCCATCGCTGTTGGTCAGGGCTGTAGCGACCAACTCCAGCCCCGAACCTTCAACCCGATACAGCTCGACCTTGATCGAGCTGCCCGGGCAGCCGTGTGCGGCATCCAAAACGTGCGTAGTCAAACGTCCCATTGATTGTGCGACCTCCCGAGTCGTGAAAAAAACGGCTGCCGCCCTCTTTTGGCGCACCAAAAGGCTCGGCGAAGACACGATTAAGACATTTATCAAAAAAATTGTACACAATTAAAAATGACAATCTGCGCATCCCCCGACGCTACGGGGCCTGCACGGCATTAATCGTCAAAGTCGCAGTCCTCAGAGACCTTTCGCCCATAAACTGACCAATCAGGCAGGTTTCTTGCAAGTACTCTTTCTGTACAAATCGTGGTAGAAATAGCAAAAATCAGGGTTACAAATAAAATGTAAAGTTGTATACAATCAGCTCATCGCAGTGACGCCAGGTCTGGCCAATCGACTGTTACCACGAACAATAAGGAAGACTGCAGTGAGCGCTGACTACCCACGCGACCTGATTGGTTACGGTCCAAACCCTCCACACCCGCATTGGCCGGGCAACGCCCGCATCGCCCTGTCTTTTGTTCTCAATTACGAAGAAGGCGGCGAGCGCAACATCCTGCACGGTGACAAGGAGTCTGAAGCCTTCCTGTCGGAAATGGTCTCAGCCCAACCATTGCAGGGCGAGCGCAACATGAGCATGGAGTCGCTGTATGAGTACGGCAGCCGTGCAGGCGTGTGGCGCATCCTCAAGCTGTTTCGCGAGTTCGATATTCCGCTCACGGTGTTTGCCGTGGCAATGGCCGCCCAGCGCCATCCGGATGTGATCCGCGCCATGGTCGAGGCCGGGCACGAGATCTGCAGCCACGGTTATCGCTGGATCGACTACCAGTACATGGATGAAGCGCAAGAGCGTGAACACATGCTCGAAGCCATCCGCATCCTCACCGAAATCAGCGGCGAACGCCCGCTGGGTTGGTACACCGGCCGCACCGGTCCCAATACCCGGCGCCTGGTGATGGAAGAAGGCGGCTTTTTGTACGACTGCGATACCTATGACGACGACCTGCCCTACTGGGAACCCAACAATCCCACCGGCAAACCGCATCTGGTGATCCCCTATACCCTGGATACCAATGACATGCGCTTTACCCAGGTGCAGGGCTTCAACACCGGCGAGCAATTTTTCCAGTACCTCAAGGATGCTTTCGATGTGCTGTACGCCGAAGGCGCAGAGTCGCCGAAGATGCTTTCCATCGGCCTGCATTGCCGCCTCATTGGCCGCCCTGCGCGCCTGGCCGCCCTCAAGCGTTTCATTGAGTACGCCAAGGGCCACGAACAGGTCTGGTTCACCCGCCGCGTGGACATTGCCCGCCACTGGCACGCCACCCACCCTTTTGTTGCCGAGACCGCCAAATGAGCGCCTTCAAGACCCTCAAGCCTTCACAACTGAGCCGTGAAGCCTTCGTGGCGGCTTTTGCCGATATCTACGAACACTCGCCCTGGGTTGCCGAAAAGGCCTACGACCTGGGCCTGGACAGCAGCGTCGACCAGATCGAAACCCTGCACCAGCGCATGAGTGACATTTTGTTGAGCGCCGATCACGCCAGCCAGCTGGCATTGATCAACGCTCACCCGGACCTGGCCGGCAAAGCAGCCGTCCAGGGCCAACTGACCGAAGCCAGCACCAATGAACAGGCTGGCGCCGGTATTCACCAATGCACGGCCGAAGAGTTTCAACGCTTCACCGAGCTGAACGAGGCCTACAAAGCCAAGTTCAAGTTTCCCTTCATCATGGCGGTAAAAGGCAGCGACCGGCACCAGATCCTCGCCGCGTTCGAAACCCGCATCCATAACCCGGCAGACGTCGAGTTCAAGTGCGCGTTGGCAGAAATCAACAAGATCGCCCTGTTCCGATTACTCCAGCTCTAAGCCGAACCGGCACCCGCCGATGACGCATCTCCAGCCACTCATTTAAAGGCAGACAAGAAGAATGAAAGCTTACGCCGTACCTTTCGAGAAGTTCGTCAACCTGGCCGATGCCCGCCTGGGCACCAAAATCGTTTCGGTAACCGATGACTGGTTTGCCGACGCCAACCGCATGTTCCAGCCGACCCCGGCCGTATGGAAGGAGGGCGTTTTCGATGACAACGGCAAGTGGATGGACGGCTGGGAGTCCCGCCGCAAGCGCTTCGAAGGCTATGACAGTGCCGTCATCCGTCTTGGCGTTCCGGGCTCGATCAAGGGTGTGGACATCGACACTTCATTCTTCACCGGCAACTTTCCACCATCGGCCTCGCTGGAAGCCTGCTTCCTGGCCTCGGGCGAACCGAATGAAAACACCCAGTGGGTGGAAGTACTGTCGGCCGTCGAGCTGCAGGGCAACAGCCATCACTACCACGAAATCAACAATGACCAGGCCTTCAGCCACCTGCGCTTCAACATTTTCCCGGATGGCGGCGTAGCGCGTCTGCGTGTGTACGGCGTGCCGTTCCGTGACTGGTCGGCAGTAGGCGACAACGAACAGGTCGATCTGGCCGCAGCTCTCAACGGTGGCCGCGCCCTCGCCTGCTCCGACGAACACTTCGGACGCATGAGCAACATCCTCAACCCTGGCCGCGGCATCAATATGGGCGATGGCTGGGAAACCGCACGTCGTCGTACCCCGGGCAATGACTGGGTCATCGTCGCGCTGGGCCACCCGGGCGAGATCGAAAAAATCATCGTCGACACCCTGCACTTCAAGGGCAACTACCCGGACAGCTGCTCGATCCAGGGCGCGTACGTCAAGGGCGGTACCGACAGCCAGATCGAAACCCAGTCGCTGTTCTGGCGTGAACTGCTGCCGAGCCAAAAAATGGAAATGCACGCTGAACACACCTACAGCGAGCAACTGAAAAACCTCGGCCCGATCACCCACATTCGCCTCAACCTGTTCCCGGATGGTGGTGTAAGCCGCATCCGCGTATTGGGCAAAGTCGCCAAATAAGCGCTGCACCCATCGCGGGCAAGTCCGCTGCCACATTTGAAATGTATTCATCCTGTGGGAGCGGGCTTACCCGCGATAGCGACAAAACTGACACCACAGAAACCCGAATAAGAAGACCACCATGCGCACATTGATGATTGAACCTCTGACCAAAGAAGCCTTCGCCCCTTTCGGTGACGTGATTGAAACCGATGGCAGCGACCACTTCATGATCAATAACGGTTCGACCATGCGCTTTCACCGTCTGGCCGAGGTCGAAACGGCTACGCCAGAGGACAAGGCGATCATCAGCATTTTCCGCGCCGAGGCGCAGGACATGCCGTTCACCGTACGCATGCTGGAGCGCCATCCGCTGGGCAGCCAGGCTTTTATACCGCTGCTCGGCAACCCCTTTCTGATCGTGGTCGCGCCCGTTGGCGATGAACCTGTATCGGACCTGGTCCGCGCCTTTGTCAGTAATGGCAGGCAGGGCATCAATTACCATCGCGGCGTCTGGCACCACCCGGTGCTGACGATCGAAAAGCGGGATGACTTCCTGGTGGTTGATCGCAGTGGCAGCGGTAATAACTGCGATGAGCATTTCTTTAAAGAGGATCAGTTGCTGTTCCTCGCCCCCCACCAATAAGAGAAGGTCCAACACTCACAAAAGAGTGACGGGCAAGAGGTAAAGACTGTGGAAGCACATCTAATGGAATGGCTGAATCTGAGCGTGCGCTGGATTCATATGATTACCGGTGTGGCCTGGATTGGCGCGTCGTTTTATTTCGTCTGGCTGGAGAACAACCTTAACCGGGCCAACCCCAAGGATGGCCTTGCTGGCGATCTATGGGCGATTCACGGCGGCGGTATTTACCACCTGGAAAAGTACAAGCTGGCCCCACCCACCATGCCGGAAAACCTGCACTGGTTTAAATGGGAAGCCTATTTCACCTGGATGTCGGGCATCGCCCTGCTCTGTCTGGTGTTCTACTTCAACCCCGCGCTGTACCTGATTGCTCCAGGCAGCAGCATGAGCGGCCCTGAAGCGGTTGCCATCGGTATCGGCTCGCTGATTGCCGGCTGGTTCGTTTACGACTTTCTGTGCGACTCCGCCCTGGGCAAACGCCCGGCGCTGCTCGGTTTCGTCCTGTTTGTGCTACTGGTTGCAGCAGCGTTCGGCCTGAGCAAAGTGTTCAGCGGGCGCGGTGCCTACCTGCACGTGGGCGCCATTATCGGCACCATCATGGTCGGTAACGTATTCCGCACCATCATGCCGGCACAACGTGCCCTGGTAGCCGCGATCAAGGAAGGCCGCAGCCCTGACCCGGCACTGCCGGCCAAAGGCCTGCTGCGTTCGCGACACAACAACTACTTCACCTTGCCGGTGCTGTTCATCATGATCAGCAACCACTTCCCGAGCACCTATGGCAGCCAGTACAACTGGTTGATCCTGGCCGGGATTGCGGTGCTGGCAGTGCTGGTACGTCACTACTTCAACACCCGCCACGACAGCCACAAATATGCCTGGACCCTGCCGGTCGCAGCCCTGGGCATGATTTGCCTGGCTTACGTTACCGGTCCAAAGCCTGTGTCGACAGCGCCAGAAACCGCCAAGGTGATCAAGTACCAACCGCTGCCGGAAACCGCCCTGGGCGGCGTCAAGGCTGCAGATGCTCCGCCAGCGGCACCGGCGCAGGCACCCGCGGCAGCGCCAGTGGCCACCGTCGATTTTGAACAAGTCCACAAGGTGATCCAGGAGCGCTGCACGGTCTGTCATTCCGCCACCCCCAGCAGCCCGTTGTTCAGTGCGGCTCCGGCAGGCGTGATGTTCGACACCGCGCAACAGATCCAGCTGATGGCCCCGCGCATTCAGGCTCAGGCCGTTGTCACGCCGATCATGCCGCTGGGCAACATCACGCAAATGACGCAACAGGAGCGCGACCTGGTCGGCGCCTGGATCAATGCAGGGGCACGGACCAACTGACGCACCGCCTTTGCGGTCGCAGCCCCGCTGCGGCCGCAAGAACACACCACTAGCTCACAACAATAAAAATGACCGAGGTGTTGCATGTCCGATTTAACCGAACCGCGCATACCCGCCGTGACCGCCCCGCCCCCGCTGGCGCGGCTACCCATGCTGCAACTGATCCTGGTCGGTTTGCAGCATGTGCTGCTGATGTATGGCGGCGCCGTGGCCGTGCCGCTGATCATCGGACAGGCTGCAGGCCTGAGTCGTGAAGAGATCGCGTTTCTGATCAACGCCGACCTGCTGGTGGCGGGTGTCGCTACCATCGTGCAGTCGATGGGTATCGGCCCCATGGGTATTCGCATGCCGGTCATGATGGGCGCCAGCTTTGCCGCCGTTGGCAGCATGGTGGCCATGGCCGGGATGCCGGGTATCGGCTTGACCGGGATCTTCGGCGCGACCATCGCCGCGGGCTTTTTCGGAATGATCATTGCGCCATTTATGTCCAAGGTGGTGCGCTTCTTTCCTCCCCTGGTCACCGGTACTGTCATCACTTCGATCGGCCTGTCGCTGTTCCCCGTTGCGGTCAACTGGGCCGGTGGCGGCAGTGCTGCGGCGCAATTCGGCTCGCCGGTGTACCTGGCTATCGCGGCTCTGGTGCTGGGCACCATCCTGCTGATCAACCGCTTTATGCGCGGCTTCTGGGTCAATGTGTCGGTCTTGATCGGCATGGCCCTGGGCTATGTGCTGTCAGGCGCCATCGGCATGGTCGACCTCTCCGGGCTGGACAATACGCCGTGGTTCCAGGTTGTCACCCCCTTGCACTTCGGCATGCCGGAGTTTCATTTGGCACCGATTCTTTCGATGTGCCTGGTGGTGGTGATCATTTTTGTCGAGTCCACCGGGATGTTCCTGGCGCTGGGCAAAATCACCGATCAGGAAGTCACCCCGCGCATGCTGCGTCGCGGTTTGCTGTGTGACGCAGGCGCTTCTTTTATCGCCGGTTTTTTCAACACCTTCACCCACTCCTCCTTCGCCCAGAACATTGGCCTGGTGCAAATGACCGGCGTGCGTTGCCGCTCGGTAACCATCATGGCCGGTATCTTCCTGATCACCCTCAGCCTGCTGCCGAAAGCGGCGTACCTGGTGGCCTCGATTCCGCCTGCAGTGTTGGGTGGCGCCGCCATTGCCATGTTCGGCATGGTCGCGGCAACCGGGATCAAGATCCTCCAGGAAGCCGACATCGCCGACCGCCGCAATCAGTTGCTGGTGGCCGTGAGCATCGGCATGGGCCTGATCCCGGTGGTGCGTCCTGAGTTTTTCGCCCACCTGCCACTGTGGATGGACCCCATCACCCACAGCGGTATCGCCATGGCCGCTGTCAGCGCGGTGTGCCTGAACCTGATGTTCAATGTGCTGGGCGGTTCCGAACGCGCAGCCATGAGCGGGCATGTGCACCAGCACTGAGCCCTGACCCTCACCCCAACCCTCTCCCCAAGGGAGAGGGGGCTGATCGGTGGTGTTCCTGAGTGCTCGCACGACCAATCCCCTCTCCCTCCGGGAGAGGGCTAGGGAGAGGGGCTCTCGCTTTACAAAAACAATAAAAAAGGGAGTTACCCATGAAGTGCAAACACTGGGGCGTCACGCTCGCAGGTGGACTTTTGGCTGCCAGCCAGACAATGGCCGGGGACCTGTTTTTATGGCAAACCAACAGCCTGACCTACCTGTACGGCAAGAACTTCGCGATCAACCCGTCGATCCAGCAAACCGTCACTTTCGAACATGCGGACAAATGGAAGTACGGCGACAACTTCCTGTTTGTCGACCGGATTTTCTACAACGGCAAAGAAGACCCCAACAAAGGCCCGCACACCTATTACGGCGAGTTCAGCCCGCGCCTGTCGTTCGGCAAGATCTTCGACCGCAAATTCGAATATGGCCCGATCAAGGACGTGCTGCTGGCCATGACCTATGAATATGGCGAAGGCGACAGCGAGGCCTACCTGATCGGCCCGGGCTTTGATCTGGCGGTACCGGGCTTCAACTACTTCACCCTCAACTTCTATCGCCGCCATACCGAGGGCCCACGCCCTGGCACCGGGGTCTGGCAGATCACTCCGTCGTTTTCCTACACCATCCCCCTGGGCCGCTCCAACGTGTTGATCGACGGCTATATGGACTGGGTGGTGGACAACGACCAGAACTCACGCGGCACCTACCACTCCAACCTGCACTTCAACCCACAGATCAAATATGACCTGGGCAAGGCCCTGAACCTGGGTGAAAAACAGCTCTATGTCGGGATTGAATACAGCTACTGGAAGGACAAGTACGGCATCGAAAGCAGCAGCCGTCTTGATACCAACCAGAACACCGCCAGTGCCCTGATCAAAGTCCACTTCTAAGCTCTAGACTGTGCATGCTCTGTTATTGCCCGCCCTGGGCTTTAACAGAGCGCTTGAGTGCACGCGCCAGAGCCCGTATCCTGCGCGCCCGCTTAAACGCGACGTTTTTCAAAGCTGACTTTAAAGCCAACTTTTGCCTTTATATCAAAGGTTTACGGCCTGCCTGCCGCCCCCTGCACTCAACTGCCAACGCGCAGTCGAGGGTTTATTCATGGCTATAAAACAGGTATGGCCCCGAACTTGCTAAAAGCACTGAAGCTGACCGTAAAGGCAACTTTTAAAACCATGAACCAAGGCGCCACAACAGAGCGCCACGTTCGCACTACTTGCACAACTTTCTATATTTTGGAGCTAACCGAATGAAGCGCACACTTACCGGCCTGATGCTTGCGGGGAGCATGCTGGGCGGGGCTCCGGCAGTCGCCGGCGACCTGCTGCAATGGCAAACCAACAGCCTGACTTACTTGTACGGCAAGGACTTCCAGGTCAATCCAAAAATTCAGCAGACCATGACCTTCGAGCATGCTGACAGCTGGAAGTACGGTGACAACTTCTTCTTCCTTGACCGTATCTTTTACAACGGCAAGAAAGACGGCAACGTCGGCCCGAACACCTACTACGGTGAATTCACCCCGCGTTTGTCGTTCGGCAAGATCTTCGACCAGAAGTTTGAATTCGGCCCGATCAAAGACGTGCTGCTGGCCATGACTTACGAGTTTGGCGAAGGCGATACCGATGCCTACCTGATCGGTCCGGGTTTCGACCTGAACGTGCCGGGCTTTGACTACTTCCAGCTGAACTTCTACCAACGCTTCCCGGAAGGCAGCCGCGCCGGCAAAGGTGTGTGGCAGATCACCCCGGTGTGGTCCTACACCCTGCCCCTGGGCAACTCCGATGTGCTGATCGACGGCTACATGGACTGGGTGGTCGACAACGACGAGAACTCCCGTGGCACCTACCACGCCAACCTGCACTTCAACCCGCAGGTTAAATATGACCTGGGCAAGGCCCTGAGCTGGAGCGCCAAGCAACTGTATGTCGGCGTAGAATACGACTACTGGAAAAACAAGTACGGCATCGAAGACAGCGGCGCGTTCAAGACCAATCAGAACACCACCAGCCTGCTGATCAAGTACCACTTCTGATGCACGGGCCCGGGCCGCGTCAGCGCGGCTCAGGCACCCGCAGCAAACCGCGCAGCATCAGGTCCAGGCTGTCCAGCGCAGCGGCCAGACGCTGCGGCGGGTTGTCGGCCTCGGCAATCCAGAACGACGCATCCATCAGCCCGCCCTGAATCAGACGCGCCAGCGCCTCGGGATCGGTGCGTTGAATCACCTCGGTGTCCATCAGCCCCTGCAGCATCGACGCCATCGACAGGCAGCACACCGACTGGGTGTTCTGCACATATTGCGAGCCCAGCACCGAAGGCGCATCGCGCAACAGAATGCGCTGTACCTCGACTTGCAGGGCCATCTCCAGATACAGCCGGCATTGATCCTTAAACCCTTGCCACTGGCTGTCCGCCTGCTCAAACACCTGTGCCAGCTGCGCATCCAGCTCGGCATCGATCTGCTGGGCCACGGCCTTGAACAAGCCTTTCTTGTCGCCAAAATGGTGGTACAACGCGCCACGCGTCAGCCCGACCGAAGCCGTCAATTCGTCCATCGATGTCCGGGCATAGCCCACCGTACTGAAAGCCAGGCGAGCCGCCTCAAGCAGCTTGCCACGGGTTTCTTCGATCATTTGCGACCGCGCTTTGGGCGCCATGCCTGTCACCTTTATTTTTGGATACGCGACGTATGTTAATTGACATACGCTGTGTATGCGTATATTTCTACATACGCCGCGTATGTGATTACCGGCACTTACACATTCCCGTAGCAGCTGCCCAAGGCTGCGTTCGACAGCTGCTACGAAAGCAATCCCCAACACTGTTCCGGAGCTTGTATGGCCAACCCCTATCGCGAGATTTTCAGCGCCCCCGGCACCAAGGCTTTCAGCGGTGCGGGCCTGATCGCGCGGATGCCGATCTCAATGGTCGGCATCGGCATCATCACCATGCTGGCGCAACTGCAAGGTTCCTATTGGCTGGCCGGTGGCGTAGCCGCCACCTTTGCCCTGGCCACAGCCCTGCTGGCTCCGCAGATTTCACGCTGGGTCGACCGCTACGGCCAGAGCCGCATCCTGCCCGGTGTCACCGCCATTGGCGTCAGCGCCTTGCTGGCCTTGCTGCTGTGCAGTCATTTTGGCGCGCCGGACTGGACGCTGTTTGTGTTCGCCGCCCTGTCGGGCTGCATGCCGAGCATGTCGGCAATGGTGCGGGCACGCTGGACCGAGCTGTATCGCGGCTCGCCCAAACTGCATACGGCGTTCTCGTTCGAGTCGGTACTCGATGAAGTGAGCTTTATTATCGGCCCGCCGATTTCCGTGGGCCTGAGTGTGGCGCTGTTCCCCCAGGCCGGACCACTGGCGGCAGCCATCCTGCTGGCCATCGGCGTCAGCGTGTTTGTGCTGCAACGCAGCACCGAACCACCGGTACACCCGCGTAGCAGCGAGCACCAGGGCACAGTTTTACGCCAGGGCGCCGTGGTGGTTTTGCTGTTGGCCCTGCTTGGGCTGGGCACGATTGTGGGAACGGTGGATGTGGTTAGCGTGGCCTTTGCCCAGCATCAGGGCCAACCGGCTGCCGCAAGCATTGTATTGTCGATGTACGCCTTGGGATCGTGCGCTGCCGGGCTGGTGTTCGGCATGCTCAAGTTGAACATGCCGCTACCCAGGCTGTTTGTGCTCGGCGCCCTGGCCACATCCATCACCATGGTGCCGCTGCTGTGGGCCGACAGCATCGCCACCCTGGCCGTGGGCATGCTGATCGCCGGGCTGTTTTTTGCCCCCACCCTGATCACCGCCATGGGCCTGGTGGAAAACATTGTCCCACCTGCCAAGCTGACTGAAGGCCTGACCTGGATGATCACCGGTCTGGGCATGGGCGTGGCCCTCGGTGCGGTACTCGGCGGCTGGGTGGTGGACGCGTACGGCGCCCAGGCCGGTTTTAGCGTGTCGCTGGCCGCCGGCGGCGTCATGCTGCTGTTCGCGGTGCTGGGCTATCGATTGCTGCAGGACAGTACCCTGCCCCGTGCCATCGCGGCCTAGGACTTGATGGCCCGCCAGACCTTGCTCGCGACAGACACCACGGCCAACACCACCGCGCCGGCAATAATGCCGGCCACGGCGTTGAGCAGGGTCGGCACAATCACCGACACCACACCCAGCCATTGCGTGCTGCCTTGCGCAACGCCTTCAACCCAATGATGCAACGGCGGTACACCGTGGGTCAGGATACCGCCGCCGACCATGAACATTGCCGCCGTGCCGATCACGGTCAGACTTTTCATCATGTACGGGGCTGCGCTCAACACACCACGGCCAAAGCTGCGCTGGAACCGCGGCCAGGCGCCGTCGCCGGTCTTCTTGCTCAGGTACAGGCCACCATCGTCGAGTTTGACGATGCCACCCACCACGCCATATACCCCGACTGTCATCACGATGGCGATACCCGACAACACCACCACCTGCTGCATCAGCGGTGAGTCGGAGACGATGCCCAGGGTGATGGCAATGATTTCGGCGGACAGGATAAAGTCCGTACGAACGGCGCCCTTGACCTTATCCTTTTCAAACGCCGCCAGATCGACTTCAGCACCGGCCAGCGACTCCTGCAAGGCCTGGCGCTGGCTCTGGGCATCGGCCTTGCTGTGGGTGAAACTGTGGGCGACCTTTTCGAAACCCTCGAAACACAGATAAGCCCCACCCACCATCAACAGCGGCGTCACCGCCCAGGGCGCAAAGGCACTGATGGCCAGCGCTGCCGGTACCAGAATCGCCTTGTTGCGAAACGAACCCTTGGCCACGGCCCACACCACCGGCAACTCCCGGTCGGCACGCACGCCCGATACCTGCTGGGCGTTGAGCGCAAGGTCATCGCCCAGCACACCGGCGGTTTTTTTGGCGGCCACTTTGGTCATCAGAGCGACGTCATCGAGCACGGCGGCGATATCATCGAGCAACATCAGCAAGCTACTGCCAGCCATAGAAAAACGTCCTGAGAGATGGAATGGACACAAGCATAGCGCGTGCCGCGCGCAAAGCGGCAATCTTGAGCCACTTGCAAGCCCGGTGCTACCATGCCCGACCGCCCCAGCAGGCAAGGACATATCGGGTTTATGAGCAGTATCCGCGAGCGTAACAAAGAACTGATTTTGCGTGCCGCCAGCGAAGAATTCGCTGACAAGGGTTTCGCCGCCAGCAAAACCAGCGATATCGCGGCCAAGGCCGGCGTGCCCAAGCCCAATGTCTACTACTACTTCAAATCCAAGGAAAACCTCTATCGCGAGGTGCTTGAAAGCATTATCGACCCGATCCTGCGGGCTTCGACGCCGTTCAACGCCGATGGCGAGCCGAATACGGTATTGAGCAATTACATCCGCTCAAAAATCGTGATTTCCCGTGACCTGCCCTTTGCCTCGAAAGTGTTCGCCAGCGAAATCATGCATGGCGCCCCGCACTTGAGTGAGAAACAGGTAGAGCTGTTGAATGCCCAGGCCCAACACAACATCGCCTGCATCCAGACCTGGATCGACCGCGGCCAGATTGCCGCCATCGACCCGCACCACCTGATGTTCAGCATCTGGGCGGCAACCCAGACCTACGCCGACTTCGACTGGCAGATCTCAGCCATCACCGGCAAGACCAAGCTTGAAGACAGCGACTACGAAGCGGCAACCCAAACCATTATCCGGTTGGTGCTGAAGGGCTGCGAACCGGACCGATAAACCACGCTGGGACCTTCGCGAGCAGGCTCGCTCCCACCCTGCGCACAATCTGTGGGAGCGAGCCTGCTCGCGAAGCCCTTTCAAACCCAGATTGCATCCCACAGGGGATAGTCACCGAGCTTCTCGACCAGTCGTGCCCGCAACGGATTGGCGACAACATAACGAGCAACATTCACCAGATCCTCTTCTCGCCTTAATGCCCGGTCATGGAAGCCATTTTGCCAAAGGCTGATTTTGCGATCAGTTGATCGCCTGACAGCCTGGGTACTCAAAGACTTGGTTCGTTGCATCAAGCCACCGAGCGTCCCACGGTGTAATTCGATCAACCAATGAACGTGATCTGGCATGACGACCCAGGCCAACGAGTCTGCAAAACCCTGGTCTTGGGCAGCGCGAAATTGTGCGACGACTAATCGTCCCAAGGTAAAGTCTTTAAAGATGGGCTCTCTGCAGAGCGTGTTGGTGCTCAACAGGTAAATTCGATTTGGCTCGGAACAGCGGCCGATACGCAGGCGGTGTGAAGCAGCTAAAGACGGCATTCCTTTGCCTTTTCATGGATGAGTAATGAAAAGGCTAGCCCTGAAAGAACAATGAGGACGAGGCGTTTTTTAGCTGAATGTGTCTCAACAATGTCTTCGCGAGCAGGCTCGCTCCCACCCTGCGCACAATCTGTGGGAGCGAGCCTGCTCGCGAAGGCGGTCAATCACTCAGCCCAAATCAGACCGCCACCCCCGCATCCGCCCGCAGGCCCAGCGCTTCTACCGCGCTGATCGCGCATTGCTCGTCGATATCCGACGTATCGCCGCTGATACCAACAGCACCGATTACCTGCCCCGCCTCATCACGAATCAATACCCCACCCGGCGCAGGCACCACGTCACTTTGCCCCATGCCATTAAGCGCCGCGAAGAACGCCGGGCGCTGTTGCGCGTCCAGTGCCAGCAGACGCGAGCCCTTGCCTAAGGCAATCGCGCCCCAGGCTTTGCCAATCGCAATGCTGGGGCGCAGCAGGCTGGCGCCGTCTTCGCGCTGCAACGCCAGCAAATGCCCGCCACTGTCGAGCACCACTACCGTCAGCGGCGCAGCACTGATCTGACGCCCGACGCTCAAGGCCTGAGCGGTCAGTTCTAAAGCGACTTTCAAGGTTAAAGCACTCATGGTTGCCATCCTTATCTTGTTATGGAAAGCCTTCGGCGCACCTCGCGAGGCGCACTCAATAACACCAATAGAACACAATACAAATCTATTTTGTATACAATTTTTCAGCAATCAAAAAAACAAAACCCAGCGCACAAGCCTGAATACAAGGCTTGCTTGTGATCAACCATCGAATCGATAAAAGCCATTGACCTGCACAGCGGAGGATGAATACACTCGCTCAACAGCCACTTGTATACAATTACAAAACGTAAGAGGCACAAAACAATGAGCAAAATGAGAGCAATCGAAGCCGCCGTTCTGGTGATGCGTCGCGAAGGTGTCGATACCGCATTCGGTATCCCGGGCGCCGCCATCAACCCGCTGTACTCGGCCCTGAAAAAGGTCGGTGGCATCGATCACGTCCTTGCTCGCCACGTCGAAGGCGCCTCGCACATGGCCGAGGGCTATACCCGCACCAAGGCCGGCAATATCGGCGTGTGCATCGGCACCTCGGGGCCTGCCGGTACCGATATGGTGACGGGCCTGTACAGTGCCTCGGCCGACTCGATCCCGATTCTGTGCATCACCGGCCAGGCCCCACGGGCACGGATGCACAAAGAAGACTTCCAGGCGGTGGATATCACCGCCATCGTCAAGCCCGTCACCAAGTGGTCGACCACGGTGATGGAGCCGGGCCAGGTGCCTTACGCCTTCCAGAAAGCCTTTTACGAAATGCGCTCCGGGCGCCCTGGCCCGGTGCTGATCGATCTGCCGTTCGATGTGCAGATGGCCGAAATCGAATTCGACATTGACGCCTATGAACCGCTGCCACTGGCCAAACCAACGGCAAACCGGCTGCAGGCCGAAAAAGCCCTGACCATGCTCGATCAGGCGGAACGCCCGCTGCTGGTCAGCGGTGGCGGCGTGATCAATGCCGACGCCAGCGACCTGCTGGTGGAATTCGCCGAACTGACCGGTATCCCGGTGATTCCGACCCTGATGGGCTGGGGCACCATCGCCGATGACCACCCGCTGATGGTGGGCATGGTCGGCCTGCAAACCTCGCACCGTTATGGCAACGCCACCCTGCTCAAGTCCGATGTGGTATTGGGCATCGGCAACCGCTGGGCCAACCGCCATACCGGTTCGGTGGATGTGTACACCGAAGGCCGCAAGTTCATTCACGTGGATATCGAACCGACCCAGATCGGCCGGGTATTCAACCCGGATCTGGGCATCGTTTCCGACGCCGGTGCCGCGCTCAAGGTATTCCTTGAAGTAGCCCGCGAATGGAAAGCTGCCGGCAAGCTGAAAAACCGCAGCGCCTGGCTGCAGGACTGCCAGCAGCGCAAGGCCACGATGCAGCGCAAGACCCACTTCGACAACGTGCCGGTCAAGCCACAACGCGTGTACGAAGAAATGAACCAGGTGTTCGGCAAAGACACCTGCTATGTCAGCACCATCGGTTTGTCACAGATTGCCGGCGCACAATTCCTGCATGTGTACAAACCTCGCCACTGGATCAACTGCGGCCAGGCCGGCCCTCTGGGCTGGACCATTCCGGCGGCGCTGGGGGTGGTCAAGGCCGACCCTGATCGCAATGTGGTGGCACTGTCCGGCGACTACGACTTCCAGTTCATGATCGAAGAACTGGCCGTGGGCGCTCAGTTCAACCTGCCCTATATCCACGTGGTGGTTAACAACTCCTACTTGGGGCTTATCCGTCAGGCCCAGCGCGGGTTTGAAATGGACTACTGCGTGCAGTTGGCTTTCGACAACCTCAACGCACCGGAGCTTAACGGCTATGGCGTTGACCACGTGGCCGTCGTTCAAGGCCTGGGTTGCAAGGCCTTGCGCGTGTTCGAACCGAGTGAAATCCAGCCTGCCCTGCGCAAGGCCCAGGAGCTGATCAAGGAATTCCGCGT
Source organism: Pseudomonas sp. TMW22080 (assembly GCF_022496745.1). Classification (NCBI taxonomy): domain Bacteria; kingdom Pseudomonadati; phylum Pseudomonadota; class Gammaproteobacteria; order Pseudomonadales; family Pseudomonadaceae; genus Pseudomonas; species Pseudomonas sp. TMW22080. The sequence continues at coordinate 178,974 of NZ_SCFF01000006.1, read as the reverse complement.
GCCGGTGATGGTGGAAATCATCCTGGAGCGTGTGACCAATATCTCGATGGGCACCGAAATCAACGGCGTAAATGAATTTGAAGACCTGGCGCTGGTGGGTAACGATGCACCGACCGCCATTTCGATGCTGGATTAATTTATAGCCCTCACCCCCTCTCCCGAGGAGAGGGGACAAAAAGCAGGAGTTCACCATGCCGCGTTTTGCCGCCAACCTGTCCATGCTGTTCACCGAGCAGGATTTTCTTGTCCGTTTTCAAGCGGCCGCCAACGCTGGTTTTCATGGCGTTGAATACCTGTTCCCTTACGATTACAACTCGGCCGACATCAAGGCCCAGCTCGATGCCAATAAACTGACCCAGGTGCTGTTCAACCTGCCGGCCGGTGACTGGGCCAAGGGCGAGCGCGGGATTGCCTGCCTGCCGGACCGGGTTGAAGAGTTCCGCGCCGGGGTCGACCTGGCCATCGCTTACGCGCAAGTGCTGGGCAACGACCAGATCAACTGCCTGGCCGGCATCCGCCCCCAGGGCGTGGACGACGCCACGGTCGAAAAAACCTTCGTCGCCAACCTCAAATACGCCGCCGACAAGCTGCAGGCAGTCGGCATCAAGCTGGTGATGGAGTCGATCAACACCCTCGACATCCCCGGCTTTTACCTGAACAACACCCAGCAGGCGCTGGCGATCCAGGAAAAGGTCGGCAGCAGCAATCTGTTCCTGCAATACGACATCTACCACATGCAAATCATGGAGGGTGACCTGGCCCGCACCATGCAGACTCATCTGCCGCAGATCAACCATATCCAGTTGGCCGATAACCCTGGTCGCCACGAACCGGGCACCGGCGAAATCAACTACCGCTTTTTGTTCGATCACCTGGACCGCATCGGCTATCAGGGTTGGGTTGGCTGTGAGTACAAGCCGCTGACCAGCACCGAGGCCGGTCTGGCGTGGCTCAAGACCCATAACGCGGTGTAACTCTGTGGGAGCGATCCCATCGCGAGCAAGCCCGCTCCCACATCAGACCACCTACTCTGAATCGCCCTAAGAAAAACAAGAGGATTTGTCATGGCTAAAATCGGATTTATCGGCACGGGCATCATGGGCTCACCCATGGCCAGCAACCTGCAAAAGGCCGGGCACAGCCTGTTTCTGTCGACCCATCACGGTGCCGCACCGGCCGATCTGGTTGCCGCTGGCGCAATCGCCCTGGCCAGCCCGCGAGAAGTGGCCCAGGAAGCCGAATTCATCATCGTCATGGTGCCGGATACCCCTCAGGTTGAGGATGTGCTGTTTCGTGAAGACGGCATCGCCGCGGGCCTGAGCCCGAACAAGGTGGTGATCGACATGAGTTCGATCTCGCCTACGGCCACCAAAGCGTTCGCCGAAAAAATCAACGCCAAGGGTGCTCAGTACCTCGACGCGCCGGTATCCGGCGGTGAAGTTGGCGCCAAGGCCGGCTCACTGAGCATCATGGTCGGCGGTGACGAAAAAACCTTCGCCCGCGCCCTGCCGCTGCTGCAGAGCATGGGCAAGAACATCACCCTGGTGGGCGGCAATGGCGACGGTCAAACCGCCAAGGTAGCCAACCAGATCATCGTCGCCCTGAATATCCAGGCCGTGGCCGAAGCGCTGGTATTTGCCGCGAAAAACGGCGCTGACCCGGCCAAGGTTCGCGAAGCGCTGATGGGTGGCTTTGCCTCCTCGAAAATCCTCGAAGTGCACGGCGAGCGCATGATCAAGGGCACTTTTGACCCGGGCTTCCGTATCAGCCTGCATCAAAAAGACCTCAACCTGGCCCTGGCCGGTGCCCGTGAGCTGGGGATCAACCTGCCCAACACCGCCAATGCCCAGCAAGTGTTCAGCACCTGCGCGGCCATCGGTGGCAGCAACTGGGACCACTCGGCGCTGATCAAGGGCCTGGAGCACATGGCCAACTTCTCGATTCGCGACAAGTAAGCCCACCGGTCTGCCCTTTTTGGGGAGACCGCACTACCTGTAGTCGCTGCCGAGGCACGAAGGCTGCGAGTTCTTGATCATGCAGGGAGCCAATCAAGAGCTCGCAGCCTTCGTGCCTCGGCTGCGACTACCAGGTAACAATCATGAGTTCAAACCCCTGCCCCGACTGGGCGACGGCCCTGTGCGCCGGTTTCGGCCAGATCTTCCTCCAGCGTCATCCTCTGTGCGGCGTGCTGTGCCTGCTGGCCATTCTGATCAGTGCCCCCACCCTGCTTGGTGGCGCCTTGCTCGGCGGTATTGCCGGGCTCCTCACCGCGCAACGGCGCGACTATCCCAAGGCCGAACGCCAGGCGGGTCTGTACAGCTACAACGGTATCTTGCTGGGCTTGCTGATAAGCCACCAGCTTGAATGGTCTGCCCTGTTGCCCTTGCTGATCATTGCCAGTGCCGGACTGAGTACGATGCTCGTGCACCAGTGGCTCAAGCGCGCCACCCCCGGGCAAAGCCTGCTGGCCTACACCGCGCCGTTTGTGGGTATTGGCTGGATCCTGCTGCACCTGACCAACCCGCCTGCACAAGCCATGGACCACACCCAGGCCGTCAATGGCCTCACACTGGCACAGGGGCTATTCAAGGGCATTGCCCAGGTCATGCTGCTGCCACACCCGCTGGCCGGGTTGCTGATTGTGATCGGCCTGTGGCTGAGCAACTGGCGCGCGGCACTATGGGCCATCACCGGTTCACTGGCCGGCATGCTGTTTGCCTTGTATCAACAGGACAGCGCGGCTGCACTGGACGGCCTGGCCGGCTACAACCCGGCACTCGCCGCATTGGCCCTGAGTCAGCAAGCACGGCGTCCCTGGCTGCCCGTGGCGGGGATTATCGTGACCTTGCTGATCACCCCGGGCTTTATTGCCCTGGGCCTCGCCCCTCTGACCGCACCCTTTATCCTCGGATGCTGGCTGGTGCACGCCAGTGTGCGCATCCTGCACCCTGCACAAGAACAATGCAGGTTGCGCATTGAGCGTTAATACTCGAACCTTCTGACCTTTGGGCATCGAGCAACCTGCATGGATAACAATGACTGGCGCCAGCGCTTGTATGTGATGGTCTTTCAGGCCGATACCCCGGCGGGGCGGCGTTTCGACACCGCCCTGCTGCTGATCATCCTGTGCAGCCTGGTGGTCGTGGTGCTCGACAGCATCAACAGCATTCACCGCGACTACGCCAAACTGCTGGCCTATATCGAGTGGGGTTTCACCTTTGTATTCGCCGTGGAATACGGCCTGCGTCTGTATTGCTCGCCCAAACCTATGCGTTACGCCTTCAGCTTCTACGGCCTGGTGGATTTGCTGGCCATCGTGCCGGGAATTCTGGCGATCTATTACAGCGACGCGCAGTACCTGTTGATCATCCGCATCATTCGCATGTTGCGGATTTTTCGTATCCTCAAGCTGCGCCCCTACCTGAGCCAGGCCAACTATCTGCTCTCGGCGCTGCGCGGCAGCAAGCAAAAAATCATCGTGTTCCTGGTCAGCGTCTCCACCCTGGTTACGGTGTTCGGCAGTCTGATGTATGTGGTCGAAGGACCTGCAAACGGCTTTACCAGTATTCCGGTAAGTATCTATTGGGCCATTGTCACCCTGACGACTGTGGGTTTTGGTGACATAGTGCCCAAAACCGTACTGGGGCAAGTGATCTCGGCGATGGTGATGATCACCGGCTACTCGATCATTGCCGTGCCCACCGGCATCTTCACTGCCGAATTGGCCAACGCCATGCGTGGCGAGCAACTCAAGCACGACTGCCCGACCTGCAAAAAGAACACTCACGAACAATCGGCGTCTTTTTGTTCACGGTGCGGCAATGCTCTTTTTACGAAAAAAGCATAACCACAGCACTTTTTAATCTTTTAAGGACTATGCGACAGTCGCTATAGTTACTGGCAATTTGCCCTTATTGCTCCCTATAACAAGGAATGCGCAGTGAAAAAACTCTTTAGTGCCTCAATTCTGGCCGCTGGCCTGGCCCTTGGCAGCGTCGTGAGTGCAGCGACCCCACCGCCACTGCTAAACGTGTCCTACGATGTGATGCGTGATTTCTACAAAGACTACAACGCAGCCTTCCAGAAGCACTGGGCACAAGAGCACAACGGCGAAAAGCTCAACGTACAAATGTCATTTGGTGGTTCCAGCAAACAGGCCCGCTCGGTCATCGATGGCTTGCCCGCGGACGTGATCACCATGAACATGGCCACCGACATCAATGCCCTGGCCGACAACGGCCATCTGGTCCCGGAAAACTGGGTCACCCGCCTGCCGGACAACAGCGCACCGTTTACCTCGGCCACCGTTTTCATCGTGCGCAAGGGCAACCCCAAGGCTCTGAAAGACTGGCCCGACCTGCTCAAGGACGGCGTACAGGTCATCGTACCCAACCCGAAAACCTCGGGTAACGGCCGCTACACCTTCCTGTCGGCCTGGGGCTATGTACTGAAAAACGGCGGTGACGAAACCAAGGCCAAGGACTTTGTGGCCAAGTTGTTCAAGCAGGCTCCAGTGCTTGATACCGGCGGTCGTGCAGCCACCACCACCTTTATGACCAATCAGATCGGCGATGTGCTGGTGACGTTCGAAAACGAGGCGGAAATGATCGCCCGTGAATTTGGTCGCGACCAGTTCGAAGTGATCTACCCGAGCGTATCGGCAGAAGCCGAGCCGCCTGTGACGGTAGTGGACAAAGTGGTCGACAAAAAAGGCACCCGCGCCACGGCCGAAGCCTACCTCAAGTACCTGTGGTCGCCTGAAGGCCAGGAAATCGCTGCTAAAAACTACCTGCGCCCGCGTGACCAGGCAATTCTCGCCAAGTACAACGACCGTTTCCCGAAAGTCGACTTCCTGTCGGTTGAAAAAACCTTCGGCGACTGGCGCGACGTGCAGAAAAAGTACTTCAACGACGGTGGCGTGTTCGACCAGATCTACAACGCGCAATAATCCCCTGTCCTGTTGCAAGCCCGCCTTCCATTGTGGGAGCGGGCTTGCTCGCGAAGGGATGCCCCCGGTACGCCTGACTGCCCCCCTCGCCTGCATCGCAGGCAAGCCAGCTCCCCCAGGTTTTGCAGCACCTGCAAAAGCCTGTACATATCAACAGTAAAAAAACTTGCTCTCGCGCCTGTCTCTGCCCATGCTGTGCATCTTCTGCGATGCGTGAATGAGTTGAGCGATGCGGCTGTTTCTGTGTGAAAAACCCTCCCAGGCCAAAGATATTGCCGCCGTGCTCGGTGCCAGCCGCCGCGGTGATGGCTGCTGGGTGGGCGCCAATGCCACCGTCACCTGGTGCATCGGTCACCTGCTCGAAACCGCCCCGCCCGACGCCTACGATGAGCGCTACAAGCGCTGGGTACTGGCTGACCTGCCGATCATTCCGGAAAAATGGAAAATGCGCGTCAAACCCAAGACCGCCAGCCAGTTCAAGGCCGTCAAGCGCCTGCTCGGTGAAGCCACAGAACTGGTCATCGCCACCGACGCCGACCGCGAAGGCGAGATGATTGCCCGCGAACTGGTCGAGCACTGCCGTTACCGCGGCCCCATCCAGCGCCTGTGGCTGTCGGCCCTGGACGACGCCTCGATCCGCAAGGCCCTGGCTGCGCTCAAGCCCGGCAGCGACACCTTCAACCTCTATCATTCGGCCCTCGGCCGCTCGCGGGCCGACTGGTTGATCGGCATGAACATGAGCCGCCTGTTTACCCTGCTCGGCCGCCAGTCGGGCTATCAAGGCGTATTGCCAGTGGGCCGTGTGCAGACCCCTACGCTGCGGCTGGTGGTCGATCGTGATCGCAGCATCAGCGACTTTATCCCCGTGGCCTACTGGGCCATAGACGTACAGCTCAGGCACGACGGGCAGTTATTCACCGCGCAATGGCGGGCCGATCCCGACACCTGCGACGACCAGGACCGCTGCCTCAACCAGGCCCATGCCCAACAGGCCGCAAGTGCAATGCAAAACGCCAGCAGCGCCCGGGTGATCAAGCTGCGCACCGAGCGCATGCGTGAAGTCGCGCCATTGCCGTTCGATCTGGGCACGCTGCAGGAAGTGTGTTCAAAAAAGCTCGGCCTCGGCGCCCAGGAAACCCTCGATATTGCCCAGGCCCTGTACGAAACCTATAAGGTCGTTACCTATCCGCGCAGCGATTGCGGCTACTTGCCACAGAGCCAGCACGGCGAAGCCGCGTCGATTCTCAGCGCCTTGCAACAGGCCGATCCGTCACTGGCACCACTGGCCAGCCATCTGGACCCGCAGCGCCGTTCACGGGCCTGGAATGACGCAAAAGTCAGCGCCCACCACGGCATTATTCCTACAGCTGCTGCAAAGAATATTGAACGCCTGAGCGGCAAACATCGCGCGGTATATACGCTGATTCGCGCACGCTACCTCGCGCAGTTTCTGCCCAACCATGAATACGACCGCACCCAGGCCGACTTTGATTGTGCAGGGCAAAACCTGCGGGCCGTCGGCAAGCAGATCGTCGAGCCCGGCTGGAAGCGCGCCCTGCCCGAAGCACTGGCCCCGGCCAAAGGTCGCGAAGCCCCTGCTCCACAGCCCCTGCCGTTATTGCGCGAAGGGCTGGACTGCGCGATTGCCGCGGTCAACCTCAAGGACTTGTGGACCCAGCCGCCCAAGCCGTTCACCGAAGGCGACCTGATCAAGGCGATGAAAAACGTCGCCAAGCTGGTGCAGGACCCGCTGCTCAAGCAAAAACTCAAGGACACCACCGGTATCGGCACCGAAGCCACCCGCGCCGGCATCATCCAGGGCTTGCTCGATCGCGGTTACCTGAGCAAAAACGGCAAGGCCCTGGCGGCGACCGCCCCCGCCTTTAGCCTGATCGACGCGGTACCGCGCGCCATTGCCGACCCCGGCACCACGGCCATCTGGGAGCAGGCGCTGGACATGGTGCAAAGCGGCGAAATGACCCTCGACGTATTCGTCGCCAAACAGGCGGCGTGGATGAGCAAACATATCGAACGTTGCAGCGCCATGACCATGACGATCAGCGGTCCGGCCAGCCCGGCCGGTGCGGCGCCGGCCTGGAAGAAGAAACGCAAGGCCGCTACGGGCAAGGCCAGACCCAAGCGGGCGGTGAAAGCAAAAGGGGCATGAGGCTCAGAGCGTCAATTGCCCGCTAATACAGGTCACCGCCGGGCCGCCCACCCAGATATCCTCGCCGATCTGCTCGATCGACACCCGCCCTGCCCGCCCCATTGCCGTACCCTGGCTGGCCACATAATGCGCCGGGGCAAGGCCTGCGCCGATCAGCCACTGCGCCAGCCCGGCATTCAGGCTACCGGTCACCGGATCTTCGGGCATGCCCTCGCCGGCACAGAATGCGCGCACTTCAAACTGCGCCTCGTCGCCATCGAGTTCAGGCTGCCAAGGGGCAACCACACCGATCGACAATCCGAGCAACTGCGAGTAATCGGGCTCTAAAGCCAGCACCTGCTCACGGTCACGCAACATCAACGCCACCCAGCCCGGGCCATTATCGACCCAACGCGCCTGCACCACCGCCTGCGCCTCGATGCCCAGGCCACGGCAGATACGCTGCAGCAAATCCCCCTCAACAGCACCCGTACGCAACAGGGGCGGTGCAGTAAAGGCCAGCTGCCCGGCCTGGCGACGAAGACGGATCAACCCCGCGGCGCACTCCTGCACGATCTCTCGACCACGGGGCACGCCGCCGGCTTCCAGCCAGGCGTGGCAACTGCCCAGCGTAGGGTGGCCCGCAAAAGGCAGCTCGTTGAGAGTGGTAAAAATTCGCAGGCGGTAATCGGCATCAGGGTTTTGCGGTTTGAGCACAAAAGTGGTTTCACTCAGATTGGTCCAGCGCGCAAAGTCGGCCATTTGCGTGTCACTCAGGCTGTCGGCATTCAACACCACGGCCACCGGGTTGCCCTTGAGGGCAACGCTGCTGAAAACGTCAACTTGCTTGAATTCGAATGGGCGCATGACCGGCTCCTGATAGTGATCAGCAAGCACCCTACACAATTTGCGTAGCCGCTGGCGAGGCAGCGGCTACCCCATCAAACATTCAGACCAGATCCGTACCCTCACGCTTGGCCTTGCGCATATCGCGCCACAGGCTGACGCACAGGGTCAACATTACGGCCCCGGCAATGGCCGGCCAGATCAGGACATACAGGGTCAAAGCGAAACTGGACATGGGGTGGCTCCTTTTTCAGTGGCAGGTTCGACGGTGTGGTGGAAGGCCACAACACGTTCGTTGATACAGTCAAAATCAAAGGTTTCATTGGCCAGCAAGCTCACCAGCACACACACCACGGTGCTGACACCGTAAGCGGTCAATGAACTGAGCAACACCGGGTAATCGCGGAGAAAACCGAACGCGAATGGCGCCAGTACCAAGAACGCCAATCCGCCCATCACAAAGCCCACGCGCTTGCCAAAAAAGCCGAACGCCATCAGGCCAATCACCACCCCGCCGCCGATCGAGGCACAGAGTTCGAAGAACAGCGCCACCGCACCTTGCATCTGCAACAATTCGAAGCGGGCGACCAAAAACATCACAAACCCGGCAATCGCTGCACTGGTAAAGGCCGCGTTGGTAATCCGCTGCCAATACAGGCTGGCAATAACAGGAAAGACAATCGCGCCCCATAGCGCGCCGACAAAAATCAGCATGGTCAGGATATCGAGTTTCATGCTGGCAAAAATCATCGCCAGCATGGTTGCCAGCACCATGGTCAGGCGCCCGACAAACAACATGGTTTTTGGATTGGGTTTGCCCTTGGCTATGTTCTTGCCATACACGTCAGTCATCACCAGCGCCGACAAGGCGGACAGGTCGGAATCCGCCGTGGACGACAGCGAACCGATCACCATGATGAAAAACAGCCCCACCGCAAACGGCGGCAAGTAGGTCGAGGCCATTTGCGGGATCAGGTTATTGAGGTCGCCATCCTGCGGCTCGATACCTGCCAGCAGGGCCAGAAACCCCAGCATGCCCAGCCCGATCACAATCGAGGCATAACCGATGGTGGCGGTGACGAATGTCGACTTCATCAAGTCTTCACGCACGGCAAACAGCCGCTGGGCGATGGTCTGGTTACCAATGGCGTAGGCCAGCACGGCCACGAAGTAAGGTGCGCCCTGCTCCAGAATCGCGGTTTTCGAATAGAAGCTGGCTTGCTCGGGGGTGATCCTCGGCATGCCCTGGGCGAAGATTTCAGGGCCGCCCAACTGGAAGAAAATAATCGGAATAATCACCACCGCAGCGAAGATCATGGCGAATAGCTGGCCGAAATCAGTAAGCACCGATGAGCGAAACCCTGACCAGATGGTGTAAGTCAGAATCCCGACACCGGCGATAAGCACACCATGGGTAAAGCTCAGCGGCGACAGCACCGCGACCAGTGCCCCGGCGGCGGTGAAATTGACCATCAGGCTGATCAGACTGCCGACGATATTGGAACCCGCCAGAATCATCTGGCTGGAACGCCCGTGCCGTGCGTGCATGATCTCCGCCAGGGTATGGGCCTTGGGCGCCAGTTGCCGGAAACGCCGGCCAAAGGGGTAGATAAACAGAATCATCAGCGCGCCCCAGAAGCCATAGTGCAACGCCCCCGAGAGACCAAACTTGTAGCCCGCACTGGCGGCGGCGTAAAAGGAAGCGGCCCAGATCCAGGTGGCCGTCATGCTGGCGGCCGACATGCCAAAGCCGATGGAGTTATTGGAGACCATATAGCCGTCGACGTTTTCGTCCTTGCGCCCCACGCGCAACGACACCAAAAAGGTCAGGCCATAAAAACAGAACAGAAGCAGCAACACGGTGAGGGTGGAAAGTTGGAACATTCCTTTCTCCTTTCTTATGCGCACACAGTCGTTACAGACGCAACGAAAGGCCGAAATCGGCAGGTGCAACAACCCGGGTTTCCTGACAGGCAGGCGATAGCGGACAGCGGTCCGTGGGTTGTCAAAGTGATGGCTGGCAAGTGACGGAACGCAAGAGGCGTTCCAGGTCAAAAGGCAAAGCGTGCGCTAGCACGTTGAGCCGGTGCTTGCAGCAATGGCCGGCAAGGTGCCGGGAGATAAGTCCGGTATCAGATGCACAAAGCCCTGACACGAACGGAAAAGAAGTATACAGATTTAGGGGGTGACCGGAAGAGGCCGAGACAGGCCGCCACTAAAAGCGCCTCGCAAACCTGCCCGCTCCCACAAGCGCTTGCCAAGGTATCATGCTCACCGTCTTTAAATAGGGAGCACACCATGACCCAACGTACCTACCTTGTCACCGGCGCCAGCAAAGGCATCGGTCGCGCGTTGTGCGAACATCTGGCCCAGGCAGGCCACACCGTGGTGGGCATAGCCCGCAATGCAGACGACCCGGATTTCCCCGGCACACTGGTCGCCCTTGATCTGGCCGACCGCGAACGCAGCGCACAGGTACTCAAGGAACTCAGCGAACGTTTCGCCTTCGACGGGCTGGTCAACAACGTCGGCCTGGTGCGCCCGCAAGCATTGGGCGAAATTGATCTGGATGCATTCGATGACGTCATGCGAGTTAACCTGCATTCGGCGTTGCAAGCCACTCAAGCCTTACTGCCCGGCATGCGCAGCCGGGGCTGGGGGCGAGTCGTGAATATTTCCAGCCTGACCGTACTCGGCATCACCCAACGTACGGCCTATGCCGCAGCCAAGGCGGCGCTGGTCAGCTTTACCCGCTCCTGGGCACTGGAACTGGCACAAACAGGCATAACCGTAAACGCCGTGGCCCCTGGCCCGACCGAGACGGAGCTGTTCCGCGCCAACAACCCGCCCGGCTCCGCGGGTGAAGCGCGCTACCTGGCCGGTGTACCGATGGCACGTCTGGGCCAGCCCGCAGAAATCGCCTCGGCGATTGCCTTTCTACTGTCTGAGAGCAGCGGTTTTATTACCGGCCAGACGCTGTTTGTCGATGGTGGTGCATCGGTGGGCAAGGCGGCGTTTTAACCACAGCCCCAAACCAAAACGGCGACCCGAAGGTCGCCGCTTGGCTTTACTTGAACTGCCGACTCAACCCCGGCGGTACGCCGCTGATATCGGTCTCTTCCCACGGCCCGTTGGGGCTCACCGCGCGGCTCCAGCCGTTGTCCCAGCGGTAGTAGGCGCGCTGGCGGTAGAAGATATTGGTCTGGTTATCCAGCACATACACGCCCAGGCGCGCATCCCAGTGGCTAGGCCCGCCCGGCGGGGGCGCAAAGGTCGCCGAGGTGCGCGGCAACGGTTTTGGCGCCTTGGGAATCGGCATGTCCGGCAGGGGCTTGCCCGAGGGCTGGGGTGTCGGCTGCGGCATCGGCGTTGTTGGCGAAGGCGGTTCGTAAGGCTGTTGAACCGCACAGGCGCTCAGGCCTAGAGCTAGCGCGAGCAAGGTAATACGGGCGAATACGGCCATGGCGGCTTCTCTTGTAAGTCAGCTAAGACCCCCTGTGGCAGCGGACTTGCTCGCGATTCAATCAATGCGGATTCACTGGAGGACCGCGTCGTCTGCATCGCGAGCAAGCCCGCTGCCACATTCGGGGCATTTATTTATCCGGGCTGTCGATGGTCAGCTGTTGCAGCTCCCGAGTGCTGCTGGACAGCGGCTGGCTGCGCCCTACCCACTCGCCTGCTGTTGGCTGGCCAGCACGGGAGATGCGTGCCATTAATTGGACTTCAGGAAAGTTGGACAGTTTCAATTGCGGCATCATTGCGTCGACATCGCCCAGCTCAACCGTGATCGGCAGGTCCGCCACAGTCACGCGCTTGACCGCCAACGGTGCCGGCGGGCCGGAGACCGCACGGGCAAAGATAAACACGCTATCACCCGGCAAGGCGCTGGCCTTGACCGCATCGGCCAGATCCACGTTGACCTTGATCGAGGCCATCGCCTTGGCCACAGGTGCAGTTTCAACCTTGCCGCCGCGGGCCTGCAGTTGCTCACGGGCCTTGGCAATACCGCCTTCCAGCGCCGCGCGGGAGGCGTCGCCTTCGGGCAGTTCGGTCATCAACCGTTGCCAGTAGCCAATGGCCTGTTCAAAGCGCTGGTCCTCGAAGGCGGCGATGCCCAGCAGGCCCAGGCTGGTGACTTCCTTCGGGTCGGCCTTCAAGGCTTCATCGGTCAGCGCCTGGATTTTGTCGCTCCACTTTTTATCGTCGGCAAAGTACTGCGCCTGTGCCCACTGGCCCAGCAACTCGGGCTGACGACCGGCCAGGTTGGCCGCGCGTTCGAACACCCTGGCCGCATCCGCAGGACGGTTTTGTGCCATATAGGCACGGCCCAGGAAGTACAGGCCTTCGGCCGAGTCAGGTTGCGCAGCCGCGGCACGCTCAAGGCGCGCGACCATTTCTTCAAGGGATTGCGGCGGCTGGGAGAACTCGCGGGTCAATTCGACCTTGTCGCTGGAACCAAAATGCAGGTACAGGCTCAAGCCCAGCACCGGCACCAGCACTGCGGCCAACAACGGAATGGCCTTGCCCAGACTGGACACCCGCCCCGGCGCCACACCTTCGGTGTCCGCGAGCAATTCGCGGGCCGCTTCGGCGCGGCCGGTTTCGAACTGTTCAGCGGTCAACACGCCCTCTTCGCGCTGGGCTTGCAACTCGGCCACCCGCTCTTGATACAAGGCAACGTTCAAAGCGGTACGGTCTTCTTCGCGCTGGGCACGGCGCCCGCGCAATACCGGGATCAATAAAAAGCTGAGGGCTATCAGTAGCAGCAAGCCTGCTGCGAGCCAGAAATCAATCATCTTTGGTTTTATCCAGCAAAGTGTCGAGGCGCTTGCGCTCCTCGGCAGAAAGTGTGTCCGAGCCTTCAACCTGCTCTGTACGACGACGGCGCCCGACGATGACGCCAATCACCACCAGACCGCCCACCAGCAGGGCCAGCGGGCCAAACCAGAGCACTGCGGTCTTGCCGGTCAGGGCCGGTTTATAGAGCACGAAATCGCCGTAGCGGGCGACCATGAAATCGAGGATCTGCTGGTTGTCCTTGCCTTCGCCGAGCATGCGATAGATCTCGCGGCGCAGGTCGGTGGCAATAGGGGCGTTGGAGTCGGCGATGTCCTGGTTCTGACACTTGGGGCAGCGTAATTCCTTGGTCAGCTCACGAAAACGGTCGCGCTCGGCGTCGTTGGCAAACTCGTAGGTATCGATGGCGGCATGGGCAACCCCGGTCAGGGTCAAACCGAAAACCACGGCGGCTAGCCAGCGCTTCATGGTTTGGCCTCGTCAACCAGTGCCTGATATTTACCCGCAAGCTGCTCGCGCCACACGGTCTCGTCGATCACGCCGACAAACTTGTGGCGGATGATGCCCTTGCTGTCGATCAGGAATGTCTCAGGAGCGCCGTACACGCCCAGATTCAGGCCCAGGGAGCCGTCTGCGTCGTTGATGTCCAGCTGATAAGGGTTGTGGAAATCCTTAAGCCACTTCTTCGCATCTTCGTTGACGTCTTTGTAGTTCACGCCGTAGATCAGTACACCCTGATCGGCCAGTTTGGTCAGCACCGGGTGCTCGACCCGGCATGAAATGCACCAGGTTGCCCACACGTTGACCAGCGCAGGCTTGCCTTTGAGGTCAGCTTCGGTGAGGGTTTTGTCCCCCTCCACCGAAGGCAGGCTGAAGGCCGGGAACGGCTTGTCGATCATCGCCGACGGCAGCTCGGTCGGGTCCAGATACAAGCCCCGGTAGAGAAACCACGCCATACCGAGAAAAACGGCCAGCGGGACCAGCATCAACCAACGTCTCATGCCGTGGCTCCTGTCATGCCCAATGCTTCACGCACGCGGCTTTTCACCTTGACCCGGTAGCGACGATCCATCGCTGCCAGCAATCCACCAAAGCCTGTGAGCAGACCGCCAAACCAGATCCAGCGCACAAACGGTTTCACATGCACCCGCACAGCCCAGGCGCCGTTGTCCAGGGGCTCACCCAGAGCAACATAGAGGTCACGGGTGAAACCAGCGTCGATCCCGGCTTCGGTCATCATCGAGTTCTGCACCGTGTAGAGGCGTTTTTCCGGGTGCAGTACGCTGACTTCCTTGCCATTGCGGATGACACGCACGGTGCCTTTGTCAGACGTAAAGTTCGGACCCTGGAAGTGCTTGGCGCCTTCAAATATGAAGTGATAACCGCCCAGCTCCATCGACTCGCCCGGTGCCAGGCGCAAGTCGCGCTCGGCACTGTGCTGGCTCGACAACACCACCCCCAGCGCACACACGGCGATACCCAGGTGGGCAATCTGCATACCCCAGTAGCTGCGGGTCAGGCTGCGCACGCCTTTGATCAGGCCCTTGTGACGGGTCTTGTCACCGATGTCACGCACCCCGGCCAGCAGCACCCAGGCCGCCAGCATAAAGGTGGTCAGCACCGCCCAGTTGAAGTCGCCATAGGCCACTCCGGCAATTGCCGACAGCGCGGCGCTGCCCAGCAGTACGGGGGTGAGCATGCCCAACAACCATTTGACCGGAGTGTCTTTCCAGCGCACCAGCACACCGACTGCCATCACCACCATCAGCAAAGCCATGAGCGGGATAAACAGGGCGTTGAAGTACGGCGGGCCCACCGACATCTTGGCGCCACTGATGGCATCCAGAATCAGTGGGTACAGGGTGCCGAGCAGAATCATCGACGCGGCCACCACCAGGATCAGGTTGTTGCCCAACAGCAGGGTCTCACGGGACCACAGCTTGAAGCTGACATGGCTTTTCACCACCGGCGCACGCAGGGCAAACAGGGTCAGCGAACCGCCGACCACAAACAGCAGGAAGATCAGGATGAATACGCCGCGCTCTGGGTCGGAAGCGAACGCATGCACCGAGGTCAACACGCCGGAACGCACCAGGAACGTACCCAGCAGGCTCAGGGAAAACGCAGCTATCGCCAGCAGTACTGTCCAGCTCTTGAACACACCACGTTTTTCGGTCACGGCCAGCGAGTGAATCAGCGCCGTACCCACCAACCATGGCATGAACGAAGCATTTTCTACCGGATCCCAGAACCACCAGCCGCCCCAGCCAAGCTCGTAATAAGCCCACCATGAACCCAGGGTGATGCCGATGCCGAGGAAGGCCCATGCCACGATGGTCCATGGACGCGACCAGCGCGCCCAGGCTGCGTCCAGCCGACCGCCGAGCAAGGCAGCAATGGCAAAGGCAAAAGCCACGGAGAAACCGACATACCCCATGTACAGCATTGGCGGGTGAACAATCAGGCCAATGTCCTGCAGTAGCGGGTTAAGGTCGTTGCCATCCGAAGGAATCTGCGGCAGCAAGCGCACGAAAGGATCTGAGGTCAGGATCAAAAACAGCAGGAAGCCGACACTGATCATGCCCATGATTGCCAGCACCCGCGCCAGCATCACTTGTGGCAGCTGCCGCGAAAAGATCGACACGGCAAAGGTCCAGCCGCCGAGGATCATCGCCCACAACAACAGCGAGCCTTCGTGGGCACCCCACACCGCGCTGAACTTGAAGTACCAGGGCAACGCGCTGTTCGAGTTGCTGGCTACGTACGCCACCGAAAAGTCATCGGCCATAAAGGCATAGGTCAGGCAGGCAAAGGAGAACAACAAAAAGGCAAACTGCCCCCAGGCAGCGGGTTGCGCCAGGCTCATCCACAATTTGTCGCCGCGCCAGGCGCCCAGCAGCGGCACGATGGCCTGCACAATGGCAAAGCACAGGGCCAGAATCATGGCCAGATGGCCCAATTCGGGAATATAGAGTCCAGACATCAGTACTTACCCTCACTTGCAGGCACAGGCGCGGATTGGCCACTTTCGTTCAGCGCCTTGGTCACTTCGGGCGGCATGTATTTTTCGTCGTGTTTGGCCAGCACTTCATCAGCCACCACCACACCCTGGGCATTGAGCTTGCCCAGCGCGACGATGCCCTGCCCTTCACGGAACAGGTCCGGGAGGATACCGCGATACTGGATGGTCACCGATTTGTTGAAATCGGTGACCACAAACTGCACGTCCAGCGAGTCACCTGAACGCTTGAGCGAACCGTCCTCGACCATGCCACCGGCACGGATCCGGGTATCCAATGGCGCTTCGCCATTGGCGATCTGGGTCGGGGTGTAAAACAGGTTGATGTTCTGCTGCAAGGCGCTCAGGGCCAGGGCCACGGCAGCGCCGACCCCTACCAGAATCGCCAGGATGATGATCAAGCGTTTTTTGCGCAGCGGATTCACTTCGAATTCTCCCGACGCAAACGACGCGCCTCTTGTTGCAGATAACGCCGGCGCGCCATGATTGGCAGTGCCACGTTCAACCCCAGCACCGCCAGGCAAATGCCATAGGCCGACCAGACATATACCCCGTGATGGCCCATGGCGAGAAAGTCGCCAAAAGAAGCAAAACTCATCGCGCACCCTCCAGAGCCTTCAACACCTCAGCCTTGACCCAGGTGCTGCGGGCCTCGCGCTTGAGCACCTCAAGACGCATGCGCAACAGCAGCACCGCGCCAAAGAAGCAATAAAAGCCCAGCACCGTGAGCAACAGCGGCATCCACATTTCCATGGGCATGGCCGGTTTTTCGGTCAGGGTGAAGGTCGCGCCCTGGTGCAGGGTGTTCCACCACTCCACCGAGTACTTGATGATCGGAATATTGATCACGCCCACAATCGCCAGCACCGCGCAGGCCTTGGCCGCACTGTCGCGATTGGTGATGGCGTTGCCCAGGGCAATCAGGCCGAAATACAGAAACAGCAGAATCAGCATCGAGGTCAGACGCGCATCCCAGACCCACCACGAGCCCCAGGTCGGCTTGCCCCACACCGCACCGGTGACCAGCGCCACGGCTGTCATCCAGGCGCCAATGGGTGCGGCGGATTGCAGGGCCACGTCGGCGACTTTCATCTTCCACACCAGCCCTACCACACCGCACACCGCCAGCATCACGTAGCAGGATTGCGCCAGCATGGCCGCAGGAACATGGATATAGATGATGCGGAAGCTGTTGCCCTGCTGGTAGTCCGGCGGTGCAAAGGCCAGGCCCCAGATCACCCCGCAGGTGATCAGCAACACGGCGGCAATGCTTAACCACGGCAACAGCCGCCCACTGATGGCATAGAACCATTTGGGCGAGCCGAGTTTGTGAAACCAAGTCCAGTTCATCACGCTGCTTCCATCACGGTGCCGGTCACGACAGGTGTGCTGTCATGCCAGCCAGGGTCTTTACTGGCCCACGCAGGCCAGACCTCATTATTCGCCGACGCTGATTTTCAGGCCGGCAGCTATTGCAAAAGGTGTCAGGGTTACAGCCAGGGCGGTCAGGCTACCAAGCCAGAGCAAATAACCGGTTGCAGGCATGCCTTGCAATGCCGCCTGCAGGGCGCCACTACCAAGGATCAATACCGGGATATATAAAGGCAGAATCAATAGCGCCAGTAGCAAGCCGCCGCGCTTGAGGCCCACGGTCAGGGCAGCGCCCACGGCACCAAGCAGGCTCAACACTGGCGTCCCCAGCAGCAACGACATCAGCAACACCGGCAGGCACGCCACCGGCAGCCCGAGCATCAGGGCCAGCAGGGGTGACAGGATCACCAGCGCCAGACCGGAAAACGCCCAGTGTGCCAGCACTTTGGCCAGCACCAGTAGAGGCAGGGGGTGCGACGAAAGGACCCACTGCTCAAGCGATCCGTCCTCGAAATCACTGCGGAAAAGCCCGTCCAGCGAGAGCAAAACCGCTAAAAGGGCCGCGACCCACAGCAGTCCAGGAGACAAGGTTTGCAACAATTTCGTCTCCGGGCCAACGGCCAGCGGAAACATTGCGATGACAATCGCGAAGAACACCAACGGGTTGGCCAATTCGGCCGGGCGACGGAACAGCAAACGCGCTTCGCGCGCCACCAACACGGCAAACACACTCATACAGCCCACTGCCCCAGGTCGATATTGCGGTAACCGGCCGGCATCCGGGTCAAGGTATGGTGCGTGGTGAGCACCACCATGCCGCCGCTTTCACAGTGGCGGGCCAGGTGTTCTTCGAGTTGCGCCACGCCCTGTTTATCGAGCGCGGTAAACGGCTCATCGAGAATCCACAACGGCGGGCTGTCCAGATACAGGCGGGCCAGCGCCACACGGCGCTGCTGCCCTGCCGACAAGGTGTGGCAAGGCACATCCTCAAAACCCTGCAAGCCGACCTCGTGCAACGCAGCCCAGATGGCATCACGGGTTGCCTGGCGATGCAAGGCGCACAGCCAGCTGAGGTTTTCTTCGGCCGTGAGCAAATCCTTGATTCCCGCCGCATGGCCGATCCACAGCAAGTTGCTGGTCAATTCATGACGTTGGGCGCTCAGGGCCATACCGTTAAGCCGTACTTCGCCAGCCGTTGGCTGCATCAGGCCCGCCAACAAGCGCAGCAGGCTGGTTTTGCCGCTGCCGTTGGGGCCGCTGATTTGCAGCATGTCGCCGCTGGTCAGACGCAATTCGAGGTGTTCGAACAGCATCCGCCAGTCACGCTCACAAGCGAGCGCTACGGCTTCTAAAAGAGGGCTGGTCACGTAATTGAGGCCTTCACGGTTCAAGTCGGCGCAGGCATGGCCGTTAAAGTGATGCAGGATAAATGCATTTGCGGCCTGATTCAGAGAGCTGGATCAAACAATTGTTATGTTTTTTAGGCGCTCTGAACGACGGGGCAGCATTATACATGCCATGTCCTACGCTAAAGAGGGCAATTTCGACAGGTTGTTACGATGAAAGGCGACATGAATATTCCACCCATCCCACAATCCGCCCCCAGCAGTGTGCGTCAGGGGCTTGTGGGCGGTGAAGTGCTCAAGTTGCTGCAGCCCGCAGAGGGCCTGATAAAGCCCGGCCAAAGTGCCCAGGCCGAGGTGCTGTCACTCAAGCAAAACGATCTGAGCTTCCAGCTTTTGCTCAAGTTGACCCTGGCCAGTGGCCGCGAAACCAACGTGCAGGCCAGCAGCAATTTTCCCTTGCCGCTGGGCACCCAACTGGCCGTGACCCAGCCTTCTGCGGGAAACCTTGCGATCAGCCTGCAACAGGCCCTGAGCAGCAGCGTCGCCACTCTCACCCGCCTCGATACCCGACAGTTGCCAGTGGGCACGCTGCTGCAAGGCAAGGTACTGACCACTCAGGCCCTGGCGCAGCCCGCAGGGCAACCGACGGTTTATCGGTCACTGGTGACCTTGCTCAACAGCGCACTGAGCGGCACGACCCTGACCCTGGACAGCCCGCTGCCCTTGCGTATCGGCAGCTTGCTTAGCGCCCGTGTGGACGGCCCGCAGAGCCTCGAGTTTGTGCCGCTGAGCGGGCGCCAGGAACAACTGGCTGTGGCGCAACAACTGGCAACACAACAGAGCCGGCAAGGCTCGTTGGAGGGCCTTTTCAACGCCCTGCAAAAACTGCCGGCCACTGCCGACATGCCTGCTGAGCTGCGTGCATCCATCGACAAACTATTAGCCGGTTTGCCTACGCCCTACCAACTGAGCAACGCCAAAGGCCTGGGTGATGCCCTGCTCAACAGCGGGGCATTTCTGGAGGCCCGACTGCTGACCGGGCAAACCCCGGCACAGGCCCCTGACATGAAAGCTACCTTGCTGCGCCTTATTGCGCAGATCCTGCCCGGTCTGCCGTCAAGCACCAGCTTCAACCCCGGCATGGCTGCCAGCACCCAGGCCCAGGCCTTGCCGACTTTTGTGCGTAATGCCCTGGGCATGCTCGGCCAGGTCAGCGCCAAACCACAGCCCGGCGGCTTCCCCTTGCCCCAGCGCATGCTGCAGAACGGTGAAGGTGAAGACAGCCTGGAGAACTTGCTGAAACTGGCAGCAGCAGCTGTCTCGCGACTGCAAAGCCATCAGCTGTCCAGCCTGGAACAGAGTGGGCGCACGGCCGAGGGTGGTGTACTGACCACCTGGCAACTGGAAATTCCCATGCGCAATGCTCACGACATCGTACCTTTGCAGGTCAAGTTCCAGCGTGAAGACCCGCCGGAAAAACAAGCGCAAGATAAAACCGAATCCCGGGAGATCAAGGATCAACTATGGCGCGTGGAGCTGGCCTTCGACCTCGCCCCCCTGGGCCCGCTGCATGTGCAGGCGCAGCTGTTGCGAGGCAACCTGTCGGGCCAGCTCTGGGCAGAACAGGCATACACCGCCCGCCTGATCGAAAGTCAGCTGGGCAACTTGCGTCAGCGTCTGAGTGATGCCGGGTTGAGCGTGACCGATCTGGATTGCCATCAAGGCATCCCGCCGCAAAGTGGCCATACCCGTCTGGAACAACGCTGGGTCGATGAAACCGCATGAATACACCTGCCGAACCGCGCCAGGCGATTGCCCTCAAATACGACGGCAAACAGGCCCCTACACTCACCGCCAAGGGCGATGACGAACTGGCCGAAGCCATCCTGGCGCTGGCCCGTGAACACGAAGTGCCGATCTATGAAAATGCCGAGCTGGTCAAATTACTGGCGCGCATGGAGTTGGGTGACAGCATCCCGCAAGAGCTGTACCGCACACTGGCAGAGATCATTGCCTTTGCCTGGCAGCTTAAAGGTAAATTCCCAGAGGGTTTTGCCCCCCAAACCGAGCCGGAGGAACGCGACATCACTCCCCGTTAAACACTCTATCGCCTTCGTAGCAGCTGCTACAGACCGGGCGTTGAGCGCAGGGCGCTATCCACCTGCTGCGCCGCTTCGAGCAGCCTGCTGTCCTGACGAAATCCGCCAATCAGTTGCAACCCCACTGGCAGCTCCCCCGACGCCCGGGGCATCGGAATATTGAGCTGGGGCAGGCCGAATGCCATCCAGAACTTGCAGAAGTCTGATGGCCCGGTGCTCTGCAACCCCAGTGGCGCAACCATGCCGCAGGTGGCACCCAGCATCGCGTCAAAGGCTTCGAAATGCTCCTTCAACACCGGCGCCAACGCCGCCAGCCGAGCCTTCGCTGCCGTTTCCTGCTGCCAACTGGTGGCCCGCGCCCTATCAATCATGGCCAGCACTTGCGGGCTCAGTTGCTCGGGGTTCGATTGCCACTCCTTGCTCAGTGAACGGGCACCCTCGCAGTCATTGATCAACTGATGATCATCGAAAACACTGGCAAACTCGTCCTCCAGTATCACCTCGGTGACGCTGTGGCCTGCGGTTTTCAATTGTTCCATAGCTGCCAGCAAGGCCTTAGCCACCGGAGGATCGATCTGATCCCAACGCGACGTACGACAAAACCCGAATGAACGGGCGCCATTCTCCCCGTTCGTTTGCGGCAAGCCGGGCACCAGTACCCGGGCGAGCAGCGCCAGGTCGCGAACCGAACGGCCATACCAGCCCAGGGTGTCGAAGCTCGGCGCCAGGGGCTTGACCCCTTCCAGGGAAACCAGCCCATGGGACGGCTTGAAGGCATACAACCCGCAATAGGATGCAGGCTTAAGCAGCGAGCCCGCCGTTTGCGTGCCCAGGGCAAGGGGGAAAAAGCCCGCGGCCATGCCCGCAGCAGAGCCGGCACTGGAGCTGCCCGGCGTCCTCTGCAGGTCATGGGGATTACGCGTCGGCCCCGTGTGCATATAGGCAAATTCAGTGGTATGGGTTTTACCCATGATCACCGCCCCGGCCTGACGCAGCAGCGCAACCACATGGGCATCCCGCGAGGGCCGGTTGTGGGCGTAGATCGGCGAGTAAAATGCTGTCGGATGGTCGCCGGTATCAATGATGTCCTTGACCCCCACCGGCACACCGGCCAATAAACCATTGATCTGCGGGCTGCCCAGGCACTGCGCCTGTTTACGTACGCACTGCGCATCGAGCGCGGCAAACGCCTGGATTGCAGGTTCGCGGGCATTGGTTTGCGCCAGAAAATGCTCAGCCACCTGCCCGGGGCCAAGCAGCGCCTTGCGTACGTGTTCGGCGATCGCGCAGGCATCTGCAGTGTCAAGAAAGCTCATGTGATGTTTAACCTCGGATTATGGCTGTGTTACACGGCATATACCGCTGCCCAATCGGCAAAACCCTTGATCTCAATGGGATTGCCCGAGGGGTCGAGGAAAAACATCGTCGCCTGCTCCCCCGCTGTCCCGGCAAAGCGCAGGGTCGGCTCCAGTACAAACTGCACGTCACGGCTCAGCAGGCGTTCTTTGAGAGCGTGCCAGTCGGGCATGGCCAGTACCACGCCAAAATGTGGCATGGGCACCCGGTGCTCGCCGACTTTCCCGGTATTGCTAACGGAAAACGGCTCGCCCAGATGCAACGACAACTGATGGCCGAAAAAGTCGATATCTACCCAGCTCTCCGTGCTGCGCCCCTCAGCACAGCCCAGCACGTCGCAATAAAAGCGCCGCGCCGAGACCAGGTCGTGAACGTGATAGGCGAAATGAAAAAGCGATTGCACAGTGACCTCCTGAAACCGGAACAGGCCAGATGGCCCTTGCGCCAATGATGCATTGCCGTCTTCAATAGAACTAACCTGTTATTTTATCCGTGAAAGAAAGAAATTCTTATGGATACGCGCTACCTCAAAAGCCTGATCGCCGTGGTGGATTGCGGCTCGATTGCCAGGGCAGCACGCCTGGAAAACCTCACTGCCGCCGCCGTCAGCCAGCGCATTCTGGCCCTTGAGCGCCAGCTCGGGCTGGAGCTTCTGGTGCGCATCGGGCATGAGGCCAAACCCAGCCTGGCCTGCCTGGATTTACTGCCCCGGGCACGTGCCATCGTCAATGAAGTGGCGCTGCTGGCAGGTGATGCCGATAGCCAGGGCCTGACCGGCCCCTTGCGCATCGGCGCCATTTCAACCGTGCTCACGGGGCTTCTGCCACAGGCCTTGCGCGCCTTGACCCGCTCAACCCCGCAACTGAAACCGGTCATAGTGCCCGGCACATCGCGCGCGCTGTATCAGGCGCTGGAGGCCAATGAGCTGGATGCCGCGATAGTGGTCGCACCGCCCTTTGCACTGAGCAAAACCTTCGAGGTGGTAGTGCTGCGCAAGGAGCCTTTGCTGTTTATTTCCAATGAACCCTCCACGCAAGGCATCGACGCCCGCCTGCAACACTGCCCGTACATTCAGTATGACCCCGATGCCTGGGGCGGCCGCCATGCCCTGCAGTATTTGCAGGATCACAGCCTGTCACCCGCTGCCCTGCTCGATCTGGATGCACTGGAAACCATCGCCCTGCTCACGGCACAGGGCCTTGGGGTGAGTCTGGTGCCATGCTGGTCGGGAATTGAGCGCTGGACCGGCAGTTGTGTGCTTGAGCCGGTCGGGGATAAGCGCTATGACCGAGAAATTGTGCTGCTCAGCCTTGCCCAAGGGCCAAGGTTGCGGATGGTAGACGTATTGCAGCGGGCGCTGCTGGAGACTGCAGGCAGTCATCTGTAGCCGCTGAGGAGCGCAGGCTCGCTGCGCTCCTCAGCGGCTACGGTCAGTCACCCAACTCAACCCTTGTACATTTTGCTCATCAGTTCGGCTTCAGCCTGGGTCAGGCCGCATGCCTGGGTCAGCTCATCGACACTGGCACCCATGCTCACCAGCCGCGCCGCCTGGTTGAACGACAGGCTGGTAGGGTCACGCTGCTCAAGCTGAGTCAGCTTCTCGGGCAGCGGCGCAACCACGGCGCGCAATTCGTGCAGGGCTTCGCCCATCTGCACATTGCCGTTCTGGTAGGTATCCAGGCGCCGCGCCAGTTCCCGAAGGCGCCGGTCTCGCTGTTCATCGGCCGCAGCCTGTTGCGCCACAAGCACCCGCTGACGGCGCACGTGGCTGACAAACAGCCACAGGGTCACGGCCCATAACAGGCCCAGGACGATTACCGCCGCCTCAAGGATCAATCAGATGTTCTCCAGATCCGACCATTCTTCCTCGGTCATCATTTTGTCCAGTTCAACCAGAATCAGCAGTTCGCCGTTCTTGTTGCACACACCCTGGATAAACTTGGCCGATTCGTCATTGCCCACGTTAGGCGCCGTTTCGATTTCGGACTGACGCAGATACACCACCTCTGCCACGCTATCGACCAGAATCCCAACCACTTGCTTGTCGGCTTCGATGATGACGATGCGCGAGTTATCGGTGATTTCGGCGTTGTACAGACCAAAACGCTGACGCGTGTCTATGACCGTTACTACGTTGCCGCGCAGGTTGATAATACCCAACACGTAGGAAGGCGCACCCGGTACCGGGGCGATTTCGGTGTAACGCAGCACTTCCTGTACTTGCATCACATTGATGCCATAGGTTTCGTTGTCCAGCTTGAAGGTAACCCATTGCAGGATCGGATCTTCAGAACCCTGTGCCGCTGACTGTTTCATACCCCAAACCCCTGACTGAAATACTGCTCGATTCTGATAACTGGCGATCCACCCTCGCAGGTGAATCGACCACGATTATTGTTATGACTTGCCCTTGGCGATCAATGCCGCCAGCTGCTCCACATCCAGCAATGCGCACATGTGTTCAATCACCGTGCCCGCCAGCCACGGCCGTTGCCCGCGTTGTGAACGCCATTTGATTTCATTGGGGTGCAGGCGCAACGAGCGGCTGACCTGATGCACCGCCAGCCCCCATTCGTAACCCTGTACGGAAATCACGTATTGCAGGCCTTCGCGCAAATCATCGCGATAGCGTTCAGGCATCACCCAGCGCGCGGTATCGAGCACGTTGAGCTTGCCGCTCTGGCTGGGCAGGATCCCCAGAAACCAGTCTGGCTGGCCAAACAGCGGAGTGAGTTCACGCCCGGCCAGTGAGTAGATCGAGCCCAGGCACACCAATGGCACCGCCAGGGTCAACCCCGCCACGTCGAACAGCAGGCACTCGAAAGGTTCGGCAGCCCAGGCCGGGCGACCATCATCGGGAACCGGCAAATGCGCCCCGGGGGCACTGGGCCGATGCACTTCAACCAGCGGATGGGCCAGCGCCTCGGCAGGCACACCGACCTCAGACAGCTCCACCGGCATCGCCAGCGGCGCTTCAATGGGTTGCGCGGCGGCAGGTTCCGCCTCCGGCTGCGCGGGTGCGGGTGCGGGTGCGGGTGCGGGGTCAGCCGCTTCCAGCGCCTGGGTTGCATCAAACAGCAAGTCGTCGAGGTACGACTGCAAGGCCACTTGAGAGCGGTTGGAAAGTGCTACTGGCTGCGTCATAAAGTGCCCCACTCATCAGCCTCGCGACAGAGACCTGTAGACGTTATCGGCCAGACCCGACCGATACTTGAATGCCCGCCCACTTCACGCCACCTGCGGTGCAAGCTGGCGGGTGAGGACGTGCTTGAGCAACGCACGGTAGGCGATCACTCCACGGGTTTTCTCATCGAACTGCGAAGGCGTCTGCCCGGCACGGCTGGCATCGCGCAAACGAGTATCGACCGGGATAAAACCCTGCCACAGGGTCTCGGGGTACACATCGCGCAATACTCGCAAGGTACTCATCGACGCCTGGGTACGACGGTCGAACAACGTCGGCACGATACAGAACGGCAGCTCCTGGGGGCGCGAGCGGTTGATCATGCGCAGGGTATGCACCATGCGTTCCAGGCCCTTGAGCGCCAGATGTTCGGTTTGCACCGGGATGATCAACTGCTGACTGGCCGCCAGCGCGTTGACCATCAACACACCCAGAATCGGCGGGCTGTCGATGATCGCGTAGTCATAGTCCTGCCACAGTTGCGCCAGGCTGCGGGCAATCACAAGGCCCAGGCCGCTTTGCCCCGGAGCCTGACGCTCGAGGGTCGCCAGGGCCGTGGTGGCCGGCAGCAAGGAAATTTTCTCGTGGCTGGTGGGCAACAGCAATTGCGCGGCCAGGCCCTCAGGCACCTGGCCCTGATGCAGAAACAGGTCGTAGACACTGTGTTCCAGACCATCGGGGTCATAACCGAAGTAGCTGGTCATGGAGCCGTGCGGGTCAAGATCGACCACCACCACGCGCTTGCCCGCCTCTGCCAGCAAACCGGCCAGGGCGATGGATGTGGTGGTCTTGCCGACCCCACCTTTTTGATTGGCTACTGCCCAGACTCTCATTCAGTTGTTCCTCCCGGCTGCATGCGTGCCGGCCGAGATTTATAGGGTTGGCGACGGGGAATTGACGGCATTCCCGCGAACCAGTGGCTGTGTCTGTGGCGGTGCAGTTTGTGTGCCAGCCCGCTTCAAGGCGGCATCCGGTGTTGCATGGGCGCTGCCCGTGCCAGTCAGGCTGCGGCGTACCTCAAGGTTGCGCGACACCACCAGCACTACCCGGCGATTGAGCGCGCGCCCCTCTGGCGTAGCGTTGTTGGCCACCGGCTGAAACTCGCCGTAGCCCACCGAGGCCATGCGCCCGGGGCTGACCCCCTGCATGGCGAGCATGCGCACGATGCTTGCCGAGCGCGCCGATGACAATTCCCAGTTGGTCGGGTACTGCGCGGTCCGGATCGGCAGGTCGTCAGTAAACCCTTCGACATGTATCGGGTTTTCAAAGGGTTTGAGTACTGCGGCCACTTTGTCGATGATCTCGAAAGCTGCATTGCTGGGCATCGCATCACCGCTGCCGAACAGCAGGCTGGAGTTGAGTTCGATCTCGACCCACAGCTCATTGCCGCGCACCGTCAATTGTTTGGACGCGATCAAATCACCAAAGGCATGGGTGATGTCATTGGCAATGGTCTTGAGCGGGTCATCGGGGCGCTGCCCCAAACCGGCGTCAGTATTTTCGCTGTCTTTTATCAAGGGTTCGGCAGGCTGGGTGGTCAGCGGGCGCTCTTCTCCGATGGGCACCGGCTTGATGCTGCGCTCGGTGTCATTGAACACACCGACCAGCGCCTGGGAAATCACTCGGTACTTGCCCTCATTGATTGAAGAAATCGAGTACATGACGACGAAAAAGGCAAACAGCAAGGTGATGAAGTCCGCGTAGGACACAAGCCAGCGTTCGTGATTGACGTGTTCATCCGCGTGGCGACGGCGCCGGCTCATAGTTAACCTGTAAAGCCTTGAAGTTTGAGTTCAATGGAGCGCGGGTTCTCGCCCTCGGCAATCGACAGGATGCCTTCGAGCAACATCTCACGGTACAGCGACTGGCGCATGGCAATGGCCTTGAGCTTGCTGGCAATGGGCAGCAACACCAGGTTGGCGCTGGCCACCCCGTAAATGGTCGCGACAAACGCCACCGCAATGCCACTGCCCAGTTGCCCTGGATCGGCCAGGTTGCCCATAACGTGGATCAAGCCCATGACCGCGCCAATAATGCCGATGGTCGGGGCGTAACCGCCCATGCTCTCAAACACCTTGGCGGCCTCGATATCGCGGCTTTCCTGGGTCATGTAGTCGACTTCCAGCACGCTGCGAATGGTTTCCGGCTCTACTCCGTCGACCAGCAATTGCAGGCCCTTGCGCGAATAGCTGTCGGGCTCGGTATCGGCCATGCCCTCCAGGCCGAGCAAGCCTTCCTTGCGGGCCGTAAGGCTCCAGTTGACGACACGGTCGATACCGCCCGTCATGTCGATACGTGGCGGAAACAGAATCCACACCACGGTCTGCATTGCGCGCTTGAACGCACTCATGGGCGACTGCAGCAATGCCGCGCCCACAGTGCCGCCCAGCACGATCAACGCCGCCGGCCCATTGGCCAGAGCGCCCAGATGGCCACCCTCCAGGTAGTTGCCGCCGATAATCGCGACAAACGCCATGATGATGCCAATCAGGCTGAGCACATCCATCAGTGGCAAGCCTCGGCCAGATGCCGGCCAATGTCATCGAGGCTGTACACCGCATCGGCCAGGCCGGCTTTGATGATGGCCATGGGCATGCCGTAAATCACGCAACTGGCTTCGTCCTGGGCCCATACCTGGCTGCCGCCCTGTTTGAGCATGCGCGCGCCTTCGCGGCCGTCCGCGCCCATGCCGGTCAATACCACCGCCAAAACTTTGTCACCAAAGGATTTGGCCGCCGAGCCGAAGGTGATATCCACGCACGGTTTGTAGTTGAGGCGCTCATCGCCCGGCAGGATGCGTACGGCTCCACGGCCGTCGATCATCATTTGCTTGCCGCCAGGTGCCAGCAAGGCCAGACCGGGGCGCAGGATATCGCCGTCCTCGGCTTCCTTGACACTGATGCGGCAAAGCTTGTCCAGCCGCTCGGCAAACGCTTTGGTGAACGCGGCCGGCATATGCTGCACAAGCACGATCGGCGCCGGGAAATTGCCCGGCAACTGCGTCAGTACCCGTTGCAAGGCCACCGGCCCACCGGTTGAGGTGCCGATAGCCACCAGTTTGTAAGCCTTGCGCTTGGGTGCGGCAGCCGCCGGGGTTGGCACAGGGCCACCACGGCTGGCAATCGGTGTGGTGCGCACAGGCGCGGCCACCGCGGCCGGGGCCACGAAACCGCCCAGCCCGGGCCGGGGCGCAGGGGTCGGGGTCGGGGCCGCCGCCGGTACAGGTGCGCTGTAGCTGGACATGCGCCTGTTGCTGCGCGAGATGCTGTGTACTTTTTCACACAGCATCTGTTTGACCTTCTCGGGGTTACGCGAGATGTCTTCAAAGTTTTTCGGCAGAAAATCCACCGCCCCGGCGTCCAGCGCATCGAGGGTCACGCGGGCACCCTCGTGGGTCAGTGAGGAGAACATCAACACCGGGGTCGGACAGCGCTGCATGATATGGCGCACGGCAGTGATGCCATCCATCATCGGCATCTCGTAATCCATGGTGATCACGTCCGGCTTGAGCGCCAGCGCCTGATCAATCGCTTCCTTGCCGTTGGTGGCGGTGCCGATCACTTGAATCGTCGGGTCAGCCGACAGAATTTCCGAGACACGACGGCGGAAAAAACCGGAATCATCCACCACCAGGACCTTGACTACCATAAACACTCCGTTAGGCGGTACGGGGCAGGAGCCCCGAGGCACCAGAATCAAATACGCCGTGATGCGTAATGCTTGAGCATGCTCGGAACATCCAGAATCAAGGCAATACGACCATCACCGGTGATGGTGGCACCCGACATGCCTGGCGTGCCCTGGAGCATCTTGCCCAAAGGCTTGATCACCACTTCTTCCTGGCCGACCAGTTGATCGACCACAAAACCGATGCGCTGGGTGCCGATCGAGAGAATCACCACATGCCCTTCGCGCTGCTCTTCGTGTGCAGCAGATGCCACCAGCCAGCGCTTGAGGTAGAACAGCGGCAGTGCCTTGTCGCGCACGATCACCACTTCCTGACCGTCGACCACATTGGTGCGCGACAGGTCGAGGTGGAAGATTTCGTTGACGTTGACCAGCGGGAAAGCAAACGCCTGATTACCCAGCATCACCATCAGGGTCGGCATAATGGCCAGGGTCAGGGGCACCTTGATGACGATTTTTGAACCACGGCCCAGGGCCGACTCGATACTCAGCGAACCATTGAGCTGGGCAATCTTGGTTTTCACCACGTCCATGCCCACGCCACGCCCGGACACATCGCTGATTTCGGTCTTGGTCGAAAAGCCCGGGGCAAAGATCAGGTTGTAGCAGTCGTTTTCGCTCAGGCGATCGGCCGCATCCTTGTCCATCAAGCCTTTTTTCACCGCCAGGGAACGCAGGAAATTGGCGTCCATGCCTTTGCCATCGTCAGAGATCGACAGCAGGATATGGTCGCCCTCCTGCTCGGCGGACAGGATCACCCGACCACAGCTCGGCTTGCCGGCAGCGGCGCGTTCTTCCGGGGTTTCGCAGCCGTGGTCGACGGCGTTGCGCACCAGGTGGACCAGCGGGTCGGCCAGGGCCTCGACGAGGTTTTTGTCCAGGTCGGTCTCTTCGCCCACCAGCTCCAGGCTGATTTCTTTTTTCAGCTGCCGTGCCAGGTCCCGTACCAGGCGCGGGAAGCGGCCGAAAACTTTCTTGATCGGCTGCATCCGCGTTTTCATCACCGCGGTTTGCAGGTCGGCGGTGACCACGTCGAGGTTGGACAGTGCCTTGGCCATCTCCTCGTCATGACTGTTCAGGCCCAGGCGCACCAGACGGTTACGCACCAGCACCAGTTCGCCGACCATATTCATGATGTCATCGAGCCGCGCGGTATCGACGCGCACGGTGGTTTCAGCCTCGCTGGCCACCGGTTTTTCTGCAGGCGCAGCCGCGCCACGGGCCGGGCCCGGTCGTGCCGCCGCTACCGGCTTGGCCGGGGCAACTGCAGCCACCACGGCTGCCGAGTCGGCGCTGAATTTGCCTTTGCCGTGCATCTGGTCGAGCAGGGCTTCAAATTCGTGATCGCTGATCAGGTCTGGGTCGCCCGCAGGCACCACGGCAGTGACCGCAGGCTCGGCAGGTGCCGCGGTCGCGGTGTCCAGCCCATCGGTATTGAACGAACCCTTGCCATGCAATTGATCAAGCAGGGCTTCGAATTCATCGTCGGTGATTTCATTGCTGACTTCGGCGGCCACGGCGGGCGCTTCGTCGGCCACAGTGGCCACCGCCGCTTCCATCGAAAACTGGCCCTTGCCGTGCAATTGGTCGAGCAGCAATTCAAACTCGGCGTCGCTTATTTCGTCGCTGGTCGTGCTTTGTGTTGTGGCCACCGCTTCAGGCTCGGCCGCGGCCGCCTTGACCGCATCGAGGGAATCGAGCAACTGCTCGAACTCGCTGTCGGTGATATCGGTCACCGGGGCTTCAACCACCGGTTCAGGCACTGCAACAACCGCTGTTTGCACAGCAGCAGGCTCGGCCAGGCGCGCCAGGGCCGCCAGCAACTCGGGAGTCGCGGCAGTGATCGGGCTGCGCTCGCGCACTTCGCTGAACATGCCATTGACCGCATCCAGGGCCTCAAGCACCACATCCATCAGCTCCGCGTCAACGCTGCGCTCACCCTTGCGCAGGATGTCGAAGACGTTTTCGGCGATGTGACAGCACTCCACCAACTCATGGAGCTGCAGGAAGCCGGCGCCCCCTTTTACAGTGTGAAAACCGCGAAAAATGGCATTGAGCAGATCCGCATCATCCGGTCGGCTTTCCAGCTCGACCAGTTGTTCGGACAACAACTCCAGAATTTCGCCGGCTTCAACCAGGAAATCCTGAAGGATTTCTTCATCGGCGCCGAAGCTCATGTAGGTGCTCCTTGAAATAGGCTCTTCGACGCCGGGCAACAGCGCCCGCACGCCTCTTCAAGTCCTAAAAACCCAGACTGGACAACAAATCGTCAACATCATCCTGACCGGATACGACGTCATTACGTGTATCGGCATGAATCTGCGGACCTTCACCCTTGGCCTGGTTTTTTTGCAAATTATTTTCAGCGCGCAATGCATCGCGGTCGTGCTCGATCCCGGCAAAGCGATCGACCTGGCTGGCCATCAACACCAGCTTGAGCAAATTGCTCTCCACGTCCGTGACCAGTTGCGTCACCCGCTTGATCACCTGACCGGTCAGGTCCTGGAAATCCTGAGCCAGCAAAATATCAGTCAGATTGGCGGACACGATGGTGTTTTGCGTTTCGCTGAGCGTCAAAAAACTGTCAATCCGACGCGCCAGCTCGCGAAACTCTTCGGCACCGATTTCGCGGCGCATAAAACGCCCCCAATCCGCGCTCAGCTCCTTGGCTTCCTGACCCAGGCCATTGACCAGTGGCGTGCTGTTTTCCACCAGGTCCATGGTCCGGTTGGCCGCCGCTTCCGTGAGTTTCACAACATAAGCCAAACGTTCGGTGGCATCCGTGATCTGCGACACCTCTTCGGCTTGCGGCATGCCTGGATCAATATGGAAATTGACAATGGCGCTGTGCAGTTCGCGGGTCAGCTTGCCGACTTCACGATACAGCCCGCGGTCACGGGTCTGGTTGAGCTCGTGAATCAACTGCACGGCATCGCCAAACTGGCCTCGTTCAAGGCTTTCGACCAATTCGTGGGCATGTTTTTTCAGAGTCGATTCAAAATCGGCCTGTGTGCAATCTTTATGCTCCATAGTGCCCCCAAGGCAACCGCTCAACCGATGCGTTCAAAGATCTTTTCGATTTTGTCTTTGAGTGCGATAGCGGTGAACGGCTTGACTACATATCCATTAACACCGGCCTGGGCCGCTTCGATAATCTGCTCGCGCTTGGCCTCGGCGGTCACCATCAGCACCGGCAAGTGCTTGAGTTTTTCGTCGGCACGCACATGGCGCAGCAACTCGATGCCGGTCATGCCCGGCATGTTCCAGTCCGTCACCAGAAAGTCGATGTGCCCCAGGTTGAGGATCGGTAACGCGGTGGTGCCGTCGTCCGCCTCGACCGTGTTGGTGAACCCCAGGTCACGCAACAGGTTTTTAATGATCCGCCGCATCGTTGAAAAGTCATCAACGATGAGGATTTTCATGTTCTTGTCCAATTCGACCTCCAAGCAGTCTTTAACGCACCCATGTGCAGGGCACGCCATTCAATCAATTCGTTTTCAAACACGCCTAATCGACTGTGGGAGCGGGCTTGCCCGCGATGGGGTCGACGCGGCCTGTCTGATTCACCGTGTCGATCCCATCGCGGGCAAGCCCGCTCCCACAGGTATCAAGGGCCCTAGTGCGCGCGCCACTGCCCCAGGCGAGCCCGCAAGCGTGCCGCGCACTGGCTGTGCAGCTGGCTGACCCGGGACTCGCTGACCCCCAGCACTTCGCCGATTTCCTTGAGGTTCAGTTCTTCGTCGTAGTACAGCGCCAGCACCAACCGTTCACGCTCGGGCAAATGGGCGATCGCATCGGCCAGCGCGGCCTGAAAGCGTTCATCTTCAAGGTCGCGCGACGGCTCCGTGTGGGCACTCGCGCCATCTTCATGCAACCCTTCGTGTTCGCCGTCCTGCAACAGATCGTCGAAACTGAACAGGCGGCTGCCCAGGGTGTCATTCAAGATGGCGTAATAATCATCAAGGCTTAACTGGAGTTCGGCCGCAACTTCATGATCTTTAGCGTCACAACCGGTTTTTGCTTCAATTACCCGAATGGCGTCACTGACCATGCGGGTATTGCGGTGTACCGAACGCGGTGCCCAGTCGCCCTTGCGCACTTCATCGAGCATCGCGCCACGGATACGGATGCCGGCATAGGTCTCGAAACTCGCGCCCTTGCTGGCGTCGTATTTGCCCGAAACTTCGAGCAGGCCGATCATCCCGGCCTGGATCAGGTCATCCACCTGCACGCTGGCCGGCAAACGCGCCAGCAGGTGGTAGGCAATGCGCTTGACCAGGGGCGCGTAGCGCTCGATCAGCTCGTACTGGCTGTCACGGGATGACTTGCTGTACATGCGATAACCGCTGGCCGTCATTAAAAGCGCCCCCCTGCCTGCTGCACCAGGCGTTCGACAAAGAACTCAAGATGCCCCCTCGGGTTGGCTGGCAACGGCCAGGTGTCAACTTTTTGCGCGATGGCCTTGAACGCCAGCGAGCACTTGGAGCGCGGAAACGCTTCGTAGACGGCGCGCTGTTTTTGCACAGCCTTGCGCACGCATTCGTCGTAAGGCACGGCGCCCACATATTGCAGGGCCACATCGAGGAAACGGTCGGTAACCTTGGTCAGCTTGGCGAACAGATTGCGCCCTTCCTGCGGGCTTTGCGCCATATTGGCCAGCACGCGGAAGCGGTTCATGCCGTAATCGCGGTTGAGCAACTTGATCAACGCATAGGCGTCGGTGATCGAGGTCGGCTCGTCGCACACCACCAGCAGCACTTCCTGGGCTGCGCGGACAAAGCTGACCACCGACTCGCCAATCCCGGCGGCGGTGTCGATCACCAGCACATCGAGGTTGTCGCCCAGGTCGCTGAAGGCCTGGATCAGACCGGCATGCTGCGCCGGGCTCAGGTGCACCATGCTCTGGGTACCCGAGGCCGCCGGCACGATGCGGATCCCGCCGGGCCCCTGGAGCAATACGTCGCGCAGCTCGCAACGCCCCTCGACCACATCGGCCAGGGTGAATTTTGGGGTCAAGCCCAGCAAAACATCGACGTTCGCCAGCCCAAGGTCCGCGTCCATCAACAGAACGCGCCTGCCCAGCTCGGCCAATGCGATGGACAAGTTGACTGACACGTTAGTTTTACCGACGCCACCCTTGCCGCCGGTCACTGCGATCACCTGTACGGGATGCATGCTGCCCATGATCTTTCTTTACCTTGTCTTACTTAGACGCGGCTACATGCGTTGGCTGCTCGTTCCCCTGCGGAACAAAACCTTCAGACCAGCCGATGTAGGTACATTTCAACGTAATCTTGACTACCTCAGCCGACCCGCTTGGGTGGGCTGTGGTAGATATCAGCGAACATATCGGCCATGGCCTCTTCGCTGGGTTCTTCCTGCATTTGCACACTCACTGCGCGGCTCACCAGTTGGTGACGCCGCGGCAGATGGAGATCGTCCGGGATCCGCGGGCCGTCGGTGAGGTAAGCCACTGGCAGCTCGTGACTGATCGCCAGGCTCAACACTTCGCCCAGGCTCGCGGTTTCATCCAGTTTGGTGAGGATGCAACCGGCCAGCCCGCAACGCTTGTAACTGAGGTAAGCGGCCGTCAGCACCTGCTTCTGGCTGGTAGTGGCCAACACCAGATAATTCCTGGCCTTGATCCCGCGCCCCGCCAGGCTTTCGAGCTGCAGGCGCAACGCCGGGTCGCTGGCTTGCAGGCCCGCGGTATCGACCAGCACCACGCGCTTGCGCACCAGCGGTTCAAGGGTCTGGCCC
The DNA here is from genome assembly GCF_022496745.1 of Pseudomonas sp. TMW22080. NCBI lineage: Bacteria > Pseudomonadati > Pseudomonadota > Gammaproteobacteria > Pseudomonadales > Pseudomonadaceae > Pseudomonas > Pseudomonas sp. TMW22080. Next base: position 144,415 of record NZ_SCFF01000006.1, on the reverse strand, counting down.
AGCGACTGGCCGGGGGCAACATGGGTTACCGGCACATTCAAGATGCGCCCCAGGGTCTTGAGTTGTTCCTGGGCGCCAATACGGAAACTGTCCATGCTCACCAGGGCGATATTCTGCGCGCCGTACTTGAGCACATAACGGGCCGCCAGCTTGGCCAGGGTGGTGGTTTTACCCATCCCGGCGGGCCCCACCATGGCGATTACACCACCCTCTTCCAGCGGCTCCAGCTCCGGCGTGGCAATCATCCGCGCCAGGTGCGCCAGCAACATCCGCCACGCCTGGCGTGGCTCTTCGATTCCGGCCACCTGCGCCAGCAGATCACGGGACAACGGCCCGGACAAACCGATGCGCTGCAAACGGCGCCACAAGTTGGCCTGCGCGGGCTTGGCGTCCTGCAACTGGCTCCACGCCAGCGAGCCCAGTTGCACTTCCAGCAACTCGCGCAAACCGTTGAGTTCATGGCGCATATTGTCGAATGCACGCTGATCGATCGTCGGTGCCGCGGGCGCCGGCGCAGGGCGCGGCGGTTCTTCAAGGGTCGGCTCAATCAATGGCTCGGCAGCCGTGAGCGGCAAACCGGCAAACAACTGGCGGTTATCGCCGGCCTCGCCTTCACCGCGCAAGCTCAACTCGGCCTGGGCCGAAACAATCCGCGACTGGGTCTTGCGCAACTCTTCTTCCAGCTCAATGTTCGGCACCCGGGGTGCCAGCGCGGACAGCTTGTAGTCCAGGGCCGCGGTCAACTCAACGCCCCCGGCAATCCGGCGGTTGCCAATAATGGCGGCGTCAGCCCCCAACTCATCACGAATCAGCTTCATGGCCTGACGCATATCGGCGGCGAAAAATCGCTTCACTTGCATAAACCAAACCCTCAGCCGTTAGGGCCTACTGTCGCAACGATCGTGACCTGCTTGTTGTCAGGGATTTCCTGGTAAGCCAGTACATGCAGGTTGGGCACCGCCAGACGGCCAAAGCGCGACAGCATCGCGCGTACCGGGCCTGCCACCAACAAGATGACCGGATTGCCTTGCATCTCCTGACGCTGAGCAGCGTCGATCAACGAGCGCTGGAGCTTCTCTGCCATGCTGGGCTCCAGCAAAACGCCCTCTTCCTGGCCTTGTCCGGCCTTCTGCAAACTATTGAGCAATATTTGTTCCAACCTGGGCTCCAGGGTGATAACAGGCAGCTCGGAGTCAACGCCTACAATGCTTTGCACGATGGCACGAGACAAGCCCACGCGTACGGCGGCAACCAAAGCGGCAGTATCTTGACTCTTATGAGCATTGTTGGCGACGGCTTCGGCAATACTGCGGATATCCCGCACTGGCACCTGTTCGGCCAACAAGGCCTGCAGCACCTTGAGCAATTGCGACAGGCTCAACACCCCCGGCACCAGTTCTTCGGCCAGTTTGGGCGAGGACTTGGCCAGCAGCTGCATCAACTGCTGAACTTCTTCATGGCCAATCAACTCATGGGAGTGTTTGTACAGGATCTGGTTAAGGTGCGTTGCCACTACGGTACTGGCGTCCACTACGGTATAGCCCAGTGACTGCGCCTGGCTGCGCTGGCTGACCTCGATCCACACCGCTTCCAGACCAAAGGCCGGGTCTTTGGTGGTAATCCCGTTAAGCGTGCCAAATACCTGCCCCGGATTGATCGCCATCTCGCGGTCCGGATAGATTTCGGCCTCCGCCAGAATCACTCCCATCAGGGTCAGGCGATAGGCGCTGGGGGCCAGATCGAGATTGTCACGGATATGCACGGTGGGCATCAGAAAGCCCAGGTCCTGGGACAGCTTCTTGCGCACCCCCTTGATCCGCGCCAGTAACTGGCCACCCTGGTTGCGATCCACCAACGGGATCAGGCGATAACCGACCTCAAGCCCGATCATGTCGATGGGGGTAACGTCATCCCAGCCCAGCTCCTTGGTTTCCTGGGCGCGGGCTGGCGAAGGCAGCAGCTCCTGCTGGCGCTTGACCTCTGCCAGGGCCTGGACCTTGACCACGTTCTGTTTTTTCCACATCAGGTACGCCGCACCTCCGGCGACTGCAGCCAGGCTCAGGAAGGAGAAATGCGGCATGCCGGGCACGATGCCCATGATGGCCATGATGCCTGCCGAGACAGCCAGCGCCTTGGGTGAGGTAAACATCTGCCGGTTGATCTGCTTGCCCATGTCTTCGGAGCCCGAAGCACGGGTCACCATGATCGCGGCAGCCGTGGACAGCAACAGGGACGGCAATTGCGCCACCAAACCGTCACCAATGGTGAGCAAGGCGTACACCTTGCCGGCTTCGCTGAAGCTCATGCCGTGCTGGAAAATCCCAACTGCCATGCCGCCGATCAGGTTGATAAACAGGATCAACAGACCGGCGATGGCATCACCGCGCACGAATTTGCTGGCACCGTCCATCGAGCCATAGAACTCGGCTTCCTGGGCGACTTCCTGACGGCGCATCTTGGCCTGATTCTGGTCGATAAGGCCGGCATTGAGGTCGGCGTCAATGGCCATCTGCTTGCCGGGCATGGCGTCGAGGGTGAAGCGCGCACTCACTTCCGAGATGCGCCCGGCGCCCTTGGTCACGACCACGAAGTTGATGATCATCAGGATCGCAAACACCACGATGCCCACCACGTAGTTGCCGCCGATCACCACCTCGCCGAAGGCCTGGATCACCTTGCCCGCGGCGGCGTGGCCCTCCTGACCGTGGAGCATCACCACCCGGGTGGAGGCCACGTTGAGCGCCAGGCGCATCAGCGTGGCCACCAGCAGGATGGTGGGGAACACGGCAAAATCCAGCGGCCGCAAGGCGTAGACGCACACCAGCAACACCACGATGGACAGCGCGATATTGAAGGTAAAAAACACATCCAGCAAAAAGGCGGGGATCGGCAACATCATCATTGCCAGCATCACCAGCAACAACAGCGGCACACCCAACTGTCCCTGACCCAGGCCGGCCAGACCGCTGCGAGCGGTGTTGATTAACTGAGAGCGATCCAATGACATTGCGGCAAACCTTTAGCAAACTTTTGACGCCATATGCGCCGTGGAGCCTGCCACTGCAAGAAACCTTCCAACTTTGGCAAATGGCCATATGGAAGGCTTGCAGGGTGTGCGAATCCTTGTAGTGCCGATGAGCGCAGCAGGGCTGAAACCAGGAAAAAACGCCGTTCATTGCCAATAAGGGAGAATCCTTCCCCCTTGTGCTGTTGCAGCTTTTATTTTGCAGCCGATGGGATGGCTCTTACTTGGCGAGTCAAGGAAACTCCACCACAAGAGTACCGCTCCCAGCAAAAGGGCCGGCAGGTGGAAAAGTGCCACGTTTACGAAAAAGAGAAAAAGTATATTCCTCCGTTGTTTCACCGTTGATCAAATAGACATAATAACTGAGCCCGGAAGACGGTAAAATAATTGCATCATCACTTTTACGAATCATGGCGATGGCTATATCAGGCTTGCCCGATACAAAACCTTCAGCACTGAATATAGAAGGCGTTGCCACCAGTTTAAGCCTGGCGCTTTGAAGAGCCCTGTCACACACAAATTTTACGCCGACCGTTTTCCGGGCAAGTGAAGTGCTCGCACTTATTCCGATGGCCGCGGGATCCACAGAACCAAAATCAACATTAACGGGCCTGTTATCATTGATAGCACACTCCGCTGGAACAGGTGGTGTTGTGTCCAAACTGTTGCGTGCCCTGATTTGAACGTACATCGAAAATGGCGCATACGAAGCATGGGTGAAATTATACAGCTTGAAAAAATGAAAGTTACCGATCACATCACCCGCGTCAATTTTAATGTTCAAGCCTGGACTTGAAGAAAGTTTGAGATACATACCAAGCCAGAAAAAATAGTTAGGTCCACCTCTAGAGCCTTCGGCAAGGTACCTGCCAGGCCCCAAAGGCCAAGGGTATTCGTTCCCGCCAACAATCATCCCGGAGGAGAAAGCAGAAAATTTTGGAGCCTGATTAAACGTATCAGAGGTTGAAGCTATCCACTCCCGATAACTAAGAGGAAACGTCACCGGGAAATTATGCCTGCACACGGTCGGCACAGCACTTTTCATAGTAACCCTGCTATTTTCCGCATCCAGTTTTACGTCAGTGTAGATAATAAGAGTTTCTGCTCTCATATCCCTCCAGACCCGGTCATCCGTTTGGCAATGAACAGCAAAAGCAACTTGTGCAAACAGCCAAAAAAATACGCCAGCAAAACACCTCATAATATTCACGACTTTTGATCCTGTATGTAGTTTTACCTCGACACGCGTCTTGGGGGCATCCAGCGCAAATATAAACACCGCCACAAATCCATCCAGATCAGGTTAAGAGTCCAAGTCAACAACTATAGTATTTTCCACACCAAAGGTGATCAATGATACGCAGTGCAAACACGTCAGTTTATTGTCGGCGCCTCATCTGCCTTTACTTCTCAGCGCAGTGATATGACTATCGTTGCGGAAGCCGAAAAAGCTCCTCCCGCAAGAGTGCTACCCGGTTTTGCCACCAGCACCGCTTCCATTTGAGGCAAAGTTGGGTATGTAAAATTAACGGGACTGTTAAGGGACCAGGTTGCACCCCCCACCAGGAACTTGATCCCGAGATTACTTTTACTGGTCATCAACAACGCGCGATCAAAACTGGCTCCACCCCCCTGCAACTCTATTGTCATGTCATTGGTTGGCTGCGGCCCGCACGTCACTGTATAAGGCACCTGCTTGCGATAATTGACCCCATCGATCTGTGCAGCTACCAGATTGCTGCCGAAAGGGACAGTGAGCGTGTTGTTGCCATTAACAATGCAAGGCGCAGGCGCAAGGATTACCCCACTCACATTCACGGCCACCTCCGAGGTACGCGCCGTAACACTCTGGCCAAGAGACAGACACAGACAATAGCAAGTGATTGCAAAACGCGAAGTTACCGACCTGATCATCGTTGCGCCCTCACTCATAAATAAGCCTGAAATCAACCCGGGCCCGAAACGCGCCATTGCTCAGTGCTGTGGCAGTGCGCGTGGGTTGCACCTGCCACGTCAGGGTGTCGCTGCCATGCGCCAGAAACAAAGGCTCTCCACGAGCGCCCAAACGCACATCCCGGCCAAGGGCATCGGTCAGGCGCAGGCCCATGCCGGTGACACCCTGAACTTTGACCAAACGCGGATCATCCTTATCGGAAGGCGCCAGAAAAGCGACGGACACCACCGGCTGATAGGCACTCCACACCAGATTGCCCGTGCGCTCATTCAGGAGGCTGCCGGATGCGCGCATGCAATCGACAAAGCGCAACTGCAAAACCACGGGCGATGCCATATCGCCCGGGCGCATCAATTGGCTGCGGGGCACATTTCCAAGGTCCACGGCCTGGTCTGCCGAGGCCATGTCCAGGACGCAAGGGGAATTGATCAGTGAGCCCGAAATATCCAGAACTCCATTCATCCCTTGAATCTCGGCCTGGCCCTGAGCGGCATGCAGCGTCAGCAACAAGGCACTCAGGGCCGTCACCGTACAAGGTTTCATGACGCCTCTTCTGAGGCGCGCACTAGTCATCGGCCGCAGACACATTCGCGTCCACCTTGCAGGTGTTGCCAGTGCAACTGAACGCCAGTGCCGGGCGGCCTCCGTAATCATTTACATAGGTCAGCCAGGGTTTGCTACCCAGTGCCGCCGCACTCACGCCCAGCTTGAGCGTGCCTTTTGGCGGCACCATCAGCGGCTCAAAACCGGGAGAGGTTTTGCCCTCTTTGCTGCTGCGGGCATCGATCAGCGTGATGTAGTACGGGGTAGGATTATTGACTTGAAAGTCATCGGCCTCACGGGTCAGGATCAGTTGTTTCTGCCAGGGGTCAGAGCGTTCCTGCTGGCTCGGCACTATCGAAGCCGGACGATAAAAAAGCTTGATGCGGGTCTGCAGGGCGATCTGCAGGCTGTTGGCCTTGTCGCTACGGGGCGGAATTTCGCGCAAATTGAAGTAATAGACGGTCTCCCGGTCTTGGGGCAGCGACTTGACCGCAGGCAACGCCTGAACTTTCACCTGGCTTTTTTTACCGGGCTCCAGGCGCTGGACCGGTGGCAACACGATCAGCGGCGAGGTGATCTTGTTGCCTTGCTCATCCTCGATCCAGCCCTGGGCCAGATAAGGCAACTGGGTGTTGTTGTTGGTGATGGTCATGCTGGCGGCATCCTTGCTGCCATCAAACACGACCCGGGTTCGATCAAGACCAATGGCGGCATTGACGTTGCCGGTCTGCGACAGCATCAGGAGGACAAGCGACGAGTACGCGCAACTGAACGTTTTAATTTTCATGACTTTTTCTCGTTATCAACAATCCTGCCCAGAGAGGCTGACGCGGGCATGGTCTTGTCCGCTGCGACCCCCTGGCAGGACAGACTGAGGGTGGAAGCCAACCCGTCGACCGGTAAATCTTCAGGCAATACAAAGGTGCAACGCTCGGCACCACCCCAACTGACTATCATCCGCCCACCGGGCTGAATACCACTGAGGTAGACGCTGCCAGCATCATTGACGATGCCGGTGCCCTGCTGTTTTTCGTTTTTCACCATGGCGCCGAACGGCGGGACGCTGCCATCAGGCAGGCTCAACACAGCCATGGCCTTGAGCCCGGCAATCACTTCCAGCGTGCGATAACCGATGGCGCCCTCTGTCAGGGTCAACTGGGTCATGGACTCTGTCGCCTCCACATCGGCCGGCAAGCTTTCCAGATCGACACTGGCCGCAGTGCGCGTAAAGCTGCCGACATCCGAGACAACAGCCTTGCCGAAGGCATTGCTGCGCGTCGGGCTGCCATAGCCCCGGATCGGCACGCCAGGTACTCCACCGGTATCGATCATCAACCGGGTACCGCCCGTACCCGCAGTTCGATGCCCTGCGCCACCGTATGGCGTCAGTGTGCCGCCACCACGAGCAGACAGGGTGAGGCTGTTGTAGCTGTTCTCTTGCAGGGCAGCGCTGACGGAGACATCCGCCTGATCACCGGCATGGTTCAGGTACCCGCTAACCGAGGTGTTGCTTGCCGACAGTTGATAGCTGTTGCGCTGATCGAGCCGGTCACTGTAGTTCGTGGAATAGTTATTTTGGCCCTGAGAGCTACTGTTGACGCTGCTGGTGAGCGTCCCGGAGCGACCCATCGGCAGGCTGACTGACAGGTACATACCGGTGTGGTTGCTGGAGATGCCACTGTGCTGGTTTTTCTCCTGATTACGGAAAGCGCTCAGGGAAAGGCTCATGTTTCTTATCGAGCCCACACTGAAATAGCGCGCCAGGGACAAGTTCCATCGCTCACCGCTCGGACGATCCCAATAGGACTGGTTGCTGTAGCTCAGATAAGCGGTAAGCCCCATATCCCGAAACTGCTTGTTGACTGTCGCAGTGTAAAGCGACTTGCTGCCCCCCACCGGACCACCGTATTGGCGCGCATTCAGGTACTCGCTCATGCTCATGTAGTTTTTTTGGGAAAAACGGTAACCCGCAAAGGTGACCTGACTGTCGTACTGGTCGAAGTTTTTCGAATAGCTCAACTGAAAGGAATCGCCCGACAAGGACGTGCCCTGCAGCTTGGCGCTGGCCCGGGTCACATCGAATGAGATCGCTCCCAAGGCCAGCAGGTCGCGCCCCACCCCTACAGAAAGCGCCGTGTAATTATTGTCACTGAGACCACCGCCATACAGGGACCAGCCATTGCTTACGCCCCAGGAGAATTCGCCTGCACCGAAGACGTCGCCCTGCCCTCCGTTGTGAAGAGAAGACGGTCGACCGCTGGCCAGTTTGTAACGCACAGTGCCGGGACGCGTCAGGTAGGGAATGTTGGCCGACTCAACCTGGAAGGTGGTGACGCTGCCGTCCTGCTCTTCGACGCGCACCTCCAGGGTCCCGGTTACGGCATCATTCAGATCCCGAATACGAAAAGGGCCCGCCGCAACCAGCGCTTCATAAAGCACACGGCCTTGCTGGCTGATAATGACCCTGGCATTGGTTTTGGCAACGCCGACAACTTCCGGTGCATAGCCACGCAAATTGGGCGGCAACTGGTTGTCATCCGAGTTGAGTGCAACGCCGGTATAACGGAAGCTGTCGAACACGTTCGAATACAGGTAGTTTTCTCCCAGAGTCAGACGCGCCTGCATGGCAGGCAGCGCTCGATAGGCATAAAAGCGGCTCCACTCCAGCCGTCGCGCACGACTGTAGCTTTCGTCTTCGATACGGCCCTGCCAGTCTGCACGCAAGCGCCAGGGGCCCGCGTTTGCGCCGAACGTGCCATTGCCGCTCAAGTCGGTTTGACGGGCTGAGCCCTTCCGCCCGCTGGACTTGGCCGTGAGGTTGTAATCCATCAGAACGCCCGGCACGCCGTTGTCCCACCGGGAAGGCGGATCCCAGTTCCGGGCGTTGTATTCCAGATAGGCTTGCGGCACGGAAATATGCAGGCTAGAGGTCGCCAGATCGCCACTGACTTCCATGCCCGCCAGGCTATTGATATGCAGGCACTCGCCGCTCTTCCACCAGCCGAGCCGAGCTTGCATTTCAGGCTTGAGCCCCAGTTGCTCAACCAGCTCGGTCGACAGGCAGGCCTGGCTACCTTTGGGGTCATCGTCAGGAGGGTAAAAAGCTATGCGCTGCTCAGGCAGCCATTGCGAGTTGACCTGCACCTGCAGCGGATAAACGCCAGGCAAGATAAAACCGCTGCGAGAAAATTGGGACAAGTCGATATTGGTACGATCGCTGAGGTCCAGAATATCGGTATTGAACTGAATCTCATCCCCGGCCCATACCTCAGCGCCCAGCGACATCAATCCGCTCAACACGCCGGTGCGCAGTATCATTTGGGCGGCTGAGAGATCCCGCCCGGTAAACAGCCCGTACATTCAGAAATACTCCAGGCGGAAACGCACCGCAGTTCGGTGAGAACCAACCGCTACAGGACGACCATTGCCAACCAGTTGAAGGGTGTAATGCAGCTCCTGGTCCGCTCCGGTCAGAGGCGCCAGGGGCATGGGTACTCCCGGGATGCTTTCCTGCCCTTGGGTATCGGCAATACGCAGGGCCAACCCCCGGGCCGCTCCGCCAATGGCAAACAAGCGCCCGCTGGCATCCGCCAGGCCATCAAACGTCACCCTTACATGCTGCCAGTCAGGCAAGTAACTGCCTGGACGAAAAGAGTCAGGCCTGGCCAATGAGCATTTAATTAAACGCAATGTGAATATCTTTGGCAAAGATTGACCCTGACGAATAAGTTGCCCCATGGGCAAAGGGTCGAATTCAACGAGTTGATAAGCGCTACTCGCATCAAGTGCACACGCAGAATCAACAATTTGCCCTTCAAGTGTTACGCGCCCACCCCCCTGACTTGCTAGTGCAGTACACACACCGAAACCCAACGTTATAAACACAAAGAACGAGGTAACCACTACTGAAATCGAGAGTGCTTTCACAGGAAACTCCCACCTGCAATTGCCCTGCTGTCGAACTTCCTACAACAGGGCAACCGGACAACCTACTGATATGCCAGCGCGAAGTTCGTAACAGCAGTAAAAGTACCTGTACCTACAGTAGTGGTTGTAGATGTTTGACCTTTCAACTGAGCACCAAAGGTCAGCGTATTGCTACCCGCCGTAATACCTTTCGGGCGGGTTGCAGTACCCAGCGTTATGGCGGTACCGTCGAACTCGGTCAGAAGGATGCCCGCACCGGCAACGCCGTTCAGGGCCAATGCTCCTGGCACTGCTGTCGCCCCCGTACCGGTAAAGGTGGCCTTGACTGTATTGTCGGTGAGACCGGTCAATGAACAACCGGTCAACTCGATGTTGAAATATTGCTTGGTACCGATGCCACCATTATTCAGCTGAGATTTGGACACCGAACCCAGCGGAACAGGTTGATCCACACTTTCAGGTGTAATGGAGCAGGCCGACTCCAAAATTTCACCGCTAAACGTGACAGTACCCGATCCTGCTCCCGCAGCACTGGCAACTGATACCGAACAAGCCAGCAACACCATAGACGCCAAAGCAGACTTGGCAGACTTCATTGCAACACCCATCAAACACCCCCTACAAAAATGCATTACAACAATTGTTTAATAAACTGAAGATTTAGTTTAAGTTTAAATCCCGACACTTATTCATACCCCAAGGAAATAAAAGCGAAAGCCATTAGCTGACTTTTACCCATCCCCACACACCGAAGTAAGAAGCAACTAAACTAACAGCTAACTTTCAAACAATAAGTAAGGCACTTCCAACTGTCTTGTAGGATCCCACCTAATACAAGATAGATATATAACACCGCACTAGCAGAGATTATTTGACGGAGGCGAATTTAAAAGTAACTACTCGACGCAAAATACCTGCACTCCACCCCGTCAACTGACACGCTACTCGTCACGGCGCAAATCCGCCGGGATCGGCAAGTCCTTGAGGGGGTCCGGGCGCTTGCCCTTGCCGGCCTGGTACTGGCGGATCTGGTAGACGTAGGCCAGCACCTGGGCCACGGCCAGGTACAAGCCGGCGGGGATTTCCTGCTCCAGCTCCGTGGAGTAATAGATCGACCGCGCCAGCGCCGGCGACTCCAGCAGCAGGATGTTGTGCTTGGTACCGATCTCGCGAATTTTCAGCGCCAGGAAGTCACTGCCCTTGGCCAGCAACATCGGCGCCCCGCCCTTCTCCGGGTCGTACTTGAGGGCCACGGCGTAGTGGGTCGGGTTGGTGATTATGACGTCGGCATCCGGGATCGCCGCCATCATGCGCCGCTGGGACATTTCACGCTGCACCTGACGTATGCGCTGCTTGACCTCCGGGCGCCCTTCCTGATCCTTGTGCTCGTCGCGTACTTCCTGCTTGGTCATCAGCAATTTCTGATGGCTTTCCCATAGCTGTACCGGTACGTCCACCGCAGCGATCAGGATCAATCCGCAGGCCATCCACAACGCACTCCAACCCACCACTTGCAGGCTGTGGATCACTGCCAGTTCCAGCGGCTCATGGGCGATGCGCAGCAGGTCATCGATGTCGGACTTCAACACCAGCAAGGCCACGATCAGGATGATAAAGAATTTGGCCAGGGCCTTGAGCAGCTCCACCAGCGCCTTGGCCGAGAACATGCGCTTGATCCCGGCGGCCGGGTTCATGCGGCTGAATTTGGGCGCCAGGCTGCCCGCAGCAAAGAGCCAGCCGCCAAGGGATATCGGGCCGATCAGGGCCGCGATCAACAACGTGATCAGTACTGGCTGCACCGCGATCAAGGCGATTTTCCCTGAGTGCAGCAGAAACGCGCCCATGGAATCCGGGTTAAGCAGCACCTCGCGGCTCAAGCTGAAGTTGTAACGCATCAGCTCCATCAAATCCTGCGCCAGCGCACCGCCAAAAATCAGCAAGCCCGCCGAACCAGCCAGCATGATGGCCAGGGTGTTCAGCTCTTTGGAACGTGCAATTTCACCCTTTTCCCTGGAGTCCTTTTTTCGTTTCTCCGTGGGGTCTTCTGTTTTATCGGCGCCACTCTCGCTTTCGGCCATGGCTATCTGGCCTGCGCAAGATCACGTAAAAACTGCAGGGCCTCAGAGGCCAGCGGTTGATACTGGTTGAGAATGTCCGCCATGCTGATCCACAGGATCACCATGCCCAGCACCAGGGTCAGCGGAAAACCGATGGCAAAGATATTCAGTTGCGGCGCGGCCCGGGTCATTACGCCGAAGGCAATGTTGACCACCAGCAGCGCAGTGATCGCCGGCAGTACCAGAAGCAACGCCGCACCCAGCACCCAGCCGAGTTTATTGGCGATTTCCCAGTAGTGGTTGGGCAACAAGCCACCGCCCACCGGCAAGGTGGTGAAGCTCTCGGTCAACACTTCAAATACAACCAGATGGCCATTCATGGACAAAAACAGCAAGGTCACCAGCATGGTGAAAAACTGCCCGATTACTGCCACGTTGACCCCGTTGGCCGGGTCGACCATGGACGCAAAGCCCATGCCCATCTGGATCGCGACAATTTGCCCGGCGACCACGAACGCATGAAAAAACAGCTGCAATGCAAACCCCAGTAACGCACCGATGACGATTTGCTCGGCAATCAGCATCAGGCCACTGAGATCCAGCGGGTTGACGGCGGGCAACGGCGGCAGGCTGGGCATGATTGCCAGGGTAATTGCCAGGGACAAAAACAACTTGATGCGTTTGGGCACCAGGGTGGTGCCGATGATCGGCATGGTGGTCAGCAGCGCGCCCACCCGGAACAGCGGCAGCATAAAGCTGGCGACCCAGGTACTGATCTGCGCGTCTGTCAGGGCGAGCAGCGACATTTAGCCGATCAACTGCGGAATGCTGCCGTACAACTGCAGGATGTATTCCATAAAGGTCTGCACCAGCCACGGCCCGGCCACGATCAGGGTGACCAGCATCACCAGCAAGCGTGGGAGGAAGCTCAGGGTCTGTTCGTTGATCTGGGTCGCGGCCTGGAACATCGCCACCAGCAACCCCACCAGCAAGCTGGGTATTACCAGCACGGCAACCATCAGGGTGGTCAGCCACAACGCACTGCGAAACAGGTCTACCGCGACTTCTGGGGTCATGGGGTCAAACTCCGCCGAAACTGCTGGCCAGGGTGCCGATAATCAGCGCCCAGCCATCCACCAGTACAAACAGCATGATTTTAAACGGCAACGAGATGATCAGTGGCGAGAGCATCATCATGCCCATGGCCATCAGCACACTGGCCACTACCAGGTCGATAATCAGAAACGGAATAAAGATCATAAAACCGATCTGGAAGGCGGTTTTAAGCTCCGAGGTGACAAACGCCGGCACCAGAATGGTCAGGGGTGCGGCATCCGGGGTGGCGATATCGGTACGTTTGGACAGGCGCATAAACAGCTCAAGGTCGCTGCTGCGGGTCTGCGCCAGCATAAAGTCCTTGATCGGCACTTCAGCCTTGAGGATCGCATCCTGGGCCGAGAGCTTTTCGGCCAGATAGGGCTGCAAGGCGTCGTTGTTTACCCGATCGAAAACCGGCGCCATGATAAACAGGGTCAAAAACAGCGCCATGCCGGTAAGGATCTGGTTCGATGGGGTTTGTTGCAAGCCCAGGGCCTGGCGCAGGATCGAAAACACAATGATGATCCGCGTAAAGCTGGTCATCAACATGACAAATGCCGGAATAAAGCTCAGCGCAGTCATGATCAGCAGGATTTGCAGGCTTACCGAGTACTCCTGCTGACCATTGGCCCCGGTGCCCAGGGTTATCGCCGGAATCGACAACGGGTCAGCCCCGAATGCCAATGGCGCGGCCAGTGCCAACAACAGCGCGACTACAAAACGCATCAAGGCTTGTCCTTTTGCTGACCGAGTATTTCCATCAGGCGCTTGGCAAACTCGGGGGTGGCCGGTTGCGCACTACCCGGCACCTGCACCGGCTCCTTGAGCACATGCAGCGGGGTGATCCGGCCCGGCGTAAGACCGAGCAGGATCTGTTCATTGCCCACCTGCACCAGCACCAGCCGGTCCCGCGCGCCCAGGGCCCGGGAGCTGATCAGTTCGATTACCTGGCCCTGGCGCGGGCCCGCCTGCTGTACACGGCGCAGCAACCAGGCCAGGGCAAAAATCAGCCCCAGCACCAGCAGCAGACCCAGTACCAGCTGGGTCAACTGCCCGCCAACACTGGCGCCAGCCACCGGAACCGCTGCGGTCGCAACCACCGGCTCGGCCGCCAGCACACTCAAGGGCAAGCCCAGCAAACCGCCAAGTAGCCGTTTCATTCAGCGCAGCTTCTTGATGCGTTCACTTGGGCTGATCACGTCGGTCAGGCGGATGCCGAACTTCTCGTTGACCACCACCACTTCACCGTGGGCAATCAGGGTGCCGTTGACCAGCACATCCAGTGGTTCGCCGGCCAGACGGTCCAGCTCGATCACCGAGCCCTGATTGAGTTGCAGCAGGTTGCGGATATTGATGTCGGTACTTCCCACTTCCATGGAGATCGACACCGGAATATCCAGAATCACGTCGAGGTTGGGGCCATCCAGGGTCACCGGCTGGTTGTTGCGCGGCACACTGCCGAATTCTTCCATCGGCAGTCGGCTGGAAGAGGGCTTGGTTGCCGCATCGGCCGCCAGTAGCGCGTCGATATCGGCCTGGCCAACATCGCCGGTTTCTTCCAGCGCAGCTGCCCATTCATCAGCCAGCGCCTGGTCTGCAGCGGTTGTATCGTGTTCGTTAGCCATGGGGGTGTCCTCGGCGGGCATTCAATCATTAGCACAGCAAATTCTTGTGGCCAGGCGCCTAGCGCCGACCGATGGGCTCAACCACTTGCAAGGCCAGATTGCCTTTGTGCGAGCCCAGTTTGACCTTGAACGACGGCACGCCATTGGCGCGCATCACCAGTTCATCTTCCAGCTCGATGGGGATCACGTCGCCGGGCTGCATATGCAAAATATCGCGCAGGCGTAACTGGCGGCGGGCCACGGTGGCGCTCAGCGGCACACTGACGTCGAGCACGTCTTCGCGCAGGGCCTTGCTCCAGCGTTCGTCCTGATCGTCGAGGTCGGACTGGAAACCGGCGTCGAGCATTTCGCGCACCGGTTCGATCATCGAGTACGGCATGGTCACATGCAGGTCGCCGCCACCGCCGTCGAGTTCGATATGGAAGGTCGACACCACAATGGCTTCGCTGGGCCCGACGATATTGGCCATGGCCGGGTTAACTTCAGAGTTGATGTACTCGAAATTGACTTCCATGATCGCCTGCCAGGCTTCCTTCAAGTCGATAAAGGCCTGCTCCAGCACCATGCGCACCACGCGCAATTCGGTGGGGGTGAATTCACGGCCTTCGATCTTGGCGTGACGGCCATCGCCGCCAAAAAAGTTGTCCACCAGCTTGAACACCAGCTTGGCGTCGAGGATAAACAGCGCCGTTCCGCGCAGCGGCTTGATTTTGACCAGGTTGAGACTGGTGGGCACATACAGCGAATGCACGTACTCGCCGAACTTCATCACCTGCACCCCGCCCACCGCCACATCCGCCGAGCGGCGCAACAGGTTGAACATGCTGATGCGGGTGTAACGGGCAAAACGCTCGTTGATCATCTCCAGGGTCGGCATGCGACCCCGGACAATACGATCCTGACTGGTCAGGTCGTAGCTTTTGACACTGCCGGGCTCGGCAGCGGTTTCGGCCTGTACCAGACCGTCATCGACGCCATGCAGCAGCGCGTCAATCTCATCCTGGGACAGCAGGTCTTGCACGGCCATGTCGTGATCCTACTGCAATACAAAGTTAGTAAAGAGCGCCTGATCGATAACCACTTTGCCGAGTTCTTTTTGCGCAACTTCCTGCACGCTGGCAGTGGTTTTCTGGCGCAATATTTCCTGGCCAACCGGTGTGGCGAGGTCGTCAAAGGCCTGCCCGGAAAACAGCATCACCAGGTTGTTGCGAATCACCGGTATATGCACCATCAGCGCCTTGAGATCGGCAGGGTCGCGCGCTTGCAGGGTCACACTGACTTGCATATAGCGCTGACGGCCATTGGCGTTGAAGTTGACCACAAAGGCCGGGGCCATCGGTTCATAGAGGGCAGGCAGCTTGACGTTCACGTCAGCTTGCGGCACAGCTTCGCTCTTGGGGCTGTGCATGAAATACCAGGTGGCGCCAACAGACAGGCCAATCGCCAGCAGCACAGCCACGACGATCAGGATAATCAGCTTGAGTTTGCCTTTAACGGCGGGGTCTTTTACTGCGTCGCTCGTCGCCATGCCAATAATCCGTCACTTTTCGGTTTTCACAGGTGCCGAGGGTAGGCAGAGCAAGTGTTATGCCAGAAGTGGAGGGATCGAAGGCTTCACGCCAATTCAAATTGCGTAGCAGCTGGCGAAGGAACACTGCAACTGTGGGAGCGAGCCTGCTCGCGAAGGTCGTTCGCGAGCAGGCTCGCTCCCACAATAGGGCTTGACCTGCAACAGAGTATCTACAGGTGTTTTAGTGCTAGCGCTTACGCGTAGTAATCCACCGCGCTGGAGCCCAGCACCACGCTTGGCGCAACCGCAGCCACTTCCACCGGCTCGTCATCAACAAGGCTGTCCAGTCGCTGGCCACCGCCACCGCTACGGGCCTGTTGCTCCTGGCCCTGCTGGCCTTGCCAGTTGCGCTGCTGATCCGACACGTTGACGTCCACCTGGCCCATGCCCTGCTGAGCGAGCATTTCGCGCAAGCGGTGCATCTGACTGTCCAGCGCCTCACGCACACCGGCGTGGCCACTCACAAAGTTGACCTGCGCCGACTGGTCAGCCGCAATATTGACCCGAATATCCAGACGCCCCAGCTCGGCAGGCTCCAGCTGGATATCGGCTGATTTGAGGTTGGCGCTGGAGAGGTACATCACGCGGTTTACAACTTCTTCGGACCAGCCGCTCTGATGCATGGCCAACGGCTGGTTGACCGGCAGCGCATTGGTAGTTTTCGGCACCGCCGCCTGGGTCAGCGCCGCCAGGCGGTTGGCGAAGTCATCCACACGGGTATCGCTGGAGGCGCTTTTCAGGTCCTTGAGACCCTCATCGACCAGGCCTTTAAAGGATTTCTCGCCCCCTTCACCAGTGGTCGAGTCATCGCTTTTATCATCGACCAGCATGGCTATCCCGCTGGCCTGCCCCTGGGCTGCGGCAGGAGCGGCGTCGCTTGATGGAGTTTTGACCGGGGACTGGCTACTGGCCGAAACATGCCCGCCCTGCTCCATCGCCAGGCGCACGGCAGGCATTGCGTCCAGAGGATCGGCTTGAGGATCGAAGGTGTCGTCGTCGGCCGCCAGCGGTGGCGGTGCCTGGGCCGCCAGTTGTGCCACTTGCACCTCAGGGGTGGCCGGTTGCGCGGGCGGCGCAGCCTCAACAGCCGGCACCGGCACTGGCACCACCGGCTGCGTGGCCAGCGGATCGGCCGTTGCCACGTCATCGCCCGGCTTGTCAGTACTGTCATCCTGATCAGTGCTGACTGCGCCTTCCGTCTTGCCGGCAGGCAAGGGGTTGCCGCTACCGGCAACTGCTGGCGCCGGGTCGGCTGCCTGGGCATAGACCTTTGCAAAAGGCTGCGCATCAGCCTTGGCAGGCTGCACAGGACTGCCCGCCGAGGCTTTAGGGGCTGCGGCGGCAGGTGTCAGAAGCAGGGTTTGGGCAGCAACGGGCATTAACGGCTCTCCGCTGTACGGCTGGCATGGGTACAGGTCAGAGAGTCACAGCAAGGTTCGGGCCAGCTTTAGTGCACAGTCAGCGGGATACAAAATGCGGCGATACCGAACGCTGGCGCTCGGCGCGATACAGGCGCCGGACCATCTGGTATTCATCGTCGATTTTGATCACCAGCTCCTGGATTTCGGCCAGTTGCTTCTTTTGCGCACGCTCTTCAAGCAGGCCGCACAAATGTGCCAAGCGAATGGCACCCATATTGCTGCTGCTGCCTTTGAAACTATGGGCAACCAGCGTCAGGTCGCAAGCCTCGCGGGCGTTGTGCAGTTGGCCAAGACGCTCTTCGGAGTCGGAGAGGAAGGTGTCCAGCAGATCGGCAAACCCTCCCTCCATCACGTCTCGCAACGCATTGACCACTTTCGGGTCCATATGAATGTCAGACACTTGCTCACTCCTTGATCAAGAATGAGCGGATTATGCCAGACCCCCCCACGAAAACTCCACGGTCGCGCTACGACCATCAGGTGCCCAACGTGCTGCAGGGCAGAGTTGACGCACCAGGCTCACCCCGCGTCCCGACAGACGGTCTAAATCCAGTGGCCTGGCCATCACCCTGGCAACATCAAAACCCGCACCACTGTCTTCTACCTGGATCAGCAGGCGACCGCTTTCGCCGATCGGCTCGACTTGCAACGAGAACCGCACAAACCCGTACTTGAGCGTTGCCAGACGCTCCTTGCGCTGCTGATAGTAATGGGCAAAGCCCCCTGTATCGCGCTTGAGCCGTGAATCGAGGCCCAACACCCCGTGCTCCAGGGCATTACTGTAAAGCTCGGCAAGCACCGCATGAATCACCGGCCCCTGAGCGCGCAGCCCGTGGACTTCCATCAGCAATTGCAACACGTAAGGCAGTGGATTGAACTGCTGCAGGCTGGGCGCCCGAAACTCGAAGCTGGCCGACCAGTCCCGCGGGCTGCATTGGCCACTGTCGGAATAGACAATCGCCGGCACCCCCAAAAAAGCCGGCAGCTGTGAAGTGATCTGCACCATGCTCACATCATCCCGGGCCTGCCCCTGAAAATCCCGCAAAGCCTGTTCGACCTCGGCAATCAGTTGCAACGGATGCCGATTGGCATCCAGCACCCGCTCCAGGCGCTCAACCCCGAACAATTGCTGATTGGGGCCACAGGTATCGATCACACCGTCGGTCAATAAAAACACCTGATCACCGGGCAGCATCGGCAACACCTGGGTGGCATGGTCAAACACTTCGGCGCGCAAGACACCCAACGGCAAGTGCTGCGAGGTCAGTGCCGTGCGCTGACCGCTGAGTGCCGCTTGCAAATAGCCATCGGGCATACCGCCATTCCAGACTTCGACGCAGCGCCGCTGGGCGCTCACACACAGCAACGCGGCGCAACAGAACATGTCGACAGGGAGGATACGTTTAAGCTTGGCGTTCATTTCCCTGAGTATTTCCGCCAACCCGTAGCCCTTGGCCGTCATGCTGTAGAACACCTCGGCCAGAGGCATGGCACCAATCGCCGCAGGCAAACCGTGGCCGGTAAAGTCGGCGAGCAGCAGATGGGTATCGCCTGAGGGCGTATAGGCGGCCAACAGCAAATCGCCATTGAACAAGGCATAGGGCGATTGCAGATAACGGATATTGGGGGCATCGAGACAGCCCGAGTGCGCCACCCGGTCAAATACGGCTTTGGCCACCCGCTGTTCGTTGAGCAAGTAGTCGTTGTGCCGGGCGATCTGGTCGCGCTGCTGCACTATCGTTTGCTGCAGCCTGCGCAGGCGCTGCATCGATCCGCTCAATTGATATCGAACAACTTGTCGAAATTGGAAACGCCCAGAATCTTGCGCACATCCGGGCTGCTGTTGACCACGCGAATATCAGAATCATCACCGCCGACATGCTCACGCAACAGCAGCAGCATGCCCAGGGCCGAGCTGTCGAGATAGGTGGCATCCTTCAAATCCACCACTACGCAGGCGGGCGCGGGGCTGAGTTCTTCGTAGGCGTCACGAAATTCCTGGTGCTTGGCAAAGTCGAACCGGCCCTTGATGGCGATCGTCAGCTTACTGCCATCTGCCGAGACTTCAGATGTCACTGCCATGTGAATTGCTCCCGAGATAGTCAGTGCAACTATAGACGCTTCTGTGAGCACCGCCGCAGGCCAATACCCGTAGCAGCTGCTACGGGATGCAGAGGACGTACGCGATCAGTACACGTCTTTGCGCGGCAAGCGCTGGGACAGTTCGTCCATCAGCTTTTGCTCGCGCTTGTCTTCCAGCTGGCGCGCTTCGTCGGCGTAGCGCTGTACCAGTTTGCGCAGCCCCTCGACCCGGGCATAGGCCTGTTGCCAGGTCTCGCGGGCCTTGTCGAGATTGTTCTGATGCCACACCAGGCTTTGACGCTGCTGGCCAACGGCGGTTTCCAACTGGCCGAGGAAGTACTGATAGTTACGCAGCCATTGGCCCGTGACTCCCTGGCTGCCGCGGTCAACCCATTGCGCCTGGTATTCCCCGCGAAAGTTTTCCAGATCACCCAGTTTGCTGTTGGCCAGGTTGACCTGCCCCTGGAAGTGTCCCAGACGCTGGGCCGCAGCCTTCTCGGTATTTTCCGCCATGTCCACCACCGGCGCCAGACGCGAAGCCCTGTTGTCACTGGCCATGGTCGATTAACCTCCGGCTGCCGGGGCGAAGATACTGCCCAGATGAGCGCCGCTTTCGGCCAGGCTGATATTGTCGTTCAACCCCTGGCGCAGATACCCCACCATCGCCGGTTGCAGGGCAATGGCGGTATCGGTCTCGCGATCGCCGCCCGGCACATAGGCGCCCACGCTGATCAAGTCCCGCGCCTGCTGGAAGCGCGACCACAGCTGCTTGAACTGCTGGGCGCGGCGCATATGCTCTTCACTGACCACCGAGGGCATGACCCGGCTGATGGATGCTTCAATATCGATGGCCGGGTAATGGCCCTCTTCGGCCAATCGGCGGGACAACACAATATGACCGTCGAGCACGCCCCGCGCCGAATCGGCAATCGGGTCCTGCTGGTCATCCCCTTCAGACAGCACGGTGTAAAACGCGGTGATCGAACCACCCCCGGCCTCGGCGTTGCCGGCGCGCTCCACCAGCTTGGGCAGCTTGGCAAACACCGACGGCGGATAGCCCTTGGTCGCGGGCGGCTCGCCAATGGCCAGGGCGATTTCCCGCTGGGCCTGGGCGAATCGGGTCAGGGAGTCCATCAGCAACAGGACGTTCTTGCCCTTGTCGCGAAAATATTCGGCAATCCGCGTGCAATACATCGCCGCGCGCAAACGCATCAAGGGCGCATCATCGGCAGGCGATGCCACCACCACCGAACGCTTGATGCCTTCGGCCCCCAGGATATGTTCGATAAATTCCTTTACCTCACGGCCCCGCTCGCCGATAAGGCCCACCACGATAATGTCGGCCTCGGTAAAGCGGGTCATCATGCCCAGCAACACACTCTTGCCCACGCCTGTACCGGCAAACAGGCCCAGACGCTGGCCGCGACCCACCGTCAATAAACCGTTGATGCTGCGAATGCCCACGTCCAGCGGCACGCTGATGGGGTCGCGCTTGAGCGGGTTGATGGTGGGGCCGTCCAGCGGCACCCAGTCTTCGGCCTTCATCGGCCCCTTGCCGTCCAGCGCACGGCCGGCGCCATCGAGCACCCGCCCGAGCATGCTCATGCCCATCGGCAGGCGACCATTATCGGCCAGCGGCACCACGCGGGCGCCCGGCGCAATGCCGGCGACACTGCCTACGGGCATCAGAAAAATTTTACTGCCACTAAAGCCCATTACCTCAGCTTCGACTTCTACCGGGTGAAAGCTGTCGTCGTTGATCACCAGGCAACGGCTGCCCATGGCCGCGCGCAGGCCTTCGGCCTCCAGGGTCAGACCGACCATGCGCAGCAGGCGCCCTTCAACCACCGGCTGCACCGGCAAGGACACCGCCGGAGCGTAGCTGCCCAGGCGCTTGGCAAAACTGGTGCGCTTAAGGTGCATCAAGATCGATGTCGATATCAGGCGCCGCAGGGTGCAGGGCCTGTTCGTGGAGCTGGTCAAGCAACTGGCTCATGGCCTGCTTGATCCGTGTTTCGATACTGGCATCGATGCGGCTGTGCTCGGTTTCAATGCGACAGCCTCCCGGTTGCAGGCTGTCGTCTTCGACAATCCGCCATTGCTCGTCATGACGCTCACGCAGGGCCTTGATCTGGTCAAAGTCCTGCGGATTGATAAACAGGCGAATATTCTCGGCGCCCATCGGCAACAGCTTCAAACCCTCGCGCAGCACTTGCCCGATCTGGCTCGAATCGGTTTTCAGCTCGCGCTGGATCACTTGCCGGGTCATGTGCTCAACCAGCCCGATCATGGCTTTCTCAAGCTGCTGATCCTGCTCGGCAAGCGGTGCCAGCAGGCTGCCCATCAAGCGCTCGAGGCTGGCAACCTTGGCCGTCAGGGCCACTTCGGCTTCCTGGCGAACCTTGAGCTGGGTGCTATGAAAACCTTCTTTCTCACCCGTGGCGAAGCCTTCGTTGTAGGCCTCCTGGCGAATGCTTTCGAGCTCTTCAAGGGTCAACGGCTGGACTTCTTCCAGCGGCACCTCTTCCATCTCAGGCAGTTCTTCAACCGGCTCGGGTTCGGGCTCTGCTTCGGGCTCGCGCCACGGATCGAAGCTGGGCAGGCCCCAGACATCAAAAGCACCGACATCCTTGGCACGGATTACATCACCGGGGGTTTCGCCGCTGCTCACTTAGATCATCTCTTCGCCGCCCTTCCCGCCGAGAGCAATTTCTCCGGCTTCGGCCATACGGCGGGCGATGGTGAGGATTTCCTTCTGCGCAGTCTCGACATCGCTGACGCGCACCGGGCCTTTGGCTTCCAGATCGTCGCGCAGCAATTCGGCGGCACGCTTGGACATGTTCTTGAAGATCTTTTCCTGCACGTTCTCGTCGGAGCCCTTGAGCGCCAGTACCAGTACGTCAGAGGACACTTCCCGGAGCAACGCCTGGATACCGCGGTCGTCGACATCGGCCAGGTTGTTGAACACGAACATGAGGTCTTCGATCTGACCCGAAAGGTCTTCGTCGATATCCCGGATCGAGTCCATCAACTGCGCTTCCATCGAGCTGTCGAGGAAGTTCATGATATCGGCCGCGCGCTTGACCCCACCCAGGGAGGTACGCGCCGCGTTGGAGTTGCCGGAGAACTGCTTCTCGAGGATCTGGTTAAGCTCCTTGAGCGCCGCCGGTTGCACGGTGTTGAGCGACGAGACCCGCAGGATGATGTCGAGGCGCGCCTTCTGGTCAAAGTGGCCGAGCACTTCTCCCGCCTGGTCAGGGTCGAGGTAAGCCACCACAATGGCCTGGATTTGCGGGTGCTCAAAGCGGATCACATCGGCAACGGCACGCGGTTCCATCCACTTGAGGCTATCCAGGCCGCTGGTATTGCCACCCAGCAGGATGCGGTCGATCAGGCCGTTGGCCTTGTCTTCGCCCAGGGCCGAGGTGAGCATTTTGCGGATGTAGCTGTCCGAGCCCACGCCGAGGCTGGTCTGGTCGCCGACGATCTCGACGAATTCGCTCATCACCTGCTCGACCTGCTCACGGTGCACGTTGCGCATCTGCGCCATTGCCACACCCACCCGCTGGACCTCCTTGGGACCCATATGGCGCAGCACCTGGGCGGCATCGGATTCGCCCAGCGACAGGAGCAAAATGGCGGCCTTGTCGACCCGGGTCAACTTGGCGTTGGCGGCGGCGCGGTTATCACTCATCGGCATTGATCCACTCTTTTACTACCTGGGCCACACGGCCCGGATCTTCTGCGACCAGACTCTTGATTGCATTCAACTGCGCGTCATAGCCTTCGCTGGGGCTTGGCAACATGATGCTTTGCGGGCCGCCAAGGCTGACACGGTCGTTGGCCAGCTCGCCATCCAGACCGCCCAGGCCGCCCATCTCGGCATCACTGCCAATACCGGCCACCTGCTTGTTGCGGCCGTGACCGGTGATGTTGTTGAGCACCGGGCGCAACACACCGAACACCAGCACCAGAATGAACAGCACGCCGAGCACTTGCTTGACCACATCCCAGAACCAAGGCTGAGAATAGAACGGGATATCGGCGATCACTTCACCCCGCTCGGTGGAGAACGGCACGTTGATCACGCTGACGCTGTCGCCACGGCTGGCATCGAAGCCCACGGCGTCCTGCACCAGACGGGTAAAGCGCGCCAGCTGATCGGTGGTCCATGGCACCTGGGTGATTTCACCGTTGGCCGGGTTGACGCTGATCTTGTCGTCGATCACCACCGCCACCGACAGGCGATTGACCCTGCCCTGCTGCTGTTTGGTGTGGCTGATGGAGCGGTCAAGCTCGAAGTTGCGGGTCGACTGCGAACGTTTGTCGGCCGGGTACGGCGCCAGCATTGGCTGGCCGGTGCCCGGATCCATGATTTGCTGGCCGTTGGCATCAAGCAACGGCTGGCCCGGCTGGATCATGCCCGCCCCGCCAGCAGCTCCCTGGCCGGTTTGCTGCGGTGCGCTGGCCGGGCTCGGCGGTTGATTGCTCAGGGCCCCCGGCACACCTTGCGGGCCGTTGCTGGCAGTGCGCTGCTCGCTGGTCGATTGCTCGCTGCGCAGGGCTGGCTGGTCGGGGTTGAACTGCTCGGAGGTGGACTCGACCGCGCTGAAATCAACATCGGCCGACACTTCGGCCTTGTAGCGGTCATTGCCCAGCACCGGCTGCAGAATGTTGTGCACGCGCTGGGTAAGCATGCCTTCCATGCGGCGACTGTAGTCGAACTGCTTGCCGGCCATGGTCAGCTCGGAATTTTCACCCTGATCCGACAGCAGATTGCCTTTTTGGTCGACCACGGTGATCTGCGACTTGCTCAACTCGGGCACGCTGGTAGCCACCAGGTTGACGATCGCCAGCACCTGCCCAGGCTCCAGCGAGCGGCCCGAGTACAGCTCTACCAGTACCGAAGCGCTGGGTTTGCGCTCATCACGGACAAACACCGAGCTTTTTGGAATGGCCAGGTGAACCCGCGCGCCCTTGACGTTGTTGAGGCTGGAAATGGTCCGTGCCAGCTCGCCTTCAAGCCCACGACGATAGCGTGTGGCCTCCATAAACTGGCTGGTGCCCAGGCCCTGGTCCTTGTCGAGAATCTCGAAACCGATATTGCCGTCGGTGGGCGTCACGCCTGCGGCGGCCAGTTTGAGGCGGGCACGGGAGACGTCATCGGCCTTGACCAGCAAGGCGCCAGAATTAGGTTCAACGGTGTAGGCAATGTCTGCAGCGGCCAGGGTTTCCATGACCTGCTTGGCATCCATACCGGCCAGGCTGCCGTACAGCGGCCGGTAGTCGGGTTGCTGGGACCACAGCACCACGGCAAAACCGATCGCCACGCTCGCCGCCAGACCGACCATCAGGCCGACCTGACGCAGCATGGTCATGTCGCCCAGATTGTCGAGAAAGGTCAGGCCAAACAGCGGTTTGCCGCCTGCGCCTGCTTTGGCCGGAACGTTATCCGGAAGTGCATCTGCCATGACTTGATATCGCCCTTAAACCGGCATCTGCATGATGTCTTGGTAAGCCTGAACCAGCTTGTTACGTACTTGGGTCAAGGCCTGAAAGGAAACGCTGGCCTTTTGGGAGGCGATCATCACGTCAGTCAGGTCGACACCGCTTTTACCGATCTCGAACGCGTTGGACAGCTGACTCGACGCCTGCTGGGTTTCGCTGACCTTGTTGATCGCATTACCGAGCATGTCGGAGAAGCTGCTGGCACCCGCTTCGGGAGCGGCCTGCACAGCCGATTTCGGTTGTGCCATGGCGTCCATCTGCATGGCCCGCATGTCCAACATCAATCGATTAAATTCAATACCTTGGCTCATGGACCAGTGCCTCCGACGACCCGCATTTTTTTGACACTTTCACAGCGCATATTGAGGTGTAGCAACAAGGGTGCCAGCTCCTTGCCGTTTTATAACAATTAACGTTACAAAACGTCGCAGACAAGGATAACACCTGCCCCTGCGGGAGCGGGCTTGCCCGCGATTTAATCGACGCGGTGAATCAGGCGCTGCGCGGTGATGCCTTCGCGGGCAAGCCCGCTCCCACAGGGGTTTAGTGACGTTCTCAGGTTGCCGCAAACAAATAAGCCTCAACATCCATCCCCGCATCACGCATTTGCGCCAGCTTGTAGCGCAAGGTGCGCGGGCTGATGCCCAGACGCTCGGAAGCTTCCTTGCGTCGCCCGCGCTCGGCACGCAAGGTGTCGATAATCATCTGAAACTCACGCCGGCGCAGATCATCGCCCAAGCCGCCCGCCGACTCCACAACTTCCACCGCCAGCGGCTCAGGGCGCGTCAATGGCGGCAAAGGTGCACAGGCCACAGGCCCGGCCAGGCAAAAATCTGCCGCCTCGATCAAGCCGCGCTGCTGCAAGATCAGCGCCCGCTGAATCGCGTTATCCAGTTCGCGCACGTTGCCCGGCCACGGGTATGCACTCAGGCACGCCTTGGCATCGGGCGAAAACCCTACAGCAGTGTGCTTCATTTTGCTGATGTGTTTGGCCAGCAGCCGCTCTGCCAGCGGCAGGATATCGGCGATGCGCTCACGCAGCGGCCTCCAGGCCAGGGGGAATACCGAAAGGCGGTAGTACAGATCTTCGCGAAAACGCCCCGCTGCCACCTCCCCCGCCAGGTCGCGGTTGGTGGTGGCGACAACACGGATATCCAGCGCAACCGGCTTGCGCCCGCCCACCCGTTCAACTTCGCGCTCTTGCAATACGCGCAGCAGCTTGGCCTGCAAACCCAAGGGCATTTCGGAAATTTCATCCAGCAGCAAGGTGCCGCCATCAGCCTGCTCGAACTTGCCGGCCTGGGCGGCAATGGCGCCGGTGAAGGCGCCTTTTTCATGACCAAACAGGGTCGCCTCGAGCATATTGTCGGGGATCGCCGCACAATTGATCGCCACAAACGGCCGATCCACCCGATGGGAATGCTGGTGGATATAACGGGCCAGCACCTCTTTGCCAGTGCCCGACTCGCCCGAGATCAGTACCGTGGCATCACTGCGCGCCACCCGTGCCGCCAGCTCCAGCAACTGTGCGCTGGCCGGTTCCACCGCCACCGGCCCTTCGCTGTCGGCCACGCCGAGGCTGCCCAGAGCATGGCGGGCCACCAGATCGAGCAAGGCTTTGGGCTCGAACGGCTTGACCAGATAATCCACCGCCCCTTCACGCATGGCATCCACCGCCCGCTCTACGGCACCGTGAGCCGTCATCAGCAGCACCGGCAATTGCGGCTGGCAGGCGCGCAGGCGGGCCAGCAACTGATGGCCATCCATACCGGGCATATTGACGTCACTGATCACCAGGCTGAACGGCTCCAGCATCACCGCAGCCAGGGCTTCTTCCCCCGAACAGACGGCGCGAAAACCGTGACCTGCCAGCAACAGTGTGTCTGCCAGGGCCTCACGCAACGCATGGTCGTCCTCAACCAACAGCACGTTAATTCGCATCACCATCAGTTTGCCTCCGCTACAACGGGAATCAGCGGCAAGCTGAGCAAGGCACAGGTGCCACGCCCCAGCCGCGAACGTAATTGCAATTGCCCCTGGTGCGCACGCACCACGGCATTGACCACCGCGAGGCCCAGACCTGTACCAGTGGCCTTGGTGGTGAAAAACGGCTCGCCCAGGCGCGCCAGCACTTGCGGCTCAATGCCACTGCCGTTGTCGCTGACACACACCCTTAAACTGTTGTCGCGGCGATACAGATGCACCTTGAGCCGCACCTGTGGCGTACCGGCCTGCAGGGCGTTTTCGATCAGGTTGAGCAGCGCGCCGACCAGGGTATCGCGATTGCACAGCAACTGCCCCGTGTAGGCATCGCACTGCCAGCGGATCGCCACACCCTGCACATGGGTTTGCGCGGCGGCTTGCAGGGCCTGCATCAATACTTTGGGGGTGACCCTGTCCGTAAGCGGCAGTTCGCCACGCGCAAATACCAGCATGTCGCGCACCTGATGTTCCAGCTCGTGCAGGCGCTCCTTGAGACGCCCGGCGAAGCGCTGCTGGGTTTCCACCGGCAGCGCCTGCTCGGTGAGATGACTGGCGTAGATCAGCGCGGCCGACAACGGCGTACGAATCTGGTGTGCCAGGGAAGCAACCATGCGCCCCAGAGACGACAGGCGCTCATGGCGGGCGAGCTGGTCTTGCAGGCGCCGGGTTTCTGTCAGGTCATTGAGCAACACCAGTTGCCCGGGCTCAGGGTCAAGCGAACGGGTGGCAATCGACAGGCGCCGACCGTCCTTGAGCGATACTTCGTGGCCGTCGTCTTCCCGAGGTGCAAAACAGCGGGCAATCACATGGCGCCACAACTCGCCTTCCAGCGGCAGGCCCAACAGCTCGCAGGCTGCGGGGTTGGCCTCGCGCACGCGACCACGATCATCAATCACGATGATCCCGCCTGGGAGCAGATCGAGCAGGTGTTGCAAGCGATTGGCCAGCCGCTCTTTCTCTGCAAGCTCGGCCATGCGCTGCGCACTGACCACTGCCAGCTCGCCGGTCAGCTCCGAGACGCGGGCTTCCAGCAAACTGTAGGGATCGGGGGCCGAGGACAACTGGACGGCGGCTTGAGGCATGGGGCGTACTCGCTGGGCTGACCGTCATAAAACGGTCCGTTACACCAAGCGAAGCAATACCCGTGCCTGAATAGCTAACACAAGCGAACCGCTATGCCAGCCCCGGCTTATGTGGGAGCGGGCTTGCTCGCGATTTGGGCGCCTCGCAGTGTCAGGAATAACGCGGTGATGCTATCGCGAGCAAGCCCGCTCCCACAAAGTCACGCGTCAATCATCCGCCTGCTCTTCACCTTCGCGACGGCTCATGCCGTACTTGCGCATTTTTTCCACCAGGGTGGTACGACGAATCCGCAGACGCTCTGCCGCCCGCGCAACGATGCCGTTGGCGTCATCCAGTGCCTGCTGGATCAAACCCTGCTCCAGCCCGCCCAGGTAGTCCTTGAGGTCCAGCCCTTCGGGCGGCAGCATCGCATTGGCACTGGCCACGAAGTCAGTCGTGGCATTGTTGATCGCCACGCGCTCTTCCATATCGCTGCGCAGGCTGTCGACCAGTTGCTCGTCCTCGTCATCCACGTAGCGGAATTTTTTCGGCAGCTCAACAACGCCAATCACCCCGTACGGATGCATGATCGCCATGCGCTCCACCAGATTGGCCAGTTCGCGGACGTTACCCGGCCATGCATGACGGCACAACGACATGATGGCGGCGGAATTGAAGCGGATCGAACCGCGTTTTTCGTGCTCCATGCGCGAAATCAGCTCGTTCATCAGCAACGGAATATCTTCGACCCGCTCACGCAGCGGTGCCATTTCAATCGGGAATACGTTGAGGCGGTAGTACAGGTCTTCGCGGAAGGCGCCGACTTCAATCATGCTTTCAAGGTTTTTGTGGGTGGCGGCAATG
The DNA here is from genome assembly GCF_022496745.1 of Pseudomonas sp. TMW22080. Taxonomy (NCBI): domain Bacteria; kingdom Pseudomonadati; phylum Pseudomonadota; class Gammaproteobacteria; order Pseudomonadales; family Pseudomonadaceae; genus Pseudomonas; species Pseudomonas sp. TMW22080. Next base: position 115,696 of record NZ_SCFF01000006.1, on the reverse strand, counting down.
ATCCGCACATCGGCACACTGGGTCTTGTTGCTGCCCACACGCTCAAATGTACGTTCCTGCAACACACGTAACAGCTTGACCTGCATCGGCAGCGGCATATCGCCGATTTCGTCGAGGAACAGCGTGCCGCCATTGGCCAGTTCAAAACGCCCGGCACGACTGGTGATGGCCCCGGTAAAGGCGCCCTTCTCATGGCCAAACAGCTCGCTTTCGAGCAGCTCGGCAGGAATCGCCCCACAGTTGACCGGCACAAACGGCGCATCGCGACGCTTGGAATGGTAATGCAGATTGCGCGCCACCACTTCCTTGCCGGTGCCGGACTCACCGAGGATCAGCACGCTGGCATCGGTATCGGCCACTTGCTGCATCATCTGGCGCACATGCTGGATCGCCCGGCTGGTACCGACCAGGCTGCGGAACAGGTTGGGCTCACGATGACGGCCGCGCTCGCGGGCCTGGTCATACATCTCGCGATAGACCTGGGCACGGTGCAGGGAATCAAGCAATTTGCTGTAGCTGGGGGGCATTTCGAGGCTGGACAACACCCGGCGGCGCTGGTCTTCAGGCAGGTCGAGAGAAGAAACTTCACCTAAAAGCATGATCGGCAGGAACTCATCCCACGCGGCCAGTGTCTTAAGCAGTCCTGATAGGCCACCGGCAGTACTCACGGTGCCGACCAGCACGCAAAGCACTTCGCGACTGGACGGCAAGGCACTGACAGCCTGCTCCCATTCGTGGCTGGGGCTGGTCAGATTTTCTTCGCCAAGAAAATTCAGGATCACCGCCAAATCACGGCGGCGGACGCTATCGTCATCGATCAGCAGGATTTTGGTTTCACGCCACATGCAATAGCAACTTCCCTAGTCAACTCAATGCCCCGGATGGCAGGACATATGTAGACGTCCTAACCCTGTTGGATATCTAAGACGACTGAATACAGAATAACGTGCTAGTTAAGTCAAAAAACTGTGCCGAGTCAAATTTATGGCGGTTTAAAACGCAATTAACCACATATTCTTTAGGCCTTAACCGAATAGATGGTAAACCTTTGACGCATTTTTTGCTTGGTTGATCTGCCCCATCTGCTCAACGACTGCCTGGCGCTCATCAGTAGCCGCCTCCAGCAACATGCGATACACCACCAATAACCCCTCCAGATTTTCGCGCAAAACAGCCTCGTCCAGTGGCGCTTCGTCCAGCACATTCTCGACACACACCCGACAGGCCGAATCCAGCTCGCCGATGGCATCCCAGTTGCGCTCGGCCAGGGCATCAATCAGCGCTTCGCGGGTTTCCTGAATACGTTGCAGTTGGCTCATGACGCACTCCTCTGGCTTATTGCGGGGCGATGGCATCCCAACCACTTTTTACAGTGATCAGCAGGCGCGCCACTTCATCGATGATTTCCGGGTCGTTCTTGGCATTGGCCAGGGTCAGGCGCACGGCCATGTACTCGTACAGGCTGTCCAGTTGCTCCAGCGCGGCCTTGTCATCGGTCTTTTCTTCATCCAGGCCCTGACGCAGGCCGGTGATGATATCGATGGCCTTGGTAATCAGCATGGCCTTCTGCGGGATATCACCACGGCTCATCGCGCCCTTGGCCTGGGCCATACGGTCCAGACCGCCTTCCATCAACATCTGAATCAGACGATGGGGGCTGGCTTCGGAGATTTGAGCGTGGGAATTAACCTTCTGATACTGACGAAGGGCGCGCATCGGGTTCATGTTCTTACCTCATTACGGTGTCAGGCAAAAATGCTTGGTTCTTGATCTTTTTATCGACTGCAGCGCCCAAAGCTTTAGCGGCCAGGGCGCGGCAAATCAGTCGGATTTAGGGTTATTCAAGGAATTGAGCGTGGTCATGATGCTGGAACTGCTGGCGTTGATTTTGGCGATCAAACCATCCATGGCCGTGTACTTGGCAGTCAGGGTGGTTTTCATCGACTCCATGCGCCGGTCCAGGTCCGCCTGCTGGGTGGTCAGGTCGGTGAGCTTGGTGTTCAGGTCCGTGGCGCGAGTGGCCAGCAAACCCGAGCTGCCGACATAACTCTCGGTGGCCTTGGTCATGCGCGTGATCAGACCGGTGTCACCGGTAAACACCTTAGCAATCTCGATCGCGCCATTGGGGGTTGCCACCGCCGCTTTCCACTTGGTGTCATCGAGGGTCAGCAGGCCGGTTTTCTGGTCGGTGCTGATGCCCATTTGCGCCAGGTTACCAACACTCGAAGTCCCGGAGTTTTGCAATAACTCGCCGCGCAGGCCGTTGACCAGCTGGCGCATCGACGCATCACCGGTCAGGGCGCCCGAGGTGGTGGTTGCCGCGTCACCGGTGGCGGTGACCTTGGTCTGGGTATTGATGCTGGTCAGCAGCGCATTGTAGGCCGTGACAAACGACTGCACCGAGGTCTTCAGGGTGTCGGTATTGGAGGCCACGGTGATGGTGGAGGCCTTGGTATCGAGCAACTCCAGGGTCACGCCACTGATGGCCGAAGTGATCTTGTTGCTCGACGACTCCATCGCAATGTCATCGATGGTGTATTCGGCATTCACCGGCGGTTTACCGGCGCTATAGCCAGTGGCCAGCTCCGAGTCACCGCTGATGGTGATATCGGTGCCCTTGCCCGTGGTCTGAGAGCCGATCACCAGGCGCGAGCCGTTGGCGTCAGTCAGCACGTTGGCGCTGATGCCCTTGGACTGCAGCTGGGTGTTGATGGCGTCACGGGTCTGCTGCATGGTCGCGCCAGCCGGGATCTTGACGTCATAGCTGTCACCGGACTGGGAGATGGTCAGGGTCTGGTCTTGCTCACTGGAGTTGACCGACGCCGACGCGCCGCCTTCAAACACCTTGCTGGTGATTTTGGAAGAGGTCGCCAACTGAGTGACGTTCAGCGCGTACTTGCCGCTGGACGCTTTGTCATCGATGGTGACCTTGGAAATTTTCTCGTCCGTGGACGAAGCGGTCAAACCGTTGAAACTGGAAACGCTGTTGAGCTTGGCAATGGCTGTGCGATAGCTTTCCAGCGAAGCCTTCACCGTGCCCACGGCGGACAGCTGAATGGTGGTGTCTTTTTGTTGCGCAGTAATCTGGCTTTGCTTGGGTGCTTTTTCAGCATCAACCAAGGCTTTCACAATCCCGATGGTGTCAAAACCCGAACCGACGCCGGTAATCGTAGAACTGGCCATCTGTATTCTCCTTGTCCGGTGGCTACCGCTTTATTGACGAAGCAAGTGCCAAGACTGCAGGCAGCTTCACAATTCGTGCCACCTTCAAGCAGTAAATGCTGAAAAAACAAAAGGGCACGTAAACGCGCCCTTTTGTTCTCAACCCAGCGCTGAAATTACTGAAGCAGTTTCATTACAGCGGAAGGCAGCTGGTTAGCCTGGGACAGGATCGCGGTGGATGCCTGTTGCAGGGTTTGCTGCTTGGTCAGCTCGGCGGCTTCGGATGCGAAGTCAGTATCCTGAACACGACCCAGTGCAGCGGTGGAGTTCTCGGAAATGCTCTGCAGGTTGGCCACGGTGCTGGTGAAACGGTTTTGTACGGCACCCAGGGCGGAACGTTGGGTGTCGATCTGCTGGATCGCGTCAGCCAGAGCCTGGACGGTACGCTGGGAGTCAGCGGCGGACAGGATGCTCAGGTCGGATACGGTGGTTTCTACGGTGGTGGCCGCTGTTGTACCTGTACCTGCTGCGGAGTTGGTCAAACCCAACGCTGTCAGGCCAGTACCTGCGCTGCCGTCCTTAACAGTGATGTCCTTGTTGGAGAACAGTTTCAAGGTACCATCAGTGTTTTTACTAGCTGTTACGCCCGTGCTTGCACTGTTGATAGAGGAGACGATGGTGTCAGTAGTATCACCCTTCTTGAACTTAACTTCGACACCATTCAGCTCGATCGAGGTATCTGCTTTCAACTTAGCTTGCGACGTTCCAGCCGACAGCCCCAATTGAGCCAAAGAACCACCATCTGTGTTGGACAGCTTAATGTCCTTACCGTCACCGGAAGTGAGCGTGATACGGCCATCTTTATATGTTGCCGTCGCTCCTGTCCCCGCTTCGGCTGCAATGTCGGCTAGAACGTCAGAAACTTTATCAGTTTCCGTCCATGTCACCGAAGCACCGTTAACAGAAATAGCACCAGCAGCACCAGTTACAGGAGACTGCGTACCAGCTGTTAACTTGAGACTGGCCAAACCATCAGTAGGGTTGCCTGCTGCAGCACTAGCTTCAAGCTTGATATCGCCCTTCGCGGATAAGGTTATCTTGCCAGTATCATCAGCAGTAGCAGTAACACCAGTTTCAGCTGTTTTGGCATTAATAGCTGTCAGAGCTGCAGCAGAAGCGGCAGCACCCGCATCAGCAGCTGTCAATGAGATTTCAACGCCGTTGAGCCTGAATTTGTCAGTGACAAGTGTCGCGCCAGCATCTGCAGTACCTACTGAAGTCGTAGCTGCAAAACCCAAAGTCGTACCAGTTGTAGTAGCACTCAAACCCTTCAACGCAGTACCACTTGTAGTAGCTTCGCTGTAAGAACCCTTCAAACCAGTAGCGCTGATATCGGTCATGCCGAACGAAATGGTCTGGTTGGCATCAGCACCGACCTGGAAAGACTGGTTGGTGAACGAACCGTCCAGGATGTTACGACCACCGTAGGTAGTGGTTTGTGCGATACGGGTCAGTTCACCGGTTTTCGCAGTAAATTCTTGTTGCAGGGACGCACGGTCGGCGTCGCTTTTATCACCGTTCGCGGACTGCAGGGCCAGTTCACGCAAACGTTGCAGAATGTTGGTCGACTCTTGCATCGCGCCCTCAGCAGTCTGTGCAATCGACGAGCCGTTGTTGGCGTTGGCGATGGCAACGGTCATGCCTTTGGTCTGGGAAGTCAGACGGTTGGCGATCTGCATGCCGGCAGCGTCGTCTTTGGCGCTGTTGATTTTCAGGCCGGAGGACAGACGGGTCATCGAGGTGCTCAACGAGTCGCCGGCTTTGTTCAGGTTCTTCTGAACGGTCTGGGACGTGACGTTAGTGTTTACTGATAAAGCCATGACGAAATCCTCATTGGATGAATACTGCGGCTTCCGGCCCTGGCAACCGCCGGGTGTGGCCTAGAGAACCTTCGTAATGGTTATCGTCGTAAACGCAGGTTGCTTGAGGTTTATTTTGATTTTTTTTGCAGGCAAGGGGGCCATGCCTTGTAATTCAGGGGGTTAGCGGGGCGATGAGCTGCCGGGCACCCCCCAGTGTGGGAGCGGGTTTGCTCGCGATTCGGGCGACGCGGTGCTTCAGGCAAACCAGGGTGATGCCATCGCGAGCAAGCCCGCTCCCACAGTTTCAATCAGCCCTGCCAGAAAGCAAAACGCCCATGGCTTTAGGGCCACGGGCGTTTTGTGTTTCAACGTAATGCTTACGGGCGATAGATAATCGCCGAGCCCCACGACAGGCCCACACCAAAGCCGCTCAGCGCCACCCGCTTCCAGGTGGCATCCATCACGTGCTTTTCCAGCAGCAGCGGAATGCTCGAGGACACGGTGTTGCCGGTCTCGACCATATCCTTGATAAATTTCTCCGGCTCGCCTTCAAAGCGACGGGCCACGGCGTCAACGATGGCCGCACTGCCCTGGTGGATGCAGAATGCGTCAATGTCCTTGGAGGTCAGCTCGGACTCTTCCAGCAACTCGTTCAAGTGCGCAGGCACTTTGAGCAGCGCGAAGTTGAACACCTGGCGGCCATTCATAAAGAACACACCATCACTGACTTTCAGATGCGGCGCACCGGAACCGTCGGTGCCGAACTTGGCCTTGCCCAGCTGCCAGGGAGCGTCTTCGCCCATCCAGGTAGCGGTGGCGGCGTCGCCGAACAGCATGGTGGTGTTGCGGTCTTCCGGGTCAACGATTTTCGAGTACGGGTCGGCCGTCACCAGCAGACCGTTCTTCAGGCCCGCGGCCTCCATAAAGCCTTTCATCGCGTAGATACCGTAGACATAACCCGAGCAGCCCAGGGAGATATCAAAGGCGGCAACGTGGGTCGGCAGACCGAGCTTGTCCTGGACAATGGCCGCGGTGTGCGGCAGGCCTTCAGCGTCGCCGTTCTGGGTAACGACGATCAACGCGTCGATGGATTCGCGTTTAAGCTGAGGATTGTTGATAAACAGTGCGTTGACTGCCTCAACACACAGGTCGGAGGTTTCCTGGTCAGCGTCTTTGCGCGGCAGAAACGCCGAACCGATCTTGCCCAGAATGAATTCTTCGTCTTTGGAGAACTTCGCGCCCTGCGCGTAGTTGTCTACACCGCTTGCTGGCACGTAACTGGCGATGCTTTTAATGCCAATCATTGTGGCTTCCCAATACTAAATAGCTGGAGATCACCCGCTCACATAATCGAGGGGCGCTGACAATAAAAGGGCTTGTGTGGGTGCGTAAAAATAAACAAAACAGCCCGAAAAAGGCCCGGCACCCGCCCGTACGTTTCACACGATACAGTGAAGATGCCCGTTATGACTCATAGGTCACGCTATTTTGTGCGGTTTTATACAAAACATTACAGCCAGAAAGGCGATTTTGTGGGAGCGGGCTTGCCCGCGATGGCAGCAACACGGTATCACCGGCATACCGTGTCGCCTGCATCGCGGGCAAGCCCGCTCCCACATCACCCCCCTGCACCGCTGTTTAGAGCTGGTTGAACAGGCTCAGCTGGGAGATTTTCACGAACGCCAGTTGCGAGGCTTCAAGCATGGCTTTCTGGAACGCCAGTTCGATGGACGCCCCCGCCATGTCGGTGTTGCCGATCGCCGCCGTGGTGGAGTCGTTGGCCAGGCCCAGGCTGATATTTTCATCCGCCTGAATATCCACCGCCTTCAGGCGCGCACCAATCGAGCCGCGGGCGCTGTCAACGCCGGCACTGGCGTTTTTCAGGTTGCCGATCGCGGAGTTGATCGCGTCCTTTTGCGTTTGCTGGGCCAGCGGGTCTTTGTCGCTGGGGATTTCCAGGGCCTTGCGTAACTGGCTGATGGTATCCAGCGCGTTCTGGCTCTGGTGGTTGTTGCGGTTGACGACAAACTGGTCGCCCGCCTGCGGTGCTCCAGCGAAGTCGAACTTGATCCCGAGCGCACCACCATCAACAGTGCCCTGGGCAATCGACTTGCTGTCGGCGCTCAGCGGCTGGGCATAGACTTCGTATTCAGTGGCGCTGGTGAATTTGATCACCGCGCCATTGCTCGGAAAGCTGTCGCCATAGGCCTGGGCGTCGGTCACCGTGGAATTGGTAATCTGCGCCGTCGAACCGTTGCCCGGCGTGCGCGAGGTATTGATGGTGTCCGCCTTGGCCTCAAGCGTAAAGCTGCGCCCCGCCACCAACGCATCCCGCTCAGCCGCTGGTACGTCCTTGAGATTGGGGGTGATATCGAACGACACGCCGCGCAGGCTGATGCTCTGCGAGCCATCCTTGGTCGGGTCGAACACCCCGTTGCCCGCCACCTGCGAGGTCAGGTCATTGCCGTCACGGTCAGTCAGGGTGTACTCGGTGCTGCTGCTGAATTTCAGCTTATAGGGCTGGCCTTCGGCGAAACTCTTGTTGAACACCGCGCTTGACGTGACCAGACCGGCAGACACCGAGAGCTTGCCGTCATTGACGGTCGGCTCGCCATTGGCATCCACGCCGGGCACAAAAGTCGCCTGGGTACGCCCGGTGTTGGTCGCGCCTTCCATGATGCTCCTGGCCGTGTCGCTGCTGGCCAGGGTCAGGGTGTCGGAAACCTTGAGGTTGAGCTGGGTATCGTCGCCCTGATAGCTGTAGGTGCCATCATTGTTGCGGGTGTATGGCGGGGTGTCGGTTTTGGAGCCGGAGAACATATAGTTACCCGAGGCGTCCTTGCTGTTGAGCAGGCTGAACACCTGTTCTTCAATGCTGCCCAGTTCGTTGGCGATGGCCAGGCGATCGGCATCGCTTTTACCGCTGCCTGCGCCCAGAGCCAGTTCACTGGCTTTTTGCAATGAGTTATTGATGCTGTCGAGCACCGCTTCCTGGGCACCCAGCGACGACTTGATGCTGTTCATATTGGTGCTGTACTGCGCCAGCATGTCTTTTTGCTGCTGCAATTGCAGCAGGCGCGCCGCACCTACCGGGTCATCGGCAGCGGTCTGGATGCGCACGCCGGAGTCGATCTGGCTCTGGGTCTTGATCACCGACGAGAAGTTGTTCTGGTAGGTGGCACTGGTCGATTCAAAAAACTGCGAAGTTGAAATACGCATCGTCGCGGGCTCCCTTAAAGACTGTTGATCAGCGTGCTGAAGGTTGCTTGCGCCGCTTTGATGATCTGCGACGAGGCGGTGTAGTACTGCTGGAACTTGACCAGGTTGGAGGCTTCTTCGTCCAGGTTGACCTGGGATACCGAGTTGCGCACCTCTTTGGCGTAGGCCAAAGCCGCGCCATTGGCGGTGCCGTCGACCGCCGCCTGGCTGGCTTTACCGCCCACCTTGGATACCAACTGACTGTAGGAAGTAGCCATGCTGACGCCGCCAGTGCCGTCCTTGCCTACGCCCACTGTGGCCTTGGTTTGCAGGCCCAGCAGTTCGTTGGCGTTGCGGTTGTCGGCCTTGCCGTCCTTGTTGAACTTGATATCGAAGCTGTCACCCTTGCCCGGCGAACCGCTGATCACCGTGTCGAACCCCACGTTTGTAGTGGTGCCGTCCGCGTTGGTCACGGGCACATTGATCGTGACCTTGTTGTCCTGGCCCGGCACGATGCTGCCCTTGCCGATTTCCTTGCCGGCCTCGTTCAGTACCCGGTAGCTCTGGGTGCCATCCGCGCTGGCTTCGTCAAAGGCAATGCGCACCGGCATGGCGCCTTCAATATCGCTTTGCGCTTTGCCCAGATTGACGCCGCCGTAGATATCCAGCGCTGACGACAGATTGAGGCTACCCACTGCCCCCGTACCGGTATTGGAGCTGCCCGGGCCAGCCACCAGCGGCCCGGCAAATGCCAATTTATTGGCATCGCTCATTTGCACGCCGATATTGCCTGCACCACTGCGGGTGGGGCTGACCTTGAACGCGTCGCCAGCGGTCATCGGGCCGCCCTTGAGGTCCAGGGTGAAGCCGTCAATGACCTTGGCCGGGGTGTCGGTGGTAGCGAACGCCCCCATATCGGTGCCGTCGGAGCGCTTGACCGAGTACTCGGTGGCGCTGGTGAACGTGACCTGATAGTCGTAGGCGGTCAGCGCGCCGCTGTCAGCGATGCTGACATTGAAGTTGCCTGCGCCAATATTTCCGGTCGCCGCCTGGCTGCGCTGGCTGATGGCCGTGGCACTGTTGATGCTGTTGAACAACGACGAGCCGAACTCGCCATTGGCATCCAGGCCCTGGCCCAGCTGCTGGTTGATCGCATCGGCGACCACAATGGCTGTACGGCCCAAATCGTTCATCGCCGGGGCCAGCACATCGTCGCGGTAACGCAGCAGGCCGCCGATCTTGCCGCCACTGATCACCGAGGTCACATCCGAACTCGATTGCTGGAAGTTGACCTGGATGCTGTATTGGCTTTTATCGACCTTGCCCGGCACCGCCGAAATCGTGTTCGAGGTGCTGCCCTGCACCAGCGATTGGCCGGTACCCAGGGTAATATCGTAGACGTTGTCGTGCTCCTGAACCGTCACCCCGACCAGCTCGTTGAGGCTGCGCACGGCTTCGTTACGCGCATCCAGCAGGTTGTTCGGCGTATTGCCAGCCGTGGTGGCCTGGGCGATCTGCTTGTTCAGCGAAGCAATGGTGGCTGTGTGCTGGTTGACCATCGAGGTGAGGGTGTCCAGCTGGCTGTTGATGCCCTCGTTCTGCTGGTTGAGCTGGGTCGAAATCGAGTTGAAGCGGTTGCTTAGGGTTTGCGCACTGGTCAGCAACAACTGCCGCGCGGACACATCACCGGGCGCCGCGGCGGCAGTTTGCAATGAGCTGAAAAAGCTGCTCAGGGCTGCCGATACGCCCGTGTTTTTATCCGACAGCAGTTTGTCGACCGTGCCGATCTGGTCGAGATAAGCCTGGGCATCGCCATTGAGCGAGGTGGTGGTTTGCAACTGGGCGTCGAGGTAGGAATTGTACACGCGGCGCACGTCGGCCAGGGTGGTGCCGGTGCCGATAAACACCCCGCCCACCTGTTGCGACGCGGCGCTGCCCTGGACGATCTGCTGACGCGAATAGCCCGAGGTATTGGCGTTGGCAATGTTGTTGCCGACTGTCGCCAATGCGCCCTGACTGGCGTTGAGCCCCGACATCCCGATGTTGATCAAACTCGCCATGGTTCAAACCTTATAAATTCGTGAGAGAACCCGTCGAGGCGTAGCTCTGGTAGGTTTTCATTTGCTTGGCTATCTGCGAAATCTTGCTCGCGTACTCAGGGTCGGTCGCATAACCGGCCTTCTGCAATTCGCGTACAAACTGCTCCGGTTTATCGGCCGCATTGAGCACTTCTTTATAACGATTGTTGCTCTGCAACAGCGTCACCAGATCATGGAAGCTGTCCTGATAGGAATCGTAGGAACGGAATTCCGCTGTCTCCTTGACCATCTGCCCGCCCCTGAACTCGCTGGTGATGGCCCGCGCCTGGGCGCCCTGCCAACTGCCGGTGGCCTTGATGCCGAACAGGTTGTGACTGCTGCTGCCATCTTGCTGGCGCATCACCGACTTGCCCCAGCCGGTTTCCAGTGCGGCTTGCGCCACCAGGTACAGCGGGTCGACGCCGATGCGGTCGGCGGCCTGTTGCGCCATCGGCAACATGGTGGCGACAAACGCATCCGGCGACTCGAAGGCCTGTTTGGCCGGGGCCAGCGGCGGCTGCGCCACGGCACGACCGTAAACCTGCATGCGCCCGTGCACGCCACTGGCACTGAGCATCGGCTGGCGGCTGCCCTTGAGCACGGCATCCAGCCCCGGCGAAGTGCGCCCCGGCACGGCGGCGGTATTGAGCGTGGAACGCGCCGGATCGGCCGATGGCACGATCCCGGCCAGCAAGCGGTCAGTCAGCTTGCTCGGCAACGCCAGACGGCGCTGATTGAGCAGGGCCATGTCATTCTGATGGCCGCCGCCGGCTGCCTGCGGCGTAATGGCGACCCGCGAAGCCCACAATGGACGCTGACCACTGGAGCGCACAAAAGGGCTGTCGACGGTGGTGGCGGCCGGGGCTTTGGCTTCGGCAGTCAGCGCCGTGGTCGCCGCAGCCTCCCCCGGCACCGCAGCTTTGTTTTTCGACATCTGGCGCATCAACACATCGGCCAGGCCGATACCACCGCCCTGCCGGGACAGGGTCACGGACAATTGCTGGTCGTACATTTCCTGATACTGCTTGGCCGCCGGGGTGTTGAGCGGGTTGTCCTTGCCCAGCACTTCGTTGGCCGAGCGCATCGACTTGAGCATTTCGTTGAGAAACAGCGACTCGAATTCCTGGGCAACTTTGCGCATATTGCCGTCGCTTTCGCGGTCGCCGACTTTCAGATTGTTCAGCCGATTCAGGTCGGTGAACGCCCCGGAATCGCTGCCACTGACTACTCCACTCTTACGCATATCCATGACGTCGACCTCAGATCACGATCAGGTCGGCTTGCAGCGCGCCGGCCTGTTTCAGCGCTTCGAGAATCGCCATCAAGTCCCCTGGCGCTGCGCCGACCTGGTTTACCGCCCGCACGATTTCGTCGAGGGTGGTGCCCGGGCCGAACTTGAACATCGGCTTGGCTTCCTGCTGGGCATTCAGTCGCGAACGCGGCACCACGGCGGTCTCGCCGTTGGACAGCGGGCCGGGCTGGCTGACAATCGGGTCTTCGGTGATGGTCACGGTCAGGCTACCGTGGGTCACTGCGGCGGGCGAAACCTTGACGTTCTGGCCAATCACGATGGTGCCGGTGCGCGAGTTGATGATGACCTTGGCCACCGCCTGCCCCGGATCGACTTCGAGGTTTTCCAGGATCGACAGATAGTCGACCCGCTGGCTCGGGTCCAGTGGTGCGGTCACGCGAACCGAGCCGCCATCGATGGCCTGCGCCACACCGGGGCCGAGCAGGTCATTGATCTTGTCGACGATACGCTTGGCGGTGGTGAAGTCCGAGCGATTGAGGTTCAGGGTCAGGCTGTTGCCCTGGTTGAAACCGCTGGGTACGGCCCGCTCAACCGATGCGCCACCCGGAATACGCCCGGCCGACGGCACGTTGACGGTGATTTTCGAGCCGTCGCGGCCTTCGGCATCGAAACCGCCGACCACCAGATTGCCCTGGGCCACCGCATACACATTGCCATCAATGCCTTTAAGCGGTGTCAGCAGCAGCGTACCGCCGCGCAGGCTTTTGGAGTTGCCGATGGAGGAAACGGTGATATCGATCACCTGCCCCGGCTTGGCGAATGCCGGCAAATCGGCGCTGATGGACACCGCCGCAACGTTTTTCAGCTGCACATTGCCCGAACCCGGCGGTACCTTGATGCCAAACTGCGACAGCATGTTATTGAACGTCTGCAGGGTAAACGGGGTTTGTGTGGTCTGGTCACCCGTACCATTCAAGCCCACCACCAGGCCATAACCAATCAATTGGTTGGAACGCACGCCGGAAATGCTGGCGATGTCTTTCAACCGCTCGGCGTGGGCGCCCAGGGAGGTCGACAACAGCAACACGGCTGCCAGCAGATGCTTGAGGTTGGGCATGGTGAGCTTCATCACTAAAAGGGAAACAGCGGGCTAAGGAAGAAACGGTCAAACCAGCCCGGCTGGCTCGCATCGGCAAAAGAACCGGTGCCCGAGTAGGTGATGCGCGCATCGGCCACACGGGTCGAAGACACAGTGTTGTCAGTGGCAATGTCATCGGCCCGTACCAGGCCGGCAATGCGTACCAGCTCGTCGCCGGTGTTAAGGGTCATCCACTTTTCACCGCGCACGGCGATGATGCCGTTGGGCAGCACGTCGGCCACGGTCACGGTGATCGAGCCGGTCAGGCTGTTGCCCTGCCCGGCCTTGCTGTCGCCCTTGGTGGCACGGCTGCCGCTGTAACCGGCATTGAGGCTCAGGTCACCCCCGCCCAGCGGGTTGTTGGTGGTCAGGCCGCTGCCGAACAACGAGGTCAGGCCGATGCTGGTGTTGCTGTTTTTACCGATCGCCGAGTTGGCGTTTTTACTCGCCTGGGTCTTCTCATTAAGGGTAATGGTAATGATGTCGCCGATGCGGTACGCCTTGCGGTCGCTGTACAGGTTCTGCTCGAAACCGGCCTGGTAAATCGAGCCGTTGTTGGCGGCAGCCGGCAGCGGCGTACGCGGCAGCACAGGTGCGTAGTACGGGTCGTTGGCCCGCGGTGGCGGGCTGACGCAGCCGGCCAGCAAGGTGATGGCGCCCAGTGCCAGAACAGAAAACAAGCGCTTCATGAGCTCTCCCGCTATTTCACGTAATTACAGGTTTTGCGTGACGAACGACAACATCTGGTCAGCGGTCGAGATCACTTTGGAGTTCATCTCGTAGGCGCGCTGGGTGGTGATCATATTGACCATTTCTTCCACGGTGCTGACGTTCGAGGTCTCGAGCATGCTTTGCATGGTCAGGCCAAAGCCGTTCAGGCCCGGGGTGCCGATTTGCGGCGCACCGCTGGAGGCGGTTTCCAGGAACAGGTTGCCGCCCTGGGACTGCAAGCCGGCCGGGTTGATAAAGTCGGCGGTCTGCACGTTGCCGATCACTTGCGCCGCCGGGTTGCCGGAAATGGTCACCGATACGGTGCCGTCCTGGCCGACGGTGAAGGTCTGGGCATCGGCCGGCACCACAATCGCCGGTTCCAGGGCAAAGCCGTTAGCGGTGACGATCTGGCCATTGGAGTCCAGATGGAAAGTACCGTCACGGGTGTAGGCCGTTGTTCCGTCGGGCTGCATGATCTGGAAAAAACCACGGCCGTTGATGGCCATGTCCAGCGGCTGCTCAGTGGTTTGCAGGCTACCGGCAGTGAAGTTCTTTTGCGTGCCGACAATACGTACCCCGGTGCCCACTTGCAGGCCCGATGGCAGTTCGCTGTCCTGGGTCGACTGTGCACCTGGCTGGCGCTTGATCTGGTAGAGCAAGTCCTGGAACTCGGCGCGATCACGCTTGAAGCCGGTGGTCGAGACGTTGGCCAGGTTGTTGGAAATGGTGGTCAGGTTGGTGTCTTGTGCAGCCAAACCCGTTTTTGCAACCCACAGTGCCGGAAGCATGGTGCTCTCCTCGCGCGCCGGTTTTTCGGCGCCACGTTCAAGTAATTAGCTGATGGACAGGACGCGAGTCATGGCCTGATCGTCTTCTTTGGCGGTGTTCATCATTTTGATATGCAGCTCGAACTGCTTGGACAAAGCCAGCACCGAGGTCATTTCATCCACGGCATTGACGTTGCTCGCCTGCAGAAAACCCGAGGTCACCCGCACATTGGCATCGGCCGGGGCCGGCTGACCGTCATTGGTGTGGATCAGGCCGTCGAGGCCCTTGCTCATGGTTTTCAGGTCCGGCTGGACCAGCTTGATGCGGTCCACTTGCGCCATCACCCGCGGGCCTTCGCCCTGGGCGCGAATGCTGATGGTGCCGTCTTCGCCGACTTCGATCTGCTGCTGGGGCGGCACCGCGATCGGCCCGCCGTTGCCCATGATCGGCATGCCGTTGCCGGCACGCAGGATGCCCAGGGCATCCACGTTCATGCTGGCGGTGCGCACATAGGCCTCACTGCCGTCGGGGGCCTGCACCGCCAGCCAGCCGTCGCCGGACACAGCCACATCGAGATCGCGGCCGGTCTCGACCAGGGCACCTAGGCTGAAATCGGTGGCTGGGCGCTCGGTCAAGGCAAAGGCACGCGCCGGAAAGCTGTCACCAAACACCGGCATCGAGCGGGCCTGTTCCAGGTCACGCTGAAACCCGTTGGTCGAGATGTTCGCCAGATTGTTGGCATGCGCCTTCTGCGCCAGTGCGTTCTGACTGGCGCCGGTCATTGCCACATAAAGGTACTTGTCCACAGTCTTTCCTCTGTCTGACGGACGCTTGCCGCCCACCGCTGTACTGAAGAGGTCATTGCAATTTGCGCACCAACTTTATTTTGACGCGCTGCGGCGCGGGTTTGCGCAGGGATGAGGGAAGATTCGGTGCGAGGAGACGGCGGGGTTCTGCCGGTTGCGGCAAGGGCTGGCCTGGGTAGTGGCCGTCGAGGGCCCTCACCCCAAGCTGATTTCTGGCGTTGCGAAGATCTGCTTTTGCCTTTGGTTCCCTCTCCCTCCAGGACAGGGTTGCCACCTTTTGCAGCACCAACCAACAGGCCAACCCGGGTAGCGACTTCATCCAAAACGGATTCGGGGCGTAGATGTTCGCAAGCATGTGCAACCTCATTTCTGATGAGGCTGGGCGGCGCCCGATAAGTTTCAAAAATGATGGCAAGAGGCAAAATAAACCCGTTTTAGGCGGGGATTTTCAGGGTTTTTTACGAAATCAAAAAGGGGATGTCGGCAAACAGGCTTTACTGAACGGACTCAAAAAAGCCCAGACGGGCTGGGCTTTTCAAGCCTAACTATTGAGTAGATTCAGGCCAGCTTGAATTTACTCAAGGTTGCTTTGACCTCAGCTCTCAAACCAGCTTCATCTAGCTCACTTTTTCTGCGATCTAGATCAGGGTTGTAGCAGTCTGCCAGGATGAAAATGGTCGATGCACATTCAGAGACGCTTGCATTGTCGTCCTTGAGTTTGTTTGCATCACGCTCTGCGCTCCACTTAGCGATATATGGATCGGCAAAAGCATTTGCAGACAAGCCGCCGTCAGCGAATTTCTTGGCAAGCTGGATAAGCTCAAGACTCATTGCAGAACTCCTTTCTCAATGTAGTTTTTAAATTGTGGGGTAGCTGGGTCAAGCTTCCAACCCGACACAAATTTACCATCGCCACCAATGATAACGACATTGTTTGTTCTTTTGTTGAAAAAAACAGTTGAGTCTGTTTCTCTCTGATATGTCCCATGGGGAGAGGTATCGACATCAGCAAGATGCTCATTAACAGCATCCCTGAACTTGCTCAGCGTCTCGATGTTTTTACGGGTATCAGTTACCCCAAAACTATTAGCATGCTTGAACTTTTTATCCAATTGTTTGCGTGAGAATTTTCCGGAATCTAGCGATTCGCTGAAAACCGCATAAATTGGAGGCAGACCCGAACCGGCTGGAAAGCAATAGATACAGTCTTGAATATCTAGCTGATCCACTGCCGGTAGTTCTTCCGCCTTAATCTCAAGTGGAGTGAGAGTCACACCAGTGTATACCGGCACGGCCACAGGTTTAGCTGGAGTAGAAGTCGAACTGTTGCCTGGAGTCGCAATAGGAAAGACCAGCGTGCGAGACGGGGTATCAGCCGTGGTGAACGTATAGGCGTTCAGGCTGGCGTTAAATGTTAATGCCCGAACAGGCACCTTCGCAGATACACCACCGCTGGATGTGGTCGCTACAACGGAGTACTTATGCTGCTCCCCGTAGACCCGGTACGGCACATCAACACTGCCTCCGGAAGAAGCAACAGCCAACAAGTTCACAGGAAGGCTAGGCGCAATAGATTTAGCGGGAACCGTCATCATCGTTGACGGATGGAGGTCACCGTTGCCCAGTTGAGGTGAATACACCAACAGCCCAATACCGACGCCAGTTACACGGTCTAAAGCTACACTGCCAATTCCCCTCAATGCTTGGATACCAGCTTGAAGGGCTGCATCGAGAGTCATTTTAGAGCCAGCTGTTATTGCAATTGAGCCCGCCGCCACTCCCATTTCAGCTTTATCAGTTAATACTGGAAGCGTGAATGTGTTCGCTTTCTTGATAGCTTCCGTTTGCGCAGCAGCTACCAGGGCTATTTGTTCGGAAAGAAACTTCGCCATTTGATCCATTATCAAGGCTTGATAGTGAGCTTCATGAGACTTTATCCACAACTGGACCATGGCTCCGTAACCACCTTCACCGCGAGCGTAACTGGTTCTATACGCAGGATGGTAGGGTACGTCACGAGTAGTAGGTTCTGCACCGTTGTAAGCCAGCGATAATTTCTTTTCAACATCACGCCGAGCGATTGCCTGATTATAGAGGTTCTGTAGGATAGACTTAATTCGCGCAAAGCTATCAACTGGGTTTTTAGTCGGAGCCAACAACTCCGATTCCAAACGAGCTACTTCGTCAGTTACGGTTTTCGGTAAAGCCTGAAGGCTTTTCTCATATGCAGCCACAATGCGTTTTCTGGCATTAGATTCATAACGATGTACCGACGTGAAAGCCTGGCGCTGTGCTGGATCTGGACCTGAAATATGTGCATAAGTGTAACCACTTAGCCAAGACCCCATTCCCATTCCACCACCACCGCCACCGCCACCGCCACCGCCTGGATTCATAGGGCGACCACTTGTCACAACAATATTTTTCTCAGTCACAACGATATCCTTTTCATTCTGAGCTTTATCAATAACTCGGGTAGAAATTACCCATACCTAGCGTTATAAACTTCTCCGAAGCCATCAGTCCTACAAGGGCGTTTGGGTATCAGAGACAGCGGGACAAACACTCATAATACTGTGCATAGATACAGCTTTGATGCCAAGCCATTTTATGCGCTTATGCATAAAATGGCTTGCGCAGTTGTGTAAGCACCCGTAAAAACGCCTGCGTTATGTCTCATGCGGTTCACGACAAGGGGGCCGTCTAACCGCACTTCTACTCACTGTTCGCTGTCACTGCTCAGATATTTGCAGTGTCCACACCAATGTATTTATTGGTCCCTAATGAAGTAGCTTCCTTTCATGCTTTATGTGAGGGGCTTTTGGCGTTAGCCGTTAGTCCTTGCCCGGCTTAATAATGTCGTGCTCGCGCAGTTTGTTGGCGATGGTGGTATGGGACACCCCCAATCGCTTGCCCAGCAATCGGCTACTCGGGTGCTCGGAATACAGCTGTTCCAATACTGCCTTTTCGAACCGCCCGACAATCTGCTCCAGCCCGCCTTCCAGCGAGAACTCGCCCAGGGGCTGACGCACGCCGTAATCCGGCAGGCGGATATGCTCAGCCTTGACCACCCCGCCATCACACAGCGACACCGCCTGAAACAGCACGTTCTCCAACTGGCGCACGTTGCCCGGCCAGTGGTAGTGGCTCAAACGATCCATTGCCGCTGGCGCCAGGCGCGGCAGCGAGCAACCGATCTGGCGACTGGCCTGATCGAGGAAATGCTCCACCAGCGGTTCCAGCCCGTCCAGGCAATCGCGCAGCGGCGGAATATGCAGCGATAGCACGTTGAGCCGGTGATACAGATCCTGGCGAAACTCGCCACGGGCGCACAGCTCGGACAGGTCGACCTGGGTGGCGCACATCACCCGCACATCCAGATACACCTCTTCATCACTGCCAACCCGGCGAAAGCAACCATCCTGCAAGAAGCGCAGCAATTTGACCTGCAAGCGCGGGCTCATTTCACCCACGCCATCGAGAAACAACGTACCTCCTGCTGTCAGCTCCAGCAGGCCGAGCTTGCCTTCCGCCCGCGCCCCTTCAAAGGCACCGGGGCCGTAGCCGAACAGTTCGGTTTCAGCCATCGACTCAGGTAAGCCGGCGCAGTTCAGCGCCATCAATGGCGACTGGCCACGAGGGCTGGCCAGATGGCAGGCCCGGGCCAGCAGTTCCTTACCGGTGCCGGTTTCACCTTCTATTAATAGCGGCGCATCCAGCGGTGCCATTCGCCGCGCTTCGCGCACCACCGCGGCCATGACTTTCGAGCTTTGGAAAATACTGTCGAAGCCGCGCAGCTCCTGCTTGCGCACATTGTAGATTTGCTCGCCCACACGGTCGGCGCGGTGCAGGGTCAGCACGGCCCCGGCCATCGCCTCGCTTTCGTCGTGTTCCAGTTGCAGCGGGGCGATATCGGCCAGGTACACCAGGCCCTTGATCTTGACCCGCAAGCCATTGATCCGCGACTTGTTGGCCCGCACCAGTTCGGGCAGGTCGAAGTCTTCGGCGTAGCGTGACAGGGAAATCCCCGGCACTTCATCCACCCGCACCCCGAGCAACTGTGCCGCCGCGCGGTTGGCCGCAACAATGCAACCGCCCATATCGATAGACAGCACCGGAAATTCCAGCGCCCCGAGCAAGGCGTTAAGCTCCATATGCCGGCGCTCGCTGGGCATCAAGCCCACACGCTTGACGCCAAACACCCCGGGGATGGTTTCAAACTTCGGACGCAAGGCCTGAAATTGCAGATTAATCAGATTGGGGCAGTACAGATAAATCGCATTGCCCTGATCACCCCCGACCTCGCCGCGCTTGACGTTGATGCCGTAGGCCACCAGCAGGTTGAGAATGTCGCGAAGGATGCCAATCCGGTTTTGGCAGTGGACTTTGATACGCATGGGCAGGGCTCGGGAATAACTAACAATGGATGTCCTATGTGGGAGCGAGCCTGCTCGCGAAGGCTCAAAGAGCGCCATTCGCGAGCAGGCTCGCTCCCACAGGGAGGTTTTCCGGCTTCAGAGGCATTTCATCGTCACGATTTTGTGACAGTTGTGCTGTCGCACAGTCAAGAATGACAGCCTGCCCCTCACATCGTAACGAATACTTTACGAATAAGCGCCATCATCCCAGC
The DNA here is from genome assembly GCF_022496745.1 of Pseudomonas sp. TMW22080. Lineage (NCBI taxonomy): Bacteria > Pseudomonadati > Pseudomonadota > Gammaproteobacteria > Pseudomonadales > Pseudomonadaceae > Pseudomonas > Pseudomonas sp. TMW22080. The sequence goes on along the minus strand of NZ_SCFF01000006.1, from coordinate 96,091 downwards.
ATTACTGGCTTTAGGCTAGCTGCACATGACAATCACATGGGGTATCACTAAGGCATCGCAACAACACCGAATAATAAAAACGATTTCCTTGCGGAGAGCCCCATGAAGCAAACGAAATACGTCGCCCGTGAGCCTGATGCCAATGGCTTTATCGACTACACACCTGCCGAGCACGGGGTGTGGAACACGCTGATTACCCGTCAGCTGAAACTGCTGGAAGGCCGAGCCTGCCCCGAGTACATGCAAGGCATCGAAAAGCTGGGCCTGCCCCACGACCGCATCCCGCAACTCGATGAGATCAATCAGGTACTGGGCGCTACCACAGGCTGGCAAGTTGCCCGGGTACCCGCACTGATCCCCTTCCAGACCTTCTTCGAGTTGCTGGCCAACAAGCAGTTTCCAGTGGCCACCTTTATTCGTACTCCCGAAGAACTCGATTACCTGCAAGAGCCGGATATTTTCCATGAGATTTTCGGCCACTGCCCGCTGCTGACCAACCCGTGGTTCGCCGAATTCACCCACACCTACGGCAAGCTGGGCCTGCAGGCGAGCAAAGAACAACGGGTGTATCTGGCACGCCTGTACTGGATGACCATCGAGTTCGGCCTGGTCGACACGCCGGAAGGCAAACGCATTTACGGTGGCGGGATTCTGTCGTCGCCGAAAGAAACGGTTTACAGCCTGTCTTCAGAGCCGGAACATCAGGCTTTCGATCCGCTGGAAGCCATGCGCACGCCTTATCGCATCGATATTCTGCAGCCGCTGTATTTTGTCCTGCCGGACTTGAAGCGACTGTTTGACCTGGCCCATGAAGACATCATGGGCATGGTCGAAAAAGGCATGACAATGGGCCTGCACGCGCCGAAGTTCACGCCCAAGCCGAAAGCGGCTTAACCTTTTTTAGTCATCAATAAAAACTGATTTCAGGAATCCACCATGAACGCACTGAACCAAGCCCACTGCGAAGCCTGCCGCGCCGATGCTCCACAGGTCAGCGACGAAGAACTGCCGATCCTGATCAAACAGATCCCGGACTGGAACATCGAAGTTCGCGACGGCATCATGCAGTTGGAAAAGGTCTTTCTGTTCAAGAACTTCAAATTCGCCCTGGCCTTTACCAATGCCGTGGGCGAGATCGCCGAAGCCGAAGGCCATCACCCGGGCCTGCTGACCGAATGGGGCTCGGTCACCGTGACCTGGTGGAGCCACTCGATCAAGGGCCTGCACCGCAACGACTTCATCATGGCCGCACGCACTGATGAAGTCGCCAAAACTGCCGAAGGTCGCAAGTAATGCACTTTGCCGATATTGGTCGGGTACCGGGCGACCCGATTCTCGGTTTGATGGACGCCTATCAACAGGATACCAATCCGGACAAGTTCGACTTGGGCGTGGGCGTCTATAAAGACGCCAATGGCCTGACGCCGATCCTGCAATCGGTAAAGTTGGCCGAGCAGCGCCTGGTCGATCAGCAACAGACCAAAACCTATATCGGCGGTCATGGTGACAGCCGATTCGGGCAACTGATCAGCGAACTGGTGCTGGGCGAAGACTCGCCCCTGCTGGCCAGCAAGCGCGCTGCAGCGACCCAGACCCCGGGCGGTACCGGGGCCTTGCGCCTGAGCGCCGATTTTATCGCGCAATGCTTGCCGGGCCGTGGCATCTGGCTGAGCGATCCAACCTGGCCGATCCACGAAACCATCTTTGCCGCAGCCGGGCTCAAGATCAGTCACTACCCTTACGTGGGCAGCGACAACAAGCTCAATGTCGCGGCCATGCTCGAAGCCCTGGAACACGCGCCAAAAGGCGATGTGGTGCTGCTGCACGCCTGCTGCCACAACCCGACCGGCTTTGACCTGTCCCAGGCGGACTGGCTGCAGGTGCTGGACGTGGTCCGTCGTCGTGAATTGCTGCCTTTGATCGATTTTGCCTACCAGGGTTTTGGCGACGGAATGCAGGAAGACGCCTGGTCGACCCGCCTGTTCACCCGTGAACTGCCGGAAGTGCTGATCACCAGCTCGTGCTCGAAGAACTTCGGCCTGTACCGCGAACGCGTCGGTGCATTGATTGTGTGTGCCAATGACGCCGAAAAGCTGACCGACATCCGCAGCCAGTTGGCCTATATTGCGCGAAACTTGTGGTCCAACCCGCCGGATCACGGCGCGGCGGTGGTAGCGACCATCCTCGGCGATGCCCAGCTGAAAAGCGTGTGGATCGCAGAAGTGGAAGCCATGCGCAGCCGTATCGCGCAATTGCGTAGCGGTTTGGTGGAAGCCCTGGTCCCGTTCGGGCTGGCGGAGCACTTTGCCCATATTAATGAGCAACGCGGGATGTTTTCGTACACTGGCCTGACCCAAGAGCAAGTCCAGCTGTTGCGCGAGAAACACAGCGTGTACATGGTTGGTTCGGGACGCGCCAATATGGCCGGGGTCGACGGCACGCGCCTGAGCCTGCTGGCCAAGGCGATTGCGCAGGTGTGTACACACTAGCCCCCCACCCTGTAGCAGCTGCCGAAGGAACGAGGCAGCTGCTACAGGGCTCTGCCTTTTGCAGCGACAGCTGCAATATGAAAAGTTCGATACAAATCCCCCCAGACGCAATAAAAAGACAAATTGTCACACTCCCTCCTGTATCCTTAGCAAGCTACTTAAAACACACCTTACGAGGAGCGCGACGATGCACGAGATCCCAAACCTCCCCTTCCCAAGCCTGCACGAAACCGAGCAGCCAACCCCGCAACACACCAGTGGCGAAAACCCCGCACTGGACGAGGCTTCTGAAAGCCTGCAGGCCGAAAGCGAAGACTGACGGCGCACAATCAGACGGTGCGAAAAGCATTCAGTTTTTCACACCGTCTGACACAATCGCCCCTTATTGCGGAATCAAGCGTGACTGACACCTTCAGCGATACCCAGGCCAGCGTTCTGATCGGCACCGCCGAGAAAATGATCGACCTCTGGGAGCGCCTCAGCCCCGAAAAACAAGCTCTCCTGCTCAAACGGTTCGGCACCCAGGAAAATGCACTGGCCGCTTTAATCGCGACGCAACTGGTTACACCACTATAATCTGCACCAACCCGCTCCCCGCAGGACCCCTACCCCATGCCTGAAACACAGCGCCCCATGGCAATCACGCTGCAAGTGGTTTCCATCGTCCTGTTTACCTTTATCGGCTATTTGAACATTGGCATTCCGCTGGCCGTACTGCCGGGTTACGTGCATAACCATCTCGGTTACGGCACGGTGATCGCCGGGCTGGTGATCAGCGTGCAATATTTGGCTACGCTGCTGAGCCGGCCTTACGCCAGCCGCTACATCGATACCCGGGGCAGCAAGCGCGCCGTGATGGTTGGCCTGGCCGGCTGCGGCCTGAGTGGCGTGTTTATGCTGGTGTCCAGCTGGCTGACGAGCATGCCGGCCTGGAGCCTGGCCAGCCTGTTGATCGGCAGGCTGGTGCTGGGCAGCGCGGAAAGCCTGGTGGGCTCCGGCTCCATCGGCTGGGGCATAGGCCGGGTCGGCGCGCAGAACACGGCCAAGGTGATTTCCTGGAATGGCATCGCCAGCTACGGCGCCATTGCCATTGGCGCACCTCTGGGCGTGGTCATGGTCGGCCACCTGGGCATGTGGAGCCTGGGCGTAAGCATTATTACCCTGGGAGCGCTGGGCGTACTGCTGGCCTGGCCAAAACTGGCAGCACCCATTGTCAGCGGCGTGCGCCTGCCGTTTCTGCATGTACTGGGACGCGTGTTGCCCCACGGCACCGGGCTGGCCCTGGGCTCGATCGGCTTTGGCACCATCGCCACCTTTATCACCTTGTATTACGCGACCAACCACTGGGAAAACGCAGCGCTGTGCCTGAGCCTGTTTGGCGCCAGCTTTATCAGTGCGCGTTTGCTGTTTGGCAATCTGATCAACCGTATCGGCGGTTTTCGCGTGGCGATTGCCTGCCTGAGCGTCGAGACGCTGGGCCTGCTGTTGCTGTGGCTGGCACCCAACCCGGAGTTGGCCCTGGCGGGCGCGGCCTTGAGCGGCTTTGGCTTTTCGCTGGTGTTCCCGGCGCTGGGGGTTGAGGCGGTCAACCTGGTGCCGGCCTCCAGCCGGGGGGCTGCGGTGGGTGCGTATTCGCTGTTTATCGACCTGTCGCTGGGCATCACCGGGCCGCTAGTGGGTGCCGTGGCGGCAGGGTTCGGCTTTGCTTCGATCTTTCTGTTTGCGGCGCTGGCGGCGCTTGGCGGGTTGATGCTGAGTGTTTATCTGTATCGTCAGGCGCAGAACGCAAGAGCGTCCTAGCTCGCGCTCAGGGTGATTAAACCTGTGGGAGCGGGCTCGCCCGCGATGCAGACGGAGTGGTGTGCCAGGTAAAGCACGGTGATGCCATCGCGGGCAAGCCCGCTCCCACAGGACTGCTGCTGCCCTCTAGAAATCCACCTTGCCCCGCCCCGCCTTGATGTTGCCGCGCTTGGTCTTGGATTCCAGCCGACGTTTTTTTGAGCCCAGGGTCGGCTTGGTCGGGCGGCGCTTTTTCTCCACCTTGGTGGCGCTGACGATCAACTCCGCCAGACGCTCCAGCGCATCAGCCCGATTCTGCTCCTGGGTGCGGTATTGCTGGGCTTTGATAATCAGCACGCCATCACTGGTGATGCGGCTGTCACGCAGCGCCAGCAACCGCTCCTTGTAAAAATCCGGCAACGACGAATTGGGAATATCAAAGCGCAGGTGCATGGCGCTCGAAACCTTGTTGACGTTCTGCCCGCCCGCACCCTGGGCGCGAATGGCCGTCAGTTCGATCTCGGCATCAGGGATATGCACGTTGTTGGAAATCACCAGCATCAAAAAAGGGTCCGTGTTCAGAGCATCAAGGATACCCCACAAACAACAAACCCGGCGCAATGGCCGGGTTTGCAGGGTTAAACACAGCGTTTATTTGGCAGAGCTGTAAGCTGCTGCCTGCGCCTGTACCGCGCGCTTGTTCTTGATCACGAAGCACAGCCACATAAAGGCCACCCACACCGGAATCGCGTACACCGACACGCGAATCCCCGGGATCAACAGCATGATCACCAGGATAAACGCTACAAACGCCAGGCAGATGTAGTTGCCGTACGGATACCACAGCGCCTTGAACAGCGGGACTTGCGCGGTCTTGTCCATATGCTGGCGGAACTTGAAGTGCGAGTAGCTGATCATCGCCCAGTTGATCACCAGGGTCGCTACTACCAGGGACATCAGCAGTTCCAGCGCATCATGGGGCATCAGGTAGTTGAGCAGCACTGCAATGACCGTCACCGCCGCCGAGGCCAGGATCGAGTTGACCGGCACGCCGCGCTTGTCGATTTTGGCCAGCACTTTCGGCGCATCGCCCTGCTGCGCCATACCCAGCAACATGCGGCTGTTGCAGTAGGTGCCGCTGTTGTACACCGACAATGCTGCGGTCAAGACCACGAAGTTGAGGATGTGCGCAGCAGTGTTGCTGCCCAGCATCGAGAACACTTGCACGAACGGGCTGCTGCTGTAGCTGTCGCCACCGGCATTCAGGGTTTCAAGCAGCGAGTCCCACGGGGTCAACGACAGCAGAACTACCAGGGCACCGATATAGAAAATCAGGATGCGGTAGATCACCTGGTTGATCGCTTTCGGGATCACGGTGCGTGGTTTGTCGGCTTCAGCTGCGGTGAAACCGAGCATTTCCAGGCCGCCGAAGGAAAACATGATAAAGGCCATGGCCATGATCAGGCCGGTCGTCCCGTTCGGGAAGAAACCACCGTGTTCCCACAGGTTGCTGACCGAAGCCTGAGGACCGCCACTGCCGCTGACCAGCAGGTAGCTGCCCAGGGCGATCATGCCGACAATTGCCACGACCTTGATGATCGCGAACCAGAACTCGGCTTCGCCAAACACTTTGACGTTGGTCAGGTTGATCAGGTTGATCAGCACGAAGAAGGCCGCTGCCGAGGCCCAGGTGGGGATCTCCGGCCACCAGTAGTGCACATATTTGCCGACGGCGGTCAGCTCCGACATGCCCACCAGGATGTACAGCACCCAGCAGTTCCAGCCCGACATAAAGCCGGCGAAACCGCCCCAGTATTTATGGGCAAAGTGGCTGAAAGAACCGGCAACCGGTTCTTCGACGATCATTTCGCCGAGCTGGCGCATGATCATGAACGCGATAAAGCCGCAGATCGCATAGCCCAGAATCATCGATGGACCGGCCGACTTCAGCACCCCGGCCGAACCGAGAAACAGGCCAGTACCAATCGCGCCACCGAGGGCTATCAGCTGGATATGACGATTTTTCAGGCCGCGTTTAAGCTCGCCCGAATGCGAGGTATTTCCACTCATTGCAAAGGTCCCACACAAGGTTTGATGTGATTCAGTGCGTTGTAACTTGAGCACCAGAGGCAGTGATCGAAGGGTCTACAACACAAATCAAACCCCAGCGCAGACGCCAGGAATCCAAGGTTGTTTCACGAGTCATGCGTCACCTGTTTGTTTTTATCTGTGACGGAATCGAACCCGCAACGCTTGTGGCATTGCGGAATTATCAAGGCGGATAGCCTTGAGGTTTTGGCCGTTCGGTGTAACGCCGAGCGGCGCAAAATGCGCGGGTACGCAATTGAGTCACAGTTAAAACGCGGCGCATTGTACACCCGCACGAAGGCAAGATCCCATCACACAGCCGATTGCAATACGAAACAAGCCGCAATTTATGTAGGAACTGTCCTAATTCTGTAAATCTCGGAAGGTTTTCATTACAAAGGGATGATTTCAGCGGTTTAGGGTCGGTAAGTGGCTGAATTCGTATAGGTTTATTGACATGGTGTAACGATTATTTGCCACGCGAATTACGACCCGTAGCAGCTGCCGAAGGAACGAGGCTGCGTTCGGTTGCACAGCAACCGTAAATCCTGAATACCGTATTGGCCTGGTACACCACAGCGCCTGTTTTTACGACGACTGCGTCGCCGCACGCAGCCACGTTCCCTGGCAGCTGCTACGCAACCATCAGCATTTCGCAGACATAAAAAAACGCCAACCCCTGGGGGTTGGCGTTTTTTGTACCGCGCTTACAGCTTACCGCTTACTGCGGCTTGCGACGACCGAAGCCCGGGCGCTGGCCCGAACCTGCCGGGGCACCACGACGCTTGCCCGACGGCGCATCGTCAACCAGCTTTGGCCCGTTACGGGTTGGCTTGGTTGGACGCTTGTTGATTTCGCTCGGACGCTCGGCAACTGGCGCACCACGACCTGCTGGCACACGATCAGTACGGCCGGCAGGCTTGCGCGCCGGACGAGCCGATTCATCACGAGCCGGACGGCCCGGACGCTCGCCTTCGATATGCGGCTGGCGTGCCGGACGCGGCGCAACAGGTGCACCTTCAGCCGGGCGCAGCACGCGGGCAACACGGTCACCACGGGCCACAGGGCGCGAGGATTTGCGCTGCATGCGCTCAAGCTTGTCTTTGCTCTTGGCGTTCATCTCAGGCATGGCAACCGGCGTGAGGCCGACTTCAGCGCTGAGAATGTCCACTTCGAACTGGCTCATTTCGCGCCAGCGACCCATCGGCAGATCGGAGTTGAGGAACACCGGACCGAAACGTACGCGCTTCAGGCGGCTGACCACCAGGCCCTGGGATTCCCACAGACGACGCACTTCACGGTTACGGCCTTCCATCACCACGCAGTGGTACCAATGGTTGAAGCCTTCGCCGCCTGGCGCCTGCTTGATGTCGGTGAAACGCGCCGGACCGTCTTCCAGCACAACGCCGGCCTTGAGGCGGGCAATCATGTCGTCATCCACTTCGCCACGCACACGTACCGCGTATTCACGGTCCATTTCGTACGAAGGGTGCATCAAGCGGTTGGCCAGCTCACCGTCAGTGGTGAACATCAGCAAGCCGGTGGTGTTGATGTCCAGACGACCGATATTGATCCAGCGGCCTTCTTTTGGACGCGGCAGTTTGTCGAACACGGTCGGACGGCCTTCAGGGTCGTCACGGGTGCAGATTTCGCCGTCGGGTTTGTTGTACATGATCACGCGGCGAACCGATTCGGCTGCCTCTTCACGCTTGATCACCTTGCCATCGATGGTGATGGCGTCGTGCAGGTCTACGCGCAGACCCAGGGTTGCATCCTTGCCATTGACCTTGATCCGGCCCTGGCTGATCCAGCTCTCTACGTCGCGACGCGAGCCAACGCCAATACGGGCGAGGACTTTTTGCAGTTTTTCGCCTGCAGGGCCAATTTCCTGGCCGTCTTTAGGGTCGAGATCTTTCATCTGGGCACCTCCCGGTGTGTCAATTCAGGCGAGCGCCTGAAGTGTTAAAAATGGGCCTTGGGGCTCTGCTGAGCCCCAGAGGGTCGCGAATCATACGCGGATATTGGCCATTGCGCATCAAAGGCTAGTCACGAAGTGCGTGGCTCACTTGGTTTTCCGCCGGCCGGTGGCCTCAAGCGCCAGTAAACGCAGGGCGGATTCGGCCAGCACCGCACGTTTTTCGTCTTTGTCGAGTTTCTTCCAGGCCTTGATTTCACGCTTGGTTCGCCCGCAGCCCAGGCAAATGTCGTCGGTGAACTTGCAGACACCGATGCAGGGGTCTTTGGTTGCAATCATGGCAGCCCTCCGAAATTTGTGTGGGAGCGGGTTTGCTCGCGATGGCATCGCTGCGGTGTGCCTGACAGTCCGCGTCGTCTGCATCGCAGGCAAGCCAGCTCCCACGGGTCATGCATTGCCCGCAGAATCCGCGGCTTGCCAGGATCCTTAATGGGAGTGCATCAGTCTTCCTGCTCGCGGCGTTCCTGTTCGATGGCTTCGGCCAGGGCCTGAGCCTCAAGCTCTTCGTCGCTCAAGGCAGATCGCTGCTCAAGTGCAGCAACCGCAGCGCGCAATCGCTCGCGGGCCAACTCGGCCGCAGAGGGTTGCTGCGGTTGTGGTTGGGCTTCTATTTCCGACTCGGACTCAGGCTCAGGCTCTAGAGCTTCAACTGGCGCAACGTCGCGCAGCAAATCATCAAAGTCAGTTTTAAGACCCTCCTCCATCGAGTCCAGTTCCGTCAGCAGGGTGCGGAAGCTGGTTTCGTCTTTCGGCTCTTCCGGCTCGGCGCTTTCGTCGGCCAGCGCCTGAAGATGCGCAGGCACCGGGGCATCGTCAAAATCGAGGATCGGATCCGGCTCCAGCTCGCGCAGCTCGGCCAGTGGCGGCAATTCATCGAGGCTCTTGAGGTTGAAGTGGTCAAGAAAGCCCTTGGTGGTGGCAAACATCGCGGGCTTGCCCGGCACGTCACGATAACCCACCACGCGAATCCACTCGCGCTCCAGCAGTGTCTTGACGATATGGCTGTTGACCGCCACACCGCGCACATCTTCGATCTCGCCACGGGTAATGGGCTGGCGATAAGCGATCAGCGCCATGGTCTCCAGCATGGCTCGCGAGTAACGTTGCGGGCGTTCTTCCCACAGACGTCCGACCCAGGGCGAGTACTTTTCGCGGATCTGCAGGCGATAGCCGGAGGCAACTTCTTTCAGTTCAAAGGCGCGGCCGTCGCAGGATTTGCGCAGCAGTTCCAGGGCCTTCTTGAAGACCGGCGGTTCCGGGCGCTCGCCCTCTTCAAACAGTTCGAACAGGCGCTCAAGGCTCTGCGGCTTTCCCGAGGCCAGCAGAAAGGCCTCAAGCAAGGGGGCCAGCTCGCGGGGTTCAGTCAAATTCATGGTTTCAGCTCTTTATTCGGCTCTTGCCCGCACATGGATCGGCGCGAAGGGTTCATTTTGTACCAACTCGATCAGCGACTCTTTGACCAGTTCAAGAATGGCCATAAAGGTCACGACTACACCCAACTTGCCTTCTTCAGCGGTAAACAGCTCGACAAAGGGCACAAAGCCACCCCCCTTGAGACGCTCAAGCACGTCGCTCATGCGTTCGCGGGTCGACAGGGCCTCACGGCTGACCTGATGACTTTCAAACATGTCGGTGCGGCGCAGCACTTCGGCCATCGACATCAGCAGCTCTTCAAGCGCCACATCCGGTACCAGTTTGCGCGCCCGTGCTTCGGGGGCATCGAGCTTGGGCACATAGATCTCGCGCCCTACCCGGCTGAGCCCCTCAATGCCTTCAGCGGCAGCCTTGAAGCGCTCGTATTGCTGCAGGCGGCGAATCAGCTCGGCACGGGGGTCACCCTCGTCCTCCTCGATTTCGGCCGAACGCGGCAACAGCATCCGCGACTTGATCTCGGCCAGCATCGCGGCCATGACCAGATACTCGGCCGCCAGCTCCAGGCGCACGGTTTTCATGAGCTCGACATAACCCATGTACTGGCGGGTAATTTCCGCCACCGGAATGTCGAGAATGTCGATATTTTGCTTGCGGATCAGGTACAGCAGCAGGTCGAGCGGGCCTTCAAAAGCGTCAAGAAACACCTCCAGTGCATCCGGGGGGATATACAGGTCTTGCGGCATTTCGATGACCGCCTGGCCATAGACCATGGCCAGAGACAGTTCTTGCTGGGCACCGGCCCGGGCCTCAGGTGCTTCTACGTCAGACATCAGGCCTCGACCATAAAGGGTTGAGGATCACCGCAGCCCACCCGCACGATCTCGGGGTCACCACTGTCCACCAGGCTGATGACAGTGGAGGCCTTGTTGCCGCCAAAACCGCCGTCAATGATCAGGTCGACCTGTTTTTCCAGGGCATCACGGATTTCATACGGGTCTTCCATCGGCTCGCTCTCGCCCGGCAGGATCAGGGTCACGCTCATCAGCGGTTCGCCCAGCTCTTCAAGCAATGCCAGCGCAATCGGATGGCTCGGTACGCGCAGGCCAATGGTACGGCGTTTAGGGTGCAGCAGCAGGCGCGGCACTTCGCGGGTGGCGTTGAGGATAAAGGTGTACGGCCCCGGCGTATGCGCCTTGAGCAGACGGAAGATGCCGGTATCCACCTTGGCAAACAGCCCCAGCTGCGACAGGTCACAGCACATCAGGGTGAAGTTGTGCTTGTCGTCCAGGTTGCGCAGGCGCTTGATCCGCTCGATCGCACCCTTGTCACCCATCTGGCAACCGACGGCATAGGACGAGTCGGTAGGATAAATCACCACCCCACCCTTCTTGATGATTTCAACGGCCTGTTTGATCAGACGCGGTTGTGGGTTTTCCGGATGAATCTGGAAAAATTGACTCACAGTGTTTACCTGTTCAGACGTTGGCAGTGGGTTTGTCATATTTGAATCGACACCACAATGGCGGCAAGTCTTCCGGAAGCGGACGGTATTCGCCGATCTCGGACCACCCTCCTGGACCATGAAAATCACTGCCGGCACTGACCAGCAGACCGAACTCACGCGCAAGGATCGCCAGGCTGCCAACCTGATCGGCCGGCTGGTACCCGTTGACCACTTCAATCGCGTGACCCCCTGCTTGAATATAGTCGCCAATCAGCCGTCGGCGCTTGCTGCGGGTAAAATCGTAGTGCGAGGGGTGCGCCAGACTGACCCAGGCGCCTGCTGCGCGCAGGGTGGCGACGGTGTCTTCCAGGGTCGGCCAGTGCAGCTTGACGTCCCCCAGCTTGCCGGCCCCCAGCCATTTACGGAAGGCTTCGGCGCGATCCTTGACGTAACCGGCCTCCACCAGAAAATCGGCAAAATGCGGACGGGCCGGGGCGTTGCCGCTGTCACCCAGGGCTTGCTGGATAGCCCGTGCGCCTTCAAGCGCACCAGGCATACCCTTGAGCGCCAGCTTGCGACTGATCTCTTCGGCGCGCAGCCAGCGGCCATCGTGCAATTTGGCAATGGCCTCGACCAGCGCCGGGGCGTTGACATCGAAACCGTAGCCGAGCACATGAATCGTCGCTCCGCCCCAAGTGCAGGACAACTCCACGCCGTTGACCAATGTCATGCCCAGCGCCTGCGCCGCCGCGCGGGCTTCGTCGAGGCCTTCAAGTGTATCGTGATCGGTCAGGGCCAGGACTCGCACACCTTTCTCGAACGCACGCGCGACCAGTACCGCAGGCGCCAGGGCGCCATCGGATGCCGTGCTATGGCAATGCAAGTCAATTTCCACGGGGATTTAATAACCTCTAGCTGACGCTTTCGCTGTCATTGATGTTTGTTATTATGCCGCCACATCCTGCTTCTGGCTGCCACTGTGAAACAATTCATCGACTTCATCCCGCTGTTACTGTTTTTCATCGTTTACAAAATCGAACCGCGCATCGTCGAAATCGGCGGGCACAGCCTGTCGGTCGGCGGTATCTACAGCGCTACCGCCATGCTGATCATCAGTTCGCTGGTGGTGTATGGCGCGCTGTTTATCAAGCAACGCAAACTCGAAAAAAGCCAATGGCTGACCCTGATCGCCTGCCTGGTATTCGGCAGCCTGACTCTGGCCTTCCACAGCGAAACCTTCCTTAAATGGAAAGCCCCGGTGGTCAACTGGCTGTTTGCCCTGGCGTTTGCCGGCAGCCACTTTATCGGCGACAAGGTCCTGATCAAGCGCATGATGGGCCACGCCCTGAGCCTGCCAGATGCCATCTGGACCCGCCTGAACGTGGCCTGGATCGGGTTTTTCCTGTTCTGCGGCGCGGCCAACCTGTTCGTGGCATTCACTTACCAAAGCATCTGGGTCGACTTCAAAGTGTTCGGCAGCCTGGGCATGACTGTGTTGTTCCTGATCGCCCAGGGCATTTACCTGTCGCGCCATCTGCATGACACCGACCCGACTGATACCACCCCCAAGACCAAGGACTGACATGCTCTACGCCATCATTGCAACAGACGTCGCCAATTCCCTCGAAGCTCGCCTGGCTGCCCGCCCTGCGCACCTTGAGCGCTTGCAACAACTGAAAGCCGAAGGCCGCATCGTACTGGCCGGCCCGCACCCGGCCATCGACAGCAATGACCCTGGCGCTGCCGGTTTTAGCGGCAGCCTGATCGTGGCCGAGTTCGAATCCCTGAACGCTGCCCAGGCCTGGGCCGAAGCCGACCCTTACGTTGCCGCTGGCGTATATGCCAATGTCAGCGTCAAGCCGTTCAAGCAAGTCCTGCCGTAACCTGTATCTTTACCGGCAGCCGGCGCAAACAGCACCGGCACCGGTCAAATCGAGTAAGTCATGAGCGACCTGTTACTGATAGATGATGACCAGGAGCTGTGTGAGCTGCTGGTCAGTTGGCTGAGCCAGGAAGGCTTTCAGGTTCGCGCATGCCACGACGGTGCCAGCGCCCGCAAGGCGCTGGCAGAGTCCAGCCCCGATGCCGTGGTGCTGGATGTCATGCTCCCCGACGGCAGCGGCCTTGAGCTGCTCAAGCAATTGCGCAACGACCACCCTGATCTGCCGGTGCTGATGCTTTCGGCCCGAGGCGAACCGCTGGACCGCATCCTGGGCCTGGAGCTGGGCGCCGATGACTACCTGGCCAAACCTTGCGACCCTCGCGAGCTTACAGCCCGCCTGCGCGCCGTGTTGCGCCGCAGCCACCCGGCGGCGGTGTCCAGCCAGATGGAGCTGGGCGACCTGTGTTTCAGCCCGATGCGCGGCGTGGTCACCATCGACCAGCGCGACATTACCCTGACCGTGTCTGAAAGCCGCATCCTTGAAGCCCTGCTGCGCCAACCGGGTGAGCCGCTGGACAAACAGGAACTGGCGCAGATCGCCCTGGGCCGCAAGCTGACCCTGTACGACCGCAGCCTGGACATGCATATCAGCAACCTGCGCAAAAAGATCGGCCCGCACCCGGATGGCAGCCCGCGCATCGTGGCACTGCGCAGCCGCGGGTATTTCTACAGCGTCTGAGAAAAGCGCCCTCACCCTGTGTAAATCCCCGGCGAAACCGTCTTTACCAAAGCTTTACCCACGGTTGACAGCGATTGACCTTGATCTCCCTAAACTGGGCGCATCCGGAACAACCGGAATCCAAATTCAAAGGAGACACACCATGCGTAAGACTCTAATTGCTTTGATGTTTGCTGCAGCACTGCCAACCGTCGCAATGGCCATGCCTGGTGGTGACGGCCAGATGGGCCCTCGTCACGGCGGCGAGCACCACGGTCGCGGCGACGCCCCTTACAGCCAGCTGGACCTCACCCGCGAGCAGCGCCAGCAGATCGGCAAGCTGATGGGCGAGCAAATGCATGATCGCAAGCAACTGGTCGAGAAGTACCTGGAAAAACTGCCAGCCGCCGACCAGAAAGCCCTGAAAGACGAGATGAAGGCCAAGCACGACAAAACCCAGAGCGATATTCGCGCCTTGCTCAAGCCTGATCAGCAAAAACGCTTCGACGAGATGCAAAAGAAACGCGCCGAGCGTCAAGCCGAGATGAAAGAGTTTAAGGACTGGAAAGCACAGCAAGCGCCAAAAGCGCAATAATCTGTCTGCCCACCAAGCCCAACGGCTCACGCCGTTGGGCTTTGGTCGTTTCAATCAATGACTTGTGAGGAATTACCGTGCGATCACTGTTTTGGCGCATTCTGGCCAGCTTCTGGCTGGCGATTGCCCTGGTCGCAGGGTTGTCGATCCTGCTGGGGCATATGCTCAATCAGGACGCATGGATTCTCAGCCGTCATCCCGGGATCGCCAATCTGGCGCAACAGTGGACCGAGCGTTACGAAACTCAAGGCGCCGATGCGGCGCAGGATTTCCTTGAACGGCGCAAGCGCCGTTATCACATCGACGTGCAAGTGCTCAACGAAAGTGGCGACCCGCTGGTACGTGGCACCTTCCCGCGTCGGGCAGCCGCCTGGGAAGCCCGCCAGAATCCGGGCACAGAACAGTTGCCATGGCGTCGCCTGACCGTCGAATACACCAGCCCGAAAACCGCCGAAACCTATTTGCTGATTTACCGCATTCCGCACCCGGAACTGGATGCCTGGCACCGCCAGAGCCTGATCTGGCCTCTGAGCGCACTGGGGATTGCGCTGGTGGTGCTGACGCTGTTCAGCCTGATGGTGACGCTCTCGATTACCCGCCCGCTCAAGCGTCTGCGCGTTGCCGTGCATGACCTTGGGCAAACCACTTACCAACAGAACAGCCTGGCGCAGTTGGCGTCGCGACGTGATGAATTTGGCGTGCTGGCCACCGACTTCAACCGCATGGGTGCCCGCCTGCAAAGCCTGATTGGCAGCCAGCGCCAACTGCTGCGTGATGTGTCCCACGAGCTGCGCTCGCCCCTGGCCCGGCTCAAGATCGCTCTGGCCCTGGCTGAACGCGCCGGGCCTGAAGAACGTGAAAAACTGTGGCCACGCCTGACCCGCGAGTGCGACCGGCTGGAATCGTTGATCAGCGAGATTCTGACCCTGGCCCGGGTCGATGCTGATCAGGCCAGCGCCGAACAGGTCGACCTCAATGCACTGCTCAACACCGTGCAAAAAGACGCCTCGATGCTGGCCCCCGAGCAGCCCGTACTGCTGCAAGCCGAACAGGGGTTGGGCCTCAACGGCTGGCCAACGATGATCGAGCGCGCCGTGGATAACCTGTTGCGCAACGCGCAGCGCTTCAACCCGCCTGGCCAGCCGATTGAACTGAGTGCGGAGCGCGAAGGCGAACACATCACCATCAAGGTTCGCGACCATGGCCCGGGGGTCGCTGAAGAGTACCTGGCGCAATTGGGTGAGCCGTTTTTCCGCGCACCGGGCCAGACAGCGGCCGGCCACGGGCTGGGATTGGCCATTGCGCGACGGGCGGCGGAACGCCATGGCGGGCGGCTGATGCTGGGCAATCACCCGGATGGCGGATTTGTTGCCACCCTGGAGTTACCGCTGAAACCGGACGGTAACCTGTAAAGGTTTCGCAGCAATTTGATCGCGTAGCAGCTGCCGTAGGAACGAGGCTGCGTCCGATTGCAAAGCAATCGTAAAATCAGAATCCGCGGTTTAACTGAATAATCGCGTGCGCTGATTTTGCGGTGGCTACACCGCCGAACGCAGCCTCGTTCCTTCGGCAGCTGCTACGGATATTGGTACAGGGCTACTTAACCGACCACGCCTGCACAAACTCGGCGCTGTCCACCTTGGGCGCAACGCGCAACTCGTTCTGCGGCGTACCCAAATACAGGAACGCCACCACTTCCTCGCCCTCACCCAGCCCCAAACCCTTGGCCACATGCGGTGCATACGACAACTCGCCGGTGCGCCATACCGCGCCAATCCCCTGGGCATATGCCGCCAGTTCTATGGCATGGGCCGCACAGCCCGCGGTAATCAACTGCTCAGCCTTCGGCACCTTGAAGTGATCCTGCAAACGGGCAATCACTACCACCACCAAAGGGGCGCGCAAGGGCATGGCGCGAGCCTTGTCCAGGGCGGCCTGGGTCACTTCGCCACCTTGGGCCAGCACGGCCTCGGCGAGGATTTCACCCAGCTGATTGCGCGCAGCGCCTTCAACCGTCAAAAACCGGTAAGGACGCAACTGACCGTGGTCCGGCGCACGCAAGGCGGCGGCGAAAAGTACTTCACGTTGCTCAGCCGTTGGCGCCGGATCGAGCAGGCGCGGGGCAGAAACACGGTTGAGCAAAGCGTCGAGAGCCTCCATTGGCCACCTCCTGAAGAAAATGTGCAGCTATTCTAACGGTATCTCCCGAAGGCTTGGCGGTTTACATAGCCCGGACCACAGGTAGAATGGCGCCCCTCTTTCATCCCCGAGCTGACTTCATGGCGTTGCCGACATTACGCATCATCGGTTTCATTATCGGCATCTTCCTGATTACGCTCGCGATCAGCATGGCCGTGCCCATGCTGACCCTGGTGATTTACGACCACCTGGGCGACTTGCCATCCTTTTTGTGGGCCAGCCTGATTACCTTCATTGCCGGCCTGGCGCTGGTCATACCGGGCCGCCCCGAGCAGGTGCATCTGCGCCCCCGGGACATGTATCTGCTGACTGTGTCCAGCTGGGTGGTGGTGTGCATCTTCGCCGCACTGCCGTTTTTGCTGACGCAGCACATCAGCTATACCGATTCTTTTTTTGAAAGCATGTCCGGCATTACCGCCACCGGCTCCACCGTGCTGAGCGGCCTGGACACCATGTCCCCCGGTATTCTGATGTGGCGCTCGATGCTGCACTGGCTGGGCGGCATCGGCTTTATCGGTATGGCGGTAGCCATTTTGCCCCTGCTGCGCATCGGTGGCATGCGCCTGTTCCAGACCGAGTCCTCTGACCGCTCCGAAAAGGTCATGCCGCGCTCACATATGGTGGCCCGTCTGATTGTCGCCACCTACGTCGGCATCACCATTCTGGGCAGCCTGGCGTTCTGGTGGGCGGGCATGAGCGTGTTTGATGCGATCAACCACGCCATGTCGGCCATTTCCACCGGTGGTTTCTCGACCTCCGACCAGTCACTGGCCAAGTGGTCGCAACCGGCGGTGCACTGGGTCGCCATTGCCGTGATGATCATGGGTAGCTTGCCGTTTACCTTGTATGTGGCCACCCTGCGCGGCCATCGCAAGGCCCTGATCAAGGATCAGCAGGTACAAGGCTTGCTCGGCTTGCTGGTCGTGACCTGGTTCGTACTCAGCATCTGGTTGTGGTGGACTACCAACATGCCGTGGTGGGACGCCTTCCGCCATGTCGCGCTCAACGTGACCTCGGTAGTAACGACCACGGGCTTTGCTCTGGGTGACT
Source organism: Pseudomonas sp. TMW22080 (assembly GCF_022496745.1). NCBI lineage: Bacteria > Pseudomonadati > Pseudomonadota > Gammaproteobacteria > Pseudomonadales > Pseudomonadaceae > Pseudomonas > Pseudomonas sp. TMW22080. The sequence continues at coordinate 78,498 of NZ_SCFF01000006.1, read as the reverse complement.
ACAGCCTGTGGGGCAATTTCTCGCTGATGCTGTTCTTCTACCTGGGCTTTATCGGCGGTTGCTCGGGCTCGACTGCAGGCGGGATCAAGATTTTCCGCTTTCAGGTCGCCTATATCCTGCTCAAGGCCAACCTTAATCAACTGATCCACCCTCGAGCGGTGATCAAGCAAAAGTACAACGGCCACCGCCTCGACGAAGAAATCGTACGCTCGATCCTGACCTTTTCGTTTTTCTTCGCCATCACCATCTGCGTGATCGCGCTGGCCCTGTCGCTGTTGGGACTGGACTGGATGACCGCCCTGACCGGCGCCGCCAGCACGGTGTCGGGCGTAGGGCCAGGGCTGGGCGAGATCATCGGGCCGTCCGGCAACTTCGCCAGCCTGCCGGATGCGGCCAAGTGGATTTTGTCATTGGGCATGTTGCTTGGGCGACTGGAGATCATTACCGTGTTTGTATTGTGCATTCCGGCATTTTGGCGGCACTGATCCACAGAAGAGACCTGTCATGGACCAAATCCTGTCACTGCGCCATTACCGCCACGACCTGATTGCCCATAGCCATGAACATGCGCAGGTGGTGATCAGCTTGTCGGGCAAGCTGGATTTCGAAGTCGAGGGCCGGCCCAGCCTGCTGCGCCAGCAACAGCTGATGGTCGTGCCTGCGGGCGCCCACCACACCTGCGGCAGCCCGCAAGGCAGCCACTGCCTGGTGCTGGACGTGCCTGGTGACAACTGGCTGGGCCAGTCCCTGGGTGGGCACGCCGATGCCAGCCGCCGATTGCTCGACAACCCCGCACAGCTGCCTCTCGACCCGAAACAGCATCAACTGGTCGACTGGCTCGCCACCAGCCCGATAAACGACCCGTTGATTGCCCGCCAGGGTGCGATTCTGCTGCTCGCCAGCCTGACTAACCTTGCCGGTGAACGGGCGCAACCCAAACGCCTGCCCTACGCGGCCATGGATGCCTATATTGAGCAGAATACTGCCTACCCGTTACAGGTTGCGGATCTGGCTCAAATTGCAGGCTTGTCCTGCGCCCGCTTGCACAGCCGCTTTGCCAGCGAGTGCGGGCAAACGCCAATGGACTACATCCGCCAGCGACGCCTGCGCAGTGCCCTGACGCTGCTGCGCCAAAGCGCCCTGGCCATAGGCGAAATAGCCAGCCGCGTTGGCTACAACTCGCAAAGCGCGTTCGCCGCCGCCATGCTGCGCGAATTCGGTGCCTCGCCTTCGGTGCTGAGACGCGAGTCTGGCGACAACTGACGCCAGTGTCGCGACAGACAGCTCCCCGCCCTGCCCCGTAGACTGCACGCCTTGCCTGTATTGAACCAAGGATTGCAATGACTCCGCGTACTGCCCTGGGCGCCCTGCATATCGGCGCTTTGATGTTTGGCCTGACTGGCGTGTTCGGCAAACTTGCCGCTGCATCGGCTTCGATCATCGTATTTGGCCGCGCCGCTTTCGCAGTGCTGGCATTGCTGTGCTTCACCGCGCTGGCCAAACGCAGCGCCTGGTACCGACTGACCCTGCGCGACGCCCGCAGTTTGCTGCTGAGCGGTGTGCTGCTGGCCGGGCACTGGATAAGCTTTTTTGTCTCGGTAAAAATCGCCGGGGTCGCGATTGCAACCCTGGGCTTTGCCAGTTTCCCGGCGTTCACGGTGATTCTGGAAGGACTGATTTTTCGCGAACGCATTCGTCCCAACGAAATAGTTCTGGTGGCGCTGGTCAGCATCGGGCTGATCCTGGTCACGCCAAGCTTTGACCTGGCCAGCCAGGCCACCGAAGGGCTGCTGTGGGCCGTCGCTTCCGGGTTGCTGTTTTCACTGCTGTCGCTGAACAACCGCGCCAACTCGGGGCGGATGCCCGCCGTGCAGGCCGCCATGTGGCAAAACGCGGTGGTCGCGTTGTGCCTGCTGCCCTTTGCCGGCCCGGGATTGAGCGAAGTCCGCCCGCTGGACTGGCTATGGATCGGTCTGCTCGGGGTGTTTTGCACCGGCGTGGCACACAGCCTGTTCGTCGCCAGCCTGGCAGTAATCAAGGCGCGCACTGCCGCCGTGGTCTTTGCCATGGAACCGGTCTATGGCATCACCCTGGCATGGTTGCTGTTCCATGAAACACCCTCGCTGCGCATGCTGCTGGGCGGTGTACTGATAATCGTCGCCATCGTGGTGTCGAGCCGCATGCGCAGCGGCCCCGCACCCGATAAGGCAGGGCTGAACGCCGCCGCTCACTGAGCCCGGTCGTTGTGCCCCAGGTCGCGCTGCGGGTCAATTTGGTCACGCACTCGCTGCTTGAGCACCTTGGCTTCGGGAAAGCCGCCGTCAGCCTTGCGTTCCCAGATCTGCACACCGTCGCAGGTGATGCGAAACACCCCACCGATGCCAGGCTCCAGCACGACCCGGCCCAGGTCTTCGGCAAAGGTGCTGAGCAACTCTTGAGCCAGCCAGGCGGCACGCAGCAGCCACTGGCATTGGGTGCAGTAGGTAATGACAATTTCGGGTTTATTGATCGACATGATTTCAAAGGCTCTTGAAAGGAAGGCGCCGCTATAATAGCCGCCTTTCTCGCTTGCCCAGAGACTCATGATGCGCCGCCTGCTCTGTTGTTTGTTCCTGTGTCTTTGCCCTTTGGTGCTGTTTGCCGCCGAAGCCGCCAAACCCAAAGTCGGCCTTGTGCTGTCCGGCGGCGCGGCCCGTGGCCTGGCCCACGTTGGCGTATTAAAGGCCCTGGAAGAACAGGGCATTCATATCGATGCCATCGCGGGCACCAGCATGGGCGCAGTGATTGGCGGTCTGTATGCCTCCGGCTACAAAATCGATGAGCTGGAAAAACTCGCGCTGAGCATCGACTGGCAAGAGGCCCTGTCCGATGCGCCGGAGCGCGAAGACATACCTTTTCGGCGCAAGCAGGATGACCGCGACTTTCTGGTCAAGCAACAACTCAGTTTCCGCGACGATGGCAGCCTGGGCCTGCCATTGGGCGTGATTCAGGGCCAGAACCTGGCATTGCTGCTCGAAAGCCTGCTGGCCCACAGCAGTGATGTGCGCGACTTCGACAAACTGCCAATCCCGTTCCGCGCCGTGGCCACTGATATCGTCAATGGCGAAAAAGTGGTGTTTCGCAAAGGGCATCTGCCCCAGGTGATCCGCGCCAGCATGTCAATCCCGGCGGTATTCGCCCCGGTCGAGATCAACGGCCAGCTGTTGGTCGATGGCGGCATGGTCGACAATATCCCGGTGGATGTGGCCCGAGAGATGGGCGTGGACATGGTCATTGTGGTGGATATCGGCACCCCGTTGCGGGGGCGCAAACAACTCAACACCGTGTTCGACATCCTCAACCAGTCGATCACCCTGATGACCCGAAGCAATTCAGAAGTGCAGCTGGCATCATTGAAGCCTGACGATATTTTGATTCAGCCCGCCCTGGCCAGCTATGGCGCCACTGATTTTGGCCGCTCACTTGACATCATCAATGCAGGCTACAGGGCCACGCAGGTGCTTGAGAAACGCCTCGCCAGCCTGCGTCAACCTACGGACGTGCAACTGGCTGAAGCCCGCACCCCCGAAGAACGCACTCCGGTGATTACCGCGATCAAGATCGAAAACGACTCGAAAATCGGCGATTCGGTAATCCGCTACTATATTCGCCAGCCCATCGGCGAGCCCCTGGACCTGGGCCGCCTGCAACGTGACATGGGCACGTTGTACGGGCTCGATTACTTCGATCAGGTGCAATACCGCGTGGTGCACAAGGGCAAGGAGCGCACCCTGGTCATCAGCGCCAAAGGCAAGCGCAGCGGTACTGACTACCTGCGCCTGGGGCTGAACCTGTCGGACGACATGCGCGGCGACAGCGCGTTCAATATTGGTGCCAGCTACCGAGTGAACGGCATCAACCGGCTGGGTGCCGAATGGCTGACGCGGGTGCAGATTGGCGACAAGCAAGAGCTGTACAGCGAATTTTACCAGCCCCTGGATGCCGGCTCGCGCTACTTTGTCGCCCCCTATATCCGCGCCCAGTCACAAAACGTGGAAATCATCGACGAGAACGACCCTATTGCCGAGTACCGGCTGGAGCGCTATGGCTTTGGTCTTAACTTTGGTCGCCAAATCGGTAATAGCGGTGAAATTCGCCTGGGCATCGGTGAGGCATGGGGCAAGGCTGACGTACGCATCGGTGAGCGCGACATGCCGAGCCTCAGCTTCAAAGAGGGATCCTATGATTTGAAGTACTCATTCGACTCACTGGATAACGTGTACTTCCCCCATTCAGGAGAAGACATCAGCCTGAGCCTGCGCCAGTTCGACCCGAGCCTTGGCTCGGATGAGCGCTATCGACAGTGGGAATTCAAACTGGACAAAGCCATGAGTTCAGGCCCCAACACCTGGATATTGGGCGGGCGTTACGGACGTACCCTGGACAAGACTGAAATTGTCACCTCGAGCTTCTTGCTCGGCGGGGCACGACAACTCTCGGGTTTCAGGGAAGATGCGATTTCGGCACAGAATATAAGCCTGATGCGCGCCGTTTATTATCGTCGCCTCACGCCCCGCTCGTATTTGCCGTTTGATTTTCCGTTGTATGCCGGCGCTTCTCTGGAGCGCGGACGTGCCTGGAACAACGACAACGAGTACAACAGCGGCTATATCAATGCGGCGAGCATTTTTATCGGCTTTGACACGCCGCTGGGGCCGCTGAACTTCAGCTACGGCTTCAACGATGATGACCAGAAAGCGCTGTATCTGAACCTGGGGCAGACGTTCTGACGGCTGAAAACAGACTACTGTGGGAGCGAGCCTGCTCGCGATGCTGGCAGCGTGGTCTTTTAGACAGGCCGCAGTGATGCCATCGCGAGCAGGCTCGCTCCCACAACAGGGATGTGTGAGATCAGTTCTTTTCGAGGTTATCCAGAATCCGCTTGTGCACACGCAGGCAAATGCGCGCTTCTTCTTCATCAATACCCACGAACAGTTCCTGACGCAACGCCGTGGCAATGGCTTCGATCTGTTCGATCAGCGGGCGGGCAGAATCACTCAAGACGATTTTTTTCGCACGGCGGTCTTCAACCACCGCGTGACGCTGCACCAGCCCCTGCGCCTCGAGGCTGTCAAGCAGACGAGCCAGTGTCGGACCTTCAACGCCAACGCTCTGGGCCAGCTCGCGCTGCGTGGGCGCCTCGTCAAAACGGGCCAGATGCAAAAGCACCAGCCAGCGTGCCTGGGACAGGCCCAGGCCAGCGAGACGACGATCCAGCTCGGCACGCCAACCACGGGACATTTGGGCCAGTTGCATACCAAAACGGTGTTGATCGGTTAACGGCATAAAAAACTCAATGTTTAGACTGAAAATAGAGTGAAACTAATTATTAGTCAGCTAAGCATGCCGTTTGCTCATAGGCAAGGCCTATAAGTCAATCAATCGTTACATAATCCCCGTAATAGCTAGATTTCAAACTCCGATTGCAGGGCTGCACGCACGCAATACAGCACCCCCTCAGGTACCCGCCCCTTGAACTGCTCGGCGATGCTGGCCACGCTCGGCAGCTCGCCTTCACCATCGAGGAATGCATCCTGTACTTCCTCCATCAGCTCTTCAGGCAAGTCCAGTGCCTGCTCCAGCGACAGCTCCTGACGACCTATGGCTTCGGCCAGCATGGTGTAAACGTTCTTTTCCGAGCACTGCAATTGCCCGCTGATCTGCAGCGGAGTCATGCCGGCGCGGGCCAGGCTGATCAGTTCGTGGCGGATATCGGCCACCACCTTCGGTGTTTCGCCCTGCCCGCCCAGCACTTCGAGGAATGCCTCGCCATAACGCTCCAGCTTGCGTGCACCGACACCGCTGACCCTGGCCATCTCGGACATCGAGGTGGGCTGGCTGCGCAGCATTTCGAGCAGCGTGGAGTCGGGGAAGATGACATAGGGCGGTACGCCGTGCTCCTCGGCCAGTTTGCGCCGCAGGGCACGCAGGGCTTCCCACTGTTCGCGCTCTTCGCCACGCACCAGCTGGCTGGCCGGGCTGGCAGAGCTGCTCTTGACCGAGGTTTGCGGCTTGAGCTCGCGACGCAGCTCCAGGGTCACTTCGCCACGCAGCAACGGCCGGCAGCTGTCGCTCAGGCGCAGGCCGCCGTAGCCTTCAATATCGATGTCAGCCAGACCACGGGCCACCAGCTGGCGGAAAAGCGTGCGCCACTCGCCTTCGGCGCGGGCTTTGCCCACACCAAAAACAGACAGATGTTGATGGCCAAAGCTGCGGACTTTTTCGTTTTCGCGACCCAGCAGCACGTCGATCAAGTGTCCGGTACCATAACGTTGGCCCGTGCGATAAATCGCTGACAGCGCCTGACGCGCTGGTTCGGTGGCATCCCAGGTCTGCACGCCATCCACGCAGTTGTCGCAATGCCCGCAAGGTTGTGGCATTTCTTCATCAAAGTAAGCGAGCAGGGTCTGACGGCGGCAGCGGGTTTCTTCGCACAGCGACAGCATGGCGTCGAGTTTGTGGTGCTCCAGACGCTTGTGTCGCTCGTCGCCTTCGGAGTTTTGCAGCATCTGCTTGAGCATCACCACGTCTTGCAGGCCGTAGGCCATCCAGGCATCTGCCGGCAGACCATCACGGCCTGCGCGGCCGGTTTCCTGGTAATACGCCTCTAGGGACTTGGGCAAGTCCAGATGCGCAACGAAACGCACGTTGGACTTGTCGATGCCCATACCGAACGCAATGGTGGCTACCATGATCAGCCCTTCCTCGTTGAGGAAGCGCTTCTGGTTGGCGGCCCGGGTGTCGCTGGGCAAGCCGGCGTGATACGGCAAGGCCGGGAACCCCTGATCGCAGAGGAACTGCGCGACTTCATCGACTTTTTTACGGGACAGGCAGTAGACGATGCCCGCATCGCTGCGGCGCTCCGACAAGAACGCCAGCAACTGCTTGCGCGGCTGCTCTTTGGGCACGATGCGATAGAAAATATTGGGACGGTCGAAGCTCGACAAAAAGCGTTCGGCATTCTGCAAATGCAGGCGAGTGACGATCTCTTCGCGGGTGCGCTTGTCGGCCGTGGCCGTCAGGGCAATTCGCGGCACATTGGGAAACACTTCAGCCAGTTGGCCCAGCTGCAGGTATTCAGGGCGGAAGTCGTGGCCCCATTGCGATACGCAGTGAGCTTCGTCGATGGCAAACAAGGCGATGTCCAGGCTCTGCAAAAACGCCATCATGCGCGGCTGCACCAGACGCTCCGGCGCAAGATAGAGCATCTTGACTTCGCCGCGCTTGATACGGTTGGCCAGCTCGCGCTGCTGCTCGGCACTCAGGGTCGAATTCAAGGACGCCGCGGCCACCCCGAGTTCTTCAAGGGTCGCGACCTGGTCGTCCATCAAGGCAATCAGCGGCGATACCACCACGGCCAGGCCATCGCGCAGCAAGGCCGGCACCTGGAAGCACAGGGACTTGCCGCCGCCGGTGGGCATCAGCACCAGGGCGTCGCCACCATTGGCCACGCGCTCAATAATGTCACCCTGGCGGCCACGGAAACTGTCGTAGCCGAAGATGTCTTTGAGTACGCGTTGAGCCTGTTCGAGCATAGAAACTCCAGAAATCGCCGAAACACCCCTGCGCCAGCACGATCCGCCACGCCCGCAAGCCTCTAAAAGGCTCGGACCCAGGCCACCGGTACGCGACATTTAACGCAGGGCATCACAAAACGCGGCAGTATACCCGAGCACTCCCCCGCTGCGGGGGGTGTAATTGCAACACCGATAACCGGGAACTGATGGCAAATGTGCCCTGCGACTGGCTTGGAAGCTCAAGAAAGCCTAGAATTCACTATCGTTTATTTACTAGGTAACACTTAATGTCCTTCGCTGAGCAACTAACCCGCCTGCAAGCCTTCCTCGACGCCGACGAGCTGCATGACGAGGCGCTGGACTACGTGGCCACCCACGGCTATCTGACTGCCCTGTCCATCTGTTCCGAGGAAGTGCCAGAGCGCGAATGGATCGACGCGATCTTCTCCGAAGCCCCGCACTACAAGGACGACGCCCAGCGCACCGAAATCGAAGGCACGCTGATCCAGCTCAAGGCTCACATCGCCCGTCAACTGGCGTCCGATGAAGAGTTCGAACTGCCATGCGACCTGGATCTGGGCGACGAGCCGGATGATTCCGACCTGCGCGGCTGGTGTGTAGGCTTTATGGAAGGCGTATTCATGCGCGAAGCCGCCTGGTTCGAAACCGCCGAAGAAGAAGTCAGCGAAATGCTGCTGCCAATCATGGTGGGCTCGGGCCTGTTCGATGATCAGCCAGAATTCGAAGACATCGCCAAAGATGCCAACCTGATGGACGACATGATCGTTCAGATTCCGGAAGCGCTGACCGCCCTGTACCTGCTGTGCCAGGCGCCAGACGAAAAGCCGGCGATCCTCAAACCGCGCCACCACTGATCCTTTAGTGGTTCAGCCCCCACTCGGCAACCGCCCGCGGTTGCTGCGCTACGCTTTGTTTGCCATCGGCTGGCTGAGCGTAGCTCTGGGGGTGATCGGCATATTTCTGCCGGTACTGCCTACAACCCCCTTTCTGCTATTGGCTGCCGCATGCTTTGCGCGCAGTTCGCCGCGTTTTTATCAATGGCTGGTCGAGCACCCACGGCTCGGGCCATGGATCCGCGACTACCTGGACGGTAATGGCATCCCGCTCAAGGGCAAGGTCTACGCCATTGGCCTGATGTGGCTGAGCATTGGCCTGTCCTGCTACCTGGTACCCTTGCCATGGGCCCGGGGCTTTATGCTGACCAGTGCCGTGCTGGTGAGCATCTACATCCTGCGACAAAAAACCCTCGAAAAACCCTGAAACCCTGTGGGAGCGGGCTTGCTCGCGATCGCCCCAACTCGGTTTCCCTGACATACCCCGCAACCTGCATCGCGAGCAAGCCCGCGCCCACAGATTACGACTTGTGCCCGTGATTTTTCAGATAGGTATCGGCGCCCATCGCTTCGATCTGGCCTTCAATCAGCGCCTCGAACGGGCGCAGCAACGGCGTGAACGAGGTGGCCGGCTCCAGAATTTCCAGCGCCTGCACAATCGCTTCCAAAGTAGACAGGGCACCCGGCCCCGGCGCCTTGCGCAACCGGTAACGTGACACAGCGCCCTCGGGCAACGTCACCCGCGGCAATTGCGCCAGCAGCGGATTAAGGTGCAGCAACTTGCGCGCCTTGCGCCAGGTGCCATCGGGTACCACCAACAGCAACGGCAGGTCTTGCTCGCCGACAACATCGGCCACGATCAGTTGCGCATCGTCACCGGGGAACAATAACCGCGCCCGATACCCCGGCGGGTTGAGCAAGGTTGCCAAATCTTCGAACACCTCGCCAACCACCAATTGTGCGTTGGTCAGCCCCAAGGCTGCCAGTCGGGCGGTGTTCAGTGCGTGATTGACCTCACTGGGGTGCTGCAACAGCAACACGCGGGTACGGCTTGCCAGTTGTGGAATAAGTTCGCACAGGCAGTGGGACTGCGGGCGCATACAGCGCGGGCATTGGGCTCGGGACATAGAGTAAACGGGCTCGTTCAAGGTTTATGAAGCTGGGCTTTGAGCAGGTCGCGAAACGTCTGGATCAAGGGTTCGCGGCTGCGACCACGGCGCACGATCATCGAGAACGGTGCCTGATAGCCAAAGGTCGCGGGGAGCAGCACGCGCAGGTCACCCTTCTCCACCCAGGGCTCGGCATAGTGTTCGGGCAGGTAACCGATGTAGGCGCCCGAGAGCACCAGAATCAGCTGTGCCTCCATGCTGTCCACCGTCGCCGCGCTGTGCTTGAAGCCGTGGCGCGCCAGTTCAGCCTGGCTCCAGTAGCCGCGCCCGACCATCCGCTGCTGGGTAATCACCGGCCCGGGGATACGCCGCTCACTGAACAGAGGGTGTCGCGTGCTGCAGTACAGCCAGTGCTGCTCGCGGTACAACGGCTGGTAGACCAGCCCGCTCATGCGCGTGGAAAACGCTCCGATGGCCAGGTCCAGGCGATTGTCCTGAACCCCGAGCTGCAATTCATACGGGCTCATCACCGATAAATGCAGGTGCACCGCTGGATGCTCCTGGCTGTAGGCACCAATGGCCTCGGCAAAGGGCAAGGCCTTGTCGTTGACCGTCGAGTCGATCACACCCAGGTTCAGGGTACCGCGCAACTCACCCTTGAGCGCTGCCGCGTATTGCTCGAAACCTTCCAGTTCGCCCAGCAGGCGCAGGGTTTCCTGATGGAACAACTCGCCCTTGCTGGTCAGGCTGAACCCGCCACGACCGCGATGGCACAGCACCAGCCCCAGATTGGTTTCAAGCTGGCTCATATAAGTGCTGATGGCAGACGTCGAGAGGTTGAGCGCCTGCTGGGCATTGGCGAACCCCTGGTGCCTGACCACGCTGGCAAAAATTCGCAATAGTTTCAGATCGGGTAAAGCGTTGGCCATCAGTAACTCACTTTCCACCGTGGGAGCGGGCTTGCCCGCGATACAGGCGCCCGGTTTTCAGCCTGCTCTGTGGTGATGCATTCGCGAGCAAGCCCGCCCCCACAGGCAATGATGAATGATCAAAGTCTACCGCTATCAGTTTAGAAAAACCTGAACTAAGTATTTGTTCGCAGCGATTCTTCCCGCCTCGCACCTTTCGCAGAATCGAGCGCCATAACTCCTACAAAACGACGAGGCCTTACCCGTGGACAAAATTCTTCATCAACCACTGGGCGGTAATGAAATGCCGCGCTTCGCCGGCATCGCCACCATGATGCGCCTGCCCCACCTGCAATCGGCCGCCGGCCTTGACGCTGCTTTTGTCGGTGTGCCCCTGGATATCGGCACTTCGCTGCGCGCCGGCACCCGCTTCGGGCCCCGCGAAATCCGCGCCGAATCGGTAATGATCCGCCCGTACAACATGGCCACCGGCGCCGCCCCCTTTGATTCATTGTCGGTTGCCGATATCGGCGATGTGGCGATCAACACCTTCAACCTGCTGGACGCCGTGCGCATCATCGAAGAGGCCTACGACGAAATCCTTGAACACGATGTCATCCCCATGACCCTGGGCGGTGATCACACCATCACCCTGCCCATCCTGCGGGCCATCCATAAAAAGCACGGCAAGGTTGGCCTGGTGCATATCGATGCCCATGCCGATGTAAACGATCATATGTTTGGCGAGAAAATCGCCCACGGCACCACCTTCCGCCGCGCCGTGGAAGAAGGTCTGCTGGACTGTGACCGCGTGGTGCAGATCGGCCTGCGTGCCCAGGGCTATACCGCTGAGGACTTCAACTGGAGCCGCAAACAAGGGTTCCGCGTGGTGCAGGCCGAAGAGTGCTGGCATAAATCCCTGACGCCATTGATGGCCGAAGTGCGCGAGAAAGTCGGTAACGGCCCGGTGTACCTGAGCTTTGATATCGACGGCATCGACCCGGCCTGGGCGCCGGGCACCGGCACCCCGGAAATCGGCGGCCTGACCACCATCCAGGCAATGGAGGTGATCCGCGGTTGCCAGGGCCTCGACCTGGTCGGCTGCGATCTGGTAGAAGTCTCGCCGCCGTACGACACCACCGGCAACACTTCATTACTGGGCGCCAACCTGCTCTACGAAATGCTCTGCGTGCTGCCCGGCGTAGTACATCGATAAGGACATCTCTGCGGTGCCAGCAAGCCTTGCGCTTATGGCACCAAGCCACCGTGCTTTAGCTGCATCCATAAAAAAAATAATCGGAGATTCGCCATCATGGCTCTAGATCTACTGGTCGTCCTTATCTACGCAGCGGCAATGCTGGTGCTCGGTTACTACGGCATGCGCAAGGCCAAAACCCACGAAGACTATCTGGTTGCCGGACGAAATCTGGGACCCACGCTGTATATGGGCACGATGGCCGCCACCGTTTTGGGCGGTGCCTCTACCGTCGGCACCGTGCGCCTGGGCTATGTACACGGGATTTCCGGCTTCTGGCTATGTGCCGCTCTGGGTTGCGGGATCATCGCGCTGAACCTGTTTTTGGCCAAGCCGCTGCTCAAACTGAAAATTTTTACCGTCACCCAGGTGCTGGAAAAACGCTACAACCCGATGGCCCGCCAGGCCAGTGCAGTGATCATGCTGGCCTACGCACTGATGATCGGTGTGACCTCAATCCTGGCCATCGGCACCGTTCTGGAAGTGCTGTTCGGCCTGCCTTTCTGGATCTCGGTATTGATCGGTGGTGGCGTGGTGGTGATCTACTCCACCGTGGGCGGCATGTGGTCGCTGACCCTGACCGACATCGTCCAGTTCGTGATCAAGACGGTCGGCCTGATGTTCGTGCTGCTGCCCATCTGCCTGTACCGCGTCGGCGGCTGGGACGAACTGGTGAGCAAGTTGCCAGCCTCGAACTTCAGCTTCACCAGCATCGGCTGGGACACGATCATCACCTACTTCATGATTTATTTTTTCGGCATCCTGATCGGCCAGGACATCTGGCAACGGGTGTTCACCGCCAAAACTGCCAAAGTGGCCAAGTATGCTGGCACATTCGCCGGGTTCTACTGCATCCTCTATGGCCTGACCTGTGCACTGATCGGTATGGCCGCACACGTGCTGATTCCCGACCTGGATAACGTCAACAACGCCTTTGCCGCCATCGTCAAAGTGTCGCTGCCAGACGGTATTCGCGGGTTGGTGATTGCAGCAGCACTGGCGGCCATGATGTCCACCGCCAGCGCCGGTTTGCTGGCAGCCTCCACCGTACTGACCGAAGACCTGTTGCCAAGGCTGCGCGGCGGCAAGCAGTCGAGCCTGCGGATCAACCGCCTGTTTACCCTGTTGACGGGCATTGCCGTACTGGGTATCGCGCTGGTGGTGTCTGATGTGATCAGCGCCCTGACCCTGGCCTACAACCTGCTGGTGGGCGGCATGCTGGTGCCATTGATCGGCGCGATTTTCTGGAAACGCGCCACTACAGCGGGCGCCATCTCCAGCATGAGCCTGGGTTTTATCACCGCATTGATCTTCATGATCAAGGACGGCCTGGACGCCAACACCCCGATCTACTACAGCCTGGCCGTGGCACTGGCAAGCTTTGTGCTGGTCAGCCTGATAGATCGGCGCCCTGTGGCGGTGGCCAGCGTCGCCTGAGAAGGTCTTCTTGAGCGGGTCCGACGTTCCTGTTCGTACCCGTTTTTCTGCCGATCTCATTTCATACAACCGCAAACACCAATACCCCGCCCACGCAGCGCCTTGTCGCTGCCAGCCCATTAGTCAGTCCAACTACGCTTGAAAAGCGGCTACAGGGGGATGTAGCCGCTCAACTTCAAACTACCTGTGATTGATTAAATGGACTTAACACCATGACCCACTTCAAGACGTACCTGGCTATTGCCGTGGTGGCCACCACCACGATGCTCACCGGCATGAATGCTCAAGCCGATGTCACCACACTGACATTCGAGATCATCAACAACACCTCCGGGCCGCTCAAACTCAATCGTTCAAACTGGAACCTGTCGCTGGTCGAACCTGGCTACTTTGATGTCGATCCGTTAAGCGAGCATTCGATTGCAGTCAGCTATAAAACCAGCTTCGGCTACCCGCGCAAAACCCCTGCGATACTTCGCGAAGTCTTTTCATACGCCAATGGCAATCGGGAATGCACCTTTAACACAGCACTGCGGGTTACCCAGTCATTTGGCGTGTTCAAACCCACACTGAGCTCTACACGATCTGCCAGTGCAACCTCGACGGGTATGGATGATGCGAAATGTGAAGCGCGAATAACGGAGAAAACAGACCAGGCGCCGCTAAACTACAGCGTGCGTTTTACCATGGGCTGACAAGCCCTGATGGATGGGGGCAGTTCACACTGCCCTTGTGTTGCCTGCAGCCCTTCACCCCTCTCGCCGGCAATCACCGGGAGCCGTGAACAGCACGCGACGCAAACGCAACTTTAGCGGCGACGTTGCGGACGACGACGCGGATCCTCGACAGGGATAGGCACAGGTTGCATTGGCGGCTCGATCAGGCCGAGGGCCACGCCCAGGTCATGGAGCCAGGTTTGCAGTTTGTCTTTCATATATCCCCCTTGGGGTCACTCGAGCGACGGGAATTCAGTGGTCGCTTCGTACAGATAATAGTCCTAAGTACTACAAGATGCTTGCTTAAGGTCAATGAACTTTAGGCTAAGTCGCCCCATACATCGGATTCAGGCCAGCACTTGAAGTTGCAGCGATTAATCATGAACTGGCAGCGAACGGGCCTGTTGCAGCTGTATCCAGGCATTCAGGTTTGCCCCCGTCATGCCTTTTCGCCACATCAGCCAGGTCGTGGCGCATGCAAAAGGTTGTTTCAAAGGGTGTACACGGACATTTTCACGCCCCGGCAAGCTGGCCAGCATCGAAGCCGGCATCAATGCGACCCCCGACCCCGCCGCCACGCACGCCAGCATGCCTTGATAGGATTCAATCTCCATTACCCGGCCCATGGCTGCGCGATCACTGGCGTACCAGGCTTCAAGCCGGGCCCGATAAGAACAGCCCTGGCGAAAAGTAAACACTTCACGCCCCTGCACATCCTCGGCGTGGGTGATCTGCGGATGATCCAGATCACTGATCAGTACCAGGCGCTCGTCACAAAACTCCACCCCGTCCAGGCCTGCCAACTCCAGCGGGCCATCCACCAGGGCGGCATCCAGGCGCCCGCCCAGCAGCCCTTCGAGCAACTCGCCGCTGGGTGCCGATTGCACATGCAGATTCACCGCCGGGTAGGTGCGATGGTAGTGCGCCAGCAGGTTCGGCAAATGGATTGCCGCAGTGCTGTACATGGTGCCCAGGGTGAACTTGCCCGAAGGCACGCCACCCTGCACCGCGCTCAGCGCTTCATCGTGCAGGGCAAACAAACGTGCGGTGTAATCCAGCAGCACCTGCCCTGCCGGAGATAACTGCAAGCGCTGACGCTCACGCATAAACAGTTCGACCCCCATCTGCTCTTCCAGTTGCTTGAGCCGGGTCGACAGGTTGGAAGGCACTCGGTGCAGACGCTCAGCCGCACGGGTGATCGACCCTTCTTCAGCCACGGCCTGAAAAATACGTAATTGGCTGAACTCCACACGATTCTCCAAAACAGAATAAGTAGATCACTATTATTCATTTTTAGAGAAAGTCAAATACCACTAGCCTGACGGTCATTGTTCACTATCGGGAAATCCCAGCATGTCACCCCTGATTCGCCTGCTCGCCAGCCTTGTTGCACTCATGATGGCCATGGGCATTGGCCGTTTTTCCCTGACGCCTCAACTGCCGCACCTGATCAGCGAAGGCCAGATCGACCTGACCGGCGCAGGACTGATTGCCGCCGCCAACTACCTGGGTTACCTGCTCGGCGCCCTGGATGCCATGCGCGCCAGGCGCCCCGACCAGGTGCGTAATCGATTGCATACAGGCCTGTGGCTGTGCGTTGGGCTGACGCTGGCGTCGTACTGGGCCCAGGGGTTTTGGGCGCATCTGTTATTACGATTCGGCTCCGGGATCGCCAGTGCCTGGGTGATGGTGATGATCACCGCACTGAGTCAGCACATCGCTATCACCGCCAATCGACCGCGTCTGGGCGCTCTGGTTTTTGCCGGGCCCGGTCTCGGGGTGATGCTGACCGGACTGCTGGCCCTGGCCGCCAATTTAACCGGGCAAGACTCGGCCACGCTCTGGATGATTTATGCCCTGGCGGCACTGCTGATGTTGCTGGTGATTTTGCCCGCGCTACCGCAACCCGCTGCACTTGCCGCCCGGCCTCAAACGATGCAGCCCGATAACCGGCAACCCGGGATCGCCCGTCTGGGAGCAATTTATGGGCTCTATGGCCTGGGCTATATCATCCCGGCGACATTTTTATCCCAGATGGCCAATGCCCGGTTTCATGGCCAGTGGCAAGCCGATCTGTTCTGGCCAGCATTCGGGCTATGTGCTGCCATTGGCGTGACACTGATCAGCTTTCGTCGGCCGCGCCCTGCTACCACGCGCTTCTGGCTGATGGGCGGGTTATGGATTCAAGCCCTTGGTGTGCTGGCGTGCCTGCTTCCGAGCAGCGCGGGGCTGGCACTTGGTGTAATCCTCTGCGGCACGCCGTTTCTGGCCTGCATGCCGCTGGTGATGCAGTGCTCACGGGATCTGGCGCCCAATGCCACAGCGCGCAATGCGGCCATGCTGACCGCCTGTTTCGCCGTGGGCCAACTGTGCGGGCCATTGCTGGCTGCACTGAGCAGCCATTTCAGCGGCGGCTTGCTACCGGCAATGATCATCGCGGCCAGCGGGCTGCTGCTAGCGGGCACTCTGGCCTGGCAGTCGGTCAGCCCCCCAGCAGAGCACGCACTTTGCGACGCACCCACTGCTCGGCGCTGACAAACGTAATACCGCACAGCACCAGCACTGCGCCCACCACAAAGTTGACGCTCAGAGGCTCATGCAGCACCAGCACACCGAATGTCACTCCGAACAGCGGGGTCATGAAGGAGAACACCGCCAAGTTGGAAGCCATATAACGCTTGAGTAACCAGAACCACACCAGATAACTGAAGAACGACACGACCAGCCCTTGAAACAGCACACTGGCCACCGCCACGGTGGTCAGGCTGACGTGGCTGATCTGGCCGCTGAAAGCGGCAATCACCAGCAGGCCGAAAAAACCGACAATCAACTGATAGAACAGGGTCAGGGTCACAGGTGCCTCCGACAACCGCGAGCCGCGCACCACCACCGTGGTCGCGCCCCAGGCCATGCCCGCCAGAATGGCGTAGGCATCGCCCAGCAGCACGTTGCGGTCCATGTCAGCAAACGACATACCGCCCGCGAATGAGAAGGCAATCCCGGCAAACGCAAGCAATATCCCCAGCCATTGCAAAGGCCGCAAGCGCTCGCTGGGCAACAGCCAGTTAATCCCGAGTGCGGTGAAAATGGGCGCGGTATAGAGAAATACCGACATATGCGCGGCACTGGTCAGTTGCAGGCCTTCGGAAATAAAGAAGAACTCCAGGCCGAACAAGCTGCCTGCCAGTAAACCGCCACGCCAGGTGGCAGGCACCTGGCTCCAGCCACCCTTCCAGCAGATCAGCAGCCCAACCAGCAGTGCTGAAATACCGGAGCGCATGGCGGCCTGCATCACGGGTGCGATATCGGGTGCCGCCAGCTTGATGATGACCTGTTGCACACCCCAGATCAGGCACAATCCCAGCATCACTTGCAGTGCGAAAGCATCCGTTGCTCGCCGCGAAACACTCATAGTTCACCCGAAAAAAGCCACACCTAAAAAGGTCGAAAACAATCAGGACGCCAGCTTGCGTGCCGCCCAATAACCCGACAGGGCTGCAAGACAGGTCAGTAACCCGCCCCAGGCCATGTCCATCAATGCCAACTGGGGCGACCAGCCTTGCAGCGTGGCCCAGTTCGTCATGTCATAGGTGCCATAAGCCACCAGCCCGAAAAACGCACCTGCCAGAGCAGCCCTGCGCGCACTGGCCCGGGCAAGGGCCGGCAACACCACAAAGAACACCACGCCCAGCACATACAGCAGGTAAAACACGATGGCCGGGCCCCACTTGGGTTGAGCCAGCATCAACGAACCCAACAGCTCTTTATAGGTAGAGCTCATAAGCAGGCCCAGCCACAGGCCGTCAAGCACCAGAAAAGCCAGTAACGCACCAATATACGCCCACACTGCCTTGCTCATGTCGCCAGCCCCTCGTGTTGGATCAGATCAGTTCGATACGGTCCGGGTGGATCGCAATCTTGCCTTCCTTGTAGAGCGCACCAATGGCTTTCTTGAAGTTGCCCTTGCTGACGCCAAAATGAGTACTGATGACTTCAGGGGCACTTTTGTCGCTCACGGCGAGCACACCGTTGTTGTCGCGCAACTTGCTGAGGATCTTCGAATTCAGGCTGCTGGCTGCTTCCTGGCCAACCGGTTGCAGGCTCAGGCTGATCTTGCCGTCCGCACGGACTTCCTTGATATAGCCCTTTTCCTGCTTGCCCGCACGCATGAACTTGAAGATTTCATTCTTGTGGATCAAACCCCAGTGCTTGTTGTTGATCACGGCTTTAAAGCCCATGTCCGTGGCCTCGGCCACCAACAGATCAACTTCCTGGCCGACCTGATAATTGGCCGGGGTTTTGTCCAGGTAGCGGTCCAGACGGGCAGTCGCGGTGATACGACGCGTGTGCTTGTCGAGGTAGACGTGCACCACGACATATTCGCCGGCGGTCATCTGGCGCTTTTCTTCGGAATACGGCAACAGCAAATCTTTTGGTAAACCCCAATCGAGGAATACGCCGATGCTGTTAACTTCAACCACTTTCAAGCTGGCAAATTCACCGACTTGAACTTTTGGTTTTTCAGTGGTGGCAATTAACTTGTCAGCGCTGTCCAAATAAACAAAGACGTTGAGCCAGTCTTCATCTTCGCTGGGAATATCTTTTGGAATATAACGATTGGGCAACAGGATTTCGCCGTCAGCCCCACCATCCAGATACAAACCGAAGTTTGTATGTTTAACCACTTGCAAACTGTTGTAGCGACCGATTAAAGCCATGTCCAATACCCTCATTACGTAGGCGGCATTCTACCCGAGTTTAGGGGGGCAAATTGGAGTGCCGCAGCCCGCCATCCAAAAAATCTGCGAAAGGTTTGATTTATCAGGTTTTTCCAACGCGCCTTGGACGCCACTCGTCAGCCTGGCGGATGCTCAAAGGCCATCTGCGCACGGCCGGACACGTATACAAAACCTCCCACGTTATGAATTAAAACAGCGAGTTAGCCGACAATTATGCAGTCGTTCATGCTGACTCATACTGCACCGATATTATTTTACGAAGATATTTAACAAGCAATTGTCAAGTATTTCAGGTACTATCGCTGGCCAAGTTATTTTCTACAGGTCAATAGCCGCCATGCGTGTAAAAGCATCCGCCAGCAAAGCAAAGCCAGCTCCCGCTGTTGAAACCAGTGATTCCATCAATGCTCAAATCGAAGCATTCCTGAAATCCGGCGGCGAGATTCAGCAAATCAGCAAAGGCGTCAGCGGCCAAACTTTCGGCCCGTCCAAGCAAATCACGCTCGGCAAGAAGTAATACCCCCTCGCTTCATCTGGTCCTTATGCGCTTTGCCCTTCAAGGCGCTAGGACTCTCGATTTATCCCCTTTGTTCCCCTGCCCCGCCCCCGATTCGCATCGATAAATCGACGAACGGCACTTTGTTGCCGATATTCCTGCGTATGCTCCGAAGGCTCTGAATCAAGCCTTTGAGCCCAAATAGGGAGCCGATCATGCTGACACGGACGGTGTTGCTGGCCAGCACGCTGCTGACCAGCACCATTGCAGACGCACAGGTGTTTTCCCGCGAGCTGGGCGACTTCGACCTGAAGCTGGCCACCCAGCCCAGCCGCAGCATGGCCCAGGGCCTGGTCAAGCCCACCAGCCCCGGCTCGACCTTTCATGGCGGCCTGGACCTGACCCACGACAGCGGCTGGTATGTCGGGCAATGGGCGCCCACCATGGGCATCAAGCCTGGCAGCAACCTGGAAGTGGATTCGTATCTGGGTTACAAGCGCCCCTTTGACCAGACCCTGAGCTATGAGCTGGGGGTGATCCATTACAGCTACCCCAAAGTCGACTCACTCGACAGCCAGCAGATCTTTGCAGGCCTCACCGTGCTGGGCACGCGCTTTGGCGCCGCCTTCAGCAATGATCCGGGGCGCCGCGACAGTACATTGTTTGCCGATCTGGGGGTCAACCAGCCCTTTGGCATCGGCGTAAGCATGAAATACACCACCCACCAACTGGGCTCACCGGTGTCCATTGCCGACGGTGGCAGCGTACGCGCATTCAATGACTGGTCGATCAAACTCTCGCGCCCCTGGATGGGCATTGACCTCAACGTGATCTACAGCGATTCCAGCCTGGACGGCAGCGACTGCTCTGCCTACTCAGGGCAGAACACCCAGTGTGATGGCTTACTGACATTTAAGGCCGAGCGGACGTTCTACTGAAACGCCCGGGTTTTGTCGGAGCGGGCTAGCTCGCGATGCAGACGGCGCGGTTTCCCAGTCACCCCACGATGACACCATCGCAGGCAAGCCAGCTCCTGCAGACATTGCGGCGCTCACAAAATCTGCGGCGTTTCAGGCAACAAAAAACCCGGCGCAGGCCGGGTTTTTTGTGAGCCATGCCAGCGATTTACTCAGCCGCTGGTGCTTCTGGCTTGCGGCGCTTGAGCGGCGCCATGCCGTCCTTGCTGACCAACGAAAGAGCGTCGGTCTTCGGGCGGTTGGCGATCTTGCGCTTGGTCGGTGCCTTGGCGCCCGACTTCTTCTTGACGCCCTTGGCGTCGGTCTTTTTCTTCTTCACACCAACAGCCTTACCCGAAGCCTTGACGTTTTTCGGGCCGCCGTAGACGCCTTTGACTTCCTTGATGGTACGGCGCTCGAAGCTTTGCTTCAGGTAGCGCTCAATGCTGGACATCAGGTTCCAGTCACCATGGCAGATCAGCGAGATCGCCAGGCCATCATTGCCCGCACGGCCAGTACGACCAATACGGTGAACGTACTCGTCGCCGCTGCGAGGCATATCGAAGTTGATCACCAGATCCAGGCCTTCAACGTCCAGACCACGGGCCGCCACGTCGGTAGCCACCAGAATCTTGACGCCGCCCTGCTTCAGGCGATCGATGGCCAGCTTGCGGTCTTTCTGGTCTTTTTCACCGTGCAAGACGAACGCCTTGTACTCCTGAGCCACCAGGCGACCGTAGATGCGGTCAGCCATGGCACGGGTGTTGGTGAAAACGATGGCTTTTTGATAAGTCTCGTTAGCCAGCAGCCAGTTAACAATTTGCTCTTTGTGCTGGTTGTGGTCTGCCGTGATGATCTGCTGACGCGTGGTGGCGTTCAACTGGCTGACCTGGTTGAGCTGCAAGTGCTCAGGGTTGTTCAGTACCTTGCCGATCATCTCACGCAGGCCCGAACCACCGGTGGTGGCCGAGAACAGCATGGTTTGCTGACGGTTCGGGCACTCATCGACCAGACGTTGCACGTCTTCGGAGAAACCCATGTCGAGCATGCGGTCGGCTTCGTCGAGTACCAGAACTTCAACTTCTTTCAAGTCAAGGTTGCCGGCATTCAGTTGCTCGAGCAAACGGCCAGGGGTGCCGATCAGGATATCCGGCACCTTGCGCAGCATGGCCGCCTGAACCTTGAAGTCCTCACCGCCGGTGATCAGACCGGACTTGATGAACGTGAACTGCGAAAAACGCTCAACTTCTTTTAGCGTTTGCTGTGCCAGCTCGCGGGTCGGCAGCAAAATCAACGCTTTGATACTGACGCGGATTTTGGCAGGACCAATCAGACGATTCAGAATCGGCAGTACGAAAGCGGCGGTTTTGCCACTCCCGGTTTGAGCTGTAACCCGCAGGTCACGCCCTTCGAGCGCGAGCGGGATGGCCGCTGCTTGCACAGGCGTAGGCTCGACAAATTTAAGCTCGGCCACAGCTTTAAGCAGGCGTTCGTGCAGGGCGAAATCGGAAAACACGGGTGCTACCTCGAAGAAATACAAAAAATCAGCGGCATAGAGTAACGGTTTCGAGCGCCAAGGCCGAGTTACTTTGCACGAACGGCGTGAAACAAATGGTTTTTTAGGGTCTTTAGTCCAATCAGGGCCCACAAATCGCCCTGAAGTGCTCTAATCCCATGGCCATTTATTACCGGATATCGTTTTAGCTTATGGATACTCAAGCACTCTGGAGCCAAATCCAGGACCTGTGGGCCAATCTGGATCAACATCCCTGGGTTTCGGCCATACTGGGCCTGATCGTTCTCGTGGGCGTCGCCCTGCTGGCCGGTCATATCGCACGCATTATTATCCTGCGCGTGACCAAAATGCTCGGCCGCCAACCGGCCCTGCACTGGATCAATGATTTACGCGAACACAAGGTGTTCCATCGCCTGGCGCAACTGACTCCCTCGCTGATAGTGCAGTTCGGGCGCAATCTGGTGCCGGACATGAGCGACAACGGTCGCCACTTCCTTGGCAACCTGGCGCTGGCCATCACCATCTTCGTACTGACGCGGGTTATCAGTTCACTGCTGGACGCCTTGCTCGACATCTATTCGCGCACCAATTACGCCAAGACGCGGCCGATCAAGGGCTACATTCAGCTGACCAAAATGTTGCTGTATGTGTTCTCGGCCATCATCATTGTCGCGACCCTGATCGACCGCTCGCCAATGCTGCTGCTTTCCGGGCTGGGGGCAATGTCTGCGGTTATCCTGCTGGTCTACAAGGACACCCTGCTGTCGTTCGTGGCCAGCGTACAGTTGACCAGCAACGACTTGCTGCGGGTTGGCGACTGGATCGAAATGCCTCAAGTCGGGGCCGATGGTGATGTGATCGATATCACCCTGCATACCGTCAAGGTGCAGAATTTCGACAAGACCATTGTCTCGATACCCACCTGGCGCCTGATGTCCGAGTCGTTCAAGAACTGGCGCGGCATGCAGCAGTCCGGCGGCCGGCGGATCAAGCGCAGCCTGTTTATTGACGCAAGCGATGTTGCGTTCCTGACCGATGAGCAGGAGCAACGTCTGGAGGGAGTGCGCCTGCTGAGCGACTACCTGCATCGCAAGAAAGCCGAACTCAAAAGCTGGAATGAAGCCCAGGGCAACGTGGCAGCCATGTCAGCCAACCGTCGACGCATGACCAATATCGGCACTTTCCGCGCCTATGCCCTTGCCTATCTGAAAAGCCATGCCGATATCCAGCCGAACATGACCTGCATGGTGCGCCAACTGCAAACCACGCCTCAAGGCGTACCCCTGGAGGTGTACTGCTTTACCCGAACCACTGTGTGGGACGAATACGAACGCATTCAGGGCGATATCTTCGACTATCTGCTGTCAGTACTGCCCGAGTTCGGTTTAAGCGTGTACCAGCAACCAAGCGGCAATGACCTGCGCAAGGGGCTGTTGACCAGAATACCGATCGAAGAGTGATGTATAGCCGCTGAGGCAAAAGTGATAGCTGAAAGCCCCTCACCCCAACCCTCTCCCGAAAGGAGAGGGTGCTGATCAGTGAAGTTTTTGAGGCCGCATGCGGTCAGTGCCCTCTCCCTTCGGGAGAGGGCTAGGGTGAGGGGGCTTTTGATTGGGCTTGACTTGCCACAGAGTATCTACCTGCTCAAGCCTGCTTGAACTGCGGGTCACCGGTCAGTTTGAACAGTAACTCGATGCCCTGCGGCCAGGTGCCAAAGCCACCTTCGCCATTGATATGCCCGGCATTCTCCAACCATACCAGTTCACTCCCCCAGGCCTGGCTGAAGGCCTCGGCCCGCTCGCGGGTGACATAGGGGTCGTTGGTACTGGCTACGGTGATCGCATCAAAAGGCAGGGTATTGAGCGGCATGGGGCTAAAGCCTGAGGTCCCGGCCGGGTAGCTGTCGGCCTCGGTATCACTGGGCGCCACCAGCAACGCCCCGCGCACCCGCCTTGCCTCCTTGGGGTGCTGCTGGGCCCAGCGGGCTATCAGCGTACACGCCAGGCTGTGACCCACCAGCACTACGGGGCGCTCGCTCTTGGTGATTTTTTTATGCAGGTTCTGCACCCAGTCAACACAGGCGGGGGTTTCCCAATTGTCCTGCTTGACCCGATGCAAACCGCTGTAGCGCTGCTCCCAGTGAGATTGCCAATGCTCTGTTCCTGAATTGAACAGGCCCGGCAAGATCAACACCCTGACTGTCATTCCGACTCTCCCTTAAGGCGATAGATGGACTGAGATTGACCTTAGACCGTCACAGCCCTGCGGTCTAGCCGGCTTATCCAGACGGCAATCAATATCACCAGCCCGCCCAGGAACAACCGCCCCAGAGGCTCGTGTTGATTCCAGATCAACAGGCTGAAAAACAGACCCACCGGCACATGCACGTTGTTCATGACCGCCAGGGTCGCGCCACTGACCATGCACGCGCCCTTGTTCCACCAATACAGGCCAAGTGCAGTGGAGACCAGCCCCAGAAACACCAGCACTCCCCACTGCAAGGGGGCTTCAGGCCAGAAATCGGCTTTGCCGAACAACACAAAAGCAGGCAGTACCACAGCCAGCGCACCCAGATAGAAGTAACCGAAGCGCCGGTAATGCGGCAAATCGCTCGGGTAGCGTGCGACCAGATGCCGGTACATCACCTGACCGGCGGCATAAGTGAAGTTGCCCAGTTGCAGGAGCAGGAAGCCCTTGAAAAATTCGGGGCTGATGGTGTCAAAACGAATGACCGCAGCCCCCATAACGGCGACCAGTGCCGCAACAAGCGCCCACGGGTTGAAACGGCGGTTGATTGCATCCTCGATTAGGGTCACGTGCAGGGGGGTCAGGATGGTGAATAACAACACCTCCGGAACCGTAAGCACTCGAAAACTCAAGTACAGACAGACGTAGGTGACACCGAACTGCAGCGCCCCGATCAACAGCATGCCGCGCATGAAACCGGGTTCGACCTGACGCCAGCGTGTGAGCGGAATAAATACCAGCCCCGCCAGTACCACACGCACCAGTACCGCAAAGTAACTGTCGACGTGCCCCGCCAGATACTCGCCAATCAGGCTGAATGAAAACGCCTGAATCAGGGTAACAATTAACAGATAGCCCATGAATCTCTCGCTCAAAAACCGTAGTTGCCTGTTCGTTTACGCCGTGGCGAATTCGAAAGAATGGGCGACCTTAGCGGGTTTGCCGGGGAAGTAAAATGCTGGCTTGCCAATCTCATCCGCTCCAGGGCAATTGAGACCTCAGGGCGCACAGCACTAGAAACCGGTCAGCCGCTTCCATTCCTGCAAGGCGTCCGGGCCCAGCGGCCTGAACAACGCCGGATCGTGAAAGAGTGCCTGCTGGATCTCAACCAGGTTCATGGTTGCGCTTTGACTCATAAACGGCACCAGTTGCCCGTGCCACAGGGCTCCGTCCGCGGTGAAATAGCCGCTTTTGTAGGGCCGTCCGGGATAAATCTGCGAGTAGATTTTTTCCGCGAAATAATCCACCACACTTTCGTCATAATTGACCCCCTCCCCGGAAATGACCTGCAAACCGGCTCTGCGATGAGAGGCCGCATGGACATACTCATGCACTACCGTGGAGCGCACCTTGTCGGAGTCCACCAGACCGTTTACCACATAATCCGGATGATCCGTGGCGATATGGATCTTGCCTTGCGGGGAGGTCCAGGCGACAGGACTGGCTTTCGCAGAGGCCGCGTCGTAGGGGATATCCATCCTGAACGCCAAATCACTGGCCGTTGTCGAAATGACTTCAACGCCCTCCAGTTCAACATTGAACCGGGTGCGGATTTCCTGCTCAATTCGCTTGAAGTCGATGCCGCTCTCAACCTGCCAGGGGGTACTCGCCGGCAGCTTGTTCAGGTTGCGGTAAAGCTGCGGCCCGTCCGGCTCCGGGGTGAACAGGATCTCGGGGGCGGTCTCCCATTTCGATCTTGGCTTGGGTTGCAGAGTAATCTGCGGGGCCAGGTCCCAGACACCTGAGGTCTGGCCCTGAGCTGGCCTATACGCAACAAAGGGGCCAGCCTGTTCACCATCCGTATGCAACTGCCAGAATCTGTTTCTGACCCGCACCACCTCATAAGCCTCGGGCGGATCTCCAACCGCGATATAGGATCTATTGTCGAAGGTATGGACACCTGTTGTCGTATCGGGCTGCCGCCCTTTCAATGAAACGTCGCTGCGCCGGAATGTGGTCATGTCCCCCAATGAGGCCAGCCCGTTATCGTCCTGCAGTCTCCAGGTATGCAAACTGGCGGTCTCTGGCACTTCATCCCCCCCGCCCTTGATCCCTCTTCTTTTCCATTGCCCCGCAGCACCCGCTTCAGGCTTGGCAATTACCCCGCTGCTGAGCAGTTGCGAGGGATTGTCAGGACTTCTGACTCGCAGCAAGTAATAACCATCGGGAAGATCAGGGCTGGCAGAAACAAAGAATTTTTGCTGGCCGAAATGTACTGACCGGGCGCCTGAGGCCAAGCGCGGCCCATAGGGAAGACTGGATACAGGATCAATCAGGCGGTAATCACTGGTCGTGACGCTGCCCGTGTTGCGAACCTGCACGTTTTTAACATCACTGACCGTACGCAGCTCATCGCCCTGAGCCACAGGCTTCCAGGCCCCGGGATCCGCGATCGTTACCAGCCCCTGTTTAATGTCGTAACGCGCCACGCTTGAAAGGCTGGTCACTTGCCTGAAGTGCCCGAGACCTTTCTCAGCCAGACAAGCACCACCCTCAAGCAGTTTGACACCGCTCCACTTGAGCAAACGGGGCAAGCCATCCAGGGGGTTCAGCTCCTGAGCCAGAGACACCAGCAGGGTTCTGGCGAGCTTGCCCATCCGGGGCAACACGGCCTTGAAGCCGATCTTTCCAGCCAGGTTGATCACCCGCACTGCCCCCCCGGCAAATCTTACGACGGGGACCAAAAACAGCAGGTCCAGGAGCATCCCGAATGCCCCCGAAGCTCTGCGTTTCTGATCATCCGAAAGCAGATCCTCGATGCCCCCCCAGAAAGGCGTAATCGCCTTTAGCAATGACAGGGCAGGATGTGCCTGGTCAAAAGCTGTCACTCCCCGAGCAGCCGCACGAGCTTGTCCCTTGTCGATATAGAGCGGAATCAGCCTGGCAATCTGTTTGCTGCGCAAGGAGTTGAACGTATCGGGCAGATGACTGCTCGTCTCGCCTCCCGCTGGCACGCTACCAAGCTCCTCAATAATCAGCCTGGATCGGGAGGTCTCATGGGGCATGGGTTTGTGCCCGGTCCGATAGGCATTTTCGTCAATATTCAAAACCGTGCCATGCCGAAAAGTGTGGACCCAGGTGTGAATACCGATTTTCTTTGGAGCGATTACGCCTCCTACCAGCAATGGCTTGAGCCTTGGACTCTCTTGTATGTGCAGCGCCCTTGGGAAAATCTCGTAGAGATCACAGGTTTCTTTTTTGCACACTTCGAGAATAAACCCCTGACGCAACATCAGTGAGTCCGTGATTTCGGGGCTGTCCTCACTGACACTGCCGGTACTTTCAGCTCTGACACGCAATACCCTGACATGGCTGTATTCAATGTCCTGACGCTGCCGCGGGGGCAGGCTGTCCAGTAAAAACCTGACAACCGCCTGTTGTGCTGCCACAAGCGCCGCCTCATAGGCATTGTACTGCCGGTTGAATTCCAGCTCGATATTCACCGGCAACTTCTTGAGCCGTGAGAAGCGCTCGGCACTTGCGCGAACCTCCTCGGCACTCGGTATGGTGGCTGAAGTGTAGGGCGGAAAATCCAGCTCCAGATGCTTGCCGGCAGCGTAAAGCTCAAACAGCGGCATTCTGCCCCTGGCAGCCGTGAACTCGCTGAAATAGGGATTCAGGCCGCGCCGTGCCAGCTCTTTTTTTGCAATTTCAAACCTGTTGGGGGCAGGTTTGAACAGGTCATTGGTTGCTTTGAAAATCGCGTGTTCATACGCATCCAGCGCTTGTACTGCGCGCTGCATCTCCACGCTGGAATAAGCAGCCAGGGGCATTTTAGGTACAACGCCATGCAGGGCCGCCCAGGCCATCAGTGGAGGCAGGCGCAAGGCAAGAATGGCTGAAGACTTCTCGCGGAGCAGAACCTGTTCCTGCTCGTTTGCTTTGGCGGAAAAAACGAGCCCCTGCCCCTGCTTGCCAGGCAACAGGATGACTTCCTGAAATGTCATGCGCAGTGTCGAGCCTGGCTCGATGGCATGCGCCAGTTCGGCACCATGGCGCAAGTTGACCCAACTGGGCGAACCGTAAGTCAGTTCGCCAGGAATATCGCGGACACTGAAATCCGGTGGCATGGCCGTTCGCAACAACCGCGCCAGCAACGCGGCAAACGCCGAGGATGCAGCTTGTCGCGAAGTAAGCAAAAAGGTCTCAAAATCGCTGCGGATCCACGCATAGGTCCTGCCCCATAGACGATCCGAGTGCAAATCGTAACCGGCCACTTCACCAGCCTGCGAGTATCGAAGCACAAGAGTCTTCCAAACCAGTTGGGTACATAGCGTCACCGGGCTGGTCTCACCATCGCGTGCGCCATGCCACCCCAGGACCTTGAGCAATTCGCGACCGAGACACTGACCGCATTCTGAAGTCAGCAGCTGTTGCAGCGCGACTGCAGGCCTGGTGTGAGCGAACCGGGCAGGGTCAAAATCAGGCAGGTAATGTGCCAGCAATTCCAGCGGCGGCAGAGCGTTAACACCTTGTGAAGGCTGCCGGGACGATATAAAACCCTTGACGGCATTCAGCAGCTTTCGCTCCTGATCCGCAGTGAGAAGGCAGTCAATCAGGGGCGTGCCCCGCTCCATACCCATACACCGAACTGCATACTGCTCTTCAAGATCGTTCAGTGCCTGCAGCCTGGCAGGAGCCGTAGTTGGGCCAGCCGGAATGACACGGTAGTACTCGAGCATTTCCGGCAGAGTTACAGACTCACCGTAATCAAAAAGATAGGTTTGCCCGTCACCCTGCAGGTAGGTCTCCAGATGCCCGCGCAGTCTGACCGGCAGTGTTTCTGCAAGCGGCAGGCGCTGGTACAGCACCTGTATAGCCTCGCCACGCAAGTCATCCTTGAACAACTGAAACTGGCGAATTACCTCACTGATGGCGCACTGCAGCTCTGAATGCATGGCTGGACGCAGCCTGCGCGAAGACGGTACAGCAGACTGCTTGAGCATTTCGGACATAGCCTGCAAGTCCGCCAAGGTAGCGTCTGCCTGCTGTTTGAACGTGTTTATCGGTTCATCTGGCACCGCCTCGGGTGCTACAGGCATTTGGTACTCGACAGCGATGTACCTCAATGGGCGAACAAGAGCCTGTATGCTTTCACGAAACTCCTGCGCTGCCATTTCGATGCAATTGTCACCTGCACAGATAAAGAAAAGATCTGCTTGGGCAAAAACGTTGAATGCCTCGAGATTGGCAACCATTTCACGTAGCACATCGCCGAGCGGACTGGTACTGACAAGCTGCAAATGCTCTGGATTTATCCTCCCGGCTGACAGATCTGTGACTTTGCTGTCATCGCGGTAACCCTTGAGATTCAGACTGTCCATATCGAATGGTGAAACCAGTGGCTGGATCAGGGGGAATGCCTGCACCAACCCGTCATTCAGGGCGGTGTTCCTGAACGCTTGCGCGGTGTGTTTTCCCTGTCGGGCTGACTCGCACACCTGCAGCACATGCCCGACACGAAACCTGGCCCTGAGATCAATTGCCTGCTCCAGATAAAGGGGCTCCACCGAGCCAGAACGGATCAGATGCGTACAACTGTCCTGCTGCCAGCTCAGCAATGTTGTCAGGCAGTGGGCAAAGGCATCGCCGCCGGGTACACCCGGATAGTCCACAAGCGCACGTGGACGATGGGCAAAAACAGCGTCCCGGTGGCCCAACGCAACCCCGGCTCGCAACCAGGGATGGTTTTGTGGTTGATCCAGCCAGAGCGTCATGCAGTCACTGAACTCACTGCCCGAGGAAAACTCGATCAGTCCCTGACCTGCAATCAACAGGATGACACCCGCAGGACTGTAGATGGGCAGATCCCGCGGATTGCTGGTAAGAACCAGACATCCGGCAACCCGGGCCTCGATTCCAGGCACCCGCAGAAACAGCTCATACACGCCAGGGCTGTGCAGATCCATCGCATCGCGCACGCCGCCGGTTATCCCCTTGATCATGGCCGCCCCTTCCGCCGTCAAGGTGCCGTCGCGCATACGCAGATTGGCTTCAGCAGCCCTTTGCCTGGCCATTCTGTGTGCCAGCCAGGCCTTGAGAGGCTCGTTCATCGGCAGGTCACGGGCATAGCGATTATCGGCGTCCTGCAGAAGTTTAAGCAGAACCCCAGGCTTCTCCAGACCGGAGTGACTGCGATAAAAATGGCCCGCACTGGCCGCAGGGTATGTCCAGGCAGTCATTTGGCCGTCCGTGCTCATGCCGTCCGGATGCGCAGCCAACTCGCCGCTCTCCCTGTAGGCCGCGAACAGCTGGACAATGCTGCGGCTCTCCCATTCATGGCCGGATACCCCCAGGACGCCGAAGACAAGTCGCTGCGGATCGACACCTGCCAGCTCATGGGGCGAGGCAACAGCCATGGCCGACTTGAGCCCGTCCAGCGGTGTACCGCTATAAAAAGCCGCTACCTGTTGCTGGTAGTTCAAGCAGGCCCGGACACCTGCATCCTGCAACATGGCCACGAGCTCACTGCCGGTATTGTCGCCGCCAACAATGCGCGCCCCCAGATCCCCATAGACTCCCGCCTTGTCGAAGATACCGACCAACCCCTGAAAAACCGGCAGCTCACGGCTCGCCAGATATCGACTCAGTTCCTCACCCAGAGTCCGGGAAGTGGCGGGACTGGCAACCTGCTCGGTCTGATCCTGATTCCACACAAGCCGATAATCAGTGACATGCATTGCATCCAGGTCAAATGCTTGTGACACAAACGCAAAGCGCCGGTGCAACGTTGTGCGAAACGAATCTCTGGCGGCCGCAAGAAAAGTGGGCTGTCGGGATAGGTGGCCGGCAATGGCCAGCGCTTCTCTTTGGAGTTGCGCCTCTGGGCGGGACGAAAGCATGGACATGGCACACAGCCCTTAATCAGTGATGTTTTGCCATCCGATAAGGATCCCGGGCAAAACAATTAAAGGGCAAAGCTAACAGAGCATGGACCTGTAAAAAGATAGATACATAGCGCACTTGAAAGGCGTGAACATGCTTGTACGCAACAAATGCTCCAGACAAAAAAAGCCCGATCCAGCGCAAAGGCTGATCGGGCACGGGCACTCAATAAAGTGCAAAGGGAGGTTCGATGCGCGAACCGCATGCTTGAAGGAGCAATGAAACAATTAAGCCATCGGGCGATTATCTGTCGATTAACAGACTACGCGATGGCAGACAACCTGGCCTTGGCCTGATTCAAACCTTTCTCCTGGAAGTCACCGCCCAGGTTCATCCCTTCGGCATGGATAAAGGTCACATCGTGAATGCCGACAAAGGCCATGACCTGACGCAGATATGGTTCCTGATGGTCCGAGGTGCTACCCGCATATAGCCCGCCGCGAGCCGTCAACACGTATGCTTTCTTGCCGGTCAAAAGCCCCTGTGGACCGGTTTCGGTGTACTTGAAGGTCACCCCGGCGCGCAATACGTGGTCCAGCCAGGCCTTGAGCGTGCTCGGTATCGCAAAGTTGTACATGGGCGCCGCCAGCACCAGTACATCAGCGGCCAGCAACTCGTCGGTCAACTCATCGGAGCGCTTGAGGGAGGCGTGCTCGTCTGCACTGCGTTGTGCTTCGGGCTTCATCCAGCCACCCAACAGGTTGGCATCAAGGTGCGGTACCGGGTGCAGGGCAAGGTCGCGAACGGTGACCTGATCGGTCGGATGGGCTGCTTGCCACTGGCTGATGAACTGCTGGGTCAACTGACGGGAAAACGAGCCTTGCTGGCGGGCGCTACTTTCAATGATCAGAACATTGGACATGGCGGACAAGCTCCATCTGTAAATGCTGTAAGAATGGAGCCAAGATTAGGGGTCATTGATTCGATAAAAAAGCGCAATTACCTGCTACAACCTATCTATAAATCTGTTTGTTTAACGGTATCCTGTAACCACTCCAAAATCAGAGGAATTCATTGTGAAAGCGCCCCGCGTGACCCTTGATCAATGGCGCACCTTGCAGGCTGTGGTCGACCACGGAGGCTTCGCACAAGCCGCTGAAGTTCTCCACCGCTCACAGTCGTCTGTCAGCTATACCGTGGCCCGCATGCAGGACCAGCTCGGCGTGCCGCTGCTGCGCATCGACGGACGCAAGGCGGTGCTGACAGAAGCCGGTGGCGTGTTGCTGCGTCGCTCCCGGCAACTGGTCAAGCAGGCCAGCCAGCTCGAAGACCTTGCCCATCATATGGAGCAAGGCTGGGAAGCCGAGGTGCGCCTGGTCGTCGACGCAGCCTACCCCAACGCCCGGTTGGTGCGCGCCCTGACAGCTTTTATGCCGCAAAGCCGGGGCTGTCGCGTACGTCTGCGTGAAGAGGTTCTTTCCGGCGTCGAGGAAGTGCTGCTCGAAGGCGTGGCTGACCTGGCCATCAGCAGCTTCAATATTCCCGGCTACCTGGGTACCGAGTTGAGCACCGTGGAGTTTGTCGCCGTGGCCCATCCCGACCACCCGTTGCATCGCCTGCAACGCGAGTTGCATTTCCAGGACCTCGAAAGCCAGTTACAAGTGGTGATTCGTGACTCCGGGCGCCAGCAACCACGGGACGTGGGCTGGCTGGGCTCCGAGCAGCGCTGGACCGTCGGCAGCCTGGCCACGGCGGCTGCCTTTGTGGGCAGCGGGCTGGGGTTTGCCTGGTTGCCACGGCACATGATCGAGCGCGAGCTCAAGGAAGGTCTCCTCAAGCCGTTGCCGCTCAACCAGGGCGGCAATCGTCACCCGGTGTTTTTCCTGTACGCCAACAAGGACAAACCCCTGGGCCCGGCAACTCAAATCCTTGTCGAATTGTTGCGAACTTTCGACACGGCACCGCTCGAGGCACCTTTCGCCGCACCGCAGCAAGCGTGATGAGCAGTGGGCAGGAACCTGATTCGAGAATATCCTGTCCAACACCCGCCGCCCGTGAACATCTGCCATTGCAAGATGTGGCACGGGCACTGGTTCAATGCCCCCCAGCTTCACTGACGGTGCGGCATAGAACGGTCACCCAACTTTTCAGGATCACTGAACCATGCTTAAAAAAATTGCTCTTGCCGCTGGCGCCCTGCTGTTCGCTGCCAACCTTATGGCGGCTGAAACTGCCAAAGCGCCTCACGTGGTACTGGATACCAGCTTTGGCAAGATCGAAATCGAACTGGACCCGGTCAAGGCTCCGATCAGCACTGACAACTTCCTCAAGTATGTCGACAGCGGCTTTTACAACAACACCATTTTTCACCGCGTGATCCCGGGTTTCATGGTGCAAGGTGGTGGTTTTACGTCGCAGATGGTGCAAAAACAGACCCGCGACCCGATCAAGAACGAAGCCAGCAACGGCTTGCATAACGTTCGCGGGACCCTGTCGATGGCACGCACGTCGAACCCGAACTCGGCCACCAGTCAATTCTTCATCAACGTGGCAGACAATGCGTTTCTGGACCCGGGCCGTGATGCCGGTTACGCCGTTTTTGCCAAGGTAGTAAATGGCATGGACGTTGTTGACCAGATCGTCAACTCGCAAACCACCACCAAACAAGGCATGCAAAATGTGCCCATCGATCCGGTCCTGATCAAGTCGGCCAAGCGTATCGACTGACAGGCGCTATCACGCAGGAAGCGCTGACTGGAAACAATACACGGTCGCTGCTGCCGCAGACGGCTATGCTGCCTTCGCCTGCAGCGACCGTGTTTTGCTCTGCCGGTCACACCACTATAAGGAGAGCCCGCGCTGCGGGCGTCAGTGCCAATGCTCTATCGTCGCTTCGAACAACTGATCGATATTTTTCGCGAAGCCCCCACTCCGGCTCCGCCCAGCACTGTCTGGGCATTTTATCTCTACTACCTGCGCCAGGTCTGGCCCGTGTTTGCCGCCTTGCTGGTGGTCGGGCTGATCGCGGCACTGATCGAAGTATCGCTTTTCAGCTACTTGAGCACGCTGATCGACCTGACCCAGGGCACGCCCAATACTGACTTTTTCAAGGTCCACAGCGGTGAGCTGATCTGGATGGCCGTGGTCGCACTGATCATCCGCCCGGTGTTCTTCGGCCTGCATGACCTGCTGGTGCACCAGACCCTGAGCCCCAGCATGACCAGCATGATCCGCTGGCAAAACCACAGTTATGTACTCAAGCAAAGCCTCAACTTTTTCCAGAACGATTTTGCCGGGCGCATCGCCCAGCGCATCATGCAAACCGGCAACTCCCTGCGTGATTCGGCGGTACAGGCCGTCGATGCGCTGTGGCACGTCCTGATCTATGCCATCAGCTCGCTGGTGCTGTTTGCCGAAGCCGACTGGCGCCTGATGATCCCCCTGCTGACCTGGATCCTGTGCTATGTCGGGGCCTTGTATTACTTCGTACCACGGGTCAAGGAACGCTCGGTGGTATCTTCTGATGCACGCTCCAAACTGATGGGCCGCATCGTCGACGGCTATACCAACATCACCACCCTCAAATTGTTCGCCCACACAAACTTTGAGCAGCAGTACGCGCGCGAAGCCATTATCGAGCAAACCGAAAAAACCCGACTGGCCAGTCGCGTGGTCACCAGCATGGACGTGGCAATCACCAGCCTGAATGGCCTGCTGATCGTCAGCACCAGCGGCCTGGCGCTGTGGCTGTGGAGCCAGTCGCTGATCAGCGTCGGCGCAATTGCCCTGGCCACCGGCCTGGTGATTCGTATCGTCAACATGTCCGGCTGGATCATGTGGGTGGTCAACGGCATTTTTGAAAATATCGGCATGGTTCAGGACGGCCTGGAGACCATCGCCCAACCTGTCGCCGTGACTGACCGCGACCAGGCTCCACGCTTGATCGTCAACCGTGGCGAAGTGCGTTTTGAACACGTTGACTTCCACTACGGCAAGCGCAGCGGGATCATCAGCGACCTCAACCTGGTAATTAAACCCGGTGAAAAAATCGGCCTGATCGGCCCTTCCGGTGCCGGCAAGTCAACCCTGGTGAACCTGTTGTTGCGCTTGTATGACCTACAAGGCGGTCGCATCCTGATCGACGATCAAAACATCGCCGAAGTGACGCAGGAAAGCTTGCGCGAACAGATCGGAATGATTACCCAGGACACCTCGCTGCTGCATCGTTCGATCCGCGACAATTTGCTGTACGGCAAGCCGGACGCCACCGACGAGGAGCTGTGGGAAGCCGTGCGCAAAGCCCGGGCCGATGAGTTTATCCCGCTGCTATCCGATGCCCAGGGCCGCACCGGTTTTGACGCTCATGTGGGCGAGCGCGGCGTCAAGCTGTCCGGCGGCCAGCGCCAGCGTATCGCCATTGCCCGCGTGCTGCTCAAGAACGCTCCGATCCTGATCATGGACGAGGCCACCTCGGCACTGGACTCCGAAGTCGAAGCCGCGATCCAGGAAAGCCTGGAAACCCTGATGCAAGGCAAAACCGTGATTGCCATCGCCCACCGCCTCTCCACCATTGCACGGATGGACCGTCTGGTGGTCCTGGAAAACGGCCGTATCGCTGAATCCGGAACCCACAGCGAGCTGCTCGCCAAAGGTGGCTTGTACTCGCGTTTGTGGCAACACCAGACCGGTGGTTTTGTCGGCATCGACTGAACCAAAAAAGCGCTAACTGCAAAGCGCGTGGAGCACAACGCCAGCCCCCGATTTCAAAGGGGGCTGGCGTTTTTTATGGCACTGGAAAAAAAATCGGCGAGTGCTGTAATTAGTAAAGGATTCGGGAGAATCCTGTAGTAAATCGCAGGAGGCAACGCCGCTTCAATTGCTCGATGGATTTATCCATCCGGGATCTCCTCCATGACCTTGTTCAAACGTTCCGTCACTGAGTTGCTGGGTACTTTCTGGTTGGTATTGGGCGGTTGCGGCAGTGCTGTGCTCGCAGCCGCGTTTCCTGATGTCGGCATCGGCCTGCTGGGGGTGGCTCTGGCATTTGGCTTGACCGTGGTGACCATGGCCTTTGCCATCGGCCATATAAGTGGTTGCCATCTCAACCCGGCCGTGTCTTTCGGCTTGTGGGTTGGTGGACGCTTTCCTGCAAAAGAACTGCCTGCCTACATCATTGCCCAGATCCTCGGCGGTGTGATTGCTGCCGGGCTCCTGTACATGATTGCCAGTGGCAAACCCGGCTTTGATCTGGCTGCCAGCGGGCTCGCAGCCAATGGCTATGGCGACCACTCACCCGGTGGCTACTCCATGGTGTCGGGGCTCATCTGTGAAATCACCATGACCGCCATGTTTATCCTGATCATCATGGGCGCCACTGACAAACGGGTATCCGCGGGGCACGCCCCTCTGGCCATCGGCCTGGCGCTGACGCTGATCCACCTGATTTCGATCCCGGTGACCAACACGTCGGTCAACCCGGCGCGCAGCACAGGCCCGGCGCTGATCGTAGGCGGCTGGGCGCTTCAGCAGTTATGGATGTTCTGGTTGGCGCCAATGCTGGGTGCGGCCATTGGCGCACTGGTCTATCGCTGGCTGGGCAAGGAAGGCAGCTAAACGGCCGGACGCGAGGGTCAGGCCTGCCGATATGGCAGCGCCGACCTCGCCTCTTCAGCATACGCCAGCACACCGACCCGCTCACGCTGCAAAAAGTCACTTACGGCCGCCTTCAAGCCCTGATGGCGCAGGTAATGCCATGAGTGTGTGATCACCGGTTCAAAGCCGCGAATCAGCTTGTGCTCGCCCTGAGCACCGGCATCAAAACGCCTGATACCGTGGGCGATAGCGTAATCCATACCCTGGTAGAAACACGTCTCGAAATGCAGGCGGTCAAACTCGCCAAGACATCCCCAGTAGCGACCATAGAGACTGTCGCCGCCGATCAGGCTGAACGCCATCGCAACCGGGGTCGAACCCTGTTTGGCCAGCACCACGCGAATCGATTCGGGCATGCGCTCGGCCAGCAGGCTGAAGAAATCCCGGGTCAGATACGGCGTTTGCCGTCGCACAGCATAGGTGTTGGCGTAGCAGGCGTAGACAAAATCCCATTGCGCTTCACTCACCTGCTGGCCTTCCAGCCACTCAAACTCAAACCCCTGCCCTGCCACTTGCTCACGCTCTTTGCGCATCTGTTTGCGCTTGCGTGAGCTCAGGGCATCGAGAAAATCCTGAAAGTCCCGGTACCCGCGGTTCTGCCAGTGAAACTGACAACCCAGCCGTTGCATCCAGCCGGGTTGTTGCGCCAGCGCCGTATCGGCCAGCAGGTCGGTGAAATTGATATGGGCGCTGGACAACCCTTCGATCTGCAGATAACCGGGCAAGGCCGCCAGCAGCTCAAGCCCGTCCTCGGCACGGGCGGCCAACAACCGGGGGCCGCTGACCGGACTGAACGGTACTGCCGCAAGCAGCTTGGGGTAGTACTCGATACCTGCACGCTCACAGGCTTGCGCCCACTCGTGATCGAACACGTATTCACCGTAGGAATGCCATTTTCGATAACTGGGCAACGCCGCCTGCAACTGCCCATTTTCATAATGCAGTAAATGCTCGGGCTGCCAGCCTGAATGCGGGCCCAGGCTGGCACTGTCTTCCAGGGTAGTGAGAAAGGCATGGCGCAAAAAAGGCTGGGCCACCGGCACCAGCGCATCCCATTCATGGGCGGGGATGGTGGACAGGCTGTCGAGTCGTTGAAGCGGCATTAATAGTCCTCAAGGCGCGGCGTAGACGCGATGGTATCACCCAACCACTGAATCGCTTCACTGTCACAGACTTGCTATCAGTCTGCCACTTTTCTGTCATATCCACCCGCGATACTGACGCCGCTTCTTAGAACACGGGGTTATGAGCGACCTGTTTGCCAACACGCTCATGACACGCCAAGCCTCGTTAACGTGAGCCCGTAAAGGGCCGATTTTTCTTGGGGTGGCTAGGGCCATCTCAGCACTGGGAGATTCATAATGCGTCTTGTATCTACACGGGTTGCTGCGGGACTGTGTGGTGGCCTGGTATTGGCCATGAGCGTTCCGGCCAGCGCTGCGGTCGATGCCAAACTGCTCGAAATGCTAAAAGCCAACGGCTCTATTTCGCCTGCACAGTACTCCGAGCTGCAAACTGAACTCGCCAGTGAGAATCAAGCCAAGCAAGAAGCTGCCGCCGACCAGGTGAAAAAATCCGATCTCAGTGCCTTCGAACAGAAAGTCGCCTGGGCCGCCAAAACCGAACTCAAGGGGGATGTACGGGTTCGTCAGGAAACCGTCAAGATCGACGGCGAATCCGATGGCAAGAACAAGGACCGCCAACGCATTCGTGCTCGCCTGGGCGCCTATACCGAAATCAACCCGCAGGTGAATACCGGTATCCGTATTGCCACTGGCGGCGGTGATGATGCACGTTCCACCAACCAGGATCTGGACAACTACTTCGACAAGAAGCAACTGTGGCTGGACATGGCGTTTATCGACTACCACCCGACCGCCGTCAAGGACCTGCACCTGATTGCCGGCAAGATGCCACAGCCGTGGGTCAATATGGGCGATGTAATCTGGGATAGCGATATCAACCCGGAAGGTCTGGCCGCCACTTACAAACACAACCTGGGCAACAGCGGCGTC
This sequence comes from Pseudomonas sp. TMW22080, assembly GCF_022496745.1. Taxonomy (NCBI): domain Bacteria; kingdom Pseudomonadati; phylum Pseudomonadota; class Gammaproteobacteria; order Pseudomonadales; family Pseudomonadaceae; genus Pseudomonas; species Pseudomonas sp. TMW22080. The sequence goes on along the minus strand of NZ_SCFF01000006.1, from coordinate 40,217 downwards.
GAAATGTTTGGTAGCGCCGGTTACTACACCCTCAAGGACAACGTTGACGGCGAAGGCGTGCAATTCAAGCACGACCTGAGCCTGTACGCCGGCCAGCTGGGTGCTCGCTTCGCCCCTACCGACAGCCTGAAAGTGACCTTGGGCGGCAGCGTTTACAGCTACAACAACGACAAGGACAGCAAGTGCCCGACCACCGGGACCAAGACCACCCCATGTGCACTCGGCGTCAACGGTAACAGCACTGACGAGTTCCGCCTGTACGAAGGCTTCGGTCAGGTCGATATCGCCAACCTGCCCGTGCCGCTGTCGCTGTACGGCCAATACGTGCATAACGCTGCCACCGACAGCGATCAGGATGATGCCTGGTTGGTGGGCTTCAAATCCAAGCTCAACGCCTTCAGCCTGGACTACAACTACCGCGATATTCAGCGTAACGCCGTGGTCGGCGCTTTCACCGATTCTGACTTCGCCAACGGTACTACCGGTTCCCGCGGTCACAAGTTCAAAGTGGGTTATGAAATCGACAAGAACTTCGGTGTCGGCGTGACCTACTTCCTGACCAAGGCCGACTACGCGACCTCCACCCAGAAAGATGCCAAGGCCAACACCTTGCAGCTGGACCTGGAAGCCAAGTTCTAAAAGAAAGGTTTACTCAATAGACAAAACGCTGAAGTCATTCAGCGTTTTGTGCCGTAAAAGCAGAGCGAGGATGCCGTCGGCCCCCATCACATCCACCGACAGTGTTCTCGTTCATGCCCCGCCATCAGCGCGACTGCTCGCGCATCATTCGCTCAACCGTCTGCTCCAGATCCTCCGGTGGCGGTTCGGGAAGTTTTTGCAACGTGCCCCTCAACAAACGCATTTGCCTGATAAAACGCCTGCAGTTCGGACAGAACAGCAAATGATGGCGTACCAACAACCGCTGACGAAAACTCAGCTGACCATCCAGATAGTCACTTGAGACCGCTACTTGCTGTTTGCAGGTCAACATTCGCCAGTTTCCTCGAAATGTTCCACGGTCGCGAAGACTTTGAGTCGGGCGCGATGTATCAACACCCGGACATTAGAGAGCGATATCTCAAGAATATTACAAATTTCTTCGAGCTCGAGCCCCTGGCGCTCGCGCAACACCAGCACACTGCTCTGCAACTGCGGCAGACTGAGGAGCGTTTGCTCAAGACATTCGCGCAACTCATCTTCGCTGAGCAATGCGTCAGGGCTGTCCTGATGCCAGGAATAAGGGGCAAGCAACCAGTGGCCATCGCTGGAAAACCGCTCATCGTCGACAGTACCGTGGGGCGAAGGCAAATCGTCGAGCAGCACTTCACGACGATTTTGCTTGTAGCGTTGTTTCGCCGCATTGGCCGTGATGGTCAGCAGCCAGGTTTTCAGGCTCGAACGGCCTTCGAACCCGGACAGGTTGCGCACCACTGACAGCCAGGCGTCCTGAACGATTTCGTCAGCATGGCGATTGCCGACGATCGCATGGGCCACAGCGCGCATGGCACCTTGATAGGTAGTGACCAGCTCGCGGAAGGCCTGTTGCTCGCCGTTAAGCAGACGTTTGAGCAGGTCAGCGTCGTCAACAGTTGCCATGCAGGTCTCCGCAACCGGAAAGTGATTTTTCTGTGTGGGAGCGGGCTTGCTCGCGATAGCATCACCGCAGTTTGCCTGTCAGACCGCGCTGCCTGTATCGCGAGCAAGCCCGCTCCCACCACAAACCAGCTGTGACCTTAGCGTTTACGCAGAATCACGCTGCCAATCGAGTAGCCGGCACCGAACGAGCTGAGCACCGCCAGCGAACCGCTTGGCAAGTCGTCCTGGTACTTGTGGAAGGCAATCACCGAACCGGCCGAACTGGTGTTGGCATAGGTGTCGAGAATCACCGGAGCTTCTTCGACCGAAGCTTCGCGGCCCAACAGCTTGCGCACGATCAGGTGGTTCATGCTCAGGTTGGCCTGATGCAACCAGAAACGTTTGACTTGCGCCACGTCCAGCTGGTTTTCCTGCAGATGCTGGCCGATCAGTTCAGCCACCATCGGGCAAACATCGCGGAAGACCTTGCGCCCTTCTTGCACGAACAGTTTGTCCGGGCTGTCAGCTGGCTCGTCGGATGCACGGTTGAGGAAGCCGAAATTGTTGCGAATATTGTTCGAATACGTAGTCAGCAGTTTAGTGCTGACGATGTCGAACTGGTGTTCGGACGTTGCCAGGTCGGCACGCTCGACCACTATCGCGGTCGCGGCATCGCCAAAGATAAAGTGGCTGTCACGGTCACGGAAGTTCAAGTGGCCGGTGCATACTTCAGGGCTGATAAGCAGTACCGCGCGAGCCTGGCCCAACTGGACGCTGTTGCTGGCGGTCTGGATACCGAACGTTGCGGAAGAACAGGCCACGTTCATGTCAAAACCAAAACCCTGAATACCCAGTGCATGTTGCACTTCGATGGCAATGGCCGGGTACGGGCGCTGCAGGTTGGAGCAGGCCACGATCACGCCGTCGATGTCAGCGGCGGTTTTACCCGCGCGTTCCAGTGCTTGTTTGGCAGCGCCAACGGCCATTTCGCAGAGTACCGACATTTCGTCGTTGGAGCGCTCCGGCAAATGCGGGCGCATGCGCTGCGGGTCAAGGATGCCGTCCTTGTCCATCACAAAGCGGCTTTTTATGCCCGAAGCCTTTTCGATAAAGGCGGCGCTGGACTCGGCCAGAGGCTGGATTTCACCGGCCTCGATAGCCACGGCGTGGTCCGCGTTGAACTGTTGTACATAGGTATTGAAAGACTGCACCAGCTCTTCGTTGGAGATGCTGTTGGCCGGGGTGTACAGGCCGGTGCCGCTGATGACGACGTTATGCACGATCGTTCCTCTATTCTGTTCAAGCAGAAGATATTGAAATCGTTTCAGGTACGGATAGCCGCGAAGTTTGCCATAAATGCCAGCATTTGGCGTTATTTACGGATCTTGCAGTAATCCCCCGTGGGAGCTGGCCTGCTCTCGATTGCAGCAACACGGTGCAAATGCATGACCGCGTCGCCTGCATCGCGAGCAAGCCCGCTCCCACAGGACTGCAGGCTCAAGCCTCCACCAAACTCCACTGCTTACTCAGGCGCTTGTCCGAAATCGGCACCTTGGTCCCCAGTTGCTGGCCGAATAACGACACCCGATATTCTTCCAGCCACCAGCGGTACAACTCAAGTTGCGGATCGCGCTTGCCCTCCTGCGCATGCTTGGTCGCACGCGCCTGGTACTGCGCCCACAAACCACTCAGCTCACCACTCCAGACCCGGTCTTTTTGCACCTGGCCCGGCAGTTTTTCAAGACGCATTTCTATCGCCTTGAGGTAGCGCGGCAACTCTTTAAGCCACAAAGCCGGGGTTTCGCGCACAAAACCCGGGTACACCAGATGGCTCAGCTGCTGCTTTATGTCATTCAACGCCACCGCCTGGGCCAGATCGATCTTGCCCTTGAAGCGTTTTTGCAGACCATGCCACAGTTTGAGGATTTCCAGCGTCAGTCTGGCCAGCTTTTCCGCATGTTCGGTCCAGGCTCCGCGCTTGCGCTCGGCAAGCGATGCCAGCCCCGCGCCATCACGGGGTAATACCGCCTCGCCTTCCAGGATGCAGCTGTCGAGGCTGGCCAGCAGAATGTCCTCCACCAGGCTCTCGACCCGACCCAATTCGCGGTACAAAAGGCCAAGCTCAGTCAACCCTGGCAGCTTGCCACGCAAAAATTTCGCCGGTTCCGCCAGTTGTTGCATCAGCAAACGCTGCAACGCACGGCGATGCTGGAACTCAGCCTCGGCCGGGGTAGAAAAGCGCCCTTCCTTGACCGTATTGCCCTCTTCCACCAGCGCCGGGTAAACCGTCATCGACAGCCCGGCGATCTTCTGCTGGGTTTTCTCCGCCACCGGGGCAAACACCTTGGCCTCGACCGGCTGCTGATTTTTCGCGGTTTGCGGTACGGCCAGTGCTGCCTGACTGGCCTGGGCAAAGCGGGCCGTCAATTCGGCCAGATCACGACCCTCGCCGAGAAACTTGCCGTCGGCGTCGACCACTTCGATATTCATCTTCAGATGATTTTCAACTTGCTGCGCGGCTTGCGCCCAGGCCTCGTCGCTCACCCGAGCGCCGGTCATGCGCAGCAATTCGCGGCCCAGGGTTTGTGGCAATGATCCCTCAGCAAATTCCATGCGCTGCAACGCGGCCTTGACGAAGTCCGGCACCGGCACGAAGTTTTTGCGCAATGCCTTGGGCAAACTGCGCACCAGAGCGATGCATTTGGCTTCTATCATGCCGGGCACCAGCCACTCCATACGTTCCGGCGGCAAAACCGGGAGCAGCGGCGCTGGCACCTTGACCGTCACGCCATCGCGGGGGTGGTTGGGTTCAAAGTGATAGCTGAGCTCCAGGGTCAAATCCCCCAGATGCAACGTGTCAGGGTAATGCATGGCCGTGATTTCGGTGGCTTCGCGGGCCAGCACGTCTTCTTCGCGCATGATCAGCAACTGTGGATCTTTCTGGCTGTTGACCCGATACCAGCTGTCAAATGTCGCGGTCTGATGAATCTCGGCCGGCAGGCGAGCGTCGTAAAACGCGTAGAGGGTTTCTTCATCCGCCAGAATGTCACGGCGCCGGGCCTTGGCCTCCAGTTCGTCGAGTTGTTCAAGCAACTGCGCGTTGGCCGTCAGGCATTTGGCCCGCGACTGAATTTCGCCACGCACCAGCCCTTCACGGATAAACAGCTCGCGGGACAGCACCGGGTCAATCGGCCCGTAATGCACGGCACGGCGACCGACCACGATCAGGCCGAACAGGGTGATCTGCTCATAGGCCACCACCTGCCCGCGCTTCTTCTCCCAATGGGGCTCGAAATAGTTCTTTTTCACCAGATGCCCGGCCAGCGGTTCGATCCAGTCCGGCTCGATCTTGGCCACCATCCGCGCATACAATTTGGTCGTTTCTACCAGCTCGGCAGTCATCAGCCACTGCGGACGCTTTTTACCCAGCCCCGAAGACGGATGGATCCAGAACCGGCGCTGGCGCGCCCCGAGGTAATCTCCGTCCTCGGTTTTTTGCCCGATCTGGCTCAGCAACCCCGACAGCACCGCCTTGTGCAGTTTTGCATAATCGGCCGGTTCCTGATTGACCGTGAGCTGCATATCGCGACAGATCAGGCTCAATTGACGGTGGGAATCACGCCACTCGCGCAACCGCAGGTAGTTGAGGAAGTTCTTGCGACACCAGTTGCGCAGCGGGCTGGCCGTCAGCGCCTGGCGCTGCTCCTCAAAACCGCGCCATACGTTGATCAGACCGGCAAAGTCAGAGTCGACATCTTTCCATTGCGCGTGGGCCTGATCTGCCGCTTGTTGACGTTCCGGCGGACGTTCACGCGGGTCTTGCACCGACATCGCACTGGCGACGATCAATACTTCCTGCAAACTGCCGAGCTTGGCGGCTTCGAGCAACATACGGCCCATGCGCGGGTCCACCGGCAGGCGGGCCAACTGACGGCCCAGCGGTGTGAGCTGATTTTCGCGGTTAACCGCCGACAGTTCTTGCAGCAGATTGAAACCGTCGGTGATTGCCTTGCCGTCCGGCGGCTCAATAAACGGAAACGCGGTGATTTCGCCCAGGCGCAGGTGCAGCATTTGCAGGATGACTGCCGCAAGGTTGGTACGAAGAATCTCAGGATCGGTAAACTCCGGGCGACCGTTAAAATCTTCTTCGGCATACAGGCGCACGCAGATACCCGGCTCGACCCGGCCACAACGGCCCTTGCGCTGGTTGGCGCTGGCCTGGGAAATCGCTTCTATCGGCAGGCGCTGGACCTTGGCCCGGTAGCTGTATCGGCTGATGCGCGCCGTGCCGCTGTCAATCACGTAACGGATGCCCGGCACAGTCAATGACGTTTCCGCTACGTTGGTGGCCAGCACCACACGGCGGCCCGGGTGCGACTGGAAAATCCGCTGCTGTTCGGCAGGCGACAACCGCGCATACAACGGCAGGATCTCGGTGTGCTTGAGTTGCGCCTTGCGCAGCATGTCGGCGGCATCGCGGATTTCCCGCTCGCCTGGTAAAAATACCAGCACATCGCCGGGGCTTTTACGCTCACTGCGCTCGAACGCGGCAATCTCGTCCAGGGTGGCAATAATGGCCTGGTCGACGCTCAGGTCTTCTTCAACGTTGTTGCCCTCTTCGTCCTGCTGGGAGGTCAACGGGCGATACCAGGTCTCGACCGGAAAGGTACGGCCCGACACTTCGACAATGGGCGCGTCATTGAAGTGTTTGGAGAAACGCTCAAGATCGATGGTTGCCGAGGTGATGATGACCTTCAAATCGGGACGACGGGGCAGCAGGATCTTCAGATAACCGAGCAAAAAGTCGATGTTCAGGCTGCGCTCGTGGGCTTCGTCGACGATGATCGTGTCATAGCGTTCGAGATAGCGGTCGTGCTGGGTTTCGGCCAGCAGGATACCGTCGGTCATCAGCTTGATCAGGGTATTGGAATCGCTCTGATCCTCAAACCGCACCTGATAGCCGACCAGCGCACCCAGCGGCGTGCCCAGCTCTTCAGCCACCCGGCTGGCCACACTGCGGGCGGCGATGCGCCGCGGTTGGGTATGGCCGATCAGGCCGTGCTGCCCACGGCCGATTTCAAGGCAGATCTTCGGTAACTGGGTGGTTTTGCCCGAGCCGGTTTCACCGGCCAGGATCAGCACCTGATGCTTGAGCAGCGCGGCCTTGATCTCGTCCCGCTTGGCCGCGATCGGCAGATTTTCGTCATAGCGAACCTGCGGCACACTGGCCGCCCGCGCTGCCACCTGCGCGCACGACGCCTGCACCCGCTCGGCCCAGGCGGCCAGCTTGGCGTCGTCAGGCTTTTTGCGCAGCTCATGCAATTGCCGGCGCAGCTTGTGGCGGTCGGCAATCATGGCTTGATCGAGGTTTTTCAACAGTTGGTCGATAGCAGGCGATTCGTCAGTCATCAGGTGCGCAGAATTCTTCGTAAATGCAGGGGGCGGATTGTCGCAGATTTGGACGCTCATGCACGAATCTGTAGGAATTAGCGCGTTGTCTTGTCCGCTGCATCCCCTACACTGCCCGCCTTGAAACTTGTAAGGAAAATCCCGTGAGACTTGTCGATTTGCTGCGCATGCTGTCGCTGGCAGGCATTTGGGGCGCCAGCTTTCTATTTATGCGGATCATTGCACCGGTACTCGGGACCATCCCGACAGCTTTTTTCCGGGTTTCCATCGCAGCAACCGGTCTGGTGGTGATTCTGGCGCTGATGCGCGTGCGCTGGGATTTCGGCGGCAAACTCAAGGTAATCCTGATACTGGGGGTTATCAACTCCGGGGTACCGGCCACGCTGTATTCGGTGGCGGCCCAGGTGTTGCCTGCCGGTTACTCATCGATTTTCAACGCCACCACACCGTTGATGGGCGTATTGATCGGCGGTCTGTTTTTCAGCGAAAAATTGACCCTGACCAAAATGGCCGGGGTGTTTCTGGGCTTGCTCGGTGTAGGCATTTTGACCCGTGCCGGGCCGGTTGCTTTCAATCTGGACTTGCTGATGGGCGCCCTCGCCTGTCTGCTGGCCACCACCTTTTATGGATTTGCCGGCTTTTTGGCACGCCGCTGGCTGGATCAGCAAGGCGGTCTCGACCCTCGTCTTTCGGCACTGGGCAGTATGCTCGGGGCTACTTTGTTCCTGCTGCCGCTGTTCGGGCTGAGTGTGATCAATCAGCCACCGGTCAGTTGGGGCGGGACGAGTGTCTGGTTATCGTTGCTGGGTCTGGGGCTGGTGTGTACGGCGTTTGCCTATATCCTGTACTTCCGCTTGCTGACCAGCATTGGCCCGGTCAAATCCATGACCGTGACCTTTATGATCCCGCCGTTTGGCGTGCTGTGGGGCGCGCTGTTTCTGGGCGAGCCGCTGTCGATGGCGCACCTGTACGGAGGTCTGCTGATCGCCGTGGCGCTGTGGCTGGTGCTCAAGCCCGGGGCAATGGCAGCGTCCAAATAATCACATGCCGTGGTGGGGTTTTGGCAGGCAATTGACATAAAAAATCCAAAAAAAACCGCTCTCGAGAGAGCGGTTTTTTGTGTCTGATGCAATCAGCCAAACAACCAGCGCCACAGCAGTATCAGTACCAGCACCGCCAATATCGGCCGGGCGATACGATAAAGTTTGGGATTGCGGCGCTTCCACTGTTTGACCACGCCACTGAAGCGGTCACTGAAGGTTTTGCTCCAGGCATAGGCCTTGTTGATCCCGCCAACGCGTTCGTCGTCCAGGTTCTGCGGCGCAGTCGCCTTACCCAGTTGCGCGCTGACCCAACGGTTGATACGGGTCATCAGCGGGCTGGTCAATGGCCGCTCGATATCGCAAAACAGAATGACGCGGGTGACATCGGTTTCGTTCTTGACCCAGTGCACGTAAGTCTCGTCGAACATCACGTCTTCACCATCACGCCAAGCGTATTCCTCGCCATCGACAAAGATGCGGCAAGCGTCGGAGTTGGGGGTCGACAGGCCCAGGTGGTAACGCAGCGATCCGGCAAACGGGTCGCGGTGCGGGTTGAGGTGGCTACCGCCCGGCAACAGGGCAAACATCGCGCCTTTGACGTTGGGGATGCTGTTGACCAATTCAACGGTTTTGGGGCACAGCAATTCAGCCGATGGCAGCGCCTTGTCGTACCACTTGAGGTAAAAGCGCTTCCAGCCCTTTTTGAAGAACGAACCGAAGCCTGCGTCGTTGTTCTTCTCGGCGGCGCGTATATAGCCCTCATCGAACAAGTGCATGGCTTCTTCGCGGATCGCTTGCCAGTTGTCCTTGAGCACATCCAGCTCGGGGAACTTGCTGCGGTCCAGGTACGGCTTGGACGGTACCCCGGAGAACAGGTACATCAGGGCGTTGTAGGGCGCAAAGAACGCGGAGTGGTTGACGAATTGGCGCAACACCGGCAACCGTGCCTTGCCGCGCAGGTGCACGTAAAGAATGCTGCCGACAAATAACAGTATGAGCCCTGCCTTGATGGCGAAGGATAAGGTCATGCAACAACTCCTCAAAAATACCGTGCAGCATCAATAGCCCGATGTAGCAGCAGGCCATGATAAACACTACAGGCGTAGGACAAAACCCACGAATCCAAATAATCAGTATTAAGTCTTACGCAACAGCAGGCTGATTATTCAGAAACTTGGGCATTAGCCACTTGATTTGAGTCAGTTGCACAAACTCTGCGGGGAACGGGCGCGCCACCCCCCGCACAATGTTACGGGTGCAATTCCTGCTCGCTGAACAGGTCGCTGAACAGGAAGCTCGACAGATAACGCTCGCCCGAATCGGGGAGGATCACGACGATGGTCTTGCCTTGCATTTCCGGGGTTTCCGCCAGTCGCACCGCCACGGCCATCGCTGCACCGCAGGAGATGCCGCACAGGATGCCCTCTTCCTGCATCAGGCGCAGGGCCATGGCCTTGGATTCGTCATCGCTGACCAGTTCGACCTTGTCGACGATCGACAGATCAAGGTTTTTGGGGACGAAACCGGCACCGATGCCCTGGATCTTGTGCGGTGACGGCTTGATTTCTTCTCCGGCCAACGCCTGGGTGATCACCGGCGAGGTGATGGGCTCGACGGCCACCGACAGAATCGGCTTGCCCTGGGTGTGCTTGATGTAGCGTGAAACCCCGGTAATCGTGCCGCCGGTGCCGACGCCAGACACCAGTACATCAACGCCGCCATCGGTGTCGTTCCAGATTTCCGGGCCAGTGGTTTTTTCATGGATCGCGGGGTTGGCCGGGTTCTCGAACTGCTGCGGCATAAAATACCTGGCCGGGTCGCTGGCCTGAATTTCTGCGGCTTTGTCGATCGCGCCCTTCATGCCCTTGGCCGGCTCGGTCAAGACCAGCTCGGCACCCAGCGCCTTGAGTACCTTGCGCCGCTCGATGCTCATCGATGACGGCATGGTCAGCATCAATTTGTAACCACGCGCCGCTGCGACGAAAGCCAGGCCGATCCCCGTGTTCCCCGACGTGGGTTCGATAATGGTCATGCCCGGCTTGAGCACGCCGCGGCTTTCGGCGTCCCAGATCATGTTGGCGCCAATCCGGCATTTAACTGAATAACCGGGGTTGCGGCCTTCGATCTTGGCCAGGATGGTCACGCCGCGCGGCGCAATGCTGTTGATCTGGACTAAAGGCGTGTTGCCGATGGATTGGGCGTTGTCTGCATAAATGCGGCTCATGGCGGGGTCCTTGTGCACCTTTTGGGAAGATCCCAAGGGTAGGCCTCACGCTGACATGCGTCCAGTCATGGCGTGACGCCTCATTCAGGGACTGAATGGCGCGTCTGCGTTCACCTCAGGCGGGCAGCGCGTTATAGTCGGACATACTTTTCAGTTCTCCCGCCCTGCCCCTTGCAGGACCCGGGTCATGGTTTGAGGAATTGCAGATGAAGTTTGAAGGCACACACGCCTATGTGGCCACCGACGACCTGAAACTGGCGGTCAACGCGGCCATTACCCTGGAGCGGCCGCTGCTGGTCAAGGGCGAGCCCGGCACCGGTAAAACCATGCTTGCCGAGCAACTGGCTGAATCCTTTGGCTGCAAGCTGATCACCTGGCATATCAAGTCAACCACCAAGGCCCACCAGGGCCTCTATGAGTACGACGCAGTCAGTCGCCTGCGTGACTCGCAACTGGGTGTCGACAAGGTTCACGATGTGCGCAACTACCTTAAAAAGGGCAAGTTGTGGGAAGCCTTCGAGGCCGAAGAACGCGTCATCCTGCTGATCGACGAAATCGACAAGGCAGACATCGAGTTCCCCAATGACCTGCTGCAAGAACTCGACAAGATGGAGTTCTACGTTTACGAGACGGACGAGACGATCAAGGCCAAGGTGCGCCCGATCATCATCATTACCTCCAATAACGAAAAAGAACTGCCGGACGCCTTCCTGCGCCGCTGCTTCTTCCACTACATCAGTTTCCCGGACCGCACCACGCTGCAGAAAATCGTCGACGTGCACTTCCCCAACATCAAGAAAGAGCTGGTCAGCGAAGCGCTTGATGTGTTTTTCGATGTGCGCAAGGTCCCGGGCTTAAAGAAAAAACCTTCCACCTCCGAGCTGGTCGACTGGCTCAAGTTGCTGATGGCCGACAATATCGGCGAAGCGGTATTGCGCGAACGTGATCCGACCAAAGCCATTCCGCCACTGGCCGGTGCCCTGGTGAAAAACGAGCAGGATGTGCAATTGCTTGAGCGCCTGGCGTTTATGAGCCGCCGCCCCAATCGCTGATTTCCGAGAAGGCGAAAAGCATGCTGCTTAATCTGTTCAATGAAATGCGTGCGGCCAAGGTGCCGGTTTCAGTGCGTGAGCTGCTGGACCTGATCAACGCCCTGAAAAACCGGGTGACCTTCGCCGATATGGACGAGTTCTATTATCTGGCCCGTACGATCCTGGTGAAGGACGAGCGCCATTTCGACAAGTTCGACCGCGCATTTGGCGCCTATTTCAATGGTCTGCAAAACCTCAATGAACACCTGGAGGCACTGATCCCCGAAGACTGGCTGCGCAAGGAGTTCGAACGCTCGCTGAGCGACGAAGATCGCGCCCAGCTGCAGTCACTGGGCGGGCTGGACAAGCTGATCGAGGCGTTCAAGCAGCGTCTGGAAGAGCAAAAGGAACGCCATGCCGGCGGCAACAAATGGATCGGCACCGGTGGCACCAGTCCGTTCGGCTCGGGCGGTTATCACCCCGAAGGCATCCGCGTGAGCGATGCTGGCGCACGTCAGGGCAAGGCGGCCAAGGTCTGGGAACAGCGCGAGTACAAGAACCTGGATGATCAGGTCGAGCTGGGCACGCGCAATATCAAGGTCGCGCTGCGTCGGCTACGTAAATTCGCCCGCCAGGGCGCAGCGGATGAGCTGGATATCGATGGCACCATCGACCACACCGCTCGCGATGCCGGGTTGCTGAATATTCAGATGCGCCCGGAGCGGCGCAACAATATCAAACTGCTGTTGCTGTTCGATATCGGCGGTTCGATGGACGCCCATATCAAAATTTGTGAAGAGCTGTTTTCCGCGTGCAGAACCGAGTTCAAACATCTGGAGTACTACTACTTTCACAACTTTATCTATGAATCGGTGTGGAAGAACAACCAGCGTCGTCAGGTTGAGCGCATCTCGACCCAGGACCTGCTGAACAAATATGGCGCGGATTACAAAGTGATCTTTATCGGTGACGCGACGATGGGACCCTATGAGATCACCCATGCCGGGGGCAGTGTCGAGCACTGGAATGAAGAGCCGGGCTACAAGTGGATGCAGCGTTTTATGGAGAAATACAAAAAGCTGGTGTGGATTAACCCGTATCCCAAGGACACATGGCATTACACGGCTTCGATCGGGATCGTACGTGATCTGATCGAAGACCGCATGTATCCGCTCACCCTTGAAGGGCTGGAAGAAGGGATGCGGTTTTTGGCCAAATAATTCAGCGCGGTGAGTGTGGCAGCGGGCTTGCTCGCGATTGTTCGACGCGGTGTTCCTGCTTTACCGCGCCGCCTGAATCGCGAGCAAGCCCGCTCCCACATAAATGGCGCTAAGCCACAAACCGCCGCATAAACACCACATGCTGGCGTTGCGCCGCCTCCTGCGTGGTCGGACGCATATGCACGCCCTCCCCCGGCAAGCACTGGGCCAGTCGCGCCAGCGCCAAAGGCGTCAAGGCGCCAAGTCGCGGGTAACCGCCAATGGTCTGGCGGTCATTGAGCAGCACGATCGGCTGGCCGTCCGGCGGCACTTGAATGGCACCCAGCGGTATCCCTTCCGAGATCATCGGTGCGCCCTGATACACCAACGCAGGCCCCAGCAAACGGATGCCCATGCGATCGGCGCGAGTGTCCAGCGTCCAGGCGCTGTTGAAAGCATCGAAGGTACTTTGCCCGCTGAAAGCACCCATTTGCGCGCCCATTACCACGTCCAGCGCCGGATTGGCGCTGAATACCGGTTGCAGTTCGCATGGCAACTCTCGCAATTGCCCGGCATGCCCGGCGTACGTCAATTCATCACCTGCCACCAGCCCGCGACCAAAACCATCCGGCCCGCCGAGCTGCTCACGGGCGACAGTCGCGCAACTGCCCAGCACTTGCGGCGCAACAAAGCCCGCGGGCGCTGCCAGATAAGCCCGAGCACCGCTCAGCGGCCGGGTAAATACAAGGGTCTGGCCTTGCTTCAGGACAAAACTGCGCCAGGGCTTGAGCGGCTGCCCGTCAATGGTGGCCGCCAGGTCCGCGCCCGCCAATGCCAGAGTGCAATCGGCCTTGGCAACAAGGGTCAGGCCGCCCAGGGTGATTTCAATCACCGCTGCATCCGGCGAATTGCCCAGCAGCCAGTTGGCCCAGGCCATCGACAGCCAGTCTGCGCCGCCGCCCTGGGTTACGCCCAAATGCCGCACGCCAAAACGCCCCGCGTCTTGCAGCAGGCACAATGGAGTGCTGGCCTGAATCAATAAGTGGCTCATGCCAAGGCCTCCTGAGGCGTGTCGTCACCGCCCAGGCGGATAAATTCAGCATGGGACACGGGTGCAAACTGCACCCTGTCACCGGGTTGCATCAGGCTGTAGCCATCACGTTCACGATCAAACAGTGCGCTCGGCGTACGCCCGACCAGGTTCCAGCCCCCCGGGGATTGCGCCGGGTAGGCTGCCGTCTGTCGCTCGGCAATGCCCACGCTGCCACTGGCCACACGCTTGCGCGGGGTGTTCAGGCGTGGCGCGGCCAGAGCCTCTTCAACCAGCCCCATAAAGGCAAAACCTGGAGCAAAACCCAGGGCAAACACCTGGTATTCGTGCTCACTGTGCCGGCGAATCACTTCGCTTACCGAGCAGCCGGCGCGCTGGGCCAGCAACGTCAGTTCCGGGCCCACGCTCACGTCGTACCACACGGGCAGCACATGACACTGGCCAAGGTTGCGGGTTTCCGGGCGCAGGTCGGTCAAGGCCTGGGCGATCAATTCACGGGCCTGGGCCGGGGTCAGCGCCAGCCCGTCGTAATGCACCATCATTGTGGTGTAGGACGGCACCAGATCGATCAGATGCACCGCAAAGCAGGTGCGGATCCGCTCGCTGGCAGCCAGTATCCAGGGCATGTTGCTTTCGGCAATTTCATCAAACAGGCGCAGCATCAGGCAATCGATGGCGACCACTTCGATACGCGGCTTCATGCCCGCGCCTGCTGCTCAAGGGCTTCGCGAATACGCTGCACAGCAGCAATCGAGCTAATGTTGTCGCCATGCACACACAGGGTATCAGCGTGCAAATGCAGGGCACTGCCGTCACTGGCAACCAGGGCCTTGCCCGCTGCAATGGTCAGGGCCTGCTGCACGATGACATCCGCATCGTGGTGGACTGCCCCCGGTAGTTGTCGCGAGACCAGCCGCCCGGCATTGTCGTAGGCGCGGTCGGCAAAGGCTTCAAACCACAGTGTTACCCCAAACTCGTCGCCGATTGCCTGGGCGGCGCTGTTGTCGCGCGTGGCCATCAGCATGAGCGGCAAGCTGGAATCGTAAGCGGCCACAGCCTGAACCACTGCCCGCAGCTGTACCGGGTTGGCCATCATGTCGTTGTACATCGCGCCGTGGGGTTTGACATAGCTGACCTGCACACCCTGTGCGCGGCAAATACCGTCCAGTGCACCGATCTGATAATGCAGCAGATCCTGCACTTCCTGCGCCGAATAGCTCATGGATCGGCGCCCAAAGCCCGCCAGATCCTGATACGCCGGATGAGCACCGATCTTCACATTATGCGCCACAGCCAGGGCCACGGTTTTGCGCATGATGCCCGGGTCGCCGGCATGAAAGCCGCAGGCAATGTTGGCGCAATCGATAAACGGCATGACTTCGGCATCCAGGCCCATGGTCCAGCTGCCAAAACTCTCACCAATGTCACAATTCAATAACAGGCGGCTCACGATGATGCTCCTGTGGTCTTTTTATAGATTAGGTAGGAGCATTTTTCGACAGGCGCGGGCCATTCGTCCAACTAATAAAAGCCGGGCTCGGGCATAAGAAAAATTTGATTGCTTAACATTTCTTGTGAAAGGGGATATTCCCCCGGGGTCAGTAGCTGCGCTCGCGGCGGGCAATGCGCTCACGCTGGCGTTTGCCGCCGAGCACGACCCAGTCCACCAGCCGCAGGAAACCTTCGATAATGAAGGAGAACAGCAAGGCACCCGCCATCGCCCAACCAATGGCGCTCGGCGACAACAACACCTGGTAGGTGTAGGCGTTCAGGGTTTCTTCGCGAATGGCCGGATCAGCCGCATAGGCCACTTGCAGGGCGCGCATGTACCACGGGCCCTGCATGGCCTGGAACTGCTCATCAAGCAGGCGTTGACGGTTGAGCAAGGTGCCGAGGCTGCCGGCATCACTGCGAAAAACCGGGTCATCGCTGGCCTGGTAATGGGCCACCAGCGCTTGCAGGTCACCCTTGAAAAACTGGTTGGCGGTGTTCTGGAACCCCGCCAACCCGGTCTGGGCCTCGATCAGATGAGCTTCAACACGGTTGGCGTAATCATTGATAAACCCCGGCACTTGCACACCGATCAGCAGGCCAAGGGTAAACAATACCAACCGCAGGTAGCTCAGGAACATACACACCCATCCTTATTCGGTTATGCCCTGGCTGACGCATTCACCGCGTCGCCACAGACTCCATTGGCCCGGTTCGTAGCGTGTCCAGGTTTCGTTTTCAGTCAGTGGCTCGGTGGCAATCACGGTGACTACATCGTTGGGCGTGGTCTCTGCCTGAAAATCGACGATAACATCGACATCTTTCAGGCGCGCCGGGCCAAACGGGGCTCGCCGGGTAATTTGCGCCAGCTTGGTCGAGCAATAGCAGAAAAGCCAGTCGCCATCACTGAGCAGGCAATTGAACACGCCTTTGCTGCGAAACTCGGCGCAGGCCTCAACCAGCACCGGCAGGATGCGTTCGACGTCAACCGGCTCCGGGAAGGCTTCACGAACCCGGTTGAGCAGGTCACAGAACGCTGCTTCGCTGTCGGTATCACCAATAGGGCGGTAAAAACTCGTACTCGGAGAAAAGTCGGCCAACTGGCCATTGTGCGCAAAACACCAGTTGCGTCCCCACAGCTCGCGAACAAACGGGTGGGTATTGGACAGGCACACCTTGCCCACGTTGGCCTGGCGGATATGGCCAATCACCACTTCGCTTTTGATCGGGTAACGCTGTACCAGCAGGGCGACTTCGGAGTCGCAACTGGCGGCAGGGTCCTGGAACAGGCGCAGGCCCCGGCCTTCATAGAAGGCAATGCCCCAGCCATCACGATGCGGGCCAGTACGCCCGCCGCGCTGCATCAGGCCGGTAAAGCTGAACACAATATCAGTCGGGACGTTGGCGCTCATGCCCAATAATTCACACACGCTCGCACTCTCGCATTCAGGCTGGACGAAACAAAATTACAACCGCGGCTCAACCCGTGATGGGCCCGATGCACGCGGCGCACTCTTTGGCGCATAACGATCATCACCAGCCGAACCGAAAGGCTGGTCGTCTTCAGGATCGGCCTGGCGAGCTTTGGCGGCCGCTGCAGCTTGCGCCTTGCGGGCCTTGCCGGCGCGCTCGATCGGCCAGCGGATCAGCACAAATATAGCGTAAACGCACAGTGCAATTATGGCGTACATCAGCAGGTCAGAGACCGCGCGCCAGGCGTTGTCGCCCACTTTAAAGGCCAGATCCAGAGCAGCAATCGCCACTGCAGGGGCAAATTTTTCCTTGACCGGGTCAATGATGGTCGGGCTGAACAGCAACACGGCCATTAATACCCGCAACGGTTCGCGCAACCAGCGCCACATAAAGCGGGTCATGCGGCACCATACGAGCAGGCAGCCCAAAGCAGCAAAGGCGTAAAGGCCCCAGGCGATCAGATAGTCGTTCTCGGTCATGGTATCCATGGTCGGCAGGCAATGAGAGGCTATGATAACGGCTTTTAGGCAGTGCGGCTGCAACGCCGTCAGCGTCACTTATTTTTCATGCAGATTTCAGAGCACACTCAATGACCCAATCAGCCTCCCCAATCAGCGCTCCTATCGCACATAAGATCGAGGGCTCAGACCCTTACTCGTGGCTGCAAAACCGCGACAGTGACGAGGTTTTGGACTACCTGAAAGCCGAAAACAGTTATCAGGAGGCGCAGTTGGCCGACCAGGCTGAATTGCGGGAGACGCTGTTTCAAGAGATCAAGGGACGGATTCGCGAGACTGATCTGTCGCTGCCCTCCCCCTGGGGCCCGTATCTGTATTACACGCGCACCAACGCCGGCGATGAATACGCCCGCCACTACCGTTGCCCGCGCCCGGCCGATGACAGCCAGCAGGTGGACGAGAACGCCGAACATTTGTTGCTGGACCCCAATGCATTGGCCGATGGTGGCTTTATTTCTCTGGGGGCGTTCAGTATCAGCCCCGATCACCAGCGCCTGGCCTACAGCCTGGACACTAGCGGCGAAGAAACCTACCGCCTGTTTGTAAAAGAGCTGGGCAGCGGCACGGTCACCGAGCTGCCGTTTGAAGACTGCGATGGCAGCATGACTTGGGCGAATGACAGCCAGACCCTGTTTTTCGCCGGGCTGGACGACACCCATCGTCCGCACAAGTTGTTTCGCCACACCCTCGGCGAAACAGCTGCCCATGAAGTATTCCATGAAGCGGACGGGAGGTTTTTCCTGCACTGCTACCGCTCTAGTTCTGAACAGCAACTGATTTTGTTGCTTAACAGTAAAACCACCAGCGAAACCTGGGTGCTGGACGCCAACCTGCCGCGCCAGCCCTTCAGCTGTCTGGCACTACGGGTTGAAAACCACGACTACAGCGTCGATCACGGCCTGTTTGAAGGCCAGTGGGCGTGGTTTATCCGCACCAATCAGGACGGCATCAACTTTGCCCTGTATTACGCCTTCGGCGAGGTGCCGTCACGCAATGACTGGCAGCCACTGATTGCCCATAGTGACAGCGTGATGCTGGAAGGCATGACCCTCAACGCCCAAGCCTTGTGCCTGAGCCTGCGCGAGGGCGGCTTGCCCATTATCGAAATCCGCCCCGACGGCCTGACGCCATATCGCGTGCAATTGCCGGACGCGGCCTACAGCCTGTATGTGCAAGACAGCCTGGAATTTGACAGCAAGTACATTCGCCTTCGCTACGAGGCGCTGAATCGCCCGGCACAAGTGCGCCAGTTGACCCTTGCCACAGGCGAGCAAAGCGTTCTCAAGGAAACCCCTGTGCTGGGGCCATTCAACGCCGATGATTACGTCAGCCATCGTTTATGGGCCACCGCCCCCGATGGTACTCAGGTGCCGATCAGCCTGGTGGTCAAACGCGATGTGCTGGGCAAACCTGTGCCGCTCTACCTGTATGGCTACGGGGCCTATGGCGAATGCCTTGACCCGTGGTTTTCCCATGCCCGTCTAAGCCTGCTTGATCGTGGCGTGGCCTTTGCCATTGCCCATGTACGTGGCGGCGGCGAGTTGGGCGAGGCCTGGTATCGCGCGGGCAAGCAGGAACACAAACACAACACCTTCACCGACTTTATCGCCTGCGCCGAACACCTGATCGACCAAGGGCTGACCCGCAACGAACAACTGGTCATCAG
The DNA here is from genome assembly GCF_022496745.1 of Pseudomonas sp. TMW22080. Taxonomy (NCBI): domain Bacteria; kingdom Pseudomonadati; phylum Pseudomonadota; class Gammaproteobacteria; order Pseudomonadales; family Pseudomonadaceae; genus Pseudomonas; species Pseudomonas sp. TMW22080. The sequence goes on along the minus strand of NZ_SCFF01000006.1, from coordinate 21,537 downwards.
TGGCGGCAGCGCCGGTGGCCTGTTGATCGGTGCCGTACTCAATCAGCGCCCGGAACTGTTCAAGGCAGCGATTGCCGAAGTGCCGTTTGTGGATGTGCTCAACACCATGCTCGACCCGGAACTGCCGCTGACCGTCACCGAATACGACGAATGGGGCAACCCGCAAGACCCCGAGGTCTATGAACGGATCAAGGCTTACGCGCCCTATGAAAACGTTACCGCGCAGGCTTACCCGGCAATGCTGGTGATTGCCGGGTACAACGACAGTCGCGTGCAGTACTGGGAAGCGGCCAAATGGGTGGCCAAGCTGCGCGCCAGCAAGACCGACAACAACCTGCTGTTGCTCAAGACTGAACTGGAGGCGGGCCATGGCGGCATGAGCGGGCGTTATCAGGGCTTGCGCGACGTGGCGCTGGAATATGCATTTGTGTTCAAGGTGCTGGGGATTTGACAGCCCCGCCGATCACACCCCTCTTCAACCGTTAGAGATACTGTAACCGTGGGAGCGAGCCTGCTCGCGAAGATCGTTCCCGAGCAGGCTCGCTCCCGCAAAGGCAAAGCATCAGCTCGGTGGATGCACGGTCAATCCTGCGAGCTTTTGCCCTTCGGGTCTTTAAGCTCCAGCCCCGGCAGTGGCTGATCCTTGGGCGGCTGCGGCAGGTCGATCGGTGGCAGCGGTATCAGGCTGCCACTACCGGCCACAGGCTTGGGCACGGCGCGCGGGGTGATTTGCGGGTACGGGGTTGGCGTGGCGGTGCCCGGCGAACCCGGCGCGGCTGTCACGGGGGTAATCGGTACTGTGGTCAATTCCGCTGCCTGGGCCGCACTTATCAAGAGCGCGCACCCTGCAATGGCCGTTAGAATAGTGCGTTTCATCAATCACTCCGTTGCCAGACCGGCTTGTCTGCCCTCAGGCTACTCGTAACCTGCGGTTTTTGCCCCCCTCAATGAGATTTCCATGAAACGTTTTGTTTTGCTCGACACCACTCCGATCCCCGAAAACGGCGGCGCCTTGTGCCTGTTCGAGTATGGCGAAGACTTCGTGATCAAGATTCAGGGTGGTGATGGCGGCCAGCTGATGAACACCCGCATGCACGGCTCCGAAGACGCACTGGCCGAAATACCTTGCCGCAAAGTCGCAGGGCGCCAGCAATCGCGGGTACTGATCGGCGGGCTGGGCATGGGCTTTACCCTGGCTTCAGCACTCAAACATCTGGGTAAAACGGCTGAAGTGGTGGTTGCCGAGCTGGTACCCGGCGTTGTGGAATGGAACCGCGGCCCGCTGGGCGAAAAATCGGGCAACCCGTTGCAAGACCCACGCACCGTGATTCGCATGGAAGACGTGGCCAAGGTGCTGCAAGCCGAACCCAACGGTTTTGACGCAATCATGCTCGACGTCGACAACGGCCCCGAAGGCCTGACCCAAAAAGCCAATAGCTGGCTGTATTCGGCCGGCGGCCTGAGTGCCTGCGCCAAGGCCTTGCGCCCCAAAGGCATACTGGCGGTATGGTCTGCCAGTGCCGACAAACAATTTTCGGACAAACTGCGCAAAGCCGGTTTCAAGGCTGAGGAAGTCCAGGTGTTTGCCCACGGCAACAAGGGCACCCGACACACCATCTGGATTGCAGAAAAAATCAAAGGCTGATCAACAGCTAAACTTAACGACATAACCGTCATTAGTCTTACAAGGTGAACCCATGAGTTCGGCGAATCCACCCTCCCACACCGCCAAGCTGGATCGCATCCTGGCCGATGCCCAGCGTGACCGCGAAATGGGCTATCGCGACAAGGCCCTGAAAATGTACCCCCACGTGTGCGGCCGCTGCGCCCGTGAATTTGCCGGCAAGCGCCTGAGCGAGCTGACTGTTCACCACCGCGACCACAACCACGACAACAACCCGCAGGACGGCTCCAACTGGGAGCTGCTGTGCCTGTACTGCCATGATAACGAGCACTCGCGCTACACGGACCAGCAGTACTTTTCGGACAGTTCCACCAGCAGCCCGAAAATTGCCAAGGCCACCCACAACCCGTTCGCCGCGCTGGCCGGGCTGATGAAAAAAGACGAGTAGCCTGTTTTCGTTGCAACTGCCGAAACTGCGTCCGATTGCGCAGCGATCGTAAAACCAGAGCCCGCGACTTCACGAGTAGACCGCAAGGCTCGGGCTTTACGACGACTCCGTCGCCGGACGCAGCCTGCGGCAGCTGCTACGGAGTTTGGGACAACACAGGTATACTCGCGTCTTTTTTCGCAAGGGCTCGGGCACGTGGCAAACAAACGGTACAGCTGCATTGGTTTGTATAACCCCAAATCACCGGAAAACGTCGGCTCGGTGATGCGTGCGGCTGGTTGCTACAACGTGGCGTCGGTGTTTTATACCGGCAAGCGCTATGAACGCGCCCGCGACTTCATCACCGATACCAAGAAAGTCCATCAGGATATCCCGCTGATCGGTATCGATGACCTGAAAAAAATCATCCCCCTGGGCTGTATCCCCGTCGCCGTAGAAATGGTCGAGGGCGCGCGCCCACTGCCCGAGTACACCCACCCGGATCGGGCGATTTATATCTTTGGCCCGGAAGACGGATCCCTCGGCAAGGATGTTCTGGAATGGTGTGAGGACGTGATTTACATCCCCACCACCGGCTGCATGAACCTGGCTGCAACAGTCAACGTGGTGCTCTACGACCGCTTGGCCAAGGGCAACAATACCCGTTCCGGGCCCAAGTTCGGCTAGGTCAGACCTTGCCTCTGTTCTGCTGGCTGGCACTCCAGTCCACCAGCAGGCTGTAGGCGATGGCGAGCAAGGTGGGGCCGATGAACAGGCCGATAAAGCCGAAAGCTATCAAGCCACCAAACACGCCCAGCAGCACGATCACCAGTGGCAGGTTGCCGCCCCGACTGATCAGATAAGGCTTGAGCACGTTATCGACACCGCTGATGATCAGCGTGCCCCAGATGCCGAGAAAGATCGCCATCCCGTAGTCACCCTTCCAGACCAGCCAGGCCGTGGCAGGCACCCAGATCAGCGGCGGCCCCATCGGAATCAGGCTGAGCAGGAACGTAGCCAGCCCAAGTACCAGCGCCCCCGGCACGCCGGCAATCAAGAAGCCGATCAATGCCAGCAATGCCTGCGCTGCTGCAGTGCCGATCACACCGTTGACCACGCGCTGCACGGTACCGGCCACCAGCTCCTGATAATAATCCGCGCGCTCACCGATCAGGCGCTCCAGCAAACCGTGTACAAAACTCGCCAGACGCGGCCCGTCACGATAGAAAAAAAACACAAAAACAATGCTCAGTGTCAGTTCAAGAATACCGCTGCCGATCTGTGCACTGCGCGCCAGCAACCAGTTACCGACCTGCCCCAGGTAAGGCTTGATGGCCACCAGCATTGCCGCACCCTGCTCGTCGATGGTGTTCCAGATGCCCACCAGACGCTCCCCCACCAGCGGCAGACCGGCCAGCCAGGCCGGCGCTTCAGGCAAACCTTCAAGCTGCACATCCTTGACGAAGGTGGTGGCATCGCGAACATGATCTGCCAGGTTCAACCCCAGCCACACCAGAGGCCCGGCCACCAACAGCATCCAGCCCAGGGTAAGGATGCCGGCAGCGAGCGACTCGCGCCCACCGAGCAAGCGTGTCAGCAGGCGCATCAGGGGCCAACTGGCAAATGCCAGTACCGCGCCCCAGAACAAGGCCGACCAGAAAGGGGCCATCACCCACAGGCTGGCACCGAACAACACCAGGAGCAGAATCTGCACCAGCAGGCGATCGTTATTGAGCATGTGTGTTCCACAGAAAATTCAGAAATCAAAGAAGGACGACGACTACGTAGAGTGTAGTCGTCGTTTACACAGGCTTAACGCAACAGTTCGATGCGCAACCCTTTGGCCTGACCGTCACCCAGTTCCAGGCGCGACGCCCGTACACCGTTAGCGATCAGCGCATCGCGCCAGGCGCCAGCCTTGGCACCGGTTAAACTGACCCTGGAGGTTGCATCCAGGTTCAATGCCCTTGAAATTAACGTCAGCCACTGAGTGTCCGGGTCGCCCGCAAGCTTGGGAAAATCCAGCTCGCCCGTGCTTTTAAGCTGGCGTTGCAGGGTGGCCGAGGTAGGCAACAGTTCTCCCAGGTCGGCACTCGCCTGCATCTGCTCAACGTGCAGATAGGCCTTGCGATTGCCCCGATTGATCCCGTACAGGGCAACCAGCTGGTTCTGAGCGGGGGCCGCACGGCGCAGCAGCAAGTAAGACTGCTGCTCGTCGGAGCCCACCAGCTTGGAATTGCCGAACACTTCATTGGCCCACAGGCTGCTTTCGCCACAGTCACGAGCCTGACACCAGAACAACAACTCGGCGCCCTGCTTTTGCAACGCCTCGCGTGCAGCGGTAAAGGCTTCGGTGGCCGAGTGCTCGGCAGGCAGCTCGTAGGTGACGGCCGTTATCTGACCACGGGCATTGACCTGCCCTTCGAATCGCAGGCGGCCGCTGATCTTGCGGATCGAGCCCATCGGGTAGATACGTTCGACATCGGGCCGCACGCTGTAATCGACAATCTGCGCGTCCGCGAGGCGCGGCACATCCGGCAAATCACTGCTGCCGGGCACATCGATGGCCCAAAGTAACGGGCTCAAACAGCCCAGGCCCAGAGCCAGGATAAATCGGCTGGGTATTTTCATCGGCGCACATCACCGGGTGATGACGTGTGGCTGAGCATCCTCACGATAGAGACCGGGTGGCCTTTCGGGGTCGCAGCGGTGTACAGATCTATCATGGTTGTCTCCCATTTCAACCCGCCAAGCCTCGACAGTTGCTAGCCGCAAGTCAAGGAACAGCGAAGAAGCGATTGAAACAGTCTGCAACAAGGATCGCTCCCGCCTCGTCATTCAGGTGCAAATGATGGCCACCCGGCAACCGTTCCAGGTTGAAGGGTAGCCGATCCAGTAGCTCGGGGTGGCTGGCCAGCATGCCCTGCTGCGCCACCACCAGGGTGGTCGGGCAACTCACCCGTCGTACAAAGGACATCGCCTGCTCGTCACTCAGGCGCAAGGGCGATGGCAAGGTGAGCCGGCTGTCGCTGCGCCAGCTGTAGCCGCCGGGCACGGGCATCAGCCCGCGCTGGGCGAGCAGCTCGGCGGCCTCGCGGCTGACGGCTACCAGGCCTTTCATCCGCGCTTCGACAGCCCGGTCGAGTGTCGGATGCACCGACTTGCGCTTGTGCTCCAGATCGAGCTGCGCCTGCAGGGCCTGGCCCAGGCGCTCGGCGGCATCACCCTCGGGGCCGCTGCGCGCGACAATGCCATCAATCAGCCCCATGCGGGTCACGCGCTCCGGGAACGAACCGGCAATGACCACAGACACAATGGCACCCAGTGAGTGCCCAAGCAGAGCAAAGCGCTCCCAGCCCAGTTGCTCGGCCACGCACAGCACATCAAAGGCATAGTCCGCCAGCGCATAGCCGGCGCCACGGGGACGGTGATCGGAATGGCCATGCCCGGCAAAATCCAGGGCCACGATACGCAAGCCCGTCAGCTTTGGCGCCAGCCGGGCAAAGCTGTTGGCGTTATCCAGCCAGCCATGCAGGGCGATAACAGGCAAGCCATCCTCGGGGCCGAATATATGTGCAGCCAGCTCGATATGCGGCAGGCTCAGACGAATTTCTTCAACCACAGGGCTCATGCGAAATGCTCGTTAAAGGCCGGGATGACGGAGTTCCCAGCGGGCAAAAATCTGTTTCAGCAGGCTGGCGGTATCCTGCGGCTGCTCAAGCGGGAACATGTGCCCGCCCGGCACGCTCAACGCCTCGCCGTTGGGCATGCGCGCCACCGCCCTGGCATGATGGTTCATGACCACGCGGCTGTCGCGACCACGCACCACGGTCAGCGGCACCTGCAGCTTGAAGGCCTGCCCGGGGCTGGTATGCGGAACGCTGCGATAGATATCGATTTCGGTGGCAGGGTCAAAGCGCAACCGCAAACACTCATCCACAGGTTGCAAGCCGTGCTCCAGATAGGCCTCGAAGCAATCGGGGTCAAAGCTGCGAAACAGTGATTTGCCGGCAAAGTAAGCGCGTGCCGCTTCACGGTCGGCAAACTCTTCACGCCGCCCCAGCGTGCGACCGGCGGGGGTCAGGCGATCAATCAGGCCAAAGCGCTTGGCCGCGCGAATCACCCATTGATCAGTGCGCGTCAACACCGGCGAATCCAGCATGACGACGCCCCGGTAAAGCTGCGGGCAGCGGATTGCGGCATGCAAATGCAACATCCCGCCCAGCGAGTGACCCACGCCCAGTACGGGCCCGGCTTGCTGGCGAAGATGATATATCAGCTCATCGACCAGGTTATGCCAGTTGTTGTCCACCGGGTAACGCGGGTCATGCCCGTGCTGTGACAAATGCGTCACGCAAAAATCCGGCGCCAGGGCATTGAACAACTTCCCGTACGTGGCTGAAGGGAAGCCGTTGGCATGGGCGAAAAAAATCTGCCGAGACATACAAGGCATCCAGATGTAGGAAGAATGCCGTATTGTCTGCAGGAATATTCTTCATATCAATGACCGTATGCGCCATGAGTGACGACACTACGGCCATTGACTGACCGTTTGATCACCGCGCTGGGGGTGTTTCACCCAGGGGCACAACGGCGATGGTCAGGCGCGAGATGCAGTTTATTTTACCGCTGTCGTCGCTCAGGCGGATATCCCACACATGGGTGGTGCGACCGATATGGACCGGGCGTGCGATTGCACTCACCCGGCCGCTACGCACGCCACGCAAGTGGTTGGCATTGACCTCAAGGCCCACACAATAGAATTTTTGCGTATCGATGCACATGTAGCTGGCCATCGAGCCGAGTGTTTCTGCCAGCACCACCGAGGCACCGCCATGCAGCAAGCCGAAGGGCTGGTGGGTACGATGGTCCACTACCATGCTTGCGGTGATGGAGTTGTCGTCAAACGCATCGAACGTGATGTCCAGCACATCGCAAATGGTGTTTTTGCGCATTTCATTGAGGCGTGCCAGATCTGGCTGGGTCGTCCACAAGCTCATGTGGTCATTCCTTGGTCAGTGAGTGTTGGTGACGGAGCCACTGGCCCTCGACGCAAGCGTCAAATGCCATTAACCCGCCTCCAACTATCTTGCACTACGACCGTACTGTGCAACCGCTGCAATGCTCAGGGGTGATATGCGCTGAGCAATGTCATGCTGCCCGCCAGCGGCCACTCACCTTCAAGCTCCACCAGGCTGGCCGTGTGCATGGGCTGCGGTTGCCGCATGTGCCCGTGCAGCATCAGGCTGATCAATTCACCTACAAACGGCTGATGACTGACCAACAGCACATTGCCGCTGTCCGGCAGTTTGCCGAGCGCATACTTGGGTTCACTTTCGGGCGTCAGCCAGGGCACGGTGACGGGTGGTGATGAAAAGCCCAGGGCCTGGCAAACCAACGCGGCGGTTTGCTGGGCGCGCACATAAGGACTGACCAGAATGCAGTCCAGCGGCTGGCCAATCAAATGAGCGGCGCTGCCCAGCACCTGCTCACGCCCGTGGGGGGTCAGCTCACGCTCGGCATCACGGCGGGCATGGGGCTCGGCTTCGCCATGACGCAGAATCCAGACTTTCATGGTTTGGTCCCTTCACCATTGGCGCCTGGCGTGTAGGGCGCTTCGCCTTCAGGTGCCCGCGGCACTGGCCAGTCGGCGAACGGCCAGGGTTTTTGTTCGGTGTGAAAACTGCCGAAACGACCGATCTGCGCCAGGTAAAGGCTCAGGCTGTCACCAAAGTTCATCAAGCCGCCATTGGGCGCACCGTAGACCACACGGTAAATCAACTGCACCAGCACCAGCCCGCCAAGAACCAGTTGTGCCACCTGCCAGACCAGCAGGAAAACCAGCATCCACAGCACGCGCAAAACAAGCGACTCGTACTTGGGTGCGTTTTTAGTGTCGTTCATGTGCTGCTCCTGTGGTGCTCAGTTAAAACCGCTGGTGGAGATAAAGTCGACATCGGTCTTGGGCTCGCCACGCATCAATTGCCCGATCACCTGCTCCAGGGTGTAGCCCTCGAACAGGATTGCGTGCAACCCGGCAACCAATGGCATGTAAACGTTCAGTTCCTGCGCCTTGGCCTTGAGTACCTTAAGGGTATTCACGCCTTCGGCCACTTCACCCAGGCGGGTAACGGCATCTTCAAGGCTCAGCCCCTGCCCCAGGGCAAAGCCGACCTGATAGTTGCGGCTTTTAGGCGATGAGCAGGTAACGATCAAGTCGCCTACTCCTGCCAGCCCGAGAAAGGTCATGGGGTTGGCACCCTGGCTGACGGCGAAGCGAGTCATTTCTGCCAAGGCACGGGTAATCAGCATGCTTTTGGTGTTCTCGCCCATACCCAGCGCCACGGCCATGCCGGCGATGATCGCGTATACGTTTTTCAGGGCCCCGCCCAGCTCCACGCCAAAGCGGTCGGCACTGGCGTAGACACGGAACGTGCGGCCATGCAGTGCAGCCTGCACGCGGGTGCAGAGTTCTTCGTCGGCGCTGGCGACCACGGTGGCAGTCAGCGCATGTTCGGCCACCTCGCGGGCAAGGTTGGGCCCGGACAGCACACCGATGCGTGCCTGCGGGGCGATTTCTTCAAGGATCTCGCTCATCAGCTTGAAACTGTGGGCTTCAATCCCCTTGGTCAGGCTGACCAGCATCTTGCCGCTCAGGCGCCCGGCATGCTCCGCCAGCACACTGCGCAAGGCGCTGGACGGCAAAGCCACGAAGCACAACTGGCAGGCATCGAGTGTGGCCTGCAAGTCAGTGACCGGCTCGACCCCGGGATGAATCTTGATCCCTTTAAGGTAACGAGGGTTTTCACGGTTGAGGCGAATGGCCTCGGCTTGCTCGGGGTCGCGCATCCACTGATGCACTCGATGACCGTTTTCTGCCAGCAAGTTGGCCACGGCGGTGCCAAAGCTTCCGCCTCCCAAGACCGCAATAGCGTGCTGTTCAGTCATATGCAATCCCGTTATCCATCTAGCAGTGGCAATGACGGCATTATACGGAGCACATCCCCCGCGACCAGCCCCACAGCATATAGATGGCCATGACTGAAAAAGAACAGGACCTCGGTTACCATGCGGTTCCGGTACTCACACCCAGAGGCAGCATTGCTGCACTTCAAAATGAACACGCGCAGGTCAAGGATGACAATGGACAGTGGAAATGGACTGACGCACTGGCGACTGACCGACGGAGCCGCGTTCCCATGATGACTCGCAGCCGGTGGGACATCCACACCCGCACGCAGATGATGAGTCTGGGCCCGGCCCTGCTATTGACGCTGTTGCTGATCAGCTTTTTTACCTTCGTACGAATCCAGGATTTGCGCCAGGAACTCAAGCACACCGGCCAATTGATCGCCAACCAGCTGGCACCCGCCACCGAGTACGGGATCATGTCGGGGAACAACGATGTGCTGGAAACCCTGATCAACGCCTCGCTGAACATTCCCCATGTTCAATTCGTGCAGGTACAGAACCGGGCCAACGACATACTGGCCCACGCCGAGCATCCCGCGCCCAATGCTGACAAGAGCTCGCAGGTTGAAGTGTTTCAGGCGCCGGTCAGAGTGCAGAAGAGCCCCTCCGGCGGTTATTTACTGCTCGGCAATCGACAGGCTGCGGACCTGACAGAAGATTATCTGGGCCGGGTACTGGTCGGCATGTCCGGCGAAGCATTCAGCACGCGCCAGCAGGAAATCCTGCTCAAGGCCGTGATTCTTGCCTTGTTTGCCCTGGGCTTCACTTATCTGCTGGCCAAGCGCCTGGCGTCCAACCTGTCCAGGCCCATCAGTGACATGAGCAAGGCGGTCAAGGCCATCCAGTACGGCGACTATAAAACCCCCTTGCCCGTGGTCGACGACGGCGAGCTGGGCACATTGGCCCAACACATCAACAACCTGGCCACAGGCCTTGAGCAAGCCAGCCGCGAGCAACAATCTGCCATTGCGCAATTGATCCAGACACGTGAAGAAGCCGAGCGTGCCAACCGTGCGAAAACCGACTTCCTGGCCATGATGAGTCACGAACTGCGCACCCCCATGAACGGCGTGCTGGGCATGCTGCAACTGCTGGAAACCACGCAGATGACCGAAGAGCAGGCCGAATATGCCGCCCTGGCATCGGAATCCACCGAACACTTGCTCAAGGTCATCAACGACATCCTCGATTTCTCCCGAATCGAACGCTCAGCACTGGAGCTGGAGCGTATCCCCTTCAACCTCGCCGAAATGGTCAGCAACTGCGCCCAGGCATTCCAGCACAACGCCGTGCAACGTGGCCTGCACTTGCAACTGAACATTCCTGAAGGGCTGCAGGACTTGCCTGTACTGGGCGATCCGACCCGGATCCGGCAAATCCTGGTCAACCTGATCGGTAATGCCCTGAAGTTCACTGAACGGGGTCAGGTGATTATCGAACCGCTCTGGCAACAACTGGATCACGAACTGATCTGGTTTACCTGCGCCGTACGTGACAGCGGTATCGGAATCAACAGCGAAAAACTGGACGCCATGTTCACCGCCTTCCAGCAGGCCGACAGCTCTATTTCCCGACGTTATGGCGGCACCGGGCTGGGCCTGCCCATCGCCCGCACGCTGGCGGAGCGAATGGGCGGCACGCTGCACGCCATGAGCGAAGAGGCCCAAGGCTCGGTGTTCACTCTCGAAATCCCGCTGCAACTGCATCAACCCGTCACGCTCAGCCAGAGACCGTTGCTGGAGCCTGGGGCCATCTGTGCACCCGGGCGCAAAGTGCTGCTGGTGGAAGACAACCAGGTTAACCAGACCGTCATTGAGGCCATGCTAAGCAGCCTGGGGTATGAAGTGACTATGGTCAGTGACGGTGCACAGGCCATTCACTTTGCCAACAGCGAGCGCTTCGCCGCGATCTTGATGGACTGCCGGCTGCCGATCATCAACGGCTATGAAGCCACCCGGCAAATCCGCCAGTTGCCCGGTTGCCGGGCCCTGCCCATCATCGCCCTGACCGCCAATGCCCTGCAGGGCGACCGGGAGACCTGCCTGCAGGCCGGAATGAACGATTACCTGGCAAAGCCGTTCAAACGCGCTGACCTGGAACAAATTCTGCAGCGCTGGGTCCAGTAACTTATGGCTAAAAGGCCACCTGCGACTGGCGTAAAAGACAAAAGTGCGGCAGTCTTAGGCACCCGAATGGGCCACTGAACCGGCCCGATTTAAATTTTCAGTGCACAAGTGTACATTCTTGTCCTTTGCGCTGTGACTTTCACTACAACGCAATAGTCTATGTGTAGGCTGGCGAACTGAAACACCTGTGTTTCAGTTGGTCGGGAAGATTTGCCCCACCCGCCGCATGGGATTATTGAGGAGCTCGCATGACCAAACAAAACGCCTTTACTCGGGAAGATCTGCTGCGCTGTAGCCGCGGCGAACTGTTCGGCCCGGGTAACGCGCAACTGCCCGCCCCTAACATGCTGATGGTAGATCGCATCACCCATATCAGCGAAGAGGGTGGCAAGTACGGCAAAGGTGAATTGGTCGCCGAGCTGGATATCACCCCGGACCTGTGGTTCTTCGCCTGCCATTTCGAAGGCGATCCGGTGATGCCGGGCTGCCTGGGCCTTGATGCCATGTGGCAGCTGGTCGGCTTCTACCTAGGCTGGCAGGGCCTGCCGGGCCGCGGTCGTGCCCTGGGTTCGGGCGAAGTGAAGTTCTTTGGCCAGGTCTTGCCGACCGCCAAGAAAGTCACCTACAACATTCAAATCAAGCGCGTCCTCAAGGGCAAGCTGAACCTGGCCATTGCCGATGGTTCGGTAACTGTCGACGGTCGCGAGATTTATACTGCCGAAGGCCTTCGGGTCGGCGTATTTACTTCCACTGACAACTTTTAAGGGTTATCCGCATGCGCCGCGTCGTTATCACTGGTCTGGGCATCGTTTCGTGCCTGGGCAATGACAAAGAGACCGTCTCCGCTAACCTGCGTGCAAGTCGCCCTGGCATCCGATTCAACCCGGAATATGCCGAAATGGGTCTGCGTAGCCAGGTTTCCGGCTCCATTGACCTGCCTCTCGAAGAGCTGATCGATCGCAAGATCTATCGCTTCGTCGGCCACGCAGCGGCTTACGCCTACCTGGCCATGAAAGACGCCATCACTGATTCGGGCCTGACCGAGGAGCAAGTCTCCAACCCGCGTACCGGCCTGATCGCCGGCTCCGGCGGCGCGTCGACCCTGAATCAGATGGAAGCACTCGACATCCTGCGTGAAAAAGGCGTCAAGCGTGTTGGCCCGTACCGCGTTACGCGGACCATGGGCAGCACCGTTTCCGCCTGCCTGGCCACCCCCTTCAAAATCAAGGGCGTGAACTACTCGATCTCCTCTGCCTGCGCCACCAGCGCCCATTGCATCGGCACTGCAGTCGAGCAGATCCAGCTGGGCAAGCAGGACATCGTATTTGCCGGCGGCGGCGAAGAAGAACATTGGAGCCAGTCGTTCCTGTTCGACGCCATGGGCGCCCTGTCCACCCAGTACAACGACACGCCTGAAAAAACGTCCCGTGCCTACGACAAAAACCGCGACGGCTTCGTCATCGCCGGTGGCGGCGGCATGGTTGTTGTTGAAGAACTGGAACACGCCCTGGCCCGTGGCGCCAAGATCTACGCTGAAATCGTCGGCTACGGCGCAACATCCGACGGCTACGACATGGTTGCCCCAAGCGGTGAAGGCGCCATCCGCTGCATGCAGATGGCAATGGCCACCGTTGACGGCCCGATCGACTACCTCAACACCCACGGCACCTCTACTCCGGTAGGCGACGCCAAGGAAATGGAAGGTGTGCGCGCGGTATTCGGCGACAAGGCCCCGGCCATCAGCTCGACCAAAAGCCTGTCGGGTCACTCCCTGGGCGCCGCAGGCGTTCATGAAGCGATCTACTGCCTGCTGATGATGGAAGGCAATTTCATCGCTGGCTCGGCCAACATCGAAGAGATCGATCCTGTCGTTGCCGACATGCCGATCCTGACCAAGACCCGCGAGAACGTCACGCTCAACAACGTGATGAGCAACAGCTTCGGCTTCGGTGGCACCAACGCCACTCTGGTCCTCAAGCGCTGGGCTGGCAAATAAGCCACCCGCTCGCGACGTAAAAAATGCCCCGACTGGTTCGGGGCATTTTTTTGTCCGAGGGAACGTACAGCCGCCAGCATGCTCTATAAAGATCAGGACGTTTAATCACTCCACGCTGAGGTTTGCCATGACTGTTACCGTTAATACCGTGTCACACGAAGGTTTTCGTCACAGCATCAAGATCGACGATTACGAAGTGTTCACCGATCTGCCCAAAACAATGGGCGGCGAAGGCAGCGCCCCTACCCCCCATGATTATTTCGATGCCGCCCTTGGCGCCTGCAAAGCGCTGACGCTCAAGCTATACGCACAGAGAAAAGAGATCCCGCTCACCGGAGTCACGGTTGAAGTCAAACACGACGCCAGCGAAGAACTTAAGGGCAAATATGCCCTGCACGTCAAACTGACCCTCAAGGGCGTACTGACCGACGCTCAGCGCGAGGAACTGCACAATGTGGCCGACAAGTGCCCGGTGCATAAACTGATGACCACCGCCGAGGTCACCATCGAAACCCACCTGTCTGAAGGCGCTTTCAGCCAGTAACGGCCTGCCGCCCGGATAAGCGCTGGGTTATGCTCAGCGCTTATCCATTGCCGGGCCAGCACCATGCGCGCACTCACAGTGATCCGACCTCGGGCCGAGGACGTAGAAGGCCAACCGATTTTGCGCCCCCTGCCCTCGGCAAAATGCCGCAGCGTCGGGCCATTCGTATTTTTCGACCACATGCTGCTAACCCATTACCCTGCCGGTAGCGGCATGAATATCCGACAGCACCCGCATATTGGTCTGTCTACGCTGACTTATCTGTTTGAAGGCCAGATTCAGCACAAGGACAGCCTGGGATCTGACCAACTGGTGGGTCCCGGCGATGTCAGCTGGATGACCGCCGGTGCAGCCATTGCCCATATCGAACGCACGCCGGTATCATTGCTAGAGCAGGGTTCACATTTGCACGGCCTGCAGGTGTGGCTGGCATCACCCAAAACCCACGAGCAAGGTGCAAGCCACTACAGTCATCACCCCGCCGACAGCCTGCCCGTAAGCGACAACCTCGGGGTACGGATTCGCCTGATAGCCGGAACAGGCTTTTGCCTGACTTCGCCGGTACCGGTGCTCTCGCCTACCCTTTACGCAGACGTGCATATGCAAACGGCCACCACCTTGCTGATCCCGGCCGACTACCCGGAACGCGCGCTTTATATGCTTGAGGGTGACGTGCAACTGGATGGCCAGGCACTGGAGCCCCACAGCCTTGTGCTGCTGGAAGCAGGCGAAGAGATGACCCTGAGTGCCGACAGCGACTGCCACCTGGTGCTGATCGGCGGCGCACCGCTGGATGGCCCGCGGCGCATGAACTGGAACTTCGTCGCCAGCGACCCGGCCCTTATCGAAAAGGCCAGAGCACGCTGGGCGGCAGGCGACTGGCCGACCGTTCCCGGAGAAATCGGCCGGATCGAACTGCCGTAAAACCCGTGCCTTACAAGACCATTGCCGCAACCCAGCCAAAGGCCAGCAGTGGCAAGTTGTAATGCAGGAAGGTGGGCACCACGGTGTCCCAGATGTGGTGATGCTGACCGTCAATATTCAGACCGGAAGTCGGGCCCAGGGTGGAGTCCGACGCTGGCGAACCGGCATCGCCCAGAGCGCCCGCCGTACCGACGATACACACGATGGCCATGGGGCTGAAACCCAGTTGCACACACAGCGGCACAAAAATGGCCGCCAGGATCGGCACCGTTGAAAAGGACGAGCCGATGCCCATGGTCACCAGCAAACCCACCAACAACATCAGCAGCGCACCTACTCCCTTGCTGTGGTTGATCCAGCCGGCAGACGCTTCAACCAGCGACTTGACCTCCCCCGTGGCTTTGAGCACTTCGGCGAAACCCGAAGCGGCGATCATGATGAAACCAATCATGGCCATCATTTTCATGCCTTCGGTAAACAGATCGTCGGTCTCACGCCAGCGCACGATCCCCGAGGCCGAGAAAATCAGAAAGCCTGCCAGCGCACCAATGATCATGGAGCCCAGCCACAGCTGAATGATAAACGCCGCTGCAATGGCCACCCCAGCCACCAGCAATGTGCGCGGGTTATAACTAATGGCCACCTGCTCGACCTGCTCGATCTTGCCCAGATCATAATCGCGCTTTTTGCGGTAGCTGATAAATACCGCCACCAGCAAGCCGAACAACATGCCCAAAGCCGGGATTGCCATGGCGTGGGTCACGTTGACAGCGCTGATATCCACGCCACTTTTGCTGACGTTGGCGAGCAGTATCTGGTTAAGGAAGATGTTGCCAAAGCCCACCGGCAAGAACATGTAGGGCGTGATCAAACCAAAGGTCATGACACAGGCGATCAGGCGCCGATCGATTTTCAGTTTGGTCAGCACATACAACAGCGGCGGAACCAAGAGCGGGATAAAGGCGATATGAATAGGAAGAATATTCTGCGATGAAATAGCCACCACCAGCAGCAAGCCGATCAATAGCCATTTGACCCGATTGCCACCCACGGCTTGCTGCTTGTTGACCATGCGCAGCGCTTTATCGGCCATGGCATGGGCCAGGCCAGACTTGGCAATGGCTACTGCGAAAGCGCCCAGCATCGCATAGGACAAAGCGACCTGAGCACCGCCACCCAAGCCGCCATTAAACGCATTGAGCGTAGCCTCGATACCCAGCCCGCCGACCAGGCCGCCCACAAGGGCACCCACAATCAGTGCGATAACCACATGCACACGGGACAGACTGAGCACCAGCATGATGCCGACCGCGGCAATTACTGCATTCATCATTACAACCTCATAGCGCGCACCACGATAAAAACACCGTGAAGCGGAAAATTTCGGGCAAAAGAAGACTGTTCCAATCGCCGGATCTGGAAGTGTGGGTGTATTTGGGGGCGCACACTTTGCAGCACCATCAGCGTCATGTCAAAGCGCATGCCGATAGCGGCCCCACAATCGTCCACAATCGGCCTTAACCCTAGTATTTGCAGGGCCAAATCGTACTTTTAAAGGGAGGGTCACATACTAAAAAAACGGGGTTTGGCATAAAGAAATACCACCTGCGGCCGCTAACAGACAAAGCCTCTTTTAGTCAGGATGTCTCCATGTCGCTCAGACAGCTTTCCATCCAATGGAAAATCACCCTTCTCGCCGGGCTCAGCCTGCTGGGTGTTGTTACCCTGCTGGTGGGGCTTTCGCTCTATCGCATGGACCACACTGCCGATCTGGTGGAGGCATCCAGCTCGCAGATGCTCAATGAGGCGGCACAGGCCCGCATTGAAGCGCAGGGTGAAGCCCAGGCACTGGCAATCAGCCGCCAGTTTATGGACGCCTACCAGTACGGCAACGGCTTCGCCCGCCAAGTCCTGTTTTTGCGTGAGCAATCGGAAAAACGCTTTCTGGATGCCTTCGACCTGCGTGAAGACCTGACCCGTCAGGTCAAAGCCGCCCTGCAGGCCAACCCGGACTTGCTGGGGCTCTCGCTGGTTTTCGAAGCCAACGCACTGGATGGCAAGGATCAGCTGTTCGATCATCAAAAAGAACTGGGCAGTAACGACAAGGGCCGCTTTGCCCTGTACTGGTCGCAACCGACGCCGGGCAAGCTGACCTCGATGGCACTGCCCGAATCAGACATGGCCGATACCAGCACCGGGCCCAGCGGCCAGGCCAACAACGCATGGTTTACCTGCCCGCGCACCACACGCAAACCGTGCATCATCGAGCCTTACTTTTATACAATCGACGGGCAAAGCGTACTGCTGACCAGTATCGTTTTCCCATTGATCGTGGACGGTAAAGTCATCGCTTCGCTGTCGGTGGATATCAACCTCAACAGCTTGCAAGCCCTCAGCCTGCAAGCCAGCCAGCGACTGTACGACGGGGAAACCCGGGTGGGCATCATCAGTTCGGCAGGCATCCTGGCCGGTTTCAGTGCTGATGCCAGCAAACTTGCCCAACGCCTCGATCAGGTCGACAGCAACGATGGCACGGCTCTGATCCGAATGATGGCCAGCGGTGATCAGGTACAAAGCATTCGCAGCCAGCAACGCCTGAAGGTGCTCACACCCTTCCTGCCGATTCCGGGCAGCAAGCCGTGGGGCGTGTTGCTCGACGTACCCGAGAAAGTTCTGATCGGCCCGGCCCAGGCGTTGCAGGCCGAACTGGACGAACGTAATAAAGCCGGAGCTTTGATCGAGCTGGCCTGGGGCTCACTGGCGGCCATTATCGGGCTCTTGCTGGTGTGGCTGATGGCCCGTAGCGTGACCCGGCCAATCCTCGGCGTGGCCCATATGCTGGAAGATATTGCCAGTGGAGAGGGAGACCTGACCCGTCGCCTGGCCTACGATAAAAAAGATGAATTGGGGCAACTGGCCAGCTGGTTCAACCGCTTTCTCGACAAACTGCAACCGACCATAGCCGAGGTCAAACGCTCGGTGCAGGATGCCCGCAGTACGGCCGATCAGTCAGCGGCGATTGCCACCCAGACCAGTGCAGGCATGGAGCAGCAATACCGTCAGGTCGACCAGGCAGCCACTGCCTCCCATGAGATGAGCGCTACCGCACAGGATGTGGCACGCAGCGCAGCGCAAGCGGCCCAGGCCGCCCGTGATGCCGACCAGGCCACACGACAGGGCTTGACCATCATCGATCGCACCACCGCCAGTATCGATCATCTGGCCGCCGACATGAGCGTAGCCATGACCCAGGTTGAAGGGCTGGCTGCCGATAGCGAGAAAATCGGGTCGGTACTGGAAGTTATTCGTGCAATCGCCGAACAGACCAACCTCCTCGCCTTGAACGCAGCGATCGAAGCGGCACGAGCAGGAGAAGCCGGACGCGGGTTTGCCGTGGTGGCCGACGAGGTACGCAACCTGGCACGCCGGACCCAGGAATCGGTTGAAGAAACCCGCCAGGTCATCGAACAACTGCAAGCCGGCACCCAGGAAGTGGTGAGCTCCATGAGCAACAGCCATCGCCAGGCCCAGGGCAGTGTCGAGCAGGTGGGTCAAGCCGTGACCGCCCTGCAACAGATCGGCGATGCCGTGACCGTGATTACCGACATGAACTTGCAGATTGCCAGTGCGGCAGAAGAACAAAGTGCCGTGGCGGAAGAGATCAACAACAACGTTGCTACCATTCGCGATGTTACCGAGTCATTGTCTGAGCAAGCCAATGAATCTGCACGGGTCAGCCAGTCGCTTAACTCACTGGCCAACCAGCAGCAAAAACTGATGGATCAGTTCCGCGTCTGACCCTTTGGCGATGACGGCTTTAAGCCGTCGTCGCCTTTTGCTTACGCGCCGGTAGCTTGATGCTCACCAGCAACCCGCCTATCTCAGCCGTTCCAAGCTGCAGTTTGCCACCCCACGCTTCAACAATATCCCGCACGATGCCAAGCCCCAGGCCGTGACCACTGGCTTGCTCGTCAAGGCGCATACCACGACTGAACACCTGATCACGCTCAGTCTCGGGAATGCCCGGGCCATCGTCCTGTACTTCAATGACAAACCCGTCGCCAGTTTGGCTGATGCTCAGTTCGACTTGGGAGTCCGCCCATTTGCAGGCGTTATCCAGAAGATTGCCGAGCAATTCGAGCATGTCTTCCCGATCCCAGGGCAACAGCAACCCCGGCGCAACGTTGTGCGTCAGTTGCAGATGCTCGCCGTGGATCATCCCGAGAGTCGACAGCAGCCCCGGCAACTCTGCATCCGCATCGAATTGCGCACCCGGCAAGGCATCGCCCGCAAGACGCGCACGGTTAAGCTCACGGCTCATGCGCTGCTGTATCTGCTCCAACTGTTCACACAATGTATTTTGTATCTGCGGATAAGCCGCAAGCCGCGGATCGTTGGCCAGGCTGATCAACACCGCCAACGGAGTTTTGAGTGCATGCCCCAGGTTGCCCAGCGCATTGCGCGAGCGTTTAAGGGTGTCTTCGGTATGAGCCAGCAAATGGTTAATCTGCGTGACCAGTGGCTCAAGCTCAAGGGGCACCCGGGCATCCAGCTGAGAGCGCTGCCCCGACTGAAGCTGAGAAATTTGCTGGCGTGCTGTTTCCAACGGCCGCAGGGCACGGCGAACCGTGACGCGCTGCAGTAGCAAAATCACAATAAGGGCCAAGACCCCCATACCAAGACCGATCCGTTGAACTTGACGCAAGCTATCGCGTATCGGCGTGTAGTCCTGAGCCACCGTGATCGATACCGCCTGGCCAAGGCGCTGATAGTCGCTGCGCAAGACCAGTAACATCTGCCCTTCCGGGCCAGGCTGTAGTTCACGACTCAGGCCCGGTCGGTCGGGGCGCGGCAATTGAGCATCCCACAGCGAGCGTGAACGCCAGTGAGTCTCCCCGAATTCAATACTGAAATAGTGCCCGGAAAATGGCCGCTGATACGCCGGCGACAAACGCCGCTCATCCAGTTGCAAGCCCTGGGGGCCACGACTCAAGGCAATCAGCAAGTTCTCGCTGTCGTTTTGCAGGCCTGACTCCAGATAACGCTGAAGGCCATTTTCAAACAACCACAGACTGACCTGGCCTACTACCAGACCGGCAATCAAGAGCACACTGATCAAACCCAGGCTCAAGCGCCTTTGCATGGACTTCACTGACTGGCCGTACCGAACATATACCCCTGACCACGACGGGTTTCGATGACTGTGCGCCCAAGCTTACGACGCAGATGGTTCACATGAACCTCAAGCACATTGGAATCACGCTCGGTCTCACCGTCATAGAGATGCTCGGCCAGATGGCTTTTCGAGAGGATCTGTTGCGGGTGCAACATGAAATAGCGCAAAAGCCGAAACTCGGCGGCAGTCAACTGCACCTCGGTGCCGTCATGGATAACACATTGACGGGCTTCATCCAGTTGCAGCCCGGCAGAACTCAATAAAGGCTGATTCGGTTGCCCGTGGGAGCGGCGCAACAACGCTTGTACCCGTAACTGCAGTTCTTCAGGATGAAAGGGCTTGGTCACGTAATCATCAGCACCGGCCTTTAGCCCGTCGATGCGCTCGGACCATGAACTCCGGGCAGTCAGAATAAGCACAGGTGTGGCCAGGCCTTTGGCACGCCACTGCTTGAGAACATCGATACCGGACATCCCGGGCAAGCCCAGATCAAGGATAATCAGGTCATAGGGTTCGCTCTGCCCCTGATAAAGAGCATCACGGCCATCAGCCAACCAATCAACGGCATAGCCCAAACGGGCCAAACCGGCCATCAGTTCATCAGCCAAGGGGACGTGATCTTCAACCAGCAGCAACCGCATTAATCATCTACCTCGTCTTTGAGCAATTGACCATTACTGGCGTTCAGCTTGATCTCGCGCACTACGCCACTGGTGGTAAGCAGTTCAACCTCGTAAACATAAATATCGTCATCCTCCTCCAGCTCTACCTCCAGCAACTTTGCGCCCGGGTGCCGCTCCAGAGCTTTTTGCAGCAGTTGCTCCAGGGGCTGAATAAGCCCTTGCTCACGCAAACGCAATGCCTCGTCTTGCCCCAGGTCACGTGCAATGGCCAAGGAGCAGAAAGCACAGAGCACAAGTACGACAAGTCCGCCAACTCGCAGGTTCACTGTCATCACTGACCTCCAGGGCCTCCCTTAGCGTCATTCTTACGATATTAAAAGGTCGAAGCATAACGCCACGAGCTTAATTGAAACTGAATCGGCCGCCCTGATACCGCATGGCTGGAGGTATGCACCTGCTGCGGGCGTTAACTGTTAAACTGCTGCCCTGTATTTATCGCTCAGGCGATAGTCACCTCTTCAGAGCTATAACTATTGTGGAAATTTTCAAAGAGTTTACCTTCGAATCTGCGCACCGCCTGCCTTACGTTCCTGAAGGCCATAAATGCGGGCGGTTGCACGGTCACTCCTTCAAGGTTGCTATCCATCTAAGCGGCGACATTGACCCGGCAACTGGCTGGATCCGTGATTTTTCTGAAATCAAAGCGATTTTCAAACCGCTTTATGAGCTGCTAGATCACAACTACCTCAACGACATCCCTGGCCTGGAAAACCCGACCAGCGAAGTTCTGGCCAAGTGGATCTGGCAACAGCTCAAACCCTTGCTGCCAGAGCTGTCGGCAATACGCATTCATGAAACCTGCACCAGTGGCTGTATTTACTACGGCGACTGAGTCACAGGCTCGAAAAAACCACCTTGCGAGGTGGTTTTTTTTGCTCTGAAAAACGCATGGGGCAGCGAAAAAGTGAGCACAGGTTGCGCCAAAACTTTTCTCGGCGCAAAAACAAACCCCCTGTCTGCGTGAGCAGACAGGGGGTTTGGAATTTAATCTTGACGATGACCTACTCTCACATGGGGAAACCCCACACTACCATCGGCGATGCATCGTTTCACTACTGAGTTCGG
>NZ_SCFF01000005.1:0-574174 GCF_022496745.1 Pseudomonas sp. TMW22080 | reverse complement strand
GCTGATAATCTTGTTGACTATCAGTCTGACTCCACAAGCACCCACACGAATTGCTTGATTCAATTGTTAAAGAGCGGTTGGTCAGCTATTCGCTGTACCGAGGCGCGCATTCTACAGCAGCCTCTGTTGCTGTCAAGCGGTTATTTTAAAATGTTTTCAAAGTTTCCTTTGTAACATCAACCACTTGCGCCTTCGATCTCTCGTTAGCGGGAGGCGAATTCTACAGCGTTACACGCTGCTGTCAACACCTCATTTCCTGCTTCGATGACTTGAAGCTGGCACTGCCAAAAACCATCCAACTCTTTGAAACTCAAGGAGTTTTCCGTTTCGACTGCGCCGGAAGAGGTGCGAATTATAGGCCGTTTGAACCTCGGGTCAAGCACTAGTTTCACACTTCTGTCATATAGCCTTGAAAGGGGCCTAAAAGCAGAGGCCAGCCTGACGGCTGGCCTCTTTTCTTCTATAGGCTGCTATCGCCTGCCTTACAGACTCGGAAAGGCAAACTGAGAGGCTTCATGGCTGGCACGTTGCGGCCAACGTTGTGTGATCGCCTTGCGACGCGTGTAAAAGCGCACGCCATCCGGGCCATAGGCATGCAGGTCACCAAACAGCGAACGTTTCCAGCCGCCGAAGCTGTGGTAGGCAACAGGTACTGGCAACGGTACGTTAACCCCCACCATACCCACTTCAATCTCGTCGCAGAACAAACGGGCCGCCTCTCCATCACGGGTGAAAATGCAGGTACCGTTACCGTACTCGTGATCATTGATCAGTTGCATGGCCTCTTCCAGGCTCTTGACCCGCACGATGCACAATACCGGCCCGAAGATCTCTTCTTTATAGATACGCATCTCAGGTGTCACGCGATCAAACAGGCAGCCACCCAGGAAGAAGCCTTCTTCATGCCCCTTGATACTCAACCCGCGACCATCGACCACCAACTGCGCACCTGCTGCTACGCCATCATCGACATAGCCACTGACCTTGTCCCGCGCCTGACCGGTAACCAGGGGGCCCATGTCCAGACCGCACGAAGTCCCCGCACCAATTTTCAGCGCTTTGATTTGAGGAACCAGTTTGGCCACCAGGGCATCTGCCACCTGATCACCGACGCACACTGCAACCGAGATGGCCATGCAACGCTCGCCGCACGAACCATACGCTGCGCCCATCAGTGCACTGACTGCGTTATCGAGATCCGCATCCGGCATCAACACTGCGTGGTTTTTCGCCCCACCCAGTGCCTGCACGCGCTTACCGCGTTTGGTGCCTTCGGCGTAGATGTACTCGGCGATCGGGGTCGAGCCAACAAAACTTAGCGCTTTCACTTCCGGCGCCTCGATCAGTGCATCAACAGCTGACTTGTCGCCGTGCACCACGTTCATAACCCCCTTGGGCAAACCAGCTTCTTGCAGCAGTTGAGCAATCAACAGTGTCGAGCTTGGATCACGCTCCGAGGGCTTAAGAATGAAACAGTTGCCGCACACGATCGCCAACGGGTACATCCACAACGGAACCATGGCCGGGAAGTTGAACGGTGTAATCCCTGCAACGACACCCAGTGGCTGGAAGTCCGACCAAGCATCAATATTCGGGCCTACGTTACGACTGTATTCGCCCTTCAAGATTTCCGGAGCCGAGCAAGCGTATTCGACGTTCTCGATCCCGCGCTTCAGTTCACCCGCAGCATCCTCCAGAGTCTTGCCATGCTCTTCGCTGATCAACTGCGAGATCCGCGCTTCGTTCTGCTCAAGCAACTGCTTGAAACGGAACATCACTTGGGCGCGCTTGGCAGGCGGGGTATTACGCCATGCCGGGAAGGCGGCCTTGGCTGCATCGATCGCCTGCTGGATTGTTTCACGGCTGGCCAGGGGAACCTGGTGGATCACTTTACCGGTGGACGGGTTATACACATCTGCGGTGCGCCCGGAATCGTTCAGCAACTCGCCATTGATCAGGTGTTGAATAGTGCTCATGGATGCTCCAGAAAGTTGTCCACAGGCGCGAACGCTGCGCGCCTGGGTGAATGCATTAAGTGTCGCTTCTATATAGAAGGATCAGTCGATCTGATTCAGCGCTTCGCCGACCGCATCGAACAAGCGATCCAGGTCCTGCGGTTTGCTGTTGAACGTTGGCCCGAACTGCAGGGTGTCGCCGCCGTAGCGCACGTAGAAACCGGCTTTCCACAGTTTCATCGCTGCATCGAACGGGCGCACAATTGCATCACCATCACGCGGCGCAATCTGGATTGCACCCGCCAGGCCATAGTTGCGAATGTCGATGATGTTCTTCACGCCCTTCAAACCGTGCAATGCATTCTCAAAATGCGGTGCAACTTCAGCCACGCTCTGTACCAGGTTCTCTTTTTGCAATAGATCAAGCGCAGCAATACCCGCAGCACAGGCTACGGGGTGAGCCGAATAGGTATAGCCATGAGGGAATTCAACCGCGTACTCAGGCGTCGGCTGATTCATGAACGTGTGATAAATCTCGCTGGTAGCGATAACAGCCCCCATCGGAATCGCGCCATTGGTGACTTGTTTGGCAATACACATCAAGTCAGGTGTCACGCCGAAGCTGTCAGCACCAAACATTGAGCCTGTACGACCAAAGCCAGTGATCACTTCATCGAACACCAACAGGATATTGTGCTGGTCGCAGATTTCCCGCAGACGTTTCAGATAACCCTGAGGCGGAACCAATACCCCAGCCGAGCCTGCCATCGGTTCTACAAAAACGGCAGCAATGTTCGACGCATCGTGCAATTCGATCAGCTTGAGCAGTTCATCGGCCAGGGCAATCCCGCCCTGCTCGGGCATGCCGCGAGAAAATGCGTTGCTTGCCAACAGGGTGTGGGGCAGATGATCCACATCCATCATTGCCTGGCCAAACAGTTTGCGGTTGCCGTTCACCCCACCCAGGCTGGTGCCTGCAATGTTCACTCCATGGTAGCCGCGGGCACGGCCAATCATTTTGGTTTTGCTCGACTGGCCTTTTAGACGCCAGTAGGCACGCACCATCTTCACCGCCGTGTCGGCACACTCCGACCCCGAGTCGGTGAAGAACACGTGATTGAGGTTGCCCGGCGTCAACTCGGTGATTTTTTCTGCCAGCTTGAAAGACAGCGGATGGCCGTACTGGAACGCCGGCGAGTAATCGAGGGTGCCCAATTGTCTGGCCACGGCTTCCTGGATTTCAGTACGGGTATGCCCTGCGCCGCAGGTCCAAAGACCTGACAGCGAATCGTAAATCTGCCGACCCTTATCATCCGTCAGATAACTGCCCTTGGCCGCGACGATAAAGCGCGGATCGCGATGGAAGTTACGGTTGGCAGTGTAAGGCATCCAGTGAGCATCCAGCTTGAGCTGGCTGGTCAGGTTCAATTCGGCATTTTCGGGCATGTTCATCAGCAAAACCTCGCAAGGCAAAAGCGGCGTGGGATGTTGAAAGCGTTGTTGCGCCTAAATTGCCACGGCTATAAAGTCCATGAAATCCAACTCTTCTAACCTTTAGTCAGGCATACACTAAACTATGAGCAGCCGTCGCCCCGATGCACTGGCCCAGGTCAGCGACTTTGATATTCGACTGCTGCGTATTTTTCGCAGCGTCGTGGAGTGCGGCGGCTTTTCGGCAGCAGAGACGGTACTGGGCATTGGCCGTTCTGCCATCAGCCAGCAGATGAGCGATCTTGAACAGCGCCTGGGTTTACGCCTGTGCCAACGTGGGCGAGCGGGTTTTTCACTGACAGAGGAAGGTCGTGAGGTCTACCACTCTGCGCTGCAATTACTCGGCGCACTTGAGAGCTTTCGTACCGAGGTCAACGGCCTTCACCAGCATTTGCGCGGCGAA
The DNA here is from genome assembly GCF_022496745.1 of Pseudomonas sp. TMW22080. Taxonomy (NCBI): domain Bacteria; kingdom Pseudomonadati; phylum Pseudomonadota; class Gammaproteobacteria; order Pseudomonadales; family Pseudomonadaceae; genus Pseudomonas; species Pseudomonas sp. TMW22080. The sequence goes on along the minus strand of NZ_SCFF01000005.1, from coordinate 570,325 downwards.
CTGACCATTGGCCTGACCGATAACCTGGTCACCCTGCCCCATATGCGTATCACCCATGCACTGGCCCAACTCAAGGAGCGTGGGCCTGATGTACAGATTCATATCCGCATGATCTCGCCCCATGAAGTTGAACAGGGTGTGCTCGACGGCCGCCTGCATGTGGGTGTGGTGCCCCAGGCCAGCACATTGTCCGGGCTTGAGTACCAGCCGCTCTACAGTGAGCGTTCACTGTTGTATTGCGCCGTAGGCCATCCGCTGTTTTATGTCGACGACAGGCAATTGGAAGATGCACGGTTGAATGCGCAGGATGCCATTGCCCCCACCTTTCGCCTGCCCTCGGATATCCAGGCCCACTACCAGGCGCTCAATTGCACCGCCAGCGCGTCGGATCGCGAAGGCATGGCCTTTTTGATTTTGACCGGGCGCTATATCGGTTACCTGCCCGACCATTACGCCAGCCTGTGGGTTCAGCAGGGCCGCTTGCGGGCACTGAAGGCAAAAACACGTTTCTACGATTTGAGCCTGGCATCGGTGACACGTAAAGGCCGGCGCCCGCATCTGGTCCTGGAAAGTTTCCTTGAGAGCCTGGAAGCGACGCGTTAACGTGAAAAACTTCGCTACACAAACAGGTTGCCCGGAGCGCCCATGACCCTTGAAGTTCCTGCCCATGACGGCAAGCCTCCCAGCCGTATCCGGCAGAAAAACGAAGAGGCCATTCTCAAGGCCGCCGAAGATGAGTTTGCCCGTCACGGCTTCAGAGGCACCAGCATGAACGCCATCGCCCTGAGTGCCGGGCTGCCAAAGGCCAATCTGCATTATTACTTCACCAACAAGCTAAGCCTGTATATCGCAGTACTGAGCAATATCATCGAGCTATGGGACCGTACCTTCAACGTTTTGACCGCTGACGATGACCCGGCCCAGGCCCTGACTCAGTATATCCGCGCAAAAATGGAGTTTTCCCGGCGACAGCCCCAGGCTTCGCGAGTGTTTGCGATGGAAATCATCAGTGGCGGGGCCTGCCTGACCGAGTATTTCTCACAAGACTACAGAGCTTGGTTTCAAGGTCGTGCAGCTGTGTTCCAGGCCTGGATAGATGCAGGCAAGATGGACCCGGTCGACCCGGTCCATCTGATTTTCCTGCTATGGGGCAGCACCCAGCATTACGCCGACTTTTCGACACAGATTTGCCGCGTAACGGGGCGCAAGCACCTGACCAAACAGGATATGCATGCGGCCTGCGACAACCTGATCCGTATCATTCTCAAAGGCTGCGGCCTGACGCCCGCAGTCTAAGCCTGGAACCGACATGCCTTCGACCCTCACGGGGCTTTGCGAGTACCGCGAAGAAATCCGTAAAAGCCGCTTTATTACTTTTGCTGCCCCCATCACCAGCGCCCAGCAGGCCCTCGAATTTATCGAGCAACACAGCGACCTGAATGCCTCGCACAATTGCTGGGCGTGGAAACTTGGTGGGCAGTACCGCAGCAGTGATGATGGCGAACCTGGCGGCACCGCGGGCCGCCCGATACTCTCGGCCATTGAAGCGCAGGACTGCGATCAGGTCGCGGTGCTGGTTATCCGCTGGTATGGCGGCATTCAGCTGGGCACCGGCGGCCTGGCTCGGGCCTATGGCGGTGGCGCTAACAAATGCCTGCAAAACGCCGAAAAACTGCCGTTGGTCAGCCGTATAGCACTCAGTTGCTCTTGCAGTTTCAGCGAGCTGGCATTGGTCAAACTGCGCCTGGGTGAACTCAACGGCCTGATCACCGGCGAAGCCTTCACTGCCAATGGCGTTGACCTGCAACTGGCGCTGGTCGAAGAACAGATTGCTCCCGCGCGACAGCTTTTAGCGGACCTTAGCCGCGGCAGGATCCTGCTGCATCGTGACGCTGTCGAGCCAGCCCCATAAAAATGCTATTTTCCGACATCCATAGTTGCCCACAGTCACTGTGCACCCACCTGTGGATAACCTGAGCACATGCGGCCACAGCCCTTGTGTGCTGGGGGCTTGAAGCACTTGTACGATTTTTAACCAACTCATATCAACTTTGTAGAGGACGCTACTCATGACCGCAAAAAAAGCACTGATCATCGGAGCTTCACGTGGCCTGGGCCTGGGTCTGGTCAAGGAGTTGCTTGCCGATGGCTGGGACGTAACCGCCACTGTGCGCCACCCACAAAAAGCCGATGCCCTGAAGGCATTGGGGCCGGTGCGCATCGAACAACTGGACATGAACAATCAACAGGCGATCAAGGCATTGGGCAATACCTTGCACAATGAAGTCTTCGATCTGCTGTTTATCAATGCCGGGGTCAAAGGCCCGGACGACCAGCTGTCGGGCAATGCAACGCTGGCCGAGGTGGGGCAGCTGTTTTTCACCAACAGCGTGGCACCGATCAATGTGGCCCGGGAGTTTGTCAGCCGGATCCGTAAGGACAGTGGCGTACTGGCATTTATGAGCTCAGTACTCGGCAGTGTCACTCAACCTGATGCCCCCGAAATGGCCCTCTACAAGGCCAGCAAAGCGGCTCTCAACTCGATGACCAATACCTTTGTACTGTATGAACTGGGCGACAATAACCCGACTGTGCTGTCCATGCACCCGGGCTGGGTAAAAACCGATATGGGCGGCGAAGGCGCCGACATTGATGTCGAAACCAGCACCCGTGGCCTGGTGGCACAGGTCAAGGCATTTGCCGGAAAAGGCGGCCATCACTTTATCGACTACAAGGGCCAGACGATTCCCTGGTAGGCAGCCTGCGACAAATGGCGGGGGAATTGTGCCCCCTCCGACCTGTAGAATGTCGCCATCTGTACCCGATTTGATGAGAAAACCTTTTATGTATGACTGGCTGAACGCCCTGCCAAAAGCTGAACTGCACATGCATCTGGAGGGTTCCCTGGAACCCGAGTTGCTGTTTTCGCTGGCCGAGCGCAACAAGATCGCCCTGCCCTGGAACGACGTTGAAACCCTGCGCAAGGCGTATGCCTTCAACAACCTGCAAGAATTCCTCGATCTTTATTACAAAGGCGCCGACGTACTGCGTACCTCCCAGGACTTCTACGACCTGACCTGGGCCTACCTGTTGCGCTGTAAAGAACAGAACGTCATTCACACAGAACCCTTCTTCGACCCGCAAACCCACACCGATCGTGGCGTGCCGTTTGAAGTCGTGCTCAATGGCATTGCCAGCGCACTTAAAGATGGCGAGCAGCAACTGGGTATCACCAGCGGCCTGATCCTCAGCTTCCTGCGCCATTTGAGCGAAGAAGAAGCAGAAAAGACCCTCGATATGGCCCTGCCATTTCGCGATGCCTTTGTCGCCGTTGGCCTCGACAGTTCAGAAATGGGCCACCCACCGAGCAAGTTTGTGCGCGTATTCGACCGCGCCCGTGATGAAGGCTTCCTGACCGTTGCCCACGCGGGTGAAGAAGGCCCGCCGGAGTACATCTGGCAAGCCCTGGACTTGCTCAAGATCCAGCGTATCGACCATGGCGTGCGCGCCATTGAAGACGAACGTCTGATGCAACGCATCATCGACGAGCAGATCCCGTTGACCGTATGCCCGTTGTCCAACACCAAACTCTGTGTGTTTGATCACATGTCGCAACACAACATTCTCGACATGCTTGAGCGTGGCGTAAAAGTGACCGTCAACTCTGATGACCCGGCCTACTTTGGCGGTTATATGACTGAGAACTTCCACGCGCTATACACCGATCTGGGCATGACCCAGGACCAGGCCAAACGCCTGGCGCAAAACGGTCTGGATGCGCGGTTGGTCAAGCCGTAACACGCGGTCTCCCCTGTGGGAACGGGCTTGCCCACGATGGCATCAACTCGATCAGGCAGACACACCTGATTGTCAGCATCGCGCGCAAGCCCGCTCCCACAGACATTTGAAACTGCAACACCGTCACTACCACAGCAGTTTTACTGTTTCCCCGGGTACAACTTGCTCAACATCGCACAGCGCTCACTGAGCATGTCGCGCAAGAGCCGCACCGGTTTACTCAATTGCGCCCGGTGACCACACAGCAGATTCAGCGGCGCCCGCTCGCACATCAGCCCCGGCAGTAACACCTTGAGCCGCCCGCTCTGCACATCTCCCGCCACATCCAGCCACGACTTGTAGGCAATGCCCTGCCCGGCAACCGCCCACAAGCGCACCACGTCGGCATCATCGCTGAAACGATTGCCGCTTACCGTCAGCCCCAGTTCGCGCTTGCCGTCATTGAATTGCCAATGGTCGTGAACCCGCGTGCCGAGCATGTACAACAGGCAATTGTGTTGCAGCAACTGCTCAAGCTGACGCGGCTCGCCCTTGCGCGCCAGGTAGTCGGGGGACGCACACAGCACCCGGCGGTTATCCGGGGCCACCGGCAGCGCCACCAGGCTGGAGTCTTCCGGCTCGCCGTAACGCAAGGCGATATCCACAGGCTGGCGGAACAGGTCGGCAATCCGGTCACCCAATAACAGGCGCACGGTGAGTTGCGGATGCTCACGCTGGAACTCATCCAGCCAGGGCAGCAACAGATTACGGCCGAAGTCTGAAGGTGCCGACAGTTGCAACACTCCGCTAACCTGATCTTGCCCACGCGCCAACAAGCGTCGCCCCTCATCGAGGCTAGCGAGTGCCGTACGCGCATATTCAAGAAAGCCTTCGCCTTCGGCCGTCAGACGCAAACTTCGGGTTGAACGCGCCAGCAGGCGCGCGCCCAGTTGAGCTTCTATCCGTTTGAGAGCAGCGCTGGCCACCGCCGGGGACATATCCATCACCCGGGCCGCCGCAGACAAACTGCCCAAGTCAGCCGCGTGAACGAACAATTGCAGATCATCGAAACGCAGCATTCACAATCCACCCGACCATTATCAATAAAAAATTGAAAGAGACTGCTGTTTTAGCCGGTTTTATCGCGCGGTGAAATAGCCAATTATCACTGCCAGTTTCTTAATCATCTTCAGGACATGTCCCATGAAAGCTGTCGCCTACTACCACTCGTTACCGATTCAAGACCCGCTGGCCCTGCAAGATATCGAGTTGCCAGAGCCGGTGGCCGGCCCCCGGGATTTGCTGGTCGAGGTCAAAGCCATTTCCGTAAACCCGGTGGACACCAAAGTGCGCCAGAACGTGCAGCCCGAGGCCGACACTGCCAAGGTACTGGGCTGGGATGTGGCCGGTGTGGTCAAGGCCGTCGGCAGTGAAGTCAGCTTGTTCAAGGTCGGCGACAAGGTCTTTTACGCAGGCTCCATTGCCCGTGCCGGGGCCAACAGTGAACGTCATGTAGTGGATGAACGCATCGTCGGGCATATGCCCAAAAGCCTCGATTTCGCACAGGCCGCAGCGTTGCCGTTGACCGCCATCACTGCCTGGGAGTTGTTGTTTGAGCGCCTTGGCGTCAACGAGGGCAAGACCGACGAGCAACAAAGCCTGCTGATCGTCGGCGCGGCGGGTGGTGTGGGTTCAATCCTGACGCAACTGGCCAGCCAACTGACTGCGCTCAAGGTGATTGGTAGCGCATCTCGCCCTGAAACCCAGGCCTGGGTCCGTGAGCTGGGCGCCGATCTGGTTATCGACCACAGCCAGCCGCTGAGCGAAGAGCTCAAGCGTCACGGCATCGACGCCGTCACCCATGTTGCCAGCCTGACCCAGACTGACCAGCATCTCGATCAGTTGGTAGAAGCACTGGCACCACAGGGCAAACTGGCGCTGATTGATGATCCCAAGGCGCTGGATATCACCAAACTCAAACGCAAGAGCCTGTCACTGCACTGGGAGTTCATGTACACCCGCTCGCTGTTCCAGACCCCGGACATGATCGAGCAACATCTCCTGCTCAATCGTGTCGCCGGGCTGATCGATGCGGGCACCCTGCGTACCACGGTCGGCGAGCACTTTGGCAGCATCAATGCCACCAACCTGCGCCGCGCCCATGCACTGCTGGAAAGCGGCAAGGCCAAGGGCAAGATTGTGCTCGAAGGCTTCTGAGAGGACGTCTGACGGGACCCATGTAGTCATTTTTTAACCGTCAGTCAGAGACTTGATTCCGGGCATTTTAATCAAAGTTTTTCGGCATACACTGGCCTCCTTTGCGAACCGAAGGAGGCCAGTCATGAAAATCCTGATAAAAGCGTTAGCAAGATCCCGCGACTGCAAATGGCAGGTGCAAATCGACCAGCAAGCCGTCAACTTTCGCAGCGAGGCCGAGGCCCGGGCCTTTGTCGACAAGCTGCAATCGCGCCTGCATGCCCCGCACCGCCTGCCCGAACGTTTGGCTGGCTGAATCAGACCGGCTGCTGAGCGGCGATCCGTGCGGTGTACAGGCGCCGGGTCGCCACTGCCAGGCCCACTGCCACAAGCCCGCACAGGGTGATGACCATCGCCATTGGCATTGCGCTGCCGTCGTGCAATACCCCCACCAGTGATGCCGCCCCCGCCGCCACGCTGAACTGTAAGCAACCCAGCATCGCCGAGGCACTGCCGGCGCGCGCGCCCTGCCCGCTCATGGCGCAGGCCGAGGCATTGGGAATGATGCAGCCCAGGCTGGCAATGCAGATAAACAGCGGCACCAGCAGCGGCCACAGTTGTTCGGTATGCAAACTGCTGACGCCCAGCAAGACCAGACCCGCCGCCAGATACACCCACACCATGCGCGACAGCAAAAAGGCCGGGCCACGCTTGGCCAGCAGGCGGGCGTTCAACTGCGCCACCAGGATAAAGCCGGCCGCGTTGGTGCCGAACAACCAGCCGTAATGCTCGGCAGGCACGCCATAGAGTTTGATAAATACGAAAGGTGAACCCGCGATATAGGCAAACATCCCGGCCATTGCGATCCCCCCCGTCAGGGCATGGCCAAGGAACTCGCGATCCTTGAGCAACCGCCCGTACTGGCGCAATGCCCCCGACAGCGGCTGACGTGGCACGTTGGCCGGCAGGCTTTCAGGCAAGCCAAGCGCTACGGCCGTTGCCGCCAATGCGCTGAACACCGTCAACACCAGGAAAATCGATTGCCAGCCATACAGGTTGACCAGCAACCCACCCAACATCGGCGCCAGGATTGGCGCCAGGCCCATAACCAGCATCAATTGTGAAAACACTTTGGCCGACTGCACCGCGTCGCATTTGTCACTGACAATTGCCCGCGAAAGGACCATGCCCGCACAGCCGCCAAGGGCCTGGACAAACCGGGCACCAATCAGCCACTCCAGGGTCGGCGCAAAGGCGCATGCCAGTGACGCGACAGTGAATAGCCCGACGCCCACCAGCAGCGGCACGCGCCGGCCGAAGCGGTCCGCTACCGGGCCATAGGCCAGCTGACCGATGGACAGGCCCAGAAAGTACACGGCCAGCGTCAGTTGTATCTGGGTTTCGTCGGTTGCAAAGGCTTGTGCCATCGCCGGGAAGCCCGGCAGGTAAAAGTCGATCGCCAAAGGACCGAAGGCACTCAGGGCGCCAAGAATCAAGATTGTTCGAAGGTTCATCAGGTATCCAGGGATCAGGCTGCGGTTAGCGCAAGCTGACAGTTTAGCTGTGGTTATCGACCCTGAACATTAAGTTAGCGAGCTAGCTAATAAATCACCTTGAACCCGTCCTGAAACAACACCCCCGTAGCAGCTGCCGAGGTACGAGGCTGCGTTCGGCGGCGCAGCCGTCGTAAGTCTGACATTGCGGTGCGCCAGTCAGAACTTGCTCTTAGCATTCACGACGACTACGTCGCCGAACGCAGCCTCGTTCCTCGGCAGCTGCTACATACAGGTTTAGTGCGCCGTGCGCGCCTCAAACCCGGCATTGGTGATCACGTCGATAATTTGCAACGGTGATACGTTGCTGTCCACCTTGACGGTTTTGCTCGCTAGGTCCACTTCAACCTTCGCGTCTTTATCCACCGTCTGCACTGCACGGGTCACCGCGCCCACACAGCCACCACAGGTCATACCGTCTACCTTGAACGTTTGCATGATTACGCCTCCTGTTTGAGATATGCCTACAGCTTCGACCTTGCCATCGTGGCAAGGTCAAGCCCGTTGTTTCACGCGCTGACTGGCAATCCATCCCGTGCTCGGCCAAGCTGCAAGCCTTGCGATTTGATAACAGGATACTTAGCCATGCGCTGGACCGCTTTGAGCCTAGTCAGCCTTTTGGGTCTTGCCAGTGTGCCGCTGTGGGCAAATGCCGATCAGGACTACGGAGTGCTGATCATTTCCCGCGAACGCCTTGAGGTGCCGACCAACTGCGAAGTGGGTGTGTACATCGACGATCAACTGGCCGGGCGATTGTTTCAGGAGCAGGCCCTGGCCTTTAACCTGCCGCCCGCCAGCGTCGATATCCGCCTCAAGCTGCTCCCCGGGCAAGCCCCCGGCTGCCTGCCCGGCATGCTGGTGCCGCCCGCGCAGCAGTTCACCCTGAAGGCCGGGGATGTGCGCAAATACCGCATCGCCCTGGGTAAACAGGGTATGTACCTCAAGCCCGCCAAACTGGAATATTGAGCGGCAAACAACGAACAGCAAGAAGCCTTGACCTTGCCATGGGGTCAAGGTCGATTCTATGGATAGATAACTTCTTGAGGAGGACTGCTCGTGCCCACCCAATTCGATCTGCCGATTGATGGCATGACCTGTGCCAGCTGTGCAGGGCGTGTGGAAAAATCCCTGGCCAAAGTGCCCGGTGTACGTTCGGTCAGCGTCAACCTGGCCACTGAACAGGCCCGTATCGAAGCGCCTGCCGAGAGCCTGCCGGCACTGGTCGAGGCTGTGCAACAGGCAGGCTATAGCGTGCCCGCCCACAGCCTGGAACTGGATATCAGTGGCATGACCTGCGCCTCGTGCGCAGGGCGCGTAGAAAAAGCCCTGGCCAAGGTGCCCGGGGTCAAAAGCGTCAGCGTCAACCTCGCCACCGAGCGGGCCCATGTCGAATTGCTCGGCCAGGTTGATCCGGGCCTGCTGATCAATGCGGTCACTCAGGCCGGCTATGGTGCCAGCCTGCACCAGAGCGAAAAAACCACCGAAGACGATCAGCAAAAACGCCTGCACCGTGAGCGCTGGGCGCTGACCCTGGCTATCGTACTGGCGCTGCCGCTGGTGCTGCCGATGCTGCTTGCGCCTTTTGGCATCCATTGGATGCTGCCCGCCTGGGCCCAGTTTGTATTGGCGACCCCGGTGCAGTTTGTTCTGGGCGCACGTTTTTATGTGGCCGCGTGGAAAGCCGTCAAGGCCGGCGCGGGCAATATGGACTTGCTGGTCGCCCTGGGCACCAGTGCCGGTTATGGCCTGAGCCTGTATGAATGGGCCATCGCCGAACCCGGCAGCATGCCCCATCTGTATTTCGAGGCCTCGGCGGTTGTGATCGCCCTGGTGCTGCTGGGCAAATATCTCGAAAGCCGTGCCAAGCGCCAGACCGCCAGCGCCATCCGCGCCCTTGAAGCCCTTCGCCCCGAACGCGCCTTGCGCATGGTCGACGGCCAGGAACAGGATGTCGCCATCAGTGATTTGCGTCTCAATGATCTGGTGCTGGTCAAACCCGGCGAGCGGTTCCCGGTGGATGGCGAAGTCGTCGAAGGCCAAAGCCATGCCGACGAGGCCCTGATCAGTGGCGAAAGCCTGCCGGTGCCGAAACAGCCTGGGGATAAAGTCACCGGCGGCGCCATCAATGGCGAAGGTCGCTTGATTATCAAGACCATGGCCCTGGGGACGGAGACCGTACTGGCGCGCATTATCCGCCTGGTAGAGGACGCGCAGTCCGCCAAGGCGCCGATCCAGAAACTGGTGGACAAGGTCAGCCAGGTATTTGTCCCGGTGGTGCTGCTGATCGCCCTTGCCACCCTGCTCGGCTGGTGGCTCTACGGCGCGCCGATTGAAACAGCATTGATCAACGCTGTGGCGGTACTGGTAATTGCCTGCCCTTGTGCCCTGGGCCTGGCGACCCCCACTGCAATCATGGCCGGCACCGGCGTTGCAGCCCGCCACGGGATTCTGATCAAGGACGCCGAAGCCCTCGAACGCGCCCACGAAGTCAGTGCCGTGGTTTTCGACAAAACCGGCACCCTGACTTCAGGCACGCCGCAAATTGCTCACTTCAGCGCACTCGATGGCGATGAAGCGCACTTGCTGCAAGCCGCCGGTGCCCTGCAGCGGGGCAGCGAACACCCGCTGGCCAAGGCCGTACTGGATGCTTGCGCGGCGCGTGATTTAAAAGTGCCGGACGTTACCGACAGCCAGTCGCTGACCGGCCGCGGTATTGCCGGCACCCTGGAAGGCCGTCGCCTGGCCCTGGGCAACCGCCGCCTGCTGGAAGAAACCGGTCTCAATCCGGGCTCGCTCGCCGCATCGGCCAGCGCCTGGGAAACCGAAGGTCGCACCCTGTCCTGGCTGATCGAACAAAGCCCGCAGCCCCAAGTGCTGGGCCTGTTCGCCTTTGGTGACACACTCAAGCCCGGTGCCCAGTCGGCCATCGCCCAGCTCAATGCCCGTCATATCAGCAGTCACCTGTTGACCGGCGACAACCGCGGCAGTGCCAAAGTAGTGGCCGAGGCCCTGGGAATCAGCGATGTTCACGCCGAAGTGTTGCCCGCCGACAAGGCCGCGACCGTGGCCGAACTGAAAAAAACCGGTGTAGTGGCCATGGTCGGCGACGGTATCAACGACGCCCCGGCACTGGCCGCGGCCGATATCGGTATCGCCATGGGCGGTGGCACCGATGTGGCCATGCACGCAGCGGGCATCACTCTGATGCGCGGCGACCCGCGGTTGGTACCGGCAGCACTGGAGATCAGCCGCAAGACCTACGCCAAAATCCGGCAAAACCTGTTTTGGGCATTTATCTACAATGTGATCGGCATTCCGTTGGCTGCTTTCGGCTTTTTGAACCCTGTGCTGGCAGGCGCGGCCATGGCTTTTTCCAGTGTCAGCGTGGTCAGCAATGCGTTGCTGCTCAAATTCTGGAAGCCCAGGGATCTTGAATAAGGAGGCGTCATGAATATCGGCCAGGCCGCCAGACACAGCGGCTTGAGCGCCAAGATGATTCGTTATTACGAATCCATCGGTCTGCTCAAACCCGCGCAACGCAGTGACAGCGGCTACCGCCTTTACAGCGATGACGACCTGCATACCCTTGCGTTTATCAAACGCTCGCGGGACCTGGGGTTTTCGCTGGAAGAGGTCGGCAAGCTGCTGACCCTGTGGCAGGATCGCCAGCGCGCCAGCGGCGATGTGAAGGCACTGGCGCGCCAGCATATTGAAGAGTTGAACCAGAAGATCGCCGAGCTGAGCAGCCTGCGCGACACCTTGCAGGATCTGGTCGAAAGCTGTCAGGGCGACCACCGCCCTGACTGCCCGATCCTCAAGGACCTGGAGTCAGGCCCATGCTGCACCGTAAAGACATGATCATCTGCATGATCTGCTGATAAACCTGTGGGAGCGGGCTTGCTCGCGATTCAGGCGCCAAGGTGTATCTGGCTGACCAAGGTGATGCCATCGCGAGCAAGCCCCGCTCCCACAGGAACGTTAATCAGAAAGCTGTCAGCAGCACTTTAGCCAGCATCAGCACGCCAATCACCGCACACAGCCCCGCGAATCCCTGCTGTAGCCACTGGGCCGAGACGTGCGGGGCAATCACCCGCCCGGCAATCATTCCGGCCAGGGTGGCGCCAATAAATATCACGCCTTCATTCGACAGGCTCACGCCCTGGCTCATCAGATTGCCCAAGGTGCCCAGCGATACCAGCGCCACCACCATCAAGGACGTGGACACCACGGCGTGGATACGCACGTCACTGAACTTGCGAAATGCCGGCACGATCAAGAACCCGCCGCCCACACTCAATAACCCCGTCAGCAACCCCGAGGTAGCACCAATGGATACCAGGGTCATGCTGCAGCGGGCATTCCAGGTCAGTCGCCCGGTTGCAGGGTTGAGCATGCAGTTTTTTTCCAGTACCCCCAGGCTGCCGTCATCGCGGGCATCCGCCCGGGCCTGCAGGAACATGCGCACTGAGACAAACATCATCACCGCGCTGAACATCAACACCAGCACCTTGGCCGGCATCAACCGGGCAAGGTGCAGCCCGATGGGCGAGGTGGTCGAGCCGACCAGCGCCATCAACGCCGCTGCCTTGTAGCGCACCAGCCCCTTGCGCAGGCCATCCAGCGCCCCCAGTGCCGCTGCCGTGCCTACGGCCAGCAACGCCACCGGTGTCGCTTGCGCCAGGGTCCAGCCCAGCCCCAGAGTCAGCGCCGGGATGGCCAGGATGCCGCCACCGGCACCGGTCAGCCCGAGCACCAACCCCACCAGCATGCCAAATAAAATAATCAACATGGTCAGGGTCAATCCGGCTTGCAGTCAGTGAACCACTCGCGGCCTTTGAGCATGCCTTGCCAGTAAAACCACGGCAGCAATGTGGCCTTGAGCAGCCACGCCGATTTGCGGGGTACGGTCGGGTCCAGGGGAAAGGTGGGTAGCAGTTTGCCGCCATAGCCGAATTCAGCCAGGATCACCTTGCCGTTTTCCACGGTCAGCGGGCAGGAGCCATAGCCGTCATAACGCTTGGGCAAGGTCACGCCCTTGCGCAGTGCGAGCAGATTTTCGGCCACCACGACCACTTGCTTGCGGGTTGCCGCCGCGGTCTTGGCATTGGGTGTATTGCACACATCGCCCAGGGCGAAGATTTCGGGGTAGCGTGGATGTTGCAGGGTCGCCGGATCGGTCTCGAACCAGCCCGCCTTGTCCGCCAGTTCACTGCGGCGGATCACATCGGGCGCCTGCTGCGGTGGTACCACATGCAGCAGGTCGAAGGTTTTAGCAACACAAGTCACACCGCCCTTGGTATCAGTCACATCAAACCAGGCCGTTCTGGCGGGACCGTCAACCTTGACCAGATTGGACTGGAAGGCCAATTGAGCCTTGTAGGCTTCAACGTACTTCATCAGCGGCGGGACAAAAGCTGGCACGCCAAACAACACCGCCCCCGCCAGGTTGAACTCCACCTTGATAGCGTCCAGAGCACCGCGTTTGCGCCAATGATCGCAGGCCAGATACATGGCTTTTTGCGGCGCACCCGCACACTTGATCGGCATGCCCGGCTGGGTAAACAGTGCCTTGCCGCCCTTCAGGCTGCGCACCAGTTCCCAGGTATAGGGCGCCAGATCGTGACGATAGTTGGAGGTCACGCCATTCTTGCCCAGGGTTTCTTCCAGGCCCTCGATATTTTCCCAGGCCAGTTCCAGCCCCGGGCAAACGATCAGTTGCTGGTAACCCAGCTCGCTGCCATCGCTGAGCAGCACAACCTTGCGCTGCGGAGCAAAGGCACACAGCGACGCCTTGACCCACACAGCACCTTTGGGCATGACCGCAACGGTGGGGCGAACCGTGTTTTTGATATCGTAGGCCCCTCCCCCGACCAGCGTCCAGGCGGGCTGGTAATAGTGTTCGGTGCTGGGCTCGATCACGGCGATACGCAAGGCCGGGTTACGCTTCAACAGGCTGGCCGACACCGAAATACCGGCCGAGCCACCGCCCACCACGACCACATCGTACTGCCTGGCCTCACGCGTGCCCTGGGTGGCCGCTTCAAAAAGCTTGGCAGAGCGATTGCCCGTGCGGCAGTACGCCAGCACCGGTTTGGGCAACTCGTCGAGCAGTTCACGCAATTGCTGCACCTGCCCGGGTGTTGCGCCGCTGGTCGCTACTGGCAGATAGGCAAAGCTCAGCCCCAGGGCCTGCGCGGCCTGTTGCATCGCGGTGTGTTCGGGTTGCTCAGGCCCGCCTTCATGGTCGGGGCGGTTGCACATCACGCTGGCAAAACCCAGCGCAGCCAAGGATTGGAGATCAGACTGCTCGATCTGACCGGTCACGGAAAATGACGCGTCGATTCGCTTGATGCTTTGCTCCATTGAGCACTCCAGGCACAACTAAAATGAATGGATTGGGAGGGCGTTACTTTTTGAGCGCTTGCCCGCAATACAGCCCCGACAGGGTCTGCATCACAGAAACCACTTCAAAGCTGGCGAGTGAGTAGAAAATGTATTTCCCCAGCCTTCGGGTATTGACCATGCCCTCATCGCGCAACACACCGAGTTGTTGCGACAGTGTGGGTTGTCTGATGCCGGTCAGCGCTTCAAGTTCGCCGACATTGCGCTCACCTTGAGTCAACTGGCAGAGCAGCAGCAGGCGATCTTCATTGGCCAACGCTTTGAGAAGGGTGCAGGCTTTGGAAGCAGAGTCGCGCAGAAGCCCGATTTCTTCGCTGGTTAGCTGAGCAGTCATGAAAAGCTCCGGTGCGTGATGGTCGACAGTCTACGACTCGATAATATATCTTTCAATATATTGATCATTCAACGACCGCCACGAGGCCCCTCATGCATCCCGAAATTCAAGGTTTCTTCGACCCGGCGACGTCGACCGTGAGCTACGTGGTCCATGCTGCTGGCAGCGTGGAGTGTGCAATCATCGACCCGGTGCTGGACTACAATGCCGCCGCCGGGCGTATCAGCACCGTCAGTGCCGACGCCATCGCCGCTTTCGTGCAGGCTGAAGGCCTGAAGGTGCAATGGCTGCTGGAGACCCACGCCCATGCCGACCACCTGTCGGCCAGCGCTTACCTCAAGCGCAAGCTGGGCGGGCAGATCGGCATCGGGGCTGCCATCACCCAGGTCCAGGGGGTGTTCCGCGATATCTATAACCTTGAGCCGGAATTCAAGCTTGATGGCTCGCAGTTCGATCGCCTGTTCGAGCCCGACGAGCTGTTTCATATCGGGCGACTAGAGGTGCGGGCGCTGCATGTGCCCGGCCATACCCCGGCCGATATGGCCTATCAGGTAGAACACCACAGCCTGTTTGTGGGCGATACCCTGTTTATGCCTGATGTGGGCACCGCCCGTTGCGACTTCCCGGGTGGCGATGCGCGGCAGTTGTATCAATCGATCAAGCGCCTGCTGGCATTACCTGAGTCGACCCGCCTGTTTATGTGCCATGACTACCCGCCAGCCGGGCGCGAAGCCTGCTGGTCGACCACGGTGGGTGAACAGCGGGCAAAAAACATCCACGTCAATGACAGCATCGACCTGGCAGGTTTTGTCGGCATGCGTACGGCCCGCGATGCCACTCTGGGGGTTCCGGCGCTGCTGATTCCGGCGATTCAGGTCAATATTCGTGCAGGCAACCTGCCGCCTGCGGATGACAGCGGCCTGTGCAGCCTGAAGATTCCGCTGAACCGGTTTTGAGCGCCCAAACACTTGCCAGGAACAGGGCAGCAGCGGTTTTGATGAGCGGCGCATTACCCGTGGGAGCTGGCTTGCCTGCGATGCAAACAACTCGCTCTGACAGGTAAAACACGGTGATTCCATCGCGAGCAAGCCCGCTCCCACAAGAACCCGGGCAGCCCCAGGCGCATAAAAAATCCGGCCTGAGCCGGATTTTTTAGTTAGCCAATTACTGCATCCACGGGGGTGGTGGCTCTTCAGCCTTGCTCGGTGGCGCATCATCGGCAGCACGCACTGCCTGGCGGAAAGCTTCGTCCAGACGTGCAGCTTCGATTTCGCGCATAACCCCGCCGACATCCGCCAGCTCGTCCGGCTCGTCAAACTCGCCCGTCAACACACTGCCAGGGTGCAGGGTGGCAGCTTCGTATAGTGCCCACATTTCCTTGGCGTACTTGGTCTTCTTCAGTTCCGGCGCAAAACGCCCGAAATAGGAAGCCATGTTGCCCACGTCACGCTCCAGCATGTTGAAGGCGTGGTTGTTACCCGCCGCATCGACCGCCTGGGGCAAGTCGATGATGACCGGGCCGGTTGGCGTCAGCAAAACGTTGAACTCGGACAAGTCGCCGTGAACCAGCCCCGTACACAGCATCAGCACGATTTGCTGAATCAGGAACTCGTGGTACTCGCGGGCCTGATCCGGCTCCAGCACCACGTCATTGAGACGCGGAGCCGCATCGCCGTACTCGTCCGCCACCAGTTCCATCAACAGCACGCCTTCGAGGAAGTCGAACGGTTTAGGAACCCGCACACCCGCACCGGCCAGGCGAAACAGCGCCGCTACCTCGGCGTTTTGCCAGGCATCTTCGGTTTCTTTACGACCGAACTTCGAGCCCTTGGCCATCGCTCGGGCCTGACGGCTGTTGCGAACCTTGCGACCCTCCTGATATTCGGCGGCCTGGCGGAAACTTCGTTTGTTGGCCTCCTTGTAAACCTTGGCGCATCGCAGCTCATTGCCGCAGCGGACTACGTATACAGCTGCTTCCTTGCCACTCATGAGTGGGCGCAGCACCTCGTCGATCAGACCGTCTTCGATCAGGGGTTCTAAGCGTTTTGGAGTCTTCATCAGCTTTTATTGTGGGTCCTTTATTACCAAACACGCGAATGTCATTCGTTATACGGCAATCCACTCACCACGGGGAGAGGGCAAACGATTTGAATGATAGACGAGCAACACGTTTTGAGCACCGACTTAACCCTGTCGAAACAAGTCACCCGGGGTAAAGCCGAACATCTTTTTAAACGCCGCAATAAACGCCGACGTTGATTCATACCCGCAAGACAGCGCCGCCCGCGTGACATGACCGCCCTCCTCCAGCACCCGTAACGATGACAGAAGACGCACCCGCTGCCGCCAACTGCGGAAACTCAAGCCTGTTTCACGTTGAAACAAACGCATCAGGGTTTTTTCGGACATCCCCAGCCGATCCGACCACAGGCCCAGGTTCGCCTCGGCATCAGGGGTTTCGACCAGCTCATTGCACAGCACCAGCAAACGTTCATGACGGGGCAACGGCAGTGAAAAACCGACCTCGGGCAGGCTTGCCAACTGGTCCAGCAGCACCGCCACCAAGCGTTGCTCGCAGCTCCCGTCCTCGGGGTAGTCGACGGGCAGCGCACAAAAGCTTTTGATCAGCTCCCGGGCCAGCGGCGTGACCTCCAGTACCCGGCACTGCCCCGGCGCCCATTGGCAGTCCTCACGGCGCACATAGAGGCTGCGCATTTCAGCGCGCATCGAGGTGATCACTTCATGCTCCAGCCCGGCCGGAATCCAGATACCCCACTGCGGGGGCGCAAAAAAACTGCCCTCGTCGGTATGTACGCCCAGCACACCACTAATGGCGTACGAAAACTGCACCCAATCGTGTCGATGGCGCGGCGTCCACGAGCCCGCGCCCAGGCTTTCGGCCCGGGCATACAGGGGTCGTGGCAGGGCATCGAGTACCGGAATGGCACGCGGCAGCCCACGTTGTCCGTTTGGCGGCATTGATTGGCCTTATATCGCAAGACGACAGATTGCTGCGACGTTAGGCTAAGTCATCAATTCTTACAATGTTGCGGTGCCGACAATGCCTGTACTCAAACATCTCAAACGAATGTTCACCGACTGGTTTCTGTGCGGCATGCTGCTGGCGACTTTCCTGGCCTATGTGTTTCCGCATTTCGGTAGCACTGGCGGCGCAATGCACGCGGAATGGGTGATCAATATCGGAGTGTTTCTGGTGTTTTTCCTGCACGGGGTGAACCTGTCCAGTGAGCAGATCAGTCACGGCCTGAAAAACATTCGCCTGCACGTTATGGTGCAGGGCTTTACCTTTATCGTCTTCCCGCTGATCTGGGTGGTCGCCAACAAGCTGTTGGGCGCCCATATCCCGCCGTTGCTGATGTTGGGATTTTTCTACCTGTGTGCCCTGCCCTCGACCATTTCCTCGTCGGTGGCACTGACCGGCAGTGCTGGAGGCAATGTGCCGGCAGCGATTCTTAACGCCAGCCTGTCCAGCGTGCTGGGGATTTTCCTGACACCCTTGCTGGTCAGCTTCGTGGTGGGCAGCGGCGCAGGGGGCATCGACCTGGGTTCAACCCTGCTCGACCTGTGCGCCATGCTGTTGCTGCCGCTGGTGCTGGGCCAGTTGGTTCGCCCGCTGTGCGGACGCTTTTTTGCCCGGCACAAGCGCTACACCAATATCTGCGACAAGGTGGTGATTCTGCTGCTGGTTTACGCCGCGTTCTGCAACTCGATGGTCTCGGGCATGTGGCAACAGCAGGGCAGTTCGGTGATTGTCAGTGCATTGGTCGGCAGTGCGGTCCTGCTGGCGATTATCCTGTGGATGACCACCCGCACCGCCCGCGCCCTGAAATTCAGCACCGCAGATGAAATCGCTGCAGTGTTCTGCGCCAGCAAGAAATCCCTCGCGGCGGGTGCGCCGATGGCGGCCCTGATTTTCGGGACCAACCCGGGGCTGGGCCTGATTTTATTGCCGATCATGATCTACCACCCACTGCAGTTGATCGTGTGTTCGGTGATGGCCGAGAGTTATGCCACGCGCAGTCGCGCAGAAGCCAAACACAACAACATCTCGGGTGGGAGCGGGCTTGCTCGCGATGCCGACGCCACGGCGTAACAGGCACACCGCATTGCGCCCATCGCGAGCAAGCCCGCTCCCACAGACGGCTATCGCTCAATTATTGCAGTAACACCCTGCCCGCCCGCCGCGCAGATCGAGATCAAACCTCGACCCTGCCCGGCGGTGGCCAGCAGCTTGGACATATTGGTCACGATACGCCCGCCCGTCGCCGCAAACGGATGACCCACCGCCAGGGAACTGCCCTTGACGTTGAGTTTGCTGCGATCAATCGCCCCCAGCGCTGCATCAAGCCCCAGCCGGCTTTTGCAGTAAGGCTCGTCCTCCCAGGCCTTCAAGGTGCACAGCACCTGCGCGGCAAATGCCTCGTGAATCTCGTAGTAGTCAAAGTCCTGCAAGGTCAGGCCATTACGCGCCAGCAGCCGTGGGACGGCGTATACCGGTGCCATCAATAACCCTTCTGCACCGTGTACGAAATCTACAGCAGCTGTTTCACCATCGCGCAAATACGCCAAGACCGGCAAGCCGCGCTCCCTGGCCCATTCTTCACTGCCCAACAAGACCGTCGACGCACCATCGGTCAGTGGCGTGGAGTTGCCCGCCGTCAACGTGCCCTTGGCGCTGCGCTCGAATACGGGCTTGAGGGCGGCCAGTTTCTCCAGGGTCAGGTCGGCACGCAGGTTGTTATCACGGCTCAGGCCCATAAATGGCGTAAGCAGATCATCTTCCCAGCCGGCGTGGTAAGCCGCCGTCAGTGCCTGATGGCTGTGCAGCGCCAGCTCGTCCTGCTCAACCCGGGGGATGTTCCAGGTTTGCGCCATCAACTCGCAGTGCTGGCCCATCGACAGCCCGGTGCGAGGCTCGCCGTTGCGTGGAAATTCGGGCTTCAAAAAGCCCGGACGCAATTGCAGCAACGCCTTGAGCTTGTCCACAGGTGCCTTGAGGCGATTGAACTGCAGCAGCCATTTGCGCAGCCCGTCATTGATGCCGATCGGAACATTGGAGGCAGAGTCCACACCACCGGCAATCCCGCACTCGATCTGCCCCAGGGCAATCTTGTTGGCCACCAGCAATGCCGCCTCAAGCCCTGTACCGCAGGCCTGCTGCAAGTCATAGGCCGGAGTTTGCGGCGACAGCCGCGAGCCCAGCACACATTCGCGGGTCAGGCTGAAATCCCGCGAATCCTTGAGCACCGCCCCGGCCACTACTTCGCCCATGCGCAACCCGTGAAGGTTGTATCGCTCGATCAGCCCTTCCAGCGCCGCCGTCAGCATGTCCTGATTACTGGCAGTCGCATAAGGCCCGTTGGCGCGAGAAAACGGGATTCGATTACCACCAATAATTGCTACACGACGCAGACTCATACGATTCACCCTATTCTCTTAAATCCATTAATCGTTACCAGCGTAGGCCTTATTGCCGATAACGAACGACCACGGTCTGTTTGTGGTCAACCCTTTGAACCCCACCTGTCGGAGAGTGTTCCATGTCAGACCGTTATATCGACTTCGTCAACTCATCCCTCGGCCAGCGGCTGGTCGGCGCGTTGGGGCTGCCGTCACCGGGACGACTGGAGCGCTGGCAGGCCGGGCGCCTGCGCCCCGTCGAAGGCCCTCTGCTGATTGGCGGCGGTGCGCTTGCCGCACAGGTGGCCCGCTTTGGCGGCAAACTCACCGATGCGGTGTTCAGCTATGGCCCTGAACCCTTGCATGCCACACCGTGGATTCCAGGCCAGGGACCAAAGCTCAAGGCCGTGGTGTTTGACGCCAGCGAGCTGTTGCACACCGGGCAGCTCAAGCAACTGCGCGAATTTTTCCAGCCGCTGCTGCGCAATCTCGAGCACTGTACTCATATGGTGATCCTGGGCCGTGCCCCTGAAACATTAAGCGACCCTTTTGCCGCCAGCGTGCAACGTGCGCTCGAAGGTTTCAGTCGTTCGCTGGCCAAGGAGTTGCGTAACGGCAGTACCTTGCAACTGCTGTATATCGGCGAGGGGGCCGAAGATCAGCTTGAAGGCGCATTGCGCTTTTTTCTCTCGCCAAAAAGTGCCTTTATCAGCGGCCAGGTGCTGCGCCTCAAGGCCTGCGCCAACCAGGTGCAGGACTGGACTCGCCCCCTGGCCGGGCGCAAGGCACTGGTTACCGGTGCGGCCCGTGGCATTGGCGCCGCGATTGCCGAAACCCTGGCCCGGGATGGCGCCGAACTGATCCTGCTCGACGTGCCGGCCGCCAAGAGCGATCTCGATGCGCTGGCCGCGCGCTTGGGCGGGCACAGCATCGCCCTGGACATCTGTGCCGCCGATGCCGCAGAACAACTGACCGGGCAACTAGCCGATGGTATCGATATCCTGGTGCACAACGCCGGTATCACCCGTGATAAAACCCTGGCCAATATGACCCCGGAATTCTGGGACTCGGTACTCGCCGTTAACCTCAACGCCCCGCAAGTGCTGACCAAGGCCCTGCTTGATAGCGGCACCCTGCGCGATAACGGCCGGGTAATCCTGCTCGCATCCATCAGCGGTATCGCCGGCAATCGCGGCCAGACCAACTACGCCGCCAGCAAGGCCGGGCTGATCGGCCTTGCTCAGGCCTGGGCAGCGTCGCTGGGCGAGCGTGGCATCAGTATCAATGCCGTGGCCCCGGGTTTTATCGAAACCCAAATGACCGCGCATATTCCCTTTGCCCTGCGCGAAGCGGGACGACGCATGAGTTCGCTGGGCCAGGGTGGCCAGCCCCAGGACGTCGCCGAGGCTGTGGCCTGGCTCGGCCAGCCGGGTTCGGGCGCGCTCAGCGGCCAGGCACTGCGGGTGTGTGGCCAAAGTATTCTGGGAGCATAAGCCATGACCGTGAAATGGCTCGACCTCAGCGGCCCACCGCACTTGCCCGCGCTGTACGCCCATGCCGCGGCCCGGCGCAAGATCACCTCCAGCCCCTTGCCTGAGCAAGGTCTGCGCTGCTGGGTCGAGGTGGAGCCCAAGGCCCTGGCGGCGTTTCGCGATGTTTGCGACCTGGTGCCAAGCCCATTGCTGCCGCCCACTTATCCACACATCCTGGCCTTCGGTCTGCAAATGCAGTTGCTGACTGCCAAGGACTTCCCCTTCCCGCTGCTGGGGCTGATTCATCTGAACAATCGGATCCGTCTGCTGCGCCCGATGGGCAGCGTGACGCAGCTGCGCATCGGGGTATATGTACACAACCTGCAAAAACACCCCAAGGGCGCGACCTTTGAGGTGGTCACCCAGGTTGACGATCTGCTGGGGCCAATATGGGAGGCCGAAAGCACCCTGCTGTGCAAAGGCGTGGAACTGCCGGGCGACCTGCCCCAAATCAACGATCCTGCGCCGGTGGCCCTGAGCGAACTGACCCGCTGGTATGCCCCCGCCGATATTGGCCGGCGTTATGCCAAAGTCTCGGGCGACTACAACCCCATCCACCTCAGTGCCGCCAGCGCCAAGCTGTTTGGCCTGCCCAGTGCAATTGCCCACGGCCTGTGGATAAAAGCCCGAACGCTGGCGGCACTCAATTCGCACCTGCCGGCGGCCAATGTTGAGGTTTTTGTTGCCTTCAAAAAACCGGTGCGCTTACCCGGCGAAGTGATTTTGCTCAGCAGTGAGGCGGGCTCCAGTGGCGACTTCCAGCTCAATGGCCATGACGGCCTGGTGCACTTGATCGGCAACTGGCGACCGGTTAGCTGACCACCCCCTGTGGGAGCGGGCTTGCTCGCGATGGTATCCGCGCGTTTTACCTGTTAAACCGCGGCGTCTGCATCGCGAGCAAGCCCGCTCCCACAGAGGATGGCATGCGAGCCGAAAATCCCGCTGGGCTGCCCGTGCCTTTCACTTGCACCAATCCCCGTTCGGTCGCAAGCTTTGCGCCTTCTGGAGAGCACGCCCGCAATGAACCTCGACGAAATAACCCGACGCATGCATCGCATCCGCGATAACAACGACTGGAAGCAGTTCCACAGCCCGAAAAACCTGGCCATGGCCGCCAGTGTCGAAATGGCCGAGCTGGTGGAGATCTTTCAGTGGCTGAGCGAAGACCAGTCACGCCAGCTCCCTGCCGACAAGCTCACCCACGCCGGCCAGGAAGTGGGCGATATCGTGCTGTACCTGGTATTGCTTTGTGCCGAACTGGGCCTGGACATGAATGAAGTGGTACGCAATAAACTGGCCGACAATGAAAGGCGTTTCAACAAATGAGTGACCGTCACTTCGATCAACTGGCCACCCGCTTCGCCGAGAAAATCTACGGTGGCGCCAAGGGTGCGATTCGTCTGGCCGTGCTCCAGGCCGACCTGCAGGAAGCCCTGCCCAAACGCCCGTTGCGGGTGCTGGATATCGGCGCCGGGCTGGGCCATATGTCCTTGTGGCTGGCCCAGCAAGGTCACGATGTGACCCTGGCCGAACCGGCCGCGCCGATGCTGGAAGGCGCCCGCCAGCGTTTTGCCGAAGCTGGCCAGACTGGCACCTTTATTCAGGCGCCGTGGCAGGAGCTGCTCGGCCAACTGACTCAACCGTACGATCTGGTGTTGTGCCACGCCGTGCTGGAGTGGCTGGCCGAGCCCCACGCGATCCTGCCGGTGCTGCATCAATTGACCGCCAAAGATGGCTGGTTGTCGCTGGCGTTTTACAACCGCGACGCGCTGATCTATCGCAACTTGCTCAAGGGGCACTTTCGCAAGATGCGCAAGAACGACATGGCCGGCGAAAAACAGAGCCTCACCCCGCAGCAGCCACTCGACCCACGGGAGCTGGCCATAGCACTCGAAGGGCTGTGGCAGGTCGAAACCCAAAGCGGCGTGCGGGTGTTTCACGATTACATGCCAATGGAGTTCCAGGCCCGCGCCGAGCTTGAAGCCCTGGTTGAAATGGAGCTGGCCCACCGTCGCCACCCTGCGTTTGCCGGGCTGGGACGTTATCTTCATTGGGTGTGTCGCCCGGTTTAAATCGCCCTGCGGGGGAGAGCATGATGTATCGCCGCGTTGCCTTGATCGTTTTGAGCCTGGGGCTGGGCGCTTGCCAAAGCCCCAACCCGTACACCGCCACCTCAATGCCCATGCCTCCGGCTCCGGCACAGGCAGCCAATACCCTGGACTTGAGTGCCTACCCGGCCCCGCCACGGGATTACGGGCGCTACCAGAGCTGGGCCTGGCTCAATGGTCGGCTGCCGGTTGGCACGGCATGGGCCGACTCGGCGCAAATCGCCGAAGCGGTTAACAATGCCCTGGACCAGCGCGGCTTGCGCCCGGCACAACCCAACCGTCCGGCGGATCTTTGGGTCAGTGCTGATTTGCACACCGAAAAACGCTTGCGCCAGGTACAGGACGACTATGGTTACGGGGCCGGCTACGGCAGCGGTTACGGCCGCTACGGCAGCCAATACGGCATGTACAACTCTGTCCCCGTCATACGTACTTATGAGGTTGAGGTCATCGTGGTTCGACTCAACCTGTATGACGGTAAAACCGGCCAGCCGGTGTGGAGTTCCAGTGCAGAAACCAGCAGTAAAGGCAGCCTGAGCGAACGCAGTGACGCCCTGCGCGAATCACTGAACAAGGCAGTACAGGCTTACCCTCCCCATTGAGTCTCAATAGTGAAGTGGAGAAATCATCATGCTTCGTCGCATTGCATTACTGGGCCTGGCCCTGCTGCTCAGTGCCTGCGAAACCATGCAGGTCAGCCATGATTACAACCCTGCTGTCGATTTCGCCCAGTTCCGTACCTGGGCCTGGAAAGACCCTGCCGTGCAATACCAACCCAACAACCCGATGCTTAGAAGCGACCTGACCGAGCAGCGCATTGTCCAGGCCGTCAGCAGCCAGCTGGACCAGCGCGGCCTGCGCCCGGTAGCGGCAGGCAGCAAGCCGGACTTGCTGGTGCAAACCTGGCTGATCGTGGCCAACCGCCAGGAACAGGTGGTGACCAACTACGGCTACGGTGGCCCTTGGGGTGGGCCGTGGGGGGGTTACTGGGGCGGCCCGTGGGAAGGTTACTGGGGCGCACCGATGTATAACGAAACCCGCAACGTGGTCTACCAGGTTGGTACGCTGCAGATCGACCTGATCGATGCCAAAGACGGCAAGCTGGTGTGGCGAGGGAGTGCAGAGAAAGTCGTCGACAGCAGCCCGACCCCGGCTGAACGCAGTGCTGCAATCCAGCAAGCAGTCACCAAGATCCTGAGTACGTATCCGCCTAAGTAAGTTACGCAGCATTAACTTGCTCACGATGTATATAAGTAAGTTGGTATTAATACTTTCGTGAGCAAGTTGGTTTTTACACTGCTTTTCTGACCACTTGTCGTTGTCTTTTGATTAACCGCTCACATCGCGCTTATAAAACTGGCAACTGGCCAGCGCACCGATCACTTCTTGTCTACACTCGCTGAAACTTTGGAGAGTTAGCGCTGGGCACTGTTCCAGCATCAGGAGTGCTCGATGTCTCCCCAACTACGCGGTATGGGTTTTTATGGTCCCCGGCAGCAGCATGGCGCAATCGGCCTGATGGCTGCCGTGACGCTGGGCATGGTGCTGCTGTTTATGCTGCTGGTGGTCGACAGCGGGCGCCTGTACCTGGAGCAGCGCAAGTTGCAGCGCGTGGCGGATATGGCGGTGCTGGAGGCGGTGAGTCGGGGCGGTAACTGTGCTGGCGCCAGTACTGCTGCCGGTTTCGCCAACCAGAGTGCCACTCGCAACAGCTTCACCCCCGGCAGCGTGCAAAAAGTAAACACCACTTGCGGCACCCTGAGCACCAACAGTAGCCAGTTGCGGGTATTCACTGCCGACGCAACCAAATCCGATGCCATTCGCGTAATCGCCACCACCACTGTGCCGACCAGCGTGGCCGGGGGCTTGTGGAGTATGTTTTCCAAAAACGGGTTTAATCTGAATACCAATTTGACGGCGAGTGCGGTGGGGAGTGTCGGAGGGGGGCCGTTGGCTCAAATCAGTATCAGAAGTACTCTTGTGACGATTTCATCACAGAGCGAAGCATCAGCACTTAACGCTCTATTTTCCAAGCTGCTTGGCTCCGATGTAGTACTCAGTATTGCGGGATGGAACGGGCTAATCAATGGCGATATTAACTTGCTCAAGTTCATGGACCAACTTGCGCTAGACCTTCACATCTCAGCGGGCAACTACGACCAACTATTATCAACCAGTACAAACCTCACTCAATTTCTCACCACAGCTATTACGGTGGCTAACAACAATGGCGCAACCGCAGACATCAAAACAGCACTGGGAAATTTGAAAGTACCTGGTATTAACTCCACCCCACTCAAACTCGGCGACATTCTTAAACTTCAGAGCGGCACTCCGAGTTCCGGGCTGGATGCAAACCTGCAACTCATCCAGTTTCTGGAAGCCTCTATCCAGGCCGCCAATAAAAATAGCGGACTTGCGATCACGCTTCCCGTCAGCCTGCTGGGCATCGCCAACGTCACTACCCAGGCTAAAATCATCGAACCCCAACAGTTTTCTGCAATGGGTGATCCTCGACTAGCCAAAACGGATCCACTTGGCGCAAATCGTATTTATGTGCGCACGGCCCAAGTAAGAACATTGATCTCTGTCCATATTAATGGACTTCCGGGTGCAGCGGGAATAGTCAATGCCCTTAGCGGGCTAATCGGTAGCCTCAGCTCGGTTTTAAGTGGTGTGCTTTCACTAAACCTCGTGACAACCCTTGATTCGACACTTTGTTTGCTGGGAAAAAAATGTAAACAGATCGACCCTCAACTCGTCGCGTCCCCACACATCGACATCAGTATTGATGCCGGCGGGGCAACAGCCTATGTCACAGACTTCACTTGCCCCAGTGGAAGTAACCAAACCAAAAGCCTGACGCTTCGTACAGAGTCTTCGCTGGCGGATATCCGAATAGGCCTCATCGATGCGACAGCTGCCTTTTCAAGCTCTACCCCGCCCGCTTATACCCCTGCCCCACTGGTAGATATTGGCATTCAAACCTGCCAGAAACTTTTAGGCATCGGTAGTTGCGTTGACCGCGTTGCATTTGCCGGGGGCGGACTTGGCATTGCAACCAGTACATCGGTAGTTGGATCCACAGGCAGCATGATATATTCAAGTAGCGCTCCACTTTTCGCGGTACCTGCTAACATAAAAGACGCTTCCAGCCTGCAAGCCATGCCAAGCAATCCAAACATTGTAAGTTCATTGGCAAACACCTTGGCCGGTGTAAAAATACAAGCTTACACGCCGACTCAAAGCAACCCTCTTGGAAACTTGATTGTCGGTGCTGAATCGCTCATCACCGGCGTAACGAATATCTTGACTCCCCTTATCCTGAATGTATTGAACCCGCTGTTAACCCCTATACTTAATAACGTCCTTAAATTGCTTGGGGTTAGCCTGGTAGACGTTCAAGTCGGCGCCAACCTCTCCTGCAACCAGGGTGGCCGCGCCCAGCTGGTGCTTTGACCTAAATGGAGTGCAATACCTTGTGGGAGCGGGCTTGCTCGCGATTCAGGCACCTCGGTACATCTGATATACCGAGGTGATGCAATCGCGAGCAAGCCCGCTCCCACATGAAGGGTGGAACGCTGAATTCAGGCTGCTACCAGGGGCAACTCCACACAAAACCGCGCGCCATGCTCGGTATTGCTGACACTCAGCCGCCCGCCCATATTGTCGATAATGCCGTAACTCACGGACAACCCCAGGCCGGTGCCCAGGCCAATGGGCTTGGTGGTGAAGAACGGTTCGAAGATCCGCTCCAGCAACCGCGGGTCGATGCCACCCGCATTGTCATCCACCCACAAGCGCACACTTTGCGCATCGGACTCAACACTCAGGGCTATCCAGGGCTCAAAGTCGCGGTCAGTTTCACGCTTGCTCATCAGCGCATCACGGGCATTGACCATCAGGTTGATCAGCACTTGCTCCAACTGATCCACATGGCCGCGCACCTGCACAGCGCAAGCCTGGCCCTCACTGCGCAATTGCACACCCTTGCCCCTCAAGCCCTCACCCAGCAAGGCTACAGAGCCTTCCATGGCCTGCGCCGGGTTGAACACTTGCTGTTCGATTTCGGAACGACGGCCAAACACCCGCAAGTGGTCTACCACCCGCGCCGCACGCTGGATCTGACCGTCAATACGGGTGAGTTTGTCTTGCAAATAATCGATCTGCGCATCGCCATTACCCAGGCGTTTGAGCACGTTGACCACGGCCATGCGCATCACGTTCAGCGGCTGGTTGATTTCGTGCGCCAGCCCCGTGGCCATTTCGCCCAGGGTGGCCATTTTCGCGCTGTGGGTCAGTTGCTGTTGCGAGCGACGCACTTCGGTGTTGTCGCGGCCCACGGCCTGCACTTCAAGCAAGTTACCCTGCTCGTCGAAAATGCCCCGGTCCGACCACACCCACCAGGCATATTCACGCCCCGGCAGTTGCAGGCTGATTTCCGCCGTGCTGACCGGTGCCTGCGGAGTCAAGCCGGCAATACGCTGCACAAAGGCCTCGCGCTGCTCAGTGGATAGCCAACTGCTCAGGTTGATGCCCGGCAGTTGCGCAGTGGTGCATTCCAGGTAGCTGGCCAGCGGCTGATTGCCGAAGGTCAGGGTCAGATCGGGCAGGTAACGGCAGATCATCGCCGGTGAGTCCTCAACCAGTATCCGATAACGCTCCTCGCTGTTTTTGACCCGCTCGGCCGCTTCGGTGGCTTCGGTGATATCCAGCCACAAGCCGACCACTTCTACCGGCAAACCAAGGTCGTTACGCAACAGCTTGGCCTCATCCAGCAACCAATGATAATCGCCGCGCCGATCGCGCAGGCGATAACGGTTGCGGGCGCTGCCTTCGCGCAGCAACTGCCGGGTACGGCCAAAAAACTGTTCGAGGTCATCGGGATGGACCCACTCGATCAAGGTTTCACTGGTACATTCCTCCAGCGTCCAGCCCAGTAAAGGCTTGAGGCTGTCACTGAAAAATGCCGGTACCAGCGCGCCTTCAACATAACGCTGTACATAAATCACCGCCGGGGAACTGGCGATCAGGTTGTCCAGCCGCGCATGGGCGGCGGCGACTTGTTGCTGCTGGTTTTTGATATCGCTGACATCCAGCATAAAACCTACGATGCGCCGCCGGGTGCCGCTGCCCAGCACCTGGCCCTGAATCCGGTACCAGCGGGCAGGCTCTGTGGCCTGTGGCTCATGTACCCGGGCAAACAGTAATAATTCTTTGCCATGTTCCAGCAGTTCATTGAAGCGACCGCTAAGTTCATCACGGTCAGCCGGGTGAAACAACGCCAGCCATGCCTGGCGGGTCATGGCCTGCGGCTCGGCCACAGCGTCCAGGTTGATGGCCAGTTGTGGAGCCAGTTCCAGCAGTTCGCTGGTGCTCGACCATTCCCACCAGCCGGTGCCCAGCAGGCCTTGCAGGGCTTCCATGCGCTCGCTTTGCTGCAGATGCTGCTGCTCACGTAAACGGTCCAGCAGTGGTGCGGCCAGGGCAGCGCACACCTGCATCCAGTCGCTTTCACTCATTTGCGGGCCGTGCAGGGACGCCGGGTAAAACCCCAGCATCAACCAGGCACACAAGCCTTGCTGGTCGCTGTAAGGCACCAGCACACCATCGGCATTGCCAAACAAATCGTTTAATCGCGGGTTACCGTCGCGCTCGACACGCTGGGGTGAGGTTCCGCAAAGCGGGTCGAGCAGGCTGCCAAGGTTTTGTTCGGGCAGCCACAGTTGCGGCGCATCAAAGGCGTGATACGTGCTGTGCATATACCAGGAAGCCTGTGGACCCTCACGCAGCGCCAGCGCCATACAGGGCACACGCCCATGCTGGGCGACGCTGCGCAGCGCTTCGTGCATGACCTCGGACAGACGCGACGCGCTGCACTGGCGCAACTGCCCGGCCAGCCCCAGGATCAGTTGCGTGCAGCGCTCGCGGCTGCGGGCCTGCTCACTGCCAAGGCGCAGGTCGCTGATATCCAGCAACTGCAAAAGCCAGCTGCCCCCCTGGGGTTGCACCCAGCCCCGGGTATGCACCACACGCAGCCCCGCACACTGGAAGTCGAGATCAAGACTGTGACCAACCCAGTCTGCCGGTACGCCTTCAAGCGCCAGGGTGCTCCCCGGCACCAGATAGCTCAGGAGCAGGCGCGGTGAACCATCGTCGCTGCCCCGCGCCAGGCCGTAGCGCTGCAGGCCGTGGATTTCAATGACGTGCCCCAGCGGATCAAGCATCAGCTGGATACCCGCATGGGTGCGTGATTGCGGATCGGTGGATTCAGGCAAGCGCTCGTCGGTCCGTCCCAACAAGCGCCCGAACAGCCCTTCGCTAGGGGACAAGTTGAGCACTCGATTCGGCTTTCAAATTTGTTGGCAGGCTAGGCACTGTGATCGTTCCCAATTTGAGCACCGGCATGATGGTGGTCAACGCCGTAGCAGGCAGGGTCACACTGGCAGTCAGCACTTTGGTTGTCGGGTTATAGGTCGCGGCCGGAACCAGGCTGCCTTTAACCGCAGTGGGCACCCAGGCCAGTTTCTCGTTCAATACGCTCTTGGCCAACGTCTCCACCAGCCCGCCATAGTTGGCCGCCGTCGGATCCACCGCCATGCTGCGCCGCACCGCCTCAGCCGTCGCATTGTTGAATGACTGCACCAACAGCAGGGGCAAGCTGTAGCTGAGCACGCCATAAAGCACCGCAAAAAAAATCACAAACACCAGCGCGAACTCAATCGCCGCCGCGCCCTGCTGCTTTTTGCCAAGTCTTGTTTTCATGACTGCGTCTACCCTGACTGTCGACAGTAATATCATCATAGAATCATTGGTAAAAAACGGAGGCTCTTTACGTGATCCAGTTAGCTGTTGTGTTGCTTTGGTTTGTGGCCTGTTCCATTCAAGACCTGCTCCAACGCCATATTTCCAACTTCCTGACGTTGGGTGGCGCAGCGCTGGCGCTGCTGTATCTGCTGTGGACCGGTCACACCTGGCTGGGAGCAAGCGCAACCGAAGGAGGCTGGGCGCTGCTGATCGCGCTGGTGCTGACACTGCCCGGTTATGCCTTGAACAAGCTGGGTGCCGGCGACGTAAAGCTGTTGATCGCCCTGGCGCTGACAACCGATCGTCCGACAATTCTTGGCACCGTTATCGGTGCTGGCATCTGTAGTGGCATCTGGTGGTTTTGTGCGTCAAAAATACTGCCGTCAATAAATCAACAAGTTAAGACGCTCTCGCTTGCGAAAGGCGCCACAGTGTCAAAAAAGCTTCCCTTTGCACCCTTCCTGTTCGGTGGTTTTACCCTGACAATGGCTCTGCTTCACTAGTCATTACGAGGGATTAATACCTTGTACATAGTCGTAAAGTAGGTCTACGTTTAATTCAATCACCGCAAGTATGTGGACCAAGATGTCCCTGATTGGTTTACCAGGAAGGAGAACCACGTGAACACGCCCAACCCCCTAATAAAAGTGCTCGTAGTCGACGATCAGTCGTTGATTGTCGAAGAACTGTGCGAGTTTCTGGAAAGCAGCGGTTACCGTTGCGTGCCTTGCAATACAACCCGTGAAGCCATTGATGCGTTTGTGGCCGACCCGCAAATCGGCCTGGTGCTCTGCGACCTGCACATGCCCGACATGAACGGCATCGAACTGACCCAGCAGTTGCAAAAACTGGCCGGCAAACACCGCGCCTTTGAAAGCATCCTGTTGACCGGTCGCGCCGATAAACAGGATGTGATCAAGGCCCTGCGTATCGGCATCGCCGACTACTATCAAAAGCCGGTCGACCTCAATGAGCTGCTCGAGGGCATCCAGCGCCAGGAAGCTATTTTGCGTGAACGCCACAAGAGCGATCAGCTGGGCCACCTGAACCAGAAATTGCAATTCCTGGCCGAATCCATCGATGACCTGTATCAGGACATGGAGTCCGCCCGGCGCCCTCCGCAAGCTGCCACTCACCCCTTGAACAGCCAGGAACCAGGTGAAGGCCCCTGGCAACAGATCCCGACGATCTTCAAACAGCTGTCACCACGCCAGCTGGACGTCGCCAAGCTGGTCAGCAAGGGCCAGACCAACTACCAGATCGCCTGTGACCTGGGCATCACCGAAAACACGGTCAAGCTCTATGTGTCGCAAGTGCTGCGCCTGACCCATATGAACAACCGCACCCAACTGGCCCTGTCGCCAAACGCCGGCGCCCATCGGCAAACTGCGCACTAGCTACCTGATCACTTCACTGTAGCGGTGCGAGTTGCCCGCGATACAACTGGCGCGGCGGGTGAGTGACGCCGCACCGCTGCCATCGCGGGCAAGCCCGCTCCCACAGCTCTTGCGCCGCCTACTGCCTGTGGGGGCCCGCTATTGCAGGAAAGAACTTATTCCTGGCTGGCCTTGCCACCCTCTTTCTGCCCGTAGTACTCGGGGATTTCATGTTTATAACTGTCCAGCCAGCGCTGCAGGCTGAGCTCACGCTCCGCCGGCGTAGCCGTTTGGTGGATGGGCGACTGGACGCTGCCGCTCACTTGCAATTGCAGCCAGTTCTCGGTTTGCTGCTGGGTTCTGGGGGTGGGGCCAGGCTCGATAGCCAGCGCACCCAGCGGCATCAGGGCCAGCAGCACCCCCACACGAATAGATAAAGTCATGGCAAACCTCCAACGCGTTATTTGACGACAGCCACCTGGTTGCTGGCGGTCCTGGCTTGAGCTTTCAAAGCTTGTGCCCGGTACTGGGCATCACTTACCTGTTCGGGGGTCAGGCCCGCGCGGGTTACCAGTTCTGCGGCCTGCTTCCACTGGTCCTGATAAATCAGCAAGGTCACCAGGTTCAATGCCGCCGGAGATTCATCCTGCTTGAGCTCCAGAGCGGTCAAAAACTCGAACCGCGCTTCATCAACCCGCCGTTGATTGAGATAAACCACACCCAGGTCATTGCGGATCTTGGCATCGGTCGGCGCCATTTGTGCCGCACGCTCCAGATGGGTGATCGCCAGGGCGTTGTCACCGTGCCCGGCTGCCAGTTGGCCCAGGCCATGCTCCCCTTCGGCTGCCAGGCACGACCCCAGCAACCCTTGATACAGCGGCCCGGCCTCATCGCGGCCCAACTGGCGATAAATCCGTGCCTTGCGCAGTTGTACCTGCGCCGACCCCTGCGGCAGGTTTTGCAGGTTGGCCAGGCTGGCGTGCAGCTTGCCTTCCTTGGCCATATCATCGGCCAGGTTCAGTGACAGCTCCTGGTCACCACTCAACTTGGTGCAACTGCCGCCCATGGCCATCCACGGCGGATTACTCTGACCTCCTGTGGCACAGCCGCCCAGCATCAGCAGCCCGCACACGACGATGACAGCTTTCATGTTCATACCCCTGGTCAAGAGAGAAAGGCTCGCGAGATAGCGACAAAACTCGGCCCGGCCAAGACGATCATCAAAGCGGGGAACAGAAACACCATCATCACTACCGACATTTTGGCGGACATCTTGGAGATATATTCCTCCATGCGGGTCAAACGACGGTCATCCAGCAGCTCCTTGAGTGCCTGCAATGACTTCATCGCGCCACCACCCTGCTGAATCAATTGCTGCAGAATCACGCAGGTGTCATTGAACTCGTCTACATCCAGCAGACTCGCGGTTTTGCTCAGTTCCTGATTCAACTCCAGCCCCGAGTCGACCCGGGCCAGAATCACCCGCAACTCACCGGTCAGTACCGGCAGCAGGTGCCGCGCTTCCTGGCTCAACACCCGCAGCGCCTGTTCGACTGCCATGCCCGACTCAAACAGAATGCGCAGCAACGGAATAAAGGTTGAAACTTCGATCGCCACTTCCTGCTGGCGCCTTTTTGCAGCATAGGCCAACAATCGCTTGGGGATCAGATAGCCCAAAGCCAGGGAGAACAGCATCACCACCAGCAGATTGCCCGAACGCGGAAAAAACAGCTCATAGCCCAAGAACACCAGCCCGGCAAAAGCTATCGGGGTGCCAACCTGAAAAGCGGCAAACAGCGAGCGCTGACTGGCGGTGCGCCAGCCGATGCGGTTGAGCAGAGTCTGGGTTTCGCTGTCCATCGACACCGAGCGCTGGCCAAACTTGCTGTTGCCCACCGCCCGCATCCACAGGCTGAGCTTGCCGGGGCCGGTCTTGCCACCATCCAGGCGCTGCATGACCCGTTGCTGGCTCATGCGATCCTGAACCACGTTATTGATCAACAGCGCCATGGCGCCCAGCAGCAACACCACACAAATCAAAAAGGCCATGTCATACGCTCCGTACCATGCGCCACAGCGCCACACTGCCGATTATCTGCATGGCCATTGCGGTCAGGAGCATCTGCTGCCCTCCGCCGTCCTGCCACATCTTGAGCATGTAGCTGGGGTTGGTCACCATAAAGAAACCCACCACAAACACCGGCAACGAGCCCAATACCAGCGCCGTCATCCGGGTTTCACCGGTCATGGCGCGCAACTTGCGCGCCCCCTGCTCACGCTCGCGAATCAGCACGATCAGGTTCTCCAGCAACTCACTGGCATTACCACCGTAGCGATGGTTGACCTTAAGCCCCAGGGCAAACATGCGAAATTCATCACGTTCATAAAGCTCGGCAAAGTCGTTCACTGCCTCGGGCAGGCTCACCCCCATCTGCACGTTGCGCGATACCCGGCTGATACTGCTTTTGAGCGGGTCGCTGGATGCCTCGATCGCGGTCAACACCGCATCGGCCAAGGTGCGTCCGGCCTTGAGGCTGCGCACGCAGTGATCGAGCAGCAATGGCAGTTGCTCAACCATGCGCCGAACCCGGCGGTGGTAACGCCAGCTGACAAAGAGTTTGAGCAGCACCGGCGGCAACACCAGCAACGCGAGCAAGAACACCCAGCCACCGATCAGGCCCGCCACAATCACCGCAGCGGCCCATAGCGACAGCCACAAACCCAGACGCTCTGAAGGGCGCCCCAGGCCTGCCTGCAAAAAAGCCCGGTCCAGCCAGGCCACGCCCTGGGCTTTCTCCAGCAACTGCGGCTGGCCTTCACCCAGACGCTCCAGCACACGGCCTGTAGTCGGGTCGGTCAGGGCGCGATACACCAGATTCAGCGATAGCGCGAACATCAGGAAGCTGATGGTAAAAAGCAGTAAGGCCGGGTTCATATGCAGTGCCTCAGCCGTGGGCGTTCAGGACGGGGTCACGACGCAACTTGTCGCTTGCCGGGTTCAAGGCCTCGCGCATAAAACCAAAGCCGGTGCGCTTGTCGAGACGGAACAGGGTGTTGGTCACATACACATCGTCACGCACCCCCACCACCTCCAGCACTTCACTGACGCAACGGCGGCCATCGGGCATGCGCGTCAGCTGGATAATCACGTCCAGTGCGGCGCAGATCATCTGGCGCAAGGTTTTCTCCGCCACCGTACGCCCGGTCAAACCCACCAGGGTTTCCAGTCGCAGCAGGGCATCCTGTGCGGTGTTGGCGTGGACGGTGCTCATGGAACCATCGTGACCGGTGTTCATCGCGGTCAATACATCGAGCACTTCCACACCGCGGATCTCGCCGAGGATGATGCGGTCCGGACGCATCCGCAGGGCGTTGCGGATCAGGTCGCTGGATTTCACCTCACCATGCCCTTCGGCATTGGGCGGGCGGGTTTCAAGGCGCACCACATGAGGGTGGCCCAACTGCAATTCAGCCACGTCCTCGATGGTGACCAGGCGCTCATGGGGGTTGATCAACTGGCTGAGGATGTTGAGCAGCGTGGTTTTACCGGTACCGGTACCGCCGCTGATCAGGATGTTGCAGCGCTTGCCCACCGCCTCCTGGAAGAATTCAAAGATTGCCTGGTCGATGGTCTGCATGGCCACCAGGTCGCTGCTTTGCAGCATGTCCTTGCGAAATTTCCGGATCGACAGGCACGGGCCATCCAGGGCAATGGGCGGAATGATGGCGTTGACCCGGCTGCCATCGGGCAGGCGCGCATCGACCATCGGCGAGGACTCATCCAGACGCCGCCCCAGGGGCGCCAGAATACGCTGCATCACCCGTTCCACATGATGGTCATCGATAAAGCGCAGATCGCTCTGGCTAAGTCGACCCTCGCGTTCGACAAACACCCGATGGGGGCCGTTGACCAGAATTTCAGTCACGGCCGGGTCGCGCAGCAGCACTTCGAGGGGGCCGAATCCGGTCAGTTCGTCGACGATCTCCTCGGCCAGACGCTCCATCTCATAACGGGAAATAGCCAGATGCAGGCGCGACACATACTCGGCTACCCGCTCGGTAACAAACTGGGCCAAAGACACCCGGGAACCTTCCAGCAGGTTTTTTCCGGTCTCTTCAATGGCATCGATGATATAGCGGTGCAGCACCAGTTTCAGGCCGTCATGGTCCGCACGACCATCCTTGTACAGGCCTGAGCCAAACAGCTGTTCATTGCTCATTTGGCCCCCCACAGGCGGTTCAGGTTCAGCCAGGTACCCGATTTGGAAGTCGCTTGCTCAGGCACCTGTGAACGCAAGACCAACCGTTCACCGAGTTTTTTCAAAGCCTGGCTCAGGGCTTCGCGCGGGGCCAGGTCAAACAGGGTGGTGGCCTGATTCTTGGCATTGATGCGCAGCTCCGGGCTGGGTGGGAGTGTTGTCAGCACCGGCAGGCCAAAGCTTTTACCCAGGGCATCGGCATTGGGAGCAACGCCACTCATATAGCGGTCGATCAACAAGCCCGTATGCTCGAACTTCATGCCCTTGGCCCGCCAGCGGCTGAGTACGTCGAGATTGCGGCGGCAATCGAGCACGCTTTGGTCGGTGTACCACAGCAGGCTGTCGCAATGGGTGGCAAAGGTACGCAGCGCTTCACTGTCAGGCTGACCGGTGAGGTTGACCACAATATGCTGGAAGTGCTGACGCAAGGCACTGAGCAACATATACAGTTCGGCGGCACTGGTTTGCTCCAGCGGTTCGTCACTGTCACTGTGGGCCAACACCCGCAAGCCACTGGCAGTCTTGGTAAAGGCACTGTCAATCAAGGTGCTGTCCAGGCGCCGCAAATGACGCAGGGCATCACCGAAAAAGAACGAGCTTTCCAGGCCCAGCACGGCCAGGCCATCACCACGGGGCACGCCCAGGTCCAGAAACAGGGTTTTTTGATCGTGCTTTTGCACCACCAGCCCCAGGTGGCTGGCCAGCAATGCACCATCGGCATTGCATTGCGCACTGAACAACACGCTCAGACCACCCAACTGGGCATTCGGTGCCACAGGTGGCAGGCGCTTGCTCAGGCGCCGTACCAGCCCCGCCACTTCACTGGAGCGCGAACCGTAGGCCACAAAGTCCCTCGCCCCGGCGCGCATGGCATTGAGTACCAGCTGGTTATCCATACCGTCGCCCAGGGCAACGATGGCCAACATGGGCTTGGCTTCCAGAGCACCTTCAATCAGCGCGCACTGGTTGACTACCTTGTCCCGATCCAGGCCCACAAATATCAGGCCGGCAAACGTCACATCAACCAGGGCCAGCAGTTCATCCAGGCTACTTGTGCCTGCACCCACCACTTGACCCAACGGCGCTAATGCTCCCTGCAGCCACTCAAGATCGGTGTTGTTGCGCGTCAGCGCGAGAAATGTCTGGCTTAGGCTTTGGCTCATTGAGATAACCCGCTACGGCTATTGAATTTGCCGTTCTCCAGGAAATACAGGCGATACCAGTTAGGGTCGTAATTGCGCAATTGCTCCCCGGGCATCGTCGGCAGTGCCGCATTGGCAGCCAGTGGCTGGACCAGATGCGGGGTGACGATCATCAGCAGTTCTTTCTCTTCACGACTGATATTGGAGTCGCGGAAAAAAGCGCCAAGAATCGGAATGTCGCCCAGCCCCGGGAATTTGTTGACCTGGGAGCTGTTGCGCGAACTGATCAAGCCACTGATCACAAAGCTTTCGCCGTCGGCCAGTGAGATGCTGGTATCGGTGCGTCGAACCGTCAGGCCCGGAACCAGGGTGCCGGCGATATTCACCGCATTGGTGTAGTCCAGCTCACTGACTTCGGGGGCCACCTTGAGCATGATGCGATCACGCCCCACCACGGTCGGAGTCAGCGTGAGGCGGATACCGAACTCCTTGTACTCGATCGACACGTTATCGCTGCCGCTGCTGGGCACCGGGATTGGCACTTCACCACCGGCCAGAAAGGTTGCACTCTGCCCGCTCATGGCCACGAGGCTGGGACGCGCCAGGGTGTAGGCAAAGCCGCTGCCTTCCAGGGCATTGATCATGGCCCTGACCTTGCCGCCGCCAAAGCCGATGTTGAAATACTTGGCGTTGGCCACCGGACCGCCGGTGATGATCCCTTCAGCGGTGCTGAGGAATGAGCCCGGCGAGCCGAACAGGAAGTTGCTGCCCATACCGAAGATCGAGGTACTGGCTTCCTGCAGTTTGGTGCGGCTGACTTCGACAAAGCGGATATCGGTTTGCACCTGCACCGGCAAGGTCGGGTCTTCGGAGGGCGGCAACGTCGTACCGGTCAGCCCCGAGGCGGCCTTGCCCTTGACGAAAAGCATGGTCTGGTGCGGCTCTTTCGAGCAGGCACTCCAGACCATCAGGCTGGTGGTGCCCGAGGCAATACCGGTGAGCAAAAAAGCGTTTGGCCCATTGGAGCGAATATCGGCAATGGTGGGGTCGCCCACGGCAATGCGCGAGATGTTCACCGGAAAGCCCATGGCCTTCTGGGCCCCCTGGGCCACTTCCAATACCGAAGGCAATGCGTTGAATGCCGCGCAGTTTTCGCCTGCGGCCAAGGCCATCTCCAGGGGCAAGCTGCTCAGCAGCAGCGTCCAGAAAGCGCGTTTATAAAGTGGAGGGCAACGGTGGCTCATGTTGGTTTTCCTTTCAGATAAGGATTTTTATTGGGCCTACTGCTGAGCCGTTTGATTGCCGCGGATCACTTCAATACCGCGTACCCGAGGGGCGACAGCGGGATTGCTGCTGACTGGCACTCTTGCCGGACTGGCCATGGCTAACTGGTTAAATTGATAGAGACTGCGCTTGGCATTATCAAGATTAGTCGCAGATTCCTGCTCGCCCGCCCAATATTTGCTCAAACGTTGCTCGTCGGCACTGCGCACGGCCAGGCGCAGGGTGCCTGCCTGGGTCGCCAGCATCAGTTGATTGAGAAGCTGCTCGGGAACCGCCAGGACTGCGGATCGCGCATTGATGCGGCTTTGTTCTTGCTTGAGCGCTTCCTCGGCATTTTTCGGCTGGCTGGCCAACTTGCCATCGCTGGTCAAGCCCAGTTCACCCCCCACGCTCAGCACCCGCACTGCCGGCAATACCACCTGGGCCGACTGCTGAGGGTTGCCACTGTCCTGACGCAAAAACAACAGGATATCGACGTAATCACCGGGGCTGAGTTGCCCACCCGCAGCGGACACCTCGTCAATCATGACCCCCAGTGCGCGCTCATCCGGGCGAATCATGCGAGCCAGCGGCCCGCCCACGTCAAAGCTTTGATCACTGAGCCAGGTGCCTGCACTCAGGCTGCGCCACGGGGTGCGGCCCACCGCCTGATCGATGGCAGTCAGGCTGCCAGCGGGGGCGGTACGGAGTTTTTCCAGGGTCAGGTCATCGGCCGTCAAGGCCACATTCGGGGGGACATCGCGAACCAGTACCACCACCGCCTGGCGGGTTTTGTCTTCAACGGCCGCTACACCTTGTTCTACAGACTGAGCCACCGGAACTTCGGCGACCGGCTGCTGTCGACTCAATACCAGCCCCCAGTAACCGGCGGCAATTGCCCCGACAAACAAAATGGCGGCCAGTATCAGACTGCGTCGATTGTTCATGCACAAACTCCCTTTATCACTGCGCACTGCAGACTAAAAAACCCATTCACAATCAGGCAGCTACGAACCTTTAATGCGTTTGAAACCAATCGCTATTTAAAAATAGCTCAGGTAAAGCAAAATGCCATTAGCGAACTAAAAAATCTCTAATCAATTGTGAATAGTTTGATTTGACACGCATTTTTTAAATAGTCATTTGGATTAATACTTTGTGATTAGTCCAATGATACAGTTGTGGGAAAGTCATTTATTGCCAATGCTGTGACTGCAGGTGGGAATCACCCTGCACCCAAGTTACGCAGTGCCCGCCCCGGCGCACTAAGGAGAAGTCAGATGATATTAAATACTGTTCTGAAAGTGTATGTACCTGCCCAGGTATTTGTAGCGCGCCAAGCCAAGTTGTTTGCAAAACGGACCGAAGGCGCTTCGGGTATTGAATATGCAATTATTGCAGCGATGGTGGCGGTGGTTATTGCGGGGCTTTCGCCTGATGTGCAAACTGCAGTTACCGGTATATTTACCAAAATCAAAACTGGTCTAAACCCTCCTGCTTAACACCTCATCGCGGAGCTGTTAAATTCAACCGCTATAAGAGTACTCAACATGCCTCTCTCCCCATCACGCCAACAGCTTCTCCTGGTGGATGACGAAGAGGACGCACTGCTGGAGTTGGCTGAGCTGCTGGAGGGCGAGGGCTTTTGTTGCTATACGGCAACTTCAGTCAAACTCGCCCTTTCGCAGTTGACCCAACATCCGGATATTGCGCTGGTCATCACCGACCTGCGCATGCCGGAAGAGAGCGGTATTGCGCTGATCAAGCGCCTGCGCGAGCACACATCGCGCCAGCATTTGCCGGTGATTGTCATTTCCGGGCACGCCGATATGGACGATGTAAGCGACCTTCTGCGCCTGCAGGTGCTGGACCTGTTTCGCAAACCCATCTACCACGTGCGCCTGCTCGACACCCTCGAAAACCTCTTTCCACAGCCCACACACTTACACCTGGCAAGAACTTGACCCCCATACTATAAAAGCCCGCCCCCCTGACTTGGGGAGGCGGGCTTTTACGGTCACACACTACAACTGATAGCTAAAACTCAATGTATATCGCGGCCGGCGATTAAAACTGTCCAGCGCTATATCCGACATGGGCTTGGCAACTTCCAGGGCAACGTTGTAATAGCGCTTGTCACCAAAACGCAAGCCCAGTGCTGCCGAAGACATATCCGAACCTTTTAACGGCAACTCGTTGTACCAGACTTTGGCCCTGTCCACGACGGCATAGGGTTGCAGCAACTTGACCCATTCACCCTCGCGATTGAAGCTGTAGTTAAGTTCGTATGCCGCCCCCCAGCCCTTGTCGCCGGATGCCTGATCGTCCGGGTAGCCGCGACCGAAGTTCTGCCCGCCAAATACCGCCCTTTCGCTGTCAGGCAGGGTGTCGTCACTCCAGTAAAGAGCGCCCGATATCACCCCCTGCCAATTGTCGAAGTAGCCGTTACTCTGCACGCCCGACAGACGCAAACGGAAGAAGTCCAGATCGTACTGCGTGCCGGTCAGGTTGGTCTCGCTCTTGGCACCCATGCCATCTATGCCCTGGTACAAGCCGGCACTGACGATGCGCAGTTGTTTGGCATCGGACTTGCGCCAGTCGCCCTCAAACGCCAGTGCCCGCACGTTGGTTTTGTCACTGATGGTCTGCCCGTAGCCGACGATCTCGTAGTCAGTCTTGTCATTGACCCCGTAGAAACGCGCGGCGGCGCTGAGCCATTGATTCGGAGCAGCGATCAATGGATGGCTGATACCGATCGAAAAGCGGTCATTCTCGCGATGGGGCTTGAGTTCAAAACCGTCGCTGGTGACGATACTGGTACTTGGATCACTGCGATAACTGGAACCAAACAGGTTCAACTGCGTGCCTTCCGCGTTGAGGTACTGGCTGTAATCAAGGCGGTAGTAGTGCTCCTTGTCATTGCCCGGGGGAAACAACCCGCTCAGGGTCAATTGTTCGGCCATGGCCGTTTGCGAATTGCTGCTGGCCGCCAGCAGCGCCTGGGTGCTGCTGCGATTGCCTTCGACCAGGCTCATGCTGGTGGTGAAGGGCTTGCGGCTGGCACTGATACTCAGCGTCGATGCACCATCGGTGGTGCCGGGTGGTGGCACTTGCGCCTCCAGGGTGACGCCGGGGATGCGGCTCAACAGCGTGCTGTAGCGGTTGAACGTCTTGCGGGTCAGCGGGCGTTCGCCCTTGAGCTTATCGACCAGCTCATCCACAAACCCTTTGACCCGCCCGATATCGCCGTCAACCTTGTACTCGCTGATATAGCCTTCAACCAGCACCACACGCACCAGGCCCTGGTCGAAGTTCTGCTGAGGCAAAAACGCATAGGACAATAAATAGCCATCGTCCTGGTAACGCTTGGTGATCTTGCGTGTGGCCTCGATCAGTTCGGCCAGGGTGATTTCATGGCCCAGCAGCGGTTTGTACACCGCCCCCAGCTCTGGCAACGGATAGATCGTGCCACCTTCGATCTGCAACTTGCGAATGGTCAGGCGGGTACCCATTTCCAGTGGCCGGGGTTGTGCAGCCGCCGGCTTGGGTAGCTCCAGCGCAGGCGCCGCAGGGCGATAGGCATCCACCGGCAGGTTGGGCGTGGGCAGGGTTTGCATGCTGTCATTGCTGTTGAGAAAACGCGGAAGGGTCTCGGCACCCGCATACGGGGCCAGAGCCAACAACAAAAAGGGAACGCAATTACGCATAGGACACTCCATGTTCAACTACGGCGACATAACGAGGGGCTTTATTTTTAGAATGCTTTGCAAAGCGGCCCGAGCATCAGTCCTACAATCTGCACATGAAAAAAGACGAGAGACTCATCTGAATCTCTCGTCCCAACCAAGCGTAGGCGCTGTAGGTAAGGCCGTCGAACCGGCCAGGTGCAATATTCTTCAGTTATTTCTTGCCCAAGTTGCCCAGCCCGCCAACCACGCCCCCAAGTACCCCGCCCAGACCGCCTGTACCAGCGCCCGCGGCTCCTGCTGTTGTATCGACAGTGTTGTTGACTGAGTCCACTTTGACACCCAGCAAGCCGCCAAGACCACCAACTACCCCACCGACGACACCGCCAACACCACCGACTGCACCTGCACCTGCACTTGCACCTGTAGTGTCAGCACCAGCTCCGACACTGCCGCCAGTGCTTGCCCCCACACCCAGACCGCCCAGCAGACCGCCAACCCCGGCGCCTACACCAGCGCCTGCACCGGCCCCCGCACCTGCGCTCACACCGCCTGTACTAACCCCGGCACCGGCACCTACACCGGCCCCGGCGCTTGCGCCCACACCCAGCCCGCCCAGCAGACCACCCAGCCCTGTCCCGGTACCAGTACCAGTACCGCTGCCTGTGGAGCCCGCTGCCGGATTCACGTAGCCGCCAGCCTTGTCAACCGCACCGCCTACACCGGTCAGCACACCACCGACCAGAGAAGTCACCGGGTTGTCGCCGCCGGTAGCTGTCACCTTGTCGCCGAGGCCGCTCACGGTGCCGCCTACTTTGTTCAGCAGACCATCTACCGGTGCCCCCAGCCCTGTGGTGGTGCCCACTTTGCCCGTGACGTTCTCGACCAGGGAAATCACCGGCACCAGCACCTTGTCATTTACGCCGCCGGTCAAGGCGCCCAGCTTGCCACTGCTCACATCGGTGGTCAGGGTATTGCCGATCATGGTCACCGTGGTGCCCACTTTGTTGACCAGCCCGCCCGTGGTATCAGTCACCTTGCCAACCACGCCACCCACCAGCGGAATCTGGCTGATCGGGGTGTTGTCCAGCACGGTGCTCAGACCGGTACCCACTGACGAAACGCCTTTGCCTACATCACCAACCGCGTTGGTAACACCACCGACAGTCAGGCCGAGGGAGTTCTTGTCGGTACCCAGCGAGCCCAGGCCACCAGTAATGCCATCTGTTACGGAGGTCACGGCATTGCCGGTATTGGTCACCAGGCCGCCAGCCACGGTACCGACCACAGGCACGGTGCTCAGGGTGCCACCAACCCCGCTGACCGTGGTGCCCACGCCGCCAAGGGCGCTGCCGACCTGACCTGCGACCTGACCTGTAACCAGAGGAGTTGTGCCTGTACCGCCTGTACCGCCTGTACCGCCGGTGCCGCCAGTGCCGCCAGTGCCGCCACCGGTTCCACCGCCAGTTCCACCACCAGTTCCACCACCAGTACCACCACCTGTACCACCACCAGTACCGCCGCCTGTACCACCACCAGTTCCACCGCCAGTACCGCCGTCTGTACCACCACCAGTTCCACCGCCAGTACCGCCGTCTGTACCACCACCGGTACCGCCGCCAGTGCCGCCGTCTGTGCCACCGCCTGTACCACCGTCAGTCCCGCCGTCAGTGCCACCGCCAGTACCTGCGTCAGTACCGGTATCACTGCTGGCTACATAGCTCTTGTGGCCGCCACCGCCGCCGCTGCAGCCAGCCAGGCTGACAGTCATGACCAAGAGGAGCGCTGTGCTGGTTTTCAGAAAAAGTTGAGTATTCATGATTAAGTCCCTTGCACCTGTTATGCCTGAGTTCGAAGTTCCCTGCTCTGTGTCGGGGATACGTTCGTCCGTTGGGTACATAACAACGCCGCGGGCCTTATCAAACAATTCACAACTTGGTATTAACCCCTTATATAAAACACCTCGCCCCCTTCTTGATGATTAATACTTTGGTTTTAAACGCCAGTAAAAAAACCATATATATCAACGCCATTACTTCCCCGAAAAAACACTGCCAGCAGCGACTCTACTTTAGGTATAAGCATAATTGACGGGTTTCAAGTTGATATTCAGTGCGTAAAACAGGCACAAAGAGGGGCTGTTACTCCACCACACTGAACTCGACACGGGCAGTCTGCCCGCTTTCATCGAGCACGCTCAGCTCATAACGCCCTGGTAGTTCCAGGCTGGTGTTGAATACCTCTGGTTGTGCACTGTCGCCCAGCGGCGCGCCATTGATAAACCACCAGCGCCGACCTTCACCGCCCAAGGCCGATAGCGCCAGGCGCAACATCGCCTGGCTGGCAGCAGGACGGCGCAG
The DNA here is from genome assembly GCF_022496745.1 of Pseudomonas sp. TMW22080. Classification (NCBI taxonomy): domain Bacteria; kingdom Pseudomonadati; phylum Pseudomonadota; class Gammaproteobacteria; order Pseudomonadales; family Pseudomonadaceae; genus Pseudomonas; species Pseudomonas sp. TMW22080. Next base: position 526,109 of record NZ_SCFF01000005.1, on the reverse strand, counting down.
TCGGTCGCCGTCACGTACACCGACAATCGACAGCGGGGTCAGCGCACTCAAGGCCGGTGGCGGGCATTGTGTGGAAGCCGCAGGCAGCCGCGCTTCACGTCGCTCTACCCTGGGTAGCCAGGGCTCAAGGGGGGCTGGCCACAATGCCACCTCGTGTTGTTGCCCGTCGGCGCATTGCGGGCCAACACGCAAGCCTTGCGGATTGACCCGGATGATTTCGCGCAGGCCCACACCCAGAGGTTGATCCGCCGCCAGCAAGGTCGGCGGCGTGGTGTGATCCAGGGTCCAGGCAAACCGCTGGCGACGACAATTGGCATCGCTCTTGTTCATGGGCTGCCCCAATGGCCAGCAAATCGCTGCCACCCCAACACTGTCCGGCACCGCCTGTACTGGCGCGACAATGCCACGCTGGTTGTCGCGGTTGCTCAATACGTCGTGGACTTGCAGCATCAAGGGAGCCGCCGACGCCAGGCCGAACTGCCCCGGCACGGGGGTTCCATCCGGGCGACCGATCCACACACCGATCAGGTAACGCGGCCCAACACCGATCGCCAGCGCATCGCGAAAGCCATAACTGGTACCGGTCTTCCAGGCCAGTTGCGGGCGCAGCACCAGGTCGGCATGGGGGTCGCGGTCAGGCCGCGCCTGCCCGCTGAGGATGCGCCGTATCACCCATGCCGCCCCCGGCGACAGCATGCGCCGCTCGCGCAGTTCGTCGTCGGGTTGCAGCCGCAGGTTGGCGCTGCGCCCTTCACGTGCAAGGGCGCTGTAACCGCTGACCAGATCTTCCAGACGGCTGCCGGCGCCGCCCAGAATCAGCGCCAGATTGGGCTCGGCCAGTGCTGGCAAACTCAAGGGCACGCCACCGTTGCGCATATCGGCGGCAAAACGCTTGGGCCCATAGGCTTCAAGCAGTTGTACAGCGGGCAAGTTGAGCGAAGTGACCAGCGCGGCACTGGCCGATACCGGCCCGCTGAAACCCATGGAGAAGTTGCCCGGACGATAGTCGCCATAACGCCGCGGCACATCCTGCAGCAGCGATTCAGAGTGAATCAGCCCAGCATCCATGGCCATGCCGTACAAAAACGGCTTGAGGGTCGAGCCCGGCGAGCGCATGGCGGTGATCATGTCGACATGGCCAAAGCGGCGTGCATCGTTGATGTCCACCGACCCCAGATAGGCGCGTACGGCCATGTTTTCGGTTTCGACCACCACAATGGCCGCCGAGGTGTGATCGGGCAAACGGGCGCGCCAGCCCAGCAGCAAGTCTTCGAGGCGACGCTGCAAACTGGCGTCGATCATGGTACGGATCAGTGGCGGGCTGCCGGGGCGGTTAAGGCGTCGCGCCAGCAAGGGTGCAAGGCTCGGTTCAAGGCGCGGTGCCAGCAGCAGCGGCTCCTCCAGAGCTTCATCCACCGCCGGCTGTGGCCACACCCGGTACTCGGCCAGGCGACGCAGCACCTTGTCGCGCGCCACTTGTGCGCGTTGCGGGTGACGGTCGGGGCGCAAGCGGCTCGGCGCTTGTGGCAACACGGCGAGCAGGGCTGCCTCTGACCGGGTGAGCTGTTGCGGCGCTTTGCCCAGATAGGCCCAACTGGCCGCAGCAACACCCTGCAGGGTACCGCCAAATGGCGCGCGATTGAGGTACAGCTCAAGAATCTGCGGCTTGCTCAGATGCCATTCCAGCTGAGCGGTGCGCCATAGCTGACGCAATTTGCCAGGCAACGTCCGCTCATGGGGATCGAGCAGGCGTGCAACCTGCATCGACAACGTGCTACCGCCTGATAACACCCGCCCGCCGCTAAGGTTTTGCCAGGCCGCACGGCCCAGCGCCAGCGGGTTGACCCCGGGGTGTTGAAAGAACCAGCGGTCCTCGTAGGTCAGCAAGGCATCCAGGTACAGCGGCGACACGTCTTCGACATGCACCGGGTAGCGCCACACACCGTTGGCATCGGCAAAGCGCCACAGTGGCGTGCCGTCTTCGGCCAGGACAACGCGGGCCTGGTCATCCTTGGGCAACGGCAGCGGCCAGATCCTGTCAGCCAGCCACAGCAACGTACACAGCGCCAGCAGGCCGCCAGCCGTCCAACCCAGTAATTTTTTGATCCCTGGCCCCACTCAAACTCACTCGCTACGCAACTTGCACCATGAATGGATGCCTAATGTGTATATCTGGCACAGTGGCCACCTTACTCATCGGAACCTGACCATGCACGTCGAAAGTTTTATTGGAAATCTTGGCCTGTGGCTGGGCACGCTGGTGCGTTTTATCGTCGAGACCCTGAACGGCCTGTTCGGCACCATCACTGAGGCAGGCAGCAACTTTATCGACGGCATGGCCCGGGCGTTGGGCATGGACACCTCGATCATCAGCATTGCGGTGTTGATCATCGGCCTGTTGTTTTTGTACAACGCCGTGCGCGCCTTTATCCGCGCCTCGATCATCGGCGGTGTGATCTGGCTGGTGCTGGGGCTGTGGCTCTTGAGCTGGATCATCAGTTGAGCTCTTACTCCTGTGGGAGCGATGCGCCAAACCTGTAGCCGCTTTAGCCGCTGTGGCGGTTTAAGCGGTACATCGGGTACATATCCGGCATCTGCGGTTAACTGAAGTATCGGTTTCGCCCTTACGGCGAGTCCCTTTTTGAAGGACCAAAAAGGAACCAAAAAGTCCTCGCCCTACCATACGGCCGACTCGCCAAGGCTCCCCGGTTCCCTCTCTCCGGCACTGTTATGGGGGCACGCCGCGACGGGCCATCCATGGCCCATCGCGGCTGGCGCGGCGTCCTGCCGCGCCACCCCCATAACAGCACCTACGTTCGGCCTTCTGTGAGGGGCATTCGCGTCGCCTGCACAATCGAGTGGCCACAACAAAAGCAAAAGCAAAAGCAAAAGCAAAAAATTTAACCAACACCAACTCTTGTGGGAGCGGGCCTGCCCGCGATGCCAGCACTTTGTTCCTCCAGATAGAACGAGGTGCCTGCATCGCGGGCAAGCCCGGCTCCCACAGGGAAATATGTCGGTCGCAGATCCTGTATTCAAACAGGCCGGCCGGTCGGCCGCCTCGACGGCTGTTGATCTGCCCGCCCCATCGGGAGGCCGAGAGGAGGTTCTGCGCAGTGGGCCTCCCGGCATGGATGCCGGGAGAGCCGCGATGGGCCAAGGATGGCCCGTGGCGGCGTGCCCACGGAGCGGGACCGGAGCGAGGGAACCTGAGCGCAGCGAAGGCCGTACGCCAGGGGCAAGCCTTTTTGGTTACTTTTTCGGCGTCTGGAAAAAGTGACTCGCCGTAAGGGCGAAACCAATATCCCGTTCAAACGCGAATGCCGGATATGTACCCGGTGTACCTGCTAAACCCTACCGCGGCCACAGACCTAACGCCCCTTGATCACCATCTCCCCCACCGCATCCCCCACGGCCTGCCAGTTGGGCCGGTACATCGACTCCACTTGCGGCGGCGGCACCCGATAGGTACCTGGTGTCACTGCACGGGCCAGGTACAGCAGGTGCGTGGTCCCGTAGCCATCCAGTTTGACTGCCGCCACATAACGATCATCCCGATACTCCTGATGCTGCACGCTGGCGTTCTGCATCGACTCGCGCCATTGCTTCACTTGAGTACTGGCGTTTTCAAGGCTGGCCGCGCTCTGCCCCAGGTTCTGGTTTTCCAGCTCCAGGCCTGCCGGCAGCAAATCCACCACCAGCGCATCAGGCACTTGCTGCTTGGCCGTCACGGCCAGATGCACCAGCACCAGATCACCACTTTTCAGCGCCTTGAGATCCAGCGGCTCACCGTTCATACCCAGGTAGTCGCGGCGAATGCTCATGTTTTCGCCGCCCGCCGCCGGGGCGTGCTGTGGATAACCCGAAATCGTCAGCTGTTGATAAATCGGCGCGCTGCCTGCGTTACGCAGGCTCAGGGGCGAAGCTAGCAGCGGCCCGTCGAGCTTAAGCCCTGAGCGGGCATTGTTCAGCTCGCGGGTCTGATCGCCACTGGTGAGTTGCGCACTCCAGCTGGCCTCAGGCTTGCCCAGCAAATCGCGACCGGCGAGGAACAGTGAATTGCGTTCCTGGGTCGACAGCCACTGACTCGCCGCCAGTTGATCGGACAGGTCGAACAGTCGCTGTTCACGCTGACCACTCATCAGGTTGTTCTCTTCCAGCAAGGCCAGAATCAACGCCTGATCGCGCAGCGGGCTGCCGTAGTCGCCCAGCCATTGATCAGCCTTGCGCTTCGCCGCCAACCCCGCCACCAACGCTTGATCGGCGCGCGGTTGATCGCCCATTTTCTGCAGGGCAATGGCCAACTGCACCAGAGGCAAACCGGAACGGGCATCGCTGCGGCGCTCAAAAATGCTGCGCAGCGCACCCAGCGGCGCCTGTTGGCTTCGGGCCAGGACCAGCGCTGCATAGGCCTGTACGGCAAAGCGGGTGTGGTCGAGGTTGTCGCTGTAGTCGGCCTCGATCAGGTTGCGTTCCTGCACATAACGCAGCAACCGCTCGCTGGCCTTTTTCAGCGCCTCAGGAGGTACCGCGTAGCCTTGATCGCGGGCGCGCAGCAGGAAGTCGGTGATATAGGCTGTGAGCCAGTACTCTTCCTGACCGTCCGCGCCCCACAGGCCAAAACTGCCGTTGTAGCGCTGCATGCCCAGCAGGCGCTCGATACCCAACTCGATTTTGCGTTTGCGCTCGGTGTCCGGCTCGCCTTCAAGGCCCAGGCGTTTGAGCAGGGCTGCATCGGCATACAGAGCCGGGTACAGGCCGCTGGTGGTTTGCTCGGAACAGCCATACGGGTAAGCCTTGAGCGCACGAATCTGCTCGCCAAGATTCAGCGGCGGGCGGCTCGACAAGCTGAGCAAGGCTTCACGCCCGGCCGGTTCAAAGGCTTGCAGCTCGCCCTCGGGCAGGCTCCAGGGCTGGTCGTTGAGCACAGCACGGTAATGCTTTAGCAATGCTGGATACGCCGGGCGCACCCCCAACGTCCATTCGCGGGTGAACGGCGCCAGGGTTTCACCCGGCAGGTCCAGGCCATTGACCGTCACCTTGACCACACCGGTGCCATACCCGCCCAGCGCCTTGACCGGAACCTGCAAGGTACTGCGCTGGCCGGGGCTGAGTGTCAGGTTCTGTGTCGCGTCACCCAGCAGGCTCAGTTGCCCCTCGGTGTTAAGGTTCACGTGCAGCGTTTGCGGCTTGTCGGTGAGGTTGGACAGGTCCAGCGCCAGCCGCGTCTCGTCGCCACCGGCCAGAAAGCGCGGCGCAGCCAGCTCGGCCACCAATGGTGCTGCGACCACGGTTCTGGCCTCGGCCATGCCGTAGCGATCGTCGGTCCAGGCTTGTGCCATCAAGCGCAACTCGCCGTTAAAGTCAGGGATATCCACACTGACTTCACCTTCGCCCTGCTCGTTGAGCGTCACCGGTGCGCTTTGCAGCGCCACGATGGTGACACTGGTGGCAGGTCGCTTGCCGCCCTTGGCCAGTGCCGCATCGCCGCCGAACGCCAGGCTGGCCAGACGGCCCTGCCCGGCCTCAATCAACTGCCCGTAAATATCCAGCTGATCCGCCCCATAGGCCTTGCGCCCGAACAGGCTGGCGAACGGGTCGGGGGTCGGGTACTCAGTGATATTGAGCACGCCCACATCCACGGCAGCCAGCAGTACATGGGCCTGTTTGGGAATGCTGCCATCGGCATTTTTAGCCGAGAGCTTCACCGTCAGAGGTTGCTTGGGACGCATTTTTTCAGGGGCATCCAGCGTAAGAGCCAACTTGCGCTGGCTGCGATCGATGGGCAGGTGCAGCACCCCTACAGCGCGCTTGGGAGTGATATTGGTCTTGCGCTCACCGGGGCGGATCACCAGTGCACTGATATACAAGTCATGCCGGGCCCAGCTCGGGTCGAGTCTGATTTCGTAGGCCTTGCCCTCGGCCGGCACTTCGATTTCCTGCCACCACAACGGGCCATCGCAGCCTTCAACCAGCAAGTAGCCCTTGCCAGCCGCAGGTGGCGTGACCGTGACCTTGGCCGTATCGCCATCGGCATAAGCGGCCTTGTCCAGCGCCAGCTTGACCTGGTCGGGGCGCACGGCACCGCCTTCGGCGTTGTCCTGGGCACGATAACCGGCCCAGAAACGCAGGCTGCTGATCAAGCCGGTTTGCGGGTCTTCAACCTCTACGCGGTAAGGGCCCCACTCCACCGGAAAGCTGACCTTGGCGGTTTCGCCCGCCTTGAGGCTGAGGGTCTCTTCGTTGAGGTTCAGAAACTTCTCGTTGTAGTGATAACTCCAGCCGTCGTTGTCCGAGTAGTTCCAGTAGTAATCGCGGCGTTCACGCACCAGACGCACCTTGAGGTTGTCGGCCGCCAATTTGTTGCCCTGGCTGTCAGCCACCAGCAGCTCGAACTCAACCGGGCCGTCGCCATCGGTTTCAGCACCGTCAAACAGGCCACGCAGCCCCGGCAGACGGTCTGCCGGCCATACCGGCTGCACCAGGCGACGGGTAATCGGGCGCCCGCCCGACTCCTGCAAACTGGCCTGAACAATCAGTTGCAGCGGCGATTTGGCATCGCTCCACTGGCTGTCGATGCTGAGGGTTTGCTTGCCATCGGCGTTGAGCACGCTTTCGTCCAGCTCCAGATCCTGGGTCAGCTCCGGTTCTGTCACCGAACCGAACTGATAGCCCGGCAAGGCACTGACCGCCTCGCGCAATGGCCGCACATAGACCTGCCCGCTCAAGCGGTTACCGGCTGCCGGAGCACCGTACAGGTAACGCCCGGCAACCTGGATTTCAGCGGTTTGCCCGGGGCTCAGCGGGGTATCGCTGCCCTTGAGTTCAAGTGCCATGCGCTCGGGTAAAAAGTCCTCGACCAAAAACTCGTACAGCTGCGGCTTGCCGTCACCAAAGTCGAACACCAGTTGCCAGCGCCCGGTCGGCGCTTCGGCGGCCAGTTGCAGCGGGTACTGATACAGACCGGAAGCATCCGGCGTCCAGACGAACTTGCGGCTCACCTGCTCGTCCGGGCGACGCACCTCGACGCTGACCGGCTGCGGCTTGACCGGGTTGCCGTCGCGGTCGCGCAGCAAGGCATTGAGCAGCACGGTTTCGCCGGGGCGATACAGATCACGGGGGCCAAATACAAAGAACTGCAACGGATGCGCCTGCGGGCCGCCGATATCGAATTCGGCCAGATCCAGCGCCGCCGTGTTCAAGCGCAACAGGCTGGTCTGGTCGCCCTGGCGCGCCAGCAGCACTTCGGCCTTGGGTGGCAAGGCCAGCTCGGCATGCCCTTCCTTGCCCGTCTTGCCCTGGCCAAGCATCTTGCCCTTGCCATCAAGCAACTCGAGATCGATGCCGCTCAGTGCACTGCCACCTTCCAGGGCCTGTGTGAACACATCCAGGCGCTTTTGGTAGCGATGCACCGAAAGGCCGATATCGCTGAGGGTAAACAAGGTGGCTGGGGTCGAATAGTTGTAACTGCCGGAGGCGGTCATCACCGCCAGATAAACTCCCGGCTGCTGCAAGGGCTTGATCCCGGCCGTGGGCAGGATCAGGGTTTCCCGGGTATTGCGCGCCGGGTTCAAGTCAAAACGGCCGCTGTAAACCAGATCGGCCATATTCAGCAGATCCCTGGCTTCGTAGCTTTGCAGGCTGCTGTTGCGCCCCCACTGGCTGAGAAACGCCGGCAGCGACTCGGGTTTGACCCGAAAGAACTCGACATCGACCTTGTCGACGTTCAGCGCGATCACCGGCAGACCTTCGGCCAGGCGCGTGGGCAGCAGGTTGCCACGGCTGGCGAAGCCGACCGTGGGTTGCAGGTCGCGGGTTTCCAGGCGACTGACGTATTCGGCGGCGAGCTTGGCATCGTTGACGGCGCGCAGGCCGGGGTCGACGGTAAGGATCAGCTTGCGCTGCGGCTCAAGGTGGCGCAAGCGCAACTCCATCAGATTGTCCGACAGCTCCCAGGCGCCATCGACCTTGCCGGCCTTGGCGTCCACCAGATGCAGTTTGTCGGCAAAGTTCTGCTGCGGGTCCAGCGGCACTGAAAAGCTCACGGACAAGGTACTGGCCCCGTCCAGCTGCACTTCAGAGACGTCTACCACACTCAACTCGCGCCCGGCATAACGCCCGGCCAGCACTTTGACGTCCTGTACCGGTTTAGCCGGCTGGCTCGTGGCCACCTGTGGCGTGGCGGGTTTGTCGACGCTGGAAGAATCACAAGCGCTCAGCAGCGCCAGCGTGCAGGCCAAAAGCAGTCCTTTGTTCAGCATGGTGTACTCGTTTACCGGGCAGTTAAGGGTTGACTATATAACAGCTGGATGAAGATCAAGAGCCCCTCACCCTAGCCCTCTCCCGAAGGGAGAGGGGACAAAAGCGCAGATCAGCCCCCTCGCCCTCCGGGAGAGGGTTGGGGTGAGGGCAGGCTTTGCGGCTACAATCGCGCTCCCCCAAGGAGCCTGCATGTCATCTTCCCTGTTAGCCGACTGGCGCGACCGTCCTACCCATCGCCGGGTGTGGGCGCTGGCGGCCCCCATGATCCTGTCCAATATCTCCGTGCCGCTGGTAGCGTTGGTCGACAGTACTGTCATCGGCCATTTGCCCCACGCCCATCAACTGGGCGCCGTCGCCGTGGGCGCCAGCCTGTATATCTTCCTGGCCTGGATGATGGGTTTTCTGCGCATGGGCACCACCGGCTTCGCCGCGCAGGCCGCCGGACGCGGTGATGGCGCCGCGCTGCGGCAAATCCTGCTGCAGGGCCTGTTGCTCAGCGTGCTGTTGTCGATGCTGCTGGGGGCCATTGCGATTCCTTTTAGCGGCGTGGCCCTGAGCCTGATGCAGCCCTCCACCGAACTGCACGCGCTGACTCTGGAGTTCTTCCACACACGGCTGTTTGGCCTGCCCGCCGCACTGGCCAGTTATGCACTGGTAGGCTGGTTTTTGGGCACGCAAAACGCCCGCGCACCGTTGGCGATCCTGCTGACGACCAATCTGGTAAATATCGCGCTGAACCTGTGGTTCGTCCTCGGGCTGGACTGGGGGGTGGCAGGCTCGGCCCGGGCTTCGGTGATTGCCGAATGGAGCGGCGCCCTGCTCGGCCTGTGGCTGACCCGCGGTGCCCTGCGTCGATATCCGGGCAAGGTAGTGTGGGCCGCCCTGGGCATGTGGCACAACTGGAAGCCGTTACTGGGGGTCAATCGCGATATTTTTATCCGCAGCCTGATGCTGCAACTGGTGTTTTTCTCCATCACCCTGCAAGGCGCCCGCCTGGGCGATGCCACCGTGGCTGCCAATGCGTTATTGCTCAATGGCCTGCTGCTTGCTGCCCATGCCCTGGACGGTCTGGCCCACGCCGTCGAGGCACTGTGCGGACACGCTATTGGCGCCCGCGACCGTGAGGCGTTGCGCCGCTCGATGGTGGTGGCCTGCGGCTGGTCACTATTGGCCAGCCTGGGTTTTGCGCTGCTGTTTATGTTCGGCGGGCATCTGTTTGTGCAAATGCAGACCGATATTCCCGTTGTGCGCGAAACCGCTTTCCAGTACTTGCCCTATCTGGCCCTGCTGCCGCTGATTGCAGTATGGAGCTACCTGCTTGACGGGCTGTTTATCGGTGCTACCCGCGCTCGTGAAATGCGCAATGCCATGGTCATCAGCGTGGTCATCGCCTTCCCCGCCGCCTGGGTCCTGCACGGCTATGGCAACCACGGGCTGTGGATAAGTTTCCTGCTGTTTATGGTGCTGCGCAGCCTGACCCTGGGCGTGTATGCATGGCAGATGCAGCGCAAGAATCAGTGGTTCGGCGCCTGACACTGAGGCGAAAAAAAACGCCGGCCCGTGCAAAGCACAGGCCGGCGTTTTTCGGTCAGCTCTGAAGCCCGTGGGGATCAGTGGCTCGACAGGTACGACGAGCGGGTCAGGCCCAGGCGCAATGCGTCGAGGTACTGGGTACGCTCCTTGGCACTGATACTGGCGCTGGCCACTTTGTCGCGGTAGTGGTTCATCAGCTCTTCAGGCGACAAGTGCACGTAGCGCAGCATGTCTTCGATGGTGTCATGGGTCTCGATACCGGCGTGGTACACGCTGCCGTCTTCGTTCTGGTAGATGTTCACCGAGTCGGTGTCACCGAACAGGTTGTGCATGTCACCGAGGATTTCCTGGTAAGCGCCCACCAGGAAGATCCCCAGCAGGTAGTCTTCACCTTCGTTCAGCCCGTGCACCGGCAGGCTGGTTTCGATGCTCTGCTCGTCGACGTATTGCTTGATCTTGCCGTCAGAGTCACAGGTCAGGTCTTGCAGCACGGCGCGACGCAGCGGCTCTTCGTTGAGACGATGCAGCGGCAGGATCGGCAGTACCTGGCCAATCGCCCAGGTGTCCGGCAGGCTCTGGAACACCGAGAAGTTGCAGATGTACTTGTCGGCCAGCTTGTCGTTGAGCTCGTCCAGCACCTGACGGTGGGAACGCTGACGCGCTTTCAGCGAGTTGTGCAGGCGACGGCACACCGCGAAGTAGCACTGTTCGGCCAGGGCCTTTTCCGCCAGGGTGATTTTGCCATCAGCGTACTGGGCAGCGATATCGCTCATGTAGTGCGTGGCGCGCCAGTAGGTTTCGGTGACCATCTCAATGTCGGTCGGCCCCAGCAGGTCCACCAGCCATTGCACGGTTTCCGGCAGGCTTTCCTTGTTTTCGATCACCGGCACGTCGTCGTTGTGTTTCTCGACGTCGGTCACCTGCACCACCAGCATGGCGTGGTGGGCGGTCAGGGAACGGCCACTCTCGGAGAAGATGTGCGGGTGCGGCAGGCTCTGCGCATCGCAGAACTCTTTGAGCATACCCACGACCACACCGGCGTAATCGTCCATGTCGTAGTTGATCGAACTGGCGTTGCGCGAGTGGGTACCGTCGTAATCCACACCCAGACCGCCGCCCACGTCGATATGGTCAACCGGCAGGCCGAGGTTGCGCAGTTCGCCGTAATAGCGGATCGCCTCCTTGAAACCGTGCTGGTAGTCCGCCAGGTTGGCGATCTGCGAGCCCATATGGAAGTGCAGCAGGCGGATGCCCTGGTCCAGACCGGCCGCACGGAAGCGCTCAACCACCGACAGCAATTGCGCGGCAGAAAGACCGAATTTGGATTTTTCACCGCCGGTGTCGGCCCACTTGCTCGACGCCAGGGACGACAGGCGCACGCGCAGGCCAACCTGTGGCTTGACCTTGAGCGAGGCCGCTTCTTCGATCACCAGGTCTACTTCGGATTCTTTCTCGATCACGATAAAGACGTTGTGACCCAGCTTCTGGCCCATCAGCGCCAGGCGGATGAACTCACGGTCCTTGTAACCATTGCAGACGATGGTGCCGCCCTTGGGCGCCAGGGCCAGCACGGCCAGCAGCTCGGGCTTGGAGCCGGCTTCAAGACCGATCGACACGTTCTTGGTAGCGATGATGTTTTCGATCACCGCTTCCTGCTGGTTAACCTTGATCGGGTACAGCGCGGTGTATTCGCTCTGGTATTCCAGGCGCGCGATGTTGGCATCGAATGCGCCGGTCAGCTGGCGTACACGGTCTTGCAGGATATCCGGGAAACGCACCAGCAACGGCAAGGACAAACCGCTGGTCTTGCGCAGCTCGTCGACCTGCTCGTACAAATCGATGGGCGAGCTGTTCGGGCCGTTCGGACGGACTTCTACGCGACCGGCTTCATTGATCGCGAAATACCCGGCCCCCCAATGGCGAATCCCGTAAACACTGCGGCTGTCCGCAACTGTCCATTGGCTGCCATCGTCTTTGCGTGTGCGTCGTACGGACATCGAAGTCCCCTATAAATAAGTCAAATAGCCCAGCCTGAAAGCAGGCTGGCGCAGTCTAAAGTGTGAACGTGACGATTAGTCAGACCCTGACAATAGCGCCGAGTTTAGAAACCGGTGATAACAGGCTCTGTGAAAACCATGGCGAGCACGCTCTGACCAGCCTTCGAGGGGCGCCAGAACGGCTGTGCGGTGGCTTTCACAGAGGCTGCTAGCCGCCGGACTTCTTGGCTTTGAAACCGTGCCTGACCAGCTCGGCCAGCAGCAGTTCGACGTGGTCGCCCTGGATCTCGATGATGCCGTCTTTCAACGCGCCACCGGTGCCGCAGCGTTTTTTCAACGTCGTGGCCAGTTCCTTGAGTGCGTCTTCAGCCAACGGCACGCCGGTGATGGTGGTCACCGTCTTGCCGCCGCGGCCTTTGCTTTCGCGGCGCACGCGAGCGATACCGTCACCTTCGGGGATCAGGGTTTGTTTGCAGGTACAGGCGTCCACCGGCTGACGGCAGTCCGGACAGTGACGACCTGCGTCGGTGGAAAATACCAGGCCACCCAGGGCGGCGAAGGATGCGGCTTTTTTGGCCACCGGCAATCCTCATTCGGAGGACAAATAATTGGCCGGTGCCTGGCGCTGTTGCGCCAGGGTGTACCGACCGCGAAGCCCCACTCTGGCAGGGGCAGCGCAACTCAGGAGGGAAAACCGCCTGAGCCTGAAAAAGGTCGCGCAGTGTAACGACAAAATCGCTGCATCCCAATAGCCAATCGGCGGCATTTTTTAAAGCGCCAGCCACGAACTTGTGGGAGCGGGCTTGCTCGCGATGGGATCGCAGCGGTGCAACTGAAAAACCGGGTCGACTGAATCGCGAGCAAGCCCGCTCCCACAGGGGGAATCAACGTCAGCCCTGGGTCATATAACGCTTGAGCGCATCCAGTGAGTCAGGGCAGTAGTCCAGTTGCGTACTCAGGTGCAATGCCTCGGCCACCGGCATAAAGCACGCTTGCTGCACTTCCTCGGGCTGCACCTGCAACGGGCCGTCCCACACCGCTGAAAACACTGCGCACCACAGATGGTTTTGCGGAGCCTCGAAGTAAAAGCGCTCATGGGCCGTCAGCGGCACACCACTCACACCCAGTTCTTCGGCCAACTCACGGGCCGCCGATTCGGCGTAGGTTTCATTCACCCCGACCATGCCGCCCGCTGCCACATCCCAGAACCCCGGGTACAGCGCTTTGCTCAGGGTGCGTTGATGCACGCACAGCTCCCCGGCAGAGTTGAACAGCAAAATGAACGTACCTCGTCCAATCAGGCCGCGCTCGCGCAATTCATGACGGGGCAGACCACCCAGCAGGCGATCATCGCGATCCACCCAGGCAACTTGCTCGACATCAGAGGCCGCACGGTGTGCGGCCTCCAAGGCTGAAATGGCCATTGCTTAGCCTTGCGACAACAATTGACGCAAGTCCATGACCGCCGCGTTGGCGCGGGAAATATAGTTGGCCATGACCAGCGAATGGTTGGCCAGCACGCCATAGCCGCTGCCATTGAGGATCATCGGGCTCCAGACCGGTTCTTGCGCCGCTTCCAGCTCGCGAATGATCTGGCGCACGCTGACCGTGGCGTTCTTTTTCGCCAGCACATCGGCAAAGTCGACCTCAATGGCACGCAGCAAGTGTGACAGCGCCCAGGCCTGACCACGGGCTTCATAGAACACGTTGTCGATCTGCATCCACGGGGTTTCTACCACCTCTTCATCCACCACCGGCACCTGACCCGGTTGCAGGCTTTCGGTTTTCAGCGCGCTGTTGAGCTTGACCCGACCCACGCTGGCCGACAGGCGTTGCGACAGGGAGCCCAGACGGGTGCCCACATCGCCCAGCCAGTTGTTGAGGTTGTCGGCGCGGGCATAGAACAGGGCGTTTTTCTGATTCGGGTCAGACAGGCGTGCCTGATAACGGCTCAGGGAATTGATGCCTTCCTGGTATTCGGATTCGCTGGACGGCAGCATCCAGCTTTTGTTGTCGAAGTTGAAACGCGGCTCGGCCTTGGCCAGATCGGCATCTTCCGCAGACTGCGACTGTGAACGGGCGAAGTCTTTGCGCAGGGCGCGGGTCAGGTCGCGCACCTGCACCAGAACGCCGTATTCCCAGCTAGGGATGTTGTCCAGAAAAATGCCCGGTGGAAAACGGTCATTGGACAGGTAACCGCCCGGTTTGCTCAGCAATGTGCCGGCCACGGTCTTGAGGGTTTCGACGGTGGTGAAGCCCGGCACCATCTGTTTGCCTTCTTTTTCGGCCGCCAATTGCGCGTTTTGCTGCACCGGGAACAGATCCGGCTCCTGGCTCCAGTACCAGCCCAGACCCAGGTTCACCAGCACAAAAATCCCTACCAGCACCGCGATGGAACGGCTCAGCAGGATGCTCTTGAAATAGCCACGCGACTGTATTTTGGGCTCTTTGACCGATTCGCGGGCTGTGCCCTCACGTTTTTTCCAGTCCAGCATGGCTATATCCTTTCATATGCTTGATTCAACGGTTCGACCACAACCCTAACCCATCGTGCCTTGCATGCACGCTTTTTATCTCAGGGGGCCACTACGCCCGGCACTATAGAACAAGCGCACAGGTGATGGGCAATATGGCTGCCCGACAGTTAATTTCAAGGAGAAACTCGTAGATTTGCAATGAGCTGCTAGCATAGAGCCATCATTCGATTTCAGCATGCCTCCCTACCCAGCAGCCAGGTTATGACCGAGCAAGAAGATCCCAGTCGCGAGCGTCTGAAAAACCACTTTGCCCAGCGTGTCACCCACCAGGCCCGCCAGATCCTTGAGATCTGGCAACGTCTGCAGGCCAATGAGTGGTCGCCTGCCGGCCTGGCCGAGCTCGACGACGCCAATTTGCGCCTGCTGCGCTTTGCCGAGCGCTTCGAGCAACCGGAGCATACCGCGCTGGCGCGGGCCATCGGCCTGGCGCTGCAGGACATGGCCGCCAACCAGAGCCGCCTGAGCAGCTCGATCATCACCGAACTCAATCGCCTTATGCAGCGCCTGTCACGCACCGGCCTGCGTCAGGGCGACTTGATGGGAAATATCAACCTGCCACCGCTGCGCAAGCCGGTGTATATCCTGCTGCAAGACCTGTCGCGCGCCGACCGACTAGCCAGGCAGCTGGAGTTTTTCGAGCTCAGCGCCCAGGCGATCAGCAGCCCGGCAGCATTTCGTCAGGCCATGGCCGAGCGTCATCCGGCCGCCATTGTGATGGACGTGGACTTTGCCAGCCCCGGTTTTGGCCTTGAACTGGCCGCCCAGGCCCAGGCCGGTCTTGAGCAAAAATTGCCGCTGCTGTTTTTCAGCCTGCATGAAACCGACACCCCGACCCGCCTTGCAGCGGTGCGCGCAGGCGGGCAGGCGTTTTTGACCGGCACCCTGGAAGCCTCCAGCCTGATGGAGAAAATCGAGGTGCTGACCTGTGTCGCCCAATATGAGCCCTACAAAGTGCTGATCATTGACGACTCCCGGGCCCAGGCGCTGCACACCGAGCGCCTGCTCAACAGCGCAGGCATTGTTACCCGCACCCTGATCGATCCGATTCAGGCGATGGCCGAGCTGGCAGACTTCCAGCCAGACCTGATCATCCTCGACATGTACATGCCCTCCTGTACCGGCACCGAGCTGGCCAAGGTCATCCGCCACAACGACCGCTACGTCAGCGTGCCAATCATTTATCTGTCGGCCGAAGACGATATGGACAAGCAGCTTGATGCCATGAGCGAGGGCGGCGATGACTTCCTGACCAAGCCAATCCAGCCGCGCCATCTGATCACCACCGTACGCAACCGTGCCGTGCGCGCCCGCCATCTCAAGGCGCGGATGGTGCGCGACAGCCTGACCGGGTTGTACAACCACACCCATATCCTGCAACTGCTCGAAGACTGCACCTTTCGCGCCCGCCGCGAGAACCGCCCCTTGAGCTTTGCCATGCTCGACCTCGATCACTTCAAGCACGTCAACGATGGCTACGGCCACCCCATGGGCGACCGGGTGATCAAGAGCCTGGCGCTGTTTCTCAAGCAGCGCCTGCGCAAAAGCGACTTTATTGGCCGCTACGGCGGCGAGGAATTCGCGATTGTGATGCCTGACACCGATCAAGAGTCGGCCTATAAGGTACTCAATCAGATTCGCCAGCGCTTTGCCGAAATCCACTACCCGGCCCAGCCCGCAGACCTGTCGTGCTCCTTCAGCGCAGGCGTGGTACAGATGCAGGGCGAAGCCGACAGCCTGCAAATGGCCTCCCAGGCCGATGAGGCGCTGTACCGCGCCAAGAACAATGGGCGCAATCAGGTACAACCCTTTCACCAGACAAGGCCAATTGCCACTATTTGCCCCTGATCCCGAGTTTTCGTCACAACGCTGTAACTTAAGTGCAATAACTTTTGCCGCTTCTGACTGTGTAGTAGGCAAAATCCCACATGCGCCTCAAGCTGCTAACCAACCTCAACACGCTATTGCTGGTCGCCGTGTGCCTCGCGCTGGGTGCAACCTTGTGGTGGTCACAACAGGCCCTGGAACGCCCATTTTTGCTGATGGAACGCTACTTGAGCCTTTCGCAGCAGTTCCACAACACAGTGGCACGCAATATCGAGGACTACCTGGCCAGCGGTGACGCCCTGCGCCTGAGTGATGCCAACAGCGCCCTCGACACTCTCAAAAACGAACTCACTCCTTTGCCGCCCGCACTGGCCGATGCACTGCGCCCCAGCCTGGAAAACCTCAGCACTTACAGCAATTCCGAACTGCTGGCCGCTGGCAAACTGGCCGGCGACCCCCAGGCCTTACTGCTACAGGCCGAACGCGAGCTGAGCGCCGGCCTGGAACAACTCGGCCAATATGCCAGTGACGCCACTTCCAACGAGGCCCGCGCTTATCTGCCCCTGCTGTTTACTGCCTCGCAACACCTGGCCAAGCTGTCCCTCGCCCGCGAAAAACTGGTCAGTAGCGGACGCAGTGAACTGGCCGGCGATGTGGAACGTGAGCTGGACAGCATTGAGCTCCAGGCCAGGCAAATCGACGCCCTGCCCCTGCTGGGCGTGAGCAGTAAAAGTGCCTCGGGCACCGATGATTTTGCCGCGATGATGGGCCTTGATCCCACCGAAACAACCCAAGCCGAAGATGCAGGAATTGCTCTCAAGCGCGAACTTAACAGCCTGCTAAGCCGCTACCCCGCAGAACTCAAGCGCACCCGGGACCAGATCGAACAACGCAGCCAGCTCAGCGCCGCCACCCACCTCAAGCTCAACGCCGTACAGCAGGCCATTGCCGGGCTGGAGCCCGTTGTGCGCGCCGAACACGGGCAAATCCAGAATGAAGTGCGGCTGATCCAGGGCCTGATGATTGGCCTTATCCTGTTGATCGCACTCCTGATCGACACCTTGCAGCGCAAACTGGCGCGGGTACTGACCTACCTTGCACCGCTGCTGTCGACCTGGGCCGAAGGTGATTTCAGCCGCGACATTCAATTGGGTAAAACCAACCGGGAATTGCGTGATATCGAGGCGTCACTAAACCGCCTGCGCAGCTATCTGGTGAACCTGGTAGGCACCTTGCGCCTGAATGCCGAGCAAGTGGCCGGCAGCAGCCGGACCCTGGCCGAGCTGAGCTCCGGACTGCACAGCGGCGCTGAGCGCCAGGCCGGCGATAGCGCACAAATCCGCGACGCGCTGGGTGAGCTGGAGGCCACCATTTCCCAAGTGGCGGGCGACGCCAGCCAGGCTGCCGATGCCAGCCGCAGTGCTGGCCTTGCGGTGGCCCAGGGGCAACGGGTGATTGGCCAGAGCCTGACCGGGCTGCATGCCCTGGTCGGTGAAGTACAAGGTAACGCGCAAACCATCGAACGCCTGGCCGAAGAGTCGGCCACCATCGGTGGCGTGCTTACGGTGATTCGATCGATTGCCGACCAGACCAACCTGCTGGCCCTGAATGCCGCTATCGAAGCGGCCCGCGCCGGTGAAATGGGCCGCGGCTTTGCTGTTGTCGCGGAAGAAGTGCGCTCGCTGGCACAGCGCACCGCAGGCGCGACCAACGAAATCCAGACCCTGATTGGCGGCCTGCAACTGGCCGCCCGCCAGTCAGTTGAAGGTATCCGCGCACAAGTCAGCCACGCGCAGGCGACTGCCCAGCAGGCACAGGATGCCGACGGTGCACTGGATGAAATTGTCGACGCGATAGCCACCATCTCCACTACCGCCGTACGCATCGCCGACGTCACCGCCCAGCAAACCGGGGCGGTGAGCGAGATTCGCGACCACAGCGAGCGCATTCACGTGCTGGGGGACGAAAACCTGCAACGCATCGGCATTGCCCGCGACCAGAGCCAGCAGCTACTGACGCTGGGGTCAGAACTCAACACCGCGGTGCAGGCGTTTCGGGTGTAACCCGCCCCCCTTGTGGGAGCGGGCTTGCTCGCGATACCGACGACTCGGTCTACCTGCATGACCACGGTGATGCAATCGCGAGCAAGCCCGCTCCCACACACCCACATACCCATGCACCGCGCTATCATGCCCCCACGTTTGATTTGCGAGATTCCTATGCGCCGCCTGCTTTTGCTCCTGTGTCTACTGTTTGCCGTGCCTGCCATGGGCGCGGGCTTGCTGGATAACCGCCCCAGCGCAACCCTGGGCGCCATCAACAACAGCAGCGACTTTCTGCCAGTACGCGAAGCCTTCAAGCTCAACCTCATCAGCAGCACACCCGAGTCGATCAAGCTGCGCTTCGTGCCCACCGAAGGCTATTACCTGTACCGGCACAAGTTCGCCTTCAAGACCGAACCCGCCGATATCGCCCTGGGCACCGCGCAACTGCCCCCCGGCGAAGCCAAACACGATGAGTACTTTGGCGATGTCGAGGTCTATCACGGCATTCTTGACGTCGATATCCCGCGCCCGGCCAAAGACCAGCGCCCCTTCACCCTGGTGGTCACCTACCAGGGCTGTGCCGACAAGGGCCTGTGCTACCCGCCGGAAACCGAGCGCCTGAGCATCGATGGCGGCACAGCCAGCAGCACCGGCGAACCGGCAACCGCGTGGAACTGGCGCGAACTGGCGCTGTTTTTCCTGGCCGGCCTGGGCCTGACATTTACTCCCTGCGTACTGCCGATGCTGCCGATTCTGTCGGGCGTGGTGTTGCGCGGCCAGGTGGGCGGGCTGCGCGGTTTCAGCCTGTCGCTGGCCTACGTGCTGCCGATGGCGGCCTGCTTTGCCCTGCTGGGCGCCTTGATGGGCATGTTCGGTGCGCAACTCAATTTGCAGGCACGTTTGCAATCGGTGTGGGTGCTGGTGCCTTTCGCGCTGTTCTTCGCCATTTTCGCCCTCGCCATGTTCGGTGTATTTGAACTGAAACTGCCGCAAGCCATCAGCAATCGCCTCGACCGTGTCGCCAATCGCACCCAGGGTGGCTCGCTGTGGGGCGCGGCGGTGCTGGGCGTGGTCTCCAGCCTGCTGGTTTCTCCTTGTGTATCGGCGCCGCTGGCCGGGGCGCTGCTGTACATCAGCGCCAGTGGCGATGCGCTGGGTGGCGGCTTGAAGCTGTTCGCCCTGGGCCTGGGGATGGGCGCACCGTTGCTGTTGGTCGCAACCGGTGGTGCGGCCTGGCTGCCAAAAAGCGGACCGTGGCTGGTCAGTGTGAAAAACGCGATTGGCGTACTGCTGCTCGGCCTGGCAATCGGCCTGCTCAGCCGCGTGCTGCCCGGGCCGGTCACGCTGCTGCTGATCGGCGCGCTGGCGGCGGGTGTCAGTTTGTTCCTTGGCACCCTCGAGTTCACCAGCAAAGCCCCGCGCCAGCGTCTGGCTCAACTGCTGGGCCTGTTTTTACTGGTCTATGCCCTGGCCTGCTGGTTTGGCGCCCTGAGCGGTCAGAGCGATCCGCTCAACCCCATCGGCCATTCCCAAGCGGTTGCCAGCGCCGCAAATGGTTCTGCAGTACCAGCAGGCCAATGGCTCACTGTCAGCACCCCGGCCGAACTGGACAGCGCACTGGCCCAGGCCAAAGCCGCTGGGCAACCACTGTTGCTGGACTGGTACGCCGACTGGTGCATCAGTTGCAAAGTGATCGAACATGAGGTGCTGAATAACCCCAGGGTGCTGGATCTGCTCAAGGGTTACCGACTGGTGCGTTTCGATATGACTGCCAGCAATGCCGAACAACGCGCCCTGCTCGATCACTACAAATTGTTCGGCCCTCCGGCACTGATGTTCTTCGGCAAGGAGGGAGCCGAAATAAGTGACCAACGGGTCATCGGCGAGATCAATGCCGCGGACTTCGCCGAACGTGTTGCGATCGCGAATGACCAGATCTAGAGCCTCAGTCACAAACTTTTCGCGAACATCGGTCATCGTGCTGGCTATTGCAGTTAACTGGACAGCGAATCCGCTTTTCGGCATAGTCGCCCGGCACTGACAACTGCACACAGATAATAAGGAACAGCAGATGGCGACTTTCCTGGTACTACACGGCCCCAACCTGAACCTGCTCGGCACCCGCGAGCCGGGCGTCTACGGCGCTACCACCCTGGCGCAAATCAATCAGGATCTGGAACAAAGGGCCCGTGATGCCGGCCACCATTTGCTCTACCTGCAAAGCAACGCCGAGTATGAATTGATCGACCGCGTACACGCTGCCCGCAACGAAGGGGTGGATTTTATTCTGATCAACCCGGCGGCTTTTACCCACACCAGCGTGGCATTACGTGACGCGCTGCTGGCGGTGAGCATCCCATTCATCGAAGTGCATTTGTCTAACGTGCACAAACGCGAACCTTTCCGCCATCACTCCTACTTCTCCGACGTTGCGGTAGGTGTGATCTGCGGCCTTGGCGCCAGCGGTTATCGACTGGCCTTGGAGGCCGCCCTGGAACAGCTTGAACTACAAGCTAAACGCCCCTGACCGACCCATTGGGAGTTGACGATTCATGGATATCCGTAAAGTTAAGAAACTGATCGAGCTGCTGGAAGAGTCCGGCATCGACGAGCTGGAAATCAAAGAAGGCGAAGAGTCCGTACGTATCAGCCGTCACAGCAAGACACCTGCCCAGCAGTACTACGCGCCAGCCCCAATGCAAGCGCCTGCTGCAGCGCCAGTGGCTGTTGCCCCGGTTGCCACCGTGACCGAAGCGCCTGCTGCACCGAAACTGAACGGTTTTGTGGTCAAGTCGCCAATGGTCGGTACCTTCTACCGCACCCCGGCGCCTACCTCGCCTGCCTTCGTTGAAGTGGGCCAGACCGTCAAGGTCGGCGACACCATTTGCATCGTGGAAGCGATGAAAATGATGAACCACATCACCGCCGAAAAAGCCGGTGTTATCGAATCCATCCTGGTAGAAAACGGTCAGCCGGTTGAATTCGACCAACCGCTGTTCACCATCGTTTGAACCACGGGGAGCCAACGATGTTGAAGCCTCAGAAGCTGGAAAAAGTCCTGATCGCCAACCGTGGCGAGATTGCTTTGCGCATCCTGCGGGCGTGCAAGGAAATGGGGATCAAGACTGTCGCGGTGTACTCCACTGCCGACAAAGAGCTGATGCACCTGGGCCTGGCAGACGAAACCGTCTGCATCGGTCCGGCACCGGCCAACCTGTCTTACCTGCACATTCCGGCCATCATCGCGGCCGCGGAAGTGACCGGTGCCACGGCGATTCACCCGGGCTACGGCTTTTTGGCTGAAAACGCCGACTTCGCCGAACAGGTCGAGAAATCCGGTTTTGCCTTCATCGGCCCGAAAGCCGACACCATTCGCCTGATGGGCGACAAGGTATCGGCCAAGCACGCCATGATCGCAGCAGGCGTTCCGACCGTTCCAGGTTCTGACGGCCCGCTGCCGGAAGACCCTGAAACCGCATTGCGCATTGGCCGTGAAGTCGGCTATCCGGTAATCATCAAGGCCGCTGGCGGCGGTGGTGGTCGCGGCATGCGCGTTGTGCACCGTGAAGAAGACCTGATCGAAGCTGCCAAGCAGACCCGCGAAGAAGCCGGCGCCTGGTTCAGCAACCCGATGGTCTATCTCGAGAAATACCTGACCAATCCGCGTCACGTGGAAGTTCAGGTCATTTCCGACGGCCAGGGCAATGCCATCCACCTGGGCGACCGCGATTGCTCGCTGCAACGTCGTCACCAGAAAGTGCTGGAAGAAGCTCCGGCACCGGGCATCGACGAAACCGCACGCGCCGAAGTTCTGGCACGTTGCGTACAGGCCTGTGTGGACATCAACTACCGCGGCGCGGGTACTTTCGAGTTCCTGTACGAGAACGGTCGTTTCTACTTCATCGAGATGAACACTCGTGTGCAAGTAGAGCACCCGGTGTCCGAAATGGTCACTGGCATCGACATCCTCAAAGAGATGTTGAGCATCGCAGCCGGCAACAAGCTGTCCTTCACCCAGGCTGACGTGAACATTCACGGTCACTCGCTGGAGTGCCGGATCAACGCGGAAGACCCGGCGACGTTCATGCCGAGCCCAGGCATGGTCAAGCACTTCCACGCTCCGGGCGGCAACGGCGTTCGCGTCGATTCGCACCTGTACAGCGGCTACAAGGTTCCGTCCAACTACGACTCCCTGATCGGCAAGCTGATCACCTGGGGCTCGACCCGTGACGAAGCCATGGCGCGCATGCGCAATGCCCTGGACGAAATCGTGGTCGACGGGATCAAAACCAACATCCCGTTGCACCGTGATCTGGTGAATGACGAAGGCTTCTGCAAAGGCGGCGTCAACATTCACTACCTGGAACACAAACTGGCTAATCAGTAAGTTTGTATTCTGATCAACAAAGCCGCTTTCGAGCGGCTTTGTTGTTTCTGCAAGGCAGGCAACTGCCCTTGTGGGAGCGGGCTTGCTCGCGGTGGCCTCACACGGGCCAACCTGCCAGACCAGGTCGCCTGTATCGCGAGCAAGCCCGCTCCCACCAGGGATCCGTTGCATTCATCGTTTTTTGATTACCCCCCATGCCTACGCTCGCGTAAACTTGCGCGCTTCTCGCGGCCCGACCGGCTGCACACTCCAATTTTTCAAAGGTGCCCGCCATGCCTTGGCTGCAAGTACGCCTCGCCATCAGCCCGGAACAAGCCGAAACCTACGAAGACGCGTTCCTCGAAGTCGGTGCCGTTTCGGTTACGTTCATGGACGCCGAAGACCAACCGATCTTCGAACCTGAGCTCAACACCACCCCGCTGTGGTCGCACACCCATTTGCTGGCACTGTTCGAAGGCGGCACCGAAGCCGAACTCGTACTCTCCCATCTGGAACTGCTGACCGGTTCGCCACTGCCTGAGCATCACGCCGAAGTGATCGAAGACCAGGACTGGGAACGCAGCTGGATGGACAATTTCCACCCGATGCGTTTTGGCCAGCGCCTGTGGATCGTGCCAAGCTGGCACGCGGCTCCCGAGCCGGATGCCGTCAACCTGCTGCTCGATCCGGGCCTGGCTTTCGGCACCGGCACCCACCCGACCACCGCCCTGTGCCTGGAATGGCTGGACGGTCAGGACCTGAAAGACTGCAACGTACTGGACTTCGGCTGCGGCTCGGGCATCCTCGCCATCGCAGCCCTGTTGCTGGGAGCCAAGGAAGCCGTCGGCACCGATATCGACGTGCAGGCGCTGGAAGCCTCACGCGACAACGCCAACCGCAACGGCATCGACCCGGCCCTGTTCCCGCTGTACCTGCCGCAAGACATGCCACAAGTGCAGGCCGATGTCGTGGTCGCCAATATCCTCGCCGGCCCACTGGTTGCTTTGGCCCCGCAACTGTCGAGCCTGGTCAAACCGGGTGGTCGCCTGGCACTGTCGGGCATCCTCGCCGAACAGGGCGAAGAAGTGGCCGCCGCTTACGCCCAGGACTTCGATCTGGACCCGATTGCCAATCGCGATGGCTGGGTGCGCATCAGCGGCCGTCGGCGCTAGAATGAAACCATGCCCAATCCGGATGGCCGCATGAGCGATAGCTTCGTTACCCAGTGCCCACATTGCCAGACCAGTTTTCGCGTCAGCCACGCCCAGTTGGGCATGGCGCGCGGTGTGGTGCGCTGTGGCGCCTGCCTGCAAGTGTTCAATGCCGCGCAGCAGCTGCTGAACCAGAGCACTGAAACAGGGCAGCCGCCCGCCGTGGAGATGCCCGTCGTCGCCGCGCCCGAAGTGATCGAACCTACCCCTGTCGAAGTACCTGCCCCAACCGTGCCGGTCAACCCGGCACCGTGGCAGACCAGCACGATCGATCTCGACCATCTGGATCTGGACGAAGAACTGGCCAAGCTCGAAGAGCGTGAAATCCAGCCCAGCAAAAGCTTTGGCCAACCGCACAAGCCCAAAACCACGTCGCTAAGCGCTCGTCGCGAAACCTCTGACGCAGAAGAAGGTGAGTGGTCAGACAGCCTGTTCAGCGAATCTGCGGCAGACCGCGCCGAATCCGCCAAGGTTGCCGGGCAAGCCGCCGAGATTGCGCAAACCGGACGCACCGAGCCGTCATTGTCACTGGACCTCGATGAACCCGACGATACCCCGCCGCTTCAGCTTTCCCTGGACGACGACCTCGAACCGCCGCTGACAGGCGAACGACTGTCTGCCACCGAGGACGAGGACGACGCACTCCCTGAGCCTGCGCCCGTCAGCAAGGACAGACGCAAACGCAATGAACCGGCCATGGGCGAAGACCCGCTGATGGATCTGGTGGACGATCCGCTGCAGCTGGACTGGCAAAAACGCCGTACGCCCTGGGGCAAACGCCTGCTCTGGAGCTTGCTGGTACTCCTTGCCGCAGGCGCACTGGCCGGGCAGTACATTGCCAACCACTTCGACGAACTGGCACGCCAGGACCAGTACCGCCCGATCTTCCAGCAGCTGTGCCCGCAGATCGGCTGTACGGTGCCCTCCAAGGTCGATATCGACCGGATCAAGAGCAGCAATCTGGTGGTACGCAGTCATCCGGAATTCGCCGGTGCGCTGGTGGTGGATGCAATCCTCTACAATCGCGCACCGTTCTCTCAGCCCTTCCCGCTGCTGGAGCTGCGATTTGCCGATCTCAACGGCAAAATGATCGCCAGTCGTCGGTTTAAACCTGGCGAATACCTCAGCGGCGACTTGGCCAAAGCCGAAATGCCACCGCAAACCCCTATCCACATTGCTCTGGACATCCTCGACCCGGGCCCCAAGGCCGTGAACTACAGCCTGAGTTTTCACTCGCCCGAATGAGCGGGTTTCGCACAAGTTGCTAGCTTTAAGCTGTAACCGACACGTTTAAAGCGCACCGGCTTGCCGCTTGACCCTTGAAACTTGCTGCTTATTGTTCAAAATTCACTCAATTGCAGCTTTAACCAGTCATCGAGAGCGGGTATCATGCCAACCCTTTTTCGAACTCCCAAGATCCGGCCCCACAACAGGGAAGTCCTATGTCGGCGGTACGCATCGGCCCATATACATTGAACAACGGTTTGATTCTCGCCCCCATGGCGGGTGTCACCGACCAGCCCTTTCGTCAGCTTTGCCGACGCATGGGTGCAGGCCTGGTTGTTTCGGAAATGGTCACCAGTGACATGAGTCTCTGGAACAGTCGCAAATCGCGCCTGCGCATGATTCACGACGGTGATCCCGAGCCACGCTCGGTACAGATCGCCGGCGGTGATGCGCAAATGCTGGCAGACGCCGCCAGAGCCAATGTGGAGCTGGGCGCACAGATTATTGATATCAACATGGGTTGCCCGGCAAAGAAGGTCTGCAACAAGGCCGCCGGCTCCGCGTTGCTGAAAGACGAAGCACTGGTAAACGAGATCCTGCAGGCCGTCGTGGCTGCGGTTGATGTGCCGGTTACCCTGAAGATCCGCACCGGCTGGGACCGGGACAACAAGAACGGCATCACGGTGGCAAAGATCGCCGAACAAGCCGGGATCAGCGCACTGGCGGTGCACGGCAGAACCCGTGCCGACCTGTACACCGGTGATGCCGAGTACGACACCATTGCCGCGATCAAGCAGGCCGTGTCGATACCGGTGTTTGCCAACGGCGATATCGATTCACCCCAAAAGGCCCTGCACGTGCTGAGCGCGACCGGGGCTGACGGACTGTTGATTGGCAGGGCGGCCCAGGGGCGGCCCTGGATTTTCCGCGAAGTCGATCACTTTCTGCGTACCGGGCAACTGCTGCCGGCACCGGAGATGATCGAAGTGGAACGTATTCTGCTAGAGCACCTGGCTGCATTGCACACCTTCTATGGGGAGGTGCTGGGCGTACGTATCGCCCGTAAGCATGTCGGGTGGTATCTGGCAACCTTGCCGGGCGCCAAGGAGTTTCGCGCCCACTTCAATCGTTTGGAAGATACGGAAGCACAATGCGCCAACGTTCAGGCGTTTTTCGCCGAACGACACAAGAGCCTGGTGACAGGGGACGAAGGATGGGTGGCCGCATGACGATGATGACCGAGACATTAGTGAGTGGAACAACGCCCGTGAGCGACAACGTCAACTTGAAACAGCACCTCAATACACCGAGCGAAGAAGGCCAGACCCTTCGCGGGAGTGTCGAGAAGGCGCTGCACAATTATTTCGCCCATCTGGAGGGCGCTGAAGTCACGGACGTCTACAACCTGGTACTTTCCGAAGTCGAGGCTCCCCTTCTCGAGTGCGTCATGAACTACGTCAAGGGCAACCAGACCAAGGCCTCCGAGCTGCTGGGCCTCAATCGCGGCACCTTGCGCAAAAAGCTCAAACAGTACGATCTGCTGTAAGCATTCAATCAAACCTGAAAGGCGTCCTGATAAAACAGGCCGCCTTTTTTGCTGACTCCTTTGCTTTTGATGGAAATCGAGATGACCGATCAGACTACCCGCCTGCCGATCCGCCGCGCTCTAATCAGCGTTTCCGACAAAACCGGAATCCTTGATTTCGCCCGTGAACTGGAAGCCCTCGGCGTCGAGATCCTGTCCACTGGCGGTACCTTCAAGCTGCTGCAAGACAACGGTGTGGCCGCTGTTGAAGTCGCGGACTACACCGGCTTTGCAGAAATGATGGACGGTCGGGTGAAAACCCTGCATCCGAAAATCCACGGCGGCATCCTGGGCCGTCGCGGCATCGACGACGACATCATGAACGAGCACGGCATCAAGCCGATCGACCTGGTCGCGGTCAACCTCTACCCGTTCGAAGCCACCATCTCCAAACCAGGTTGCGACCTGCCGACCGCCATCGAGAACATCGATATCGGTGGCCCGACCATGGTTCGCTCGGCAGCGAAAAACCACAAAGACGTGGCCATCGTGGTCAATGCCAGCGACTACGCCAATGTTCTGGAAAACCTCAAGGCCGGCGGCCTGACCTACGCGCAGCGTTTCGACCTGATGCTCAAGGCCTTCGAACACACTGCCGCCTACGACGGCATGATCGCCAACTACCTGGGCACCGTGAACCAGGCCGCTGAAACACTGAGCACCGAAGACCGCGGCCTGTTCCCGCGCACCTTCAACAGCCAGTTCATCAAGGCCCAGGAAATGCGCTACGGCGAGAACCCGCACCAGAAAGCGGCGTTCTACGTTGAAGCCAAGCCGACCGAAGTCAGCATTGCCACTGCAACCCAGCTGCAAGGCAAGGAACTGTCGTTCAACAACGTGGCCGATACCGATGCCGCGCTGGAATGTGTAAAAAGCTTTGTCAAACCGGCATGCGTCATCGTCAAGCACGCCAACCCGTGCGGCGTTGCCGTCAGCCCGGACGCCGAAGGCGGCATTCGCCAGGCCTACGAGCTGGCATACGCCACGGATACCGAGTCGGCTTTCGGCGGCATTATCGCTTTCAACCGTGAGCTGGACGCCGAAACGGCCAAGGCCATTGTCGAGCGTCAGTTCGTTGAAGTGATCATCGCCCCGTCCGTGAGCGAAGAAGCTCGCGCCATCGTGGCCGCCAAAGCCAACGTGCGCCTGCTGGCCTGCGGCCAGTGGAGCGAAGATCGCGCCCCGGCCTGGGACTTCAAACGCGTTAACGGCGGTTTGCTGGTACAGAGCCGCGACATCGAGATGATCGGCAGCGAAGACCTGAAAGTCGTGACCAAGCGCGCCCCGAGCGAGCAAGAGATCAACGACCTGATCTTTGCCTGGAAAGTGGCCAAGTACGTAAAATCCAACGCCATTGTTTACGCCAAGGGTCGTCAGACCATCGGTGTCGGCGCAGGCCAGATGAGCCGCGTAAACTCGGCCCGTATCGCTGCGATCAAGGCTGAACACGCCGGCCTGCAAGTGCAGGGCGCGGTCATGGCATCGGACGCATTCTTCCCGTTCCGTGACGGCATCGACAACGCAGCCAAAGCCGGTATCACTGCCGTGATCCAGCCAGGCGGCTCGATGCGTGACAACGAAGTGATTGCAGCCGCTGACGAAGCGGGCATTGCCATGGTGTTCACCGGCATGCGCCACTTCCGTCACTAACAGCACGATCCCATGTAGGCACCGGCTTTTGTGGGAGCTGGCTTGCCTGCGACAGCAACACCTCGGTAGTGTCTGAAACACCGAGGTGCCTGTATCGCGGGCAAGCCCGGCTCCCACAAAAGCCCGGCCTTCAGGCACCTCAGCGGTGCTCATCAGAATTCAGCGTCATCCGAGGTTTTTGAAATGAATGTTTTGATCATTGGCAGCGGTGGCCGCGAACACGCACTGGCCTGGAAAGTAGCTCAGGACCCACGTGTCGCCAAAGTATTCGTTGCCCCGGGCAACGCCGGCACCGCCATTGAAGCCAAATGCGAGAACGTCGCCATCGACGTGCTGGCCCTTGAGCAACTGGCAGACTTTGCCGAGAAAAACGTTTCCCTGACCATCGTGGGCCCGGAAGTCCCGCTGGTTGCCGGTGTGGTTGACCTGTTCCGCTCCCGTGGCCTGGACTGCTTCGGCCCGACCGCTGGCGCTGCCCAGCTGGAAGGCTCCAAGGCGTTCACCAAAGACTTCCTGGCGCGTCACAAGATCCCGACCGCCGACTACCAGAACTTCACCGAAATCGAACCGGCTCTGGCTTACCTGCAAAAAGTCGGCGCGCCGATCGTGATCAAGGCTGACGGCCTGGCCGCAGGTAAAGGCGTTATCGTTGCCATGACCCTGGCCGAAGCCGAAGACGCCGTGCGTGACATGCTCGCAGGCAACGCCTTTGGCGAAGCCGGTTCGCGCGTGGTGATCGAAGAGTTCCTCGACGGCGAAGAAGCCAGCTTTATCGTGATGGTCGACGGCAAGAACGTATTGCCGATGGCCACCAGCCAGGACCACAAGCGTGTCGGTGACGGCGACACCGGCCCGAACACCGGAGGCATGGGCGCTTACTCCCCTGCCCCGGTGGTCACCGCTGACGTTCATCAGCGCGTCATGGACCTGGTCATCTGGCCAACCGTGCGTGGCATGGCCGAAGAAGGCAACGTCTACACCGGTTTCCTGTACGCAGGGCTGATGATCGACAAGGCCGGTAACCCGAAAGTGATCGAGTTCAACTGCCGCTTCGGCGATCCGGAAACCCAACCGGTGATGCTGCGCCTGCAATCGAGCCTGGTACTGCTGGTTGAAGCGGCTCTGGCTCAAGCGCTGGACAAGGTTGAAGCGCAATGGGATCCGCGCCCGAGCCTGGGTATCGTGCTGGCCGCCGGCGGCTACCCTGGCGATTACGCAAAAGGTACTGTCATCCAGGGTCTGGACGCAGCCGCCAAGCTGGAAGGCAAAGTGTTCCATGCCGGTACTGCACTCAATCAAGCCGGTGAGGTGGTGACCTCGGGGGGGCGCGTGTTGTGCGCAACCGCCATGGGCGACACCGTAGAAGCGGCACAGCACAAGGCTTACGAGCTGGCCAAGGCCATCGAGTGGGAGGGTTGCTTCTACCGTAACGATATCGGCTACCGTGCCATTGCTCGCGAACGTGGTGAACCTCAGGAGTAAACACTCCATACGGATAGGCGGGGCGTCTGCGCCCTTGCCTAACCGTTCCAGGCCCGCGCATAGTTACCGTCTAGCTTCAATCCATGAAGGGATTTCGCCGTGCGCTGGCTCAGGATCGCCATAGCTTTTACCGCCGCCCTACTGGCCACTGTGCTTGGCATGATGCCTGCGCAAGCCGCTACAGCGACCAGTTGGTCTGTTCTGTCAGACCCGCAGGCCAGCCTGCAACTGAGCGATGTACGCTCCCCTCGCCTGTCCAGCCAGTTCAGCCCTGTCGACCTTGACCGCATTGGTGCTGCTGAACCCGGCGAAGCCTTGTGGCTGCGTGTACGCCTGCAACCCGACAAGCACGAGCAGATCCTGCGGCTGTTTGCCCCTGACCTGGCGCGCCTGGACATGTATGTATTCGATGATCAAAAACTGATCAGCGAAATCAACACCGGCTCGGCATTGCCCACCAACCGCAAACCGGTGCCCAGCAGTGACTACCTGCTGCCCCTGCCGCAAAGCGCCGAACCGCTGGATGTTTACCTGCGCATGGTCTCTGACCACCAGCTGCGCCCCCACATTACTCTCGACACTGCCGTGATGCTGGCCGCCAGCCAGAGCAAGCCCCTGCTCTATGGCCTGTTGCTGGGCTGCATGACGATGCTGTTGCTGCACAACATTGTGCGCTTTGCCTTCAGCCGCTCGCCCAGCAGCCTGTGGCTGGCGATCTGCGAAGCATTGCTCATGGCCAGTTCAGTGTTGTTCCTGAACCTGCTCGACCCCTGGCTGGGGCAGTGGCACAGCCTGCAAACCCCGGGCGCCTACCTGACACTGCTGCTGACCGCGCCGTGCGGGCTGATGTTCACCTATAGTTTTTTCGCGAGTCGCGGTGCCCATCGGCTGCTCAAACTGCTGCTGCTGGACATTCTTATTATCGCCCTCGGTGGCCTGTTGCTGCTGTTTATCGACAACCTGCCGCTGAACCTCATTACCTATGCCCTGGTCGGACTGGCAAGTGTCAGCATTCTGGCCGTATCGGTTTACCACTGGCAAAAGGGCTACAAACCGGCACGCATGTTTGCCATGGCGATGGTGATTTTCAATATCGGCACCCTGGTGATTCTCCCGGCGCTACTGGGCCTGACCCTCATCGCACCGCAGGAGCTGGTGCTGGCGCTGATGTGCGTGGTGTGCATCAGCGGCTTGCTGATGAGCTTCGCCCTGAGCGAACGCAACCGCAGCATCACCCAGGCCCAGTTCAGCATCAGCCGCGAACTGGCGGCCAGCACGGCCGAAGTCAATGCCAAGGCCGAGTTCCTGTCCAAGATCAGCCATGAAATCCGCACCCCCATGAACGGCGTGCTGGGCATGACCGAGCTGCTGCTGGGCACACCGCTTTCGGTCAAGCAGCGCGACTACGTACAGACCATCCACAGCGCCGGTAATGAGCTGCTGACGCTGATCAACGAAATCCTCGACATTTCCAAGCTTGAGTCAGGGCAGATCGAACTGGATGACGTGCAGTTCGACCTCAATGCCCTGATCGAGGATTGCCTGAGCATCTTCCGCACCAAGGCCGAACAGCAGAACGTCGAACTCATCAGCTTTATCCAGCCACAAGTGCCACGGGTGATCAGCGGCGACCCCACACGCTTGCGCCAGACCCTGCTCAGCCTGCTCGAAAGCTCCCTGAAAAAGACCGACGAGGGTGAGATCCTGATCGTCGTGGCCCTTGAGGAGCGTAATGGCCCGCCACGCTTGCGCATTGCCATCCAGGACTCCGGCCAGCCGATGGATGAGCAGGAGCGTGACGCCCTGTTGCACGCCGAACTGCACAGCAAGAACTTCCTTGCCGCCACCCGCCTGGGCGGCCACCTGGGGCTGGTGATCGCCCGCCAGCTGATCATGCTGATGGGCGGCGAATTCGGCATAAAGTCCGGTCAAACCACCGGCAGCAACCTGTGGCTGACCCTGCCCCTGGACCCGCAACACCTGGAACACCCCACCTCGGACCTCGACAGCCCGCTCAAAGGCGCGCGGGTACTGGTGGTGGACGACAACGACACCTGCCGCAAAGTGCTGGTGCAGCAATGCTCCGCCTGGGGCTTGAATGTCAGCGCCGCCGCCTCGGGCAAGGAAGCCCTGGCCTTGCTGCGCACCAAGGCGCACTTGCGTGACTACTTCGACATTGTCCTGCTGGACCAGAACATGCCCGGCATGACCGGCATGCAACTGGCCGCCAAGATCAAGGAAGACCCGAGCCTCAATCACGACATCCTGCTGGTCATGCTCACCGGTATCAGTAATGCCCCTAGCAAGATCATTGCGCGTAACTGCGGGATCAAGCGCATCCTCGCCAAACCGGTGGCCGGCTACACCCTCAAGACCACCCTGGCGGACGAACTGACCCAGCGCAACAAAGGCCATGCCGCCGCACAAACCACCGCCAATGGCCCCGCTGCCGTTGCGGTCTCCGTGCCCGGCGACTTCCGCATTCTGGTGGCCGAAGACAACAACATCTCGACCAAGGTTATCCGCGGCATGCTGGGCAAGCTCAACCTGAACCCGGACACGGCCTGCAATGGTGCCGAAGCGCTCAAGGCGATGAAGACCCAGCGCTATGACCTGGTGCTGATGGACTGTGAAATGCCGGTACTCGACGGATTTTCCGCCACCGAGCAGTTGCGCGCCTGGGAAGTCAGCCACCAGCGGGTACGAACTCCGGTTGTCGCCCTGACCGCCCACATCCTTACCGAACACAAGGAACGCGCCCGGCAGGCCGGTATGGACGGGCATATGTCCAAACCCGTGGAACTGTCGCAACTGCGCGAACTGGTGGAGTTTTGGGTCGAACAACGTGAGCTGCGTCAATCCCGTACGCAACTGTCCTAACAGACAGCCAATCCCCCTGATAGACTTTCGGCGCCCCCTATCGATGTGAGCTCAGACCATGCTCCATGTGCTGTTCAGTGTGTACTTGAAGATGCTGGTGCTTTACAGCCCGTTTTTCGTGCTGTCGTGCTTTATCAGCCTGACCCGGGGTTACTCGAACAAGGAACGCCGCCGGCTGGCCTGGAAAGTGGCCCTGGCCACGCTGATCTCCAGTGTATTGCTGTACCTGTTCGGGCGCACGATCTTCAGCGTCTTCGGCATCACCGTCGATGCATTCCGCATCGGTGCCGGCAGCGTGCTGTTTATCTCGGCGCTGGGCATGGCCCAAGGCAAGTCTGCGGTGCAAACAGACAATGTGCAGCAGGACGTGACGATTGTGCCCTTGACCATCCCGCTCACTGTCGGGCCCGGCACGATCGGTGCGTTGCTGGTCATGGGTGTCAGCCAGCCCCACTGGGATGACAAGCTAATGGCGATTGTCAGTATTGCCCTGGCCAGCCTGACGGTGGGCGTGGTGCTTTACCTGTCCAACCGCATCGAACGGATTCTCGGTGAGCAGGGTTTGCAGATCGTCAGCCGCCTGATGGGCCTGTTTGTCTGCGCCCTTGCAGCCCAGATCATCTTTACCGGGATCAGGGGCTATATGGTCCCCTGAAAACACATAGAACTGTGGGAGCGAGCCTGCTCGCGAAAGGCTCTGACAGCCGCTTCGCGAGCAGGCTCGCCCCCACAGGGCTCAGGGTTTTTCGCCATACCAGCGCGGCGTGTACACCCATTGCATGCCGTCAGCACGGGCAAAGGTGCACGTCGTCGACGACCCCACCAGCACCATGGTGCGCATATCCACCTGCTCCGGGGTCAACTCGCCCAGGGTCAGGGTGCGCAGGGTCTGGCCCGGACGGCCAATGTCACGACCCAGCACCACCGGCGTTTGCGGCGTGCGATGGCGCCTGACGATATCCAGCGCAACGCCCAGCTGCCATGGCCGTGAACGGGAAATCGGGTTGTAGAACGCCAACGCCAGATCCGCCTCGCAAGCCAGGTCCAGACGCTTCTCAATAATGCTCCACGGCTTGAGGTTGTCCGACAGCGACATCACGCAGAAGTCATGCCCCAGCGGCGCCCCGGCCTGCGCGGCCGTTGCCAGTGAAGCTGACACACCCGGCAGGATCTCCAGATCGACGCTGTGCCACTGCGGGTCCACAGACTCATGCAAGGCTTCGAGCACGGCCGCGGCCATGGCAAAAACCCCAGGGTCCCCCGAAGACACCACCACCACCGAACGCCCCTGCGCCGCCAGCTCGAAGGCGTGGCGGGCGCGCTGCATCTCTTCGCGGTTATCGGTGCAATGCATCACCTGATCGTCGCGGAACGGGCCAGCCATACGCACATAGGTTTCATAACCCAGCACATCATTGGCCCGCGCCAGCTCGGCCTTGACCGCAGGCACCATTAGTTCGGCAGCGCCGGGGCCCAGGCCAATTACAGCCAGACGGCCACGGGCCCGGCCAATCGTTTCAGGTTCCAGCGGCGCCGCGGCAACACCCAGCACCACGCCATTGCCCGGTTCACACCAGGCAACAGGCAGCAACGCTGCATCGCTGCCCACAAACCGCAACGGCACCGCCAGCTCAAGGGCCGTTTCACGCAGCGCTGCACTGGCCATCAAGGTTTCCGGTGCGACGATGCACGCCAGCGACTGACGTGCCAGCCCGGCCTGGTACAACGATTCGAGGACTGACTGTGGCGAAACCTCGGCACACACCTGCGCCAGTACATTGCGCGAATAAATCAGCAACTCGTCTGCCACTGGCAGGCGCTCGGCGCTGCCCACATGGATCGCCAGACGCGCCTGCCCGCTTTCGGGCAGTTGCGCCCGCGCCAGCCACGGCGCATCGCCTTCGATACGCACTGATTCGCCGGCCAGCAGGTCCGAAACAAAGCGTTTGCCCAGCTCCAGATCGGCCAGCACATAGCCCGCAGGCGGATTGAGCAGACAGGTGCCAAAGCGCAGTTCGCCGCTGGTGGTGATCGCCGGAGCAATGCCCAGACCCGCCGCAATGACCCGCGCCAGATCATTCACCCCGCCCAGCCCGCCCAGCAACGGCACCACCGCGCTGGCGTCTTCGGCAACCGCCAGTACCGGTGGCTCGGCGCCTTTTTCCAGCAGCAACGGCGCCAGCGTGCGGATCACAATACCCGCAGCGCATAGCGCAATAATCGGTGTGTCCTGCTGATAAAGCTGACGCAGGGTGTCGCCGAAATCGCTGTAACTGCGATCACCGCCGTCTACCCGCCCTGCCAGCCCGAGGACAGAAGCGCCGGGCAGCAACTGCTGGATACGGCGTGCAGTGTCCAGGCTGCCATTGCCCAGAATGACAATGGCCGGTGCCGGGCGACTCAACCCTGCCACCTTTCGCCTGGGACGATAATCAGCGAGAAATACGGCGAAGACATCGGCTCCACTTCATTGAGCGGCACGATCTTCTGATTGCTCATGGTGGCGCGCTCGACATACAACGCCCGCTCGGCCAGCCCCAGCTCGCCCAGCACTTCGCGCACTTTATGAAAGTTGCGCCCCAGCTTCATGATCACTGCCGCATCGGCAACCGCCAGCCGCGACTTGAGTTCTTCGTGGGGCAGCACACCCGAGAGCACCGACAGGCTCTGGTTGCGATACACCAACGGCACGCCCAATACCGAAGCGCCGCCCAGCATCGAGCACACGCCCGGTACCACTTGTGCTTCAAAACGCTGGGCCAGACGGTCGTGCAGGTACATATAGGAGCCGTAGAAGAACGGATCACCTTCGCAGATCACTGCCACATCACGGCCGGCATCCAGATGCACGGCCACTTCAACCGCAGCCTGATCGTAGAAATCACTGATCACCTGTTCGTAGGACAACGGCTCCGGCAACACCTCGGTGGTCACCGGGTACACCAGCGGCATCTGGGTTTGCGCGTCTTGCAGATGGGCTTCGATGATGCCGAACGCATTGCCCTTCTTGCCCTTGGCCACGAAATACGCCACCACCGGCGATTCGCGCAGCAGGCGCAGGGCTTTAACCGTGATCAGCTCAGGGTCGCCGGGGCCTACGCCCAAGCCGATCAAACGTCCTGGTTGCGCCATTATTCGATCTCCGTGGCCAGGGCGTTGACGGCCGCAGCCGCCATCGCACTACCGCCACGGCGGCCTTGCATGATCACAAACGGCACGCCACGGCTGTCTGCCGCAAGCATGGCCTTGGATTCCGCGGCGCCGACAAAGCCCACCGGGAAGCCCAGGATCAGTGCCGGCTTGGGAGCGCCGGCATCGATCATTTCCAGCAGGTAAAACAGCGCGGTGGGCGCGTTTCCGATCACAACCACACTGCCTTCCAGGTACGGGCGCCAATGCTCAAGGGCCACCGCCGAACGGGTGTTGCCCTTCTCCAGCGCCAGCTCAGGTACGCCTTCTTCGCGCAGGGTGCAGATCACCGGGTTGTTGGCTGGCAAACGGGTACGGGTGACGCCTTCGGAAACCATCCGCGCATCGCACAGAATGGCAGCACCTGCCGCCAGCGCATCACGCCCGGCCTTGCCGGCACCCGGCGAAAAACGCAGGTCTTCAATGGCATCGACCATGCCGCAGGCGTGGATCACACGCACGGCCAGTTTTTCGAGGTCCGCCGGGATGCTGTCGAGGTTGGCCTCGGCACGAATAATGGCGAACGAATTGCGATAGATCTCTTGACCATCGCGGATGTAATCAATCATCGGTGTTGCTCCATTGGCGGGCCTCAAGCCAGGCGCCCGCCGCTTCAATTGTAAGATTGCGCTCGCGCAGAACACCGAAACCGGCGTGCTCCGGGGTGCGTAAATAGAGGTCGTAATGACCGGGCGCCACGGCCAGTAAAGTGACCGGCGCGACGTGGGCTGCCGCGCAGGAGCGCTGGCAGCCGGTCAGGTGAATATTCAAAGGCTTTGGCAGCAACGCGGCCAACTGACGGGCATCCTGCTTCGTGTCGGCCAGCCCTTTGGCACAGGCACTGGAGCCGGTACAGGCCACCAGATGCGCCAGCGGGTTGCCAGCCTCTACGATCAAGCCGAGCACCATCAACTGGCTCATCACCGCAGCGGCCTGAGCGGCCGCTATGTTGGGCAACAAGACGCTCTGCCATGGCGTGAACCGTAAAGTGCCATCGCCGTAGCGCTCGGCCAGCTCGGCCAACCCCGTGAGCATCGCCGCATCCAGCCGCCCCAGTGCCGGCGCCCCGCCGATATAGACCCGACCAGGCGCTTGCTGTGGCCAAGTGCCAAGGTGCATGGACGCCGAAATGGTCCTGCACTGCCAGTCGCCAGCAGGCAACAGTGCCACGCTGATTCGCTGTGCCAGCTGCCCGACAAATGACTCAGTGGTGACCTCCTCCAGCAGATGACGCATGCGGGTTTGCTCAGGTCGCGCCAGATCCAGAAACTGCATCAGCACGGCCAACACCAGCTCATGCCCGTACTCCACGGGTACGGCTGCCAACGCGCAATCGTGCGCCGGGCACCCGGCCAGGCCAAAAGCCAACAGCGTCTGGCCATTACGCACAAATGCCGACAACCACAGATCATGCGGATGCTCCAGCATGGCCAGGGCCTCGCCGCCATCCAGTTGCACGGCGAACTTGGCCGACAGCTCGGTGAACCTTGGCGTGCTTTGCAGGCTGGCCAGTATCTGCCGGGCCAGCGGCCACGTATCGATATGCATCTGCAGATCAATGCCGGCACTCGGGCTGAGCATCAAGTTGCGCACGTCGTCACTGGCGGCAGTAGCAGGCCCAAGCCCGGCCGCCAGCAAGGGCGCAATCAATGCACTGTGCTGCGGCCCCACACCACGGATTTGCAAATTGCCACGGTTGGTCGCTTCGATCACACCACTGGCATACCGCTGAGCCACATCTGCCACCGTGCGAGCCTGATCGGCGTTAATCGCGCCGCCATCCAGCTTGACCCGACAGATACCGCCATCCATTGCCTGGACGATACGCAGTAACCCCGGGCAAGCCGAAGGGCGCACAGGCGTCGTGACAGAAAGTTCAGGTGGCAAGTTCAAGGAGCTATCCAGAGCAGGCAATACGCTATTGCAGGTCGCGCATTATGCCTGCTTTGGGCGAGTGCATGAAAAGCCTGCCGGACGGAATGACTACTCCCGTGTATTAACCTCGGGCAGTTGTGGATGATCCCGGCCCAGACGGGTGATCAACAACACCACGGAATCGGCATTGGCCAGCATGAGGTCAATGCGTTTACGAGCATCGTGTTTAAAGATCGGCCGCGCTTGCTCAAGGGTCCTGACACCGCTAAGCGCCTTGATTTTGGCCTTGCCCGGGTTAGCGGGTATATCCGCCCAGGTGCGCTCTTCAGGATCAAATTGCTGAAACAGGTGCTCGGTCGAGATATAGGGTGAATGGCAACTCTGGACGATCTGGTTAAACGACTTGATCTGGCTGCCCAGGGGGGTAGATTCATCCAGCAGGTCCTCGTAAGGAAAGCCGGGATTCAGATAGTTGATGTCCTCGGTATCAAGCGCCTGATGGCTGATCTCATGCAGCATAAAGGCCGCCCGATAATGCACGTTGATCCTGAAAGGTGGCTGGGTGGCTTTCACAAACGCCTGGCTCAAGGCGGTGGGTGTTTCAAATAGAGTGCTGAAAAAATGCTCACTCAAGTACAGGCGCTTGTGCAAATCCCAGCGGTGTATCCAGGCGACGGCCTTGTCGTTGAACCGGGAGCGGCAGACCACGTATTTACTGGAAGTCAGCGGCGACAGATCGGGATGCAAAAACCTCGAAAGCAGGGGCCCGACCGTTTCATTGAGTCGGTCAAGCAACGGCTGATCAACGTGTTCCACATCAAAGAACGTCTGTATCAACGCTCGGTTCCGGGCATTCTGCGTCCCCGGTTCGAGCAAGGTGTGCAGGGCGCTTTGACTGCGCTGCAGGTAGGTGACGGCCTGGGCATGGGCCTCGCGAATGGCCTGTGCCTTGTCAGGAAAGCGCCGCTCAATGCTGGCCATGCCGATGGCCTGCATCTCATGGGTCAGGCGGTCGGATATCGAAGCCGTGGTCGACAGCACAGGGCCGCCCCCCAGTAGCGGTTCCTTGAGATCAAGCTCCCAATGCTCACGTTCGTTGATTTCTACCAGCGGCCCTTCGCGGCCTTCTCCGATAAAAATGCGCCAGCGCTCGCGCCAGGCCTGCACCTGAAAAACATGCCCGCCCAGCAGCACATAGTGAAGACCTGTGCCCGGGTGACGGTACAACCGGGTCAGGCTGTCCTGCTTGAGCTCCAGCAAGGCCACATCATTGGCCTGAAAGGGTTGCAAGCCGATCTCCTGCTCAGGCGTGAGGTGCACCGCCACTTCGGACTGCGGCTGACGCAAGACTGTCGGAGTCACTGTTTTCAGTTGGCGCAGTGTCAGATAACCACTGCCTATCTGTGCCAGCGACGAGGCAAAATCAGCCACGGCTTCACCCCACTCGCCTTTTTGCGCGGCCTCGAAACCCTGCTGCACAAAACCCGCCGTTTGCCAGACCACCATGGGAATACTCAGCCTGGCAGGCAAAAACATCAACGCAGTCGATGCAATCAACGAAAACAGGTATTTGAATGACTCCCAGTCGGCTTCGGCGGAGGTCTTCGACTGGGCGGCGGCCATGTCCAGCAACAGGTGGTAGTTGTCGACATACAACTGTTCAAACAGATTGCCCGCGATGGGCCTTGGCGCCAGGGTCGGGGGGGCCGGCCTGAGCATGAAACTGCCGAGGGACGCGTCCACATACTGCGGGATATGGGGCTCCACAAAACCGCCATAGTTGTAGGTTTTACGGGCCTCGGGCTCAAGACGCTGGAGCACCAGCGCTTGCAGGTCCGTGTTGATACGCAGGTCGTCGAGCAAGGCGGCTTCGTTGTTGTACGCTTTGAATGTAAAGCGCTCGCTGTAGTTGACCCACAGGATCTGCGGCCCGGCGCCTGACTCCACAGGCCCAATGATGTAGAGCCCCCTGGCCCGATCAGGATCGGCTTCGGGCTCGGCTACCAGCTCAAATGGCCGGACGATGATCGGCATTCTGTCCAACGTCAGGCGGGCCGCTCCATCTGGCATGTTGATGACCTGCTGTATGTACCGATACGCCATCTCCTGGCCAGGGTCGATCAGTTTTTCCCGCAGGGCCTGTTCCATCACCTGCAGCGAGAGCTGCTCGGAGAATTGTTGTTGGCGCAAGGTCACCCCCGGTTTTCCGGGCGCCAGCTTGTCTTGCAACAAAGCACGGTAATGCGCGCCGATTTCCAGTTGTCGGGTCAGTCGTTTTACATACGTCGCATTCAAGGCCGTCGGCAACGCACTGCCATTAGGGACTCGCAAGGAAATCGCGCCTGCATTGAGCCGGTAAAAACCGTTAAGCGAAAATTGCGTGAGGGTCTGAACAGTGCGCGTCGTCGCCGCTGGCAAAAAAGAGGGCGTGCTACCAACCGGTACCGGGGAAGGCACATAGGTGTCGATCACCACCTCGATCGCATCCGGGTCTGGCGCCTGCCCCGCGAAGTCGAGCTCCAGACGCAGTTTCAGTAACGCGCGGGCGTACTCGGCAAGCGGCGGGATATCATGCAGGTAGTTTTGCTGTTCCTGCCCTGCCCCTGGATAGCGCTGCAACAACCCGGCATAAGCCAACTTGTCTGCCTGCGAGGCGTTTTTCAACCACTGCGGTATTGCCGCCTCAAACGCTTGCAGGCGCGCCATTTCAACCACAGGTTCCAACACCAGCCCTGCCCGACCTTGTACCAGTTCACTGTGGATAAGATTTTCAAAGGCTTGCGCCGACAAGGGGATGGCTTGAGCCGTACGGCAGGCAAAGCCGGCGTCCGCCAGCACCTTGGCAATAGCCCGTAGCTGGGTCTCTCGGACAAAGTCGTGTTCAACACGTTCGAATTGAAGCCCGCCAATTTTCCCGTTAGCGGTGCTGTCCAGCCAGGCCGTAACCTGCGGCTGCGTGCCCGTGCTGACATGGCTCAGCAGTTCCCAGCGCCGTGCCTTGTCCGCCAGGCGGGCTTGCAGTTGGGTGGTGCACTCGCCCACCGACGCAAAGCCTTCGAACCCCGAATCCGGGCTCCAGAATATGGCCCGGCCGGCAGTTGCCGGCTGCTGACCACCGCGTTCGGTGAACAACAGACAGTTGACGATATCCAGCCCGGCCTGTGCGCCATTGATTGATAGTGCAATGGCAAACACATCGGGAACAAACCCTGCCAATGCTGGACGCCGGGTGCTCACCGGCTGGCTCAGCACCGCGCCCAGCACCGCCAGGTCCGCCGCTGAAAGCCGGTTGCCCGATTGCATCAGCTGCAATTCGGCCCGTAGCATCGCCAACCTCAGGGTACACAGCCTGTCGATCAACGTATCGGCCCTCGGCGGTGGGGCCGGAGTATAGAAAAACGCACGGAGCTGATTGACATACCCCTGGAAAAACCCCGCTGCGGCCTGATCCATGACGTTGATTAATTCACTGCCTGAAAGTGGCTTGGGCGGATTGAGATCCGGGGTATCCAGCAAGTGCAGGCCCGCCTCTATTCTTTCGGGATCACGCGGCAGCGGCTGTAGTCCGGTGACCTGTTGCAACAATGCTTCCATCAGCGACACCGGCTCACGCAAGCCAGCGACCCGTAACCGCATACGGTCGAGCTCCAGCACGTCATGCCCCGCGCGGGCCAGCGCTTTCACCAGCCTTGAATACGCATACGAAAACGGTGCAGGCCATGGCCGCAACAATTCATCAACCTGGGAAGCGATGTTCATTAACTGCATCACCAGCCCCTCGGCCTGCCCGCCGTTGCCAGCAGCCATCGGGCGGACATTGAAGGTTTCGTTCGATGCAGAGCCGGAATTAAATGTGGAAGTGATTGCCTTCATGGGTGATCTCTCTTCGCTTGCGGACAATGCACAACACGCTATCGCGCCCCCGGACGACAACGGCACTACATAGATACCCGGGCACTTTCCGGGGGATCAAACGACAGCGACAGTTGCCGGTTTGAAGTACCCGAGCCAGGTAATCAACAACGTCTGAGAGTCGGCATTCATCAGGATCACCCTCTCGCGAAACACCGGGTCACTGAAAAACCGGTCACGCACCTCTTCGATGTTTTTGCTGCGGGTCTTGTGGATCAAGCTGTGTGCCAGCTTGAAAGGGAGGGGCAGGTAACTGCGCCGGTTGCTGTACTTCTCCTTGAAAAGATCTGCCTTGCGAATTTCGGTGGTCAGTTGACGATAACGGTGATCCTGCATCTGCCTTTTAAGCGTACGTATCTGACCATCCCAGTCACGCTCGGGAACCAGCAACTCTTCGAAGGGATGGCTTACACCCAGATAATTGATATCAATGGTGCCCATGACCAGGTGGCTGAATTCATGGAGCAGAATGGTGGCCGTCGAATGCTTGACCCGGTCGAACTCGCGGCCGTCCACCCCCATCACTGACAGGCTGAAAATCTCGTCGGCCGAGGCGAAGTAACCCTGAGAAAAAAGCACGGTCTTGCGTTTGATCACGCTGCCCAGCGAAGAAACTCGCGCCACTTCTCGCGGGTTGGGCGGTGAGTACAAGCCGTAGCGGCTGGAGTGCTGTGGTGAAAACTCGGTGGATTGCAGGGCCGTCAGCAGTTTGTCGACGATGCGTTTGAGCTTGTCGAGCAAGGGGTCGTCGACTTGGCTCACACTGAACACCCTGGCAAGAAAGCGCCGGGTCTGGGCATTCAGCTGGCTGGCGGAGCCGACTGATTGCAGATGCTCCCTGCAATCAGTCAGATAGCGAATAGCCTGTTCGTGCGCCTCCCGAATCACCTGGGCCTTGCGTGGCTGCAGACGTTCGATGGCAGGCATGCCCAGGACCGTAACTGTGTGCTCCCGGCCAAACGAAACGCTCCCCGATGTACCCGACCGCGTGCCCAGTGCCTGACCACCGCCTGGCAACGGTTCCTTGAGATCGAGTACCCAGCGCTGATGGGGGCTGCGTTTGACCAGAGGGCCATCGCGGTCTTCACCAATATGAATACGCCATCGATCCTGCCAGGCTGCGACTTGAAACACCTGCCCGTCCAGAACGATAAAGCGGTGGCCTGACTCGGGGTCAGTAAACAACCCGGAGCCAGTGTCTTCATGCAGGTTATTCAACGACACATGATTGGCCGCATAGGGCCGCAAGCTGGCCTGCTGCTCACGGGTCATGGTCTCCAGAGGGGCCTCGAAGGCAGCAACGACGTGGGGTTCCCCGGTTGTGCGCCTCAGTGCGCCATGGCTACCCGCGATCATCAACAACGCCGTGGCAAAATCAAACACAGCCTGCCCCCAGCGATCATCTGCCACGGCCTGAACAGCTGACTGTGCACTGGTCTGGGCCTGCCAGATCATCAAGGGCACACTCAGCTTGCCCGGCAGAATCAGCAAAGCAGTGTCCGCCAGCAGCGACAGCAGATACACAAGGGAAGCCCAGTCCGCCTGCGCTGCGCTGCGGGCCTGGGTACGAGCCAGGGCCAGCCGCACATTGAGGGTATCGACGTACAACCTGTTCAGGCAGTTACCGGTCAACTGACCGGGATCGAGGCTGGCGGGAGGATTGGCCACCTGCGGCGAGCTCAAGGTCGGATCGACATAGCCGATATGCGGCTCGCGAAATCCCCCATATTCATAAATTTTACGAACCCGGGGTTCCAGCCGCTCCAGCACCTCGTCCTGCAAGGCTCCAGAACCGTGCAACCGATGCAGAAAATCGGACTGGCTGCTGTACTCTCGAAGCGCAGGCCCCTTGCCGTAGAGCACATACAACACCTGCGGCCCGCTATCCAGAGCAGCCGGACCAATCAGGTACATGCCCTGCGCCCGGTCGGGATGACGACCGGTTACGGCGCAAAAAGCCAGTGGCCGCACAACCAGCTCGATGCCCTTGAAGCGTTCGCGGGCTTTGGCGTCCGGGCTGTTCAGTACATG
Source organism: Pseudomonas sp. TMW22080 (assembly GCF_022496745.1). Lineage (NCBI taxonomy): Bacteria > Pseudomonadati > Pseudomonadota > Gammaproteobacteria > Pseudomonadales > Pseudomonadaceae > Pseudomonas > Pseudomonas sp. TMW22080. Next base: position 482,503 of record NZ_SCFF01000005.1, on the reverse strand, counting down.
CTCAACGAAATCATGGGCCGTCTGGCTCAATGCGCCCTTGATTCGGGCTTGCAGCGCGTATTCGAGCACCTGCGCAGGCAGCTGCTGACAGAACAAACCCTGACGCCGTGCAGCCCCCTCATGGCCCGGGGTGAGCTTTTCGACCAGCAGGGCCTGATAGCTTTCGCCAAGATCCAGCGAACGCACCAGCTCACTCACATAGTGGTCATCCAGCCCCGCAGGCAAAGGTTCTTCGCCCAGTGAGCGATAGCTGCGCACGCCAGAGTGCACATTGAAAAAATGACTCAGGGCAAAATACGTCAGCGATCGCCTCAGCCTGGAGACTGCCGCGCCTCCGGCGATCTCTCCGCCAGCCGGTCCGCTGTATTGCACCACGCTGATTTCGACCTTGTCCGGGTCAATTGCCACGCCCGGAAAGTCAGCCCTCAAGCGTGCCAACAACCGCTCGCGGGCATAGTCGAGCAGCTCGGGCACGTCTTGCGAATACCCCTCGCTCCCGGCCTGTTGAATTCGCAGCAGGATCCGACCGTAGGCCTGCTGGTCACTGGCCGCAGCGTGCTTGAGCCAGTCAGGCAAACCCTCACGGAACTGCCATTGGCGGGCGGCGGCGAGCGTTGCGTCAACATTGAACTGCGCCTGCTCCGACCAGTAGCAATCCACCTGGTTGACCAGTTCCGGTGCCGACACCTGCTGCACCACACCTCGCTCCAGCAGGAAGCCGATATCACTGAGGTGTTTTTCTGTCTCCCGGCGCTGGCAGGCTTCAAGCCAGTCGGTGTCGATCACGCTGGCAGTCCATTTCACATCAACGGCGGCCTGCACCCTTTCGCGCTCACGCAAGCTGATACAGCGCAACAGATGCCATTGTTCAACACGATCCCGCAAGCGGGCCTGCAAGGTCTCAAGGCATGATGCCAGTGAATCGAAACATTCCAGGCTCCAGGCTGCCGTCCACAAGACGGCTTGCCCGGAGTTGACGCTGTCAGTGCCACCGCGCCCGGTCATCACAAGGCAGTTGCGCAGCGTGATGCTTGGGCGTCTGCCCGGCAGGGTTAACGCCAGCTCGCAGACATCGGGGATAAACCCGTTGAGCGCCCGTCGTGCAAGGTAAGTCGAATGCTCCAGCACAGCCCTGACAATGGCACTCCCGTTACTGTCCAGGCGCCCGTCCATCTGCCTGAAGAATGCCTCGTAACGCAGCGCCGAGCCCCGGAACCGGGCCAATCGGCTAATCACGGCCGAACCCGCCAATGCGGCCATCCCCATATAGTAAAACCCGTGCAGTTGCTGCATGAATTGCGCAACGAGGCCCTCAGAAGCGTGGTCGAGCAAGGCCAGGACGGCTGCGCCATCGGGGTAATGGATCGGCTTGATGTCCGGGCTGTTTTTTTGCACGCCAAGACGTATTCGCGCGCCATCGACCGGGAGCGGACTCCAGCCTGTGACCCGATCCAGCAACGCATCGACCAGCGGGATAACCCGCAACGGCTCCAACTGCTTGCGCAAGGTCGCGGTGCCATAAATACGCAGCACCAGATCCCCGGGGATCAAATGGCTCAAACCAGGCGACGCCAGATGCTGCTTGAGCCGTCGGTGGGCAAAGCCCCTGAGCTCGGGCCGGCCCAGCAGCATCAGGGCTACCTGCCCGTTGAGCACCTGCAGTTTGCTTTGGATCAAAGGTAACGTAGCGCTGTCACCTGCCGTAGCCGCAGCTGTCGCCGGGCCATCAAGCGCCAGCCGGGTACTCCAGCGCCCTTGCTGGTTGGGCTCCGTCAAGCGTGGATCGAGCAGCGCACGCACATCCAGCCCGTGATCCACCACGGCATTCACATTACAGTCCTTGCCACGTATGGCACCGAGCAGAAAGGTAAAATCCCGCGCCTGCTTGTCGATGATGGAGCGCACACGGTTTTCGAACAGATCACCCTCGATGGTCTCGACACTCAGGACCGGGTCAAGCATAAGGCGCAATACCGGCCGCTGATCGCGTGACACATGACCGAGCAGGTTGTCTCTGTCGCGGGGCTCCTTGAGCCGTGCGAGCACCTGGCCCTTGAGCGTCTCGTCATTGTCAAAGCGCTCAAGTGCAGCCTGTTCGCTGAACAAAAACAGCTCGGGAGTGGAGACCGGTACAGACACACTGAACAGCCCGGCCAGTTCTACCCTGGCGCCCCCCTGCCCCAGCAATGACAGGCGGGCGGGCCGCCATTGCCCATGGGCATATCGATCATCATTCAGGCGCGAGCGCCCCACAGCCAGCAGTGCATCGAACTGCACGGGATCAATCCGCCCCTCGTGACGAGCCTGTAACAACCCATTGAAAAACCGGTCGCCCATAAACTGAACAGCCAGCACCCTCAGGCTCAACCCTTTTATGTCCAGATACCACCAGGCTTCGAGTTGCTGCTGCATCACGGCCTGAATGCCCCCGACAATTTCCCTGACCAACTGGTACATGCGCACATCCAGCGAGGGTGATCGTGCTTGAGCTGCATCGAAGGCTACGGTCGGGCTCAGATACTCGCGGATGTGATTACCCGGCCACTCGCCTTTGCCCAGGTACGCCAGTGCCAGATCCAGAAGGCTCATGCTCGACAACGGTGGCTGGCTGCCAGCCGTCGCCATCGCATAGCTGTTGACCTGCAGCGTCTGAGCAGACAGGCCCAACCCCTGGAACTCGTGCTCCAGGGCCAGCGTGAGCTGGGCATTGAGCACCCCGCGCAGGGACGGAAGATCGAGCAGGCGCGCCCTCAACAACTCAAGGTTGTGCAAACGCAGATCCTGCAACGAGCGTGTGCGATGCTCAAATACCCGACCTTCAATCAAGCACCGCCTGATCCTCAGGGAGCGCAGTTTTTTCAGGTCTTCACGCACCTCGATCGGCATAAAGCGCAGCAAGGTGTCACGTACCAGCGGGTCGGCCAGACGCCGCTTGAGGGTTATGCGCAGCGCGGTTGAATTGGCGATGCGCTCCAATCCACCGAGAGGGGAATACAGGAATGCGCCCGGCGGGTTGCTGTCTGCCCGGGTTACGATGAAATGGCCGGCAAGATCGGCGGCCGGGGCGTTGTCCGCGCCAAGCTCAAGGGCATAGACATGCTGCGGTTGCACCGCAATGACCTGCTGCAGACAGATAAACTCTTGCGCCGTGAGTTGCCCCGCGGCATCGAGCCGCGCCAGGTTGTCCAGATACCCTGTTTGCATGGCGGCGAGCCAGTCATCCGGCTCAAGCTGATCATCTGTCACTGGCGACTGCCTCAGAACCCACGGAAGGCAAATCTTGGCCCGAATCTCCGGTACAACGGCATTAACCGGCTACCACCTGTAAAGATGAACTCTGGTGCAGGGCAAGGCGCGTTATCATGCGCACCTGTTTCCGCAGGGCCTTCGCCCGGTAGCGGAGGAACAACCCGGCGTTTATCAAGAGGATCGGCATGTCGCCCTGGCTAACAGTTGTGGGAATCGGTGAGGACGGTTTTGCCGGGCTGGGCAAAAATGCGCGCCGCGCCTTGTTGGGCGCGACCCGCGTAATCGGCAGCCAGCGCCAGCTCGACCTGCTGCCCGCCTGCATTCGCGCCGAGCGCCAGACCTGGCCGAGCCCGTTTTCACTGGCCCCAGTGCTGGCCCTGCGCAACACGCCGACCTGCGTACTGGCCAGCGGCGACCCCATGCTGTTTGGTGTCGGCGCCAGCCTGGCGCGACGGGTAGCGCGGGATGAAATGCAGGTGCTGCCAGCGCCATCGTCCTTTTCCCTGGCCGCAGCACGCATGGGCTGGGCCCTGCAGGACGTAGTCACGCTGTCGGTAGTGGCACGCCCCGTCGTCGCCCTCAATGCCCACCTGCACAGCGGTGTACGTCTGCTGGTACTGAGCAACGATGGCAGCAGCCCGTCCATCATCGCCCGTCTGCTGAGCGAGCAGGGATTTGGTCCCAGCCGCATGACGGTGCTGGAACACCTGGGCGGCCAGGCTGAACGCAGGATCGACACCCGCGCCTGCGACTGGAGTGACCCGCCCGTCGCGGCGCTTAACCTGGTCGCCATCGATTGCCTGGCCGACGCCAGCGCCCGGCCGCTGTCACGTATCGGTGGGCTGCCCGACAGCGCGTTCGAGCATGATGGCCAGTTGACCAAGCGCGATGTGCGCGCCGTAACCCTCGCCCGCCTCGCGCCACTGCCAGGCCAATTGCTGTGGGACGTAGGCGCGGGCAGCGGCTCGATCGGCATCGAGTGGATGCGTACCTGGCCGAGTTGCCGCACCTTGGCGATTGAAGCCGACGAAGGCCGCCAGCAACTGATCGAACGTAACCGCGATACCCTTGGTGTGCCCGGCCTGCAACTGATTCGCGGCAAGGCACCCCAGGCTCTTGACGGTCTGGAGCCCCCGGACGCGATTTTTATCGGTGGCGGCGTAACCCGCGAAGGCGTGCTCGACACCTGCTGGCAGCGACTCAAGCCCGGCGGGCGGCTGGTGGCCAATGCCGTCACCCTGCAAAGCGAAATGCTGCTGATGAGCTGGCGCGAGCGCCACGGCGGCGAACTGACCCGCATCCATATTGCCCAGGCCCAGCCCCTGGGTGAATTCGACACCTGGCGTCAGGCGTTGCCGATTACCCTTCTGGACATGACCAAGCCTCTCGATGCGTGACGAAACTGCCGAACAACCCGCCCCCCTGCGCAGCGGCCTGACCACCGGCAGCTGCGCCACCGCCACCAGCCTGGCCGCTGCCCGCCTGCTGCTGGGCGGCGTGTGTAACGACGCCGTGCAAATCACTTTGCCCAAGGGTAAACAGGTGCAAATGCGCCTGGAGTTCTGCCGTCTGTGGCAAGACGGCGCCGAAGCGGGCACCATCAAGGACGCCGGCGACGATCCCGACGTGACCCACGGCGCACTGCTCTATTCACGGGTGCGCTTGCGACCGGAACCGGGCATTGGCTTTGTTGCCGGGCAAGGTGTCGGCACCGTAACCCGCCCGGGTCTGGTATTGAACGTGGGCGAGCCGGCGATCAACCCTGTGCCACGCAAAATGATCACCGAGCACCTGCAGCAACTGGCAACCGAACTGGGTTACGGCGGTGGCTTTGAAGTGACTGTCAACGTACAGGACGGCGAAGCCCTGGCCCTGAAAACCATGAACCCGCGCCTGGGGATTCTCGGCGGGCTGTCGATCCTGGGCACCAGCGGCATCGTGCGGCCGTTTTCCTGCGCGGCGTATATCGCCTCTATCCACCAGGGCATAGACGTCGCCAAGACCAACGGTTACCTGCACATTGCCGCCTGCACCGGCAATGCCAGCGAAGACACCATGCGCCGGGTCTACAACTTGCCGGAAATCGCCCTGATCGAAATGGGCGACTTTGTCGGCGCAGTGCTCAAGCATCTGCGCAAAGTGCCTGTGGATAAACTGAGCATTTGCGGCGGTTTCGGCAAGATCAGCAAACTGGCCGCCGGGCATATGGACTTGCACAGTCGCCACTCCAGCATCGACCTGCCGCAACTGGCCCAATGGGCAGCGGATATCGGGGCCGACCATCCACTCCAGGAGGCCATCCGCCAGGCCAACACCAGCCAGCAAGCCCTGGCGATGGCCAGTGCGGCCGGTATCGCGTTGGGCGATGCGGTGTGCCAGCACGCTCTGGACTTTGCCCGCAGCGTGGTGCCGGCCCAGGTACAGGTCGAAGTGTTTGCCATCGACCGCCAGGGCGGGATTGTCGGTCACGCCGGAGCCTTTGCATGAAACGTATTTTGTTATTGGGCGGCGTCACCGAGGCGTTGGCCATTGCCCGTACCCTGGGCCCGCAGCATGTCTACAGCCTGGCCGGGGTTGGCCGGGTACCGACGGACCTGACCTGCGAGGTACGGGTGGGCGGATATGGCGGCGCTGAAGGTTTGGCACAGTACATCCGCGAACAGCGCATCGACATCCTGCTGGACGCCACCCACCCCTACGCGGCGAAAATCAGCCATAACGCGGCCCTCGCTGCTGCTGCCAGTGGCATCCCGTGCTGGGCGCTGCGCCGCCCGGCCTGGGTGGCGCAGACGGGCGATGACTGGCGTGAAGTGGCAGATTGGAGCGAACTGGTGGAAGCGCTCGCCACCTTCCAGCGCCCCTTGTTCACCTTGGGCCGTGAGCCGCTGGAGCACCTGCACGAAATTCCGCCAGAGCAGTTCTGGACCCTGCGCGCCCTCGACGCTTACCCCGGCACTGCACGCTGCGACGTGATCGGCGCACGCGGGCCGTTCCTCATCGATGACGAACGCCTGTTGTTTGCACAACGGCGCATCGACGTATTGATCAGCAAAAACAGCGGCAGCAGCGCCACCGAACCCAAGCTGCAAGTTGCCCGCGAGCGCGCAGTGCCGGTGTTGATCCTCAAGCGGCCGACGCTGGCGCAGGTGGATCGGGAGTTCCGGACGGTCGAGGAGCTGATGGAAGGGTTGGCGCAGGGGAATTATTTGTGAATGTGTAAAAGCTGGCGATGGTGTATCCTTCAGAATACGATCATGCCCCATGATCACTTTCGAACAAACACGCGAATTCGCCAAATGGTTGGGCGCACTTAAAGACAAAACCGGGCAAGCCCGCATTCTTGCTCGCCTGAAAGCAGCCGGTTTGGGTCACTTCGCCGACTGCGAGTGCGTCGGTGGCGGTGTTTACGAAATGCGGATTCACTGCGGGCCCGGTTATCGAGTCTATTACACCCGCAAAGGCGAAGTGTTCTACCTGCTGCTTGTTGGCGGCGATAAAACCAGCCAGACACGAGATATAAAACGCGCAAAACAAATGGCACACACACTGGGTAATGAGGACTGACGCATGACCGAGCAACTTACCCGTTTCGATACCGTTGACTACCTGAAGTCCCCGGAGGATATGGCGGCTTACCTGGACGCCTGTTTCGAAGAGGACCCCGGCGACGGCAGTCTGATCCGAGCGGCGCTCAACGATATCGCCCGCGCCCAAGGCATGACTCAAATCGCCCGCGAAGCCGGGCTGGGCCGTGAAAGCCTGTACAAGGCCCTGGGCAGCAAGGGCAACCCCGAGTTCGCGACTATCATCAAAGTGATGAAGGCGCTGGGGCTCAAGCTGCATGCCACAGCAGCCTGAAATTTGCGCGTACTGGCCGATCGCGACACTTCGCCACACCCGCACTTTTTACTTACGCCGAGCATTCAGGCTAAATAGCCCCTTGATCGCTCCACTCACGGAATTCGTCATGTCCCGACAACGGTTTGCATTTGCCTGGATCGCCTGCTTTGCAGTGCTGTTCAACATGCTCGCCATGTCGATGGCCGGAGCGACCCAATCCGTTGAGCGAGGGCCCACCGAGCAGTTCATGTGGAGCAGCTTCTGCTCCTCCACCGGCACCAAGATGGTCGCCGTATCGTTGGGCACGTTCGAGCCCGCCGACAACCAGCATGACGATCATTCCACCATGCAGCATTGCTGGTGCTGCTCGGGCGCCGCGCCGGTGGTGGCGCTGCCCGCGCATATTCCCAAGCTCTACTTTGCCGCCATCGAGCGGGGCCACAGCCTGGTCCCGGATCACCTCAAGCGCCCCACCCCGCGACAGCAATGGCCGAGCCTCAACCCCCGCGCATCGCCCCTGGTCTGATTCTTCCTCGCAACCCCTTTGCGTTTTGAATCATTCCGGAGAATTGCCATGTTGAACCTTTCCCTGTTCAAGCACGTCGTGATTGCGGCGGCTGTGTTGCTGCATGCCTGTTTTGCCAACGCCCACGAATACAAAAGCGGCGACCTCGAAATCGCCCACCCGTGGTCCCAGGAGCTGCCGCCCAATGCGCCCACCGTGGCCGCGTATTTCATCATTCACAACACCGGCAGCACGGCCGATCGGCTGGTCAGTGTCGACACGCCGATTGCCGATAAGGCCGAACTGCACCAGCACATCATGGAAGGCGACTTGATGAAGATGCTGCCCGTGGCCAGCGTCGAAGTGCCGCCCGGCGGCACCGTCACCTTTGCGCCCATGGCGTACCACGTGATGATGTTCGGTCTCAAGGACCGCAGCCTGCTGCAGGACGGCAAGCACTTCCCGCTGACCCTGCATTTTGAAAAAGCCGGCGCCGTGCCGGTTGAGGTCAATGTGCAGAAGCAGGCACCTGAAGACAGCATGGAACACATGCACGCCCACTAACGGCCAAGGTTGCTGATCCCCGTGCGCGAACCTCGCGCCAGGCACTCCATGTCGCACATTCGCGGCAGTTGGCTGAGCCTGTTTGCCATGTTGATGATTTTTATCGGCCCGCTGATTTCCCAGGCGATGCCGATGGATCATCACGCCTCCATGCCCATGTCGATGGATATGAGCATGGACATGTCTGCGCACGCCGAACATGAACAGCCTTCAGCCGACCACCATGCCATCTGGGAAAAGTGCGGCTACTGCACCCTGCTGTTCAGTTGCCCGGCCTTGCCCGGCACCCCGGGCCTGACCCTCTATAACTCACCAGAACCCCGCAGTTACCTGGCCGCCAATCCCCGCCTGGGCCACGCCCGGCAACCGGTCTTCCCGGGCTCCCGCTCCCGCGCGCCTCCCGTATTCCTTTAGCTACCGACACCACAACACATCATCTGGCCGACCTGCATGCACTGTTTCAGACAGTCGCAGGTGCGTGGCCGAGTTGTATTCGTCTGACTATTGGAATGTCTATGTCCCGCTTTACTGCTGCCTCCCGTTTGCCCTTTACCCTCAGCACCCTGTGCTGTGCGATTCTGGCAACCACCGCTGTGGCCGACGAACATGCCGGGCACAGCAATGAGCTGAGCCCGCTGGTGATCACCGCCATCGCCCCCAGCTCACCGCTGACCATCGTCACCAACCCCAAGGACCCGCGCCAGCCCGTGCCTGCCAGTGACGGCGGCGACTACCTCAAGACCATCCCCGGCTTCGCCCTGATCCGCAACGGTGGCACCAACGGCGACCCGGTGCTGCGCGGCATGTTCGGCTCGCGCCTGAATATCCTTACCAACGGCGGCATGATGCTCGGCGCCTGTCCCGGGCGCATGGACGCACCCACCTCCTACATCTCGCCGGAAACCTACGACCAGCTCACGGTGATCAAAGGCCCGCAAACCGTGCTCTGGGGCCCGGGCGCCTCGGCGGGCACCATCCTCTTCGAACGCGAGCCCGAGCACTTCGGCGAACTGGGCACACGGGTCAATGCCAGCCTGCTGGTGGGTTCCAACGGCCGTTTCGACAAAACCATCGACGCCGCCGCCGGTGGCCCGCTGGGCTATGTGCGGGTCATCGGCAACACCGCCCATGCCGATGACTACAAGGACGGCAACGGCGACACCGTGCCGTCGCGTTACGACAAATGGAACGGCGACATTGCCCTGGGCTGGACCCCGGACGCCGACACCCTGCTGGAACTCACCGCCGGCAAGGGCGACGGTGAAGCGCGCTCGGCCGGACGCGGCATGGACGGCAGCCAGTACAAGCGCGAAAGCCTGGGACTGCGCTTTGAAAAGTCCAATATCGGCGACGTTCTCGACAAGATCGAAGCCCAGGTCTACTACAACTACGCCGACCATGTGATGGACAACTACACACTGCGTACCCCGTCGGGCACCGGCATGATGGCAGGGCCGATGGCGTCCAACGTCGACCGCCGCACCCTCGGTGCGCGGATCAAGGCCACCTGGCGCTGGGCCGATTACCAGCTAATCAGCGGCATCGATGCGCAGACCAACGAACACCGCAAACGCATGGGCATGGGCATCGATACCTACAAGGACCAGAACTGGAGCAAGGACGCCGATTTCCACAACTACGGCGCCTTTGGCGAGTTGACCTGGTACGCCGCCGAGCGCGACCGGCTGATTACCGGTGCTCGTCTTGACCGCGCATCCGCCAAGGATTACCGCGCCCGACTCGGCTCGGGGATGATGAGCAAGCCCAACCCGACCCTGGACAAGACCCGCGCCGACACCCTGCCCAGCGGTTTTGTGCGTTACGAGCATGACCTGAGCGACAGCCCGACCACCCTGTACGCCGGGCTGGGCCACACTCAGCGCTTCCCCGATTACTGGGAGCTGTTTTCGCCGAGCTCCGGCCCGACCGGTTCGGTGAATGCATTCGACGCCATCAAGCCCGAGAAAACCACGCAGCTCGATGCGGGCCTGCAATACAAGACCGACACCCTGGAGGCCTGGGCCTCGGTGTACGCCGGCGAGATTCGCGACTACATCCTGTTCGACTACGCCAAGGGCTCATCCCAAGCGCAAAACATCAACGCCCGGGTCATGGGCGGCGAGTTGGGCGCGGCGTATCAGTTGACGTCAAACTGGAAAGCCGACGCCACCCTGGCCTACGCCTGGGGCAAGAACACCAGCGATGGCAAGGCCCTGCCGCAAATGCCGCCGCTGGACACCCGCCTGGGCCTGACCTACAGCGAAGACGACTGGAGTGCCGGCGCCCTGTGGCGCGTCGTGGCGCGCCAGGACCGCATAGACCGCAACGCGGGCAATGTGGTCGGCAAGGATTTTGGCAAAAGTGCCGGCTTTGGCGTGTTCTCGTTGAACGGTGCATACCGCATCAACAAAAACCTCAAGGTCAGCGCCGGGGTCGACAACCTGCTGGACAAAAACTACAGCGAGCACCTGAACATGGCGGGCAACGCCGGTTACGGCTACCCGGCCAATGACCCGCGCGCCATCAATGAACCGGGCCGCACGCTGTGGACCAAGGTGGATGTGAGTTTCTGACAAACCGCCAGCCCTCACCCCAACCCTCTCCCGGAGGGAGAGGGAGCTGATTTGCGCCGTGCTTGAACCCGCAGCGGTCAGTCCCCTCTCCCTCTGGGAGAGGGCTAGGGTGAGGGTCTTTGCTGACGACAACAATTTCAACCTTGCGGAGCCGCTCACATGAGCCGACCAACACCGTCTTTCTACAACCTGGCCTGGCGCTGGCATTTCTACGCCGGGTTATTTGTCGCCCCGTTTATGATCCTGCTGGCCCTGACCGGGATCATTTACCTGTTCAAACCCCAGCTTGATCCACTGCTGTACGACCATCTGCTCAACGTCACCCCGGCCCATCACAGCCTCAGCGCCGATGAGCAACTCAGCCGTGTGCAGGCCACTTATCCACAGGGCCATATCAGCCAGTACCTGCCGCCGATCAATCCGCAACGCAGCGGCCAGTTCGTGGTTCACAACGGCGGGCACGAGCTCAATGTGTTTATCAACCCCTACACCGGCCAGGTGCTGGGCGAGCAGGATGCCAAGCTCAACCTGCAAGCCGTGGCGCGCACCCTGCACGGCGAATTGATGATCGGCACCCTCGGCGACCGGCTGGTGGAACTGGCCGCTGGCTGGGGCGTGGTGCTGGTGGTGTCCGGCCTGTTCCTGTGGTGGCCGCGGGGGCAATCGGCTGCCGGAATTCTATGGCCGCGCCTGAGCAGGCGCGGGCGCGTGCTATGGCGCGACCTTCACGTTGTCACAGGGTTCTGGGGGGCCGCCTTGCTGCTGTTCATGTTGATCAGCGGCATGACCTGGACCGGCTTCTGGGGCAAGCAATATGCCGACCTGTGGAACCGTTTCCCGGTAGCCATGTGGAACGACGTGCCGAAGTCTGATATCGAGGCCCGCAGCCTCAATACCGCCAATCGCCAGACCGTGCCCTGGGCAATGGAAAACACACCGATGCCGGTCTCCGGCGCCCACGCCGAACATATGGCCCACGCCGCGCACACCTCAGGCCCCGCCGCCCCCGGCATCACCCTGCAAGCGGTGGTCGACACCGCCACGGCCCGCCAGGTCGAGGCCGGCTACAGCATCACCCTGCCGACCACCGCTACCGGCGTATTCACCATTGCCGTATTCGCCGACGACCCGCGTAACGACGCCACCCTGCATGTCGATCAATACACCGGCACGGTACTGGCCGACGTGCGTTGGCAGCATTACAGCAATGTCGCCCGCGCCACCGAAATGGGCGTGATGCTGCACGAAGGCAAGTTGTTTGGCCCGCTCAACCAGATCGTGATGCTGCTGGTGTGCCTGATGATCCTGCTCAGTTCCGTAAGCGGCCTGGTGATCTGGTGGAAGCGTCGCCCGCAAGGCGGTTTGGGGGTTCCGCCGCTGCGTCACGACCTGCCGACCTGGAAGGCCGGCGTTGCCATCATGCTCGCTCTGGCTATCGCGTTCCCGCTGGTGGGCGCCTCGTTGATCGCAGTGTGGGGGCTCGACCGGTTATGGCTGATGGTGCGCAAACTACGGCCGGATGAGCGCCTTTCATAACCAGCATGAACCATCCGAGAGGCGCATTGCAGAGCCACCCCTATAATGGCACGCCAATATCATGCGCGAAATAAGTGTTACTGTATAACAAAACCATTTAAGCTCCATCACCCGCCGCCAGGAGGCAGCGGGGACACCCTCTGAAATAAGCGACTCACTGCCCTGATGAACAAGTACTTTTTGTCCAGTCTCTGCCTGCTGGCGCTGAACAGCGCCCAGGCCGATGACGCCGCCCCCTCTCTGATGCTGCCTGCCGCGAGCGTTACCGCGCCTGAAGTCGAGATTGAAAGCATCGACCTCAAGACCGCCACCAGCGCCGGCTCACGCCTGAACCTTACCGGTCTCGAAACGCCTGCCAGCGTTGAAAGCCTGACCGGCGCGCAAATCCGCGCCCGTGGCGACCGCAGCGTGCAGGACGCCGTGACCCGCACGACCGGCATCAGCAACACCGGCACACCGGGTAACGGCGGCTCCGCCTATTCGGCCCGGGGTTTTGTCGGCGAAGGCTCGGTGATGCAGCTCTATGACGGCGTACGCATGTACAGCGGCGCGGGCACCGTGACCTTCCCGGTGGACGACTGGTCGGTGGAACGCATCGACGTGCTGCGCGGCCCGGCCTCGGTGCTGTATGGCGAAGGCGCTACCGGCGCAGTGATTAACGTAATCCCGAAAAAACCCTTCTCCGGTGCCATAGAAAACCATGTCCGTGTGGGCTACGGCTCGTACGACACCCGCCAGCAGGCACTCGACAGCGGCGGCTCGCTGACCGATACCCTGAGCTATCGGTTGAATATCAACCACGTCCAGAGCAATGGCTGGATCGACCACGGCGACTCCGAAAACACCTTTGTCAGCGCCGCTCTGCGCTGGCAAGCCAGCGATGACCTGGCGTTTACCCTGAGCCACGACTATGGCGATCAGGAGCCGCAAAACGATTTCGGCGTACCGCTGATCAATGGCCGGTATCACCAGAGCCTGCGGGACAAGAACTACAACGTGCGCGATGCAAAACTGCATTACAACGACCAGTGGACGCGCCTCAATACTGAATGGCAGATCAACGACGCCCTCAGTGCCAACAACGAGCTGTATTACCTCAAGGCCCAACGCCGCTGGCAGAACGCCGAAAACCACGCCTGGAATGAAAGCCAGCAGACCTTGCTGCGCAGGGGCTACTTCAGCATCAAGCACGAGCAGGAACAAGTCGGCGACCGCCAGACCTTCACCCTCAACCACGACCTGTTCGGCCTTGAAAGCAGAACCCTGGTGGGCGCGGATTACAACCGCATCCACTTCAACCTGCACAGCAACTCGCCGTATAAAGACGTGAATGAAAACGGTCAGCCGATTGACCTGTACCACCCGGATCGTGGCGAATTTGAAAGTGACTCGCCGTACCGCGATCAATACACCACCACCACGCAACAGGTTTCGCTGTTCGCCGAAAACCGCACCGAGCTGAGCGATCAACTGTCGCTGGTCACCGGCGTGCGCCGCGATATCGTGCATCTGGACCGCGATGACTTCGCGGTCAATGGCGACGCCACTCGAACTGACCGCAGCCTGTCGGCCAACAGCTGGAAAGTCGGGTTGGTATACGAACTGACACCGGACATGTCGATCTATGCCCAGCAAGCCACCAGCGTTGATGGCGTGGGCGGCTTGATCAGCCTGAGCGAAAAGCAGCAAAACTTCGAGCTGGCCCATGCGCGCCAGACCGAAATCGGCTTCAAGCAGATGTTCTGGGATCAGCGCGGCGAATGGACCCTGGCGGCCTATCACATCGTCAAAAAAGACCTGCTGACCTCCGACCCGAATATCCCGGGCAATACGCTGCAAGTGGGCGAGCAGTCCTCCAGCGGCCTGGAAGCCAGCCTTGACCTGCAACTGCCGCAGCGCTGGGCGTTGCAAGCCAACGCCTCGGTGGTGCGCGCGCAGTACGACAAGTTCGACGATGAAGGCGTATCGCGCAAAGGCAACCGTCCCACCGACGTACCCCGTCGCACCGCCAATCTGTGGTTGAGCAAGGCCATCAACGATGATGTAAGTGCCGGTGCCGGCGTGCGCTATGTCGACTCGCGTTATGCCGACATGGCCAACAACGTCGAGCTGCCGAGCTACACCGTGGTAGACGCCAGCGTGAGCTGGAAAGCGATGCCCAAAACCACCCTGGGTTTGCGTTTGAACAATTTGTTCGACCGCCAGTACGCCGTAACCCAATACAATGGCGGCCAGCAATGGATCATGGGCGAACCGCGTTCGTTTTTCGTGACGGCTGATTACACCTTTTAACCGCTGGCCCTCACCCTAACCCTCTCCCGGAGGGAGAGGGCTAGGGTGAGGGGCTTTTGACTTTAAAGAACAACCGGACTTTTATGACCCGCCTCACCCTCACCCAGCTCGCCTGGAGCCCTCTGGGCCACGGCCATTGCCATCACCAGTTCCAGCTGCGTGATGCCAACCTGCATGTCGCGGCGGGTGAGTTTGTGGGGCTGATCGGGCCCAACGGCAGCGGCAAGACCAGCCTGTTGCGCTGCGCCTACCGTTTCAGCAAGCCGCAATCGGGCACTGTCCAGCTCGACCGCCACAATCTCTGGCAGCAATCACCCCGCTGGTGCGCGCAACGCATCGCCGTGGTGTTGCAAGAATTCCCCGACACTTTCGGCCTGACCGTCGATGAAGTGGTCGCCATGGGCCGTACCCCGCACAAAGGCCTGTTCGATGGCGACACCCAAGCTGATCGCCAACTGGCTACAAACGCCCTCGCATCCGTCGGCCTGCAGGGTTTTGAAGACCACGCTTTCGCCACCCTCTCGGGCGGCGAAAAACAACGGGTGATCCTGGCGCGTGCCCTGACCCAGCAACCCGAACTGCTGATCCTCGACGAGCCCACCAATCACCTCGACCCGCGCTATCAACTGGAGTTGCTGCAACTGGTCAAGCGCCTGAACATCGGCACCCTGGCCAGCATCCACGACCTCAATCTGGCCGCTGCCTTTTGTGACCGGCTGTACGTCATTGACCACGGCAAGATCATCGCCAGCGGCACGCCCCGTGAAGTTTTGACTGTGGAGCTGTTGCGCGACGTGTTTGGCGTGGCGGCCCTGATCGACGACCATCCGCTGTCCGGCTACCCGCGCATAACCTGGATAACCCACGCATGAACCTGATTCGTTTCGCCCTCTGCCTGGGCGCAGTGCTCGCCTCGCCCCTGGCCTTTGCCGAGGCCACGCAGTACCCGCTGACTATCAAGAGTTGCAATCGCGACGTAACCTTCGACCAGGCCCCCAAACACGCGGTCAGCCATGACATCAACATGACCCAGATGATGCTCGCCCTCGGTCTCAAGCCACACATGGCCGGCTACAGCGGGATCAGCGGGTGGAAGGCCGTGACCCCGCAGATGAAAGTGATCCTCGATGGTCTGCCGGAACTGGCGAGCAAATACCCGTCAGTGGAAACCCTGCTCAATGCCAACGTCGATTTCTTCTTCGCCGGCTGGGACTACGGCATGCGCGTGGGCGGCGACCTCACGCCGCAAACCCTGACCCCGCTGGGCATCAATGTGTATGAGCTGACCGAGTCCTGCGCATTTGTGATGAAGCGCCCGCCCGCCAGCATGGAAGACACCTATAACGACCTGCGCAACCTGGGCAGGATCTTCGACGTGCAGGATCGCGCCAGTGCGTTGATCGCCCAGATGCAGGCAAAAATTGCAGACGTCCAAAACACCCTGCCCACCTCGAAGCCCCGGGTTTTCCTGTATGACAGCGGTGAAGACCGGGCCATGACTTCGGGCAAACTGGGTATCCCCCACGCATTGATCGAAGCCGCCGGTGGCAACGATATCCTCAGCGATATCGACGCCAGCTGGACCCGTATCAATTGGGAAACCGTGGTCGAGCGCAACCCCGAAGTCATCGTGATCGTTGATTACAGCGAGGTCACCGCCGAGCAGAAACAACGCTTCCTGGAAACCAACCCGGCGCTGCAATCGGTAGACGCGATCCGTAACAAGCGCTTTATCGTTATCCCTTATGTGCAGGCCACGCCGGGCATCGACAACGTGCTCGCCATCGAAACCCTGGCTAAAGGCTTTCACCCGCAATGATAGCCAGCCGCTACGCCCTGTTGCTCACTGGTCTTGGCGCATTGCTGCTGGTGTCGTGTGTGGTTTCGCTGGGTTTTGGCCCGGCGCGGGTGCCAGTGGACGTGGTGTGGCAGATTCTGCTGCACAAGCTGTTTGGCATCGGCGACGTTAACTGGAGCGCGGGCCAGGAACATATCGTGTGGCTGATCCGCGTGCCGCGCATGTTGCTGGGGGCGCTGGTGGGCGCAGGGCTGGCACTGATCGGCGCGGTGTTGCAGGCCGTGACCCGCAACCCCCTGGCCGACCCGCACCTGCTGGGTGTGACCAGCGGCGCCACGCTGGGGGCGGTGATTGTGGTGCTGCATGTGGGCGAAATCGTCGGGCTGCTGACCCTGCCCATTGCCGCATTTATCGGGGCGCTGTTGAGCATGGCTCTGGTACTGGCCATCGCCAGCCGACACGGCCGGCTCGACAGCGACCGTTTGCTGCTGTGCGGCGTGGCCGTATCCTTTGTGATGATGGCCGTGGCCAATACCCTGCTGTTTCTGGGCGACCACCGGGCCAGTTCCGCGGTGCTGTTCTGGATGCTCGGCGGGCTGGGACTGGCGCGCTGGGAGCTGCTGGCCATCCCCAGCGCTAGCGTGCTGCTGGGGCTGGTGTTGCTGCTGGGTATGGCACGCCCGCTGAATGCCCTGATGGCCGGCGAACAAACCGCCGTGACCCTGGGCTTGAATGCGCGCAATGTGCGCCTGCGGGTATTTTTGATCGCCTCGCTGATGACCGGCGTGCTGGTGGCCATCAGTGGCTCCATTGGTTTTGTCGGGCTGATGATTCCGCATATCGCCCGCCGCCTGGTGGGCGCGGAGCATCGACGTCTGCTGCCGGTATCCGCCTTGCTGGGCAGTGTGTTCCTGGTCTGGGTCGACGTGGCGGCACGCACCCTGATCGCCCCCGAAGACCTGCCCATAGGCGTGGCCACGGCGGCGATTGGCGGGCTGTTTTTTATCGGGTTGATGCGCAAACGCTAACACCGCCTGACAGGGCGGTAGTGAGTCAAACCCGCAAAGCACCAAGGTGAAGCATAACCCCGCACCACCCCTTCCCGGCGGCACCAAACGGGTGCGTCGTCGCGCCCACTCTTCGCGCAAAATACTGTTCCAGAGCCCTTTTCAGGTATAGGCACAGCCTTTGCTAAAGACCTCTCCAGTCATTGAATTCATCACTAAAAATCAGAGACCTGGAGATCGCACCATGAAGCGTCGTAGCTTGATCAAGGCTTTCACCCTGAGCGCCTCCATCGCAGCCATGGGCATGACCTGGACGGTGCAAGCCGCCGAGACCATCAAAGTAGGGATTTTGCATTCGTTGTCCGGAACCATGGCGATCTCCGAAACCTCGCTCAAAGACATGGCGCTGATGACCATTGACGAGATCAACGCCAAGGGCGGTGTCAACGGCAAGATGCTCGAACCCGTAGTAGTCGACCCGGCCTCCAACTGGCCACTGTTTGCCGAAAAGGGCCGCCAGTTGCTGACTCAGGACAAGGTTGCGGTGGTGTTCGGCTGCTGGACATCGGTGTCGCGCAAATCGGTACTGCCGGTGTTTGAAGAACTCAACGGCCTGCTGTTCTACCCGGTGCAATACGAAGGCGAAGAGATGTCGCCCAACGTCTTCTACACCGGCGCTGCGCCGAACCAGCAAGCGATTCCAGCGGTGGAATACCTGATGAGCGAAGACGGCGGCAGCGCCAAACGTTTTGTGCTGCTGGGCACCGACTACGTGTACCCGCGCACCACCAACAAGATCCTGCGCGCATTCCTGCATTCCAAAGGCGTGGCCGACAAGGACATCGAAGAGGTCTACACCCCGTTTGGGCACAGCGACTACCAGACCATCGTGGGCAATATCAAAAAGTTCTCGGCGGGCGGCAAGACAGCGGTGATCTCCACGGTCAACGGTGACTCCAACGTGCCCTTCTATAAAGAGCTGGCCAACCAGGGCCTGAAAGCAACCGACGTGCCGGTGATCGCGTTCTCGGTGGGTGAAGAGGAGCTGCGCGGCATCGACACCAAACCGCTGGTGGGTAACCTGGCGGCGTGGAACTACTTCCAGTCGGTAGAGAACCCGGTCAACGCCAAATTCGTGGCTGACTGGAAAGCCTACGCCAAAAAACACAACCTGCCGGGCGCCGACAAGGCCGTGACCAACGACCCGATGGAAGCCACCTACGTGGGCATTCACATGTGGGCCCAGGCGGCCGAAAAAGCCAAGTCCACCGATGTCGACAAGGTGCGCGAAGCCCTGGCGGGCCAGACCTTTGCCGCGCCTTCGGGCTACACCCTGACGATGGACAAGACCAACCATCACCTGCACAAGCCGGTAATGATCGGCGAGATCCAGCCGGACGGGCAGTTCAGCGTGGTATGGCAGACCGAAGGGCCGATCCGCGCCCAGCCGTGGAGCCCTTACATCCCGGGCAATGACAAGAAGCCGGATTACGCGGTGAAGAGTAACTGAGGCCAGCCTCATCGTTGTGCTTTTGTGGGAGCGGGCTTGCTCGCGATGCAGTCAACACGGTTTGACTGAAAGACCGCGTTGCCTGCATCGCGAGCAAGCCCGCTCCCACAGGTGTGTTGAATTGCTTCTATCTGTGCAAGGCCATAACTATGCCCACTGCCCTTTACCGCGTTATCGTCGCGCTACTGCTGTTGCTGCCCCTGGCCGCCCACGCCGACGACGCCAGCGACTTCGCCGCAGCCAATAACGCCCAGCAAGCCCAACTCCTGGAAAGCTGGGCCGCACAACCCGCGCCCGCCCGCATCGAACTGATCAACAGCCTGCAACAGGGCCAGGTTACCGTAGACGGCCAGGTTAAAACCCTGCGCCTGAACAACCGCTTGCGCGGCTTGATCGATACCGCACTGGCCAGCCATCAACTGCTGGCAGCCGACCCCAAGCTGCGCTTGAGCGCAGCGCAACAATTGCAGAAATCCGCCAAACCGGCGCAACTCAATTTCCTCGACCAACAACTGGCCGCTGAAAAGGACAGCGATGTGCACAGCGCATTAAGCCTGGCGCTGGCCAATCTGCAATTGGTCGACCCCAACCCTGCCGTGCGTCTGGCCGCCGTGCGCCTGCTGGGCGAAACTGGCGAACCGCTGGCCCGCACCCGCCTCGAAAACCTGCTGCAACCAGGGGTAGAAACCGATGCCAGCGTGCACACCGCCGCCGAAACCAGCCTGGTGCAAATCAAACGCAAGCTGCTGATCGGCGACCTGCTGGGGCAGGCGTTCAGCGGTTTGTCCCTCGGATCGATCCTGCTGCTGGCTGCACTCGGCCTGGCCATCACCTTTGGCCTGCTGGGGGTGATCAATATGGCCCACGGCGAAATGCTGATGCTCGGCGCCTATTCCACCTACTGCGTGCAGTTGCTGTTCCAGCGCTTTGCTCCCGGCGCCATCGAGTTCTACCCGCTGCTGGCCCTGCCCGTGGCGTTCTTCGTTACCGCAGCCGTGGGCATGCTGCTGGAGCGCACCATCATCCGTCACCTCTACGGCCGCCCGCTGGAGACATTGCTTGCCACCTGGGGCATCAGCCTGATCCTGATCCAGCTGGTACGTGTGCTGTTCGGCGCGCAAAACGTCGAAGTGGCCAACCCGGCCTGGCTGTCGGGCGGGCTGCAAGTGCTGCCCAACCTGGTGTTGCCGTATAACCGTCTGGTGATCATCGTCTTCGCCCTGGCCGTGGTGGTACTGACCTGGCTGCTGCTGAACAAGACCCGTTTGGGCCTCAACGTGCGCGCCGTTACCCAGAACCGCAACATGGCTGCCTGCTGCGGTGTACCCACCGGGCGCGTGGACATGCTCGCCTTCGGCCTGGGCTCGGGGATTGCCGGACTTGGCGGCGTGGCCTTGAGCCAGGTCGGCAACGTGGGCCCGGATCTGGGACAGGGCTACATCATCGACTCGTTTCTGGTGGTGGTGCTGGGCGGCGTCGGCCAATTGGCCGGTACTGTGTATGCGGCCTTTGGCCTGGGTATCGCCAACAAGATCCTCGAACCGCAGATCGGTGCCGTGCTGGGCAAAATCCTGATCCTGGGACTGATCATTCTGTTTATCCAGAAGCGTCCGCAGGGGCTCTTCGCGCTTAAAGGACGGGTGATCGACTGATGAATCAGCCTCTGATGGTCACTGCTGCACAAAAGGCCGGACCTGCGGTCACTACACTGGTGGGCGTTCTGGTCCTGCTGGTATTGCTGGCCCTGCCGCTGCTCTCGCTGTTGCCCGCCGACAGCCCGTTGCAGGTCTCGGCCTACACGCTGACGCTGGTGGGCAAGATTCTCTGCTACGCCATTGTCGCCCTGGCCCTGGATCTGGTCTGGGGCTACGCCGGGCTGCTGTCGCTCGGCCATGGCCTGTTCTTCGCCCTGGGCGGTTACGCAATGGGTATGTACCTGATGCGCCAGGCCTCGGGCGACGAGCTGCCGGCCTTTATGACCTTTTTGTCGTGGACCGAGCTGCCATGGTACTGGGTCGGTACCGAGCATTTCTGGTGGGCAATGTGTCTGGTGGTATTGGCCCCCGGCCTGCTGGCCCTGGTGTTCGGCTTTTTCGCCTTTCGCTCGCGGATCAAGGGCGTGTACTTCTCGATCATGACCCAGGCCCTGACCTTCGCCGGAATGCTGCTGTTTTTCCGCAACGAAACCGGCTTTGGCGGCAACAACGGTTTCACCAATTTTCGCAGTATTCTGGGCTTTGGCATCACCGAGCCGGGCACGCGCGCGGCGCTGTTTTTGGCCACCGTGCTGCTGCTGGTGACCAGCCTGTTCCTTGGCTGGCGACTGGCGCGCAGCAAGTTCGGCCGGGTATTGACCGCACTGCGCGACGCGGAAAACCGCCTGATGTTCTGCGGCTACGACCCGCGCGGTTTCAAGCTGTTCGTCTGGGTACTGAGCGCCGTGCTGTGCGGCCTGGCCGGGGCCTTGTATGTGCCCCAGGTGGGCATTATCAACCCGGGTGAAATGTCGCCGACCAACTCCATCGAAGCCGCCGTATGGGTCGCCCTCGGCGGGCGCGGCACCCTGATCGGCCCGCTGCTGGGGGCAGGCGTGGTCAATGGCATGAAAAGCTGGTTTACCGTGGCCTTCCCCGAATACTGGCTGTTCTTTCTCGGGGCGCTGTTTATCGTCGTGACCCTGTACCTGCCAAAAGGCGTGATCGGCCTGCTGAAGAAAAGGGGCGAACAATGAGAATCACACCGACCGCCGAATTCATGCTCGAACCGGTGCTGGACGCTGGCAGCAGTCGCGACGCCATCGGCCTGGGACAAGCCGCCGGGCCGGGCCTGAACACCCGCCACGGCACCCTCCTGACCCTGGAAGACATCAGCGTCAGCTTCGATGGCTTCAAGGCCCTGAACAACCTCAACCTGTATATCGGCGTCGGTGAACTGCGCTGCATCATCGGCCCCAATGGTGCGGGCAAGACCACCATGATGGATGTGATCACCGGCAAGACCCGGCCCAGCGAAGGCCAGGCCTGGTTTGGCGAAACCCTCGACCTGCGCCAGATGAGCGAAGTACAGATCGCCCAGGCCGGGATTGGCCGAAAGTTCCAGAAGCCCACGGTATTCGAGGCCCTGAGCGTGTTCGAGAACCTGGAGCTGGCGCAGAAGACCGACAAGTCGGTGTGGGCCAGCCTGCGCGCGAAACTGACAGGAGAGCAAAAGGACCGTATCGGCGAAGTGCTGCATACCATCCGCCTGACCGGCTCAGCCCTGCGGCCTGCGGGGCTGTTGTCCCACGGGCAGAAACAGTTTCTGGAAATCGGCATGTTGTTGATGCAGGACCCGCAACTGCTGTTGCTCGACGAGCCGGTGGCGGGCATGACCGATGCCGAAACCGAATTCACCGCCGAGCTGTTCAAGAGCCTGGCGGGCAAACATTCGCTGATGGTGGTGGAGCATGACATGGGCTTTGTCGGCTCGATTGCCGACCACGTCACCGTGCTGCACCAGGGCAGCGTATTGGCCGAAGGCTCGCTGGAGCAGGTGCAGGCGGATGAACGGGTGATCGAAGTCTACCTGGGTCGCTGAAAACTGCCCGCTCCCACAGGGGGCATGGAGAGAACTGAACATGCTTAACGTCGAAAAACTGCACCAATACTACGGCGGCAGTCATATCCTTCGCGGCCTGTCCTTCGAGGTCAAAGTCGGTGAAGTCACCTGCCTGCTCGGCCGTAATGGCGTGGGCAAGACCACCCTGCTCAAATGCCTGATGGGCCTGTTGCCGGTCAAGGAAGGCAGCGTGCAGTGGGAGGGCCAGCCCATCACCACGCTCAAGCCTCATCAGCGGGTCCACGCAGGGATCGCCTATGTGCCCCAGGGCCGGGAGATTTTCGGGCGCCTGACGGTGGAAGAAAACCTGCTGATGGGCCTGTCGCGCTTTCCCGGCGCCGAGGCCAGGGAAGTGCCGGCGTTTATCTACGAACTGTTCCCGGTGCTGCTGCAAATGAAACACCGGCGCGGCGGCGATTTGTCCGGCGGCCAGCAGCAACAGCTGGCCATCGGTCGCGCACTGGCCAGCCGCCCGCGTCTGCTGATCCTCGACGAGCCCACCGAAGGCATCCAGCCCTCGGTGATCAAGGAGATCGGCGCAGTGATCAAAATGCTCGCCGCCCGCGGCGATATGGCGATTTTGCTGGTGGAGCAGTTTTATGACTTTGCCGAAGAACTGGCCGATCAGTATCTGGTGATGTCGCGAGGTGAAATCGTGCAACAGGGGCGTGGCGAAAATATGCAAACAGAGGGTGTGCGCGGGCTGGTGACGATTTAATCTGTCCCTCTTTCCTGGTGCTTTTCTTACAAAGAAGTCCTACATATGAACCTGCCGGCCAATACCGCATTGTTCACCCCCAGCTGGCTCGCCGAGCTGGAGCTGGGCTATGGCCGTTTTGGCGACAGCACCCGCCCTACCCTGCGGCGCCACCTCGGCCCGTTGCGGGTGCAAAAGCATTTGTACGCCGAAGGCCCCGAGGTGTGCCAGCACATCATCGTCCACCCGCCGGGGGGAATTGCCGGGGGTGACCAACTGAATATCAGCGCCAGCGTCGGCCCCGATGCCTGGGCGCAATTGACCAGCCCCGGCGCGGCCAAGTGGTATCGCGCGGCGGGCCCGGCTTACCAGACAGTCGAATTGAACGTGGCTGCCGGCGCGACCCTGGAATGGCTACCGCAAGAAACCATCGTGTTCAGCGCAGCCCAGGCCGAACTCACCACCCGTATCGAACTTGCAGGCGATGCACGGCTGTTTTACTGGGACATGGTGGCGTTGGGGCGGCTGGCCAGCGGCGAGCGTTTTGAGCACGGGCATTTTCAGTCACGCCTGGATATCCGCCGCGACGGCCAGTTGCTCTGGCATGAACGCCAGCGCATTGCAGGCGGCGACGGGCTGCTGGACTCGCCCATCGGCCTGGATGGCAACCCGGTGTTTGCCACCTTGCTGGTAACGGGTGAAGTCAGTGCCGAGCTGCTGGAACGCTGCCGCGCGCTGGCCAACCCGGTACGCGGTGATTTGACTCAATTACCGGGTTTACTGGTAGCGCGCTGCCTGGCCAGTGAAGCCTTGCAGGCGCGCAGCTGGCTGATCGATTTATGGCGCTTGCTGCGCCCGGCATTGCTGGGGCGCGAGGCGTTGGCGCCACGCATCTGGAGTACCTGAAGAGCCCCTCACCCTCTGGGAGAGGGTTAGGGTGAGGGCCAAGGCCCGACTCATTTTTAACTGCCGAACACGGACCCGACCATGGACCTGACTCCACGCGAAAAAGACAAGATGCTGATCTTCACCGCCGGCCTGCTGGCCGAGCGTCGGTTGGCCCGCGGTGTGATTCTCAACTACCCGGAAACCATCGCCTATATCTCCGCAGCCCTGCTCGAAGGTGCCCGCGATGGCCGCACCGTCGCCGAGCTGATGCACTACGGCACCACCCTGCTGACCCGCGACCAGGTGATGGAAGGCATTCCGGAAATGATCCCCGATATCCAGGTCGAAGCCACCTTCCCGGATGGCACCAAGCTGGTCACCGTCCACCAACCCATCGCCTGAGGCCGAGCATGTCTTATGTCATTCGTGATGCAGTCGCGGCGGATCTGCCGGCGATTCGCGATATCTACAACGATGCGGTGCTCAACACCCTGGCCATATGGAACGAAAACACCGTAGACCTGGACAACCGCCAGCGGTGGTTCGACGCACGACAGGCCCAGGGTTACCCGATTCTGGTGATCGTCGACGACACCAATATCGCCCTGGGCTATGCCTCGTTCGGCGACTGGCGGCCGTTCGAGGGCTTTCGCCATACCGTTGAGCACTCGGTGTATATCCACCCCGAGCAGCGCGGCAAAAAACTCGGGCCACAGTTGCTGGCCGAGTTGATCAAGCGCGCCCGTGCCTGCGACAAGCATGTGATGGTTGCCGCCATCGAAGGCGCCAACGCGGCCTCGATCCATGTCCACAGGCAACTGGGCTTTGTCACCAGCGGGCGCATGCCGCAAGTGGGGATCAAGTTCGGCCGCTGGCTAGACCTGACTTTTATGCAACTGATGCTTAACCCCGGCGCCCTGCCGCCCAAGGAGCTCGCACAATGAACGCCGAACAGGTGGTACGCGTGACGGCGCAGAGCTTTGCTCAATACCGCGATGACTTGATTGTGCTGCTGCTCGATGCGGTCGGGCACGGTGCATCGGTGGGTTTCATGAACGACCTGGATCAGCCTCAGGCCAGCCGTTACTTCAACGAAGTTCACGGGCAACTGGAACAAGGCAATCTGCTGCTGTGGGTACTGGTCGAAGACCAGCGCGTGCTGGCCAGCGTGCAACTGGTGCTGTGCCAGAAGGCCAACGGCCTGAACCGTGCCGAGGTGCAAAAGCTGCTGGTGCTCAATGAAGTGCGTCGCCGCGGCCTGGGCCAGGTACTGATCCACGCCCTGGAGCAAGGCGCCCGCGAGCAAAAGCGCGGCCTGTTGCACCTGGACACCGAAGCCGGCTCCCCGGCGGAGAACTTCTACAGTGCCCTGGGCTACACCCGCGTGGGCGAGTTGCCCAACTACTGCCAAAGCCCCGACGGCCACTACAGCCCCACGGCCATCTACTTCAAAACCCTGAGTGAGCCGCAATGATCCCGGGCGAATACCGCATTGAGTCGGGCGAGATCGAACTGAACGTCGGCCGCCGCACCCTGGTCCTGAGCGTAGCCAATCGTGGCGACCGCCCGATCCAGGTCGGCTCGCATTATCACTTTTTTGAAACCAACGACGCCCTGATGTTTGACCGTGGCGACAGTCGCGGCATGCGCCTGAACATTCCGGCTGGCACCGCCGTGCGTTTCGAGCCGGGGCAAACCCGTGAAGTGGAACTGGTGGAACTGGCCGGTCTGCGCCGGGTGTTCGGCTTCGCCGGGCGGGTGATGGGCAATCTGGATTGACCCACAGGGTCCGGACCAATTTTTAGGAACTCACCATGAAAATCTCCCGTCAGGCTTACGCCGACATGTTCGGCCCCACCGTCGGCGACAAGATCCGCCTGGCCGACACCGAGTTGTGGATTGAGGTCGAGCACGACTTCACCACCTACGGCGAAGAAGTGAAGTTCGGCGGTGGCAAGGTGATTCGTGACGGCATGGGGCAGAGCCAACTGCTCGCCAGTGAAGTGGTCGACACGCTGATCACCAATGCGCTGATTATCGATCACTGGGGCATCGTCAAAGCCGATGTGGGCCTCAAGAACGGGCGCATCCACGCCATCGGCAAGGCCGGCAACCCGGATATCCAGCCCAACGTCACCATCGCCATCGGCGCCAGCACCGAAGTGATCGCCGGCGAAGGCATGATCCTCACCGCAGGCGGCATCGACACCCATATCCACTTTATCTGCCCGCAACAGATCGAAGAAGCGCTCAACAGCGGCGTGACCACCATGATCGGCGGCGGTACCGGCCCGGCCACCGGCACCAATGCCACCACCTGCACTTCGGGGCCGTGGCACATGGCGCGCATGCTTCAAGCCGCCGATTCGTTCCCGATGAACATGGGCTTTACCGGCAAGGGCAACGCCAGCCTGCCGCAACCGCTGATCGAACAGGTCGAAGCCGGAGCCATCGGCCTCAAGCTGCACGAAGACTGGGGCACCACCCCGGCGTCCATCGACAACTGCCTGACCGTTGCCGACCTCTATGACGTGCAAGTGGCGATCCACAGCGACACCCTGAACGAATCGGGCTTTGTCGAAACCACCCTCGCCGCCTTCAAGGGCCGCACCATCCACACCTATCACACCGAAGGTGCCGGTGGCGGGCATGCGCCGGACATCATCAAGGCCTGCGGCCTGACCAACGTGCTGCCCAGCTCCACCAACCCGACGCGGCCTTTTACGCGCAACACCATCGACGAACACCTCGACATGCTGATGGTCTGCCATCACCTCGACCCGAGCATCGCCGAGGACGTGGCTTTCGCCGAAAGCCGGATCCGCCGCGAGACCATAGCCGCCGAAGACATCCTCCATGACCTGGGCGCGTTCTCGATGATCAGCTCCGACAGCCAGGCCATGGGCCGGGTGGGCGAAGTGATCACGCGCACCTGGCAAACTGCCGACAAGATGAAAAAACAGCGCGGGCCGCTACCTGAAGATGCACCGGGCAACGACAACTTCCGCGCCAAGCGCTATATCGCCAAATACACCATCAACCCGGCGATCACCCATGGCGTAAGCCATGAAGTGGGCTCGATCGAAGTCGGCAAGTGGGCCGACCTGGTGCTGTGGCGCCCGGCGTTTTTCGGCGTCAAACCGACGTTGATCATCAAGGGCGGGGCCATTGCGGCAAGCCTGATGGGCGATGCCAACGCCTCGATCCCCACGCCGCAACCGGTTCACTATCGCCCGATGTTCGCCAGCTACGGCGGCTCGCGCCACGCCACCTGCCTGACCTTTATCAGCCAGGCCGCGTTTGACGCGGGCGTCCCCGCAGCGCTGGGTTTGCAAAAGCAAATCGCGGTGGTAAAGGGCTGCCGGGATGTGCAGAAAAAGGATCTGATCCACAACGGCTATCTGCCCGCGATCGAAGTCGACCCGCAGACCTATCAGGTCAAGGCCGACGGTGTATTGCTGTGGTGTGAACCGGCCGAGGTCCTGCCGATGGCACAGCGCTACTTCCTGTTCTGACACCCCGTATTTGCAGGGGGATTGGCGGTTGTACTGGAACGCTGCATTTGGCGTTAAGATGCGGCTCCATTTTTTACAACCGCTCTTGCAGCAAGGCGTGTGGCCATGGGCCTATCTGAATTCATCGTGCTCAATGTAGATCGCATCGTCGATGAATGGGAGCAGTTTGCCGAAACCATCACCCCGGCAGCCGAATCCATGAACAGCGTCGCGCTGCGCGACCATGCCAGGGAAATCCTGCTGGCTGCCTCGCGGGACATGAACACCGCGCAAACGGCCAGCGAGCAGCAGGCCAAGGCCGAGGGTGAAGGCCCCGAAACGAGCCCTGCGCTGGATGAAGCAGCTGCCAGCCACGGCGAACTGCGCCATACCGTGGGTTTTGATCTGGTGCAGATGACTTCGGAGTTCCGCCACCTGCGCGCCTGCGTCATCCGCCTGTGGGTCGCCAGCATCCAGGCCCCGGCCCACGAGCACCTGCTCGACATGATCCGCTTCAACGAAGCCATTGACCAGGCCCTGGCCGAGTCCACCGCGGCCTATGCCGAACAGGTCAATCGCTCACGCGACATCTTCCTTGCCATCCTGGGTCATGACCTGCGCGCACCGTTGCAGGCAGTGAGCATGTCCAGTGAAATGCTGGAACGCAAAACCAGGCTTGACCCTGCGGCGCAGCCTTATCTGCTAGCCATCAGAAACGGCACGCGGCATATGGGCGCGATGGTCAATGACCTGCTGGAGTTTGTGCGCAGCCGTCTGGGCACCAGCCTGCCGATCGAGCCCGAGCCGATGGACCTTGCCCAGGCCTGCCAGGCGGCGCTGGATGAAGCCTGCGCCGGGCAACCGGATTGCGCGCCGGCACTGCAGGTCGAAGGTGATGTGCAAGGGCACTGGGATCCGCGCCGGTTGGGGCAACTGCTGCAAAACCTGATCGGCAATGCCCTGCAGCACGGTGCGCGCCGGGGCAAGGTGACATTGCACCTGAGCGGGGACAGCGAAGCGGTGACCTTGCGCGTGCACAACCTGGGCATGCCCATCGCCGAAGACGCCCTGGGCACCCTGTTCGACCCGCTGGTGCGCAGCCCGAGCGAAGACCTGACCCAGCCGGGTACATCCACCAGCCTGGGCCTGGGGTTGTTTATCATCAAGGAAGTGGTGGACGCCCACCAGGGCAGCATCGACGTGACCTCGACCGAAGCCGAGGGCACGACGTTTACGGTGGTGTTGCCCAAAAACGCCTGAGCCCTGGGCAAACACAATCTGTGGGAGCGGGCTTGCTCGCGATGCAGCCGCCGCGGTCTACCAGGAACACCGCGCCGAGGCCATCGCAGGCAAGCCAGCTCCCACAGAGCCTTTAGGCAGGCTTCATCTATTGCGTCACAAACCGCCCCAACTGCTGCTTCAATCGCTGATTTTCAGCACGCAACTGCTGCACTTCCTCGAGCAGGTCCAGCGCCAGCGCCACACCCTCCCATTCCATCTGCAGATCATCACGCAGCTTGGCCGCGCGTCTGGCGATGACCAGTTCGTAGTCTTCAAAACGCCACACGTCAGGCGTGCGGCCCTGAGGTTCGATAATTCCGTGTTCGACAATCTCTATCACGTAAGTGGCCGGGATATTGGCCTCTTCGCAGAACCTTTCCATGTCCAGCTGAACGATCAGGGTGCTGCTCATGATCAGTTACTCCATTGGGCTCTCGGATCAAATGCTGCTTTGTCGGCAAGTTCTTGCCACAGGGCCTTGGTGGCCTCGTCGCCATGGGTCGGCATGACCACTTTCAGTTGCGCATACAAATCACCGCGCTGGCCTTGCTTGTCCACCAGGCCGTGCCCCTTGATGCGCATGCGCTGACCGCTCTGGCTGTCAGGGCGAATGGTCATCATCACCTTGCTGGTCAGGGTCGGTATCGCCACCTTGGTGCCCAGCGCAGCTTCCCACGGCGCCAGAGGAACCGTGATAACCAGGTCATGGCCTTCAACATCGAACTTCGGATGCGGTGCAAAACGGATGATCAGGTACAGATCACCGTTGGCCCCGCCACCCACGCCCGGGCCACCCTGGCCTTTAAGGCGGATGCGCTCACCGTCGGTCACACCGGCCGGGATCTTCACGTTGAGGGTCTTGCTGACCCCGCCTATCTGAAAGCTGATGGGCTTGGACTCACCCGACAGGGTTTCTTCAAGGAAAATCGGCAATTCCATTTCAACATCCTGCCCGCGACGGCCCGCACTGCGGCCTGATTGCCCACCAAAACCGCCACCACGCGAACCGAAGATCGAGCTGAAGAAGTCCGAAAAATCGCCATTGTCTTCGAAACCGCCGCTGGAACGGCCTTGCCAGCCCGGCGGCCCCTGGAACGGCTGGCCATGCTGGCCGTATTTGCGAATTTCGTCGTATTCAGCGCGTTTTTCGGCGCTTTTAAGCGCTTCATACGCCTCGTTGACATCCTTGAACTTGCTCTCGGCGTCCTTTTCCTTGCTCACATCCGGGTGATACTTGCGCGCCAGCTTGCGATAGGCGGTCTTGATCGCCTTATCGTCCGCCGTGGGCTCGACACCCAGGATCTTGTAATAGTCTTTGAAGTCCATGTAAGGATCACCATCCGTTATCAATATCGCGCAGCTCAGGTCACCAGAATGCTCCGGTTGCCCGGCCTGTCATTTGACCGGCCTCAAGAACAGCGCTGCCAATGTTTATCGGCAGCCTAAAGACTGCCACGCCAATGACTGGAAGTTTGGGGATCAAGGATAGTCTTTCAAGTGGATTAAAACCTGCGATTTAACGATTAGTCGTGCTTCGATTCTGCGGCGGTCTGACATACACTGCGCGGCCGTTTTTTGACCGGAACACGAAAGACATGAAAAGCGCCTCTCCAGCACGTGCCTGCGGTATCGACTTCGGCACGTCAAACTCCACCGTCGGCTGGCTGCGTCCAGGCGTGGAAACCCTCATTGCGCTGGAGGACGACAAGATCACCCTGCCCTCGGTGGTGTTCTTCAATATGGAAGAACGCCGCCCGGTGTATGGTCGTCTGGCGCTGCATGAGTACCTGGAAGGCTACGAAGGCCGCCTGATGCGCTCGCTCAAAAGCCTGCTGGGTTCCAAGCTGATCAAGCACGACACCAGCGTTCTGGGCACGGCGATGCCGTTCAAGGACTTGCTGGGGCTGTTTATCGCCCAGCTGAAAAAGCGCGCCGAAGCGACCGCCGGTCGTGAATTCGAAGAAGTGGTACTCGGTCGCCCGGTATTTTTCGTCGACGACGACCCCCTGGCCGACCAGGAAGCCGAAAACACCCTGACCGACGTAGCACGCGCCATCGGTTTCAAGGAAGTGTCCTTCCAGTACGAACCGATCGCCGCGGCATTTGACTATGAGTCCACCATCGAGCGCGAAGAGCTGGTGCTGATTGTCGATATCGGCGGTGGTACGTCCGACTTCTCCCTGGTGCGCCTGTCGCCCGAGCGCCGTGGCCTGGACAACCGCCAGGACGATATTCTGGCCACCGGCGGCGTACACGTGGGCGGTACCGATTTCGACAAACAGCTGAGCCTGCAAGGCGTGATGCCATTGTTCGGCTACGGCAGCCGCATGAAAAGCGGTGCCTACATGCCTACCAGCCATCATATGAACCTGGCCACCTGGCACACCATCAACTCCGTGTACTCGCAAAAATCCCAGCTGTCGCTGGGCAGCATGCGTTACGACATTGAGGATACCGGCGGTATCGACCGTCTGTTCAAACTGATCGAGCAGCGTGCCGGACACTGGCTGGCGATGGAAATCGAGCAGACCAAGATCGAACTGACCCACAACGACAGCCGCCATGTGCCGCTGGACCGGGTTGAAGCGGGGTTGAGCGTAAACCTGAGCCGGGCGATGTTTGAAGAGTCCATCGACAACCAGCTGGAACGCATCCGCAACAGCGTGACGCAATTGCTGGGCAATGCCGGCGTGGGTGTCGAGCAGGTGGATACGGTGTTCTTCACCGGTGGTTCGAGCGGGATTCCGGCCTTGCGCCAGAGCGTCGCGGCCATGTTGCCGAATGCGCAGCATGTTGAAGGCAACATCTTCGGCAGCATCGGCAGCGGTCTGGCGATTGAGGCCAAAAAGCGTTACGGCTAAAACCCTCGCCCCAACCCTCTCCGTCCGGGAGAGGGTTGGGGCAAGCCGTTACACCAACCCCACCTGCTTCAGCTCACTCTTCAAATATGCATAGTAGATCGGCCCCGCCACCACGCCCGGCAGGCCGAAGGCTGCTTCAAAGACCAGCATCGCCAGCAGCAATTCCCACGACTTGGCACTGATTTGCCCGCCGACGATCTTGGCGTTGAGGAAGTATTCCAGCTTGTGGATAACAATCAGATAACCCAGCGCCCCGATCGCCACCCAGATCGATAGCGACAAACCGACGATAGTGATCAGGGTGTTGGAAATCAGGTTGCCAATCACCGGCAGCAAACCCAGCAGGAAGGTCAGCACGATCAGGGTTTTGGTCAGCGGCAGATGCACGCCCAGCAGCGGCAGGACTACAGCCAGAAAGATCCCGGTAAATACCGTGTTGAGCAGCGCGATCTTGATTTGCGCAAAAACGATATTGCGAAAGGCTTGTACCAGCAGGTGCAGACGCTCGAACAGCGCAGCCGACAGCGGCTTGCGGCGGCTGATATCAGGAATGGTCTGCAAGGCCATGATGGCCCCCAGCACCATGCCGATCAGCAGGGTCACGAACATATGCGCGGCGTCTTTGCCCACCAGTTGCAGATCGCTGAGGTGCTTGTTCATCCATTGCCCGATGGCAATCCGGAACTCGGCAGCACTGGCTGGCAGGTAGCTGTCCAGGAACGGCGGCAACTGGCCGCGGGCCCGATCGACTACGGCCATGAATTTATTCAGTGAAGCGCCGGGGTTTTCCGCCTCATGCAACAGAAAACTGATGGCACCGGCAAAGATCAGCGCCAGTACGCTGACAATCACCGTACCTAGCAAAGCCACCGCCAGCCAGCGCGCACGGCGCCCGGCAATCAGACGCTGCAATTGCGGGGTGAGCATATTGACCAGTTCGAACACCAACAAGCCCGCCAGCAGGCTGGGCAACAAACGCAACGGGAAAACCAATAGCAGGCCGCCAGCAATAATGATGTAGCTGGCCAAGACGATGTGACGCTGAGAAAACGATGGCATACAGCCTCAAAACTGACAGCGTGAAAGGACAAGCAGTCTGCCAGCCTTCAGCTGCGAGCACTAGAATTTGTGACTGGCGGGAGGGCATACACCCTGTGGGAGCGGGCTTGCTCGCGAATCAGGCGCTGCGGTATGTCAGTTAAACCGCAGTGAGGCCATCGCGAGCAAGCCCGCTCCCACAGTGCCGATCATTTTTTCTTCAGGCAATCACTCATAAAGGCTTTGCGCGCATCGCCCTTGAGGGCCTGGGTGCCGGCGGTGGCATTGCAGGTTTTCATCTTGTCCTGCTGCGTCGCCGGCTTGGCTTTGAGGCAGGTACTCATAAAGGCTTTGCGCTCATCGCCCTTGAGGGCCTTGGCACTGGCGTCAGCGTTACAGGTGGTCATTTTGTTTTGTTGGGCCGTGGCCGCAAAGCCCTGGGAACACAGGAGCAGACCTATCATCAGCAAAGGAACACGCAGCATCTTCATGGAGTTTTCTCCTTGTTGGCGCGCCAACGGGCAGCGCGATTCCTGAAGTGTAGACAAACTCTGTTACAGCACTCGTGCCTGACGTCGATACTGCTCCGGGGTACATCCGGCCTGGCGCTGGAACATTGCGATAAACGCCGACGAGGTGCTGTAACCCAGGTCGAAGCCCACGTCCTGCACGCTGCGCGCAGACTCCAGCGCCTCAATCGCGGCCAGAAACCGCAGACGCTGACGCCACTCGCCAAAGCTCATGCCCAGTTCCCGCACAAACACCCGCGCCAATGTACGTTCGCTGACATGCACCTGCTGCGCCCACTGGCCCAACGGGCGGTTGTCGCCTGGGCTCTGTTGCAGCGCTTCCAACACCAGCAACAGGCCCGGATGGCTGGCATAAGGCAAGAAGCACTGATGCACCGGTGCCTGGCGCAATTGATCGACCAGCACCCGGGCCAGTCTTACATCGGCTTCGCTTTGCGGGATATTGATATCGCGGCGGGCAAAGTCGCTGAGGATGGCCTTGAGAATATCGCTGATAGCCAGGGTGACCGGGGTGGTCGGCAAGTGCTGGCAATGCACGGCATCCAGATACACCGAACGGTAAACAATAGCCTGGGCGTTGTAGGCACTGTGCTCGGTGTTAGGTGGCACCCAGACCGCGTATTGCGGCGGCGACATAAAGCGCCGGCCATCGACTTCAAAGCGCATCACACCGTGGGCCACATAATCCAGTGAGCCCCAGGCATGGGTATGGGGCACGGCATGGCTGTGGGCCTCAATCTCGGCATAGCGAAAGTAAACCGGCGCTGGCAGACCGTCGAACTCGGGGACGTTGATCAGATTCTTGTGCATGCTGTCTGGATACGGGGTGAGGTTGGCTGGATCGCAGTATAGGCTCGCAGACAGACAAGCGGATAATCACCGCTCATTAACCCTGTGGTTGTCACCGATGCAATACGCTTACCCGCTACTGGCCATTTTGATCTGGGCCGGCAATACCGTTATCAACAAGCTTGCGGTGGGAGCGATCTTCCCGTCCGAGATCGGCTTTTATCGCTGGCTGCTGGCTGGCCTGCTGTTTACCCCCTTTATGCTCAAGCCGGTGATGAGCAACTGGCCGATCATCCGCCCCAACCTGGGCAAGATTTTCATCCTCGGCGTGCTCGGCATGGCGGTGTACCAGAGCCTGGCCTACTACGCGGCGGCCCGTACGTCGGCGACCAATATGGGCATTATCCTGTCATTGATGCCGCTGATGGTTCTGAGCATGTCGATTATCAGCCTGGGGCAGCGCCTGACTGCCGGGGCCTTGGTGGGCGCGGTCGTATCGTTTGTCGGGGTACTGGTGGTGGTGTCGAGCGGCAGCCTGGCGGCCTTGCTTGATCATGGCCTCAACCTGGGTGACGCGATGATGCTGGTCGCCACCCTGGCCTATGCGGTTTACAGCACCCTGCTGAAAAAATGGCAACTGCGCCTGCCGCCGCTGCAGATGCTGTATATGCAGGTGCTGGTGGCGATTGTGGTGTTGTTTCCGCTGTATCTGGCCTTACCTAAGGTCGGGCCAACGGTGCATAACATGGGGCTGGTGCTTTACGCCTGCGTGCTGGCGTCGATGATCGCACCGCTGGCCTGGATGAAAGCCGTGGCCAGCCTTGGCCCAAGCCGTACTACGCTGTTCTTCAACCTGCTGCCGTTGATTACCGCGCTGATCGCAGCGGTGGTGCTCAAAGAGCAACTACATGCCTATCACCTGATTGGCGGGGCGCTGACCTTGGGCGGAGTGATTCTGTCGGAGCGCTGGACTACGCCGTTGCGGGCGGCGTGATTTAGCCCTCACCCCAGCCCTCTCCCTGCCCGCTTTCGATGTCCAGCTCAAGCCTTCGCAGAGAGAGGGAGTCAACTGGTGGCGTTGCCCGGATCCACTTTTGCCTTTAGTCCCCTCACCCTCTCCCTCCGGGAGAGGGTGAGGGACTTTTGATCTACTTCACCGTCTTCGGCACCTTGCCCTGCTGCATTTGTTGCAGCAGCGGCGCGCACTGGTTGGGTTCGCCACCGCTTGGGGCGACCAACGCCAGTAATCCCGCCGCCGGCCCTGCAATCACACCCAATGCCACCATGCCCGCACCACGCAACAGCAGCGGCACGGCTTGCACACCCGCTGACGGGTTGGCAAAGGTACCGCGTACATACAGCGGTGAACGCAACGAAAACAGACGCAAACCCTTGGACTCTGGAGTGATCTTCAAGTCCAGCTGCTCGGTGGCAAGGTTGATCGTGCCATCGATATAGATAATCGCGTTCTCGGTATCGAACACAAACAACCGGGTACTGGCCAGCCCGTTCTTGATCCCCAGGTCCGCTGCCGCGCAGTTGATCTTCACGTCCTCGTCGCCAAAAATCTTGCCCACTACATAGTTGCCTACGTTCAGGCCGGCAATTTCCATAAGACTGCGACTGATAGCGCCGTCATTGATGATCATCTTCAGATCACCGTTGGCGGTGCCCAACAACTTGGCCACCGAATTGCCGGTACCGGTAATCGTGGCATCACCATTGAGTTCGCCGAAGCTGGTTTTCATCGGTTCAAAGGTGGGAAACAGTTGCTTGAGTTTAAAGTTGCGCGCGGTCAGCCTGGCGCTGCCTTTCAGGGGCGCAGCACGGCCGTTGAGACGAATCTGCGCATCCAGCTTGCCACCTGCCACGCCAAAACGCAGCGGTTCAAGACTCAGTTCGCCATCATTGAGCACCACATGGGTGTAGAGGTCGGTAAACGGCAGCTCGGCGCTTTGCACGATACGTTTGCCGGTGAGTTCTACGTCTGCGTCCATATCGCGCCAGCGCTCGGTGCGAAACTCTTCCACCGGCAGCACCTTGCCCGCAGGCTGCTTGCTCTCGCTGCCCCGGGCTTTTTGCTGGGTGTTGGAGTCGGCACCGATCAACGGCCCCAGGTCAGCCATCAGCAACTGGTTGGACACCAGCTTGCCGGACAGTTTGGGCCGCGGCTGGCTGGCCACGTATTTCAGATCGCCATGGATATCACTGCTGCCGATTTTGCCGTTGAAATTTTCATAGCTGAAGGTCGCGCCACTGGCTTCACGCAGTTTGGCGGTCAAATGGCCGTCGGTGGAGTACGGCGGCGAATCCGGCAAGGTCACGCCGGTCAACGGATAGAGGTTACTCAGGCTGGTACCGGCCAATTTCAGGCGCAGGTCCAGGGCACCCAGATTGAGCGGGTCGGTCAAGGTCCCGGCCAGCTCGACATGGCTGTCGGCAATGCTGACCCGGGCTTGCAACGGGAAAGGCTGAGTCGCGTCCTGCAATGCCAGCAGACCGCCAATTTTACCGCTGCCGTTGAGCTGCTGACCGTGGTATTGGCCTTTGACCTTGAGGGCGAACGCATAGTCCTGCGGTTTGCCGCCCTTCTCCAGGGCCTTTTTCGCGTCTTTTTCGCCGACGATCTCGCTAAACGGGATGGGTTTGCCCAGCGAGTCGATCAGCACGTCCAGTCGGGTTTTCAGGGTCTGGTCATTGAGGGTCACATGCCCCTTGTCGAAGCCGATAGCACCGATGTCCAACGTCCAGGCTGAAGGCTCGGCATCCGGGTCCTTGGGGTCGAAGGTAAAGGTCCAGTTCGCCCGGCCATCAGCCAGGCGCTCAAGACTGGCGCTGGGCTCTGTCAGATTGATGCGCGGGATATCCACGGTTTGGGTCAACAGCGCCAGCGGCGACAGGCGCAGCTCGACTTTTTTCAGGCTGGCCATTTGCGCAGTTTTCGCCCACTCGGGGTTGCCCAGGGTCAGGTCCTGAGCAATCACATGGGGCCACGGCACCCAGGCCCGCCAGCCGCCCTGATCCTCTTCGCGCTGCCAGCGCACAGCCAGGTCACCGTTAATAGCAAACGGGCGGTGGAGGATTTCAGACACTTTGCTGTTGATGGTCGGCTTGATGCGGTTCCAGTCGAAGGTAGCGAGGATCACCACCAGCACGGCCACCAGCAGAACGAAAATACCGCCTGCCCAGGCAAGGGTCTTACGGGTGCGCGTCATGTCACGGCTCCTTGAATTCCACAGAACGTCCCAGTTACGACGCCATAAATGTACGACTGGCAAAGACGCCGGAAGGTTTAACCCCGGTACGGCTTTCGTATAAAAAATTTCAAAAGCCCCGGGCTAGAGCCTCCCAGCCTGAACAATCAATTTTGTCGATTATCACCATTGGCCGTATGAACTTTGATATCCGGCAGCCAAGCGTAGCATTGCCATCACACCTACTTAGTTGCATTGCTACGGAGCACACACCATGAAACGCCCAGTCCTGTTTGGTCTTTCCCTTTCACTGATGGCCTTCAACGCCTTCGCCATGCCTGCCGATGAAGAGCCGACCCCAATGGCCCAACCAGCATCGAGCTCCTTGAGCCAGCCGCTCAACCCGGTTGCCGAAGACGGCGCACAACGTACCCTGGACCAACAAAACAGCTATGCCGAAGATGGCTACGATCGCACTCCGGGCAGCCAGTTTGTCGCCGAAGGTGGCGCTGATCGTCTGGCAGAACGCAACAAGCATGCGAGCTAAGCCTTTCGCAGGTGTGGGAGCGGGCTTGCTCGCCAATGCATCCCTGCCGCTGATCCGCTAGACCGCGTAACCTGCATCGCGAGCAAGCCCGCCCCCACACTTTGTGCAGTACACCGTTCGACGTCATCAAAGCCGATTTGCTAGAGTGCGCCGCTGTACTTGTCTGGAATACCAGCCCCGATGCTGCCTCGTGCCGAACAGAAGCAACAAACCCGCCTTGCGCTGATGGATGCTGCCCGCCACTTGATGGAGTCGGGTCGCGGCTTTGGCAGCCTGAGCCTGCGCGAAGTCGCAAAGACCGCTGGCATCGTGCCGACCGGTTTTTATCGCCACTTCAGCGACATGGACCAACTGGGCCTGGCCCTGGTCAGTGAAGTCGGCCAGACCTTTCGTGAAACCATTCGCCTGGTGCGTCACAACGAACTGTTTATGGGCGGTGTGATCAACGCCTCGGTACGAATTTTTCTCGACGTGGTAGAAGCCAACCGCTCGCAGTTTCTGTTTCTGGCCCGCGAGCAATACGGCGGTTCGCAACCGGTTCGCCAGGCCATTGGCGCCCTGCGCGAAGACATCACTTCGGATCTGGCGGCCGACCTTGGCTCCAAGCCCAAGTTAGCGCACCTGAATCATGCCGGCCTTACCGTGATCGCCGATCTGGTGGTCAAAAGCGTATTTGCCGCCTTGCCCGACGTGATCGACCCGCCTGCAGATTCACTGCCCGATCACCTGCAGCCCCAGGCCAAGATCAGTCAGCAACTGCGCTTTATTTTTATCGGGCTCAAGCACTGGAAAGGCCTGGGCAGTACCGAGTAATCGCAAGCGCACCCCATTGGTGCGCCGATGCGCAGATTGCGCACTTATATAGAACATCTTCATCTTTCTGCACCCTTTTTGGGCCTGCATTTGCAGCCTCCGACCGGGTTGGCAAGCCCCTTGCTGTGGTTGGAGTAATGTCCATTGCAGGAAGCCTTCCGATGCTGGTGATTCATCGCAGAGTCCAGTCCCACCCCGTGTGGAGCGCCGAGTTACACCTGAACTTCGAAGCCCGCAGCAAAAGTCGCCTGCGTTGTTTCAGCAGCAGCGGCGAAGATGTCGGCCTGTTCCTTGACCGTGGCCAGTCACCGCTGGTTGATGGCGAATTTCTGCAGGCTCAGGACGGACGCATCGTGCGCGTCTGTGCCAGCCCCGAAAAGCTCCTGCATGTCACCTGCTGCAATGCTTTTGAACTGACCCGCGCCGCTTATCACCTGGGCAACCGCCACGTCGCCCTGCAAGTGGGTGATGGCTGGTTACGCCTGCTTGACGACTACGTGCTCAAGGCCATGCTGGAGCAACTGGGTGCCCATATCGAGGCCATCGAAGCTCCGTTTCAGCCCGAATACGGCGCCTATGGCGGTGGCCATCACCACTCCCGTGCGGGCGAAGAGGACTTCAACTACGCCCCGCGGTTGCATCAGTTTGGTGTGCGCTTGTGAACCCGGCCTGGGCGCTCTTGCGCCTGGCCAGCCCGCAGCTGCCCATTGGCGGCTACAGCTATTCCCAGGGGCTGGAAATGGCCGTTGAAAACGGCCGCGTGGCTGACCCGGCCACAGCAGCGCGCTGGATCCGCGATCAATTGCTGCTCAACCTCGCCCGCTTCGAGGCGCCCTTGTTGCTCGCCCACTGTCAGGCCGCAGCGGATCAAGACTGGAACGCTTTGCAGCGTTTGTGTGACGAGCATCGCGCCAGCCGTGAAACCCGCGAACTGCATCAGGAAAGCCGGCAAATGGGGTATTCCCTGCAACAGTTACTCACCGGCTTACCGGAGCTGGACGAGCCCGCACGCGAGTTTCTCGCACAACAGGCCGAGCCCCATCTGGCGCTGGGCTGGGCATTGGCCGCCCGTGCCTGGGGCATCGACCCACAGGACGCATTGGCCGCCTGGCTTTGGAGCTGGCTGGAAAACCAGTTGGCCGTGCTGATGAAAACCCTGCCCCTGGGCCAGCAAGCGGCCCAGCGCATGACCAGCGAACTGTCGGCTGCGTTGCAGCAGGCCCAGCAACACGCCAGTAGCCTCCACTTATCCCACATTGGCAGTGCCGCTTTCGGCCTGTCTTTGGCGAGCATGGCCCACGAGCGCCAGTACAGCCGCCTGTTTCGTTCCTAGGAGAAAGCAATGAACACACAGCCTTTGCGTGTTGGCATCGGTGGCCCGGTAGGCTCCGGCAAAACTGCGCTCACCCTGGCCCTGTGCCTGGCCCTGCGGGAAAAGTACAACCTGGCCGTCGTCACCAACGATATCTACACCCGTGAAGATGCTGACTTTCTGGTGCGCAATGAGGCGCTGGCGCCAGAGCGGATCATCGGTGTAGAAACCGGCGGCTGCCCGCACACAGCGATTCGTGAAGATGCTTCGATCAACCTGGAGGCTGTGGATCAGTTGAACCGACGCTTTCCCGGCCTTGACCTGATTCTGGTGGAATCGGGTGGGGATAACTTGTCGGCCACCTTCAGCCCGGAGCTGTCCGACCTGACCATTTACGTGATCGACGTGTCCGCCGGGGACAAGTTACCGCGCAAGGGCGGGCCGGGGATCTGCAAATCGGACCTGCTGGTGATCAACAAAATCGATCTTGCGCCGCTGGTGGGCGCATCGCTGGAACTGATGGACAGCGACACCAAGCGCATGCGCGGTGCAAAACCCTTTGTGTTCAGCAACCAGAAGACCGGACATGGCCTGGACACCATCGTGGCGTTTATTGAGCGTCAGGGATTGTTGATCCAATAGCGGTGAAATCATCTGTGGGAGCGAGCCTGCTCGCGATGGCCGCGACGGGGTACATCAGAAAAACGCAGCGATGCCATCGCGAGCAGGCTCGCTCCCACAGAGTTGAGATCATCCGGGGAATCACGGTGTATCATGTCGCGCAATCGCCCCAGCCGTGACGACACCCACCGATGCCTGATGTAGCCAGCTCCGACTTCCCGCTTGAACTGACCGCCCAATTTGCGGCAGTACAGCAGCATTTTCGCCAGGTCATCGTGCCGCTCTGGCAAGGCCCCGGCTGGAATGCCGAACTCGCACTGCCCTTCGAAGCCTTGAGCCCCACGCACCAGCCGCTGCCACCCCAGCGCTATCGCGCCATGGCTTGCGCACGGCAGCTGTACCTGTTCGCCAGCCTGATCGACGACCCGGCGTTCCCCGGTGCCGCCGAACGCGCTGCTGAACTGTTCCGCTCGCTGCACCTGCATTTTCATGACGCCGAGCACGGTGGCTGGTTCTACAGCATCGGCCCCGATGGCGCGCCGCTGGATCAACGCAAAGACCTCTACACCCACGCCTTTATCATCTTTGCCTGTGCCCATTACTGGGCGAAAGTGCGCGAACCACAAGTGGCGTCGGCGCTCAATGGCGCACTGGCAGTGGTGGCTGAACGTTTCAATGACGGCAACGGCCTGTATGAAGCCAGCCTGGAGCGGGATTGGTCGCCACTGGGCAGCGGCCCGCTGCAAAACCCGTTGATGCACCTGGCCGAAGCGTTCCTGGCCACTTTGTCGGTACGTGACGATAAGCCAGTGCAGACGGCCTTGCTGGCCCTGGCCGAGGGTATGCAACAGCGCTTTATCGAGCCTGTGCATAACGTCATGCTGGAAAAACCGCTCGGAGCTGTGGATAACTGGTTTGAACCGGGGCATCAATTCGAGTGGTTCTTTTTGCTGGAGTCTTCGCCACTGCTGCGCCAGACGCCGTTGCACGGTTCGCTGGAGCGGGCGTTCGGGTTTGCCGAGCAGGTGGGGGTCGACCCGCAGAGCGGCGCGGTGTGCGGCATGCTGGCCCCTGATGGCAGCCTGCGCGATGGTACCCAGCGTATCTGGGCACAGGCCGAGTACCTGCGCGCCCTGACCTTGCGCCCGAACAGCCAGGCACAGGTGCAGCGTCAATTGCTGGCGCTGCAGCAGAAGTTTCTACATGCCGGTGGCTGGTACGAATGCCGCGATGGCGCGGGCAAGGTCAGCCGCGAGGATATGCCGTCGACCACGCCTTATCATCTGGCCACCTGTTACAGCGGTTTGGCGCAATACCTCGGCTAACACCAACAGCTGTGGGAGCGGGCTTGCTCGCGATGGCATCACCGAAAAAGTCCTGACAAACCGCGCCGCCTGAATCGCGAGCAAGCCCGCTCCCACCACTCAAGGCTGGCTCAGGCAATCCACTTACGATCACCGGTAAAGCTGATGGTCAGCCAGCGCGCACTGTCCGCGGCACCCAGCAGCCCGGAGATCTCTTCGCGCAGTGCATCAAGGGTCTTCACGCTGGTCAGTGGATAACCTGCCGGCAACACGATATGAATCTCTATAAACCGTGCACGCCCGTGCTTCTGCACATAGGTTTTGTAGCCTTCAAAACCATGCCGCGCCGACATTTCCTCGAGCACATCCCGCACCTTGTCATCCAGCGCATCCGGGACAATCCCGAGCACATCACGCAAGGCCGGCTTGAGGATCTTGAACGCCGGCGCAAGCATGCTCAGCGCCAGCAAAATCAGGATCGCCGGGTCAACATAAGCAGCCCACTGTGCATAACCCTGCTGCTTCAACAGCAACGCCGTGACAAAACTTATCAACAGCCCCACCGACAACATGGCATCCACCAGCCAGCTGACATTATCGAACTGGATAAGGGTTGACTTGAGCTTGCGATTTTTGCGCTTTACCCAGAAGTAGTAGGCAAATTCAACAACGGTGAACACCGCCGCATAGACGATCACCAGCCCCAGTTCGATATCACGCCCGCCATTGATAATGCCGAACACGCCATTGAGAAAGGCGTAGATCGCAATCAACAACAGGAAGCTGCCTTCAATCAGCAGCACCATGGGCTCAAGGTGCCAAAAACCGAACTGGAAACGCTGGTTGCTTTCCTTGGCGATCAGTTGCGCCGTAATCAGCATCAGCACTTTGATAAAAGTCGCGATCAGAGAGAAAAACCCATCGAACATGATGGATTCGGAACCCGAAATAAAACCCGTCACGATGCCGGCAATGGCCACCGCGAACATTAGAACGGTCGATTGCTTGAGCAGTTTCTGCTCACCACGGTTACTCACACAAACTCCTTTTCAGCCCGATTGAATGCGACCCCCTCAGGAGGTCGCAGGTGGGCTGCCAGGGGTGAGTTTACTCCTTGGCGTGGCGCTCGATGGCAAAACCGCTCCAGGACTGCGTGACGGGCATCAGCTCAAGGCGGTTGATGTTGACGTGGGCCGGAGTATTGAGCACCCAGAAAATGGTCTCGGCGATGTCTTCTGGCTGAATCGGTTCGGCGCCCTGATAGGTCGCGTCGTAGCGAGCCTTGTCGCCGCCAAAGCGCACCATCGAGAACTCGCTCTCGCACAGGCCCGGCTCAACGTTGCTGACCCGCACGCCCGTGCCCTGCAAATCGCAGCGCAGGTTCAGGGAGAACTGTTTTACAAACGCCTTGGTACCGCCATACACATGGCTGCCGGGGTAAGGATAACTACCCGCGATGGAACCCAGGTTAACGATCCCGGCACCACGGCCGTAGGCAATCAGTCGTGGCAACAGCAGGCGGGTGGTGTAGAGCAGGCCCTTGATATTGGTGTCGACCATGGTCTCCCAATCGTCGAGGTCGCATTTGGGCGCAGGGTCGGTACCCAGGGCCAGGCCCGCGTTGTTGATAAGCCCACGCAATCTGCTGAACGAAGGTGGCAAACCGGCAATCGCCGCTTCCATCGCGGCACGGTCGCGCACATCCACCACCAGGCCGTGTACTTCGGTTT
Organism: Pseudomonas sp. TMW22080; assembly: GCF_022496745.1. Classification (NCBI taxonomy): domain Bacteria; kingdom Pseudomonadati; phylum Pseudomonadota; class Gammaproteobacteria; order Pseudomonadales; family Pseudomonadaceae; genus Pseudomonas; species Pseudomonas sp. TMW22080. The sequence goes on along the minus strand of NZ_SCFF01000005.1, from coordinate 438,933 downwards.
GCTTGGATAACTCTTCGCACAATGCTTTCAAACGGTCTTCGCGTCGCCCCGTCAACACCAGTTTCCAGCCTGCCTGTGCAAACTTGCGTGCACATGCTTCACCAAATCCGGAAGTCGCGCCCGTAATAAACAGGGTGGAAGTCATCATGTTCTCCTTGGCTGGCGGGCATCGGCCGCCGTTGAATTGGACGTTGAGCAGAATGCCCCGGCTAGCGTTCAGCGGCAACCTGCGGTGTTTTCGCAACAAGTCTGTACAAAAAACAACCAGCACGCGACAAGCCACGACGAACAAGGGCTGGAGCCAGATGCGCTCACCTTATCCACAGGCCCGTCCACAGTCTTTGGGGGCAACTCCAAAAAGCGCAAAGCCCCGATCCACAAGGGATAGAGAGCATCGGTAAGACTTTTTTACTTGACCCGGGCACACCCCGCATGCAGACGCCCCAAAAAGGTGCAACCGTGGAAAATCCGCCAGATAGCCAGAGGCCAGTAATTACGCTGCCTGGAGCATTCTTTCCAGAGTTTAACCACAGACTTATCCACAGGTTAGTCATTATTTCCAGACGCTCTTTACACCCGTACAAACCTGTTGACAAATCGGCGCAACGGCTGCGCAAAAGCCGCTGGTCGAAAAATAACCACCCAGCTGGACACCTTGTAAATAAAGGGCTACAGCCAACTACTCCCACGTTACCCACAGCCACCTCCACAGCAAACGGGGACAAGTCAAAATGATGACAAAACAGGTAATTGCAGCGGCTTTATGTCGCGCTTTCACAGCGTTGTAATATTGTTTTCCACAATTTGCGGCGAGGGCGGGCGGGGTGGAATTGTCTGACAAAAAGACATGTGGGAGCGAGCCTGCTCGCGATGGGATCGACGCGGTGATTCAAACAAACCGCAGTGATGCCATCGCGAGCAGGCTCGCTCCCACACAGAGAGATGTGAAATGCCTGTTAATGCCCGCCCAAATAAGCGTTACGCACCTCCTCGTTACTCAGCAGTTCCTTGCCGGTGCCGGTCAGACGGATTTCACCGTTGACCATTACATAGGCCCGGTCCGACAACCGCAGGGCATGGTTGGCGTTCTGCTCCACCAGAAAGATGGTCATGCCAGTGCCTGCCAGCTCCCGCAGCGTGGCAAAAATCTGCTTCACCACAATCGGTGCCAACCCCAGGCTGGGCTCATCCAGCAACAGCAGCTTGGGCCGGCTCATCAGCGCTCGGGCAATGGCGAGCATTTGCTGTTCGCCACCCGACATGGTCATGGCCCGCTGATTGCGCCGCTCCAGGAGCCGGGGGAACAACTCGAACATGCGCTGCATGTCTTCGTCGGCATATTTGTCGCCAATGGGGATGGTGCCCATCAGCAGGTTTTCTTCCACCGACATGTCCGGAAACACGCGACGGCCTTCCGGCGACTGGGCTATACCGTTGGAGGCGATGTAGTGCGAGGACTTGTGGGTAATGTCCACCCCCTGGTAGATAATTTGCCCGCCGCTGGCCCGGGGCTGGCCAAAAATCGACATCAGCAACGTGGATTTACCCGCGCCGTTGGAGCCGATCAGGCTTACCGTTTCGCCCTCCTCAATATGCATCGAGACTTTTTTCAGGGCCTGGATCGGCCCGTAGTGAACGTCCAGTTCCTTGAGCTCGAGGATCGTGCCCGTCATATCAGCTCCTCTTCGTCTGCGCCAAGGTAGGCCGCAATCACTTTGGGGTCGTTGCGGATGGCCTCAGGCCCGCCTTCGGCAATCACGTTGCCGTGGTCGAGCACCACGATGTGATCGGAAATGCTCATGACCATGCCCATGTCGTGCTCGATCAACACCACCGTCAGGTCGTGTTCGTCGCGCAGCAGGCGGATCATCCCGCTCAACGCTTCGGTTTCCTGCGGGTTGAGGCCTGCCGCCGGTTCGTCCAGGCAGATGATTTGCGGCCGCGTACACATGGCCCGGGCAATCTCCAGGCGTCGCTGCTGGCCATAGGACAACTCACCGGCCAGGCGATTGGCACAGTCCACCAGGTCAACCACCTCCAGCCAGTAGAAGGCATGATCCAGCGCATCGCTTTCAGCCTTGCGATAGCCCTTGGTATTGAGGATGCCGGCGAGCATGTTGCGGTTGACCCACATATGCTGGGCCACCAGCAGGTTTTCCAATACCGACATTTCCTTGAACAGGCGGATATTCTGGAACGTGCGCGCCAGCCCCGAGCGGTTGACCAGATGTGTTCCGCCGAACATTTTGTAATACAGCCGGCTGGCAAACGCCTTGGGCGATACAAAGTCGCTCAGCCTGAACGGCTCCCCCAGTAGCTTGATCACGTTGGTACGAGTACCGCGGGCATTGAGTTCGATCCTGCCGCCGCTGGCTTTGTAAAAGCCGGTCAAGCAGTTGAACACTGTGGTTTTACCGGCACCGTTGGGGCCGATCAGGGCAAAGATCGAGTTGCGTTTGACCTTGAGGCTGACATCGCTCAGGGCCTTGATCCCGCCAAAGTGCATCATCAGTTTGTCGACCGAGAGCACAACATCGTCTTTTGACAATTCGCTCATGGCGCAACCCCCTTGCGTGGCGCAACTCCGACACGGCTGATACGGATCAGGCCTCGCGGTCGCCAGATCATCATCAACACCATCAACACACCAAACAGCAGCACCCGGTACTCGGCAAAGCTGCGCAACAGTTCAGGAGCCACCGTCAGCACGAATGCGGCGATCACCACGCCCACTGTCGAGCCCATGCCGCCGAGCACCACAATGGCGAGGATCAGCGCCGACTCGAAGAAGGTGAACGAGGAAGGGTTAACAAAACCCTGGTAGCTGGCAAAGAACACCCCGGCCAGGCCAGCCGTGGAGGCACCAATGGTGAACGCCGACAGCTTGACCAGCACATGGTTGAGGCCCATGGAACGGCAGGCAATTTCGTCTTCGCGCAGCGCTTCCCAGGCGCGGCCGATCGGCATGCGGGTCAGGCGGTGCTTGATGTACAACACCAGCAGCACCACCAGAAACAACACGATATAGATAAACAGGAACTTGATATTGGGGTTGTATTCCAGGCCGAAGAACTCATGAAATGGCACCCCGCCATCCTTCGCGCGACGGCCGAACTCCAGACCGAAAAAGGTCGGCGATGGCACCGGCATGCCATTTGGCCCGCCGGTAAACGACAGCCAGTTGTTGAGGATCAGACGGATGATTTCACCAAAGCCCAGGGTCACGATGGCCAGGTAGTCACCGTGCATGCGCAACACCGGAAACCCCAGAATGCATCCCGCCATCGCCGCCGCAATGGCCGCCAGCGGCAGCACCGTCCAGAAACCCAGCCCCAGGTATTGATAGCCCAGCGCCAGACCATAAGCGCCGATGGCATAGAACGCCACATACCCCAGGTCGAGCAACCCCGCCAGGCCAACCACGATATTCAGCCCCAGGCCCAGCAGCACGTAAATCAGCCCAAGGATGACCACGGTCAGAATGTATTTATTGGCGAAAAACGGAAACACGATGGCAATCACGATCAGCAACGGCACGATCCAGCGCAGCCGCGACTTGTAGTCCGGTGCCAGCACATGCACGCCCGAGCCTGTGGACTCAAAGCCCTGCAGGATTTTCAGCCCTTTGGCAGTCTGTAAAAACAGGCTCAGGGCAAAGCGCCCGACCATAACGATAGCCACCAGCCAGCCTACCCGGGCCGGTTGCAGGTTGAAGCTGTAACCGTCGAGCACCACCCCTACGATGGGCCCGAACACAATCAATGAAATCAACCCGGCCAGGATCGAGTCGACTACGCTTTTTTTGATATCAATCGGTTTATTAATGGCTACAGACATACTTACACCTTCGCCACGAGAGGACGACCCAGCAGGCCTTGAGGACGGAAAATCAGAATCAGCACCAGCAGTGAGAAACTGAATACATCCTTGTAATCCGAGTTAATCAACCCGGCAAAAAGCGACTCGGAAATACCCAGGATGATCCCGCCGAGCATGGCCCCCGGCAGTGAACCGATGCCGCCGAGCACCGCTGCGGTGAAGGCCTTGATCCCGATGATGAAACCGGCATAGAAGTCGAACGTGCCGTAGTTCATGGTAATCAGCACACCAGCCAGCGCGGCCATGGCGGCACCGATCACGAACACGTAGGAAATCACCCGGTCGGTATTGATCCCCAGGATCGACGCCATCTTGCGATCCTGCTGGGTGGCGCGGCACATGCGGCCCAGCTTGGTGTACTTGATGATGTAAGTAAGCAGGCCCATGCCCACAAAGGCGGCGAGCAGAATAAAGACTTTGGTGTAGGTCAGCTGTACGAAGCCTGAGCCGATATCGACCCGCCACGCCCCGCTAAGTAACGTCGGCACGCCCTGCTGACGTGAGCCTTGGGCGATTTGCACATAGTTCTGCAGGATAAGGGAGATACCAATGGCGCTAATCAGCGGCGCCAACCGTGTGGAATTGCGCAGCGGCTTGTAGGCCACGCGCTCGATCACCCAGCCATACACGCCCGTGACCACCACCGTAAAAATAAGGGTGCCCAACATCAACAACGGGAAGGATTCGATACCGAAGTATGCCAACAGAGCCAGACTGATCGCCGCGAGGTAAGCAGAGATCATGTACACCTCGCCGTGGGCGAAGTTGATCATGCCGATGATGCCGTAGACCATTGTGTAGCCGATGGCGATCAGGCCGTAGACAGACCCGAGGGTCAGGCCGTTCAGCAGTTGCTGTAGGAAAATACCATCCATAACGCAATCTCACGCACTGGAGCCTTTGCGCAGACGCAAGCCATCCACGCCGTCACAGGACAGCTTGGCTGGCAGGGTGTGCGCGACTCCTGGAAAAGAAGACAGGTGGTGCAGATCCATCCCTACCTGATGCCCGCCGAAGCTGGCATCAGGTAGGTGACTCATCTCACTTCTGTTTTTCCAGTTGGTGATATTTACCGTCTTTGTCCCACTGGTACATAACGTAGTCGGAGACTTTAAGGTCACCTTTGCTGTCCCAGGCTTTCTCACCCATCACGGTTTTAACCGGGTTGGCCTTGAGCCACTTGGCAGCATCTTCACCCTTGTTGGATTTGGCGCCGGCAAAGGCGTCAGCCAGGGCCTGGACCGAAGCATAGGCGTACAGGGTGTAGCCCTCTGGTTCGGTGCCAGCCTTACGGAACTCTTCAACCACCACCTTGCTGTCTGGCAACAGGCGCGGGTCGGCACCGAAGGTCATATAAACGCCGTCAACGTACTGCGGGCCGCCTGCGGTGGTAACCAGTTCGTCGGTGACCACACCATCATCGGACATGAACTTCACATCCTTGAGGCCTTGCTCACGCAGTTGGCGTACCAGCGGGCCGGCTTCCGGGTGCAGGCCACCGAAATACACCACGTCGGCCCCGTTGGAGCGGATTTTGGTCACCACGGCACTGAAGTCTTTTTCGCCTCGGGTCAGGCCTTCGTACAACACAGGGGTCACGCCGCGCTTGATCAGTTGCGCCTTGGTGGCGTCCGCCAGGCCCTGGCCATAGGTGTCCTTGTCGTGCAAAACGGCCACTTTCTTGCCTTTGAGCACATCAACAATGTAATCCGCCGCCACAATGCCCTGCTGGTCATCACGACCACACATGCGGAACATCGCGCTCAGGCCACGCTCGGTCACCGCCGGGTTGGTGGAGCCAGGAGTGATCGCAATCACACCGGCATCGGCGTACACCTCAGACGCCGGAATGGTCGATGAAGAACAGAAGTGCCCTACTACACCGGCCACTTTGTCCTGGTCGACCAAACGGTTGGCGACGGCTACGGCCTGTTTCGGCTCGCAGGCATCGTCCCCGGCCACCAGAACGATCTTCTCGCCGTTGACCCCACCGGCGGCGTTGATCTTGTCTGCCGCTGCCTTGGCACCCTTCATGTACTGCTCGCCAAAAGCTGCGTTGGCGCCAGTCATCGGGCCGGCAACACCAATTTTCAGATCAGCCTGAACAAACGAAGAAACGCCCAATGCAGCTGCTACGGCGAGGGCCAGAAAACCTTTCTTGTAGAACGTCTGCGACATGAGGTGGTGCTCCTGAGGTTTTATTAGATGGCACTTCGACTTCACCTAAAGCGCTGAGCAAGCCGCGTGCCATTGGCTTTTTATTCTTAAAAAAGTCGTTCTATTGTTGTTATATCGACTGTTTCGAGCCCATTTTCATTGGGCGTGCAACCGTCTAAACCGAGGAAGGTAAAACCGCTATGTTTCTACAGGCGCCACCTGCCGCAGCCGGTATTGCAACCAGGTTGCCCCAGGTTGCGCAAACGTCCTGTAACCACTTGCGTCACCGAACTGCACACTCTCGGTGCAGGACTGCTACAGGCCGCACCACTTAAGGCTAGCCGCTGCCAGGCAAAACGTCGGGGCGCCCAGGAAAAAACCGCGTCAGATCACAATTCTTAAACATTGGCCGGCGTGATACAGCGAAAAACCGGCTTCGTATAAACAACTGCGCAACCCCGTGCCAGACAGCGGCCGCATCGGTGCAAAGGGGATTGGCAAGGCCTTGGCATCGCCACTGCACAAATAGTCGGCAAAGGCCTTGCCGACCACGCTGCCTGTGGTTACACCGCGACCGTTATAGCCGGTGACTGCCACCAAACCGGGCGCCGGTTCAAATAAGCGCATCAGATGATCGGGCGTAAATGCGATGCAGCCCGTCCAGGTGCATTCCCATTCCACGCCCTTGAGGTACGGGAAATAATGCTGCTGCACGCGGTCGGCCCAGGCCTTGAGAAACCACGCAGGCTTCTGATTGCCGTTGCCCAGGCTGCCGAGCAGTAAACGGCCGTCGGCATCGCGACGGATACTGCTCAATACCTGGCGGGTGTCCCACGACCCTTGGCCGCCTGGCAAGATTCGCGCTGCGCTGGCGTCGGTCAGAGGTTTGGAGGCGATCTGGTAGTAATAACCAGGGAAAAAGTTACGTCGTAAATCAGTCCATTCGCCTTCAGTGTAGGCATTGGACGCCAGCACCACCTGCTCTGCACTTACCGCACCGTGGGCCGTTTGCACTGACCAGCGTGGGCCTTGGCGTTCAAGTCCGGTGACCGGGGAATGATCGAACAGCTGCCCGCCCAGATCACAGGCTGCCTTGGCCAGGCCCGAGGTGTAGGCCATAGGGTTGAGGGTGCCGGCGCGACGGTCGAGCAAGGCGGCGGCGATTTTTGTGGTGCCGGTAGCGGCTTCGCAGGCGGCGCCGGTGAGCAGTTCAACCGGGGCGCCACGGCGCTTCCATTGTTCTTCACGGCTGCGCAAATCGGCTTCGCCACGGGCATTATGGGCCATGTGCAGGGTGCCTTCACGGCGCAACTGGCAGTCGATGCGGTATTTGTCGATCAGGCTGAACACCAGTCCCGGGGCGGCACCGAGCATGCGGTTGAGCTGGCTGCCGACAGCCTCGCCGAAACCGGCTTCGATATCGTCGGGCGGTATCCACATCCCGGCATTAACCAATCCTACGTTGCGGCCTGAGCCGCCATGACCGGTGCGATAGGCTTCGAGCACACAGACACTTTTGCCCTGCTCGAGCAAATGGATGGCGGCGGACAAACCGGTGATGCCGGCACCGATCACACACACATCAACGCTCAACTCGCCCTTGAAGGTTGGCGCTTGGGGGCGTTGGGGGGTAAGGGTTTCCCACAGACATTGTTCTTGTAAAGGCATTGCCAAGCTCCAGAAATGAAACCCAACCAAAATCAAAGCCCCTCACCCTGGCCCTCTGCCGGAGGGAGAGGGGACTAAAGGCAAAAGCAGATCAGCTCCCTCTCCCTCCGGCAGAGGGTTGGGGGTGAGGGCTTGCATCACCTCAATCGAACGTAATCCCTTGCGCCAACGGCAATTCCAGTGAGTAGTTGACGGTATTGGTCTGCCGGCGCATATATCCACGCCACGCATCCGAGCCCGACTCGCGACCGCCCCCGGTTTCTTTCTCACCACCAAAGGCACCCCCGATTTCCGCACCGCTGGGCCCGATATTGACGTTGGCAATCCCGCAATCACTGCCAGTGGCCGACATGAATTGCTCGGCCTCGCGCACATCGGTGGTGAAGATGCACGACGACAGCCCCTGCGGCACCGCGTTGTTCAGGCGCAAGGCCTCGGCAAAGTCGCTGTAACCGACCACATACAAAATCGGCGCGAAGGTCTCGCTGCACACCACGTCGCTTTGCTCGGGCATTTCCACAATCGCCGGGGCCACGTAGTAAGCGCCAGGGTACTGGCCTGCCAATTGCCGCTCGCCACCAAATACCCGCCCGCCTTCGCTAAGGGCCTGCTCCAGCGCATCACGCATGTTTTCAAAGCTGCTTTTGTCGATCAGCGGCCCCACCAGATTGCCTTCCAGCGGATGACCGATACGCACTTTTGAATAGGCCGCCTTGAGCCGGGTGACAATTTCTTCCTTGACCGAGTCATGGGCAATCAGCCGGCGCAGGCTGGTGCAGCGTTGCCCGGCAGTACCGACAGCACTGAACAGGATGGCACGCACGGCCATGTCCAGGTCGGCACTCGGCGCCAAAATCATCGCATTGTTGCCGCCCAGCTCCAGAATACTGCGGGCAAAGCGTGCGGCGATTTTAGGTGCCACTTCGCGGCCCATGCGCGTGCTGCCGGTGGCACTGATCAGCGCGACTCGCGGATCGTCAACCAGGGCTTCGCCCGCTTCACGACCACCAATCACCACCTGGGCCAGGTACTTGGGCGCGCCCTCAAACGAGCTCAACACACGATCAAACAAGGCCTGACAGGCCAGCGCCGTCAGCGGGGTTTTTTCCGATGGTTTCCAGATCACCGCGTTGCCGCATACCAGCGCCAACGCGGTATTCCACGCCCACACGGCCACCGGAAAGTTGAATGCGCTGATCACACCCACCACACCCAGCGGGTGCCAGGTTTCACGCATATGGTGGCCTGGTCGCTCCGAGGCGATGGTCAAGCCGTAGAGCTGACGCGACAGGCCAACTGCAAAGTCGCAGATGTCGATCATTTCCTGCACTTCGCCCAACCCTTCCTGGGTGATCTTGCCCGCTTCCCATGACACCAGCTCGCCCAGATCGGCCTTGTACTCACGCAGCAAATCGCCGAACTGGCGCACCAGTTCCCCACGACGCGGGGCAGGCACCTTGCGCCATGCCTCGAAGGCGTGTTCGGCGCGGGTCACGTGCTGCTCGGCCTCGGCAGCCCCTTCCCAGTGCACCGCACCGATCTGGCTACCGTCAATCGGCGTATACACCGGCTGATTGCCCTGCTGGTACAGCGCGGGGTTCACACCAAGACGATCCAGTAATGCAGCAACCATTGAAGGCACTCCTTGAGCTTTAAAAAATGATTCACAGGCCTTTAGTTGTAGCTGGCTGGCATGGCGGCAACAAACGACCTTTAAGCGAGATATCATTCCGAAAATTCATGCTGCACTGGTAACGTTGCCTGACAACAACAATCAGAGGCCTTCTATGCTCAACAAGCGCCATCTACCTTCGATCACGGCGTTGCAGTGTTTTGAAGCGGTGACTCGTCATCTGAGTTTCACCCGTGCGGCCGAAGAGCTGAATCTGACCCAGAGCGCAGTCAGCAAACAGGTCGCGCAGCTCGAAGAGCTGTTGCAGCACTTGCTGTTTCGCCGGGTGCGCCGCCGCTTGCAGCTGACTCCAGCAGGGGATTTGTATCTGGTAGAAGTCCGAAAAATCCTGACCCAGGTCGAGATGTCGACCCATACCCTGCGTTCCTATGGCGGCGAAACAGAAGTGCTACGGGTCTCCACCCCTTCCACTTTTGGCGCCCGCTGGCTGGTGCCGCGCCTCAAAGGTTGGGGCATACGCCATCCGCATATTCATCTGGATCTGTGCAATGAGCAGCAAGGCGACGATTTGCTGCAAGGGCGCAGCGATCTGGCGTTTTACTTCGGCCAGGGCTCACGGCCCGGCACCGAGAGCCTGAAGCTGTTCAGTGAAGAACTGGTCGCCGTATGTTCGCCAGCAAGCTTGCCGGGCACGGCACTGACCGACCCGACCCAACTCACAGGTCTGGTGTTGCTGCAGAACGCTTCGCGGCCACAGGCCTGGCACGAGTGGTTTGAGCATCAGGGGTTTCATACCGATCACAGCTACCATGGGCCGCGCTTCGACACCTTCTACATGTGCATCCGCGCAGCCCAGGTTGGCTGTGGCGTGGCACTGCTGCCGAGGTTCCTGGTGGAAGAGGAATTGGCCGACGGCAAACTGGTCATCGCCTGGCAGCACTTGATGCCGAGCCGCGATGCCTACTACCTGGCCTATCCTGAACATACGGCAGGCGTACCCAAGGTAAAGGCATTCGTGAGCTGGTTCATGGAGCAGCTGGATGCGCGATAACACCTGTAGGAGCGGGCAGAAACAGGCTACGACCACAAAAACCGCTGGCAAAACCGCCTGCAGATATGCGCCACTAGCGCCATTCATTGAAAAAGCTGAACGCCGTGGCTATCAGGCACGGGCAGCATGGAGATTGCCGCTATGAGCGAGAGTGTATTTGCCGATCGCATCGTGCAGAACCTGCTCGACACCGACTTCTACAAATTGACCATGATGCAGGCGGTGCTGCACAACTACCCCAACGTCGAAGTCGAATGGGAATTCCGCTGCCGCAACAGTGAGGATCTGCGCCCATACCTCAACGAAATTCGTCACCAGATCGAACGCCTGTGCGAACTGAGCATGACTCAGGACCAGTTGGGGTTTCTGGAACGCATCACCTTTATGAAGCCCGACTTCATCCGCTTTTTGGGGCTGTTTCGCTTCAATATGCGCTATGTACACACCGGCATCGAAAACGGCGAACTGGTTATCCGCCTGCGCGGGCCGTGGCTGCATGTGATCCTGTTTGAAGTGCCGTTACTGGCGATTGTCAGCGAAGTACGCAACCGTTCGCGCTATGCCGATACCGTGCTGTCACAGGCCCTGGAGCAGCTGTATCGCAAGTTTGACTGGCTGCAGGCCAATGCCAGCGCAGAAGAGTTGTCTGAACTGCAAGTCGCCGATTTCGGCACTCGTCGACGGTTTTCGTACCGCGTGCAAGAAGAAGTCGTCAGTGTGCTCAAGCACGACTTCCCCGGGCGCTTTGTCGGCACCAGCAACGTCAACCTGTCCCGCGAGCTGGACATGAAGCCGCTGGGGACCATGGCCCACGAATGGATCATGGCGCACCAGCAACTGGGCCCACGGCTGATCGACAGCCAGAGTGCCGCGCTCGACTGCTGGGTGCGCGAGTACCGCGGCTTGTTGGGCATCGCGCTGACGGACTGCATTACTACCGATGCCTTCCTGAAAGATTTCGATCTGTACTTTGCCAAGCTGTTCGACGGCCTGCGCCACGACTCCGGCGACCCTGTGGTGTGGGCCGAAAAATGCATAGCTCATTACCACAAGCTGGGCATCGACCCCATGAGCAAGACTCTGGTGTTCTCCGACAGCCTGACCCTGCCCCGGGCGCTGGAGATTTTCCGGTCACTGCGCGGCCGGATCAACGTCAGCTTCGGTATCGGGACTAACCTGACCTGCGACATTCCGGGGGTTGAGCCAATGAGCATCGTGCTTAAAATGAACGCCTGCAATGGCTCGCCGGTGGCCAAGATTTCCGATGAACCGGGCAAAACCCATTGCTCCGACCCCAATTTCGCCGCCTATTTACGCCACGTTTTCCAAGTTCCTGAACATTCTCCCAAGGAGTGAATCATGCAGGCCGTACAGCGTCAGATTGCTGCAGACCTCAAGGTCCAGCCGCCGTTCAAAGACACCGCAGCCCTTGAGGCCGAGATTGCCCGGCGTATCACTTTCATTCAGTGCTGCCTGCACAACGCCAGGCTCAAGACCCTGGTACTGGGCATCAGCGGCGGGGTCGACTCCCTGACCGCAGGCCTGATGGCCCAACGTGCGGTGCAGCAATTGCGCGAACAGACCGGTGACCAGGCCTATCGCTTTATTGCCGTGCGCCTGCCTTACGGTGTGCAGCATGACGAAGCAGACGCCACGGCTGCGGTCGACTTTATCAACCCGGACGAGCGCCAGACCGTGAACATCGGCCCTGCGGTCAAGGCCCTGGCGGCTGAAGTGACCGCGTTTGAAGGCAAGCCTGCCGCCACCGTGGACTTTGTACTGGGTAACACCAAGGCGCGTATGCGCATGGTGGCGCAATACACTATTGCCGGGGCGACTGGCGGGCTGGTGATCGGCACCGACCATGCGGCGGAAGCGGTGATGGGCTTCTTCACCAAGTTCGGTGATGGTTCCTGCGACCTGGCACCGCTCAGCGGGCTGGTGAAAAATCAGGTGCGGGCCATTGCTCGGCATTTTGGTGCGCCGGAATCGCTGGTGGAGAAAGTCCCGACTGCCGACCTCGAAGACCTGGAGCCCGGCAAACCGGACGAAGCGTCCCACGGCGTGACCTATGCCGAGATCGATGCCTTCTTGCATGGCGAGCCGGTGAGCGAAGAAGCGTTCAATATCATCTGCAAGACGTACGAAAAGACCCACCACAAGCGTGAGATGCCGTTCGCGCCTTGAGCCCGTGCGTACCTCTCCCGGAGGGAGAGGGAGCAGACCGCACGCGGTTTCAAGAACACCATCAATCCGTCCCCTCTCCCTCCGGGAGAGGGCTAGGGTGAGGGGCTTTTTCCTTCCCGGAAAAAACGGAATGAACCCCGCAATTTTTTTCGCTTGTGGCCGCAACGGCCAAAGGCTTTGATAGACGTCTATTTCGTCGCCAGAGCCCTGCCCCATGCCTGCTTTCGATGCTTTGTTCTCCCTTGTCGATTCCGTGCTCGGCCAACCGGCCACCGCCTGGTTGCGTGAGCATGTCGAAGTGCCTGAAGGGCTGCTGCGCTTCAACTGGCATGAACAGGCACTGCACCGGGTGTGGCTCGCCGAAGCACTGAACCTGTGCCTGCTGCACAAACTGGTGGAAGCCGTGCCTGAAGGCCGACGCTATGTACAGGAACAGGCACAGCATGGCCGCAAGGTAGTGTTCGACCATGGCGCCCTCCGTACGGTGGACTGGCCTGCCAACGGCGAACTGCCCCGCGGCCGCCAGGCATTTGCCCGTTTGCTGGAGCCACTGGGCTTTACCGATGTGCGAACCTACCCGCTGACCAAGCTGAACATGACCGGCTGGGGATACCGACAAATGGATCTGCCCGAAGACATCGCCCAGTTCTTTGTCTCGGAACTGCACCCCGGCCGCTTCAGCGAGGCTTTTCAACAGGCCGTCAGCCGCGTGGTCGGTTCCAGCCTTGACCCGCTGCAGGCCCAACACCACAGCATCCTCAAGACCCTGAGCCTCACCCGCCACTGCAGCCTGAGCCAGGCGCAGGCCCTGTTGCCAGGGCTGTATCAAGCATTCGGCCGGCAGCATGGCGTGGTACAGGAAACGGACTACAACTGCCTCCTCGCTGAAAGCGCCGAGATGGCCTGGATCGCAACCGAGGGCAACAGCTTCAACCATCTGACCGATCGCGTGCCGGACCTAGAAGCCTGTGTGGCGCAACAACGTGACTTGCAACGGCCCATGAAAGACAGCATCGAAGTGTCCGCCTCGGGGCGGGTGATGCAAACCGCCTATCGCGCCAGCACGGTCAGCCGCGGCCTGGTCGATGCTGCCGGGGTGTACCGCGAGCACGCAGTGCCGGGGTCATTTGTGGAGTTCATCCAACGCAAGATCGACCCTGATACCGGCCGCATCGATCTGAACTTCGACAGCAGCAACGCCCAGGGCATTTTCAAGATGACCGACTCCAGGGCCTGAACGCAAACAGCCCTGACGGCGCAGGGCACGTCAGGGCTGTTAAGGGCTTGGGTGGTGTTATTTAAGAACCACAGCGCCTTTCATCATCGAGTTGTGGCCCGGGAAGGTGCAGAAGAATTCATATTCTTCGCCCGCTTTCAGCTTGGCCACATCGAAGGTCACGGAATCTTTCTCACCGGCGCCAATCACTTTGGTGTGGGCGATGATGCGCTCATCACCGTCCTTGAGATAGTTTTTGTCCAGGCCAGCGGCAATGCCGTCGGTAGAAACTGCCTGCATGTCTGCCTTTTTGCTCAAGACCCAGTTATGACCCATGACGTTTTTCGGCAGATTGCCGGAGTGCGTCAGGTTAACGGTGAAGGTCTTGCAGGATTTGTCGATGACGATCTCTTTGGTGTTGTAAGACATTTGGTCAGTCGAATCGACAGTTACAGCGCACTCAGCCGCCAGCAAATGGCCGCTGGCCAGAGTCAAAAGGGATACCGCAACAACTTTGGCAAACATGGTGTATCTCCAAGGCAGGGTATGGGGAAGCAAAAATCTGTATACAGATTGCCTGAAAATTGTATCGATTCATATGATCTGCGTCATGGTCTATCGCCACAATCGACACAATCCATCCCAGAATGGACTTCAGGCTTATAACCTTAGGCCATCATTTTGAATTTTGGGGGAATAAGTAACTAGATTTAATCCACAACCGGCTTTTGCGTGGGTGTAGAGTCGTATTTTTAGCGCAATGTGCAACCTTGCAAAAACCCAGCTAACGGCTAAGCACTAATACAGGGCAGAATACGCGCCGCTCAACCTCACCTTCGACCCCAAGAGGATCGCCCATGGCCAAACCAAACTATAACTTCGCTAAGCGTCAAAGAGACTTGGCTAAAGAGCAGAAGAAAGAGGAAAAGGCTGCCCGCAAGAAAGCGGCTGCTGAAGGCGGTACTGTTGATACCGAGCTGGACCACGAAGTCGACAGCGAAAGTGAAGACGCCGCAGAAGATACCGGCGCACCAGAAGACAAAGCTCCAACTGCTTGACCCCCTCGGCCCGGTTATCCACAACCCGGCCCACAGGATCTGTGATCAGGATCAGCAGCCCGCCTGCTGATCCTCGCAGTTAGCCTGAACGCCCTCAGACGCTTCAAACCTCATTCCCTTACTCCGCGACAGCAAACAGCCTACAAACCCGTGGCAGGCCTCTCAGCGCGCAGAAAGCACAACGCCAGCCCTAAGGCTGGCGTTGAAGTACTGCAATTTACGCAAAACCGTAGCAGCTGCCGAAGGAACACTGCAACTGTGGGAGCGAGCCTGCTCGCGAAGGTCGTTCGCGAGCAGGCTCGCTCCCACAATAGGGCTTGACCTGCAACAGAGTATCTACAAGGGCAGGCTTAGCGCGGCACTACCGGCTTGCGGGCCGGGCGCTGGCTCTTGCCGCCCTTGGCTGCTTCCTGGCGCTCCTTGGCGGCCTGCTTGTTGCGGGCAAACGCAGCAGCCTTGGCCTGTTCACGCTTGTCCCACGGGTTGCCACCATCACTGGCACGCGGCGGCAGGCCAGTGTGCTGGGTCAGGATCTTGGTGGTCTTCTCACCCGCGACCTTGTGGCTACCGGCAGGCGTCGAGTTTTTGCGACGGGCACTCTGGTAACTGTCGGTCGCCGGCTGATGCAACGGGATCAACTGGTCCTTGCCCGAACCGATCAGGTCGGCACGGCCCATGCGGGTCAGCGCCTCACGCAGCATCGGCCAGCCTTTCGGGTCGTGATAGCGCAGGAACGCCTTGTGCAGGCGGCGCTGCTCCTCGCTCTTGACGATGGTCACCGAGTCGCTCTTGTACGTGACCTTGCGCAGCGGGTTCTTGCCCGAGTGGTACATCGCGGTGGCGGTAGCCATCGGCGACGGGTAGAACGCCTGCACCTGGTCGGCACGGAAACCGTTGGTCTTGAGCCAGATGGCCAGGTTCATCATGTCTTCGTCTTTAGTGCCGGGGTGAGCGGCAATGAAGTACGGGATCAGGTACTGCTCTTTGCCTGCTTCCTTGGTGTACTTCTCGAACATGCGCTTGAACTTGTCATAGCTGCCAATGCCCGGCTTCATCATCTGGTTGAGCGGACCTTCCTCGGTGTGTTCCGGGGCGATCTTCAGGTAACCACCGACGTGGTGGGTGACCAGTTCCTTCACGTATTCCGGCGACTCGACGGCAAGGTCGTAACGCAGACCGGAAGCGATCAGGATTTTCTTCACGCCCGGCAAGGCACGGGCGCTGCGGTAAAGCTGAATCAGCGACGAGTGGTCGGTGTTCAGGTTCGGGCAGATGCCCGGGAAAACGCAGGACGGCTTGCGGCACGCGGATTCGATTTCTGGCGTTTTGCAGGCGATGCGGTACATGTTCGCGGTCGGGCCGCCAAGGTCGGAAATAACCCCGGTAAAGCCTGGCACCTTGTCGCGGATCTCTTCGATTTCGCGAATGATCGACTCTTCGGAGCGGTTCTGGATGATGCGGCCTTCGTGCTCGGTAATCGAGCAGAAGGTGCAACCACCAAAGCAGCCACGCATGATGTTCACCGAGAAACGGATCATGTCGTAGGCCGGGATTTTTTCCTTGCCGTACGCAGGATGGGGAATACGTGCGTAAGGCATGCCAAACACGTAGTCCATTTCTTCAGTGGTCATCGGGATCGGTGGCGGGTTGAACCATACATCCACTTCGCCGTGCTTTTGCACCAGCGCACGGGCGTTGCCCGGGTTGGTTTCAAGGTGCAGCACGCGGTTGGCGTGGGCATACAGCACCGCATCAGCACGTACTTTCTCGACCGATGGCAGACGGATGACCGTCTTGTCACGGGTCATGCGCGGGCTGGCCAGGATCTGCACGACCTTGGCTTCGTTCGGGTCTTCAACCGGGCCCTTTTCCTGCTCGATGGCGCAGGCCTGGGTGTCCTGGGTGTTGACGTACGGGTTGATGATCTTGTCGATCTTGCCCGGACGGTCAATACGCGTGGAGTCGACTTCATACCAGTCTTTTGGCGTATCGCGACGAATGAACGCGGTGCCGCGCACATCGGTGATGTCTTCGACTTTGTGGCCGTAGGACAGACGCTGGGCTACTTCGACGATGGCGCGCTCGGCGTTGCCGTACAACAGGATATCGGCACAGGCGTCGATCAGGATCGAATTGCGTACGCGGTCCTGCCAGTAGTCGTAATGCGCGATACGGCGCAACGAAGCTTCGATACCGCCGAGTACGATCGGTACGTTTTTGTAGGCTTCCTTGCAGCGCTGGCTGTACACCAGACTGGCGCGATCCGGACGTTTGCCTGCCATGCCACCGGGGGTGTAGGCGTCATCGGAACGGATCTTTTTGTCAGCGGTGTAGCGGTTGATCATCGAGTCCATGTTGCCGGCGGCAACGCCGAAGAACAGGTTCGGCTCGCCCAGCTTCATAAAGTCGTCTTTGGACTGCCAGTTCGGCTGGGCAATGATGCCCACACGGAAACCCTGGGACTCCAACAAGCGACCAATGATGGCCATACCAAATGACGGGTGATCGACATAGGCATCACCCGTCACGATGATGATGTCGCATGAATCCCAGCCAAGCTGATCCATCTCCTCCCTGCTCATGGGCAGGAATGGTGCTGGGCCGAAACATTCGGCCCAGTACTTCGGATAGTCAAATAGAGGCTTGGCTGATTGCATGTCGATGACCGGTGTTGAGTGCAAAAAAGGGGGCGCGGCATTTACTAAGAAATTCGCGGGCGCGGAATATAGCACAAAAAATGACCAATTCCGACGGCAATGGTCGGAATTGATTGGCGCAGGCATATTGTCTGTGGGAGCGAGCTTGCTCGCGATTCAGGCGGCGCGATCTATCTGATTGACCGCGTCGATGCTATCGCTGGCAGGCCAGCTCCCACAGAAGCCGGACAGGTTAATCGTCGTCGAAGTTGTAACTGCCTGGCGCCAGGTTTTCGAAGCGCGTGTATTTGCCGATAAACGCCAGGCGCGTGGTGCCGATCGGGCCGTTACGCTGCTTGCCGATGATGATCTCGGCAATGCCCTTGTGCTCGGTCTCGGGGTGGTACACCTCGTCCCGGTACACGAACATGATGACGTCGGCGTCCTGCTCGATGGCTCCGGATTCACGCAAGTCGGAGTTGATCGGGCGCTTGTTGGGCCGCTGCTCCAGGGAACGGTTGAGCTGTGACAGCGCGACTACCGGGCAGTTGAATTCCTTGGCCAGCGCCTTGAGGGAGCGGGAAATCTCGGAGATTTCGTTGGTACGGTTGTCACCGCCGGAACCCGGGATCTGCATCAATTGCAGGTAGTCGATCATGATCAAGCCGATATCGCCGTGCTCACGCACCAGTCGCCGGGTACGGGCGCGCATTTCCGAGGGGCTGATGCCCGCGGTATCGTCGATAAACAGTTTACGGTCATTGAGCAGGTTGACCGCCGAAGTCAGGCGCGGCCAATCGTCGTCTTCGAGGCGACCGGCCCGGACCTTGGTCTGGTCGATGCGACCCAGCGATGACAGCATACGCATGATCAGCGATTCACCTGGCATCTCGAGAGAGTAAACCAGTACCGCTTTCTCGCTGCGCAATACGGCGTTTTCAACCAGGTTCATCGCAAAGGTGGTTTTACCCATCGATGGACGACCGGCGACGATAATCAAGTCCGCAGGCTGCAAGCCGCTGGTCATGCCATCGAGGTCGGTGTAACCGGTGGACAGGCCGGTGATGGCGTTGTCGGTGTTGAACAGCGTGTCGATACGGTCGATGGCTTTGGTCAACAGATCATTGACGCTCACCGGGCCACCGGTTTTTGGCCGGGCCTCGGCAATGGCAAAGATCTGGCGCTCGGCCTCATCGAGGATTTCTTCGGCGCTGCGCCCTTCCGGGTTGAATGCACTGTCGGCGATTTCGGTGCTGATACCGATAAGCTGACGCAACGTCGCACGCTGACGCACGATCTGGGCGTAGGCCTTGATGTTGGCGACCGACGGCGTATTTTTTGCCAGTTCACCGAGGTAGCCCAGGCCGCCCACCTGCGAAGTCTGACCTTCCTTGTCCAGTTGCTCGGCAAGGGTCACGACGTCAATCGGGGAGTTCTGGTCTGCCAGCTTGGCTATGGCGCGGAAGATCAGGCGGTGGTCATGTCGATAAAAATCACCGTCCGAAACCTGATCCAGCACGCGTTCCCAGGCGTTGTTGTCCAGCATCAAACCACCGAGCACAGCCTGTTCGGCCTCGATGGAATGCGGAGGCACCTTCAGGGCTGCGGTTTGTAGATCGTATTGCTCAGGAGCGGAGATATCGTTCATGGCCACTTGGAATTAGTTTGAAAATCAGGATCTGCAGAAAGACAAAGGGCACGACCTGTAAACAGGATCGTGCCCGATGTTAACCGTCCGGCACACAAGGTGCCAGTCAGTTAAGACTGCTTAAGCAGCTACCACAACAACGCGTACGGTTGCTTCAACTTCGGCGTGCAGGTGCACAGCCACGTCGAATTCGCCAACGTTGCGGATAGTGCCGTTCGGCAGACGAACTTCGCTTTTTGCAACTTCAACGCCGGAGGCGGTCAGTGCATCAGCGATGTCGTGAGTGCCGATCGAGCCGAACAGCTTGCCTTCGTCGCCAGCGGTGGCAGTGATAGTCACTTCCAGCTCAGCCAGTTGGGCAGCGCGTGTTTCAGCCGAAGCTTTTTTGTCTGCAGCAGCTTGTTCCAGCTCAGCACGACGCTCTTCAAACGCAGCCAGGTTGGCAGCGGTTGCAGCGGTAGCTTTGCCGTACGGCAGCAGGTAGTTACGACCGTAACCGGCCTTAACATTTACTTTGTCGCCCAGGTTGCCCAGGTTCGCGACTTTTTCCAGAAGGATCAGTTGCATGTGAAAATCCTCTTAACTTTTAACCTTCACCGTCCGCAGAGTCTTTATCGGTGCCTTTCGGCGCCAGACGTCCGCGAAAATCAATCAGGCTGTCGACAATGGCCAAGACCACGAGCAACGGATAGATCAGCTGCATAAACAGCAACAGCGTGACGTACAACCCCACCAGCCAGAACTTGGCCAGTCGCTTTTGCGCCACCAGCCCATGAATCAGGGCCAGCCCGGCGAAGAACAACGCTACGCTGCACAACGGCGTAAGCATGGCCATTTCGGGACCGAAGTTCGGCCCTACAAGCATGCACGCCAGCAATACGAGCGCTGGTCCCAGCGGTAGGCGGATGCTGCGAAATTCGCTGGCAAAACCACCCGGGTTATACAACAACGCCTGCCAATAACGCCCAAGTATCAGGCTCAGCACGCTGACGACCTGCATCAAAGCTGCAATCAAACCGGTGAGGACGGGTGCAATCAGTGCTCCAAGGCGCGCTCGCTCTACGTCAGATAACTTGTCGTAGAGACCATTGAGGACCTGCGGCAGAAGTTTTTCCAACTCCTGCGCCATCGCACCAATGGGTTCGCGGAAAACCGTACCCAGGACCACGCCATACACCACACCCAACGCTACGCTGACCAGCAGCACGCGATTCCAGGACTGACCGGCGCGTAACATCAACGCCAGCCCCAGAGTTCCCAGCAGCACCATAAGGGTGCGGGGCTCTCCGATAAACCACCAGACCAAGGCCGGCAGTAACGCCCATGAGAGAATGCTCAAGGCATCTCTCGGACCGCGCCGCAGAAGCACCAGGCTACCTGCAGCAGCACTCAACCAGAACAAGAACGGCAATGCCGCACATCCGGCCACGATTAACGTGGCCTGCACACGGCCTCGCATGATGAACTCAGCTAAGGCGCGCATGCTTTCAATCCTTTACTACTTGTCGACTGCCCGGTCTCAGCGGCCGTGGCTGTCGGTGTAGGCCAGCAGGGCCAGGAAGCGGGCGCGCTTGATAGCGGTGGCCAGCTGACGCTGATAACGAGCTTTAGTACCGGTGATACGGCTTGGAACAATTTTGCCGGTCTCGGATACGTAAGCTTTCAGAGTGTTGAGATCCTTGTAATCGATCTCTTTCACTTCTTCTGCGGTGAAGCGGCAGAATTTACGACGACGGAAGAAACGTGCCATGTAATTGGCTCCTCAAAAGGTCCGTGGATTACTCGTCAGCGTTATCGCTGGCGTCGCTGTTATCGCTGTCATCGCCATCGGCGCTGTCAGAATGCTCAGGACGGTCACGACGCTCACGGCGCTCACTGCGGTTCTCTTCAGCCTTGAGCATCTCGGACTGGCCAGTTACGGCTTCGTCGCGACGGATGACCAGGTTACGGATCACAGCATCGTTGTAACGGAAGTTGTCTTCCAGCTCAGCCAGGGCTTTGCCAGTGCACTCAACGTTCAGCATCACGTAGTGAGCCTTGTGAACATTGTTGATTGCGTAGGCCAGTTGACGACGGCCCCAATCTTCCAGACGGTGGATTTTGCCGCCGTCTTCTTCGATCAGCTTGGTGTAACGCTCTACCATGCCGCCGACTTGTTCGCTTTGATCCGGGTGGACCAAAAAGATGATTTCGTAATGACGCATGAATGCTCCTTACGGGTTGTAGCCTGCCGCTAACTAAAAGCGGTCAGACAAGGAGTGAATGACACTTGTGTGTCTTGCCTAGAGAGGCACATATGCGCCCGCCATGACGGCAAGGGGCGCAATTGTAGAGAAGGGACAACAGAGGCGCAAGGCAATTGGTGATTATTTGAACAATCTTTACTTGTATACGCCACAAACCAATGTGGGAGCGGGCTGGCTCGCGATGGCATCGCTGCGGTCATCCAGAGACACCGCGTGATACGCATCGCGAGCAAGCCCGCTCCCACATTTAACAGCCAGCCAGCTTACTTCTTCTTCGAAGAAGTCTTGGCCTTGGCGCCGCGCTGACGCTGGGCTTCGAACAGGCAAACACCTGTCGCCACCGAAACGTTCAGGCTGCTGACGCTGCCGGCCATCGGCAGCTTGACCAGGTAATCACAGTGCTCACGGGTCAGGCGACGCATGCCCTTGCCTTCTGCCCCCATGATCAGGATGGTCGGGCCGGTCAGGTCCTGGTCATAGATACTGACTTCAGCCTCACCGGCCGTACCGACAACCCACAAGCCGCGCTGCTGGAGCTTCTCCAGGGTACGCGCCAGGTTGGTCACGGCAACCAACGGAATAACTTCCGCTGCACCGCAGGCTACTTTTCGTACCGTCGGCGTCAGCGTTGCAGATTTGTCCTTGGGCACGATAACAGCCAGCGCACCGGCAGCATCCGCCGAGCGCAGGCAAGCACCCAGGTTGTGGGGATCGGTCACGCCGTCCAGTACCAGCAACAACGGGGCACCTTCAGTGCGATCGAGCAGCTCGTCGAGCATGGCTTCGCCCCAGACCTGGCTCGGACTCACGTCCGCCACCACACCCTGGTGCACGCCTTCGACCCAGACGTCCATTTCACGACGCTCGGCCTGGCCGACAGCCACACGGTTTTCGTTGGCCAGCTCGATCAGCGTTTGTACACGCGGATCACTGCGACCTTCTGCCAGCCATACCTGCTTGACGCGCTTGGGATGGTGACGCAGCAATGCTTCTACGGCATGCACGCCATAGATTTTTTCCAGACTCATGACTTGGCCTTAGGTTTGCGCGCCCCGCCGCTTTTGGCGGCTGGAGCGGTGCCCGATTTTGGCGGGCCTTTACGATGTTTGCTCGGCTTGGAAGGCTTGCCCGCATCTTTTGCAGGCGCCCCCCTACCCGACTTTCCCGGCTCCGATGTCCGACCGCCGCTTTTCGATTCGGCCAGCAGCGCCTGTTTCAGTTCACGGCTTTTGCGCAGCTCGGCGTTTTTTGCCGCAGCATCGCTTGGGCGATAAGCATCATCCGAGGATTTTTTAGCGGGCTTGGCCGGCGCACTGCGACGTGCAGCCGGGGCTGGCTCAACCGGCTTTTCAGTCGGCTTGGTACCGGCCTTGCCTGCATTCCTGGTTTTAGGCGCATCAGCAGTACGATTTTTACGACCAATCGGCGCACTGAGGGTTTTTTCCGCCATTTCGAAGTCGATCTTGCGCTCGTCGAGATCGACGCGCATGACCCGCACTTCAACGGTATCACCCAAGCGGAAGCTGCGACCGGTGCGCTCGCCCGCCAGGCGGTGATGCACAGGGTCGAAGTGGTAGTAGTCGCCCGGCAAGGCAGTTACGTGAACCAGACCTTCAACATAGATATCGGTCAGTTCCACGAACAGGCCAAAACCGGTCACTGCCGTTACCACGCCAGGGAACGACTCGCCTACGCGATCCTTCATGAACTCGCACTTGAGCCAGTTGGTCACATCGCGGGTGGCTTCGTCGGCACGGCGCTCGCTCATGGAGCACTGCTCGCCGAGCTGCTCCAGGATCGCTTCGTCGTACGGATAGATGCGCGCTTTCGGAATGGTCATCGCACCAGCACGGCGAACGTGCGGGGTATCCATCTTGGAATGGATCACGCTGCGGATCGCACGGTGGGTCAACAGGTCAGGGTAGCGACGAATCGGCGAGGTGAAGTGGGTATAGGCTTCATAATTCAGGCCGAAGTGGCCCTGGTTATCGGAGCTGTATACCGCCTGGCTCAACGAACGCAGCATTACGGTCTGGATCAGGTGGAAATCCGGACGGTCCTTGATGCTGGCCAGCAATGCCTGGTAATCCTTTGGCGACGGACCATCTTTACCTTTGTGCAGGCTCAGGCCCAGCTCACCGAGGAACGCACGCAGTTTTTCCAGACGCTCCGGCGGCGGACCATCGTGGACACGATACAGCGCAGGAATCTCGTGCTTCTTGAGGAACTCGGCGGTGGCCACGTTGGCCGCCAGCATGCACTCTTCAATCAGCTTGTGCGCATCGTTACGGGTGGTCGGGCGAATATCGGCAATTTTGCGATCGGAACCGAAGATGATCCGGGTTTCCTGGGTTTCAAAATCAATCGCGCCACGGGTATGACGAGCTGCCAGCAACACCTTGTACAACGAGTACAACTGCTTGAGGTGCGGCACCACATCAGCGTATTCGCTGCGCAGTTGCTTGGCTTCGCTGGTTTTCGGCTGCTCCAGAATAGTGCTGACCTTGTTGTAGGTCAGACGTGCCTGGGAATGGATCACCGCTTCGTAGAACTGATAGTCGGTCATTTCGCCGGTTTTGGAGATGGTCATCTCGCAAACCATGGCCAAACGGTCGACTTTCGGGTTCAGCGAGCACAGGCCGTTGGACAGCTGCTCAGGCAGCATCGGGATCACGCGCTCAGGGAAGTACACCGAGTTGCCGCGAACCTGGGCTTCGGCATCCAGGGCCGAACCGATTTTCACGTAGCTGGAGACGTCGGCAATTGCCACGTACAACTTCCAGCCGCCGGAGAACAGGCGCAGCTTGCCAGGCTTGGCTTCGCAGAATACGGCGTCATCGAAGTCGCGAGCATCTTCGCCGTCAATGGTGACGAACGGCAGATGACGCAGGTCGATGCGCTTCTCTTTGTCTTTCTCTTCGACTTCCGGCTTCAGACGGCTTGCTTCCTTAAGCACAGCTTCCGGCCATACGTGAGGAATGTCGTAAGTACGCAGGGCAATATCGATTTCCATGCCCGGAGCCATGTAGTTGCCTACGACCTCCAGTACATCGC
The DNA here is from genome assembly GCF_022496745.1 of Pseudomonas sp. TMW22080. NCBI lineage: Bacteria > Pseudomonadati > Pseudomonadota > Gammaproteobacteria > Pseudomonadales > Pseudomonadaceae > Pseudomonas > Pseudomonas sp. TMW22080. The sequence continues at coordinate 414,500 of NZ_SCFF01000005.1, read as the reverse complement.
CTTGCGGCTGGAAACGCGGCGTAGGCCAGTGAGTAATCTTCACTTCGACGAACTGACCGATTTTTGCGCCAGCGTTGCGACCCGGGGTTACCAGCACTTCTTGCTGGATCTTCGGGTTGTCGGCCACTACGAAGCCAATACCACCTTCTTCAAAGTAGCGACCCACGATGGTTTCGTGAGCACGGGAAACCACTTCGACGATCACGCCTTCACGACGACCACGACGGTCCAGCCCCGAAACACGGGCCAGCGCACGGTCGCCATCGAACACCAGGCGCATTTGCGCAGGGCTCATGAACAGGTCGTCGCTGCCGTCGTCCGGAACCAGGAAGCCGAAGCCATCGCGGTGGCCACTGATACGACCGAGAATCAGGTCGAGCTTGTCCACCGGCGCGTAAGTGCCACGGCGGGTGTAAATCAGTTGGGCATCGCGCTCCATCGCACGCAGGCGACGGCGCAAGGCCTCGATTTGGTCTTCTGTGGTCAGACCGAACTCTTCCACCAACTGTTCACGAGCAGCAGGCGAGCCACGCTCGGCCAGGTGCTGAAGGATCAGTTCGCGGCTAGGGATAGGGTTTTCGTATTTTTCCGCTTCACGTGCGGCCTCGGGATCGAGGGTCTGCCAATCGGCCATTAGATAGTTTTCACCTTGTCTATATGCGGGTTAGTTTGGCATACGCGTATTGAAACGGGAAATTTCAGGCACACACTGGGCCTTATTAGTCCTTTCTGACGCGCTTTGCTGCTGTCGACCAACCGTTCGCGAAATATTTTCACTATTTTTAAACACAACGCTTTACAGGTCAAAGGTTCGTCCGTAAGATGCGCGCCATCAACAACGGCAACAGCGTTGAAGATACTGCCCAGATGGTGAAATTGGTAGACACGCCAGCTTCAGGTGCTGGTGATCGCAAGGTCGTGGAAGTTCGAGTCTTCTTCTGGGCACCAATTCGAGATTGCAGAGTAGTACACTCTTCAGCCTCACACAAAAACCCGCGAAAGCGGGTTTTTGCATTCCGGGTCAGCTAAGCCCCTGATTTAATAAAATTAAAACAGGGGTTTACAGATCGAAAAGCTCTACGTATTATGCGCCACATCAACAGCGGCAACGTTGCTGATACTGCCCAGATGGTGAAATTGGTAGACACGCCAGCTTCAGGTGCTGGTGACCGCAAGGTCGTGGAAGTTCGAGTCTTCTTCTGGGCACCAATTCAGGTTTACAGGTTCACCCTGTGTAACCACTCAAAAAGCCCGCGAAAGCGGGCTTTTTAGTTTCCGGGATTCCTTCCTGCCCTCTTCGATACCTTTTATCTGCGGCCTAAAGGTCGTATTTGATAATCTATCTCATCCGCATTAATATCCGGCCAACTTCAGATCCCTGGCTCATCCTCCTGGATACCCGTGCCCGACACCAATGACAGGCTCCAGCTTTACCTGACGCATCGTATCGCCCTGGTCGACTATGCCGCCCCCATCGTGGGCTGCCGGGCCAAGGCAGAAGATGTGGTTCAAGACGCCTGGCTGCGCTTCAGCCAGGGCGCGGACAACCTCGCCCCGCTGACACAACCGGTGGGCTATCTTTACCGTATCGTGCGCAACCTGGCCTTTGACCTCAATCGCCGGGCAACCCTGGAAAACCGCCACACCACCCATAGCGAATCATTGGACGAACACATTTCCAACGCGCCTTCGCCCGAGCAGCAAGCCTTGCATGTGGACGAATTGCGCAAATTGCAACATGCTTTGTCCCGCCTGCCGGAGCGCACGCGCCAGGCATTCGTATTGCATCGCCTGCAAGGCCTGACGTTTCAGCAAATCGGCACGCAACTTGGCATATCCGTGAGCCTGGCCCACCAATTGGTCCGCGACGCCCTGACCTACTGCGCGGAACAACTGAGTGATGACTGAAAAACCGCCCCCGAACCCGATCTGGGAAACCGCACTGGACTGGCTGCTGCTGATCCAGGAGAACCCTCAAGACTCCGAACTGACCGAACGCCTGAACCACTGGCGCGCCAGCGCCCCTGAGCACGACGCGGCTTATCGCAAGGCGCTCAAGGTCTGGAGCCTGAGCGGCGAGGCGCTCACCCTGCCGGCGACAACAGCACCGGCCCCGCCGATGGCACGCCCACCCCAGCGCCTGAGCCGGCGCAAACGCGCACTGGTCGGCGCCGCCGTGGCCGCCAGCGCCCTGCTGATGTGGGGCCCCGACTGGCAGGCGATGCAAGCCGACCACCGCAGCCCCACCGGCGAACACCGCACAGTGGCGCTCAGCGATGGCAGCCAGATGCTTCTCGACAGCAATACGCTTGCCGATGTGCAGTTCAACCCCGATCAGCGAGAAGTCACGCTATTGCGTGGCCAGGCCTTTTTCTCGGTGACCCACGATGCCAACCGCGCCTTCTACGTCAACGCCGGTGACGTGCGGGTTCGGGTGACCGGCACCGCGTTTGCGGTCAACCTGGACGACAACGGTGTCGACGTCAGCGTCGAGAGCGGCACGGTTGCGGTACAAACGCCGCAAGCATCGGTTTCGGCCACGCACCTGCTGGGCCATGGCGACCAACTGCACTTCACTGCAAACGGCCAGCGCACGCGCATCGTGCAATTGCCCCAGGAGCAAATCGCGCCCTGGCGTCGCTGGCAGCTGGTGGCGGTCGATCAATCGATCGATGACGTGATCACACAGTTGCGCCGCTATCAGCCGGGCCTGATTCTGCTGACGGACAAGGCGCTGGGGCAACGACGCATCACCGCAGCCCTGAACCTGCGCGACCCCAAACGCGCACTGCAAACCGCCATTGCCCCATTGGGCGGACGCCTGCAGGACAGCGTGCCCTACACCCTGATCGTCTCGACCAAGCCCTGAGCCTCCCTGCGGGCGCGGGCTTGCGCTAACGAAACTATTTTCACTTATTTCTGGAAATCCTGAAGGCCCGGGAGTCTTTACCTACGAACGTCACTGATAAAGATTCGCATTAGTGACTATGGCGTTTCATTTCGTAGGTCACCTCATGCCTTCTTCGCGTTTGCGTTGTGTCAGTGTTGCTCGCTATCGATCGTTGTCCCTGGCCCTGTTGCTCGGCCTGCCCGCACTGGCCATCGCTGCCAGCCCGGCAGCCGACACGCCAATCAGCCGTCAACAACTGCACTTCCAGATCCCGGCCCAGCCTTTGGCCAGCGCCCTGATTGCGTTTTCCCAGCAGTCAGGCTGGCAGGTCAGCGCGGAAAGCACCGTGCTCAACGGCCTGACCAGCTCGCCAGTCGATGCCAGCACCAGCCCCGAAAAAGCCCTGGCCCACCTGTTGCGCGGCACGGGCATGCAATGGGAAGTGACCTCGTCTGACAGCGCCTCAATCCTGCCGCCCGCCCAAAGCGATGTACTGCAAATCAAAAGTACCCCCATCACGGCGATGGAGCCGGTGTTCCAGGGCGAACAGGTGATCGACCGGCAGATGATCGAGGACCTGCCCTCGGGCAACGGTGATATCACCAGCCTGCTGCGCACCAACCCCAACGTGCAGTTCGACAACAGCCAGTTGAGCAGCAAAAACCCGGGGGAAATCGCCCCCGCCGATATCAGCATCAACGGCGCACGGCCCTGGCAGAACCTGTTTATCGTTGACGGCATGAGCATGAACAACGACCTGGACCCGGGCAACAGCAACGACGACTTCGATGAGATACCGGGGCGCAGCCAGGGCCTGGCGCTGGACACCGACCTGCTGGAAAACATCAAGGTCTACGACAGTAACGTGCCGGTAGAATTTGGCGGCTTCAATGGCGGTGTAGTCGAAGCCAATACCCGCGACCCCCGCAAGGAACTGCACGGCAAGGTGTCGGTACAAATGACCCGCTCCGAGTGGACCCGCTATCACCTGAACAAAGACGACCCGGACCTGGAGAACTTCAAGGCCGGCTTTGGCAACAACTACCAGCCCGACTTCGAAAAAGTCATCACCCGCGCCACCCTCGAAGGCCACCTGACCGACAACTTCGGCTTGCTGGGCACCTTCTCGCGTAAAGAATCCACCATGCCGACCCGCCTGTTTTCCGTGGCCAACCAGACCGAAACGGCAATGGAGACCGAAGAACAATCGCGGCGCATCGACAACTACTTCCTCAAGGCCACCTGGCAGATCAACGAAGACTGGAAGCTCGATACCACCCTGACCCACGCGCCGGAAACCGCCCGCACCTACGGCCCCAACTCGCTGGTGTCCGGCCGCGATATGGATGCCGGTGGCGACAGTATCAGTACGCGCCTGGTGTGGAACGCGCCCCTGGCCCGGGTTGAGCAGAACCTGAGCTGGAGCGAGCTGAATACCTCACGCTATTCCGACCGCGACTACATGATCCTCTGGCGAACTTCGGCCAGCCGTGACTGGAGCACCTCGGCATTCGCCACCGAAGGCGGTTTTGGCGATATCGAAGAAACCCAAAAAACCCTGGCCTACAAACTCAAGGCCGACTGGAACAGCTTCAAATGGCTGGGTGTGGATCATTCGCTGCAAACTGGCCTGGAGCTGTCGCAGAACTCGGCCAGCTATGAGCGCGGCACACCCTACAGCAGCTATGCGGTGGACAAGGCCACGTCATGCACCGGCAATGACCCGCTGTGCTCAATGGCGCCCACGATCAATGGCTGGCCTGGCCAGTATGCGAACAAGATGACCGTTACCCAGGGCAAAATTGCCTTCGACACGCGTTCATGGGCGCTGTATCTGCAAGACGAAATGCACTACAAGCGCCTCACCGTCAGGCCCGGCATCCGGGTGGACGGCGACAACTATATGAATCAGATCACCTTCGCCCCGCGCCTGGCCACCGAGCTGGACGTGTTTGGCGATGGCAAGACCCGCCTCACTGCCGGCGCCAACCGTTACTACGGACGCAACCTTTACGCCTATCGCCTGCGCGACGGTATTGCCTCGATGAGCACCGAATACACCCGCAAGACGCAGACGTCTGACTGGGAGCTGAGCAAGCACATCGCCAATGACAGCAAATTCAACCAGCTCAAAGTGCCTTACGACGACGAACTGACCCTGGGCCTGAGCCACGTGCAATGGAACACCGAGTTCGCCGTCAAGTACGTCAACCGTAAGGGGCGCGACCAGATCAGCCGCGCCTGGGGCGCGCAAATCGGCGAACCGTCCGAAGACACCTCGACCCTGGCTGCCAACTACTACACCTACTACAACGGCGGCAAAAGCGACGCCGACATCTACACCCTGAGCATCACCCCCCTGCAACCCTTCAATCTGGGCAGCACCCGCACCACTGCGCAGTTTGCGATGGACTGGAGCAAGATCAACAACACCGGGCTGTCCAGCTACAGCGCCAGCATCGGCGCTATCTACGTAGAAGACCCGACGATCCAGTACGACGGCAAGTTCATGAAGTATTCCGACATGCCCGCCAGCAACTACAACCGCCCCTGGACCGCGCGCCTGACCACCGTGACCGAAGTCGAGCCCCTGCACCTGACCTGGACCAACTTCCTGCGTTACCGCGACGGCTACCGGCGCATTGCCTCCACCAACAAAAAGGTCGAGCACGAAGGCAGCAGTGTCTATGTCTGGGAAGAAACCCCGTTCTCCGGGGCACTGACCTGGGACACCCGTGTTGCCTGGGAGATGCCCACCGCCAAGGATCAGGCCGTTTTCGTCAATCTCGACGTCAGCAACCTGCTGGACAAGACCATCGTCAGCTCCACCGACACCAACGGCGTACTCAACTATGAAGTCGGCCGCCAGTTCATGCTGGAAGTGGGGTATAAATTTTGAAGACCCTATTCCTCGGCCTGACCCTCGGCACCCTGACCCTGAACGCAGTCGCCTGCGACGAACAGGCCGCCGACTACAAAACCTGCATCGCCCAACAATACCGCCAGCCCGTCGCCCAATGGCCTTCACCCCAGGTAGATGCCGAAGTGCAATGGCAGGAAATGGCCGCCCTGCCCGCCCACGCCCCCGCACCGCCGGATAACCCGTTCAGCGAAGCCAAGGCCGAGTTGGGCAAAAAACTGTTCAACGACCCCAAGCTCTCGCGCTCCGGGCAAATCGCCTGCGCTTCGTGCCATGAAGCCGATATGGCCTTTGCCGATGGCCGCCGCGTCTCGTTCGGGCATGACCGCCAGAGCGGCCGACGCAATGCCCCCAGCCTGGTAATGAGCGGCTACAGCCCGGCGCTGTTCTGGGACGGGCGCGGTGGCACTCTGGAACAGCAAGCCATGCACCCCATCGTCGACCCGGTGGAAATGGCCTTTGATATCCCGCAACTGCTGCAACGGCTCAATACCGATAGCGCTTACCGGGAGGAGTTTGCACAAGTTTTCGGGCCAGGCCCGATCACCCCACAGCAAACCGCCCAGGCCCTGGCCACCTTTCAGCGCACGCTGGTCAGCGCCACGCGCAACACCGCCTTCGAGCAACTGCTGCGCGGGCGCCCGCAACGCATGAGCGATGAGCAGCTCTATGGCCTGCATCTGTTTCGCACCAAGGCACGCTGCATGAACTGCCACTTCGGCCCGGCGCTGAGCGACGAGCAGTTTCATAACGTCGGCCTGAGTTACTACGGGCGTAAATACGAAGACCTCGGGCGCTACGAAGTAACGCGCAAACCAGAAGACGTGGGGGCATTTCGTACGCCGTCATTGCGCCTGGTGATGAAAACCGCACCGTGGATGCACAACGGCCTGTTTGTGAACATGGAAGGCACGCTGGCGTTCTACAACATGGGCATGCCCCGCCCGCGCCCCAACGCGCAACAGGTCAACGACCCGTTGTTCCCACGCACCAGCGACCGGCTCAAGGCGCTGAACATGGACAAGGACGAACTGCGGGCCTTGCGCAGCTTTCTCGACACACTGTAGGCAGCGCCTGACTTTGTGGGAGCGGGCTTGCTCGCGATGCAGGCGACACGGTGTACCGGTAAAACGGCAGCATACCCATCGCGGGTAAGCCCGCTCCCACAAAAGCAGAACAGGCCGGCAGCATCACATTTCGTCGCACTGGTGCAATTGGACGCTGGGTCAAGCGCACTTGAGAAACGATATCGTTTATTATTGTTACAAGTTTTGTAGTACCCAAGCGAGGAAACCAGCGAATGATGCTCCGAAATACCCAGCTTGCGACATTTCTACTGCGCAGTTTGTCCATCGCAACACTTGGCCTGACCCTGCTTGCTCCCGCCGCCTACGCTGCCGATCCTGTGACGCTGACCCTGTACAACGGCCAGCACAAAGAGGTCGGCGACAACCTCGCTGCCGCCTTTGAAGCCAAGACCGGCATTCACGTCAATGTGCGCAAAGGCAGCAGCAACCAGCTGGCCAGCCAGATCATGGAAGAAGGCGATCGCTCGCCTGCGGACGTGTTCTACGCCGAAGAGTCGCCGCCTCTGAACAGCCTGGGCGAACAGGGCTTTCTGGCCAAGGCCGATGACAGCACCCTGCAAGCGCTGCCCAAAGAGTACGTGGCCGCCAATGGCACCTGGATCGGCGTGACTGCGCGTACCCGCGTTGTCGCCTTCAACCCGAAAAAGATCAGCGAAGACCAGTTGCCCAAGTCGGTTCTGGATTTCGCTGACCCGCAATGGCAAGGCAAGATCGGCTTTGTACCCACCAGCGGTGCCTTCCAGGAACAGGCCGTAGCAATCATCAAGCTGCACGGGCGCGATGCCGCCGAAGAATGGCTGACCGGACTGCGTGCGTTCGGCAAGACCTACACCAACAACATGGTGGCACTCAAAGCCGTAGAAAACGGTGAAGTCGCCGCAGTACTGGTCAACAACTACTACTGGTTTGCCCTGCAACGCGAAAAAGGCCAGCTGGATTCCAAACTGCACTACTTCACCGATGGTGATGCGGGCGGTTTGATCACCGTGTCCAGCGCCGGCGTGATCAAGGCCAGCAAACACCCCAAGGAAGCCCAGCAACTGCTGGCTTACATGGCCAGTGAAGAAGGTCAGCGCGTTATCACCAACACCACCGCTGAATACCCGATGCGCAAAGGCATGGTCTCGGAACGCGGCCTCAAACCGTTTGAAGAGCTGCAACCGCCGAAAGTGACGCCTGCCGACCTGGGTAACGCTGAAGAAGCACTGGACCTTGAACGTGATGTAGGCCTGCTCTGATGTTGTCAGCCGCTCAACCTGCACGCTTTACGCCCACTCGCAAAAAGCCTTCGATCTGGCTGTTGTTGCCCGTACTGCTACTGGTGGGCCTGAGCCTGTTGCCGCTGTTGTATGTCGGCACAAAGGCCTGGCAAGCCGGGTGGTCTGAAGCCCTGCACCTGTTGTGGCGGCCTTATGTCTTTGGCCTGATGCGCAACACCTTGCTGCTGATGATCGGCGTCACACTGACCTGCGCGCTGGTCGGCCTGAGCCTGGCCTGGCTGCTGGAGCGCAGCAACCTGGCGGGGCGGCGCCTGTGGGGCGTGATCCTGTGCCTGCCATTTGCCGTGCCGGCGTTTGTCAGCAGCTTTACCTGGGTATCGCTCAGCGCCAGTTTCGAGGGCCTGGGCGGTGCCATTCTGGTGATGAGCCTGTCCAAGTACCCGCTGATCTTTCTGCCGGTGGCGGCGACCCTGCGCAACCTCGACCCAGCCCTTGAAGAGTCGGCTCGAACCCTGGGGCAGAACCGCTGGGGGGTGTTTTTCAAGATCACCCTGCCACTGCTCTGGCCTTCGCTGCTGGCCGGCTCGTTGCTGATTGCCCTGCATATGCTGGTGGAATTCGGCGCGCTGTCGATCATCGGCCTGCAGACCTTTACCACAGCCATTTATCAGCAGTTCGAGCTGGAGTTCAGCAATGCCAATGCGGCGATGCTGTCTGCGGTGCTGCTGGTGATGTGCCTGAGCCTGTTATGGCTGGAACTTAAGGTTCGTGGCAAAGGCCGGCATATTCGTATCGGCCAGGGCGCTGCACGGCATGCGGAACAAGTGAACCTGGGCAAGTGGTCGCTACCGGGGCAACTGTATTGCCTGGCGCTGGCGGTGATTGGCAGCGGCATCCCGCTGGGCATGCTGGCGTACTGGCTGATCAAGGGCAGCTCGGCAGCATTCCCGCTGGCCGAGATTGGCGAGGCTCTGTTCTCGTCGCTGTCACTGGCCCTGGGCGGTGCGGCGCTGTGCCTGGTGCTGGCTGTGCCGGTCGGATTGCTGGTGGTGCGCTACAAAGGCCCGCTGGCCATCTGGGCGGAGCGTTTGCCATATCTGTTACATGCACTGCCCGGGCTGGTGATTGCCTTGGCGCTGGTCTACTTCGCCCTGCATTATGTGCCGGCGCTGTACCAGACTTCGGCATTGCTGCTGATTGCCTATGCGCTGCTGTTTTTGCCACTGGCACAGGCACCCATCCGCACGGCGCTGAACAAGGCGGCTCCGCAACTGGAAGAAGCAGCGCGGACCCTGGGCGCCACTTCGTTTACGGCATTTTGCCGGGTGACCCTGCCGATTATCTTCCCCGCGCTGGGGGCGGCCTTTGCCCTGGTGTTTCTGGATGCGATGAAGGAATTGACCGCCACCTTGCTACTGAGTCCGACCGGGCTGAACACCCTGGCAACACAAGTGTGGTCACATACCTCGAATATCGAGTTTGCGGCAGCGGCGCCTTATGCGGCGTTGTTGATTCTGGTGTCGGGGCTGCCGGTGTACTTGCTCACCACCAGGATGTATTTGAGCCGCTGACAGCGGATCCAGCATACCCCGTGTGGGAGCGGGCTTGCCCGCGATGGCATCGACGGGGGCATGCAGATACACCGCGCTGCCCGCATCGCGAGCAAGCCCGCTCCCACAGGGGCAGCCCCGCTTCTCTACGCCCGGAACTGCCCAAGACTCGCCTTGAGCTGCGCCGCCAACCCGTCCAGCACCTTGCCGCTGGCCGTGGTCTGGGTCACCGCCTCGGCCGCACGCTCGGCCTGGGCATGGATCACTTCCACCCGCCCACGCACCGCATACGCTCCTTGCGCCTGATGCTCGGCAGCTTTGGTCGCATCACCAATCGCGCTATGCACCTGCTCGACCGATACCTGCATGGTCTTTTGCAACTGCACGCTGCCGCGCAGCACCGCCAGGCCCTCATCGGCCTGACGCCCCGCCAGGCCAATGGCCGCCACGGCTTCCCTGGCTCCCTGCTGCAAGGCCACGATATGCGCCTGAATATCACCGGTAGAGCTTTGGGTTTTGCTGGCCAGAGCCCGCACTTCATCGGCTACCACAGCAAAACCACGCCCAGTCTCCCCCGCCCTCGCGGCTTCAATGGCCGCGTTCAGAGCCAGCAGATTGGTTTGCTCGGCGATGCCGTGAATCACCGTCAGCACTACTTCGATCTGCTCACTTTGCTGCGCCAGACGCTCGATCACCTTGGCTCCCTCGCCCACCTGTCCGGCCAGCGCCTCGATCAGCCCCCCGACCTTGGCCGAGGTGCGAGTGTTTTCATCAGTAGCCTGACGAATATCGACCACCTGCCGGAGCGCCGCCTGCATCGCCTGGCTTTCCGACTGGGCTGCATCTGCCATGGTCGACAGTGCATGCAGGCTCTGAGCTACTTCATCGCGCTGTAACTGCGCGGCAGCATCGGCCCCGGCATTGCGCAAGGTCATCACACCGATCTCCACCCCGGTGCGTTGCGCCACATCACCCGCCTCACGCACGATGGGCTGCAGCTTGTCGACAAAGCGGTTAACCGCCGCCGCCATATCGCCGATTTCATCCTTGCTGTTCAGGCCTACACGCTTGGTCAAATCACCTTCGCCTGCGGCCAGGTCATCCAGCGCGGCAATCAGCAGCAGCAACTTGTTGACCACCCGCCGCCCCAGCACCACCGCCAGTAACAGCAACACACCAAATCCGACAATCGCCAACCCCATGCCAATACGCCAGCGCAAGGTGTCCGCCGCCTCGCGCACGGTCTGCGCGGTATTGGCCTGCATCTGCGCCGCCGCTGCCTGCGCCGACTCCAGACGCGCGCCCAGTGCTGCCGAACTGTCGCTGGCAGCACCTTGCAAGCTTTCGCCGACCAGTTGCCCGCTATTGGCTATCAACGTCGAAAAGCGCTGGTCGAGGGCCGCCAGGTCCTGCTCAACCGAGGCGGTGGAAACCCCCATCAGCACTTTGCCGATCTCGACCCCATTGGGGTTGATAGAGGCTTCGAGGTAGTACACCGACGGATCATGGCGGGCCGCATCGAGCACTTTATCCAGCGCCCGCTCGCCATTGCCCTTGGCCAAAAGCGCCTGGTTGATCGGGTTATCACGATTGAGATAGCGGGTCAGATGCTGCCCCGTGGCATCGTCGTACACCACGAATAACACATTAGGATTACGTTGAGCGCGTCGGGCGAAATCGGACAGCGTGGGCACGTCGCTATCCCATATGGCACGCGGCGCTACAGCTGCCAGCAGTTGCGCCATGTCGTTTGCCGAGTCCTGCAGGTTCTTCTCCAGCGATTGCCTGAGCTGCATTTGCTCGTCTTTCAAGCGTGGCTCCAGGCCCGCGGTCAAACGCTGCCGGGTGCTGGCAGACAACGCGTCAAGGCTGCTTTTAACTTCACGCCCGGCCTGCTCCAGTTCCGCGGTGAGCTTTAGGCTGTCTGCCCCCAGACGCGCATCCAGATCAGACTCCAACGCCGTCACCGTGCTCCGTGTCAGTGCAACAGCCACCAAAACCTGCACCAAAAGAGCGATACCTAGGGTAACGAATACAGGCCGCAGCAGACGGCTTTGTAACAGTGAGAGAACGGCAGACACGGAAAACCCTCCACTTAGGTGCCATTATTTTGATAGCACGCTTATTGACGGTTTTCACAGCAAGGGTCGTGCCGCACAACAGGCAGAAACGACAAAAGGCCCCGAAGGGCCTTTTGTTTTACATCAACAGCGACTTAAGCGAACGGGTGACGCAGAACGATGGTCTCGTTGCGGTCCGGGCCAGTCGAAATGATGTCGATCGGAGCGCCGATCAGCTCTTCTACGCGCGTGATGTAAGCGCGAGCGTTGGCTGGCAGCTCTTCCAGGGTTTTGGCACCCACGGTCGATTCAGTCCAGCCCGGCACTTCTTCGTACACAGGCTGCAGGCCTACGTAGCTGTCAGCGTCGGTCGGTGCAACATCAACACCGTTTGCGTCTTTGTAGCCAACGCAAATGTTGATGGTTTCCAGACCGTCGAGTACGTCCAGCTTGGTCAGGCAGATGCCCGAGATGCTGTTCACATCGATAGCGCGACGCAGGATAACGGCGTCGAACCAGCCGCAACGACGGGCACGGCCGGTGGTAGCACCGAACTCGTGACCTTGCTTGGCCAGGTGAGCGCCAACGTCGTCGAACAGCTCAGTCGGGAACGGGCCCGAACCTACGCGAGTGGTGTAAGCCTTGGTGATGCCCAGGATGTAGTCCAGGAACATCGGGCCAACGCCCGAACCGGTCGCAACGCCGCCAGCGGTGGTGTTGGAGCTGGTCACGTACGGGTAGGTACCGTGGTCGATGTCCAGCAACGAACCTTGGGCGCCTTCGAACATGATGTCCTTGCCAGCGCGACGCAGGTCGTGCAGCTCGGCTGTCACGTCCAGCATCAACGGCTTGAGCAGCTCGGCGTATTCCTTGCACTCGGCCAGGGTCTTGTCGAAGTCGATAGCCGGCTCTTTGTAGTAACCAACCAGCATGAAGTTGTGGTAATCCACCAGTTCACGCAGTTTGGCTTCAAAGCGCGGCATGTTCAGCAGGTCGCCAACACGCAGGCCACGACGGGCAACTTTGTCTTCGTAAGCCGGGCCGATACCGCGACCGGTCGTACCGATCTTCAGCTCGCCACGGGCTTTTTCACGGGCCTGGTCCAGCGCCACGTGGAACGACAGGATCAGCGGGCAGGACGGGCTGATACGCAGGCGCTCGCGCACCGGTACGCCTTTCTCTTCCAGCTTGATGATTTCACGCAGCAGGGCGTCGGGAGCAACCACGACACCGTTGCCGATCAGGCATTGCACGCCTTCGCGCAACACGCCCGACGGAATCAGGTGCAATACGGTTTTTTCGCCGTCGATTACCAGCGTGTGGCCAGCGTTGTGGCCACCTTGGTAACGCACTACAGCGGCAGCATGTTCGGTCAGCAGATCAACGATCTTGCCTTTGCCCTCATCACCCCATTGGGTGCCCAGGACTACGACATTCTTACCCATAACACTTGTCCTCATTCGCGCAAACTTGGTGCCGGCAGCCGCCGGCAGGAAAACTCAAGAAACCAGCGGCACTACTTGCCACAGGCCATTCTGCTGAATCAATTGGCGGTCGCAGTCTGCCTCCAGGGCACCAGCCTGCTGTTGCCCAGGCAACGCCTGAACCACACGCTGGCCTTCACTGCGAAGCTGGCAAACCTGCTGCCAGAGTGCCGCATCGGTGCTGTCTGGCATCCAGATACCACCAGACGGCAACTTGACTTCCGCACGCCCCAGGGTCACCAGGGTTTTCAAATCGGTCGAAAAGCCGGTTGCCGGCCGGGCACGCCCGAAAACAGCACCAATGTCGTCATAACGACCGCCTTGGGCGATGGAGTCCCCAACGCCCGGTACAAATACCGCAAACACTACACCTGTGTGGTAGTGATACCCACGCAACTCGCCCAGGTCAAAGTACAACGGCAACTGCGGGAAACGCACAGACAACCCTTCGGCAATCGCCACCAGGTCGTCCAGAGCTGCCAGCACTTGAGCCGGAGCCTTGGCCAGACGCTCGCGCGCAGCAGCCAGAACTTCGTGACCGCCACACAAACCAACCAAGGCCTGCAGCATGCCCGCCAAATCGGCCGGCAAGCCTTGGGTCAAGGCCGTTACTTCGTCGATCGCCTTGCGTTGCAGGGCGTCGAACAATTGTTGTTCCACTTCAACCGACAGGTTGGCCGCACGGGCCAGACCACGGTAAATACCAACATGCCCCAGGTCCATGTGCACATCCGGCACATCGGCCAGTTGCAGCATGGCCAGCATCAGGCTGATCACTTCAACATCGCTGCTCGGGCTTGCATCGCCATACAACTCGGCGCCCAGCTGGATCGGGCTGCGCGAGGATGACAGTGCACGCGGTTGAGCATGCAGCACGCTGCCGGCGTAGCACAGACGGCTCGGGCCTTCACGACGCAGGGTATGCGCATCGATACGCGCCACTTGCGGCGTGATGTCGGCACGAAAACCCATCTGGCGACCCGTTTGCGGGTCAATCACCTTGAAGGTACGCAAGTCGAGGTCCTGGCCAGCCCCTGTCAGCAGGGACTCCAGGTATTCGATATGCGGGGTCACGACGAACTCATAGCCCCAGCTCTGGAACAGATCCAACACCTGACGGCGCGCCACTTCAATGCGGGCAGCTTCAGGTGGAAGTACTTCTTCGATGCCATCTGGCAAAAGCCAGCGGTCTACCGTTGCCATTACGCCATTCCCCTGTGATCCGGGCGGCCAGCCAGCAGGCGAGCCTTGAGTAAAGCAGAACGTGGCTGCGTCTTGAACGCGCACAGCAAAAAAGCCTGAACGACAGGCTCGCACATTCCTCGAAAATTCTGCCGATGCTGTAACAGCCATTCGGACAATCAAACATGCAGACGCAAAAAAGCCGGGAATTTCCCGGCTGCCGCATCATACACCCGTTTTCTAAAAGGATCACCCTGCGAGGCCATTTGACCGCCAAGCGGAGTGAATCAGGGCCTGTGATGAACATGCCAACCCTTCTGAAAACAGTGTGGGAGCGGGCTTGCTCGCGATGGCATCAACTCGATTTAGCAGACAGACCGAGTTGCTTGCATCGCGAGCAAGCCTGCTCCCACAGGCTTGAAGCGCTTTTACTGCTGTGAAGGCTTGGATTTTTCCAGGTAGCGGAAGAAATCGCTGCTTGGGTCCAGAACCAGCACATCGTTCTTGCTCGCGAAGCTTTCGCGGTAAGCGCGCAGGCTGCGATAGAACTTGTAGAACTCCTGATCCTGGCCATAAGCCTTGGAGTAGATCGAAGCTGCCTGGGCATCGCCATCACCGCGTGCTTCTTCGGACTGACGATAAGCTTCAGCCAGCAGAACACGACGTTGACGGTCGGCGTCAGCACGAATGCCTTCTGCCAGTTCGTTACCCTTGGCCCGATGCTCGCGTGCTTCACGCTCACGTTCGGTGCTCATACGTTCGAAAACGCTGCGGTTTACTTCTTTTGGCAGGTCGATGGCCTTGACGCGAACGTCGACCACTTCAATGCCCAGCTCTTTTTCAGCCATTTTGTTCAACGATGCAGTGATGTCAGCCATCAACGCATCACGCTCACCCGACACTACTTCGTGCAGGGTGCGCTTGCCGAACTGGTCACGCAGACCGGATTCCAGACGACGCGACAGTCGTTCGTCAGCAATCTGTTTCATGCCCGAAGTTGCGGTGTAGAAGCGCTCGGCATCTTTCACACGCCACTTGGCGAAGGCATCAACCATGACCGCTTTCTTTTCCAGCGTCAGGAAACGCTGAGTCGGCGCGTCCAGCGTCATCAGGCGGGCGTCGAACTTGCGCACCTGGTTGACGTAAGGAATCTTCACATGCAGGCCCGGCTGAACGTCAGCCTGGACCACACGGCCAAAGCGCAGCAGTACAGCACGCTCGGTTTGCGAGACGATGTAGAAGCTGTTCCAGGCAACGATCCCCACGACAACAGCAACAATAAGGGCAACCAGCGATTTATTGCTCATCAGCGGCTCTCCCTGGTGCGCGGTTGTGGCGGCAGATCCGTGCTGACGTGCGAGCCGGAATCAGTATTGCTCGCTGCGGCTGCCGAACCCGTTGCCGGGGTGCTGCCATTACGGCCTTCGATCATTTTGTCCAACGGCAAGTAAAGCAGGTTGCTCTGGCCGTTCTTGTTACCGGTCACGAGTACCTTGCTGGTGTTGCTGAAGACTTCCTGCATGGTGTCCAGATACAGACGGTCGCGGGTCACTTCAGGATTTTTGCGGTACTCGGCAACCAGTTTGGTAAAGCGGTCAGCCTCACCCTTGGCGCGGGAAACCACTTCATCACGGTAGCCGTTGGCATCTTCGATGATGCGCTGGGCCTGACCACGTGCTTCCGGTACAACGCCGTTGGCATAGCTTTCGGCCTGGTTGCGGGCACGCTGCTCGTCTTCTCGGGCACGGATCACGTCATCGAAGGCTTCCTGTACTTCACGCGGTGCGGCTGCGTTCTGTACGTTGACCTGGGTCACGGTGATACCGGTCTTGTAGGTATCGAGGAAACGCTGCAGGCGTTCCTTGATTTCCACGGCCATTTGCTCACGGCCTTCGGTCAGCACCTGATCCATCGACGTGGAACCCACGACGTGACGCAAGGCGCTGTCGGTAGCCTGCTGCAAGCTGACTTCCGGTTGATCAACATTCAGCACGAAGTCGCGCAGGTTGCTGATCTTGTACTGCACGGTCAGCGGCACTTCGACGATGTTTTCGTCTTCAGTCAGCATTTGACCCTGCTTGGTGTACGCACGCTCACGCGTCACGTTCTCCATGTACTTTTTGTCGAACGGCGGGAAGTAGATATTCAGGCCCGGCCCAACGGTGTCGTAGTACTTGCCCAGGCGCAGCACCACGGCTTGCTCCTGCTCATCGACTACATACACGGCGCTGTAAAGCCAGGCAGCCGCCAGCACGACGAGGCCGATGCCGAGCAGACCGTAGCCGGCGCCCTTGCCATTCGAACCACCCTCACTGCCGCTGCCGCCAGTACGTTTTTTCCCACCACCGAACAACCCATTCAGGCTTTCCTGCAGCTTTCGGAAGGCCTCGTCGAGATCTGGTGGCCCCTTGCGGTCGCCATTTTTAGGGCGTTTGCCACCCCAAGGATCTTGATTGTTCGAGTTGCCACCCGGCTCATTCCAAGCCATAGCGCTCTCCATCTGATAAAGCAAAGACGCGCCCACGGCGCGCCGACCAATGCTACAGAATGCCTATCACAGCGGCACGACCGCTTTGCGAGGCTTTTATTGCAAAGTGTGTTCTTCGATGAATTCCAGCGGCTGCATCCCTTCGCGGCTGACCAAGCGATTGAGCTCGGATCGCGGCAGGCGTACGTCCAACAGACTGGAGCCCTCATCGTCATGCTGTTCTTTTTGCACAACCCCCAGTTCGAAGAACTGTGCACGCAGTCGAGCAAAACGTTGCGGCAAGCGCAAGGTGCCCACGAACAAATCATTGCCCAGCAACTCGGCGATGGCCTGCTCAAGCAACTCCAGCCCTTGACCATCACGGGCCGACAACCAGACCCGCTGCGGCTTGCCATCGGCATCACGCTGGATCTGCGGCTCGACACCTTCAAGCAAATCGATTTTGTTGTAGACCTCGAGAATCGGCAAGTCCTGCGCACCGATTTCGCCCAGTACCACCATCACCTGCTCGATCTGCGCCATGCGCTCAGGCTCGTGCGCATCGATCACATGCAGCAGCAGATCGGAATTGCTCGACTCTTCGAGCGTAGACCGGAATGCTTCAACTAGCTTGTGCGGAAGATGACGAATAAAGCCCACGGTGTCGGCCAGCACGATCGGCCCCAGGTCGCCCAGATCAAGGCGGCGCAGGGTCGGGTCTAGCGTGGCGAACAACTGGTCGGCGGCAAAGACGTCAGAGCCGGTGACCTTGTTGAACAGCGTGGATTTACCGGCGTTGGTATAGCCCACCAGCGACACTGTAGGAATATCGGCGCGTTGACGCCCTCTACGGGACTGCTCGCGTTGACTGCGGACTTTTTTCAGACGGGCTTTGATCTGGCTGATGCGCACACGCAACAGTCGGCGGTCGGTTTCGAGCTGGGTTTCACCCGGCCCGCGCATGCCAATGCCGCCACCTTGACGCTCAAGGTGAGTCCAGCCGCGTACAAGACGCGTGCTCATGTGGTCAAGCTGAGCCAGTTCGACTTGCAGCTTACCCTCATGGGTACGGGCGCGTTGAGCGAAGATATCGAGAATCAGCCCGGTACGGTCAAGCACGCGACACTCGAAAACACGTTCGAGGTTACGTTCCTGACTGGGCGTGAGTACGTGATTGAAAATCACGATGTCGACCTTCTCGGCCTTGACCAGATCGCGCAACTCCTCGACCTTGCCACTGCCAATCAGGTATTTGGCCGATGGCCGATGACGCGGCACGTTAAAAAACGCGACGGTATCGGCGCCAGCCGACACAGCTAACTCCTGGAACTCCTGCGGATCTTCGCGCGCCTCAGGGTCCTGTCCTTCCAAGTGAACGAGGATCGCTCGCTCACCACCACCGTGGCGCTCAAAGAACAAAGGATGCTCCTATTTAGGCATTACCTGGTTCAGCGTCTGCCAGATCCGATTCGGTTGCGCTAGGCAGACGAATTGGACGTACTGGTACGACTGTCGAAATTGCGTGCTTGTAAACCATTTGGCTGACGGTGTTTTTCAGCAGGATCACGAACTGGTCGAAAGACTCGATGGTCCCCTGCAGCTTGATCCCGTTGACCAGATAGATGGAAACGCCAACCTTCTCTTTACGCAAAGTATTCAAGTAAGGGTCTTGTAGCGAATGCCCTTTTGACATATGCCGCACTCCTGTAAGGATAAAAAATAGAAACAAAAATTAGATGACCGCTGTCGCCACATCCATAGGATAGACGGCATTTGCCAAGACTCAGCTCAATATGGAGACCGATTCCAGGTATTTCAAGGCTCGTGGCAGATTGTCGCAGTCCAGACTGTCAAGCCAATGCAAATCATTCCAGCTGCGCAACCAGGTGAACTGGCGCTTGGCCAACTGGCGCGTGGCTATGATGCCGCGCTCCTGCATCTCGGCCGCTGTCAGCTTGCCGTCGAGGTAGTCCCAGACTTGGCGGTAACCCACTGCACGTATAGACGGCAACCCGGCATGCAGGTCACTTCTGTTGCGCAGGTTTATGACCTCGTCAATGAACCCCTGTTCCAGCATCTGCCCGAATCTTAGTGCAATTCGCTCATGCAGCACCTGACGGTTCGCCGGAGCGATGGCCAGATTCGCGACAGTATAGGGCAATTGGCTGTGCCCAGAAGCCGCTGCTTTAGTCGTTTGTTCAGATTGTTTTTGCCGATGGGCCGTCACGCTCATGCCGCTGACCCGATAAACCTCAAGCGCCCGGGTCAGACGCTGCGGATCATTGGGGTGAATTCGCGCGGCAGACTCCGGATCTATGGCTGCCAACTGGTCGTGCAGGGCCTGCCAGCCAAGGCGCTGCGCCTCTTCTTCAAGCTGCGCGCGCACCTTGGGGTCCGCCGGAGGCATGTCGGCCAGGCCGTCAATCAGTGCCTTGTAATAGAGCATGGTGCCGCCCACCAGCAGCGGGATATTGCCTCGCGCCGTGATCTCGGCCATGGCCTTGAGCGCATCGCGACGAAAATCGGCCGCCGAATAGCTCTCGGCCGGGTCGAGAATGTCGATCAACTGATGCGGGTGAGCCGCCAGAATTTCTTTCGACGGCTTGGCAGTGCCGATGTCCATGCCGCGATAGACCAGCGCCGAGTCAACACTGATCAGCTCGCACGGCAGCACCTTGCTCAGCTCGATGGCCAGGTCGGTCTTGCCGGCGGCCGTCGGCCCCATCAGGAAAATAGCCGGGGGTAAAGCGTTGGAACCTGTCATCAGCGACCGCGCAAAAAGAGTTTGTCCAAGTCGTCCAGGCCCATTTGGGTCCAGGTGGGACGACCATGATTGCACTGACCGCTGCGCTCGGTGTTTTCCATGTCACGCAACAGACCGTTCATTTCCGGGATCGCCAAACGGCGATTGGCGCGGATCGCACCGTGGCAGGCCATGGTGCCGAGCAGCTCGTTGAGGTGCGCCTGGATCCGGTCACTGGTGCCGTATTCCATCAGGTCGGCCAGTACGTCGTGAACCAGTCGCTGGGCCTCGGCCTGCTTGAGCAGGGCCGGAATCTGGCGGATGGCCAGGGTTTCCGGGCCAAGGCGCTGCAACTCGAAGCCCAGGCGCTGGAACCACTCGGCGTGTTCTTCGGCGCAATCGGCTTCCCGCTGGCTGACCGCAATCGATTCCGGCACCAGCAGCGGCTGACCACTCAGGCCTTCACTGGCCATGGCGATTTTCAGACGCTCATACATGATCCGCTCATGGGCCGCGTGCATATCCACCAGCACCAACCCCTGGGCGTTTTCCGCGAGAATATAAATGCCCTTGAGCTGGGCCAGAGCAAAGCCGAGCGGCGGAATATCACCTTGCCCGTCCGGCAGAGGCGCGGCATTGGCCTCAGGCAATGGTGCGAAAAACTCGCGATAGGCATTGCGCGCTTCTTCGACGGGCACCGGGGGCGCGGAGGACTGCGGACGGTATTGGTACTGATAGCCCGCACCAGCGCCCGAACCTGCCACATGCGGTGACGGGGCCGACTGCGGCTGCTCCAGCACATTGGCCGCCAGACGCATTTCACCCTGCGGGCCGAATTCGCCAGCATCCAGCCCCGTCGGGCGCTCGGCCCCGGGCACCGGCGCTGGTGCGGCCAGTTGGTCTTCGGGGCGAACGTCACCCAGAGCACGGTGCAAAGTGCCATAGAGGAAATCATGCACCATGCGCCCGTCACGGAAGCGTACTTCGTGCTTGGTCGGGTGTACGTTGACGTCGACCACCGAGGGGTCGACCTCAAAGAACAGCACAAAGGTCGGGTGGCGACCATTGAACAGCACATCGCGATACGCCTGGCGCACCGCATGGGCCACCAGTTTGTCGCGTACCGCGCGGCCATTGACATAGAAGTACTGCAAGTCCGCCTGACTGCGGGAAAAAGTCGGCAAACCGACCCAGCCCCACAGGTGCAAACCATTGCGTTCAACCTCGATGGGCATTGCCTGTTCCAGGAACGCGGAGCCGCACACGGCCGCCACACGCCGGGCGCGGGCAGTATCGTCGCGGGCTTCGTGCAGGTTGAGGATGGACTTGCCGTTGTGGCGCAAATTGAACGCCACATCAAAACGTGCCAGCGCCAGGCGCTTGATCACTTCCTGCAGGTGATCGAATTCGGTCTTTTCGGTTTTGAGAAATTTGCGCCGTGCCGGGGTGTTGAAAAACAGGTCGCGCACTTCAACCGAGGTGCCCACCGGATGTGCAGCCGGCTGAACCCGGGGCGCCATGTCGCGGCCTTCGGTCTCGACCTGCCAGGCCTGATCGGCACCACGGGTGCGCGAGGTCAGGGTCAGGCGCGCCACGGAACTGATGGAAGCCAGCGCCTCACCGCGAAAGCCCAGGCTCATCACCCGCTCAAGGTCTTCCAGATCACGAATCTTGCTGGTGGCGTGACGGGCCAGCGCCAACGGCAAGTCGTCGCTGGAAATTCCGCTGCCATCGTCACGTACCCGCAGCAGCTTGATCCCGGCCTGCTCCACGTCCACATCAATGCGCTTGGCACCCGAATCGAGGCTGTTTTCCAGCAGCTCCTTGATCACCGAAGCCGGGCGTTCAACTACTTCGCCCGCAGCGATCTGGTTGGCCAGGCGCGGGCTGAGCAATTCAATCCGCGCGCTGCTGCTCAATGCTTCATCACTCATTACTGTGCCGCCAGGGCAGTTGCCGGAATATTCAGGTTCTGGCCAACCTTCAGCTCATCGGTTTTCAGGCTGTTGCTCGAGCGCAATGTCGCCACGCCCACTTGATAGCGTACAGCGATCATCGCCAGGGTTTCGCCGGGGCGAACCGTGTGTTCGCGGGCACCCTGGGCGATTTTGCCGGTGTCACGCAGCCAGGCGATATAAGTGCCCGGCGGCGGATTTTGCTGGAAGAACTGGCGTACGCCGCTGCTGATCGAACGGGCCAGCGCTTGCTGGTGACTGCTCGAAGCCAGCTTGGACGCTTCGTTGGAGTTCGAGATAAACCCGGTCTCGACGAGAATCGACGGAATGTCCGGCGACTTCAGCACCATAAACCCGGCCTGCTCCACGCGCTGCTTGTGCAGCGGGGTGACCCGACCTATGTTGCTCAGCACTTTTTGCCCGACGTTGAGGCTGGAGGTCAGCGACGCGGTCATCGACAGGTCAAGCAACACACCCGCCAGCATGCGGTCCTTGTCATCGAGGCTGACGTTGCCTGCGCCACCGATCAGGTCGGAGCGGTTTTCGCTGTCGGCCAGCCAGCGCGCCGTCTCGGAAGTCGCGCCGCGTTCAGACAGGGCAAACACCGAAGCACCAAAGGCAGCCTTGGACGGTGCAGCATCGGCGTGGATCGATACAAACAGGTCGGCGCCCTTCTTGCGGGCGATTTCGGTGCGGCCACGCAGCGGGATAAAGTAGTCGCCGGTACGCGTCAGCTCGGCCCTGAAGCCTTTCATGCCGTTGATCTGGCGCTGCAGTTCTTTGGCAATCGCCAACACCACGTCTTTTTCACGCTGGCCAGCCGAGCCCGAGGCCCCCGGGTCTTCACCGCCGTGGCCGGCATCGATCACCACCACCACGCTGCGTTTACCGCTCGGGATCGGCGGCAATTTAACGTCGGGTTGCGCGGGCGTCACCGGCACCACCGGCACCGTTGCCACGTTGGTGGCCGGCAGGCTTGGCGCCAGATCGGCGCCCTGGTCATACAGGTCGACCACCAGGCGGTTGCCGTACTGGGCATTGGGCGCCAGAACGAAACTTTTCGGGGTCACGGCCTTTTTCAGGTCGATAACCACGCGCAGATCGGTGGGGGTACGCTGCGCCGAGCGCATGCTGGTGATTGGCGTATTGGCTGTTTGCACATTCAGCGGCCCGCCCAGGGTCGCGCCATTGATGTCGATGACCAGACGATCAGGTGCGGTCAGCGTAAACACACTGTGCTGCACCGGCCCGGTAAGATCAAAAACCAGTCGAGTGTTGTCCGGCGCCCGCCATAGACGCACGCTCTTGACCTGGGTTGCGGCCACAGCATTGAATGCCATGACACTGAGCAACACACCCACCACACTTGCTAACGCGCGAAAGCGCATACCAAACCCCATCATTATTTGTATTCCGGCGCCAATGCGGCACACCAAGACTCGCCACGAGAACCTTGGGGCGTCAGCGTCAGCAAACGCCCGGTGTTATGCGGCCTAATGGTAATGGTCAGGTCAGGCTTTGGCAAAAAGCCTGCACCTTTATCGGGCCACTCGATCAAGCATAGGGCGTCTTCGTCGAAATAATCGCGAATCCCCATATATTCCAGCTCTTCCGGATCGACCAGCCGATACAGGTCAAAGTGGAAGGCCCGAATATCGCCAATCTCGTAGGGCTCGACCAATGTGAAGGTCGGGCTTTTGACCGAACCCGTGTGACCAAGGCCGCGAATCAGGCCACGTGACAGGGTGGTTTTACCCATACCCAGGTCGCCGTCGAGAAAAATCAGGCCGTGACCTTGAGTGACAGTGGCCAGGCGCGCGCCAAATGCGGTCATGGCCTCTTCGTCGGCCAGTTGCAGTGTTATTTCGTGCACGGTGCGTGTTCCTCCAACAACTGACGAATGGCTGGAATCAAATCACTGGCCGCCAGCCCACGGCCCAATTGTCCTTGTTGCTCACCGGCGCGGGCATGCAGCCACACCGCCAGGCATGCGGCGTCATAAGCGCCCAACCCCTGAGCCAGCAGCGCGCCGATCACGCCTGCCAGCACATCCCCAAGACCGGCCGTAGCCATTGCCGGATGGCCGTGACTGCAAATGGCCAACTCGCCATTGAGCCCTGCAATCAGACTGCCTGCACCTTTAAGGACGCACACTGCTGAGTATTTTTTAACCAACGCCCTGGCCGCAGCCGGTCGATCGGCCTGTACCTGCCCGGTGCTGATACCCAGCAAGCGTGCGGCTTCACCCGGGTGCGGGGTCATCACCGACCCTGGTGCCAGCGTGATGACTGCGTTGGACAACAAATTAAGCGCATCGGCATCCCACACCTGCGGCATTTTTGCCTGTGCCGCGGCCGACAACAGACTGCGCCCCCAGGGCGCCTGCCCCAAACCCGGTCCCACCACGACCACCGAAGCCTGCGCCAGTACGCCCATCAACTGGTTGGCCGACGATACGCCGAGCACCATCACCTCGGGCACCCGCACCAGCGCAGCAGGCACGTGCTCGGGGCGCGTGGCCAGGGATACCAGGCCAGCGCCACAGCGTAGTGCAGCCTGGGCGCTGAGGGTAATCGAGCCGCCAAATCCACGATCGCCACCCACCAGCAGCACATGCCCGAACTGGCCTTTATGGGCGCTCAGGGCTCGTCGAGGTAGTGGCGCCAGATTATCTGCGCTAAGGGCTTGGGGGTCGGCTAACAGGTGTTTGGTCTGCGGCATGCGTGTTTGGCTCCGATGTCTGGCAGAATTATACGCATCTCAGCTCCGGTTTCTCTTGTCCCATGCCTGCTATTACTGCCGACCTCCCCGCTCTCGCCCGGTCCATCAAGGAATGGGGCCGCGAGTTGGGCTTTCAACAAGTCGCCATTGCCGGCCTCGACCTGGGAGAACACGAACACCATCTGCAACGCTGGCTGGAAGCCGGCTACCACGGCGACATGGACTACATGGCCGCCCACGGCAGCAAGCGTTCACACCCGCAAGAGCTGGTGCCCGGCACAGTGCGCGTGATTTCCCTGCGCATGGACTACCTGCCCGGTGACACCCATATGGCGCAACTGCTGGCCCAACCGGAAAAAGCCTACGTTTCACGTTATGCCCTGGGCCGCGACTATCACAAGCTGATCCGCAAGCGCGTGCAACAACTGGCCGACCGCATCCAGAAGGACATTGGCCCGTTTGGCTTCCGCGCCTTTGTCGACAGCGCCCCGGTACTGGAAAAGGCCATCGCCCAACAGGCGGGTCTGGGCTGGATCGGCAAGAACACCCTGGTGCTCAATCGCAAGGCGGGCAGCTACTTTTTCCTGAGCGAGCTGTTTGTCGATTTGCCGCTACCGGTCGACGCCCCCCACGAAACCGAACACTGCGGGCGCTGCACCGCCTGCCTGGACATCTGCCCCACCAATGCCTTTGTCGGGCCTTATGTGCTGGATGCGCGCAAATGCATTTCGTACCTGACCATCGAGCTGAAAACCGCGATCCCTGAAGAATTGCGCTCGATGATCGGCAACCGGGTATTCGGCTGCGATGACTGCCAGATCGTCTGCCCCTGGAACCGTTTTGCCCGCACCACCGCAGAAGGGGACTTCAAGCCACGGCATAACCTGGACAATGCCGGCTTGGCCGAGCTGTTTATGTGGGATGAAGACACATTCCTGAGCAGCACCGAAGGTTCGCCGCTACGCCGGGCCGGGTACGAGCGCTGGCTGCGCAACCTGGCTGTGGGCCTGGGTAATGCGCCGTCGACGATCCCGGTGCTGGAAGCCCTGAATGCGCGGCGTGACTACCCGTCGGAGCTGGTGCGCGAGCATGTGGAGTGGGCGCTGACACAACACGCCAAGCGGGCCTGAGCCAAGCCCGCTGCCACAGTTGCTTAATGCTCGTCGTTATAAACGAACTTGGGCATTTCCCAGTTAAAGCGGATCGCCAGCAAACGCAGCAGCAGCCCGCCGAACAAGGTGACGAAAATCGCCTGTTCGTTGGGCATTTCCAGATAAGTACACAACAAGAAACACCACGCCGCAGCAAACGAAACGCTGGCATACAGCTCACGACGGAAGATCAGCGGGATGTCATTGCAGAAGATGTCACGAAGGATGCCGCCAAAGACCCCGGTAATCACTCCGCTCACCGAAGCCACCAGCATGCCCTGACCCATCTCCAGCGCGGTCATGCAGCCGATCAGGGTAAACGCTACCAGCCCCAGGGCATCAAGCACCAGAAACAGCGAGCGCAGATGACGCATCAAGGGCGCGATAAAGATCGTCACCAATGCAGCGAACGTGGTCAGTACCAGGTATTCCGGGTGTTTGACCCAGGTCAGCGGGTAGTGCCCCAACAGGACGTCACGCACCGAACCGCCGCCTAGCGCGGTGACGCAGGCAATCAGCACCACGCCGAACCAGTCCATGCCTCGACGCCCGGCAGACAGCGCGCCGGTCATGGCTTCGGCAGTAATGGCAACTAAATAAAGCATCAGCAACATGGCAGCGATCCTTGCAAGAAGGCGCGCAGTCTACTCTCAGTTGGCATTGGCACCAAAAGCGGGCAACAAATACTGTTCTTTGTGGGAGCGGGCTTGCTCGCGACGGCTTCGCTGCGGTTCGGTAGATGTACCGAGTCGCTTGCATCGCGAGCAAGCCCGCTGCCACAGGGGGATCAACGGCAGCTTAGAATTTGATGAAATGCTTGCGGTAGTGTTGCAGCTCGGCAATCGACTCGCGAATGTCGTCCAGCGCCAGATGCGTACCCTTTTTCACCAGGCTGTCGCGTACTTCCGGCGCCCAGCGTGCAACCAGTTCCTTGAGCGTCGAAACGTCCAGGTTGCGGTAGTGAAAGTAGCTCTCCAGGGCTTTCATGTGGGTGTACAGGAAGCGGCGGTCCTGGCAGATGCTGTTGCCGCAGATCGGCGATTTGCCTTTGGGTACCCACTGTTCAAGGAACGCGATGGTCTGCGCTTCGGCTTCGGCCATAGTGGTGGTGCTGTCCTTGACCCGCTGGGTCAGGCCGCTGCCGCCATGAGTACGGGTATTCCACTCGTCCATGCGCGCCAGCACGGCATCACTATGGTGGATGGCGATGACCGGGCCTTCAGCCAGGGTATTGAGGTTGCTGTCGGTAACGATGGTGGCCATTTCAATAATGACGTCGTTGTCAGGGTCCAGACCGGTCATTTCCAGGTCGATCCAGATCAGGTTCTGCGCGTTTTGCATAATGGCCTCCAGTGCTTAGGTGCGCAGTTTAGCTTAGGCACGCGGCCCTCGTGCTAAACTCCCCGGCGTTTTACCCTTCTTATCGTTTTATCAACACGGAACACCCATGGCCAAACGCCAGCTCAACCGTCGTCAGAATTGGCGCATCGAAAAGATCCAGGGCGAGCGCGCTGCCCGCGCCGCCAAACGCGAATCCAGTGCCGTCGAAGCGCTTGAAGGCGGCGATTTAGGCCCCGAGCAACTTGGCCTGGTGATCGCGCACTTTGGTGTGCAGGTCGAAGTCGAAGCCCAGGAAGGTGAGCTCAAAGGCCAGATGTTCCGTTGCCACCTGCGCGCCAACCTGCCCGCTCTGGTAACCGGTGACACGGTTGTGTGGCGCGCCGGCAATCAGGGCATCGGCGTTATCGTCGCCCAGTTGCCGCGCAAGACCGAGCTGTGCCGCCCTGACAGCCGTGGCCAGCTCAAGCCGGTTGCTGCCAACGTCGACATGATCGTGATTGTGTTCGCGCCCATGCCCGAGCCGCACGCCAACCTGATCGACCGCTATCTCGTCGCCGCCGAGCACGCCGGGATTCGCCCGCTGTTGCTGCTCAACAAGGCTGACCTGATCGACGAGCAGAACGCACCGGCGCTGAATGCGTTGCTGGGGGTTTATCGTCAACTGGGTTATCCGGTGCTGGAAGTGTCGGCCCATCACGGCGATGGCATGCAGCAGTTGCAAGCGCAACTGGACGGCCATATCAGTGTGTTTGTGGGTCAGTCGGGCGTTGGCAAGTCGTCCCTGGTCAACAGCCTGCTGCCTGAGGTCAACCTTCGGGTCGGGCCGCTCTCGGAGATTTCCGGCCAGGGTACGCACACCACGACCACGGCACGCTTGTTCCACTTCCCGGGCGGCGGCGATCTGATCGACTCCCCGGGTATTCGTGAGTTCGGCCTGGGCCACGTCAGCCGTGCCGATGTCGAGGCGGGGTTCATCGAGTTCAACGACCTGATCGGCCGTTGCCGCTTCCGCGACTGCAAGCATGACCGCGAGCCGGGCTGTGCATTGCTGATGGCCCTGGAAGATGGCCGCGTGCAGCAACAGCGCATGAACAGCTATCGCTCGATCATTGCCAGCTTGCCTGAGTCGAGTTACTGATTCAGGCCAGAAGCCCCCTCACCCCAGCCCTCTCCCGGAGGGAGAGGGGGCAAATTATCAGTGTTCTTGAAGCCGCGTGCGCTCAGTCCCCTCTCCCTCTGGGAGAGGGTTAGGGTGAGGGCGGCGGGTCGTCAAACAGATTCAGCTTCTGCCGTTCTTCATGCATCGGCAGTGGCTGTTTGTCGGCGGGCAGCTTGATCGGGTCAACTGGCGCCTTGGGCAGTTCCTGGGGCTTGACTGACTCCGCACCCTGCTCGCCTTCAATCGCCTGCTGGGCCTTTTTGTTCAGCACCACAATGTCGATACGACGGTTGACCGGATTATTGGGGTTAGCCGTGTCGAACAGCACTGACGAGGCATAACCCACCACCCGCGCAATCTGCCCTTCCGGGTAGCTGCCCGCCACCAGCGCACGCCGCGCTGCATTGGCACGGTTGGCCGACAACTCCCAATTGCCGTAATCACCGCCCCCCGCATAAGGCATGGCATCGGTGTGGCCGCTGATACTGACCTTGTTGGGTACTGCCTTGATGGTGTCGGCCATGGCCAGCAAAATATCTTCGAAGTACGGTTTGAGCCGTGCACTGCCCACATCAAACATCGGCCGGTTTGCGGCATCCATGATCTGGATACGCAGGCCGTCCGGGGTGATTTCAAACAGCAACTGATCCTTGAACTTGCGCAGCTGCGGGTTTTCTTCGACCTTGTTCTGCAACTCCTGCAACAGCAGTTCGAGGCGCTCTTTCTCGACCTGCTCGGCCATGCTTTCAACCTGCTCGGCATCTACCTTGATCTTGTCGGGCTGGGGCTGCAGTTTTTCTTCAGGGTTGAGGGTGTTGTCCGGCGCCAAGGCCGGAGTGCCGCCCAGGTCGATGACGTAGGGCGTGCCGCTTTCGCTGAATCCGATCGGATCTTTGAAATAACCACCAATGGCGATCTTTTGCTCGGGCGTGGCCGCCGTCATCAGCCACATCACCAGAAAGAACGCCATCATCGCCGTGGCGAAGTCGGCAAAGGCGATTTTCCAGGCGCCACCGTGATGGCCTGCGGCGTAGCGCTTGACGCGCTTGATGATTATGGGCTGGTTGTTTTCCATAAATCAGCGACCACGAACCACTTGTTCCAGCTCGGAAAAACTGGGCCGGTGCTTGGGGTACAGGACCTTGCGACCAAACTCGACCGCCAGCGACGGCGGCATGCCTGAGGCCGAAGCCACCAGCGAGGCCTTGATCGATTCATACACGTTGAGTTCTTCCTTGGCATCGTGAGCCAAAGACGTCGCCAACGGACCGAAGAAACCATAGGCCGCCAAAATACCGAAGAAGGTACCTACCAGCGCGGCGCCAACGTGCATGCCGATGGCCGCCTGATCACCTTCGCCCAGCGAGGCCATGGTCACCACAATACCCAGTACCGCGGCGACGATACCGAAACCCGGCATGCCGTCGGCGATACCGGTAACGGCGTGGGAAGGATGCTCCAGCTCTTCCTTGAGGTTATACAGCTCCATGTCAAACAACCCCTCAAGCTCGTGGGGGGCCATGTTGCCCGAGGACATGATGCGCAGGTAATCGCAGATAAACGCGGTCATGCGCTCATCTTTAAGGACAGTGGGGTATTTGGCGAAGATAGGGCTGGCGGCCGCGTCTTCAATGTCGCTCTCGATGGCCATCATGCCTTCGCGACGACTTTTGTTGAGAATCTCGTAAACCAGGCCCAACACTTCGAGATAAAAAGCGTGGGAGAAACGCGAACCAAACATGCCCAGTGATTTTTTGATCACATGCATGGTCATGTAACCGGGGTTGGCTTGCAGGAACGCACCGAAGGCCGCACCGCCGATGATCAAAACCTCGAACGGCTGGATCAGCGCCCCGATTTTGCCGTGGGAAAGTACGTATCCGCCGAGCACGCTCGCGAACACGACGATGATGCCGATAATTTTAGCCATAGATATAAAAGTACTTCTTGGGTCGGTTCAAGGTCATATTCCAGCGTAGCTAAAACTCTTCTTCTCCTTATCGGCGAATCTGCGCCAGACTATAGCCGGTAGAGCCGAAAAGCCATTCGACCCCCAGATTGGATGATCATCGCGTCCTCATTATGGCCAACGAAACCCGCGCACCGATATCAACACCCACCACCCTGGATGCCTGGGTTGCACACCTGGACGCCGTCGATCTGCCGATCCCGCAAACCAGCCATGCGCGGGTCTTCAAGACCCTCAACGACAGTCGCCGCTCGTTACGCGAAATTGCCGAGGTTATGCAGGACAGCCCGGCGCTGGCCCTCAGACTGATCCGCGAGGCCAACCAGCAAGCCCAAAGCAGCCTGAGCGAGCCGGCCGAGAGCCTTGAAGTGGCGATCAACCGCCTGGGCCTCAAACGCACCCAGATGCTGCTTGAACATGTGCCGGCGCTGGCGATCGAGGATATCCCGCTGGCCTACCGACAAATCCAGCTGATCAGCCAGCACGCCGCACAACAGGCCATTGGCCTGTTCGGCAATCGCCTGGCGCGGCTCTGGCAGGAAATCTACTGGAGCAGCCTGCTGTTTCTGTCACCGCTATGGGCCCTGGCACTGACCCACCCACTGCTGCTCGAAACCTGGGAACGGCGGGTGATCGGGCACAATGAGTGCGCCAATAAAGTCGAACGCCAGCTTTTTGGTGTGCCACTGTTTGATATCTGCCGCAGCCTGGCCGAGCTGTGGCGTCTGCCGGGGTGGGTGATGCAAGGTTATACGGTGATCACCGAAGAGCGCCGCACCCTGGTCAGGGTGCTGCATATCGCCCGCGACACCCATCACCCCCTGCGTCAGCAACAACTGCTGGACGCCGACCCGGCCCTGCGGCGCTGGCTCAACCAGCCTGCCAACAGTGTATTGCTGGCCAACTGCCTGGCGCTGTCAGCCCAGCAGGGCTGGGACACACCGCACAACCTGCGCTGGCAGTACGTCACCAGCCTTTACCTGCAAATGCCCCTGGACGAAGTTCAGCAGCAGGCACACCAGCAGGCCGCGAGCAGCGCGCGCTATCACTCCAGCCCCGACCTTTGGCATCCGGCCCAGGCATTGCTCTGGCCGTGGGACTCACGCCGCAGCGGGGACAACTCGCAGGCAGCCCCGCCTCCCTCGGCCGAGGCACTCGTCGCCTGGCGCAAACATTGCGGGCAGCTGCTGGAGCAACCCAGCGCATTCAGCAACCCGATGCATCTGAGCACCTGTGCCCGCGAAGCCTTGCAGGCGTGCGGCATGCGCCGGGTGATGATACTCACCCCCGACAAGACCTCGACCAGCCTGAGCGTCAACCAGATTGCCGGCCTGGGCAGAACCGCCTTCGACCTGACCGTCAACATCAGTGACAGCACCGCGCTGCAACGCCTGATGATGCAACCTGCACAAGTGCGCCTGACGCCCGAAAACAACGCGGTGATTTCCGCAGTCTTGCCCTACAGCCTGCGCAGCCTGTTCCCCGGCGAGCATCTGCTGCTACGCTCGCTGAGCAATAACGGTCGCGTGGTCATGCTCATACTGGCAGACCAGGGCGGCGGGCCATTTTCCGAAACCAGCGTGCAAGCCTTTGGCAAAACGGCCCAATGCATCGAGAAAGCCTTGAATACCTTTAGTAGTCGCGGGCGCTAGCGCTACAATCCCCCCTTTTTGCTCTGGAGGCTTCCTATGCCTGGCTTCTCTGGCTTGCCATTAGTGATCGAGCCCGGCGACCTGCTCGCCCGGCTCGACGCACCCGAACTGATCCTGGTTGACCTGACCAGTGTTGCACGCTACGAGGCCGGGCATATTCCGGGCGCCCGTTTTGTCGACCCGAAACGCACGCAACTGGGCTTGCCACCGGCACCCGGCCTGCTGCCGTCGCAAGCGTCACTCGAAACCCTGTTCGGCGAGCTGGGGCACAATCCCGACGCGGTCTATGTGGTCTATGACGACGAAGGCGGCGGCTGGGCCGGGCGGTTTATCTGGCTGCTTGATGTAATCGGGCACAAGGCATACCACTATCTGGACGGGGGCATTCACGCCTGGATTGGCGAAGGCTATGCCCTCAGTCAGGACGTGCCTGCCGCCGTCAATGGCCCGGTGGCGCTGACCTTGCACGATGAACCTACTGCCACCCGCGAGTACCTGCAAAGCCGCCTGGGCGCCGCCGACCTGGCGATCTGGGATGCACGCAGTGCCGCCGAATACAGCGGCGAAAAAGTGCTGGCGGCCAAGGGCGGGCATATCCCCGGGGCCAAGCATCTTGAGTGGACCACCGGCATGGATAAAACCCGTAACCTGCGTATCCGCCCGGACATGGCGCAGATCCTCAAGGATCTGGGCATCACGCCAGACAAAGAAGTGATTACCCACTGCCAGACCCACCACCGTTCCGGCTTTACCTATCTCGTCGCCAAGGCGCTCGGTTACCCGCGCGTCAAAGGCTACGCCGGCTCCTGGGGCGAATGGGGCAACCACCCCGACACCCCCGTCGAGCTACCTGTAAAAAATTAAGGACCTTGAATGAAAAAGCGTTTGTTCCTCCTCAGTCAGTACCTGTTGCCGCATCACCTGCTGTCACGCCTGGCCGGCTGTATTGCCGAATGCCGCGTACGCTGGTTCAAGAATGCGTTCACCAGCTGGTTCGCCAAGCGTTATCAGGTAGACATGTCCCAGGCCCTGGTTGAAGACGTGACCGCCTACGAGCACTTCAACGCCTTCTTTACCCGCGCCCTGAAAGACGGCGCCCGCCCGCTGGATCAAACTCCGGGTGCGGTGCTAAGCCCTGCCGATGGCGCGGTCAGCCAGCTGGGCCCGATCGAACACGGCCGCGTGTTCCAGGCCAAGGGCCACAGCTACAGCGTGCTGGAGCTGGTGGGTGGCGATGCTGCAGTAGCAGCCCAGTTTATGGGCGGCGAATTTGCCACCATCTACCTGTCGCCCAAGGACTACCACCGCGTGCACATGCCACTGGCGGGCACCCTGCGTGAAATGATCTACGTGCCGGGGCGCCTGTTCTCGGTCAACCAGACCACCGCCGAAAACGTGCCGGAGCTTTTTGCCCGCAACGAGCGTGCGGTGTGCATTTTTGACACCGAGCGCGGCCCGATGGCCGTGGTATTGGTCGGTGCCATGATCGTGGCATCCATTGAAACCGTGTTTGCCGGTCTGGTTACCCCGCCGAAACGCGAGCTGAAAACCTTCCGTTACGACGAAGCTGCCCGTGCGCCGATCCACCTGGAAAAAGGTGCCGAGCTGGGTCGTTTCAAACTGGGTTCGACGGCGATCGTGCTGTTTGGCGCGGATCAGGTGAAATGGGCCGAAGGCCTGACGGCAGGAACGCCGGTGATGATGGGTCAGAAAATGGGTGCACCGGCGCACGCCGAATAACCCATAACCCTGTGGGAGCGGGCTTGCTCGCGATGCTGGCAACTCGGTGCATCTGATTCACCGAGGTGATGCAATCGCGGGCAAGCTCGCTCCCACAGGTCATTTACAGGGGGGCTCAGCCCTGGCTGTTACGGTCACGCTGACCGAGCAGGTACAGCACGCCATCCAGGCCCAAAGTCGAAATTGCGTGCTTGGCCGATTTCTTGACCAGCGGCTTGGCACGGAATGCCACACCCAGCCCGGCAATCGCCAGCATCGGCAAATCATTGGCGCCATCACCGACCGCAATGGTCTGCTCCAGGCTCAAGCCTTCCTTTTGTGCCAGTTCGCGCAGCAAATCTGCCTTGCGCTGGGCATCAACAATCGGTTCGACCGCAACACCGGTCACCTTGCCGTCCACCACTTCCAGTTCGTTGGCAAAGACATAGTCGATGCCCAGCCTGGCCTGCACTTGTTTGGCAAAGTAGGTGAAACCGCCTGACAGAATCGCAGTTTTGTAACCCAGACGCTTGAGCTCGGCGAACAGCACTTCAGCGCCCTCGGTCAGGCGCAACGAAGCACCGATGGCATCCAGCACGCCCACGTCCAGGCCCTTGAGCAGCGCCATGCGCTCCTTGAAACTGGCCTTGAAATCCAGTTCGCCAGCCATCGCGCGCTCGGTGATGGCCGCCACTTGATCCCCCACGCCTGCCGCCTTGGCCAGCTCGTCGATCACTTCAGCTTCGATCAGCGTCGAGTCCATGTCGAACACCGCCAGGCGGCGATTGCGACGGAACAGGGTGTCTTCCTGCAGGGCGATATCCACGCCCAGCTCCTGGGCCAGGTTGAAGAAATCGGCACGCAGCGCGTCAACATCCACAGGCTCGCCACACACACGCAGCTCGATGCAGCTTTTGCTCGACTCGGTCGACGCATCCAGCGGCACGCGACCGGACAGGCGATCCGTCTGCTCAATGTTCAAACCGTGCTGGCTGATCACCGATGTCACGCGCTGCAGCTCATGGGCGGTCACCTGGCGGCTCATCAGCGTGACCACATGCCGGGTCTGGCTTTGTTCGTGGACCCAGCGCTGGTAATGCTCTTCGCTGATCGGGTCGAAACGCAGCTGCAAACCTTCCTTCGCGATTAAGGGCTGCAGGTCCTTGAGCACTGCCGAAACCAGCTCGGCTTGTGGAATTTCGACCAGAAAACCCAATGACAAAACGCCATGGATGGCGGCCTGACCGATGTCGAGAATATTCACACCATTGCTGGCCAGTACACCGGTAATGGCCGCAGTGAGACCCGGACGGTCCTCACCTGTGATGTTTATCAGGACGATTTCGCGCAAGGCACACCCCCATTCGCTAAAAAAAACGCATTCTACCCACTTTCAGTGACCATCGGGCACCGCCAAGGCTTTGCCGCCCTCAGGCCGCTCGCTATACTGCGCACCAACTTAACGGACTAAGAGCCGCGCTCAGTGAACCGGCCATCGCCTGTCAAAACCGATAACTTCTTCCTGCTGATCTTCCGGGCCCTGCGCGATCGCCGCGTTCCGCTTGCTCTGCGTATCGCCAGCCATAACGTGATCCTGGTCGCCCTGGCACTGGTCATCTATGCCGTGGTCATGGGCCTGCAATTCAAGCAGGCCATGCACGAACAGGCCGACGCCCTGGGGCAGAGCCTGACCACGCAAACCGCCACCTCGGCGACCGAGCTGCTGGTGTCAAACGACATCCTCAGCCTCAACGTGCTGCTCAACAACCTGACCAAAAACCCGCTGGTGGCCCACGCGGCCATTTATAGCGTGGATAACCGTATCCTCGCCGAAGCCGGGCAACGTCCCAAAAATGGCCTGCTGGGCGAAACCGAGGGTGTGTATCAAACCAAGATCACCTTTCAGGATGTGACCGCTGGGCATCTGCGCATCAGCCTGGACATGCACCAGTTCGAGCAGCCGATGACCATCAGCCTGCAAAGCATGGGCATTTTGAGTGCCATCCTGCTGGCCCTTGCCCTGGCCTTAAGCTTGCGTCTGGGCCGTCATATCACCACGCCCCTGCTGCAACTGCGGGTATGGCTGCGCGAACCCGACCCTTACACCCCGGCCATCCAGCGCCAGGATGAGATCGGCGACCTGGCTCGTCAGCTCCACACCCGCCTGGCCCCTCCGGCACCAGAGCCTGAGCCGGAACCAGAAGAAGACGACTACGACGACAGCGACTACGAAGAGGCCGAAGACAACGAGCCGAGCTTTGAAGTGCGCAACCTGAGTGACCCGACGTTCGATGAGACTGCAGCGGCACCTGCGCCCAAGGCTGCACCTCGACAGTTGGTGAGCACCGAAGAAGACGAGAACGACGACGAAGACCCGTTTGCCGACCTGCGCGACACCAGCACGGCGAGTGCCGCGCCGGTTGCCCTGGCCAAACCAAAACCGGTCGCATCTGCGGCGCCGCAACCGAGTGCCGTACTCGCGGTGCAACTGGGGGCACAAGAGCAATTGCGCCGCCTGCCCCGCGCCCGATTGATGGAACTGCTGGAACGCTATCGTGATTGTCTGAACCAGGCAGCCTCGCTGTACCAAAGCGAACTGCATACGCTGAACGATGGCAGCACACTGATGCTGTTCCACAGTGAAGACAGCGGCGACGACTACCTGACCAACGCCATTTGCTGCGGCGAGCTGCTGCGTGCATTGGGTCACGCCCTGCAGATCGAAGTGGCAGACAGCGGCATTACCCTGCAATTGCAGTTGGGCCTGGTGCTGGGTGAAGGCCTGAGCGGCATGAGTCAGATTGACCTGCTGCTGACCGAAACGGCGCAGGATGCACTGGCCTTGTCGCAACACAGCCGCAACCTGTTGCTGGTAGAGCGCAAGATCAGCGATGACCCGCTGATCCGCCAGCGTGCCCGAATCCGCCCGATTGCCAGCCCGGAAGGCGCCTGCTGCGTAGAGCGCCTGATGGAGCCTTACCCTTCGATGCTGGAGCGCCAGCTGGCGCGGATGCACGAGAGTCGCGGGTAGCCAAAGCCAAGAGCACCATCACCCTGGCCCTCTCCCTCCGGGAGAGGCGTGGTGAGGGGCTTTTGACCTGCCATAAAAAATCCCGCACATGTGCGGGATTTTTTTGTTTCTGGCCACAGCCTCAGAAGCGGAAGATTTCCATATCCGTGCGTATCGGTGAGGCCATCGGGATACGAGGTTTATCCGCACCCTGCTTGGGGGCTGCCTTGGACGGCGCCTTGGGCGCTTCCACCAGAGGCGGCTGGTTGGCCAGAGGCTTGAGTGCCACCGCCAATTGCTCGCTCAACTGTTGCAACAACTTGCCCTGAGCCTTGACCTGGTCCGCCGTACTGCCCCCGTGCGGCTGCTCCAGGTGCACGATGCGGTTGTCACGCACTTGCCCGCGACGGTCAATCAAGCGCCATTGTGCGTCCAGCACTGCAGGCAGATCCTTGCCCGAGTCCAGCCGAGTGATCGACAACAACACTTGCACATCCGGGCTGAAGCCCGCAGGTGCAGGGGCCTGGACCACACGCTGGCTGTCCAGGCGCCATGCCAGTTGGCGCACCAGCAGCTGGTCGATATCTGCCGACAGGCTACCCGCCCATCGTCCGTCAGTCGCAGCGCTCAAACTGCCATCAGGCTGGCGTTGCAGCAAGGTTTCGCGTTGCAGGTAGTCGGCCACGCTGATCGGGCCAAGTACCACAGCCATGCCGGCGCTTTGCGCGGGCTGGCCGGGGGTGCCGCTGTCCAGTTGGTACAAGGCCGCTGGCTGGTGCGTGCTGCACCCCGCCAGACCCAACACACCGGTCAGCAACGCAATTAAAGGAAGGCGTAGAACGTTCATCATTCCATCCAGGTGGCCGCCTCAGGGCGAGCCGCAGTGTAATTCTCGAAAGGCTCGCAAAGCACATTGCCATAAGCCGTGCCGCTAACGCGGCATATCATCCGCGAATATTGGGCATGACTCCAGCGCTGTCGCGCCGATCTGCGCTTAAAAACGCAGGCCGGGCGCACTAAACAGGCTTAATTGGGGGTTTCTACCAACAAGGCATCCACACGCTGGAACCCACGAGGCAGTTTGTTGCCACGACGGCCACGCTCACCTTTGTAGTGTTCCAGGTCATCCGCCTTGAGCGTCAAGGTACGCTTGCCCGCCTGCAATACCAATGCGGCATTGTCTGGAAGTACCGCGATGTCAGTCACGTACTCTTCGCGGCTGGCCACGCGATCGCCGGGGATGCCGATGATCTTGTTGCCCTTGCCCTTGCCCAGCTGCGGCAGATCGCTGACTTTGAAGATCAACAGGCGCCCTTCAGTGGTTACCGCCGCCAGCCAGTTGTGCTCGCGATCGGACACCGGCCGCGGCTGCATCACCTGCGCGCCTTTGGGCAGACTGAGCAATGCCTTACCTGCCTTGTTCTTGGCCTGCAGGTCTTCTCCCTTGACCACAAACCCGTAACCGGCGTCGGAAGCAATCACATACAGCGCATCGTCTTCCGGTAACAACACACACTCGAATGTGGCGCCCGGAGGCGGGGTCAGACGACCGGTCAGCGGTTCGCCCTGACCACGGGCCGACGGCAAGGTGTGCGCAGCCACTGAGTAGCTGCGCCCCGTGGAGTCGATAAACACCGCAAACTGGTTGGAACGCCCTGCAGCGGCGGTTTTGTAACCATCCCCCGCTTTATAGGACAGGCCGGTAGCGTCCAGGTCGTGGCCTTTACCGCAACGTACCCAGCCTTTCTCCGAGAGCACCACCGTGACCGCTTCAGTCGGCACCAGCTCGTTTTCCGATAGGGCTTTGGCTTCTGCGCGGGCCACGATTGGCGAACGACGATCATCGCCGTAGGTTTTGGCGTCTTCCAGCAGTTCAGTGCGCACCAGCTTTTTCAGCTTGGCTTCGCTGCCCAGCAAGGTTTGCAGCTTGGCTTGCTCTTTACGCAGCGCATCCTGCTCGTCGCGCAGCTTCATCTCTTCCAGACGGGCCAGTTGGCGCAGGCGCGTATCAAGGATGTAATCAGCCTGGGTTTCACTCAGGGCAAAGCGTGCAATCAGCTCGGCCTTGGGGTGTTCCTCGGTGCGAATGATATGGATCACTTCATCGAGGTTCAGGTAAGCGGTGAGCAAACCGTCCAACAGGTGCAGGCGGCGCTCGACTTTATCGAGGCGGAACTGCAAGCGACGGCGCACGGTGTTGACGCGGAATTCCAGCCATTCCACCAGCAGGGCACGCAGGTTTTTCAGCTGCGGCTTGCCGTCCAGGCCGATGATATTGATGTTGACCCGGAACGTGGACTCAAGCTCGGTGACAGCGAACAAGTGCTGCATCAGCTCGTCGAGATCGACCTTGTTGTTGCGCGGAATGATGACGATACGGCACGGGTTTTCATGGTCGGACTCATCGCGCAGGTCGGTTACCATCGCCAGCTTGGTCGGCTTGGCCTGCATCAGCGCGGCGATCTGCTCCAACACCTTGGCACCCGACACCTGATGCGGCAGTGCAGTGACCACGATGTCGCCGTCTTCGATGTGATACACCGCACGCATGCGCACCGAACCACGGCCGGTCTGATAGATCTTCAGCAGGTCGGCGCGCGGGGTGATGATTTCAGCTTCGGTCGGGTAGTCCGGGCCTTGAATGTGTTCGCACAATTGCTCAACCGTGGCTTTCGGCTCGTCGAGCAAACGCACGCACGCCGCCGCCACTTCACGCAGGTTGTGCGGCGGCACATCGGTGGCCATGCCGACGGCGATGCCGGTGGTGCCATTGAGCAGGATATTGGGCAAACGTGCCGGTAAAACCGCAGGTTCGTCGAGGGTACCGTCAAAGTTCGGTACCCAGTCCGCCGTGCCCTGGCCCAATTCGCTGAGCAGGACCTCGGAGTAACGCGACAGGCGAGCTTCGGTGTAACGCATGGCGGCGAACGACTTGGGATCGTCCGGCGCACCCCAGTTGCCCTGGCCGTCGACCAAGGTGTAGCGATAGCTGAACGGCTGTGCCATCAGCACCATCGCTTCGTAGCAGGCCGAGTCGCCGTGAGGGTGGAATTTACCGAGCACGTCACCGACGGTACGCGCCGATTTTTTGTGCTTGGAGTCAGCGTCCAGGCCCAACTCGCTCATGGCGTAAACAATACGCCGCTGTACGGGCTTGAGGCCGTCGCCGATATGCGGCAAGGCCCGATCCATGATGACGTACATGGAGTAGTTGAGGTAGGCCTGTTCGGTGAAGTCGGCCAGTGACCGGCGTTCTACGCCGTCCAGGCTGAGATCAAGGGAGTCGCTCATGCGGACCTCATTCAGTTCGTTGTCTGGCGCAGCAGCATGGTGCCGCCGCGCTGGGTAAATTCAAGTTTGTTCAGCGCACTCATGCCCAGCAGCACCTGCTCGCCGTCCAGCCCGGGGGCCGCTACAGCTCGCACATCGCGCAGCACAATGGCGCCCAGCTGCAGGCGATCGATGCGGGTCTGGTAGCCCTGGGTGCGGCCATTGGCGGTGCTCAGGGTCACCGGGAGGCCCTTGGGCAGTGCCAGTTGCCTGGCCAGATCCAGCGGTACTGCCACATCGGTGGCACCGGTATCGAGTAAAAATTCCACCGGCACGTTGTTGATCCGGCCACTGGCGACGAAATGGCCCTGCACGTTGCCGAGCAGTTTGACTTCGATATAACCCTCGCCTTGTTGCGAGGTCACTTCGGTATTGGGGTTTTGCTGACGCTGTTCCCAGCGCCCGAAAAACTGCGTGGCCAGGTACAGGCCCGCGCACCAGGCCACGATCATGAAGATACGCCCCACGCCTTTGCCCGGTGCTTGCTGGCTCATTGCTTGGCACTCCAGCCACCTTGCGGTGCAGCAAAGCGCCAGACGATGGGACGTTTTTCGCTATCGGCGCGTCTATGGCTGCCGTTGTCGACCCCGACCCAGGCACCCTTGGCATCCAGGCTCAGGGCCTCGGTGTTGCCATAGCCGGTGTTGTAACGCCGGGCATCGGTCAGGGCATCATTGGCAAACGACCAACAGCGTTCGATCTCGCCCGTATCCAGGGTACGCCGGCAAATGCGATAGGCCATGCGCTCAAGGGTAAACAGCTTGTCCTCGAACAGCGCCAGGTCGGCAAAGTCCTTTGCCTGGGCCTTGGCGTTGAGTTGCGTCGGCGGCTGTTCAAGACCGCCTTCGCTCATCAGCACGCAGCCGTTTTCGCAGTCCCATACACTCTGTTTTTTGCGAATCGTCAGCAAGCCACGGCGCTCACGCTCGGCCGCCAGCCATATCTGATTACCCTGCGGGTTGACGGCAATCCCCTCAAACAGCGCATTGAAATGCAGCAACATGCCGCTGGCACGGGCCTGACGCACCAGCGCCGGGTCGATTTTAAGCCATGAAGGCGCCCCGGCCTGAGGGATTTGCAGTACCGCTGCATG
Organism: Pseudomonas sp. TMW22080; assembly: GCF_022496745.1. NCBI lineage: Bacteria > Pseudomonadati > Pseudomonadota > Gammaproteobacteria > Pseudomonadales > Pseudomonadaceae > Pseudomonas > Pseudomonas sp. TMW22080. Next base: position 373,796 of record NZ_SCFF01000005.1, on the reverse strand, counting down.
GGACTCACTGACCACGAACCGGTTGCCCGCCTCATCGCAACTGATCCCTTCAAAGTCCAGCTCGCCGCCGCGCAACGGGCTGATGGCCTTGCCCATCATGCGCACGCCCCACGGCAAGCCGCTTTCCGGCGCTGGCGGCACATCGACAGGCATGGCTTCGGCCTGCCACAGAGACTCGCGGGTATCGAGGCGATAAATCTGATCATCATCACGATCAGACACCGCCCACAGCTCACCCGAACATAATGCCAGCCCGGACAGATTGCCACCGCGCATGCCTTCAACCGGATGCTCTGACTGCAACGCCAGTTCTGGCCAGGTATCGGCCATGACCGGCGCAGCACCCAAACAGAACAAGCCCAGCAAGGCACTGCGCATCAGGCCAGCACCTGCGCCAGGTTGCCTTTGGATTCGAGCCAGGACTTGCGGTCACCGGCGCGTTTCTTGGCCAGCAGCATGTCCATCATTTCTGACGTGGCGGCGAAGTCTTCAAGAGTGAGTTGCACCAGGCGACGGGTGTTCGGATCCATCGTGGTTTCGCGCAGCTGTGGCGGGTTCATCTCACCCAGCCCCTTGAATCGTGTGACTTGCGGCTTGCCGCGTTTTTTCTCGGCGACAAGACGGTCAAGAATGCCGTCGCGCTCGGCTTCGTCCAGGGCGTAGAAGATCTCCTTGCCCAGGTCGATGCGGTACAGCGGCGGCATCGCCACATAGACGTGACCGGCATCCACCAGCGGGCGGAAGTGCTGCACAAACAATGCACAGAGCAAGGTAGCAATGTGCAGGCCGTCGGAGTCGGCGTCGGCAAGGATGCAGATCTTGCCGTAACGCAACTGGCTCATATCGGCCGCGCCCGGATCGACACCGATGGCCACAGCGATATTGTGCACTTCCTGGCTCGCCAGCACTTCGCTGCCGTCGACTTCCCAGGTGTTGAGGATCTTGCCGCGCAACGGCAGGATCGCCTGGAACTCCTTGTCCCGCGCCTGCTTGGCCGAGCCGCCTGCAGAATCACCTTCCACCAGGAACAGCTCGGAGCGCATCGGGTCTTGCCCGGCGCAGTCCGCCAGCTTGCCCGGCAAGGCCGGCCCCTGGGTAATGCGCTTGCGTTCGACCTTTTTACTGGCCTTGAGCCTGCGCCCGGCGTTGTTGATCGCCAGTTCGGCCAGTTGCATGCCCAACTCGGGGTTGGCGTTGAGCCACAGGCTGAAGGAGTCCTTGATCACGCCCGAGACAAATGCCGCCGCCTCACGGGATGACAGACGCTCTTTGGTCTGACCCGAGAACTGGGGTTCCTGCATTTTCATCGACAGCACGAACGCAATGCGCTCCCACACATCTTCAGGCGCCAGCTTGACACCCCGCGGCAGCAGGCTGCGGAACTCGCAGAACTCGCGCATGGCATCGAGCAAGCCCTGGCGCAGGCCGTTGACGTGGGTACCGCCCTGGGCCGTAGGGATCAGGTTGACGTAGCTTTCCTGCACGCTGTCGCCGCCCTCGGGCAGCCACAGCAAGGCCCAGTCGATGGCTTCCTTGTTACCGGCCAGGCTGCCGCAGAACGGCTCGTCGGGCAGGCGTTCAAATTCGCTGACTGCATCGACCAGATACGAGCGCAGGCCGTCTTCGTAATGCCACTCGACCTTTTCGTTGGTGTTTTTGTCTTCGAACGTAACCAGCAGCCCCGGGCACAGCACGGCCTTGGCCTTGAGCACGTGCTTGAGGCGGCTGACGGAAAACTTGGGTGAATCGAAGTATTTCGGGTCCGGCGCGAAGTACACGCTGGTGCCGGTGTTGCGTTTGCCCACGGTGCCGATAATTTCCAGATCGGTGGCTTTATAGCCATCGGCAAAGGTCATCTGGTACTCGTTGCCGTCACGCTTGACCTTGACCCGCACCAGCGTCGACAGCGCGTTGACCACCGAGATGCCCACACCGTGCAGGCCACCGGAGAACTGGTAGTTCTTGTTGGAGAACTTGCCGCCCGCGTGGAGCTTGGTGAGGATCAGCTCGACGCCCGGCACACCCTCTTCAGGGTGGATGTCCACCGGCATGCCGCGCCCGTCATCGCTAACTTCCAGCGAATGATCGGCGTGCAGGATGACGTTGACCGACTTGGCGTGACCGGCCAGGGCCTCGTCGACGCTGTTGTCGATGACTTCCTGGGCCAGGTGGTTGGGCCGGCTGGTGTCGGTATACATGCCGGGGCGTTTGCGCACCGGGTCGAGGCCCGAGAGGACTTCGATGGCGTCGGCGTTATAAGAGCTAGCGCTGGGAGTGGCCATAGGGTCTCGTCGTTAGTCGTAAGTGAAAAAAAGGGCCATTCGACGGGCGCCTTAAAGGGCCGCGAAGTCGATGGTTTCAAACTGTTCGGCGCCGATCCCTGCAAAGTTCAGCAAGTCGGGCAGCTGCTGGGCAAAGCCCTGATAACTGTGATCACCGCCCGCCTCAATACGCAACGTACATGCCGCGTAGTACTGTTCAGCGTAGCGGTAGTCCAGGGTTTCATCGCCTGTCTGCAACCACACCTGACAACGCTGCGCGTCCTGAGGGGCTGGCACTTCAAGTTCTGCCAGCGCCTGCACGTGATCGAGGGTCAGTTCCCAGGTTTCGCCGCTGTAGTGATTGGTTTGCGTGCCCAGATAGCCGTCGAACATCCGGTGCGGGCTGACGGCCGGATTGATCAGCAAGGCCTTGAGGCCGTATTGGCGGGCCAGCCATGTCGCATAGTAGCCGCCGAGCGAGCTGCCGACCAGCAATGGGCTGCCAAGCTCACTGATTACGCCCTGCAATTGGGCAATGGCCTGGCGCGGATGATGGTGCAGGGCAGGCACCCGCAGCTGCCCGCCAAGGCCCATGCTGTGCATAGCCGACGTCAACTGCATGGCTTTCTTGGACTCGGGGGCACTGTTGAACCCGTGGATATACAAGATGGAACCTGACATGCGATGACCCCCGAAGACCCGTTAAGCTGAACACAGCAACAATAAAGGCGCGCAGTTTAGCCTGACTCAGGGGCAATGACTCGCTTCAAGATAATTCAGTAATTGTTGGCGCTGTAATCCGGCTCAAAGGTGAAATCTGCCAGGCGCGACACGCCGGTTTGCAGAGTGCCGTCCGGTTGCAAGCGCAGCCAGCGATAGCCCGGTGCCTCGCCGCTGACCTTGAAGTCTGGGCTGCCCACCGCGAACTGGATGCAGGTAGAGGGCGTGGCCAGCAATCGAACGTCGTTGCGCTGCTGGTCGAACGCCTGATGAACATGCCCCCACAGTACCGCCCGGGCCTGGGGATAACGGTCCATGACCGACCAGAATTCTTTGGCATTGCGCAGACCGATCGGCTCCAGCCACGGGCAGCCCACCGACACCGGGTGGTGATGCAGGCACACCAGGTGATGGCGATCGGGGGCTTCGCTCAAGGATTGGGCCAGCAATTGCAACTGATCGTCCTCCAGGTAACCGGGGGTGGAGTGGGGAACTGCCGAGTTGAGCAGCGTAATGCGCCAATTGCCAATATCGACCACCGGCTCCAGAAGACGGCTTTGCACGGCCGCTTCACGCATCTGCGCAACTTGATCGTGGTTGCCGGGGATCCAGCGGCCAAAGGGTGCCAACGGCGCGGTCAGTGTGCGAAAGCGTTGATAAGCCTCGACACTGCCGTCCTGGGTCAGATCACCAGTGGCCAGCAGGCCGTCAATATGCGGCTGCTCGGCCTGCACCAGATCAATCACTTGTTGCAGGCTTTGCGCGGTCTTGAGCCCCAGCAGCGAGCCATCCGCTTCTGCAAACAGGTGGCTGTCAGAGAGCTGCACCAGCAGCACCGGGTCTTCGGTGGTCAGCGTGGATACATTCGGCAAGGTGGCTCTCCCGGGGAGGGTCAGTGAATGGCGCGATTATGCCATTGAGTATGGCCATTATGGGAGTAAGCGCCTTGATCCAGAGGCCAGTTTTTTGGTGCGCTTGCCAGGATTTCAGCGCACTTCTGCGTACTCATGGCCACAGGCCAGGCAATGACTTAGCCACTCACCCAAAAACACATTGAGCTGGGCCTTTTCGTCGGGCTGGTGCATGGCGATATTGGGGTAGGGATAAATGCTGCGAAAACGCCGCGCATGCTCGGCCGCGACCACTTCGGCCATGCGCGCATCGTGATACACCTGCACCTGCAATTGAGGCACCGGCAACCACGGCAAGCTGTGCTCCTGGCTGACACGCAGGGTGCTGGTGTACGGGCAATCGAGGATCACCTCCAGCGTCAGCACGCCCAGCATCTGATCGCCCTGGGTCACGGCAATCTGGCGCGGGCCGGGTTGCTCGCGCATTTCGGGCAACAAACGCATCAGGCGCGCATAGTTGGCCTCGCAAGCGGCCTGCAGCCCGATCAGATCGACCCGATAACGATCGCGAACCCCATTTACGACCATAACCCCCTCACTTCAGCGCGATTAAGCGCCAGCCATTGCAGGGCAATAATGCTCGCTGCATTGGAAATACGCCCATCACGTACTGCTTGCAGCGCATCTTCGTACGCCCATACCGTTACACGAATATCTTCTGCCTCTTCCTCCAGACCATGCAAGCCCCCGACGCCCTCAGTGCTGCAACGCCCGAGATAGAGATGAACAAACTCGGTGCTGCCCCCCGGCGACGGGAAGTAGCGAGTGATCGGCCACAACGACGAGAACGTCAGCCCGGCCTCTTCCTCACCTTCACGGTGAGCCACTTCCTCGGGCACTTCAGCCTTGTCGATCAGCCCGGCAACCAGCTCGATCAGCCAGGGCGTGTCAGTCTTGCCCAGGGCGCCGACGCGGAACTGCTCGATCAGTACCACTTCATCACGCTGCGGGTCGTAGGGCAGCACACAGACTGCATCATGTCGTACAAACACCTCACGACTGATCTCGCGACTCATGCCTCCGGCAAAGAGTTCGTGTCGCAGATGCACCCGATCAAGCTTGTAAAAACCCTGATAACCGTTCTCGCGCTTTACGATCTCGACGGTGCTTGGCCTGGCCTTGGTGATGTCAGTCATTACAAACCCCTTGCTGGCGAATTTCACCGTGGGCGGACCCTCGGCATCGCGCATCCTAACGCGCCAGAGACTGCGGATGCAGCCTCTTTTCTAACACGGGGATAGACGGATCGCCTGCAAAACAACTCTAATTGGCTCTACATAAGCTTAGTGGCGAACCGATGCCCATGCTGGCAGTCGAACCACCATCACTCCCCCACTCTTCCGACGATGAAGGACGACCATGTCGCTTTTAAAGTTTGCTTCCATGACTTGCATCGCCCTGACCCTGGGCGCTTGCCAAAGCGTGTTCCAGCCTGCGGTGCAAAAGCCGTTGGCGTTTGCCAATGACGCTTCCGAGCAAGTCAAGGCAGGCTGCACCGGCCAGGATTGCCCGCTGGTGAACATCGATACACTGCATTTTCCCGACGCCCCCAAGCTCGATGCGCTGATCGAAAATCGCCTGTTGCGAATGACCGTCAATTCGCCTGAGGACAAACTGGCGCCCTCGCTCAACGCCTATCGCGAACACTTCCTGCGTACGGCCGACAGCCGTAACAGCACTTATTTGCAGGCCAAGGTACGCGAGCAGCATGACGGTCTGGTGATTGTCGAGCTTTCCAGCTACCTGGATACCGGGGGCGCCCATGGCATGCCGGGCCGCGGCTTTATCAACTACTCGCGCTCACAGCAAAAGGACGTGACCCTGCAGGACATGCTGCTGCCGGGTCAGGAACAGGCTTTCTGGGGTGCAGCCAAAGTGGCTCACAACAACTGGCTGATCAGCAGCCATTACGGCAGCGACCCGGAGTTCGTGAAAAACTGGCCGTTCGAGAAAACTCCGCATGTAGCGCTGCTCAAAGACAACGTAGTGCTCAAGTACGACGTGTACAGCATTGCGCCGTATTCTGAGGGCCATGTTGAGTTGAAGATTCCGTACTCGCGTTTGAACGGGATCTTAAAGCCAGAGTGGTTTCCGGGTCGCGGGTAACGCCAACCGCCCCTGTGGCAGCGGGCTAGCTCGCGATGGGATCGATACGGTTTCACTGGAAAACCGCGTCGCCAGCATCGCGAGCTAGCCCGCTCCCACAGTGTGCTAGGCCGTTTTTGACCCGCGCCCCAACAGCCACTGCAACCCGCCGGCCAGCAACAACGCGGGCAATGTTGCGCCTACATCCGGCAGCACGTTCGCCAGCAGGTGATAAGTCAGCACCCCGCCCAGCCAGGCCAGCAGCGTCGGCCAGCGCCACAACTCAGGCGCAACCCGGGCACTGCGCTGGCGCAGGATAAAGTGATCCACCAGCACCACGCCGAACAATGGCGCGAACACCGAACCAATCAGCAACAGAAAGTTCTGGTACTGCGCCAGCGGCGCAAAGCAGGCGATCAAGGTGCAGACCACGCCGATGGCCAGGGCCAGATGTTCGACTTTCAAACGCAACAGAATCCCGCCTGACACCGCCGCCGAGTGAATATCGGCAAATGCGTTTTCCGACTCATCGAGCAAAATCAGCAGCAGCGGAATCCCCAGCCCGGCCCCTGCCAGCGCCAACAGCAGCGCATTCACTTCACCACTCGGGGCGAATGCCAGGGTGTAAGCCACGCCCAGGCTCATCAGCCAGAAGTTACCGATAAAGAAGCCCAAGGCCGTGCCGCCGAACACGTTTTGTGCACGCTTGCCGAAGCGTGAGTAATCCGCAATCAGCGGCAACCACGACAGCGGCATGGCAATGGCAATGTCAAAACCCACTGCGAACGGCAGCGAACCATCGCCTTTTTGCGCCCACAGCGCTGGCAGATCGGCTTTGGCAAACAGGTTCCAGGTCAGCCATAGACAGGCCGCCAGCAGTAACCAGATACCCCATTTGCGCAGAATCTTGCGCACAAAGGTCAATGGCCCGCTCACCGCAAGCAAGGTGGCCAAGGCGCCGAACAACAGCGTCAGCAACAGGGGGTTGCTCAACAGGCTGCCTTCGCCAAAAGCCCGGGCGCCAAGCAGGCTGGCTGCGTCGCGCATCACGATGATTTCAAACGAGCCCCAGCCGATCAGTTGCAGCACGTTGAGCATGGCCGGGAGCATGGCACCGCGGCTGCCCAGGCTGAGCTTGAGCGCAGCCATCGACGACAGGCCGGTATCGCTGCCAATCACACCGACCGAAGCCAATAGCGACACGCCTACCAGCGTGCCGAGAAAAATCGCCAGCAATGAACCCGACAGTCCCAGCCCCGGCGCAAGCAACGCGCCGGTCTGCAACACCATCAGGCCAATGCCGAGGGAGAACCACAGGGAGAACAAATCGCGACCGCCGAATGCACGCCGATCCAGAGGGACAGCAAGGTCGGGAGAGTAAGTACCGGGTGTGTTCAAGGAATGAATCCCACAAAGAGAAAACCGCCTAAAAAACCTGTGGGAGCGAGCTTGCTCGCGATGCAATCAACTCGGTGCAGCTGAATCACCGAGGTGCTGCAATCGCGAGCAAGCCCGCACCCACAAGGGGACTGCTTACATCACACTTTTTTGTACAGCTGACTGCCTTCCTGCTTGAAGCGCTCGGCCTGTTCGGCCAGGCCTTTGGCCACATCCACGTCGATGGCATCTATGCGCTGGTTGGCGGCGTAGATACGAACTTCCTGGGTGATTTTCATCGAGCAGAACTTCGGCCCGCACATGGAGCAGAAATGCGCGACCTTGGCCGAATCCTTGGGCAGCGTTTCGTCGTGATAGGAGCGCGCCGTGTCCGGATCCAGGCCCAGGTTGAACTGATCTTCCCAACGGAACTCAAAACGCGCCTTGCTCAGGGCGTTGTCGCGGATCTGAGCGCCTGGATGACCCTTGGCAAGGTCGGCAGCATGGGCCGCGATCTTGTAGGTGATGATCCCGGTCTTCACGTCATCCTTGTTCGGCAGGCCCAAGTGTTCCTTGGGCGTCACGTAGCAAAGCATGGCGCAACCGAACCAGCCGATCATCGCCGCACCAATGCCCGAGGTGATGTGGTCGTAACCCGGCGCAATGTCGGTGGTCAGCGGGCCGAGGGTGTAGAACGGCGCCTCGTCACAGCACTCCAGCTGCTTGTCCATGTTCTCCTTGATCAACTGCATCGGCACGTGGCCAGGGCCTTCGATCATGCACTGCACGTCGTGCTTCCAGGCGATCTTGGTCAGCTCGCCAAGGGTTTCCAGCTCGCCGAACTGCGCCGCGTCATTGGCGTCGGCAATCGATCCCGGACGCAAGCCATCGCCCAGCGAGAAGCTGACGTCGTAGGCTTTCATGATTTCGCAGATTTCGTCGAAGTGGGTGTAAAGGAAGTTTTCTTTGTGGTGCGCCAGGCACCACTTGGCCATGATCGAACCACCACGGGACACAATCCCGGTCACGCGCTTGGCGGTCAGCGGCACATAACGCAGCAGCACACCTGCGTGGATGGTGAAGTAGTCCACGCCCTGCTCGGCCTGCTCGATCAGGGTGTCGCGGAACAGCTCCCAGGTCAGGTCTTCGGCCACGCCGTTGACCTTTTCCAGCGCCTGGTAAATCGGCACCGTACCAATCGGCACCGGCGAGTTGCGGATGATCCACTCGCGGGTTTCGTGAATGTGCTTGCCGGTGGACAGGTCCATGACCGTGTCCGATCCCCAGCGAATGCCCCAGGTCAGCTTGGCCACTTCTTCTTCAATAGAAGAGCCCAGCGCACTGTTGCCGATATTGCCGTTGATCTTCACCAGGAAGTTGCGACCGATGATCATCGGTTCCAGCTCAACGTGGTTGATGTTGGCCGGGATGATGGCGCGGCCGCGGGCGATTTCATCACGCACGAATTCGGCGGTGATTTCTTTCGGGATGCTCGCGCCAAAGCTGTGGCCCGGATGCTGCTGGTCAAGCAAACCGGCGGCGCGGGCTTCCTGCAGCTTCATGTTTTCGCGGATGGCGACGTATTCCATCTCGGCGGTGATGATGCCCTGACGCGCATAGTGCATCTGGCTGACGTTGGCACCGGCCTTGGCCCGACGCGGGTTCTTCACGTGGGCGAAGCGCAGTTTGGTCAACTCTGCATCTTCAAGGCGCATCTGCCCAAAGTTGGAGCTCAGGCCCGGCAGGCGCTCGGTGTCGTCACGGTCGTCAATCCACGCCGAGCGCACATCGTCCAGACCTTTGCGCACATCAATTTGCACCGACGGGTCGGTATACGGGCCCGAAGTGTCGTAGATCAATACCGGGGCGTTCACTTCACCGCCAAAATCGGTAGGTGTGACATCCAGGCTGACTTCACGCATCGGCACCAGAATGTCCGGGCGCGAACCCTGTACGTAGACTTTTTGCGAGCGGGTAAACGGCTTGACCGACTGCTCATCGACCTTGGCCGAATCACTGAGATTGATCGCGTTTTTTGGTTTTGTACTCATCACGGCTCTCCAGACTGCATCCAGGCGGATTGTCGGAGGGAGAACCTGAAAAATGTACGGATGCACCCAAGGACTGGGTGCTGAGTGACGGCCTCGAATGATTGATCATTTTTTGACCAATCAATCCCGGACAGCACTCAAGAGGACTCGCCGGGAGACGAGAAATCTTGTTCCCTACGCAGGCGTTAACCTGATCAGGTTCAACGGGATCCGAAATTATTCGATCTCAGCCTCATAGCAAGGCACCCCGACAAGAACGCGCCCAGTCTAGAGAAGAGTGAGGCAGAACGCCAACCCCTCAATCAATGGCGTGATAAAAGGCGCAAGAACGGCATTGTTGCAAGGTGCCACCACTACTACACTCGCTACTTCTTGAAACCGCGAGTCGGACTCGGGCTTTCATTTTTCGCATTCTTGAACTAGGGATCGCTCATGCTGCGCAAACTATCACTGGCTATCGCCGTGTCTTGGGCGTCCAGCGCAATGGCGCTGGAAACCACCGCCCCATTGTCCAGCCAAAACGGCCTGGTCAGCGTTTACCACGAAGCGGTCGACAACAACGCCGACCTGGCGGCGGCCCGCGCCGGTTACGAGGCGCAAAAGGAAGTGGTGCCCCAGGCCCGTGCCGGCTTGCTGCCCAACCTGTCAGGGGGGGCCGAGTCGAGCAACGTGCGCACGGCCATCGACCAGCCATCGTTGACCACCACCCGCAGCGCGATGGTCTACCAGGCCACGCTGGCACAGCCGATTTTCCGGATTGACCGCTGGTTCCAGTTGAAAGCCGCCGAATCGATCAACGAACAGGCTGCACTGCAACTCTCGGCCACCGAGCAAAACCTGATTCTGCAAAGCGCCAATGCCTACTTCTCGGTACTGCGCGCCCAGGACACACTGGCGGCGACCAAGGCCGAAGAGGCCGCGTTCAAGCGCCAGCTGGACCAGTCCCGCGAGCGCTTTGACGTGGGTCTGTCGGACAAGACTGACGTGCTGCAATCCCAGGCCAGCTACGATACGGCGCGGGCCAACCGGATGCTGGCCCAGCGTCAGGTCGAAGACGCTTTTGAATCGCTGATCACCCTGACCAACCGCCAGTACAATGCGATTGAAGGCATGCGTCACACCTTGCCGATCCTGCCGCCGATGCCCAATGACGCCAAGTCATGGGTAGACACCGCCGCGCAGCAGAACCTCAACCTGCTGGCCAGCAATTACGCAGTAAACGCCGCCGAAGAAACTCTCAAGCAGCGCAAGGCTGGCCATGCGCCAACCCTCGATGCCGTGGCACAGTACAAAACCGGCGACAACGACGCTTTCGGTTTGAGCAACCCCAACGCCCTGAACCAGCGTTACGGCGGCGACGTGTCCCAGCGCAGCATCGGCGTGCAGTTGAATATCCCGATCTATAGCGGCGGGCTGACCAGCTCCCAGGTGCGCGAGTCGTACTCTCGCCTGGACCAGACCGAACAACAGCGTGAAGCCTTGCGCCGTCAGGTGGTGGAAAACACACGCAACCTGCACCGCGCGGTCAACACCGACGTTGAACAGGTGCAGGCACGCAAACAGTCGATCATCTCCAACCAGAGCGCACTGGAAGCCACGGAAATCGGCTACCAGGTGGGTACACGCAATATCGTCGACGTGCTCGACGCCCAGCGCCAGCTGTACAACTCGGTACGTGATTACAACAACAGCCGCTACGACTACATCCTCGACAACCTGCGCCTCAAGCAGGCTGCAGGAACGTTGAACCCGGGGGATCTGGAAGCGCTGTCACATTATTTGAAAGCCGACTACAACCCGGACAAGGACTTTCTGCCACCGGACCTGGCCAAGGCCGCCGAAGCCAATCTGCGCTCGCCGGGCAACTGACTTTCGCGCAATTTGATTGGCTGACATATCCAGCTAACACCGTTCCTTGAACGCTCCAGAAGTTAATACGGCATCGGTCGTATGACCTTCTGGAACGCAACACAGGAACGCTCATGCCTACAGTCCCCTCGCCCTCCCTCGCCCTGCCCGAAAATGCCGTACGGGCACAGTTCGCCAACCCGCCCCCACTCACAACGGTCGCCCGGCAAATGCTCGCAGCGGCCATTGCACAGCGCTATCCCTCACTGCGAATCAGCCTCGAACGCACCCGCCTGGCCGTGCCCAGGCCCGGTGGAGGCTGGTCGCTGGAGCCGTTCATGCCCCGGGTGCTGGATTACCTGGGTAGCGGTGTCACGCTGGATTTAAGCCCCGTCAACACACAACCCTACTACCTGACCGATAACGCCCCCGACTGGCTCAAGCCCGATGACGGTGAGTTGGATATGCAGGTTATCGAAAGCCTGGTCAAGGAACTCCCCTGGCGCCTGCCCGTCGGCCTGCAGAATGCACTGCACCAGTGGTGGACAAAAAAAACCGATACCGGCACCAGCCGCTGGCGGTGGCTCAGCGATGTGATGCGGGACACCCTGACAATTGGTGCAATTCGGCAAACCGGTCTGAACCCGGCCGCCCTTGCTGCCATCAACCAGGTCATCACCACGCCCGACCTCGAAGAGCGTATCCGCCTGTATGGCGAGAACGCTGTGCGCGCCTATTGGCTCGAAGCCACCCTGCTGAATCCTGAGGTGGTTTACTCCGGGCTCAATACAAGGATTGCTCTGATCACCCGAAACCAGGTGCTGATGTGCAAAGCTGACGGCGACACCCTCACCTTTAAAAGCATGGACACACTGGGTCAGGCCTGGGCCAGGAAAATCATCAGCTCGTACACCGTAAAAGAAATTCGCATGAAGCAATTTGAGCTGGAGGGCAATTTTTTCGATGCCAGCGCCGCCGCCATTCTGAACCGGCAACTTGAACGCACAGCCACGCTAAAAGTGCCGTCCAGTATAGGCTGGCAGGCACTGCAAAGGGTTTACAGGTCCATCACGGATACCTCGGCATACTTTGCCGACGCGCCCAAAGCCACCTTGCAGAGCCTTACAACGGTCAAAAACCACTTGCCCGAATGGCTGAATAACGCGTCAGCGGCCAGCATCGCACGCTATCGCCATTACAGCCTTGCCCTGTATGCCGCCAAACAGGCCAGCGAAGGCAAGACCTACCTGTATGGCATCAGCGACATCCACACCTATGCCGCCGACGCGTTGCACTGGCAAATGCGCGCCGACCAGCGACAATTCGAGCAAGATATCCCCATGCAAGAGCGCATGGATCAGTTTGCACCCAATGATATCGAGCTGACTTTTCTGTCCGCCACCGGCCTGCCCGGGACCATCGGCATCGTGGAGAGCACCACCATGAGCCTGACCGAGCTGTCCCTGAAAAATCTGATCGGTCGGCCCGAAGGTGCACTCAGCCTGCGCCATCGCCTGGGGGAGCCACTGCCAGGATGGTTGACGCCCGACTACATCACCCGACGCGGCGGGCTGATCGAAAAGGTCGATATCGGCAGGGTGTACCCCAAGTATCTTGAAAACGCACTGTTGAGCAACACACCCGACGCCCTGGTGCGCGAAAGGTTTTTCGCCACTCAAACCAGCGTGCAACTGCCGATGGAAGCGCTGGAACTGAGCCTGAAAAAACAAAATGGCCTGACCCCGCTGGGCGCCCGCCATGTGGCCGCAGTGGTACACACCTGCGCCGCTGAGCAACAGGTCGAAGGACTGGCAGTGGTCATTCGTCATTTGGCCCTGCTACGCCACCCCGAAGCCCTGCCCGACATTGTGGGCAACATGTTTATCATCGAGCCGGCCAACGTCGAGTATGGGCCACATGTGCTGTACCGGCCTTTTTACTCGCCATCACTGCTGGAGTTCAGCACCCGCGACGCACTGCTGGACGCCATTGTCGAGCCCTCGCCTCTGCAAACCAGCGTACTGACCTGGTTGAGTGACATTGCCCGTCCGATCTACGACAACGGCGGCTTCAAGGAGCCACATTACCTGCGCTTCGGTTTTGGCAGTGAGTTCGCTCCGATTGAACGGCCGGGTCCTGCCAGGCTGGCCACCAACGGCAGCGACGAGTTACTGCAATTTCTACAGAACGGCCAGTTGATGCAGTACCTCTTTGGCTGTAATGCCAGGGCGCTGGTGGAGCAGGCGAACACAGATTCGGTGTCCAATACGGAAAGCCGCTGGGGGGTGCTACTGGAAGGTGGTAGCCTGATTTTCAACAGCCTGTTGCTGCTGCCGGGCTTGCCACCCCCCATCATGCTGACCGGCGGTTTGCTGAGTGTCGCGAAACTGGCCAGCCAGGACATCCCCGCTCTTGCCAGCAGTGACGCCGCGACTCGCGAGCTGGCAGCCGCCGATGTATTGCTTAACCTGGGCATGTTGCTGTTCCACCAGTCCCAGACGGCTCTGCAGAAACTCACACCACTTCCAGAAGGGTTAATGAGCAAGGCCTTGCGAGCGCAGGCGCCGGCCCGTATCGCCGAAATCTGGCCGGAGCCGGAGCCGCCCAAAATTGTCACGGGCATCGTGGCCCTGCCCGGCGAGTTGCCTGGTGCCCGCAGCACCGAGCTGGACTTGGGCATCGCCAGCGCCAGCGATCGCCTGACTGCCAGCAGACGCGAGCTGTTGGCCAGTTTCAAGGTGGCGCGACCCGAAACTTTACCGCCTCCGATACCCGACGGCCTGTTCAAGGGGCTTTATTTAATTGATCAGAAGTGGCACGCCTTGCTCGGTGAAGGGCTGTACCCCGTGCACATCGACAGCGAAGATAATGTCGCCATCTCTTCAAGCACCGATATCAATCGCATTGGCCCGAACCTGAGAACGGATGGTAAAGGTAATTGGTTTGTAGACACCCGCCTGCGTTTACAGGCTGGGGGCCTCTCCAGACGCATAGCGTCCCTGCAAGCGCAAAAAGCCCGGCGTAAAAGTGAACTGCAAACACAGCTGACTGACTTTTACCCCCTTGAAGCTCCGCGGCAGAAGGCCGTTGATATCACCCACAGCGCCCTGAGAAGTGCAATGGCAGACCCACGCTTCACTGCCGAGCAGCTCGCCGCTTTACGCGAGAGGCTCAAAACCGCACTGCACGCGGAGTTGAGCGGTTACCAGGCATTGCTGGCCACTGCCGAGGAACGCAGCAAGCTTGATATCCCCTTTCACGAAACGATCGTGATTTCCATGCTGGAGAAGTCCTTCGACAACCGGATCATCTCCCTGGTTGTCTCGGCAAACGAACAAAGAGCCCTGATCAACAAGTGGCCGCAGTTCAATGCAGAGGACGCTGATATCGAGGCCGCGGTACAGGCAGACCCCCAGGGGTATGCCCAGTCAAACCGCGAGCAGGTGGCAATCAACGAGATCACGATAGAACGTATCGAGCAAAGAGACGGCTATCTGGAGCAGTTGTACAACTTCGGCGAAGCGGGCATCGCTGCCGCTACCGAACTGGCCCGCTCAATACCTGCGGCCGGACATACCAGCCTGACTCTCAAGGGTTTTCAGCTCGACTGCCTGAAACAGGCCAGCTCCACCCCCTCCGCAAGCAGTCTCACAGAAGAAAGCCTTGATAGCGCCATTGACCCGCTCAATGAGCACACCCACACCCATAACCAGCTCAATACTCTGGAAATCGACGCTGACAAACGCCTGGAGGTACTGGACAGCCTCGCGGAGAACTACGGCCAGGCGCTGGATGCCCTGGAAGGCATTGGCTTGATGTATGCCGATGAACTGGATCCCGAGTACTTCAAAAAGCTTCGTCTGTTGCTGACAGAGCTCTATCAGGATGTCACCCGCCAACTGGCGGCCGAGATCAAGCCGCCCCCGCAGCCCCCCGCACAAAGACCTGGAAAGCGCACACCACCTGCCGCTGGTAGTCGCTCCAAAAAAGTGATTCATGTCCGTGGCAAAGGCAAATTGATCGGCGAACTCAGGCCCGCAGACAACGAATGGCTGAGTGATGTCATTGAAATCCGCTCAGACTATGACGAGCAATTACTGTCGACTTATTTGCAGCACGAGGACGAATGGATCGAGATTAAAACCGTGCGCACTGAATCACCGCGCACACGGGCACTGAATATCATCAAGGGTGATGCGCGCAAACTTTACGCCTTGTCCGAATGGCATCTGCACAAGGCCACAGTGCACAGCATGAGTACCCGCTACCCGCAGGAAGTCGAGGAAGAACTCATTCGCGAAGCCAATAAGCTCGACAAGCTGGCCACTGAACTGCACTTGGCCCTGCAGACCCAAGCCGAGGATTCAAGGTCCCAGGACGATCAGACCCTGATCGACAGCATGCGCAGTGCTGCCCAAAAAATGATCAGGGAAGGCAGGGAGATGCGCATCAAGTTGAGCTTCGAACTGCCGCCGACCCATGGCAACCTGCAGTACCTGATTGATGAGAAACAGGTCCAGATAGCGGGGCTAGGCAAGCGCATCCCGTTAACCGGTGAGCGGCAGGACTATATGCAGGAGTACGCCGTCAACGACCGCCAGGGCAGCCCGCTGTGGTATGCCCATTTTCACTATGACGAGGCCCATACCCCGAAAGCGAACTACACGGCCGCTCACTTGAAGACAAAAGAGCAGCGAAAATTCAGCTACATCGTCCAGCTGGACAAGGCTAAAACTGCCCCTGCCATCGTAAACGTGCATCGCGGCCAGATTGGTAAAGACCTGGCCGAACGCTGGTTTCTGCCACTGGCCGACTAGCGCGACATCAACCGTCCCAGGCCATCGAGCAACCGCTGCAAGGCGCCCTGATTGCGCTGCATGACTTTAAGGCCCGCCTGGCCCATGCGCCGGGCGTCTTGCGGCAACTCGAACAAGCGCTGTACCGCCAGCGCCAGCCCTTGGGCGTCGTCCACTTCTTCCAGTGCTCCGGCGTCGCGCAGCATCGCGCTGATTTCCAGAAAGTTGAACAGATGTGGCCCGCTCAACACCGGTTTGGCCAGCGCCGCCGGTTCCAGCAGGTTGTGCCCGCCATTGGGAACCAGACTGCCCCCCACAAAAGCGGTGTCTGCCAGCGCGTACAAAAACAGCAATTCACCCATGGTATCACCCAGCATGACCTGGGTACTTGCGGTGACCGGCTCGCCACTGGAACGGCGCACCGTGGCAAACCCTTCGCGCTGGCACAGCTCGAATACCTGATTGAAGCGCTCCGGGTGCCGAGGCACCAGCATCAGCAACGCATTGGGGTAATGGCCAAGCAATTGCCGATGGGCCGCGAGCACAATCTCGTCCTCCCCCTCGTGGGTGCTGGCTGCAATCCATACCGGGCGAGCCAGAGCCTGCCACTGCTCACGCAGCTCCCGGGCATCGACCAGCAGCTGGGGGTCGATGGTCAGGTCAAACTTGATCGAGCCGGTGACCTCAACGCACTCAGGTCGTGCACCCAATTGACGAAAGCGCTCGGCTTCGGTTTCGGTCTGCACGGCAATCAGGCTCATTTCTTCCAACATGGGCCGGGTCAGGCGGGCGAAGCGGCCATAGCCCTTGGCCGAGCGTGCCGACAAGCGGGCATTGGCGAGCGCCACCGGTATGCCGCGCTTGGCACACTGATGGATATGATTGGGCCACAACTCGGTTTCCATGATGACCGCGAGTTTGGGTTGCACGCGATTCAAAAAGCGCGCGGCCGCCCACGGCAAGTCGTAAGGCAGGTAGCAATGCTGAATACGCGGCTCATTCGCGAACAGCGCCTGGATCCGCTCGGACCCGGTGGGTGTCATACACGTCACTGTGATTGGCAGCTGTGGGTAACGTTTTAGCAGCTCACGAATCATCGGCGCGGCAGCGATGCTCTCGCCCACCGAGACCGCATGCACCCAGATCCCCCCCGGCTGCAGGGTCGGCAGATTCAAGGCGAAACGCTCACCAATACGCCGGGCATAAGCGGGCGCCTTGCGCGCCCGCAGCCACAATCGAATCGCCACCAGTGGCAGCCCCAGATGAAACAGCAAGGTGTAGAGAGTTCTATTCATGGGTGCGGAGTTTACTTGAAAAAGTATTCACGATGATGGCACCGAATACTCCCTACCCTGTCGCAACCAGAACGCACTACACACTTTCACAACTACTAGAATGCCTTGCTGCTAAATTGCCCCGCTCCACACTCAGGACTCCACCATGAACGCCTACTATTACCTGGCCATTGCCATTTGCGCCGAAGTCATCGCCACCGTCTCCATGAAAGCGATCAAGGGTTTCAGTACACCGCTGCCGCTGATCCTGGTGATTGCCGGTTACGCCACGGCATTCTGGATGCTGACCCTGGTGGTGCGAACCATTCCCGTGGGCGTGGCTTACGCGGTGTGGGCGGGTATGGGCATTGTGATGGTGAGTGTCGCAGCGCTGTTTATCTACGGGCAAAAACTCGACATCCCGGCCATGCTCGGCATGGGCCTGATTGTGCTGGGGGTGGTGGTGATTCAACTGTTCTCGAAAACAGCGGGGCATTGAATCCAGCAACGAAAACACCACACCTCGTTCCTTCGGCAGCTGCTACGCAGGTTTACAGGCTCAGGCCAGGTTGTGGATCAGGCTGTATACTTGCGGTCTTTGTCTTTAAACGCCGAGGTCGCCCATGCCATCTGTTATTTCCACCGACGTGCTGATTGTCGGCGCTGGGGTTGCCGGCCTTTGGCTCAATGCCCGCCTGCGTCGCCAGGGCTTCTCCACGATTGTGGTCGAGCGTGAAAGCCTGGGGGGCGGGCAGAGTGTGAAATCTCAAGGCATCATTCATGGCGGCGCCAAATATGCGCTGCACGGTGCCCTGACCGGGGCGTCCGAAGCCATCGCCGATATGCCGCGCCGCTGGCGCGAAGCCCTGGCCGGCGACGGCGAACTCGACCTGAGTGGTGTGCGCCTTCTTTCCGAAGCCCATTACCTGTGGTCGCCGGGCACCCTCGCGGGCAACCTCACCAGCTTTTTTGCCAGCAAGGCCGTGCGTGGCCGGGTCGATCAGGTCAAGGGCGACCAGTTGCCCCCGGCCCTGCAAGATCCACGTTTCAAAGGCAAGGTGTATCGCCTGGCGGAGCTGGTAGTCGACGTCCCGAGCCTGATCGAGCGTCTGGCGGAGTTGGCGGGGGATGGCCTGCTGGCCGGGCAGGTGATTGAACCGCTGTTTGACAACGACGAACTGATTGGCCTGCGGGTCGACGGTCTCGAGATTCACGCCCAGCGTATTGTGTTCAGTGCAGGTGGCGGCAATGCCGAGCTGCTGGCCAGTGTCGGCATCAGCGTTCCGGCCCAACAACTGCGCCCGCTGCATATGGTGCTGGTCAAGGGGCCCAGCCTCAAGCCGCTGTACGCCCACTGCCTGGGCGGTGGGCCCAAGCCACGCATTACGGTAACCACTCACCCCGCGGCCAATGGCGAGTGGGTGTGGTATCTGGGCGGTGATATCGCCGAAGCCGATGGCGTGGCTCGCGAACCTGCCGAGCAAATCGCCGTGGCGAAAAAAGAGCTGGGCAACCTGCTGCCCTGGGTTGACCTGAGCCAGGCGCAGTGGGCCACGTTGCGGGTCAACCGTGCCGAGCCTGCGCAGTCGGGGCTGGTACGCCCGGACAACGCTTTTCTCTCGGACCAGGGCCGTCTGCTGGTCGGCTGGCCGACCAAGCTGGCACTGGCACCGGACTTCTCTGACCGGGTGCTGCAAGCGCTGGAGCACGACGGAATCAAACCGGGCAATGCACCGGCCCTCCCTCCGCTGCCACGTCCACCCCTGGGAAAAACCGCGTGGGAGCAACTGTTGCCATGAGCCAGCCAACCCTGCACGACTTCCATCGCCCGCTGGGCAGTACCGGCCTGCTGGTTTCGCCACTGGGGCTGGGCACCGTCAAGCTGGGCCGCGACCAGGGGGTCAAGTACCCCAGCGGCTTCAAGATTCCGGATGATAACGAAGCGCAGATGCTGCTCAAGCTCAGCCGCGATCTGGGCATCAACCTGATCGACACCGCCCCCGCCTATGGCCGCAGTGAAGAACGCCTTGGCCCGCTATTGCGTGGTCAGCGCCAGGACTGGGTGATCGTCAGCAAGGTCGGCGAAGAGTTTGTCGACGGCCAGTCGAGTCATGATTTCAGCGCCGCACATACCCGGCGCTCGGTGGAACGCAGCCTGCAACGTCTTGAAACGGACTTTATCGATCTGGTGCTGGTGCACTCTGACGGCAATGACCTTGCGGTTCTCAATGAGTGCGAGGTCTACGAGACCCTGGCCGAACTCAAACGCGAGGGCAAGATTCGCGGTTTCGGCTTGTCGGGCAAAACCGTTGAAGGAGGGCTCAAGGCCTTGGAAACCGGTGATTGCGCGATGGTCACCTACAACCTCAATGAACAGGCCGAGCGGCCGGTGATCGATTACGCCGCGGCCCACGGCAAGGCCATTCTGGTTAAAAAGGCGCTGGCCAGCGGGCATGTGTGCTTGAGCCCTGGGGTCGATCCGGTGCGCGCCAGCTTCGAACTGGTGTTTGGCCATCACGGGGTTGCCAGTGCTATTGTCGGCACCATCAATCCGCTGCACTTGGCCCATAACGTGGCGACCGTTGCGCAGGTTCTGCGTAAAACCTGAAGCCGCCGACGCGGCCGACCCCGACGCAAGGAGGAGCCGACATGCCGCGCATGCTGATCCGCAAGAACCCCAGCGACTTCAAAACCCTGCCGTTATTTGTCGAAGCCACGCCAGAGGGCTTGAGCTATCAAAGCATCGGCATGCCGTTGAACTTCGCGCAGACCCTGCTAAAGCGCCGCCCGGTCAAGGTTGCCGATAATGAGCGTTTTTCGCTGGAGCTGGCCAACCTTGGCGTATCCGTGCGACTGACCATGAGTTGGCAAGGTCGCGACTACTGGGTGCTGGTACGTCAGCGTCGTCAGGATCGGGGCGATGTGGTGCTCAAGCTGATCTCTGGTTACGTGCCAGCCCACGAGGTAAGCCTGCCCCTGCACACAGCCATCCAGGAGATTGCCGAAGAGTGCCTGCTGGAAACCCCCGAAGGCTGGCTGAGCGGGCGGTTCAATGAAACATGGCTGCCTGCGCCCTACGCCGCCGCGCTGCATTACCGCGAGGCCATGCCCTTTCGCCTGACCCCCCTGTCCGGTGCGACACGGCCTGTAAGCTGTGGCAGCCAGCCCTTGCTGGAGCGGCCACGGACCTACGTGCACTTGCCGACAGCATCGCTGCAACTGATTTACGACCTGCGTCTGGAAGTGCCCAAAGAGGCCAAGTCCCTGAGCCTTTTCCATGTCGAAGAGCGGCTTGAAGGGGATCAATTGGTAGCGCGGCTGGACCGCAAGCGCCCGGATCTGTACCTGATCCCGCTCACGGAAGGCCGGCCCTGCGCCGAGTTATACACCCTGAGCAAAGACCGCCTGCAACCTGCCAGTACCCGTGGCGTGCGGCTGGCCGAGAGCTTTGCACCGCAGGACGGCTGGGTGGTCCATGACGAGCGGATTCGCTGGAAGGATTGGGTTCGGCAACAGGGTTTAACCCCGCCCAAACCCGAGTCACGGCTCAAGCGCCTGACCGGCAAGGCGCGGCAGATTTTCAGGAAGGTGGTGAAAAAGTCTTAGATTCAAATGTGGGAGCGGGCTTGCTCGCGATTCAGACAACTCGGTTTTTCAGTTACACCGAGTCGACCCGATCGCGAGCAAGCCCGCTCCCACAGGGGGTGTGCGGTCGATCACTGACCGCGAATTTTCTCGACAATGGCTGTGGTCGAGCTGTTTTCAACCAGCCCCAACACTTTAACCGTACCGCCATAGGCGGCCACGATATCGGCGCCAACCACCTGATCGATGCCGTAATCACCGCCTTTGACCAGCACGTCAGGCTTGACCTGAGCCAGCAGATTTTCCGGCGTGGCTTCAGGAAAGCTGATCACCCAGTCCACGGCGCCCAGACCGGCCAGTACCGCCATGCGACGGTCCACACTATTGATCGGGCGACCCGGACCCTTGAGGCGACTCACCGAAGCATCATCGTTGACTGCAACGATCAAACGATCGCCCTGGGCCCGCGCTTGCTCCAGATAGGTCACATGCCCGGCATGCAAAATATCGAAACAACCATTGGTGAAGACGATTTTTTCGTTGTGCGCCCGCGCATCTTCGATGGCCAGCAACAGCTGATCGAGGCTCAGCACACCACGCTCCGACCCTTCTGAGCGCTGGATCGCCCGACGCAGTTCCGGCGCACTTATGGCTGCCGTACCCAGCTTGCCGACCACAATACCCGCCGCCAGATTGGCCAGGGCCACGGCGTGGGGCAGTTCCTCACCGGCAGCAATGGCTGCGGCCAGGGTTGAGATGACGGTATCGCCAGCCCCTGTTACGTCAAACACTTCTCGGGCACGGGCCGGCAGGTGCATGGCGGCAAAGCCCGGACGCAACAGGGTCATGCCATGTTCGCCACGGGTCACCAGCAAGGCACCCAGGTCCAGATCTGCCATCAGCTTGGCGCCCTTGGCCACCAGGTCGGCCTCGTCGGTGCAACCACCGACGATGGTTTCAAACTCACTGAGATTTGGCGTAATCAGGCTGGCGCCACGGTAGATCGAGAAATCCTTGCCCTTGGGATCGGCCAGCACCGGAATGCCCCTGGCACGTGCGGCCTGGATCAGCACCTGATGGTTTTTCAGGGCACCCTTGCCGTAGTCGGACAGCACCAGCACCTTGATGCCTTCAAGCAGGTTTTCAACTTCAGCGCCCAACGCCAGGGCGTCGGTGGCAAACGGTTCTTCGAAATCGATACGCAGCAATTGCTGGTGACGGCTCATGACCCGCAGCTTGACGATGGTCGGCTGGTGCGCAATACGCTGGAACAGTGCACGAACACCCGCACCCTTGAGCCGGTTGGCCAGGCTGTCGGCGGCTTCGTCGTCGCCGGTCACCCCCACCAGCGAGGCAGGCGCGCCCAGTGCAGCGATGTTGAGCGCAACGTTGGCAGCGCCGCCCGGGCGGTCTTCGATTTGCTCGACCTTGACCACCGGCACCGGCGCCTCAGGGGAAATCCGTGAGGTCCCGCCATGCCAATAACGGTCGAGCATGACATCGCCTACCACCAAGACAGGGGCTTGATCGAATCGCGGCATGGACAACTTCATGGACAACCCACATACAAAATGAACAGGGGCGCGATATTAACACAGGGTGAACGCAGGTCAGTTCACGGTATTAATCGCAGCGAATGAGAATCAGACATGAGCTACAAGACTCAAGATGAAGATTCCCCGTGGAGGCAGGCCTGCCTCCACAGGTATCAGTATAGGCCTCAGGCGATATCGCCGGAGACCTCAGGCGCATCAAGCCCCATCGAGTGCAAGCGTGCGTAGTAACCGTTTTGCGCCATCAGCTCGGCATGGGTACCGCGCTCGACAATCTGGCCCTGATCCATCACCAGAATCAGATCGGCTTTCTCGATGGTGGTCAGCCGGTGAGCGATCACCAGCGTGGTGCGACCTTTCATGACGTGGTCGAGTGCCGCCTGGATATGGCGCTCGGACTCGGTATCCAGCGCCGAGGTGGCCTCATCCAGGATCAGCAGCGGTGCGTTTTTGAGTAACGCCCGGGCAATTGCCAGACGCTGACGCTGACCGCCGGAAAGCAGCACGCCGTTCTCACCGACCTGGGTGTCCAGGCCTTGTGGCAATTGCTCGATAAAGTCCATCGCGTAAGCATCACGCGCGGCTTTTTCGATGTCGGCACGCGGGGCACCCGCCAGGTCACCGTAGGCAATATTGTTGGCCACGGTATCGCTGAACAGGGTCACATGCTGGGTTACCTGGGCAATATGACGGCGCAGGTTGAGCAGACGGTAATCTTCGATTTCAACACCATCGAGCAGAATTTCGCCCGCTGTGTGGTGATAGAAACGCGGAATCAGGTTCGCCAATGTCGACTTGCCACTGCCGGAACGCCCCACCAATGCCACCATTTGCCCCGGTTCGGCCGAAAAGCTCACGTCCCTGAGCACCTGACGGTCGGTGTCCGGGTAGGTGAAGCTCAGATTGCGCACTTCCAGACGGCCAGTGACGTGGTCGCGCTCAACAGTGCCGGTATCGACTTCCGGTTTCTCATCCAGCTGTTCAAAGATGCTTTCGGCACCCGCTACACCCTTCTGGATCGTCGAGCTGACTTCAGACAGCTGACGAATCGGCTTGGGTAACAGGCCGGCCAGGGTGATGTAGGCGATCATGTCGCCAGGCGACGAGTCACCACGAAGGTAAAGCACCAGGAACATCAGGATGCCCATAGCTACATAGATGACCAGTTGCAGCATCGGGGTATAGATAGCCCCGGTGCGGGTCATGCGCAGTTGCTTGTCGGTGTTGCTCTGGCTCGCCTGCAGGAAGCGCTTGCGCTCATACGCCTCACCGCCAAAGCTGCGCACAACGCGGTAGCCCTGGATGGTTTCCGAGGCAACGTGGGTTACGTCACCCATCGCCACCTGAATCTTCTTGCTTTGCTTGCGGAATTTTTTGCTGGCTGTGCTCACCATGACCGCAATCAGTGGCAAGATCGCGACCATAACCAGCGTCAGGCGCCAGTTCATCCACAGCAACGAGCCAAACAGGAACACGACTGTCATACCTTCACGGATCACCACCTTGATCGCATCGGTGGCAGCACCGGTGACCATGGTCACGTTGAAGGTAATACGGGAGATCAGATGGCCCGAGTTGTGCTTGTCGAAATAGCGGTTGGGCAAGACCAGCAGGTTGTTGAACAGCTGAACCCGCAAGTCGTGTACCAGGCCCAGGGAGACCTTGGCCAGGAAGTAGTTGCCCAGGAAGGATCCCAGGCCCTGCCATGCGGCGATCAACACAATCAGGATCGGCACGACCTGCAACAGGCGCAGATCACGCAAATAGGGAACGGAAGGAAACAGCACTGCGTCCGGATTGGACAGGCCATCGACGAAATACTTGAGGATGTAACCAAGCATTGGCTGGGTCGAAGCGAAAATAAGAAACCCGACGATACTCAGCAGGAACAGGCCGACATAAGGCCGGACATAGCTGAGCAGGCGCAGATATATCTTCAAGCTCGATTCGCTTGTGCTGGGGCTGGATTCGGTCATATCACGCGGCGGTTAGTAAAAAAGGAAGCTGACTTTATCACAGCTTCTCTGGTGTACTGACTGCCGCTTGTAGCCCGGCCTCGTGGGGCAGTAAAAACGACACTACAGGGCCAGTGCGCTAGTATGGCCGTCCAAAATCTGGAACGAACCTTTCAGCATGCAATTGAGCTACTTAAATTATTCAAAACAACGGGTGTTTGATTTCATTTGCCTATGGCTGCTGCCTGTCGGCCTTTTATTACTTTTATCCGACCTTTATTTTCTACCTGGACGAAGCCTGCATCACAAACTGTATTACGGGCTGTTCAGCATTCCGACCCTGATTGCCCTTGTCTTGCGGCCCAAAGAACTCCGGGACATCTTGCGTGAACCGTTGATCGCAGGCTTCCTGCTGTTTGCTGCTTGGGCCATGGTCAGCCTGATCTGGAGCAACACCGAGGAGAGCATTCTCGGCCTGTTCAAACCCCCGCTGCACCTGTTCATGCTGTTCGCGGGCGGTACATTGCTGGTCAAATACCGCAGTGACAGCCTGCAGCCGGTCATTTTTGGTGCCGCAGTCATTGCCCTGGTCGCGACCCTGTACAACCTGTACATGTTCTACCCCAACCATGATCCGCAACTGCGGATGATCGGAGCCGGTGCTTTCGACAATCCGCTGCTCAGCTCCCACGCATTCGGGTTCTTTTGCATCTACTGGCTAACCCTGGGCATGACCTGCAAGCGCCCGCCAGCCCTGTTTGTGGCCATTCCCGCCTTTGTCATCATGTTTGCGGCGGTGATCGCCACCGGCTCCCGAACCCCGCTGCTGGCCATCGTCATGACCATGGTCTGGCTCAGCTTTATCTGCTGGAACCGTCGCTCACTGGCCCTGATCAGCATGCTCGCTGCAGGGGGCATTGTGGTGGCCACGCTGTTCTGGGACATGCTCGTCAGCCGCGGCAGCTCGTTCCGCTTTGAACTGTGGCAGATGGCGCTGGATCTGATCGCGCAAAGCCCGTGGGTCGGTCATGGCTATGACGCGCACTTGTCTCTGACGTTGCCACAATATCCCGACGACCCCCTGAGCGAGCCCCATAATTTTTTCCTCGGGGTACTGTTCTACGTCGGTTTGCTCGGCCTGCTGCCCTGGTTGTTCATGCAGGCCTGGGGCCTGTACAGCAGCTGGCGTCACCGCGTGCAGCCGTTGTTCATCCTGGCCTCCGCCTGGCTGGTATACGGTATCGGTGCCGGCCTGACCGAGGGTGGAGGGATCATCTCGCGCCCCAAGGAACACTGGTATCTGCTGTGGATCCCGCTGGCCCTGATCGCCGCACTGAATATCGGCCTGCGCCTCAAGACCCTGCGCGACAGGCCGGTTCACCGCCTGTCCGATGCCGCCTTCAATACCCTTGCCAGCCATGCCCAGGTGATTGAAGAAGATGGCTTGGGCCCCAAGGTGCTGCGCCTGCAAAACGGCAACTTCCTCAAGTTGTTCCGCGCACGCCGCTGCTATACCTCGGGCAGCTTCAACCCTTATTCGGAACGTTTTGCCGTCAACAGTGAGCGCTTGCAGGCGATGGGCATTCCCGCGCCGAAAATCCTCGACCTGTTTCAGTTGCGCAATGGCAGCACTGCCGTGCTGTACCAACCACTGCCCGGCCAGACCCTGCGCCAGGTCATGCAGTCGATGGGTTCGCCGGCCATGCGCCAGGCCCTGGTCGAGCGCTTCGGCAAGTTCCTGGCGATCCTGCATGACAAGGGCGTTTACTTCCGCTCACTGCACTTGGGCAATGTGTTGTTGATGGACGATGGCGAGTTCGCCCTGATCGATATCGCCGACATGCATCTTTATCCTTCGGCACTGCGCATAGCCCTGCGCCAGCGCAACTTGCGGCATATGCAACGCTACCCCGAAGACCGTCGCTGGCTGTTCGAAGAGCAACTGCCCGAACTGCTGCAAGGTTATGCCACCCTGGCTCCCGCCCCTGCCGTTACAAGCCTGCGCAACCAGGTTATGGCACTTGCTCAAACCAACGCGCCTTGAGCCTGGACAGCAGTAACCCCTTGTGGGCGGTGCTGGCCTATGGCCTGGCGATCATGACGTCAGCATTGCTGCTGCGGTGGTCGCCGACCATCCAGCGCAATCTGGAGCACTCAGCTCAAGGCCGCTATAGCAGTGTTGATGGCTTGCGCGGCTATTTGGCCTTTGGTGTGTTCATTCACCACACCGCCATTACCTGGGTGTTCCTGCATACCGGGGCATTTGAAATGCCCTCGACCCGGTTCTACGCCCAGATCGGCCTGGCCAGCGTGGCCTTGTTTTTCATGATCACGGCCTTTCTGTTCTGGGGGCGTTTGCTCGAGAAAGGCCGTGAATACGACTGGCTGGCCTTCGCCGTGTCCCGGGTTTTCCGCCTGTACCCGCTATATTTGCCGCTGATGCTGCTGGTGATTGTCAGCGTGTTCTACATCCAGGACTGGACACTCAAGGACACCCCGCTGGAGATTGCCGGCCAGATACTGGCCTGGCTGTTTTTTGATCGCCCGGACATCAATCAATTCCCGCAAACCGGCGGGCTGATTGCCAACGTCACCTGGACCCTGAGCTACGAAGTGTTCTTCTATATGGCGTTGCCGCTGTTCGGGATGGTGTTTCTGTACCGCAGCGACTGGCGACAGACTGCACTGTGCCTGATCGCCATCTATGCGCTGTATCAGGTGGTAGGTTGGGAGCACTCGCTGAAAAAGCACATTCTGATGAGCTTTCTCGGTGGCGTGGCCGCGGCGTACTGGGTACGCACGCCCAGGCTGCTGGCCTGGAGCCGGACGCCCGTTGCAGGGGTCATTGCATTGGTTGTGCTGATGGCCGTGCTGACCCTGTTCCGCAAGAGCTTTGCGTTCTTCCCGCTGCTGTTGCTTACCCTGGCGTTCTCGATCATCGCCTCCGGGCATACGCTGTTTGGCGCATTGGCCAAGCGCAGCATTCGCTGGATGGGTGAAATCAGCTACAGCACCTACCTGTTACACGGCTTCCTGATCTGGCTGATGTTGCAACGCCTGCCACTGGGGCTGCCACTGGATACCAGAGAGCCGCTGGTGTTCCTGCTGCTGGCGGCCCTGAGCAGCTGCCTACTGATTGTGCTCAGCAGCCTGAGCTTCCTCTACATCGAGAAGCCGGGCATGGCCGCAGGCAAAAGGGTTGTGCGCCGACTGCGCCGGCGTACCCGGACAACCTCACAGGTCGAGCCGGAATAACCCCTCGCACGCCGTCAGTCTTTTTCCAGGGGTGAGAAATACAGCCGCCCCAGCCCACGCCAGGTTTTGCCCGTCCAGCGCTTGAACGGAATCTGCGCCAACAGCTCGCGAGCCAGGGCACGATTGCGGTTGGCCGTTTTCAGGAACATGGAATTGAGGAACTTGTAGCGCACCTCGTCGTACAGCGGGTGATCGCTGAACTGGGCATAAATGCGCAGAATGCTGTCGATCATGAACCGGTGGTTCTTGTACGAGTTGGTCGCGTGCTTGCGATAGCGCGCCATCACCACGTTCAGGCCGTCGATAAAGTACCCTGCATGGGTAATCTTCAGCTCGATATACAAGTCTTCCAGGCGAATGCTCGGGTCAAACCCCCCTACCTTGTCCAGTGCTTCACGGCGGATCATCAGGGTCGGCGCAGGCGGATACGGTTTGCGCTCCAGGAACATGTCATCGAAGTCCAGGCGCCGGAACGGTACATCACGGCGCTGGCGTTTTTCCGGGAACAGGTTGCCATTGGCATCGATCAACTCGATATTGCCCGCGCAAATACCTACTTCCGGCTTGCCATCCATGTAGGCAACCTGCACCGCGATACGGTCCGGCATCATGATGTCATCGGAACCGAAGGGCACGATCAGGCTGCCCTTGGCCCGGGCAATCGCACCATTGAGGGTATTGGTCAGGCCCTGGTTCTGTTGCACTCGAAAGTCGAAACCATGTACCGCCTGCAAACGCTGGATACGCTCCACGCTGTCATCAGGCGAGCCGTCATCGATCACCAGCAATTCGATATTGGGATAAGTCTGATCCAGAACGCTCTGGATGCTTTGTTCTATGTAGGGCCCGTGGTTGTAGGAGGCGATGATCACCGTCACCAGGGGTTGCAAGTCAGTCATGGGTGTTCCTTACGGGCCTGGCGCAGGCCCGAGTCGATCAGGTCCAGATACTCCTGGCGGAATACCTCAATGTCGTGGTTTTGCTGCAAGTAGCGGAACGCCTGCTCGCCCTTGGCTCGCAAAGCGTCGTCCGACAGGGCCAGGTACTCGTCCAGCGCTGCGGTGAGCGTTGCCACGTCGCTGGGCTTCACCGCCAGGCCACCCGCCCCTTCAATCAGCGGCAGCATGGCCGGCACATTGCTGGCGATCACCGGCAAGTGCCCACTCATGCCTTCGAGCAGCGCCAGCCCCAGGCCTTCGGCCAGTGAAGGCATGGTCCAGATATCAAAAGCACGCACGTACTGCAGGGCGTTCTCCTGGAAGCCCAACAAATGCGCACGACCATCGAGCCCCAGTTGCCCGATCTGCTCGCGCAAACGCGACTCCTCGCGGCCGGCACCAATAATGGCCAATTGCGCGTTCGGGTATTTGTCTTTCA
The DNA here is from genome assembly GCF_022496745.1 of Pseudomonas sp. TMW22080. Classification (NCBI taxonomy): domain Bacteria; kingdom Pseudomonadati; phylum Pseudomonadota; class Gammaproteobacteria; order Pseudomonadales; family Pseudomonadaceae; genus Pseudomonas; species Pseudomonas sp. TMW22080. The sequence continues at coordinate 344,748 of NZ_SCFF01000005.1, read as the reverse complement.
ATGCCGCGAAGGCTTGCAGCAAAAAGCGGTGGCCCTTGATAGGCACCAGACGTCCCAGCGCGCCGATCATCCGCGCATCCTGATCGAGGCCGAGCTTTTCACGCGCCTGCTGGCGTGGCAGCTGCAGGGCTTCGGCCTGCTCGATATCGATGGCGTTGGTGATCGCGTAAGTATTGGCGTCGGTGAAACCGCACTGGCAGTCCAGCAGGTACTGTTTGACCGCAGGCGACACGCCGACAAAGCGCCAGTGCTTGTCGATCAGGCGCTTGGCCTGGCTGCGCCGGTAAAAACGGTCGTACTCGCCAAACCCGTGGGAAATACCCACGCACAGCGGGATTTTCAGCCAGCGGTTGAGCTGCAGCATCATGTTCACCGGCTTGAAGCGGTTGCAGATCACCACATCAAACTGCTCTTTGCGGCAGAACTTGTACAACGCCCACATGGCGCGCAACCGCATGCCCTTGAGCGACTTGTCGCTGAACTCGAAATACACCGAGTGGTCGGCCTTGCTCACTGGCTCGCCCGGCCCCGGGCGCCCACGCAAAAAGGCCGCCGTGATCTCGTAATGCTCACGGGGCAATGCGCGTACGATCTGCTCGGCGAGGTCGGCAAAGTCATGGGACTTGACGTTGTAGTCGGGCTGCAATTGCAAAACCTTGGAACGCTTCATAACTCTCCCCGGTGAAATCCGGTGGCATCAATAACCCAGGCAGGCTCTGCCGCCAGACGCTGGATTGCAACTGGATCGGGAGCAGGCAGCTTGGCCCACTCGTTACGCTTCCAACACACGAAGTGAAAGTAAGGAAAGGTGTGATCGCCGTCACGATCGTTTTTCAATATGCCGTTTTTCCAGAACCACTTGCCCGGGAAATTTTCCGTGCCGTCATGCCACTTAATGCAGCCGCCGGGGGTACTGAAGGCCTCGGTAAACTCACTGGTGCGACGCAGCGGGTTGAACTTGCCCACCAGCTCGAACAGCGGTTTGGGCAGGTTCTTGCGCCACAGGAAGATCCGGCTGAAGGCACCTTCATCCAGCGCATGATGCTGATTGTCAGTAAAGCGCTGCTGCCAGTCCTTTATCCGCATGAACAGCTCGCGCTTGCATGACGTATTGCGCATCAGGCACAAATGCCCCGCGACCCGGCGTTCGTGGGTTGAAAACAGGTCATAGCGGGCCAGCCGCTCGGCGGTGAAATAACTGCGCAGGTCTCCGTACACCAGATCAATATCGCCGAAGGCCCAGAAATCATAGCCCTGCAGACGATCTTCGTGGATATAGCCCAACGCCGGCTTGATATCGCACAGTTTATAAGCCTCTTTGGGTGCGAAATTGATCTTCAGGCGCTCAGAAACCTTACGGCAATAGTCGGTAAAGCTGATCGATTCAACGGTCACATTGGCCGGCAGATTTTCAGGTACCCCACAGTCGCTGAAAAATAGCCAGTTAATATCGGGATTGTGCCGACAGCTTTCTAGGAAAAACGGCATCCAGAACGGCCAGCGGCCGAAGTACGGGATCACAAATAAAATACGCGGTGATGGTTTTATCACAGGGAACTCAATGTAAAGGTCGAGATTAGGGTCAATGCTATGACCGCTTTTTATATGTGCTTATTATTTTAGTTGCCAAAACAGCTCATGACGCCTGACGGCCTTGCGGAAAAACTCATTCTCGCCATAAGGCGATGGCTTTCTGCCTGCCAGGAGTTGCTGTATCGATCGTCTAATCCTGCGCTTGAGCGCAGCCCGTGGCTGCAGGTCATGCATCATCCCCAGCGCCATGGCCTTGTCGCGTTGCTGTGCAAGGCTCAACGGCAGGCTGCAAGGGCGCAGGCTGAGCGTGGCATCGAACACCGGCGGCAAGGCAATGCCGTCACCGCTGTTACCCATCGGCCAGCGATCGTTGTCATGCAGGTGGTTGGCGTAGCCGAGCACCGTGGTCGGCTGCCACTCCAGGCCTTCAAGGGCCTCGATGACAGCGTCATGGGCACAGATATGGTCCGGGTGCGGGTCGATTGACGGGTGCGGAAGCACGATCACTTCAGGGCGCGCGCGCAGAATCAATGCACGCAAGTCGGCCAGCAGGTTATGCCAGGTCGGCGCGCCGTCCTGATCGGCGGGCAACGGGAACGGGTTGAATTGGCGGAATACGCGAATGTCGCTCAAATCGGCCTCGCGCGAGGCCATCGGCTGATCGGGAGCGCCCTGCATGGCGGGCAATTGCAGGCAAAAATAACCCAATTGCGCGCAATGGGCTTCAGGCACCCCGGCCCAGCGCGGTACGACCATGCTGTCCCAGGCGCGCAAACGGCCCTTGAGGCGGGCGGCCTCTGCCCGTGGCAGGCCCATTTGCTGATAATGCCCGGCTTCGATTTCGCCAGCGGTCAGGGTCACGATCCAGGCTTCTTTGGCCTGGCTGTACAGGCCAAACGCGGCCAGCTCAGCATCATCGGCGTGGGGTGCGACAACCATGATCCGCTGCTGGCGATAATCGGGTTGACGGAAAATCCGCAGTTCAGGTTGGCCCAAAACGCGGCAGTAGCGCCCGCGCACACGCAACTGCCCCGCGACCAGCGCCTGCGCACAACCACTCACGTTCAGGTAGCGCTGGCCATTCACGCCACGCTCGAAAGTTTGCCGGTCCGCCGACTCGCCACCCGACAGTTGCACATACGGGTCAACAAAGCGTCCCAGCCAGCCACTTTTAACCTTGACCTCCAGGATCAGGGTTTCATCTCCCGCCAGTTGCAGCGGCTGCTCCGCTACCAGCTTGTCGCCCTCAAGGCGCACCGCCGGCTGCTCGCTGCCGGCCGGGAAGCTGTACTGGTAATCGTCCTTGGGCGAATAGAACAGATGATCGGCAAACCATGCTTCATGGGCCACCCAGCCCAGCGCCGCCAACACCGGTGGCAACCACCAGGCCAGCAACACGCCACTGGCAATCAGCACCAGCAGGCCGATCAGCAGGCCAATACGCTTGTTGCGCCGATGACGCTTGAGAAGTTGCTGTTTGCGCGAGGCGGGTTGGCTCATGGCTAGGCTCTTGTGATTGATCTCCCGTGGGAGCGAACCTGTTCGCGATGCAGGCACTGCGGGATGTTAAAAAACGCAGTGATACCATCGCGAGCAAGTCCGCACCTACAAGATTTGTGTTTCAGACTTTGAACACGGGCACCGGGTTGCACCAACGCTCTTTGTATTCACGGTCGGCGCGGCCGAACGAGAAGCGCAACGGCTTGTTGACATTGCGGGCCTGTTCCCAGGCAGATTGGGTATTGAGAAAACTCAACACGCTGCCAGGGCTGAATTCACGGGTCTGAGGGTCAACACCGCCATTGACGTACTCGACACTGATCCACTCGGGCGATTCAGCGCGGTACACCAATTGAATCGCTATCGGCGCATCGTTGAGGAAAATCACCGAGCCGATCAACAGCTCGCGCAACAGCTCGATGACCTCGGCCATCCGCTCGGCCCCTGTGGCAACAAAGCCCCAGCGGCGCAAAAACAGATCGCAGTATATGCTCGCCAATTCAGCACTGGAAAACTCCGATACCGGGCGCACTACGCCGCCCGCCTCTTCCAGCAGGCGCAGTTCGCGGCGCTGGTTGTAGCGGAATTTTTTCGACAGTTCTTCCGGCGTGCGAGCCATCGCCAACTGCTCGGCTTGCGGCAGCAGATTGCTGAAACGGCCCTCATTGAGCTGCGACAGGTAGCGTGCTCGATGACGCAAAGGCGCCGCTGCATCCGCAGCTGCGGGCAGGATCAGCTCGGCATTGCCCAGATCGAACAAGCCTTTTTTGCCATGACGCTTGAGCACATCCTTGGACAAGGCCAGGTCGCGTCCCCAGGTCGGGATCGCCGCCTTCAGCTTGCCGTCCTGCTCCCAGGCAAGATAACGCACAGGAATACCGGCCAACTGCGCCAGACGTTCAACGACCATCGGGTGGGTAGCGACGCTGCCGCCAAAACGCTGCCAGGCATCGGCATAAGTGCCGGAATCCACAACGCTCCAGCCGCGCTCACGCCAGCCTTGAAATCGATTGAGCATCAGGACTCCGCAATCAGGTCGGTGACTTGCGCCAAGTGCCAGAAGGTATTGCGCACCGCCCGATCACTAAAACGTTCGTGCAAACGCTCAAGCATCAGTTCGGCGCAGGCCATGCGCTGCTCATCATCGAGTTGAGCCAGGTGCTGCAGGCCCTGGGCCAGATGCTCGGCATCGCCCAGCGGGAACAAAATCCCCACGCCCTCGACCACTTCTTTGGCACCGCCACAGGCCGTTGCCAGCAACGGCACACCGGCAGCCATAGCCTCAAGCAGCACCATGCCAAACGGTTCGTGATCAGAGCTCAACGCAAACACGTCAAAGGCCCTGAAATAGCGGCGTGCATCAGGCACCTGGCCCAAAAACAGCACCTGATCGCCGATCCCCAGCTCATTGCTCAGCTCTTTGAGATCCTCCTCCAGACGCCCCTTGCCCATAATGACCAGTTGGCTGTCAGTCGGCAGATTGGGCAACGCCAGGGCAAAACCGCGAATCAGCGTGGCCTGGTCCTTGTCCGGATGCAGGCGACCGACGTTGCCGACAATAAAGCCATCGACCGACAGCCCCAACGCTTCGCGCGCCGGGGTGCCAGACAATTGCCCGGCCTGGACCGCATCGATATCGATACGGTTATAGAGCGTGTTGATACGCCCGGCTGGCCACTTGGGCAGGCACTTGCGCATGTCGTCACGCACCGCGTCGGAAACACCGAGCAGGCTCAGGCGCTTGCGAAACAGGTGGGCAAACAGCTTGCGGCTGCGACGCTGATAATCGCCAAACGCATGATGCACGCCGATCACCGGCAAGCCGGTGGCCAACAAGGCGATATAAATCGGCTTGAAGCGGTGGGCGATGCAAAAACTGAAATTGCGCGAGGCTGCGATCTTGCGCAGCCTGGCGATGGCACCCAGCTTCAGGCCACGAATGGCCCTGGAGCTGAATTCCATAAAGATCACTTCATCAGACGCACAGCCTGCTGCCACTTCAGGGTCGGTTGCCCCGGTCAGGAAGACCGTGGTGACCTTGTACCCGGTACCGGCAAACAGGCTCGCGTACTGGCGCGCACAGTCCAGGAACGGCCCGTCATAGCCGTGGCAGAACTGCAGCACATGACGCTCAGTCGAGCGATTCATAAGTCTCAGCGCCGTCTTTAACCACCAGGATGTCTTCCATGATCAGGTACTGCAGATCGGAACCGAAGAACATGTTCAGCGCGTCAGTCGGCGAGCAAACCATAGGCTCGCCACGACGGTTAAGCGAAGTGTTCAGCGAAACGCCGTTACCGGTCAGCACTTCCAGCGCCTTCATCATGTCGTAATAACGCGGGTTGTATTCGCGCTTGAGCACCTGGGCGCGGGAAGTGCCATCTTCATGGACAACCTCCGGCACGCGGGTTTTCCACTCTTCAGCCACTTCGAAAGTGAAGGTCATGAAGGGTGCCGGGTGATCGACCTTGATCATCTGCGGGCCTACGGTGTCGAGCATCGACGGGCAGAAAGGCCTCCAGCGCTCGCGGAACTTGATCTGTTCGTTGATGCGGTCTGCCACGCCTTCGCTGCTCGGGCAACCGATGATCGAGCGACCGCCCAATGCACGCGGACCGAACTCCATGCGCCCCTGGAACCACGCTACCGGGTTGCCATCGACCATGATCTTGGCGATGCGCTCCGGGGTGTTTTCGATGCGGCGGTAGGCAGGTTTGCCAGGGTGACGGGCACAGGCCGCGATCACGTCTTCGTTGCTGTACGCAGGGCCGAGGTAGACGTGTTCCATCTTCTCGACCGGCACGCCGCGAGCGTGGGATACATACGCCGCTGCACCGACTGCGGTACCGGCATCACCGGACGCAGGCTGTACGAACAGTTCTTTGACTTCCGGGCGAGCAATGATTTTCTGGTTCAGCTTCACGTTCAACGCGCAGCCGCCCGCAAAGGCAATCTTGCCGGTTTCCTTGAGGATGTCGCCCAGGTAGTAGTCGATCATCTGCAGCGACAGTTTTTCAAACAGCGCCTGCATGCTGGCCGCGTAGTGGATGTACGGCTCGTCGGCGATATCGCCTTCGCGCTTGGGCCCCAGCCACTCGATCAGTTTTGGCGAGAAGTAGAAGCCCTTTCCGTTCTCTTTGTAGCGACGCAGACCGATCACGTTGGCGTATTCGGTGTTGATCACCAGTTCGCCGTTTTCGAACGAGGCCAGACGCGAGAAGTCGTACTTGCTGGCGTCGCCGTACGGCGCCATGCCCATGACCTTGAATTCGCCATCGAGCATCTCGAAACCGAGGAACTCGGTGATTGCACCGTACAGGCCACCCAGGGAGTCCGGGTCGAAGAACTCCTTGATCTTGGTGATCTTGCCGTTTTCGCCGTAGCCGAAGAAGGTCGTGGCGTACTCGCCCTTGCCATCGATGCCCAGGATCGCGGTTTTCTCTTTGAAACCCGAGCAGTGGTAGGCGCTGGATGCGTGAGCCAGGTGGTGCTCGACCGGTTCGATCTTGATTTTCTTCGGGTCGAAGCCCAGTTGCTCAAGACAGAACACGATCTTGTTGCGGTAGCGCTTGTAGCGCCGGTTGCCCATCAGGATCGCGTCAAGGGCGCGGTCCGGGGCGTACCAGTAGCGCTTGGCGTAGTGCCAGCGAGCCTTGCCGAACAAGCTGATCGGAGCGAACGGGATCGCCACCACGTCAACGTCGGAAGGTTTGATACCCGCTTGTTCAAGACAGAATTTTGCAGACTCGTAGGGCATGCGGTTCTTTGCATGCTTATCGCGTACGAAGCGCTCTTCTTCAGCCGCCGCTACCAGCTTGCCGTCGATATAGAGGGCTGCGGAGGGATCATGGCTAAGGGCGCCGGACAGGCCAAGAATCGTCAATGCCACTGGATTAGCCTCTTTTGAATGCAGGCAGGCGGCGGGCGCCTGAAAAAATGATGCGTTCCTCGCAGTTCGAGAAACAGCTAAAGAGCGGGATTATAGCGTAAAGACGCCCGCAGTGACCCTGCACGATTTGCCACGCCCTATTGCGCGCCCTCATCTGCAAAAAAATCGCCGGGGCACATATATGTAGCCCTAACACCCGAACGTTTTGGGATTTCCTGTGGATACACCGACGTACGCGTCAATAGACAGGAACGACCCCATGCCCAGTGCACTCGCTAACCTCAAAGACGCAGAGCGCGAACTGCTCGTGCTGCGCAATGCCTTGCCCAACCTTGATCTGTCGCTGGATCACTGCCTGCGGGTATTTTTTCCGCGGTTGCCCGCTGACACCTGCACCGACTTTCTTTTCATCAATGAAGAGATCGCAGCCCAGCCTGGCCAAAACCCCACTATCACCAGCCAGTCGGTGACTGCCCTGATAGACCAGTGCTACCTGACCGGCCAGATCCCGACCTTCGTACAGGGTGCCACCCGCGTCTACAACTACGCCTATAGCCTTGACGAGGAGGATCGAACGGCCGGGGTATCCGCCCCTGAACTCGAAAAATACCTTGAGTTTGTCGTCCGCTCCCCGCAGTTGTGTGTGAGGGATGCCCTTAACGACTTCTGGCGCACACCCCACAAGGACCTCAATGGGCAAGCGCCCAAAGACTGGCTGTCGCAATTTGCCCACAGGCTGATCCGCGCAGAAGCCTCCGTGCGCCACGAGGACAGCACCTTCAGCCCCACCGCCCTGGACATGATCAATCAGGTACTCCCTGATGCCAGCCCATCTCCCGCGCCAAAAACGCCCGGCCCCTACGGCTTTTACACGCTGGCACTCAGCAGTCGTCTCATGCAAAGGACTGCAGTGCTGCACGGCGCCTTCGTGATTACCACGAAACACCTGCCCCTGATCTCAGCCAGCGTGCAGGACAAGCGCACTGCCCTGGATCCCACCCCGCGGCCTTCAGTGCTTTACCTGCCGAACACTGGCCTGGAAGTGTTCGATTCACTCGCCGCCCTCAGCCAGGAACTGTCGACCCGGCTCAACGATCCTTACCAGCGTGAAACACTGCTCACGTGCGTACTCACCGAAGATCGGGAGCGCGCCCTGGCCCATGAGCAAGTCGACTACAGCCCGGTTGCAGACAGCGCCATAGCTACCGTCTTCAGCGATCAATTGATCAACAAACAAAAAAGCGACATGCACCATGCCTGGTCGGTGGCACGCAATCTCAAGCAAGACACATCCCTCGATCAGCTATCCGACTGCGTCGACCAATCCCTGGCTGCAAGCCTGCCCCTAAATCCCGCCAACATACTGCGCGGGCGCTATACCCGATTGCTGGAAAGCCAATTGCCCGACTGGTTGAAGACTGCTTCAGACAGCCAAAAAACCCAGTGGCGGCTGGCCGTTGAGCGCCTGAATCACGAGCGCCTGGCGGCAGAATCCGATGACGCCCAACCCCTCAGCGAAATCGGCCGCAAACATACACTGCTGGGTTATGCCCGCCTTCAGTTACAGCAACAGATCAAAAAAGACCACGGCATAGACGTCGACCCGGACGAGATCTTCATCTCGACCACTGAAGCCCTGCGCACCGGCCCTTTGATCAACCCTGTCAGTGGTTCCGGGTTTCCTGCAGGCATGAGCCTGGGCAGAACCGGGCCGATCATCAGTTACCACACCACACGCCGTAGCCTGAGTGAGCTGGCGCTGTCCAATGTCGGTATCTGGGACGTCACTTTCGCCCTCACTGCACAAGTCAAGGATGGAGCGGGCCAGAAACATGCCGTGCTGACCAGCAGCTATCTGAAAACGCTGGTGCGCCAGCTGGATATTGGCGAGCGCTACAAAAAAAATCTCAAGGAGCTGCTGGTCAACTCCAGCCAGGCCCAATGGCGCAAGGAGCGCTATGTCGCTTTTAAGCAGGCACAACTGAACCTGGACTTGCTTGAAGCCACGCTGGCGGGTGCGCTGACCACCCAACAGGTGTCATGGGTCAGGGCTGCGCTTGAGCAGCCCGTAGAGAACAACCGTGCACAAATCAACGGTGAGCAGGTCAAAGTCCATCTGCTGATGTTGCGCTATAAACCACTACCGGGTTTGCTGGTGTTCAGCGCCACCGGCTCCGGGCAACTGCTGTGCTACACCCCCGGCGGGCCTGAGAGCCGCTGGTTCCTGGTTGCCAACTCACGCAACGAGCTGGGCCAGATCCTGTCACGGCCTATTTGGCGAGCCTATGTGATGCGCCACGTGACACCGGCGCAACAGCCGTATATCAAGCCGCTGTTGGAGCGGGGACTGAGCGAGGCCAATCTGCAACTGCAGGGCATCAGCCATGACCTGTTCGAAGCGTCCTACGACACCGAGGCCTTGCACGCCATCCGCGATGCTGACGAGCAGTCGACTTCTACCTGGGAAAGCAACGTAAACACTGCCAAAGAGGCCGTACTGACGGCAATCGACATCCTGTCTTTCGCATTGCCCACCCGAGTGCTGCTGCCCATCGTACTGGCGCGGTTTATCGCTCAGATCATCAGAGGCCTTGATGCCCTGCAGCGCGACGAAAAACACGAAGCTCTGCTGCACTTTATGGAGTCCATCACCTACCTGACTGACGGCGCCTCGGACTTTACCGGCTCAGCCGTATTCGGCAATTCGATACGTCAACGCGCAAAACAGCCCGTACCCTCGTTGAGTCCCGCTGCTGCCAGCCATTATCCCGGTGCCAGGCTCAGGCTGCGCACGGGGGATGAATACGGTGCAGGTGTGTATGAAGCGCCCACTGCCAATGGTCAGACCGCCTGCTACACCAAAAACACAAACGGCAGGTTCTATCGCAGCCAGTACGACAACCTGGACAACACCTGGCGCGCACTGGATGAGCGCAAACCCAACGCACCGTACAGCATCCCCTTGCGCGAACTCTCGGCCGGGCAATGGGATGTCGATCCAACAACCCCTTTGCTCAAACAAAAGCCCGGCATTGAAAGGGTAATCGACAACGCGCGCGTCAGAGGCGTCGATCTCAGCCGCTACACCCCTGACGAGCAGGGCATCTATCGCATAGACAACATGCGATATATCAAGCAGGACAGCGACGTGTTCGAAGTCTACAGCGGCTGGCTGGGCCGCAACTGGTACTTGCAACCGCAATCGAGTTCAAGCGCTGGCGCAAGCGCCAGCTTCAAGGTCCGGCGCACCGCAGGCCGCTGGCAAATCAAGCACAGGCTGGCGGACAACAGCAAACGCTGGGTACCTCTGACCGGGCATCTCACCGAGTTGCCTGGCGATGTGCCCCACCTCAAATACAGCGACTACGACATGCCCGCCGAGTACCAGGAAGCACTTCGGGACATCACCGAGAACCATCGTTCAGTACTCGATGGCATCACTGACTTTATGGATTTTGCGTCCGAGCGCAGCCTTGCCCACCGGGCATTCAAGGAGCTGCGGATCAAGTTGCTCGCGGATGCCAAGGCCTACTTCCTGACAAAACCTGCAAAACCCCGGGCCACCCGCCCGCAATTACCTGGCAACGTGCAGGAACAAGCGTTGATCAACCACCTGTTCGAGCAGTCAGATGGCATCGTGTGGGGTGAAACCCACTCTCACCAATCGAGTAAAAAGATCCTGATCGACAACATGGCCGAGTTTGCCAGGCACGACGTAAAGGTCCTCTACATGGAGCACCTGCAAAGCGACCTGCACCAAAGCCTTCTGGATGACTACTTCCAAAGCGGAAAAATGCCCCTCAGGTTGAACAAATACCTTGAGGATCAGGATTTTGGTCATCAGATCAACCCCTCCAGCCGCCATACCTTCAGCCAACTGGTGCGCGAGGCCAGACGGCATGGCATCAGGGTTATCGCGGTTGACTGCTCGGCCAGTTACTACCCGAAAAGCACACCGAGCGAAACGCCCTGGCTAAACCGTTATGAAATGTTCAGCTACTTTGCCTCCCGTACGATTCGCGCTCATCAGGCCCAAAACCCAGGAGGCAAATGGATAGCCCTGACGGGCAACTCACATGCCAACACCTTTGAGGGCATACCGGGGCTGGCCGAACTTGAAGGGGCGATATCCGTGCGGGTATCGGATTCAGCCCCGGGCACCAGCCGCGGCTTGCGTCAGGACATCGGTGAAATCATCCCCGCGGATAACAAACATGCTAACTACCGCTTTTTGAAAAACGATTACTGGCTGCAAATCGACATTCCAGGCACAAAGCCCCATTTACCAGCCCTCTCCCCATCGCAAACCAATAACAGGCTACCGGCTCCGGGGTTCTTCCGCCTGGACAGCGCATCCCCTCAAGGCGCCCAGTTGATACATCGCTCAAATAACCACGAAATTGTGCATACCCCTTTGAGAACCGACGCCAATGGTCAGATTTTTATCGAACGTGAAAGCTGGCCAACCATCCACCAAAAACGCTACGACACCCTCAAAGACCTGATCCATGGCTTACAAGACATCAACATGACCCAAGTGCAATAACCCCGCGCCCGACGCTCATCACGTTCAAGACAGGGACGGCTCAGCGCGTCCTTGTCACTTGTTTTGCTGGATATCCGCACCTCAGCCGCTAAACTGCGCGCCCTCTGCTAGCCTCCCCCCGTCGCCCTGGACGGGTCGCGTCACACGGAACCCGATTTGCCCATGAAATATTTCACACCTGCTCACCTTGCCCTGTTACTGCCAGGCCTGTGCCTGGCACCTGTCGTCTGCGCCGAAACCCTGGAGCTGGATCCCAGTGTCATCACCGGCTCGCGCAGCGCCAGCCCGAGTTTTGACCTGCCGTACTCGGTGGACAGTATCAATCAGGAGCAAATCCAGGATGGCCAACTGGGCATCAATGCATCCGAGGTGCTGTCCCGTGTACCGGGGCTGGTGGTGCAAAACCGTCAGAACTATGCCCAGGACCTGCAAATATCTTCCCGTGGCTTTGGTGCCCGCTCGGCGTTTGGGGTGCGCGGCATCAAGCTGATTGCCGACGGCATACCGGCCAGCACCCCCGACGGTCAGGGCCAGGCTGCAACCTTCAACCTCGATACCGCCGAGCGCATTGAAGTGCTGCGCGGCCCGGCGGCAACCCTGTATGGCAGTAACGCCGGTGGCGTGATTCAAATGTTCTCCCGCGACGGCGAGGGCCCGCCGCGCATTGGCGCCGAGACTCTGGTCGGCAGCGACGGCATGAGCAAGAACCACCTGACCGCCGAGGGCGCCACCGACGACGTCGGCTTTGTGCTTGATGCCTCACGCATGGACACCGACGGCTACCGCGACCACAGCGCCGCACGCCGGGACCAGACCTTCGCCAAGCTCAATCTCAAGCCCGACGAAGACAGCAAGCTGGCGCTGATCTACAGCAGCCTTGAGCAAAACGGCACACAGGATCCGCTGGGCCAAAGCTGGGAAGCCTACAAGGCCGACCCGCGCTCGGTAACGCCAAACGCCCTGACCTACAACACCCGTAAGAGCATCGACCATCAGCAACTGGGCCTGAACTACGAGCGCTATATCGGTGACGCTACCCTGCAGGTCAATGCCTATACCGGTACGCGCAGCGTTATTCAGTATTTGGCGATTCCGCCCACAGCAGCCAGCAATAAACAGGGCGGCGGTGTCGTGCAATTCGATCGCAAGTTCTACGGCGGCAGCCTGCGCTGGATGCAACCGGTCTACGGTGTACCGGGCGATCTGACCCTGATTGGCGGCCTGGACTTCGATCAGAGCCAGGACAGCCGCCACGGTTATCAAAACTTTATCGGCAGTGAGCTGGGGGTCAAAGGCGCACTGGTGCGTGATGAAGTAGATACCGCTCGCAGTCTCGACCCGTATGTACAGGCCAACTGGGCGTTGGACAACTGGACGGTACAGGCCGGCTTGCGCTACAGCACCATGGAGATGGACGTCGATGATCAATTTTTGAGCAACGGCGACGCCAGTGGCACCAAGCGTTACGAAAAGGCCACGCCATCCGTCAGCGTGATGTATGCCTTTACCCCCGAGCTGCATGGTTATATCAGTGCAGGCAAAGGCTTTGAAACGCCGACTCAGGCCGAACTGGCATACTCGCCCAACGGCCAGGGCTTCAATTTCGGCCTCAAACCTTCCGAGAGCACCCAATATGAAATGGGCCTCAAGGCGCAGCTCAACAATACGCGGATCAATGCGGCCATATTCCAGATCACCACAGAAGATGAACTGGTGGTGCTGAGTAATACCGGTGGCCGTACGACCTACCAGAACGCCGGCCGCACCTTGCGCCGGGGCTTTGAACTGGGTGTAGAGAGCCAGCTCGCAGAACACTGGACCTCAACCCTCGCTTACACTCGCCTGCAAGCCACCTACGACAGCGACTTCGCCAGCACCAGCGGTACCGTAGACAAAGGCAACTACCTGCCGGGCGTACCGCAGACCACGCTGTTTGCCGAGGTGAACTGGAAGCCGGCCGACTGGGTCAGTACGGCTATTGAAGGCATGTACCGCAGCAAGGTATATGTGGAAGACACCAACACCGCCAAGGCAGCACCTGCTTATACCGTATTCAACTGGCGGGCGAAGTTTGAACAGAAGATCGAGCACTGGACCTTCCACCAGACCTTGCGTCTGGACAACCTGCTGGACCGTCAGTATGTGGGTTCGGTGATTGTCGGCGACTCCAACAGCCGCTACTACGAAGCTGCGCCGGGCCGCTCGTGGTATGCCGGAGCCGGGGCGCAGTACAGCTTCTGACAGCACGGGCACGCCCCTGTGGGAGCGGGCTTGCTCGCGAAGAGCATTCGCGAGCAGGCTCGCTCCCACAGAAAGTCCTGGCTAGGCTTCAGTCAGGGTTTGTCGGCAATCGCCCGTCAATCACCTGATACAACGCACTGCCCACCGGCCAGTTGCGCATAAAGCGTGCACGATCGCGGGCGTACGCTGCAGCGAAGCTGCTCGATGAGCGATGCTGGCACATCGAATCCAGATCAATCAGCGCCCAGCGCCCGTCATCCCAGAACACGTTATGGCCCTTGAGGTCACCGTGGCTGATACGCTCGCGGATCAAATCGGCAAACAACCGCTCCAAAGCCATCAATTCGGCTTCGGGCGCATCTCCGTGCTCAACATACGGCGCAAAACGCTCGATGATATCCGGCCCCGGCAAAAACTCCGTCACCAGATACGCCTTGCCCCGCAACCACATAAAACGGGTCTCCAGCATTGCCAACGGTTTAGGCGTGGCAATCCCCAAAAACGCCAGACGATTGCCTTCACGCCATGAATGCCAGGCCCGGCTCGGGCGCCAGAAACGTTTGAGCCAGTGGGCAAAGCCCTTGATGTTATAGCGCTTGACCACCAGCATGCGGCCCGCCACTTCAACCTTGCCGACACTGGCCGCGCCACCGGTCTTGTACAGATGCCCCTGATCAAGCAACGCATCAGCCCTGGCCAAAACGGGCAACATCGCCGGCTCTTCTTCGCGCAGCACGGCACGCAGGGCAAACGCCCCGTGTTGCACGCTGAACAACGAGCAATCACGGCCAACCTTGTTCAAAAAGTCATTCAGGCGCCAGGCACGGACTTTCTCGACCTGCTTGAGCAGCGCTTCAAGCGGCAAGGCATGCTCGCCGTTGCTCAGCAGGTAGTGCACGAGTAATTCTTCGATAAACGGCTCAAGGCTTTTGGGCAACTGGGCAAAAAACACGCCGAGGTTTTCCAGCACTTTTTGCCGCGACAGCGGTTTGCCTGCCTCTTCGACACAGATGCCTGCACCATCGATCAAATACAGCTTGCCGTCCTGACGCAACAGGTTGTCCAGATGCAGGTCTTCCTGCCACAGACCCTTGCGGTGCATCTGCCCGATGGCAGTCAAAGCCTCGGCAAGTACGGCCACTTGTTCATCAGCCAGCACCGGCAACGACGCGACTGCATCCCAGGCATCGCCCAAGCTCTGAGCGCCCTCCAGGTACTCGAACAGCAACCAGCCCCCCTCACCTTCCTGCAAGCCATCGGCCAGCAGTTGCGGCGTGGTCAAGCCTTGTTCAGCCAGCAGACGCACCCCGGTCAGCTCGCGCTGAAAGTTGCGCGCAGCCTTGTTGCCGACCATCATCTTGGCCAGCACGGTACGCCCGCGCCACACCCCGGCACCGACATAACGCTGGCCCGGCAATACCCGCAGCAAGGTCAGCAGTTGCAATTGCGCAGGCCCTGCTGCGTCGGCCAGTTCGATACTCAGCGGCAAGCCTGGCGCACGGCCAGCCTTCAGCAGTTCGGACAAACGCATCAGCGCCCCCCTTTTTGATTGCGCCGCACATACAGTCGCGTCAGCCAGGCATCGACCAAGGAACTGTCGACGGGCTGTTCCAGATAAGCAGCGAGCAAGGCGCGCACCTCTGCTTCGCTCCAGACATCGGCCCGACGCAACAACGGCTCAATGTCCTTGACCCTGTCCCGCTGGCCCAGCAACAAGGGCCGGGTTTTTTCCAGATCGATCAATTGAGCGCGATACCCCCCCGCGCCATCGGCCTGCAGGAAGATATGCTTGGGGTAAAAACAACCATGCACCTGCCGCGCAGCGTGAAGCCGACGAGCCAATTGGCCGCATTCGCGCAAAATCGCCTGCTGCTGCTCTGTGGTCAGTTGCGGCCATTGCTCGAGCAGCGAGTCGAGGTCATTCCAACCGTCCAGCGCACGGGTCATCAGCACTGCACGACGCTCGCCCGGCACTTTTCGCTCACCAAAAAACACCGCTTCCAGCGCAGGAATACCTATGTGCTTATAGCGCTGAATATTACGGAATTCGCGGGCAAAACTCGGCTCGCCCAGCGGACTGTGCAGCGTGCGCGTAAGGTAATTGCTCTGACGCTTGAGGTAATAGCCCTGACCTTCAAGATCCATGCGAAACACGCTACTCCAGCCACCACCACTGGTATTGGGCTCGTCCACCGCTTCCAGCTGCACGGCCCACAGGGCATCAAAGTCAGCCAGGCCATTGCGCTCAAGCAATGCCCGGTCGGCGTCTGCCATAAAGTCTGTCATTCCCGGCCCTCGAAAAAACGCACGATATGACGGACACGTTCCTTATCCGCCGCATTGAGCGTCGTGCGCCCGGTGTATTGAAAATAGAAACGCAAACGCTGGGTGTAGGACAAATGGTACTTGGCCACTTTATCGAGGCACGCCAGGTCTTTGGTGATGCGGTATTTGAGCCAGAAGCCGCGCCAGAAATCGCCGTTGGGGCAATCGATCAAAAACAGCTTGGGCTGCTCATCGATCAGCAAATTGCGCCATTTCAGGTCGTTATGGGTAAAGCGATGGTCATGCATGGTCTTGGTATAACGCGCCAACTGACGGCTGACACAATCTACCCAGGCACGATCCTTGAGCAGCGGATCATGGTTGTCCGCCAACTCTGACAAATCCCGGGTATTGGGCAGTTCGCGGGTGATCATGGCGCCACGGGAGTAGGCGAACCCACTGCGTTCAAGGCCCCAAGCCACCACCTCGGCCGTGGGGATACCCCACTTGGCGAAGCGCTTGAGGTTCTGCCATTCGGACTTGACCCGCGGGCGGCCCAGATAACGGCGCAGGCCCTTGCCGGCCCCGGTGTAGCGCTTGACGTAATAATTCACGCCATCGCGCTGCACACGGATGACTTCCGATAGCGGATCGCGCGTCAGATGCTCCCCCTGCAAGGCAAATACTGCCTCCAGACTGCCAAAATCAGACGCCAACGCACTGTAAGCAGGTTCCAGATTCCAACCCGCCATTACAGTGCATCTCCATAACGCTGTTTGCGTTCGTAGAGTTTGTTCGCCTTGCCTTCGAGCCACGCCAGCAGGCGGGCTTCTTCGCGCAGGATCTGGCGCAGGGGCATCTGGAAGTAACCGCGCAGGAAGCGCAGTTTGTCCCGCTGGGTCAGGCCGATATCCAGGGCCGAGAAATACAGTGCCGCCAGATCCTTGTTGCGCCAGCGTTTGCTGATCACGGCGCGAGTCTGGGCGCGGTGCAGATCGATCACCGACAGGCGGAAGTTGTCTGCGGTCACCGGTTTGTCGGTGTGCAGCAAGAAATGGCAGATATAGCAGTCACGGTGGTTGACCCCGGCACGGTGCATCATGCCGGTCATGCGTGCCACTTCAGCGATCAGCGCATGCTTGAGCCTGGGCTGCGGTGGCTGCTTGACCCAGTTGAGGCTGAAGTCTTCGAGGCTGACCGTCGGCGCCAGTTCTTCGGTGATGATGAAGGAATGCTGGGCTGCCGGGTTGTTGCCCTTTTCGCCGTAAGCCACGGCCGTCATGGTCGGCACACCCACTTCGTGCAGGCGCTTGATCGCCCGCCACTCCTGGCCGGCGCCAAGAACTGGCAGCTTGGCCGTCAGCAGGTTCTTGAACACTTCACCCCAGCCAATGCCACGGTGGATTTTCACAAAGAAACCGCGCCCGTCGACTTCGGTACGCAAGGTACGCCGGCCTTCCAGTTCGCGGTAAACCTCGCCTTCCAGACGCTCGACTTCGGTGAACGCATCGCGCCCTGCCCACAAGCTCTTGAACGGTTCGGCAAGAATCAGTTTCATCAGTGTTGCTCCGCCAGAATCACATCCGCAGCGTGCTGCGGCATGCTGTAGAGGTCGGCCGTCTGCGCGTAGGCCAGGCCGTTTCGGCTCCAGGCCGCGCGCGCAGTGTCGTCGGACAACATGTGTGTCAGGTATTCATTGAGTTGCGCCTGCTCGAACGGCTCGTCCAGGACCCGACCGCAATCGGCGTCGCTGATGTAATGGGCGTAGCCGCAAACAGCGCTGACCAGCACCGGCAAACCCGCTACCAGTGCCTCAAGCAATACAGTGCCGGTGTTTTCGTTATAGGCCGGATGAATCAGCAAATCGGCGCCCAGCAGGAAGCGCGGGATATCACTGCGCCCCTTGAGGAACTGCACATGATCGCCCAAACCCAAAGTGGCACTCTGCAATTGAAAGACTTTGGGGTCGTCCTGGCCGATTACAAACAATTTCGTACGTTTTTTGAGCTCACCCGGCAAGGCCGCCAGCGCTTTGAGGCTGCGATCCACACCCTTGGTCTTGAAGCCCGAGCCAATCTGCACCAGCAGCAAGTCGTCGTCTGCCAGATTGAATTCACGTCGGAACTCGGCGCGAATCTCGGCGGCATTGTCCGGCGCGCGGCGATCCAGGGCGATACCCGGTGGCAGCAGATGGAAACGCTCCAGCGGGGTGTCGTAGTGTTTGATGAACAGCGGCTGCTGGACTTCGGAAATCATCAGGATTTCAGTCTTGGCGTCCTTGGCGAACACCGCGCGCTCGTACTCGGCAAAGTGCTTGTAGCGCTTGAAAAAGCGATAAAACGAATGACGCAGGTTTTGCGCCTTGTCTTCAAAGCAGCCGTCCGCCGCGTAGTACACGTCCAGCCCCGGCATCTTGTTGAAGCCGATGAGCCGGTCTACCGGGCGCTTGGCCAGATCGGCCTGCATCCAGGCGAGCATTTTTTCATTGCGGGTATGGTTGTGGAACGCCTTGACCGGCGCCACCAGCACTTCGAATCCGGGCGGGATATCGCCTTCCCAGATCATGGTGTAGACGCGGATTTGATGGCCGCGCTTCTGGCATTCCAGCGCAATGCGCATGAAATCCCGTTGCAGCCCACCAAACGGAAAGTATTTGTACAGCACAAAAGCCAGTTGCATCAGCGCAGTTCCTCAGCCAGTAACAACGTGCTTAATCGACTCGCGACACGCTCAGGGTTCAAACGGGTGAAGCACAGTGGCCACTCGTTTTTCAGATCAAACCGCTGCTGGTCCTGTGCAGTCGGAGTGTAGGTGCATTTTTTCTGCAGGCATGGCGCACACGGAAAATCGCTGGCCAGGTGGATTTGCACCTTGCCATAGGCCCCGGTCAGGCCCGGATTGGTAGGCCCGAACAAAGAAATGGTCGGCACATCCAGTGCAGCGGCCAAATGCCCTAACCCGGTGTCTACTGCCACGCAGGCACTGGCACTGGCCAGTACCTTGGCGACCCCGGCCAGATTCAATTTGGGCAGCACCACGGCATTATTCAAGCCATTGGCAATGCGTTCGGCCCGGGCTTTTTCAGCCGGATTGCCCCACGGCAGGCGCACTTCGACGCCCAGATGGCCCATGCGCTGGGCCAGATCGCGCCAATAGACTTCGGGCCAGTGCTTGGTGTCCCAGGTGGTGCCATGCAAAAACAGCACGAAGGGCTTTTTGCGCGGCAGCTCAACCAGTTTTTCGACATCCAGGCCGTAATCGCCCAGCCCTTTGGGCAGGTCGTAGCCCAGCGCGACCGCGAACAACTGACGCAGACGCTCAACCGCGTGCTGCCCGCGGGCTACCGCCAGGCGGCGCTGGTAAAAGCGGCTGGCCAGCGGCTCACGGGCAGAGTCTTTATCCAGCCCGGCAACCGGGGCTTTCACGTAGCGGGTCAACCAGGCACTTTTCACCAGTCCCTGAGCGTCGATCACCAGGTCGTATTTTTCGGCGCGCAGGCTTTGCTTGAAGCGGCTCCACTCGCCGCTCTTGAGGGTCTGCCAGATATTTTTGCGCCAGCGGCGAATCGCCACCGGAATCACCTTGCCCACCGCCGGGTGCCAGGTCGGGATTTCGGCAAAGCCTTCTTCCACTACCCAGTCAAAGGTGATGCCCGGAATCGCCCGCGCCGCATCGGTCAGCGCCGGCAAGGCATGGATCACATCCCCGAGGGATGAAGTTTTGACCAACAGAACGCGCACCTAGTTAACCTCGACCGGTGAACCCTGCAGGCGCTGCAAGGCTTCAATCACCGGCTGCGGCATCAGTTCGCGCAGGCAGTTGTAGTGGCCAAAACGGCAGGTACGGTCAAAACAGGGGCTGCAATCGAGGCCCAGCCGCACAATTTCGACCTTGTCCGCCAAGGGCGGGGTAAAACCTGGCGAAGTGGAGCCGTAGACCGCCACCAGCGGGCGGTTCAGCGCAGCGGCCACATGCATCAGCCCGGAATCGTTGGATACCACGGCATCTGCACAGGACAACAGGTCGATGGCTTCGGCCAGTGAGGTCTCGCCGCTGAGGTTGACCGACTCTTCGCGCAGCCCCGGGATCAGGCGCGAACGGATATCTTCGCCTACCCCGTGATCGTTTTTGGAGCCGAACAGCCACACTTGCCAACCTTCGCGGATCTTTTGTTCGGCAACTTTGGCGTAGTGCTCGGACGGCCAGCGCTTGGACTCGCCAAATTCGGCACCCGGACACAGCGCCAGCACCGGACGATCCAGCTCCAGGCCGAACTTGGCCAGTGCGCCGGCACGGCTTTGCGGGTCAATCTGCAAATCAGGGCGCGGGTACGGCTTGGGCAGGTCGGCCCCAGGCTCATAGGCCAGGGCCATAAAGCGCTCGATCATCAGCGGGTAGCGCTCTTTGTCGAGCTTGCGCACATCGTTAAGCAGGCCGTAGCGGAACTCGCCGCGCCAGCCGGTACGTTTGGGAATACCCGCAAAAAATGGCACCAGGGCCGATTTAAGCGAGTTGGGCAACAAGATTGCCTGATCGTATTGGCCCTTGAGGGACTTGCCGATCTTGCGTCGCGTGGCCAGTTCAAGCGCGCCGTGGCCGAGCGGGAAGCTCAAGGCCTTGCGAACTTCAGGCATGCGCTCAAGGATGGGCCGGCTCCACTCGGGGGCCAGCACATCGATTTCGCACTGCGGGTGGCGCTGCTTGAGGCACTGGAACAGTGTCTGCGCCATCACCATGTCACCGACCCAGCTGGGCCCAACGATCAAAATATTCATAAGTTTCCATAAACAAGCAAGGGAGGCATTCGCCTCCCTGCTGTGATGCTATGCCGACATTACTTGACCAGTGTACGCCACTCTGGATGGTCCGTAGTCTTGCCAGTCACCAGGTCAAAGTAAGCCTTTTGCAGTTTTTCGGTGATCGGGCCACGGCGGCCGATCCCGATTTGACGCCCGTCGACTTCGCGAATCGGCGTCACTTCAGCGGCAGTGCCGGTAAAGAACGCTTCGTCGGCGATATACACCTCGTCGCGGGTGATGCGTTTTTCAACAAACTTGTACCCCAGCTCGGTGGCCAGGGTCAGGATCGTGCTGCGGGTAATGCCGTTCAGGCACGCGGTCACGTCCGGGGTGTAGATCACGCCATCCTTGACCAGGAATACGTTTTCGCCCGAGCCTTCAGCCACAAAGCCTTCCGGATCGAGCAACAGCGCTTCGTCGGCTCCGCCGGAAATCGCTTCCTGCAGGGCCAGCATCGAGTTGATGTAATGGCCGTTGGCCTTGGCCCGGGTCATGGAGATGTTCACATGATGGCGGGTAAAGGAGCTGGTACGCACCTTGATTCCGACTTCCAGCGCTTCGGCGCCCATGTAGGCACCCCAGCTCCAGGGGGCGATGATCACGTGCACCTTGAGGCCGGTGGCGCGCAGGCCCATGGCTTCGGAACCGTAGAACACCATCGGGCGGATATAGGCGCTGTCGAGGTTGTTTTCACGCACCGCTACGCGGGTCGCTTCGTTGATTTCGTCTTTGCTGAACGGGATCTTCATGCCCATGATGTGGGCCGAATCGAACAGACGGTCAGTGTGCGCCTGCAAGCGGAAAATCGCCGCGCCCTGCGGGGTTTCGTAAGCGCGCACACCTTCAAACACGCCCATGCCGTAGTGCAATGTATGGGTCAGCACATGGGTCGTGGCATCACGCCACGGCACCAGCTTGCCGTCATACCAGATCACACCATCACGATCAGCCATCGACATCATTACGCTCCTCAAAGAATCCAGCACCCGCACCACGAGGCGGCAGGCAAATTGGACGGGCCTTATGGACCCGCCGGATACGTTCTTACAGCTTTAACTCTGTGTGTGAGCCAGCAAATCAGCTCAATCCTAGCTCGGACCAGATGCGCCGTACGTGTTGGCGTTCGACCACAAATTGATCCCCCGTGACCACCCCGGCTTCCTTCTGCAAGGCTTGCCGGTGGGCGACGGCGCGAAAGGCCTTGTAAGCCTCGCGCAACAGGCTGGCATCGGTGGCGGGCATCAGCCCGACCTGCTCCAGCCCTTCCAGAATGCGGATATTGTCGGTGTAGCGCAGTAACGCCGGGTGTTCCCTGGACCACGCCAGGGCCGCGTATTGCACCATAAATTCAATATCGACGATACCTCCGGCGTCCTGCTTGAGGTCGAACGGCACCGTTGCCTCGAAGGCGTTTTCTGCGGTTCCGGCAGCGGTAATCCGGGTGCCCAGGTTGTCGCGCATCTTGGCCCGCATCTCGCTGACCTCCTGACGCAAGGTCGGCAAATCCCGCTCGCGGCCCAATACGCTCGCGCGCACCTGTTCAAAGGCCGCGCCCACCTGCTTGCAGCCCACCAGCACGCGGGCGCGCACCAGTGCCTGATGCTCCCAGGTCCAGGCTTCGTTTTCCTGATAGCGCTCAAAAGCACCTAGCGAGCTGACCAGCAACCCCGAAGCGCCTGACGGGCGCAGGCGCATGTCGACCTCATACAACTGCCCGGAGTTGGTCTGCGCCGTGAGCAAATGGATGATCCGCTGGCCCAGACGGGTGAAAAACTGCGCACCGTCGATGGGCTTGGCGCCATCGGTTTCAGCATTCGGGTCGCCATCGTGGATAAACACCAGGTCCAGATCCGAGCCATGCCCCAGCTCGATGCCACCGACCTTGCCGTAGCCGACAATAATAAAGCCGGGATCGCACAGGCTGCCGTCGGTGCGCTGTGGCGTGCCGTACTTGGCCACTGTCTGGCGCCAGGCCAGGGCCAGCACCTGCTCCAGAATGGCCTCGGCCAGCCAGGTCAGGTAATCGCTGACCTTCATTAAAGGCAGGCTGCCGGAGATTTCCGATGCCGCGACCCGCAAACGGTGGGCCAGCTTGAAGTTGCGCAAGGCTTCCATCTGCTGCTCAAGGTCGTCTTCGGGGATACGCGTCAGGCGTTCACGCAACTCGGCGGCCAGCTCAGGGGCCAGCGGCGGCTTGAACAAACGGCGCTCGTTGAGCAACTCGTCGAGCAGCAACGGGAAACGGGTGATCTGCTCGGCGATCCACGGGCTGGCCGCGCACAGCGTCAGCAAACGGCGCAAAGCATCAGGGTTTTCGGTGAGCAACACTAAATAAGCAGAACGCCGGGCCACCGCCTCGACCAGCGGCAGTACCCGCTCCAGCACCAGATCAGGGTTGGCGTGCTCAACGGCTTGCGCCAGCAAGCGCGGGATAAAAGCATCCAGACGCTCGCGCCCCAAGCGCTGCATAGACCGCAGTTGCGGACTGGAACGCAGGGCCGCCAGTTGTTTCAGGGCTTTGGGCGCATCGACAAACCCGGCCTCTTCCAACTGCGCGCAGGCTGCGGCATCGTCCTGGACCTCTTCCCACAGCGGCAACCACTCACCACCGACAATCAGCTCGCCTTCGTCGATGACCTCTTCTTCATCAGGGTCAGCAATAACCTGACGGAAGTGCCAGTCAATACGACCACGCCACGCCATCAGCTGTTCATGGAATGCGGTCCAGCTGTCAAAACCCATCATAAAGGCAATGCGGGCCTGATCCTGCTGATTGTCGGGCAGCATTTGAGTCTGGCGGTCGGCAATGGCCTGGATTGCATGCTCGGTGTAACGCAGGAACTCATAACCTTCGCGCAGTTCGCCGACCACCTCTGCAGGCAAGTAGCCCTGGCCTTCCAGGATGGTCAGGACTTTGAGCAGCGGCCGTTGTTGCAGGCTCAGATCGCGGCCGCCGTGAATCAGCTGGAATGCCTGGGCGATAAATTCGACCTCGCGGATACCGCCCGCCCCCAGCTTGATATTGTCAGCCATGCCTTTGCGCCGCACTTCCTGCTGGATCAACTGCTTCATGGTGCGCAGCGCTTCAATCGCGGAAAAATCGAGGTAGCGACGATACACAAACGGGCGTAACAGGCTGAGCAACTGCGCGCCCATCACCTGATCACCGGCCACGACCCGGGCCTTGATCATGGCATAACGCTCCCAGTCACGGCCCTGATCCTGGTAGTACTGCTCCAGCGCGTTGAAGCTCAACACCAGCGCACCGGATGAGCCATAAGGACGCAGGCGCATGTCGACGCGAAACACAAAACCGTCGACCGTCATCGGATCCAGCGCCTTGATCAGGCGCTGGCCCAAGCGGATAAAGAACTCCTGATTGTCCAGCGCCCGCTTGGCCCCCACGGTTTCGCCGCCTTCAGGGTAGGCAAAGATCAGGTCGATGTCCGAAGACAGGTTCAGCTCCACGGCGCCGAGCTTGCCCATGCCCAGGATCACCATCGCCTGCGGCTCGCCACTGCGATTGCCAATGGGTGTGCCGAACTGCTGGCAATGACGTTGATACAGCCAGCGATAGGCCTGATCGATGCAGGCATCGGCCATGTCCGACAGATCGCGACAGGTTTCGATCAGGTCGGCCTGACGATTGATGTCGCGCCAGATAATCCGCACTTGCTGGCGGGTGCGCTGACGACGCAGTGCGCGGCCCAGTTCGTCATCGCTGGTTGCGGCCTGCGCGGCAGCAGCAATCTGCCCGCACAACTCGCCGGGGGCGAAGGTGCGGTCCAGCTCACCCGAGCGCACCAGTTCGAGCAACATCAAAGGGTCACGCAAAGACTGTTCTATAAAGAAGTCGCTGGCCGCACTGATCCGGCTGAACGCCGACCAGCGCTCGGGCGACCAGTCATCAAGCCCGTGCCCGCCCTCAAGCCCGGCGACTGCCGTGCGCCACGACTGCTCGGCACGGCTGGCCAGTGGCTGTAAAAGACCGGGAATTGGAGCAAGCGACGGGAGGCTCATGGTCTATCCTTGATCGGCTATGGTGTTGCCGAGTACGGTGACAGGAAGAAACAGCGGTTTAATCCGACTGTCGAACAAAGGTTATAAATAGCTGTAAGATCATTTTGTTTAGCATCAAGCCCGCAGATCACCGGCTTATTGCAGATAAAAGCACCAACAATATCGATTTTTCGCACAACGAAACAGGTGGCCATCAGGACCATTCCTGTAGTTTTACTACTGCATGACACACTCGAAAGGCTGAAATGGCCGACGATTTGTAGTAAAACTACACGCCGCTGGAATCAACCTCCGGCCATCCAAGAATTTATGTCGTCTGCCCACAAGGCCAGTCGCAAACTCAGGCAACCGATTCTGGAAGCCTATCCGCCCTGGAGCAAGCCATGCAAGACCTCGATCCCGTCGAAACCCAGGAATGGTTGGACGCCCTGGAATCGGTTCTCGACAAAGAAGGCGAAGACCGCGCTCACTATCTGATGACCCGTATGGGTGAGCTCGCTACCCGCACCGGTTCGCAGCTGCCGTATGCCATCACCACGCCTTATCGCAACACGATTCCCGTAACCCACGAAGCACGCATGCCTGGCGACCTGTTCATGGAACGCCGCATTCGCTCGCTGGTACGCTGGAACGCCATGGCCATGGTGATGCGCACGAACTTGAAAGATTCTGACCTGGGCGGTCATATCTCCAGCTTCGCTTCCAGCGCAACCCTGTATGACATCGGCTTCAACTACTTCTTCCAGGCCCCGACCGACGCACACGGCGGCGACCTGATCTACTTCCAGGGTCACACCTCGCCAGGCGTTTACGCCCGTGCGTTCATGGAAGGCCGCATCAGCGAAGAACAAATGAACAACTTCCGCCAGGAAGTGGACGGTCAGGGCCTGTCGTCCTACCCGCACCCTTGGCTGATGCCTGATTTCTGGCAGTTCCCGACCGTATCGATGGGCCTTGGCCCGATCCAGGCGATCTACCAGGCGCGCTTCATGAAGTACCTGGAAGCCCGTGGCTACATCCCTGCTGGCCAGAAAGTCTGGTGCTTCCTGGGCGACGGCGAGTGCGACGAGCCGGAATCCCTGGGCGCAATCTCCCTGGCAGGCCGTGAAAACCTCGACAACCTGATCTTCGTCATCAACTGCAACCTGCAGCGCCTCGACGGCCCGGTTCGCGGCAACGGCAAGATCATCCAGGAACTCGAAGGAGTGTTCCGCGGCGCTCAGTGGAACGTAACCAAAGTCATCTGGGGCCGTTTCTGGGACCCGCTGCTGGCCAAAGACGTCGACGGTATCCTGCAACGTCGCATGGACGAAGTCATCGACGGCGAGTACCAGAACTACAAAGCCAAAGACGGCGCGTTCGTACGTGAACACTTCTTCAACACGCCGGAACTCAAGGCGATGGTTGCCGATCTGTCCGATGACGAGATCTGGAAGCTCAACCGTGGCGGCCACGACCCGTACAAGGTCTACGCGGCGTACCACGAAGCGGTCAACCACAAAGACCAGCCAACCGTTATCCTGGCCAAGACCATCAAGGGTTATGGCACCGGCGCCGGCGAAGCGAAAAACACCGCGCACAACACCAAGAAGGTTGATGTTGAAAGCCTGAAGCTGTTCCGCGATCGTTTCGACATCCCGGTCAAAGACGACGAAATCGAAAACCTGCCGTTCTTCAAACCGGAAGCAGGCAGCGCCGAAGCCCGTTACCTGAGCGAGCGCCGTGCCGCACTGGGCGGTTTCGTACCTCAGCGCCGCGCACAGAGCATCAGCATTCCGACCCCGCCACTGGAAACCCTCAAGGCCATCCTTGACGGCTCCGGCGACCGTGAAATTTCCACCACCATGGCTTTCGTGCGGATCCTCGCGCAGCTGGTCAAGGACAAGGAAATCGGCCCGCGCATCGTTCCGATCATCCCGGACGAAGCCCGTACCTTCGGTATGGAAGGCATGTTCCGCCAGCTGGGCATCTACTCCTCTGTCGGCCAGCTCTACGAGCCAGTCGATAAAGACCAGGTGATGTTCTATCGCGAAGACAAAAAAGGTCAGATCCTCGAAGAAGGCATCAACGAAGCAGGCGCCATGAGCTCCTTCATCGCCGCCGGTACTTCGTACTCCAACCACAACCAGCCGATGCTGCCGTTCTACATCTTCTACTCGATGTTCGGCTTCCAGCGTATTGGCGACCTGGCCTGGGCCGCTGGCGACAGCCGCACCCGTGGCTTCCTGATCGGCGGCACCGCCGGGCGTACCACGCTCAACGGTGAAGGCCTGCAGCACGAAGACGGTCACAGCCACATCCTGGCCGGTACCATCCCGAACTGCCGCACCTTTGATCCGACCTACGGCTATGAGCTGGCGGTGATCATTCAGGACGGCATGAAGAAGATGACCGAAGAGCAACAGGACGTCTTCTACTACATCACCGTCATGAACGAGTCCTACCAGCAGCCAGCCATGCCGGCCGGTGTCGAGGAAGGCATCGTCAAGGGCATGTACCTGCTCGAGGAAGACACCAAGGAAGCGGCGCACCACGTTCAGCTGATGGGCTCCGGCACCATCCTGCGTGAAGTCCGTGAAGCGGCGATCATCCTGCGTGAACAGTTCAACATCGGCGCTGACGTATGGAGCGTTACCAGCTTCAACGAACTGCGTCGCGACGGCCTGGCCGTAGAGCGTCACAACCGCCTGCACCCTGGCCAGAAGCCTCAGCTGAGCTACGTTGAAGAGTGCCTGACCGGCCGTAAAGGTCCGGTGATTGCCTCTACCGACTACATGAAGCTGTTCGCCGAACAGATTCGCCAGTGGGTACCGGTCAAGGAATTCAAAGTGCTGGGCACTGACGGTTTCGGCCGCAGCGACAGCCGCAAAAAACTGCGTCACTTCTTTGAAGTAGACCGTCATTTCGTGGTGTTGGCAGCCCTGGAAGCACTGGCTGACCGTGGCGATATCGAACCTAAAGTGGTGGCAGAAGCCATCGTCAAGTTCGGCATCAACCCGGAAAAACGCAACCCACTGGACTGCTGAGGAGAATATTTGTGAGCGAACTCATTCGAGTACCTGACATCGGCAGCGGCGACGGTGAAGTCATCGAGCTGTTTGTAAAAGTCGGCGACCGTATCGAAGCCGATCAGAGCATCCTGACCCTGGAATCGGACAAGGCGAGCATGGAAATCCCTGCTCCCAAGGCCGGCATCGTCAAGAGCCTGAAGATCAAGCTGGGCGACCGCCTGAAAGAAGGCGACGAACTGCTGGAACTGGAAGCCGAGGGCGCCGCTGCGGCGCCTGAAGCACCGGCCCCTGCTGCAGCTCCTGCTGCGGCCGAAAAACCTGCTGCTCCTGCTGCCGAGGCCCCTGCGGCCCCGGCTGCACCTGCCGCTGCTACCATCCAGGACATTCATGTCCCGGATATCGGCTCGTCGGGCAAAGCTAAAATCATCGAAATCCTGGTCAAGGCCGGCGATACCGTCGAGGCTGATCAATCCTTGATCACTCTCGAGTCCGACAAGGCCAGCATGGAAATTCCATCGCCAGCCGCCGGTGTGGTTGAGAGTATTTCGGTCAAGCTGGATGACGAAGTCGGCACTGGCGACTTTATCCTCAAGCTCAAGGTTCAAGGCGCTGCGGCACCTGCTGCTCCTGCCCAGGCCGCTGCTGCTCCAGCACCGGCAAAAGCTGAAGCACCTGCAGCCCCGGCACCTGCTGCGAAAACCGAGGCTGCTCCTGCCCCGGCCGCCGCGCCTGCGCCAAAAGGTGGCAAGGTTCACGCCGGCCCTGCCGTGCGTCAACTGGCCCGCGAATTCGGCGTCGAGCTGAGTGCAGTCACTCCGAGCGGCCCGCACGGCCGTATCATCAAGGAAGACGTGCAGGCGCACGTCAAAGCCATGATGCAAAAAGCCAAGGAAGCACCGGCCGCCGGCGCAACCGGTGGTGCTGGCATTCCGCCGATCCCTGCTGTCGACTTCAGCCGTTTCGGTGAAGTGGAAGAAGTGGCCATGACCCGCCTGATGCAAATCGGCGCGTCGAGCCTGCACCGCAGCTGGCTGAACATTCCGCACGTGACTCAGTTCGACCAGGCTGACATCACCGAGCTGGAAGCCTTCCGCGTCGCGCAAAAAGCCGTCGCAGAAAAAGCCGGCGTGAAACTGACCGTACTGCCTCTGCTGCTCAAGTCCTGCGCGCACCTGCTCAAGGAAATGCCGGACTTCAACAGCTCGCTGGCGCCAAGCGGCAAAGCGATCATCCGCAAGAAGTACGTCAACATCGGCTTCGCCGTTGACACCCCGGATGGCCTGCTGGTGCCTGTGATCAAGAACGTTGATCAGAAGAGCCTGTTGCAACTGGCTGCTGAAGCCGCTGCACTGGCCGCCAAGGCCCGTGACAAGAAGCTCACCGCAGACGACATGCAAGGCGCGTGCTTCACCATTTCCAGCCTCGGTCACATTGGCGGCACCGGCTTCACGCCGATCGTCAACGCACCGGAAGTGGCGATCCTCGGCGTATCCAAGGCAACCATCCAGCCAGTCTGGGACGGTAAAGCCTTCCAGCCGAAGCTGATGCTGCCACTGTCGCTGTCCTACGATCACCGCGTGATCAACGGCGCTGCTGCTGCACGCTTCACCCAGCGTCTGAGCCAGTTGCTGGGCGACATCCGCACTATCCTGTTGTAAGCCACGCCCCGGCCTTCGTCACTGAAGGCCGGGGTAGCGCACTGTTTTCCGAGCGCCACGCTCGTACCTCAACCCCGCCATTTGGCGGGGCTTTTTTTTGCCTGCGATTTGAAGAGCCCCTCACCCCAACCCTCTCCCGGAGGGAGAGGGAGCTGATTGGCGGTGTTTTTGAAGTTGCGTGCGCTCAGTCCCCTCTCCCTTTGGGAGAGGGCTAGGGAGAGGGGCTTTTCTGACACTCACTGCCCTTCAAGCACTACACCCAGCGCTGAATCCATGAATGGGTCAACCACCCAACCTTTTCTACCGTTAACCAAAGGAATTGAACCACGCGATTGCCATCGCCCAAACATCAGAAAGGATTTCGATGTGATCCCACCCACCGTTGGCCCGATAGTGGGCTTTACCACTTCACAGCACGCGCGCATTTTTGTCCGCGGCGAACTCGACAAAAACAACGCCGTCTTCGCCGGTATCCGGCATCGCAAGGCTGGCGACAGCCAGTGGTCTGCCGGTGTGTTTTCAAGACTGAGCCCTGAGTTCGACATGTCCGATACGCTGGTCTTGAACACTCTGCACAGTGATACCCGCTACGAATACCAGGCTGGCTGGTTCGCCACCGCAAACCCCGGGCACACGACTGAAACCGTCAAGCAGATCCCGCTTCAATGGCCTGCCACGGTATACAGCTTCAAGACCGACTCAACTGCACGCAACCGTACTCGCCGATATGTCGTTGGCTCTTGCCGCTACCTCAGGCTCACGGCAGGCATCCCTTCTGCTCCGCACCTAGGGGACGAAATCTTCGGCAACATCCATGCACTGACCCGCCAGCAAAGCATTGATGCTGTGGTGATGGCCGGCGATCAGGTGTATGTCGATGACCTGAATATTGTGGCCCCGGACCGCGACTACTCCAGCATCACCCGAAAATACCGCGCCGCTTTCACACAACCCCATATCCGCAAGCTAATGGCAGGCACTGCGACCTACATGATCCTCGACGACCATGAAATCGAAGATAACTGGCCAGCCAATCGGGATACCGGAGATAAAACGCTCTACAACAACGCCATGAGAGCTTACGAGGCTTACCAGTGCAGCCATGGCCCGGCCCACGACCTGCTGCCCGACGGGCGCATCAACCGCAACCTGTCCCGCTACTGGTACAGGTTTGCCAACGCTGACATCGACTGGCTCGTCATGGATTGCCGCACCGAGCGCACCCTTACGGGGCGTGACAAACGCATGATCGGCGTCACTCAGGAACAGGCACTGCTCAAATGGCTGATCAACAGCAACGCCAGGGTCAAGTTCATCGTCAGCAGCGTCATGCTTATGCCCGACCAACGGCGCGACAATGACGGCTGGAAGGCCTTTGCGGCGCAGCGCAACCGCATCCTCGAAACCATTCGCAGCAACGCCATCAAGAACGTGGTGTTCGTGTCGGGCGATATTCATGGCTCGCTCTGCTGTCATCTGACCCACGACAAAAGCCCGGACTTTATCGTACACAGCGTGGTGTCCTCACCCCTGTGCAATACCAGACTGCTGCCGTACGCGAACGTCAGAGACCTGCTCGTCAACACCCCCCTGACCAGCGTGGGCACAGGCACTTACTCACTCAAGCTCAACAGTCGAGTGGTCAGCGAAGACAACTTCGTCTGCCTGAGCATTAGCGGCCAACAACTCAAGGTTGATTTTCACAATAAAAAGGGCCGGATTATCGAGTCCGCAACTGTTGAGCTTAAATAAGCTGCAAACCTTGCCGATCGGCCTGCAGGAAATCCCCGACCGGCCGATAAGCCCTTATAGCACTTAGCCTTTATGTTCACTTGTCAGCACGCCGAGCATGATGCAACCTTGCCGTCTACCACAGAGACAGGGTGACAGCCCGTGCGCAATCCGCATTTGTGAAGCGAGTGCCCCCAATGAAAAGCCAGCCTGATGCTGCCCCGCGCCTGGCAGCCGAGGTCGTGACCCAGCTCCCCGTACCTTCCAGGCTCGGCATGCTGCGTTTCGAACGGCTTAATGAAGCCAGCTGGGCCATGCTCTATCTCGACCCGCACTGCGAGCGCCAATTCGGCATGCCCGCGGCAGACTTGTGCGCGCTGGTTGGCTCGCCTTACGCCAGTCTGATGGAACCCCGCGCCCGCTATCACCTGCACGATGCAATCGAGCATCAGCTCAGGACCAGCCACCACTACGTTGTGCATTACACCCTGCACACCGCCCTGGGCCCACTGAACCTGATGGAGCTGGGCGAGGCCTATAAACAGCACAATCGACATTTTTTGCGCGGCTATCTGCTGGCCATTGAAGACAGCGCTGCCAGCCCTTCGCCCGCCCCGGTGGCCGAACTTGAAACACAAAACAGCCGCCTGCAGATCGCCCTGGCGCTCAACCAGCGTACCCAGGCGGATCAACTTCAGCATCTGGAGCGCGTGCGTGCCCAGCAGGACTTGATCCTGCGCCTCGCCCGTCATCGCTACAGCCAGCACAATTCGCTGCAAGAAGCCGCCGAGCTGATCACCCGCAGCGCCTGCGATATCTATCAAATCGATGGTGCCAGCCTGTGGAATCTTGAAGGCAACCGGTTGCTGCCTGTTTCGGCGTTCGAACGCGAGACCCAGGCCCATGTCGCGCAAGACATCTTCGATGCCAGCCACTTCCCCGACTACCTGGAAGCCTTGCACACCAGCCGTTCGATCGACGCGCCGAACGCCAGCCGCGACCCGCGCACCCGCGAACTGGTGGCCAGCCTGGGCCGGCACGAAGCCAATGCCATGCTCGACGCAGGTATCCGCATCGACGGTCAGGTGGTGGGCGTCCTGTGCCTGGAGCAGGTCGGCAGAACCCGCGCCTGGCAAGCGGACGAAATCGCCTTCGCCGGCGAGCTGGCCGACCAGTTTGCCCAGGTCATCAACAACCACAACCGCCGCGCCGCCACCAACGCCCTGCACCTGTTCCAGCGCGCCGTCGAACAAAGTGCCAACGCCTTTTTGCTGGTCAACTGCGATGGCGTGGTGGAGTACGTAAACCCCAGCTTTACCGCCATCACCCAATACAGCACCGAGGAAGTCCAGGGCCATAAACTGTCCGAGCTGCCCGCTCTGGAAAACCTCAGCGAACTGCTCTTCGATGCTCACTCCAGTCTGAGCAAAGGCAACAGCTGGCAGGGTGAATTCAAGAGCCGACGCAAAAACCTGGAACCCTACTGGGGGCAGATGTCGATTTCCAAGGTGTATGGCGACAACCGTGAGCTGACCCACTACATCGGTATTTATGAAGACATCACCGAGGCCAAGCTGGCGCAGCAGCGCATCGAACGCCTGGCCTACACCGACAACCTGACCAACCTGGGCAACCGCCCGGCCTTTATCCGCAACCTCGATGAACGCTTCGCCCGCAACAGCAACACGCCGGTGTGCCTGTTGCTGGTGGACATCGACAACTTCAAGCGCATCAATGACAGCCTTGGCCACCAGACCGGCGACAAGCTGCTGATCAGCCTGGCCCGGCGCCTGCGCAACAGCCTGAGCGCCAGCGATGGGCTGGCGCGCTTTGCCAGTAACGAATTCGCGGTATTGCTGGACGATACTGACCTGACGACAGGGCAACAAATTGCCAGCCAGTTGTTGATGACCCTCGACAAACCGATGTTCGTCGACAACCAGTTGATCAGCGTCACCGGCTCGGTAGGAGTGGCCTGTGCGCCCTTGCATGGCCGGGATCCACAAACCCTGATGCGCAACGCAGGCCTGGCGCTGCACAAGGCCAAGGCCTGCGGCAAGCACCAGGTGCAGGTGTTCACCGAAGCCCTGAATGCCGAAGCCAGCTACAAACTGTTTGTCGAAAACAACCTGCGCCGTGCCCTGACCCAGAACGAACTTGAGGTGTTCTACCAGCCCAAGCTGTGCCTGCGTACCGGACGACTGCTGGGCATGGAAGCCCTGCTGCGCTGGAACCACCCTAAAAACGGCATGATCCGCCCCGATCAGTTCATCAGCGTGGCCGAAGAAACCGGGCTGATCATCCCTATCGGCAAATGGGTCGCCCGCCAGGCGTGCCGGATGAGCCGGCAACTGAGCCTGGCCGGGCTGGGCAGTCTGCAAGTAGCGATCAACGTGTCGCCCAAGCAGTTTTCCGACCCGGACCTGGTTGCCTCGATTGCCAGTATCCTCAAGGAAGAACAGTTACCGGCTGCGCTGCTGGAGCTGGAGCTGACCGAAGGCTTGCTGCTGGAAGCCACCGACGACACCCGCCTGCAACTCGACCAACTGAAAAAACTGGGCCTGACCCTGGCCATGGACGATTTCGGCACCGGCTACTCATCGCTCAGCTACTTGAAAAAATTTCCGATCGACATCATCAAGATCGACCGCAGCTTTATCAAAGACATTCCCGACAACCAGAACGACATGGAGATCACCTCCGCCGTCATTGCCATGGCCCACAACCTCAAACTCAAAGTGGTTGCCGAGGGTATTGAAACCGCTGCACAGTTGGCATTTCTGCGCCGCCATCGTTGTGATGTGGGCCAAGGCTATCTGTTCGACCGACCTATCCCCGGCAGCGAACTGATAGAAAAGCTCAAACGCTACCCTCGCGGCCCACTGGCCTGACAGCGTCGCAACACTCGGGCACACTAGCAGCCTGACTTCCTACACTCTGACTGAGAGGACATGAAACATGGTCTTGCGCTCGGAAATCCTGGTGAATAAAAACGTGCTACCCACTAAAGAACAAGCCCTGCCCGGCCGCGATACTCACGTACAACTGCCGGAAACCCACTACGTCACCGGCCAGCCGCTACTGGGCCCGTTCCCGATGAACGTGGACTTCGCGATTTTTGGCCTGGGTTGCTTCTGGGGCGCAGAACGCAAGTTCTGGGAGCGCGAAGGCGTAGTCAGCACCGTAGTGGGCTATGCGGGCGGCTACACGCCGAACCCGACCTACGAAGAAGTCTGCTCGGGCCTGACCGGCCACACCGAAGTGGTGCTGGTGGTCTACGAACCGGAAGTGGTCAGCTACAAGCAATTGCTGGCCATGTTCTGGGAACTGCACAACCCCACCCAGGGCATGCGCCAGGGCAACGACATCGGCACCCAGTATCGTTCGGTGATCTACTGCACCACCCCTGAACAGCTTGAGCAGGCACTGGAAAGCAAGAAAGTGTTCCAGGCGGAACTGGACAAGGCCGGGCTGGGCACCATCACCACTGAAATTGACCAGGCGCCAACGGTGTACTTCGCCGAGGCATACCACCAGCAGTACCTGGCGAAAAACCCGCAGGGTTATTGCGGTATCGGCGGCACCGGTGTGACCTGCCCGATTTGATGTAGCACAAAAAACGGTGGGAGCGGGCTTGCTCGCGATGCAAGCGACTCGGTGTTTCTGTTACACCGCATCGCCTCGATCGCGAGCAAGCCCGCTCTCACATTGGTTTTCAGCTATTTTCCGCAATCAACCATTCCATCTGCCAGCCACCCTGGGTTTGACCCAGTTTTTTGGCCAGCCACGGCAACAGTTCGCGCAGCTCTTCTTCGAGACCCCAAGGCGGGTTGGCGATCGCCAGGCCCGAACCATTGAGGCTGTTGGGCGTATCCAGCGGATGCACGAACAACTCCACCTGCAGCAACTTCGGTGCACCTGAACCTGCCAGGTCCTGATAGAAACGACGCAACTGGCGCTTGTCCTTGATCGGATACCAGATCGCTACAACGGTCTGGCGCATGCGACTGATCGCGTCTTTCAACGATTCGGCGCAGCGCTTCATTTCGTCGAGTTTCTCGAACGGCGGGTCGATCAGCATCAAGCCACGCTTTTCAGCCACCGGCAGCAAAGCACGCGGCACATGCCAGCCTTCGCCCAAATGCACCGCTACGCGGCGATCACCCTTCATGTTGTCTTTGAGCAATACGCCGTCTTCGGGGTGTTTCTCGTTCAACAGCACACGGTCCTGGGAACGGGTCAGGCGTCGCGCCCACTCCGGCGAGCCCGGGTAATAGCGCAACTCGCCATCCGGGTTCATCTTGTGCAGTACTTGCATGTAGTCATCAGTCACTGCAGGCAGGTCTTTCTGCCCCCACAACCGTGCAATGCCTTCAAGGTACTCGCCCGTGCGGTTGGCCTGATCGCCCTTGAGGTCGTACAGACCAATACCGGCGTGGGTATCGAGATAGGCAAAAGGCTGCTCTTTGCGCGACATCAAGGCGATGAGGCGGGTCAAGACGATATGTTTGAAGACGTCGGCGTGGTTGCCGGCGTGGAAGGCGTGACGATAGTTCATGGTTGCTCCTGCGCAGGAGGCGAAGTTTACCTTGTACGCAACCTGACGTCAGGTCGCGGGCGTTTTTTCCGAGATACGGTGAGCAACGCCCAGGCAAAAAAAACGGCCCGTCTCACCTGGAGACGGGCCGTTTTTGAACACTTCAAGGTCAGCGCAAGCGCTTCTCTGATCAGCTGTTTTGCTGGAAGTCTTTTTCAGCAGCGTCGAAACGCTCGATCATGCCTTTGCTTGGGCCTTTGCCCGCAAGGCTTGCCAGCACAATGGCCAGGCTGCCCAGGATAAAGCCCGGGATGATTTCGTACAGGCCAAACAAGGCGAAATGCTTCCACACGATCACGGTAATGGCACCGACCAGAATACCGGCCAATGCACCATTACGGGTCATGCCTTTCCACAGTACAGAGATCAGTACCACTGGACCGAAAGCAGCACCGAAGCCTGCCCACGCGTAGCTCACCAGACCCAGCACACGGTTCTCCGGGTTGGAGGCCAGCGCAATGGCGATCAGTGCAACCACCAGCACCATGATCCGGCCAACCCATACCAGTTCCAGCTGGGAGGCATTTTTACGCAGGAAGGACTTGTAGAAGTCTTCGGTCAGGGCACTAGAGCACACCAGCAACTGGCAGCTCAGGGTACTCATGACCGCAGCCAGAATGGCCGACAGCAGCACACCGGCAATCCACGGGTTGAACAGCAGCTTGGCCAGTTCAATGAATACGCGCTCTGGGTTTTCGGTCACCGGCCCGGCCACTTCAGGGTGTGCCGAGAAGTAAGCGATACCGAAAAAGCCTACAGCGACCGTACCGGCCAGGCACAGGATCATCCAGGTCATGGAGATGCGACGCGCCTTGGCGATCGACTTGACCGAATCAGCGGCCATGAAACGCGCCAGAATGTGCGGTTGACCGAAGTAACCCAGACCCCAGCCCATCAGCGAGATGATGCCGATGAAGGACGTGCCCTTGAGCATGTCGAAGTTGCTTGGGTCGTTGGCCTCGATGGCCAGGAACGTGGTGTCTACGCCACCCGTGGCCAGCAGCACGATGATAGGCGTCAGGATCAGCGCGAAGATCATCAGGGTGGCTTGAACCGTGTCGGTCCAGCTCACTGCCAGGAACCCACCGATAAAGGTATAGGCGATGGTCGCCGCAGCACCGGCCCACAAGGCGGATTCGTAAGACATGCCGAAGGTGCTTTCGAACAGACGGGCGCCGGCCACAATGCCGGAAGCGCAGTAGATGGTGAAGAACACCAGAATCACGATGGCCGAGATGATCCGCAGCAAACCGCTTTTGTCTTCAAAACGGCTGGAGAAGTAATCCGGCAAGGTCAGCGCATCACCGTTGTGCTCGGTCTGTACCCGCAGGCGACCGGCAACAAACAGCCAGTTCAGGTAAGCGCCGGTCACCAGACCGATGGCGATCCAGCTTTCCGACAAGCCGGACATGTAGATCGCACCCGGCAAACCCATCAACAACCAGCCGCTCATGTCGGAGGCACCGGCGGACAATGCAGTGACAACGCTGCCCAGGCTACGGCCACCGAGAATATAGTCAGAAAGGTTGTTGGTGGAGCGATAAGCCATCAGGCCAATCAGCACCATTGCCGCAATATAGATCACGAACGTGATCAGGGTTGGGTTACTAACACTCATTGATAAAGCCCTGGCATTGTTTTTATGTTTAGCGGCGGTCTGGCCGTACGCTCACAAACGTCCTGTTTGAGACGATTAACCCTGCCGCGCATTTATGACTGATGTTTCCCCAGGAAATCCATCAGCCGATGAACCAATCTTCTGTAGGAGGTTGCACCTTGGGCGCGAATGCTATGCAACAAAGCAAATCGGGTGCAACCAGTTTCTGCGAGCCAAGTTGCACCTTGTCGCCTTTTCGTCTCAATTCGGAGTTTTTGCGCCTTTTCGGAGCAAAGACCTTACCAAACCAAACAGAAAGCACCACAGCAGGGCACTGATTTCACCCCGCCTGAATATTCCTGACGAAGCGTCGACCAATCCACAAAAAAACGGGTTGCACCTAGTTGCACCCGTTTCGGCGCAGCGCTAATCTTGCCGCCAGCTGCTGCCACGCAAATGTGGCACCCATGAGGATAAAAAAATGGCTACCACCACCCTTGGGGTCAAACTTGATGACCCGACCCGCGAGCGCCTCAAGGCCGCCGCGACCTCGATTGATCGCACGCCACACTGGCTGATCAAGCAGGCAATCTTCAATTACCTGGAAAAACTCGAGGGTGGTGCAACCCTGACCGAGTTGAGCGGTATCCCTGGTTCTGCCAGCGATGACGCCGACGAAGTACAAGCCGACCACGCGCATCAATGCTTCCTGGAGTTCGCAGAAAGCATCCTGCCGCAGTCCGTATTGCGCGCTGCCATTACTTCGGCGTACCGTCGCCCGGAACCCGAAGTAGTGCCCATGCTGCTGGAGCAGGCGCGACTGCCAGCCCCTATGGCCGAAGCCACGCAAACCCTGGCGGCCTCGATTGCCGAAAAATTGCGCAACCAGAAGAGCGCCGGCGGCCGTGCCGGTATCGTGCAGGGCTTGCTGCAGGAGTTTTCCCTGTCGTCCCAGGAGGGCGTGGCCCTGATGTGCCTGGCTGAGGCGCTGCTGCGTATCCCGGACAAAGGCACCCGCGACGCCCTTATTCGCGACAAGATCAGCACTGGCAACTGGCACCCGCACCTGGGCAACAGCCCGTCGCTGTTCGTCAACGCTGCGACCTGGGGTCTGTTGCTGACCGGCAAGCTGGTGTCGACGCACAACGAAGCAGGCCTGACCTCCTCCCTGAGCCGCATTATCGGCAAGAGCGGCGAGCCGATGATCCGCAAGGGCGTCGACATGGCCATGCGCCTGATGGGTGAGCAGTTTGTCACCGGCGAAACCATCGCCGAAGCCCTGGCCAACGCCACGCGCTTTGAAGCCAAGGGCTTCCGTTATTCCTACGACATGCTCGGCGAAGCCGCACTCACCGAACATGACGCACAAAAGTACCTCGCGTCCTACGAGCAAGCCATCCACTCGATTGGCAAAGCCTCCCACGGTCGCGGCATCTATGAAGGCCCGGGCATTTCCATCAAGCTGTCGGCCCTGCACCCGCGCTACAGCCGCGCCCAGTACGAACGCGTGATGGACGAACTGTACCCGCGCCTGTTGTCGCTGACCTTGCTGGCCAAGAAGTATGACATCGGTCTGAATATCGACGCCGAAGAAGCAGACCGCCTGGAAATCTCTCTCGACCTGCTCGAGCGCCTGTGCTTCGAGCCGCAGCTGGCTGGCTGGAACGGCATCGGCTTCGTGATTCAGGCTTACCAGAAGCGCTGCCCGTATGTGATCGACTACGTGATCGACCTGGCTCGCCGCAGTCGTCATCGCCTGATGATCCGCCTGGTGAAGGGCGCGTACTGGGACAGCGAAATCAAACGCGCCCAAGTCGAAGGCCTGGAAGGCTATCCGGTCTACACCCGCAAGGTGTACACCGACGTGTCCTACCTCGCTTGTGCGAAAAAGCTGCTGGCCGTACCAGAAGCCATCTACCCGCAATTCGCCACCCACAACGCCCAAACGCTGTCGGCGATTTATCACATTGCCGGTCAAAACTACTACCCGGGTCAGTACGAGTTCCAGTGCCTGCACGGCATGGGTGAACCCCTCTACGAACAGGTTGTAGGCAAGGTTGCCGAAGGCAAGCTGAACCGTCCGTGCCGTGTGTACGCCCCAGTGGGTACCCACGAAACACTGCTGGCTTACCTGGTGCGACGCCTTCTGGAAAACGGCGCGAACACCTCGTTCGTTAACCGTATCGCCGACCACACTATCGCAATCCACGAGTTGGTGGCCGATCCAGTCAGCCAGATTGAACAAATGGCCACGACCGAAGGCGGCTTCGGCTTGCCGCACCCGCGCATCCCGTTGCCGCGTGATCTGTATGGCAGCGAACGCGCCAACTCCAGCGGCATCGACATGTCCAACGAACACCGCTTGGCGTCGTTGTCCTGCGCCTTGCTGGCCACGGCCCATAACGACTGGAAAGCCGCGCCGATGCTCGGTTGTGACTCCAGCAACGAAGCGCCGGCGGCGGTGCTCAACCCGGCCGACCTGCGTGACGTGGTGGGTCATGTACAAGAAGCCACCGTTGAAGACGCCGATAACGCTATCCAGTGTGCCCTGAGCGCCGCACCGATCTGGCAGGCCACCCCGCCCGCCGAGCGCGCTGCGATCCTGGAGCGCGCCGCCGACCTGATGGAAGGCGAGATCCAGCCACTGATGGGCCTGCTGGCCCGTGAAGCTGGCAAGACCTTCGCCAACGCTATCGCCGAAGTGCGCGAAGCAGTGGACTTCCTGCGCTACTACGCGGTGCAGGCCCGTAACGACTTCACCAACGATGCCCACCGCCCGCTGGGCCCGGTGGTCTGCATCAGCCCGTGGAACTTCCCGCTGGCCATCTTCAGCGGCCAGGTGGCTGCAGCATTGGCTGCCGGTAACCCGGTACTGGCCAAGCCTGCCGAGCAAACCCCGCTGGTTGCCGCACAAGCCGTACGCATCCTGCTCGAAGCTGGCATCCCGCAAGGCGTGCTGCAATTGCTGCCTGGCCGCGGCGAAACCGTCGGCGCACGCCTGGTGGGTGATGATCGCGTCAAAGGCGTAATGTTCACCGGCTCCACCGAAGTGGCCCGCCTGCTGCAACGCAATATTGCCGGTCGCCTGGATGCCCAGGGCCGCCCTATCCCGCTGATCGCCGAAACTGGCGGCCAGAACGCCATGATCGTCGACTCTTCGGCCCTGACCGAGCAAGTGGTTATCGACGTGGTGTCTTCGGCCTTCGACAGCGCCGGTCAACGTTGCTCGGCACTGCGGGTACTGTGCCTGCAAGAGGACTCGGCAGATCGCGTCATCGAAATGCTCAAAGGTGCCATGGCCGAATCGCGCATGGGCAACCCCGAGCGCTTGAACGTGGACATCGGCCCGGTGATCGACGCCGAAGCCAAGGCCGGGATCGAGCAGCATATCCAGGGCATGCGCGACAAGGGCCGCTCTGTGTACCAGATGGCCATCGCCGATAGCGAAGAATGTAAACGCGGCACCTTTGTCATGCCGACCCTGATTGAACTGGAAAGCTTTGACGAGCTGGAACGCGAGATCTTCGGGCCGGTGCTGCACGTGGTGCGCTACAAGCGCAAAGACATCGACCAGTTGATCGCACAGATCAACGCTTCGGGTTATGGCCTGACACTGGGCGTGCATACCCGTATCGACGAAACCATTGCCAAGGTGGTCAACAACGTCAACGCCGGTAACGTCTACGTCAACCGCAACATCGTTGGTGCGGTGGTCGGCGTGCAACCGTTCGGCGGTGAAGGCCTGTCGGGTACCGGCCCGAAAGCCGGTGGCCCGCTGTACCTGTACCGCCTGCTGTCGACCCGCCCGGGCAATGCAATCGAGCAATCGTTCGCCAAGGTCGATGCCGTGACCGCACCGGACACCCAGGCCCGCGAGGCCATGAGCAAACCGCTCAGCGCCCTGCAAGCCTGGGCAACCAGCAACCAGCAACCAGCACTGGCCGAGCTGTGCACCGAGTACGCTGCACACTCGCAAAGTGGCATCACGCGCCTGCTCAACGGCCCGACCGGCGAACGCAACAGCTACGCCATTCTGCCGCGTGAACATGTGCTGTGCCTGGCTGAAGTTGAAAGCGACCTGCTGACCCAACTGGCTGCCGTTCTGGCCGTGGGCAGCTCGGCGGTACTGCCGCAAAGTGAACTGGCCAAGGCCCTGCTGGCCCGCCTGCCTGCAGAGGTGCAGCCACGCATCACACTGGTCGCGGACTGGACCAAGGACGAAGTGATCTTCGACGCCGTCCTGCACCACGGCGACTGTGACCAGTTGCGTGACGTGTGCCAGCAAGTGGCACAACGCGCAGGCGCCATCGTTGGCGTACAGGGCCTGTCCCAGGGCGAAACCAATATCGCCCTGGAGCGCCTGGTGATCGAGCGCGCACTGAGCGTCAACACCGCTGCTGCGGGTGGCAACGCAAGCCTGATGACCATCGGTTGAGGATGTGATCGGGCAATAAAAAACCGGGCACCCGAAAGGGTTGCCCGGTTTTTTTACGCCATGAACTCAACGTTGGCTCATGAATTCCATATAGCCAACGATGGCCATCAACAGCGTGCCGGCCACCATCCAGGCAAAATTAGCCCAGCTCAGGGCCTTGTTGACGCTGCCCTGCGGGTCACCCGCCAGCATATTGATTGCGCGCTGGGCCGCCACCAGCATTGCACAACAACCGGTGATCAGTACTGCATTGGTGAACAACACATAGACCGCATCCGCGGGCCGGGTAAACAGCGTGGACACCAGCACCGAGAACATGACCAGCAGCATAATGAGCAGGCCTCTGGTCTCGGGTTGCCAAATATAGCAGCGCCCTGTCCTGTCGAGGCCGTTCTGAACCACTTCAAACAGCGGCAGGATAAAAAATGGCCAGAGCGCAGCGCGCAGCAACGGCGCGATCGGCGCCCCGGTTTCCGCTTTGTAGGACGCCCAGTTGCGATATGACCAATAGACCATGTACCCGCCTGCCGTAAGCCCATACAGCAGCAGAAACTTGCTGACAGACACGACATAAAGGTTGATTCGTTTGTCGTCACACCACGGTGTTGTCTTCGATAGCCTGTTGCCAGCCTCAGTAGCAGGGTTCATGTCATGTCCGTGCGCAAGTGGGAGGCCGCAGTACACACAATTTACCTAATATAAAAATGCAGTGAAAATCCCATTTTTTTGTAAGAAAGGCCTTCAGTCCTACTCGACAGGCCCAAACACCTCCAGGGTGTAATCCATTCAAAACCTTTTTTGACAGCCCGCCAATGGCGCAGGTTAGAATCGATGGCACGCAGGCTGCATGCCAGGTCTGCGCCCTGTCTTTTTTAGCTTTCTGGAGTACTGCCTTTGAATGCGACGACCATCAACAGCCTGTTCTTGATCGGCGCGTTGCTGGTAGGCGCAAGCATCCTGGTAAGTTCTCTGTCCTCGCGCCTGGGCATCCCGATACTGGTCATCATCCTTGCGGTGGGCATGACCGCAGGTGTCGATGGCGGCGGCATCATTTTTGACAACTACCCCACGGCCTATCTGGTGGGCAACCTCGCCCTGGCGGTGATTTTGCTCGACGGCGGCTTGCGCACCCGGGTTTCCAGTTTTCGCGTGGCGTTATGGCCCGCGTTATCGCTGGCCACGGTGGGGGTGATGATCACCACGGGGCTGACCGGGCTGATGGCCGCCTGGCTGTTTAATCTCAACTTGATCCAGGGTCTGCTGGTTGGCGCCATTGTCGGCTCCACCGATGCCGCCGCAGTGTTCTCGCTGCTGGGTGGCAAAGGCCTGAACGAGCGGGTTTCAGCCAGCCTCGAAATCGAGTCCGGCAGCAACGACCCGATGGCGGTATTCCTCACCGTCACCCTGATCGACATGCTCGCCAGCGGTGAAACAGGCCTGCACTGGAGCCTGTTGCTCAACCTGGTGCGT
Organism: Pseudomonas sp. TMW22080; assembly: GCF_022496745.1. Classification (NCBI taxonomy): domain Bacteria; kingdom Pseudomonadati; phylum Pseudomonadota; class Gammaproteobacteria; order Pseudomonadales; family Pseudomonadaceae; genus Pseudomonas; species Pseudomonas sp. TMW22080. Next base: position 301,456 of record NZ_SCFF01000005.1, on the reverse strand, counting down.
GAATTTGCCATCGGCGGCACGGTCGGTCTGGCAGGCGGCTGGCTAATGCTGCAAATGGTCAACCGTATCAACCTGGCCAACGGCCTGTACCCGATTCTGGTGATCGCAGGCGGGCTGGTGGTCTTTTCCCTGACCAACGCCCTGCACGGCAGCGGCTTTCTCGCGGTCTACCTGTGCGGCCTGGTGATTGGCAACAGTCCGATCCGCAGCCGTCATGGCATTTTGCATATGCTCGACGGCATGGCCTGGCTGGCCCAGATTGGCATGTTCCTGGTGCTGGGCTTGCTGGTCACGCCACACGACCTGTTGCCCATCGCCATTCCAGCACTGGCACTGGCCCTGTGGATGATTCTGTTTGCCCGCCCGCTGTCAGTGGTAGTGGGGCTGCTACCTTTCAAAGCCTTCCATGGACGCGAAAAAGCCTTTATCTCATGGGTAGGCCTGCGCGGTGCGGTGCCGATCATTCTGGCGGTGTTCCCGTTGATGGCCGGGCTGCCCAATGCGCAGCTGTATTTCAACCTGGCATTCTTTATCGTGCTGGTATCTCTTCTGGTGCAAGGCACCAGCCTGCCGTGGGTCGCCAAGCTGCTCAAGGTGACCGTACCGCCTGATCTGGCCCCCGTGTCCCGTTCAGCCCTTGAAGTGCATGTCACCAGCGAGTGGGAACTCTTTGTTTATCGCCTCGACGCACAAAACTGGTGCATCGGTGCGGCCCTGCGTGAACTGAAAATGCCCGACGGCACCCGTATCGCCGCCCTGTTTCGCGATAAAAAACTGCTCCATCCGTCGGGTAGTACCACGCTTGAAGTGGGTGACCTGCTCTGCGTCATCGGCCACGAACACGACTTGCCTGCCTTGGGCAAACTGTTCAGCCAGCCCCCGAGCCGTGGCCTGGACCTGCGTTTCTTCGGCGACTTCGTGCTCGAAGGCGACGCCCAGCTGGGCGCTGTGGCCGCCTTGTACGGCCTGAAGCTGGACGGCATCGACCCGAACACCTCACTGAGCAGCTTCATTGCCCACAAGGTCGGCGGCGCGCCGGTGGTCGGCGACCAGGTGGAGTGGAACAACACCATCTGGACGGTTGCGATGATGGAAGGGAACAAGATCGCCAAAGTGGGCGTCAGATTCCCCGAAGGAAGTGCACCGGGCCCGGGGCTGTTCCTCTAAACTCCAACTTTCCGCCCTTGTCTGACCGGTATCTATGCCAACTCTGCGCACGTTCATCGCCACCGTCCTGCTCGGCCTGAGCCTTTGTGTCGGCACGCTTCAGGCTGCCGACCCGCCTACCGCCGAAGCGGTGCAGCAAAGCCTGGACAAAATTGCCGAGCGCAAACTGCCGGACGCCGACCAAAAAGCCCTGCAGGCGGTGCTCCAGCAGACCCTGACCCTGCTCGACAGCAAAGCCGATTACGAACAGCGCCTGAACGACGTCAAACAACAGATCAACGATGCCCCTCGCCAGACTGCCGAAAACCAGCGCGAACTGGCCAAAATCAAGGCCAGCAAACCCATACCCGTAGCCCAGCGCTACAGCGAGCTGTCCGTGCAGCAGCTGGAACAACTGCTGGCGGAACGCACCACGCAACAGGGCGAGCTGCAAAAAGCCCTGGCTATCGCCAACAGCCAAAGCATTGCCGCGCAGACCCGACCCGAGCGGGCCCAGGCCGAGATCAGCAACAGCCAGACCCGTATCCAGCAGATCAACACCACCCTGAAAACAGGACGCGACAATGGCAAGTTGCTTACCCCCGATCAGCGCAACCAGCTCAACGCCGAAGCCGCCTCGCTCAACGCACTGATTGCCCTGCGCCGCCAGGAACTGGCTGGCAACAGCCTGTTGCAAGATCTGAGCGGCAGCCAGCACGACCTGCTGCTGGAAAAAACCACGCGCCAGGACCAGGAAATCCAGGACCTGCAAACCCTGATCAATCAAAAGCGCCTGGCCCAGTCGCAGCAGACCGTGACCGAGCAATCCATCGAGGCTAAAAAGTCCGGCAGCAGCAGCCTGCTGGCGACCGAAAGCGCGATCAACCTCAAGCTCTCCGACTACCTGTTGCGCAGCACCGATCGCCTCAACGAGGTGACCCAGCAGAATCTGCAAACAAAGCAACAACTGGACAACGTTACCCAGAGCGACCAGGCCCTGGATGAGCAGATCAACGTGCTCAAGGGCAGTTTGTTGCTGTCCAAGATACTTTATAAGCAGAAGCAAGCCCTGCCGCGCCTGCAAAAAATGGACAAGAATCTGGCAGACGAAATCGCCGATATCCGTCTGTACCAGTTTGAAATCAACCAGCAGCGCGAGTTGATCAGCAACCCCACGACTTACGTCGACAACCTGCTGTCCACCCAACCTGCCGACCAGGTCACACCGCAACTGCGCAAAACCCTGCTCGAACTGGTCAACACCCGCAGCGATCTGCTGGACCGCCTGAACCGCGAACTAAGCTCGCTGCTCAACGAATCGATCACCCTGCAACTGAACCAGAAACAACTGCTCAGCACCGCCCAAAGCCTGCGCGCCACGCTGGATGAGCAAATGTTCTGGATCCCCAGCAACAAGCCGCTGGATCTGGAATGGCTGGAAACCGCACCGCGCCAGCTTGAGCAGCAAATCACCACCCTGCCCTGGGGTTCCAGCGTCAGTGAACTGGCAGAAGGCCTGGTGCAACGTCCCCTGCTGTTCTTGCCGTTTTTGCTGGTGGTCGTGGCGCTGCTGTGGAAACGTCGCTACCTCTACAGCAAATTGAACAAGATCCATCAGGACATCGGTCACTTCAAGCGTGACAGCCAATGGCACACGCCGCTGGCAATATTGATCAACATCTTGCTGGCGATGCCCATTTCATTGGCGCTGGCCTTGTGCGGCTACGCCTTGCAAACCGATGCCCGGGGCATGAATGCCAATACGGGCGCGGCGTTGATTCAGATGGCCGAGGCCTGGCTGGTGTTCTACACCGCTTACCGGATTCTGGCGCCGGGTGGCGTGGCCGAACTGCATTTTCGCTGGGAAAAACCGTTGGTCGCGTTCTTGCAGAACTGGATCCGCAAACTCGGTTTTGTGGTCCTGGCCCTTGTGGCCGTCGTCGCCTTTGCCGAGCAACAACCGGCTGCGCTGGCCGACGATGTCCTGGGTATTCTGGTGGTGCTCAGTTGCTATGCGGCCATGGCCTGGCTGCTCTGCCGCCTGTTGCTCAACGACTTTGAAACAGCAACAAAAGCCTATCGCCTGCGCAAGTTGCTCGGTTTTGCCTTCGCCCTGCTGCCGCTGGCGCTGTTTGTGGCGGTGTGTTTTGGCTACTACTACACCGCGCTCAAGCTCAGCGACCGCCTGATCAATACCCTCTATCTGCTGATGCTCTGGCTGGTGGTCGAAGCGGCGTTTGTCCGTGGCCTGGCAGTAGCGGCACGGCGCCTGGCCTACCAGCGTGCACTGGCCAAACGCCAGGCCGCCAAGGAAGCAGGCGAAGGCAACGATACGATTATCGAAGAGCCGACCCTGGACATCGAACAGGTCAACCAACAGTCCCTGCGCCTGATCCGCCTGGCCCTGCTGGCTGGCTTTATCGGCATTCTGTACTGGGTGTGGGCTGACTTGATCTCGGTTTTTTCCTACCTGGACAACATCACCCTCTACGAATATACCAGCGGTACCGGCGCCAATATGAGCATGGTGCCCATCAGCATCGGCGACGTGATAGGTGCGCTGGTCATCATCGGCATCAGCATCGCGCTGGCGCGTAACTTGCCCGGCCTGCTGGAGGTGCTGGTGCTGTCGCGCCTTGATCTGGGCCAGGGCAGTGCTTACGCAACTACGACCCTGCTGACCTACGTGATCATCGGCGTAGGCTTTGTCTCCACCCTGTCGACACTGGGCGTGAGCTGGGACAAGTTGCAATGGCTGGTTGCGGCACTGTCGGTAGGCCTGGGCTTCGGCATGCAGGAAATCTTCGCCAACTTTATTTCCGGGATCATGATCCTGTTCGAACGCCCGGTACGGATCGGCGACACCATCACCATCGGCAATCTGTCAGGTACCGTGAGCAAGATCCGCATCCGGGCCACCACCATCACCGACTTCGACCGCAAAGACATCATCGTCCCGAACAAGACCTTTATTACCGGGCAACTGATCAACTGGTCGCTTACGGACACCATCACCCGTGTGACCCTGAAGCTGGGCGTCGATTACGGCTCCGACCTCGACCTGGTCAAGCAGTTGCTGCTCAAGGCTGCGCAAGAGAACCCGCGGGTGCTCAAAGACCCGGAGCCCCACGTGTACTTCCTCAACTTCGGCCAAAGCACTCTCGACCACGAACTGCGCATGCACGTACGCGACCTGGGCGACCGCAACCCGGTGATCGACGAGGTCAACCGCTTTATCAACCGCGAGTTCAAAAACCACCACATCAACATCTCCTTCCAGCAGATGGAGGTGTACCTCAAGAACCTGCAGGGGCAAGAATACAAACTGGTGCCCGTTGGGCCGGAAGTCCCGCCCGAGCCGACACCACCACCGCAAAAGCCGCAGTTGGGCAAGCTCGACTGACGCAAGTCCGATGCAACCTCTGTGGGAGCTGGCTTGCCTGCGATGCAAACGAATCGGTTTAACCAACCAAGCCCGTTGATGCCGTCGCGGGCAAGCCCGCTGCCACGATCCGCCACTGTTCACTGGAGACGGTCATTGAAAGCCCTCGACGAACTGACTTTTGATAACCGCTTTGCCCGCCTGGGTGATGCCTTCTCGACCCATGTGCTGCCTGAGCCCATCGACGCACCGCGTGTTGTGGTCGCCAGCGACGCCGCCCTGGCACTGCTCGACCTCGACCCCGCTGTCACCCAAGACCCTGTATTTGCGCAACTGTTTGGTGGCCATACCCTGTGGGCCAACGCCGAGCCTCGGGCGATGGTCTATTCCGGTCATCAGTTCGGTTCTTACAATCCGCAACTGGGCGATGGCCGCGGGTTACTGCTGGGTGAGGTGTATAACGACGCGGGCGAGCACTGGGACCTGCACCTCAAGGGCGCCGGCAGGACCCCTTATTCGCGCATGGGTGATGGCCGCGCCGTACTGCGCTCCTCGATCCGCGAGTTTCTCGCCAGCGAGGCACTGCATGCACTGGGCATCCCCAGCAGCCGAGCCCTGTGTGTGATCGCCTCCGACACCCCGGTGTGGCGCGAAACCCAGGAGCGCGCCGCCATGGTGCTGCGCCTGGCACCCAGCCATATACGCTTCGGGCACTTCGAGTATTTCTACTACACCAAGCGCCCCGAGCAGCAAAAGCTATTGGGTGAGCATGTGCTGGCGATGCACTTCCCCGAGTGCCTGGAGCAACCCGAACCCTATCTGGCCATGTTTCGCGAAATCGTCGAACGCAACGCTGAACTGATCGCCAAGTGGCAGGCCTACGGGTTTTGTCACGGTGTAATGAACACCGACAACATGTCGATCCTGGGCATCACCTTTGACTTCGGTCCGTTCGCCTTCCTCGACGACTTCGACGCCAACTTCATCTGCAACCATTCCGACCATGAAGGGCGTTACTCCTTCAGCAACCAGGTGCCGATCGGCCAGTGGAATCTGAGTGCCCTGGCCCAGGCATTGACGCCGTTTATCAGCGTTGAAGCCTTGCGCGAAACCCTGGGGCTTTTCTTGCCGCTGTACCAGGCCCACTACCTCGACCTGATGCGCCGTCGATTGGGTCTGACCAGTGCCGAAGACACCGATCAACACCTGGTCGAAACCTTGCTGCAAAAGATGCAAGGCAGCAGCGTCGACTACAACCTGTTTTTCCGGCGCCTGGGGGACCTCCCGGCAGAACAGGCAGTAGCACGGCTGCGAGACGAATTTGTCGATCTCAAGGGTTTTGACGAATGGGCCGCGCAGTACGTGGCCCGGGTTGCCCGAGACGGCGCAAGCGATGAAAGCGTCCGGCGTGAGCGCATGCACGCGGTCAACCCGCTGTATATCCTGCGCAACTACCTGGCACAAAAGGCCATCGATGCGGCCGAGGCCGGGGATTACAGCGAAGTGCAACGCTTGCACACGGTATTGACCCAACCGTTCACCGAACAACCGGGCATGGAAGGCTACGCCGAACGCCCGCCGGAGTGGGGCAAGCATCTGGAAATCAGCTGCTCGTCGTGATGCAAAACCGGTAAATATACTGTTGCCGGTTTTGCCCGCTCCCACAGAACCGAGGCTGGTCGCCAGTCGTCGGCCCACATACCAGCCACAGCGTGGCGCACGCCGTCAGCCTCAGATAAACATATCCACAGGCACTTTGAAGTAATCGGCCAGCCAGCGAATCTGCCGTACGTTGAGCTGGCGTTTACCGCTGAGGATTTCGGACACCACAGACTGGGTGCCGACACCTGGCAAATCGCTTTGCGTCAGCCCGTGTTCCTGCATCACCGAGCGCAGCACATCGACGCCGCTGACCTTGGGCATCGGTCGATGCTCTAGGTCGTAAGCCTCAACCCAGTCACCGATGATGTCCACCAGGCTCATCAAGGGGTTGGTCTCATCATCGCCTATCAAGTCGGTCAACGTATCAAGGGCGGCGACCAGCCCGTCGTAATCGGCTTCGTTTTTCGGTTTGCGCAGCAGCGGCGCCACGAATTGCCAATGCTCTGCTGCCTGTTCGACCAATGCGTTCATGGTGCTGATTCCTTCCATTTGCCCTTGTCATAGTCACGGTGATCCAGCACATGACGGATGTAGAGGCGCTGTACCCGGTAACGCACCACGGCGATCAACCGCAGTTTGTTACCACCTATATTGAAAACATGAAACGAACCCACCTTGTCGGTGGCGGGGAAAAACGACCTCAACGCGGCGAAGTCTTCAGGGCTTAGGACTTTGATCTTGCGATACCACTCATCCAGTGCGCTCGCCGATTGCGGCCATTGTGCTTTGGCTTCCCAAATTCGTTTTGCTGTAATCACTCGCATGCAATGTCCTTATCGCATCTTGCTATGAAGGCTAAACCCGAACCCTGGCAATCGCAACTTGCGATAACGATCGCCAGACCAGCGGTGCAAAGCCCGGGGGGTTTTTACAGCCTAGATAGAGACCTGGTGGCCGGCTTGAGCACATTGTGAGCAGATACGTCATGGGGGGTGGCGGCCCAGGTGTTCATCTGCTGAACTGCACGCCATCAATCTGGAGTCGCTGCGACAGGCGGCACCAATGGCCACTTCCAAGGAGCTCTCCATGACCGAACCGCTGCTGATCCCCTGCCCCCACTGCAACGGCCTGAACCGCATCCCCGGCGATCGCCTGGGTGAGCACCCCAAATGCGGGCGCTGCAAAAATGAAGTATTGCTGGCCAGGCCCTTCGATTTGCAGCAAACCGATTACGCCAGCCAGATCAAGGGCGACCTGCCGCTACTGATAGATGTATGGGCCGAGTGGTGCGGGCCCTGCAAGGCCTTTGCTCCGGTATTTGAGCAGGCCGCCCGCCAACTGCTGGGCAAGTGTCGGCTTGCCAAGCTCGACAGCGAGGCCAACCAGCACCTGGCGGGGCAACTGGGCATCCGTTCGATACCCAGCCTGATCCTGTTTAAAAATGGCCGCGAAATCGCACGCCAGAGCGGTGCGTTGCCATTGCAGCAACTTGGCGCCTGGCTGCGCAGCCAAGGCATCAGCGCTTAAGCGTTCTGATCCAGGTAATCGTGCAACTCCACAAACTGCTGGGTCAGCTTGTGCCTCGGGTCGAAGTGAATCAAAGGCTGGCAGGCCTGATGCGACTCTCGCATGCGCACTGAGCTGCTCAGGTACATGGGCAGCACCGGCAACCCCTCGGCAATCAGCTCATCAAGCATTTGCTGGGGCAGGCTGGCCCGGGCCTGAAACTGGTTGACCACGATGCCCTCGACCAGCAGGTCTTCATTGTGGTCTTCCTTTAGCTCAGCGATTTCAGCCAGCAGGCCATAGAGCGCCTGACGTGAAAAACTGTCGCAATCGAACGGAATCAGCACACGATCACAGGCAATCAACGCCGATACCGCGTAAAAATTCAGCGCGGGTGGAGTGTCGACATAAATGCGGTCATAGTCTTCAGCCAGCTCGTCCAGCAACTTACGCAACTTGTTGATCTTGTGCTTGGCCTCAAGCTTGGGCTGCAAATCGGCCAATTCACCCGTAGCCGTCACTACGTGCAAGTTTTCAAAGGGTGTTTCGTAAATATCGACCCGGTTTTTCTTCGAGCCCACGCCCGCTGACAAGGTGTGTTTAAAGAACTCGGCAATCCCCATAGGGATATCATCGCCGGTCAGTCCGGTCAGGTATTGAGTAGAGTTGGCCTGGGCATCCAGATCCACCAACAACGTGCGATACCCTTCGCTGGCGCTAACCGCAGCCAGGTTACACGCGATGCTGGATTTACCCACACCGCCTTTCTGGTTAAACACCACGCGACGCATTTCAAAACCTCCGTGTACCTATGAGTGTCCGAGTGTAGATGCCCTTTGCGCGGCTTAGCTACCTTGCTAAGAAATGCCCTACATCAATCGAGAATATCTCCACAAAAACAAACGAATAAATCTCTCAAATAAAATCCATTGATCCTATTTTTCTAAATTCCCAGAAAAACCACACTGGGGCTGTAAGCAATATTTGCTACGAACCAACTGCACCGGGATAATATCGCCCCTCTGTATCAAGTGCGGCGTCGATCGGTGTCCACTTTCGCATCAAGGAAGCCTGCAAGGGCGGGATGAACTCCAGTGATCAATTTCAATATCGCCGCGTGGCGCGCCTGGGCTCCAGGCCTCGACACCGTGGCCGATTGGCAAGCCTGGAGCCAGCACCCCTGTGTACTTGCTGCCAACAGCGCAGCACCCGATGTCTCATTTTTACCCGCCATGCAACGGCGCCGCCTCAGCCGCCTGGCTCGCATGGCATTCTGCGTCGGCTGGCCATTGGCCGAAGGCCGTGAAGCATTACCGCTGGTCTTTGCCTCGCGTCACGGTGAAACCCCGCGCACATTCGACATACTCAGCGACCTTGCGGCGGATCAGCCCTTGTCCCCCACGCAGTTCAGCCTCTCGGTGCATAACGCCGTGATTGGCCTGTGGTCGATCATGCGCGGCGAAACCAGCGAAATGACCGCTATTGCTGCCGCCGGAGACGGCCTGGAGCACGGCCTGATCGAAGCCTGCGCCCTGCTCAATGAAGGCGCGCCCGCCGTGTTGCTGATCATCACCGAAGAGCAGCCACCCGAGGCCTATGCACGCTGTATCAATGACGTGCCCTTCCCTTATGCCGTGGGCCTGCTGCTGACCCCGGGCGAGCAATGGCAGGTTTCACTCGCCAGTGGTACCGCAGGCATAGAACAAGCTCAATGGCCCCATGCCCTGAATCTGTTGCGCCAACTGCTCGATAAGCAGCAGAGATCATTCCAGCACACCTGGAAAAACCGCGTGTGGAACTGGCAGCACAGCCTGTGAGCGCCCGCCGTGATGCTTATGCCTGGCGCTTGATCGCCACTGCCATCAGCTTTGCACTGTTCGGTATCGGTTGCCTGTGCCTGCGTCTGGTGATTTTTCCGGTGCTGAGTTGCCTGCCGGGCGATGCCACGCGTCAGCGCGAGCGTGCCCGTTTTACCGTCAGCCGCCTGTTCTGGCTGTTTATTCGCACCATGGCGCGCATGGGCGTGCTGACCTATGACGTCCAGGGTGCCGAGCGGCTAGGCCGCCCCGGGCAGATGATCATCGCCAACCACCCGTCGCTAATCGATGTGGTTTTTTTGATCGGCCTGGTGAGAAACGCCAATTGCGTGGTCAAACAGAGCCTTTGGCAAAACCCGTTTACCCGTAGCCCTGTGCGTGCGGCGCAATACATCAGCAATGATGGCAGCGTAGACATGCTCGATAACGCTGCGGGGGCGTTGCAGCAAGGCCAGACCCTGGTGATTTTCCCGGAAGGCACGCGTACCCGGCCAGGCCATGCGCCATCCTTTCATCGCGGGGCCGCCGCGATTGCACTGCGGGGTGCGAAGATCCTCACGCCGGTGGTGATCAAGGTCAGCCCCACCACGCTGACCAAGGCCGAGCCCTGGTATCGCATACCCGAGCGTCGCGTGCACTTCAGCTTTCGGGTCGGTGCCGATATAGATCCACATACATTTTCCGCGCTTGGCCCGCCGCCCAAAGCCTCGCGCCTGCTCAACGACTTCGTGCATGACTATTTTATTAAGGAGCTCGCCACAGATGAGCGATCTGAAAAACGATATTAAACAGCTGATCATCGATGCCCTGGGCCTCGAAGACATCAGTGTCAGCGACATTGGCGACGATCAAACCCTGTTTGGCGACGGCCTGGGGCTGGACTCGGTCGACGCACTGGAGCTGGGCCTGGCGATTCAAAAGACCTACGGCATCAAAATAGACGCCGACGCCAAAGATACACGCAATCATTTTTCCAACGTGGCCAGCCTTGCGGCTTTTGTCACCGCCAAACAGGCAGCCTGAGACCGAACCATGCAAAACCGTGACGACATTTTCAACACCCTGCGCGACGCTCTGGTCGAACTTTTCGAACTGGAACCCGAACGCATCACCCTGGACGCCAACCTGTATCAGGATCTGGAAATCGACAGCATTGACGCTGTCGACCTGATTGACCATATCAAGCGTAAAACCGGCAAACGAATCGCCGCTGAAGAATTCAAATCGGTGCGTACCGTCAATGACGTGGTCGAGGCGGTTTACCGCCTGGTTCACGCTGACGCATGAACCGCCTGATTGGCCTCGGCCTGTTGCTGGCCGGACTGATGTACCCCTTTGCGGTGTATTTCGGCATGGCCCATTTCGCCCCGTGGCAATTCGCGCTGCTGCTGGGCAGCCTGTGGCTGGCCCGCGCCCTGACCGGCGAACGCCGCCCGGGCAGTCTGTTGATGGCGGTGGTTGCATTGATGTTCTGCGCCTTGCTGGGGCTGTTCAACAGCCCGGCACTGTTGCGCTGGTACCCCGTGCTGGTCAGCACGTTCATGCTTTGCCTGTTCGGCCTGAGCCTGAAGTACGGGCCGCCAATGATCGAGCGGCTGGCGCGGTTGCGCGAGCCCGTGCTGCCCGATATTGCAATTGATTACACGCGGCAGGTGACCAAGGTCTGGTGCCTGTTCTTCATGCTAAACGGATTAGTCGCAGCCTCCCTGACGCTGTGGGCGCCGCTGAGCTGGTGGACGTTATACAACGGCCTGATCGCCTACGCGCTGATGGGGCTGCTGTTTTTCATTGAATGGCTGATACGACAAAAGGTAAGAGGCCGGGCATGAATTGGATAAATCTTGAGCACCTGCTGCTCAAGGGGCACGCAGATCGCCGGGTCAGCGTTGACCCCGAGCTGAACCACGACACCCTGCGTGAACGGGCCCTGCGCCTGGCGGGCGGCCTGCAACAGCGCGGCGTGCGACGCGTTGCCGTACACCTTGAAGATGCCGCCGAGCTGGCGCAGGCCTTGCTCGGTGCCTGGCAGGCCGGAGTCAGCGTGCTCTTGCCCGCCGACCTGCAAGCGCAAACCCGCCTTCGATGGGACAGCCAGGTTGACCTGTGGATAACTCAAAGCGAAGAGTTGCAGGACCTGTACGCCGATCCTCTGCCTGCAGCGCAACTGGATCTGGACCAGTGCCAGCTCAGTTTGTGCACCTCGGGCTCCAGCGGCGAACCCAAACGGATCGACAAAAGCCTGCGCCAGATGGCCAACGAGGTTCAGGCACTGGAGCAACTGTGGGGTGCTGATCTGGGTGATGCATGCATTATTGCCAGTGTGGCGGCGCAGCACATCTACGGGCTGTTGTTCCGTGTGTTGTGGCCTCTGTGCGCAGGCCGCAGCTTTGTACGCAAACAACTGGCCTTCCCTGAAGACATGCAACGCGCCAGCCGTGAGCACGCTGCTTTTGCCTGGATCGCCAGCCCGGCCTTGCTCAAGCGCATGGCCGACAACCTCGACTGGCCGGCGTTAAGCTCGGTCCGCCGAGTATTTTCTTCTGGCGGCGCCCTGCCCGAAGAAGCAGCCCGGACGCTGTTCGAACGCCTGGGCCAGTGGCCGACCGAGATCCTCGGCAGCTCCGAAACCGGCGGTATCGCCTGGCGTCAGGGGCAACACCTGTGGCAGCCCTTTGCCGATGTGCAATTGAGCCAGAGCAGTGACGGCGCCTTGATCATCGCCTCTAGCTACTTGCCCAAGGGCCATGTCGAACACACGGCTGATGCCGCCCGTATTGAAGCCGACGGGCGATTTGAGTTGCTCGGGCGACTGGATCGCATCGTCAAACTCGAAGAGAAACGTATTTCCCTGCCAATGCTGGAGCAGGCGCTGGTCTCCCATGACTGGGTAGCCGAAGCCCGCCTGGGCGTGGTGCATGACAAACGCGCCTCACTGGGCGCCCTGCTGGTGCTCAGCGCCAGTGGCCTCTTTGCCCTGCGCGAACAGGGGCGCCGAGCCCTGACCCACACCCTGCGCCAGCACTTGAGTCAGCACTGCGAAGCCGTGGCCTTGCCGCGCCGCTGGCGTTTGCTGCGCCAGTTACCACTCAACAGCCAGGGCAAGCTGCCACAGGCCCGGATCGATGCATTGTTACTCGCACCCCGGCCCAAGCTGCCGGAAGTGTTGAGCCAAAGCGAAGACGCCGGTCAGTGGACGCTGAACCTGTCGATCCCGCCGGACCTGGCGTTCTTCAGCGGCCATTTCCCCAAAACACCGGTGTTGCCGGGTGTGGTGCAAGTGGACTGGGCAATGGTGTTGGGCCAGCAACTGCTCGACCTGCCGCCGCGTTTTGCCGGGATGGAAGTACTCAAGTTCCAGCAACTGGTGCGCCCCGGGGACGCCATTGAATTAACCCTGCGCTTTGACAGCGAACGCGCAAAATTGCACTTCGCCTACCGCAACGCCACTGCACCCTGTTCCAGTGGTCGTATCGTGCTGGAGGCCCCCTGTGGATAACAGTGATAGTCCCGTGCATAACCCCTGCGCCGTGATCCCGGTGTACAACCACGAAACCGCCGTGCCTGGCGTGGTCGCGGCCCTGCGCGCCGCCGGTTTGCCCTGTGTGCTGGTCGACGACGCCAGCAGCCCCGCCTGCGCCGCTGTTCTTGGTGAGCTTGCCCGTGGCGAAAACATCTTTCTCATTCGTCTGGCCGTCAATCAGGGCAAAGGCGGCGCAGTCATGGCCGGGCTTCGTGAAGCCATGCAACTGGGCTTTACCCATGCCCTGCAAGTGGATGCAGATGGCCAGCACGATCTGCGCAACGTCGCTACTTTCATGCGGGTTTCACAGCAAAACCCTGCAGCGCTGGTTTGCGGTTACCCACAGTACGATGCCAGCGTGCCCAAGGGCCGCCTGTATGCGCGTTACCTGACCCATGTGTGGGTGTGGATCAACAGCCTTTCATTGCAGATTCCCGACTCGATGTGCGGTTTTCGGGTCTACCCGCTGGCGCCGACCCTCGCACTGATCAACTCGGTAACGCTGGGCAAGCGCATGGATTTCGACCCCGAGATCCTGGTTCGCCTGGCGTGGCGCAACCAGCCGATGTGCTGGCTGCCGACCCAGGTCCACTACCCGCAGGACGGTCTCTCGCACTTTCGCCTGTTCCATGACAATGCGCTGATTTCGAGCATGCACACCAAGCTGTTTTTCGGCATGTTGATACGCTTGCCGGGCATCCTCTGGAGGCGCTGCAAAGCATGAATGAACCTCAACAGCATTGGGCTGCCCACAAAGAGCGCGGCAGTTTCCGGCTGATGAAGCTCACCGCCCTGGGCGTCAGGTTGCTGGGCCGACGTGTGCTCAGCCCGGTGCTTTACGCCATTGTGCTGTACTTCTTTGTGTTCGGCGGCCGCGCACGACGCAGCATCTGGCAATACCAGCAGCGCCTGGCCGACTGGAGCGAGCAAAGCGAGTTGCGCCCTACCCGCTGGCGGGTATTCGGGCAGTTCATGGCGTTTGCCGACGCCCTGCTCGACAAGCTCGATGTATGGAATGGCCGTCTCAAGATCGAAGACATCGAAATCGTTGACCCCGCGCTGCTGCGCAATCAACTGCGCGGCGAACGCGGGCAGATGCTGGTAGGCGCCCACTTGGGGAACCTTGAAGTCTGCCGTGCGCTCGCCGAACTGGGCGAGCAGGTGACCATGAATGTGCTGGTTCACACCCGGCATGCCGAACACTTCAACCGCCTGCTGGGCGAAGCCGGGGCCAGCCATTTACGGTTGATTCAGGTCAGTGAACTCAACCCGGCGGTGATGCTGCAACTCAACCAGCGCCTGGAAAACGGCGAATGGCTGGCCATCGCCGGTGACCGCGTACCACTCAATGGCGGGCGCCATATAGAGGTCGGTTTCCTCGGCTATACGGCAGCATTCCCCCAAGGCCCGTGGTTGCTGGCAGGACTGCTCAAATGCCCGGTCAATCTGATGTTCTGCCTGAAACACAAAGGCCGTTATCGAGTCATCCTCGAACCCTTTGCCCGCGAAGTGGTGTGGCGACGCAATAACCGCGAGCAGGTGATCGACGACTGGGCCACGCTCTACGCCGACCGCCTGGGCTACTACTGCCTGCAGGCACCGCAACAATGGTTCAACTTTTACCCTTTCTGGAAGACCGATGACGACGCATCCGCATGAGCCAGTAACCTTCGGCCAAACCCCGTTGCGCATTGAAGACGTGCTGGCCCTGGCCAATCGTCAGGCGCCAACGCGGCTGCAGGACGACCCCGACTACCGCGAGCGCATCGCCAAGGGCGCGCGCTTTCTCGACTCGCTGCTGGACAAGGAAGGCGTGATCTATGGCGTAACCACCGGCTACGGCGACTCCTGCGTGGTTGCGGTGCCGCTGGAGCACGTCGAAGCCTTGCCCCGCCACCTCTATACCTTCCACGGTTGCGGCCTGGGCAAATTGCTCGATGCGCAAGCCACCCGCGCGGTGCTTGCGGCACGCTTGCAGTCGCTGTGCCACGGCGTGTCGGGGGTGCGCATAGAGTTGCTGGAACGATTGCAGGCTTTTATTGCCCACGACATCCTGCCACTGATCCCCGAAGAAGGCTCGGTGGGGGCCAGTGGCGACCTGACGCCACTGTCTTACGTGGCCGCAACCCTGTCGGGCGAACGCGAAGTCCTGTTCAAGGGCGAGCGCCGCCTTGCAGCAGATGTGCACCGGGAACTGGGCTGGACACCGCTGGTACTTCGGCCCAAGGAAGCGCTGGCACTGATGAACGGTACCGCCGTGATGACCGGCCTCGCCTGCCTGGCCTATGCCCGCGCCGACTACCTGCTCAAACTGGCCACGCGCATCACCGCCCTCAACGTGGTGGCGCTGCAAGGCAACCCCGAGCACTTTGACGAACGCCTGTTTGCCACCAAGCCGCACCCGGGACAAATGCAGGTCGCTGCCTGGATCCGTCAGGACCTCGCCATCGATGCCCCCACCGCACCGTTGCATCGCCTGCAAGACCGCTACTCGCTGCGTTGCGCGCCCCATGTGCTGGGCGTGCTGGCAGACAGCCTGAGCTGGCTGCGCGGGTTTATCGAGACCGAACTCAACAGCGCCAACGACAACCCGATCATTGACGCCGAAGAGGAGCGCGTACTGCACGGCGGGCACTTCTACGGCGGCCATATCGCCTTTGCGATGGACAGCCTCAAGACCTTGGTGGCCAACGTCGCCGACCTGCTCGACCGCCAGCTCGCCCTGCTGGTGGACGTACGCTACAACCACGGCCTGCCGAGCAACCTGTCGGGCGCCAGCGCAGAACGGGCAATGCTCAACCACGGCTTTAAAGCGGTGCAGATAGGTACCAGCGCCTGGACTGCCGAGGCATTGAAAAACACCATGCCGGCCAGCGTCTTCTCACGCTCCACGGAATGCCATAACCAGGACAAGGTGAGCATGGGCACCATCGCCGCTCGTGATGCGATCCGCGTACTGGAGTTGACCGAGCAGGTGGCAGCGGCCACCTTGCTGGCTGCCCATCAGGGCGTTTGGCTGCGCAGCCGTGCCGAAGACGCTCGCCCGTTGCCGCCGGCGCTGGCGCAGATGCATGCCGAACTGGCCAAAGATTTTGCCCCCGTGGTTGAAGACCGCGCCCTGGAAGCCGAACTGCGTTTGTGCCTGAGCCGCATCGCCCAACAACACTGGAGGCTGCATGCGTAGTAAAGGGGTTTTTCACGTTGATACCGAAGTGTTGGTGCCGTTTTTCGACATCGATACCATGCACGTGGTGTGGCACGGGCATTACGTCAAATACCTCGAAGTGGCGCGCTGTGCGCTGCTTGACCATATCGGTCACAACTACACGCAGATGCTCGAAGCGGGTTATGCGTGGCCGGTGATCGACATGCAGTTGCGTTATGTCCGCGGCGCCACGTTCGGCCAGCGGATCAACGTGCGCGCCAGCCTGGTGGAATGGGAGAACCGCCTGAAGATTAATTATCTAATTAGCGATGCGGTCACGGGTGAGCGTTTGACTAGGGCAGTTACAGTGCAGGTGGCGGTTGAAATTGAGAGCCGGGAGATGCAATTGGCCTCGCCTGGGTGTTTTGTGCGGGCTGTAGAGCGGGTGCTGTCATGAATGGATCAAAAGCCCCTCACCCTAGCCCTCTCCCAAAGGGAGAGGGGATTGACCGCGGCGCACTCAAGAACTCAGCCATTCTGCCCCCTCTCCCTCTGGGAGAGGGCAAAGGCCGCACCCGTCTCTCATTGCTGTTCGCCGCCTTGCTGTTCACCCCACTGGCCCACGCCTTCGACCTGCAACAACTGAGCGAACAACTGGCCAAGCCCCAGGTGATCCACGGTGATTTCATCCAGGAAAAACACCTGCGCGCGCTGCCCAAGCCACTCACCAGCACCGGCACATTTGTCCTGGCCAAGGACCACGGCCTGCTCTGGCAACTGAAAACCCCGCTGCAACAGGATTACCGCATCAACGCCCAGGGCATCGCCCGACGCGACGGCACGCAATGGCAGATGCTCCCGGGCAAAAGCGCGGGCGCCGAGCAGAACCGTTTGTTCCTCGCTGTTTTGCAAGGCGACAGCAGCGGCCTGCAACGTGATTTCGACCTGCAATTACAAGGCGAACCCAGCCGCTGGGCGCTGACGCTGACACCACGTTCACTGCTGCTCAAGCAAGTGTTCACCCGGATCAATATTGAAGGCGGCGAGCTGGTGCAACGTATCGAACTGCAAGAAGCCCAAGGTGACAGCACGCTGCTAAAAATGCCAAACAGCGTCGGCAATCAACCCTTGAGCGACGCGGAGCAAAACGACTTTGCGCAGTGAGCGCTGGCTGCCACGGGCCTTTCTGGTTCTGTTGCTGGCCGTGATGGCACTGGCTGGCTGGCAGTGGCGCCACGGTGCGCCGCTGTCGGCCAACCTGATGGAGCTGGTGCCGGGCGACACACCGGATGCGCTGGAGCTCAGCGCCGAACAGCGCATGCAAGAGCCCCTGAACCGCGAAATGCTGGTGCTGGTCGCCAGTGCAGACCGTCAGCAGGCGATCGCCAGCGCTCAACAATTGGGCGAGCAATGGCAAGCCAGCGGCCTGTTTGAAAAGGTCCAGTGGGGCCTGCAAGCCGACCTCCCGGCCCTGCGCGAGCAACTGCTGCGCGGGCGTCTGGCGATGCTCTCGAACGCCGACCGTACCCAGTTGATCGAACACCCCGAGGCCTTTATCCAGCAGCGGGTGCAGGCGTTGTTCGACCCCTTTACCGGCTTTAGCCTGGTGCCCAGCCAGGATGACTGGCTGGGCCTGACCGGTCGCATTCAAAACAGCCAGCCGCAACGCGGTGCGGTGCAACTGGACATTGGCAGCGGCGCCCTGATTGCCGATGCCGACGGCAAAAGCTGGGTGCTGTTGCGCGCCCGTACGCAAGGCAATGCATTCGATATGAAGCTGCCTCTGCGGGTCGCCGAACTGCTCGAACAGAGCCGTGAGCAGGTCGCTAAAAACGACGTGCAATTACTCGCCGCCAGCGGCCTGCTGTATGCCGCCAGCGGGCAACAACAAGCCAGCCGGGAAATTACCTGGGTCGGCGGTGGTGCAACGGTGGGTATTCTGCTGCTGTTGCTGCTGGCCTTCCGGCGCTGGCGCGTGCTGCTGGCCTTCGTTCCAGTGCTGGTGGGCATGCTGTTTGGCGCCGTGGCCTGTGTCGCGTGGTTTGGCAGCATGCACGTGATGACACTGGTGCTGGGCTCCAGCCTGATCGGCGTGGCGGTGGATTACCCCCTGCATTACCTGTCCAAAAGCTGGAGCCTGAAACCCTGGCGCAGCTGGCCCGCCTTGCGCCTGACCTTGCCCGGTCTGAGCCTGAGCCTGGCCACCAGTTGCATCGGTTATCTGGCGCTGGCTTTCACGCCCTTCCCGGCGTTGACACAAATCGCCCTTTTTTCCGCGGCCGGGTTGATCGGCGCTTACTTGAGTGCGGTGTGCCTGCTGCCGGCGCTGCTCAAAGGCGTCGAGTTGCGTCCTGCGCAATGGCCACTGAACATTGCGCAAAGTCTGCTTGATGCACGCGCAGCACTGCTGGAAAAAGTCCCGACGGCTGCGCTGCTGGCACTGCTGCTGACCTTTTGTGCCGCCGGCTTGTGGCAGCTCACCAGCAAAAACGACATCCGCCAATGGGTCGGCGCCCCGCCACAGTTGATGAACGAAGCCCAGGCCATTGCGCGCATCACCGGCTATCAGCCAACCAGCCAGTTCTTTCTGGTACGCGCCGACAACGAACAGCAATTACTGGAGCGCCAGAGCAGCCTGAGCCAGCGCCTGGAACAGTTGATCGGCAGCGGCAAGTTGCAAGGCTTTCTGGCCCTCAACCAACTGGTCAGCCAGCCCGGCGAGCAACAACGATTGCGCGCCGCCCTCAGCGCGCTGCCTCAACACTGGCAGCCGCTGCTGGCGCTGGGCGTACCCGAAAGCGCCTTGCAAACCGAGCTGGCGCAGTTGCAAGCCTTGCCCGATCAGTCAATCGACGATGCGCTGGCAGGCCCGTTGGCCGAACCATGGCGAGCACTATGGCTGGGCAAAAATACCGACGGCGTCGCCGCGATGGTCAGCCTGCAAGGTTTAAATGATGCCAGCCTGTTGCGTGCGCAAACGCAGGACTTGCCCGGTGTGAAACTGGTGGATCGCCTGGGGGACTTGAACAAAGTGTTTGCGGCCACACAAATCAGCGCTGCTGAGTTGAAGCTGTTGTCATGCGCGCTGATCGTCGTGCTATTGATCGCTCCGTTCGGCTTTGGCGGAGCATTGCGCATCGTTGCGCTGCCGCTCCTCGCCGCCCTGTGCAGCCTCGCCAGCCTTGGCTGGCTGGGCCAGCCGCTAACCTTGTTCAGCTTGTTCGGCTTATTGCTGGTCACCGCCATCAGCGTCGACTACGCGATCCTGATGCGCGAGCAAATCGGTGGTGCGGCCGTCAGCTTGCTGGGCACCTTGCTGGCCGCCCTGACCACATGGCTGTCGTTTGGCTTGCTGGCGGTGTCGAGTACACCGGCGGTGAGCAATTTCGGTTTGTCGGTGAGCCTGGGGCTGGCGTTCAGCTTTATCCTCGCCCCCTGGGCGGGCAAGCAGGAGCATAAGCCGTGTTGACGGGTCTGTTCTGGCTGCTGGCGTTAGTCCTGTTTGCGCTGGCCACTCACGTGGGTCGGCGCTTTCGCATGATCCCGATTGTCAGCCAGTTGTTGCTGGCGTCCATCGGTTTGCCGTTGCTGATGCTGTTCTGGATCGAGCCGCACTGGCAGCTCAACGGTGCGCAACTGGTGGCGCCGGTCTGGCTCAAAAGCCTTTACAGCCTGAGCTTCGCCCTGTTGCTGGGGACCATTTTGAGCGACGTGATTGATCTGCGACTGGACCGCCAGAGCCTGAAAATCGCCCTGCCCAGCTTTGCCGTGCCCTTCGTCAGCGGGCTCGCCTGCGCCGTCTGGCTGTTGCCCGAGCAACCCTGGCTGAATTCGCTGGCCGTGGGGCTGGTGTTTGCCATCACTGCCATCCCGGTGCTGTACCTGTACCTGCGCCATATCGACTACCCGCCTGCTGCCTCCCGTCGCCTGGTGCAAAGCGCAATTGTGATCGACCTGACCTGTTGGAGCCTGTTCGGCCTGGCCCAGGGCAGCCTGAACCTGAGAAGTGTATTACTGCCGCTGGCCGGGGCTTTATTGCCGCTGCTGATGCGCGGCCTGCGCATTCGTCAGCCGCTGTGCTACAGCCTGAGTTTTTTCGCACTGTTGGTGGTGGCCGAACATTACCGCCTCAATGCGTTGATATTTGGCGTCGGCTATCTGGTCTGCATGGCATGGCTCAAGGTACCGCTGGTGATGCCGTTAAAGGCCGTGTGGCTTGAGCGCATGCAGACCACGCTGGCGATCCCGCTGATTCTGACGTTCGGCATTGTGCAGATTGATGTACACAGCGCCCTGGGCCAGATAAGCCCGCTGCAACTGGCGGCCCTGTTGCTTCTGCCGATGGCCAGCAAACTGCTGGGCAACTGGCTCGGACTGAGCTGGGCCACGCCCTCGTTTGCAGGCGCCAGCCGATGGCGTGAGAGCCTGCTGCTGAACATTCGCGGGTTGAGTGAGATCGTATTTCTCAACTTGCTGCTGCAACAACAGCTGATCAGTCCCGCGTTGTACTTCGCGTTGATACTGATGAGCCTCATCGCCACGCTGCTGCCGGCGCTGGCGGGTATGAGCAACCCCCCCTTGAAGTCTGCCGTGGTACCCGGCAAGGAGCGCCTGTGTCAGGAATAGAAATGGAACGTCGTCAGGTTGTAGTCATCGGTGCAGGACCGTCCGGCGCCATTGCCTCGGCCCTACTTAAACGCAAGGGCCACGATGTGCTGGTTATCGAGCGCCAGCACTTCCCGCGCTTTTCGATTGGCGAAAGCCTGCTTTCGCACTGCATCGACTTCATCGAAGAAGCGGGCATGCTGGACGCGGTGCAGGCCGCCGGCTTCCAGCTGAAAAACGGTGCTGCCTTCGCCTGGGGCGAGCAATACAGCGCCTTCGATTTTGGTGACACATTCAGTAACGGCAAACCCACCACCTTTCAAGTGCAACGCGCGGACTTCGACAAACTGCTGGCCGATCAAGCCGCGCTGCAAGGTGTCGAAATCCGTTATGGCGAAACCGTGATCAGCACGGATATCGAGCGTGCCAAACCGCTCCTGCACATTGAGCGCGAAGACACCAGCCGCTATCAGGTTGAAGCTGACTTCATTCTCGACGCCAGCGGCTACGGCCGCGTATTGCCGCGCTTGCTCGACCTTGAAGCACCGTCGAACTTTCCGCTGCGTCAGGCGGTGTTTACCCACGTGGAAGACCGTATCGATTACGCAGGTTTTGATCGCAACAAAATCCTTATTACCACCCACCCGACCCAGCGCGACATCTGGTTCTGGAGCATCCCGTTCAGCAATGGCCGCACGTCGGTGGGCGTGGTGGCGGCAGCCGGGCATTTCGAAGGCCGCAGTGAAAACCTCGACACCTGCCTGCGTAGTTTTATCGATGAAACCCCCAGCCTGCAACGGGTGCTGGCCAATGCCGTATGGGACACTCCGGCCCGTACCCTGGGCGGTTACTCGGCCAACGTCAAAACCCTGCACGGCCCTGGTTTTGCACTATTGGGCAACGCTGCCGAGTTCCTCGACCCGGTGTTCTCCTCGGGCGTAACCATCGCCATGCGTTCAGCGAGCATGGCGGCGGGCGTGCTGCACCGTCAGTTGCAAGGCGAGGCGGTGGACTGGCAAAGCGAGTTTGCCGAACCGCTCAAGCGCGGGGTCGACACCTTCCGTTGCTATGTTGAAGGCTGGTACGCCGGCACCTTCCAGGACGTGATCTACCACCCCGGTAGCCAGCCGCATATTCGCCGCATGATCAGCTCGATCCTGGCCGGTTATGCCTGGGACGAAAGCAACCCCTTTGTCAGCGAGTCAAGGCGCCGTTTGCGCATGCTGTCGGATATCTGCGCCACGGAGCCCGCATGAAACCTCTGAGCGATACCTACGTTGAAGAAACCCGCCTGGGGTTCTGGTTCTTGCGCAGCCACACCTGGCAGCACCATGTACTGCGGGTGGCCATCAATGACCTGCGCAGCCTGTTCAGTGATGAACTGCCAACCGCGCCGGTGATCCTCGATGCCGGTTGCGGCCAGGGCAAATCGTTCCAATACCTGGACAAAACCTTCGCACCGAAGCGCCTGATCGGCCTCGATGCTGATCCCCTGAGCCTGCACTTGAGCGCCGAAGAAGCCCGGCGTCAGGGCATCGACATTGAGCTGATCGGCAGCGATTGCGCTGAGCTGAAGGTGGCCGATGACAGCATCGACATCCTGTTCTGTCACCAGACTTTTCATCACCTGGTGCAACAGGACCGGGCATTGGCCGAGTTCTACCGGGTGCTCAAGCCCGGTGGTTACTTGCTGTTTGCCGAGTCCACCGAAGCCTATATCGATACCTGGGTGATCCGCTGGCTGTTCCGTCACCCCATGCATGTGCAAAAAAGCGCAGCGCAATACCTGGAGATGATCCGTGACCAGGGCTTTGAATTTGAGCCACAGAATATCTCCTATCCTTACCTGTGGTGGAGTCGCTCCAAGGACTTCGGCCTGTTGGAGCGGGTTGGCTTGCTAAAGCCAAAACCGGTGGGCCAGCGTGATGAAACCCTGGTCAACGTGGTGGCGCGCAAACCCCAATCCCCTGTGGGAGCGGGTTTACTCGCGACAGGATCGCTGCTGTGAATCAGATGAACCGAGTTGCCTGCATCGCGAGCAAGCCCGCTCCCACACGGATAATGTTTGTGTGGTTAGTGATATGCATGCTGCTCAGTAGCTGCACCAGCTTGCCGCTGCCCAGGAAAACGCCAACCCTGGCCCTGCCCATGCAATTGCATATCCAGCGCGAACAGGCCGAACAACGGCAAGACTGGTTGCTGGTGATCCAGCAGCAAGGACCTGCCCTACGCTGGTCGCTGATGGACCCCCTGGGTATTCCGCTGGCGCGCCAATTACTGCAAGACGGCACCTGGCAGGCTGACGGTCTGTTGCCGCCCAACCCCGAGGCCCGCGAACTCTTCGCCGCGCTATTGTTTGCACTGACACCGGCAACTGAGCTGGCGGACAATTATCCACAAGCAAAAACTGCGGCTGACTTGCGAGTTATTGAACAGCGCTGGCAAGTGCACTACCAGCAACCCGAGGCATTTCGCATCGATATGAAGGGCGATCTGCATTACACAATCAGCCCGCTGGAGGCCGCCCCATGACTGCTTACCTCAACGCACTGGGCGTGGTCTGCTCTCTGGGCCGAGGCCCCGCCGAAGTGGCGAGCAAACTGTTTGCCGGTGACTGCTCGGGCATGCAGCGGCAAAGCGGCTGGGTGCCTGAACGCTCGCCGACCATCGGCGCGGTAAGCGGCGAACTGGCAGCGATCGCCGCGGGGCTCGAACAGCAAAACAGCCGCAACAACCGACTGTTGCTCGAAGCCGCATTGCAAATACAGGGCGATATTGAGCAAGCAATCGCTACTTTCGGCCGCGATCGTATTGCCATCGTGCTGGGCACCAGTACCTCGGGCATTGATGAAGCCAGTCAGGGCATTGCCCATTACCTGCAGCATCAGCAGTTCCCCGCTGATTACAGCTATCAGCAACAAGAGCTGAGTGCACCGGCCACGTTCCTGGCCGACTGGCTGAACATCAGCGGGCCGGCCTATGTGATCTCCACCGCCTGTACCTCCAGCGCCCGGGCGCTGATGAGCGCCCAGCGGTTGCTGGACATGAACCTGTGCGACGTAGTGCTGTGCGGCGGTGTCGACACGCTATGCAAATTGACGCTCAACGGTTTTTCGGCGCTGGAAGCGGTGGCGGATGAGCGCTGCAACCCGTTTTCGGTCAACCGTCGAGGCATCAATATCGGCGAAGCGGCAGCGCTGTTCTTGATGAGCAGGCACCCCGCCAACGGCCACACCATCGCTCTGCTCGGCGCAGGCGCCAGCAGTGACGCGCACCATATTTCCGCCCCGGAGCCCAGCGGCCGCGGCGCCGTACAAGCCATGCACAAAGCCTTGGGCCGCGCGGGTTTACAGCCCGCTCAGATCGGTTACCTGAACCTGCATGGCACCGCCACCCAGCACAACGATGCGATGGAAAGCCACGCCGTGTCGCAGGTGTTCGCCAACGGTGTGCCGTGTTCGTCGACCAAACCCATGACCGGCCATACCCTGGGTGCGGCTGGCGCGCTGGAAGCTGCCTTCTGCTGGCTGAGCCTGAGCCACGGTGGTGCTTTGGCGCCCCATGTCTGGGACGGCCAAGGCGACCCGGCGCTGCCGGCGCTAAACTGGGTTACCCCCGGCCAGACCCTCGCACCCGCCCCACAGCGCTGCCTGATGAGCAATTCGTTTGCCTTCGGCGGCAATAACGTCAGCCTGATTATCGGAGAGGCCCCATGATTGACTGGCCACTCGCCGAACTGCTGCCCCACGCTGGCGACATGATCCTGATCGATCAGGTCCTGGCGTTTGATGAAGAGCAGATTGAAACCCGCCTGATCGTAAAAGCCGGCGGCCTGTTCAACCGCGAAGACGGTAGCCTGCCCGCCTGGACAGGCATTGAATTGATGGCGCAAAGCGTCGCGGCCTACGCCGGTTGTCGCGCCCGCTTGCAGGGCCGCCCCGTGGCGCTGGGCTTTTTGTTGGGCACACGTAAATTTGAATGTAACGTCGAACATTTCCCGCTCGGCGCCCCGCTGCATATCCACGCCCTGCGCTCACTGGAAGACGACAACGGCATGGGCGTATTCGAGTGTCACCTCACCGGCCCCGGTATCCATGCCAGCGCCCGCCTGAACGTGTTCCGTCCGCCCCAGGCTGACACCTACCTTGCTCAAACACCCCGGGAGACCCGCCATGACTGAGTCCATTCTGGTCACAGGTTCCAGCCGTGGCATTGGCCGCGCCATCGCCTTGCGCCTGGCCCAAGCCGGCTTCGATCTGGTCCTGCATTGCCGTAGCGGCCGCAGCGAAGCCGATGCCGTCATGGCCGAAGTACACGCCTTGGGTCGCAGTGCCCGGGTGTTGCAATTCGACGTATCGGATCGCACCCAATGCAAAGCCATTCTGGAAGCCGACGTTGAAACCCACGGCGCCTACTACGGCGTAGTGCTCAATGCCGGCCTGACTCGCGACGGCGCCTTTCCAGCGCTGAGCGAAGACGATTGGGACGTGGTGATGCGCACCAACCTCGACGGCTTTTACAACGTGCTGCACCCGGTGATGATGCCGATGATCCGCCGCCGCGCAGCCGGGCGTATCGTCTGCATTACTTCGGTCTCGGGCCTGATCGGCAACCGCGGGCAGGTCAACTACAGCGCTTCCAAGGCCGGTTTGATCGGCGCCGCCAAGGCTCTGGCCATCGAGCTGGGCAAACGCAAAATCACCGTCAACTGCGTCGCGCCGGGGCTGATCGACACCGCCATGCTTGACGAAAACGTACCGGTAGACGAACTGATGAAAATGATCCCCGCCCAACGCATGGGCACCCCCGAAGAAGTCGCGGGGGCGGTCAACTTTTTGATGTCGGCCGAAGCGGGCTATATCACCCGCCAGGTGCTGGCCGTCAACGGAGGGTTGTGCTGATGAAACGCGTCGTTGTCACCGGCATGGCCGGTATCACCTCGCTGGGCAGTGACTGGGCCAGTATCGAAGCCAACTTTGTGGTCGGGCGCAGCGGTATCCGGCGCATGGACGAGTGGGACCGGTTCGCTGAACTTAACACCCGACTGGCCGGCCCCATTGATGACTTTGTGGTGCCCGCCCACTGGACCCGCAAGCAACTGCGCAGCATGGGCCGCGTGTCGCGGCTGGCCGTCGGCGCTGCAGAGCAGGCCCTGCAGGACGCCGGCCTGCTCGACAACCCGATCATTCGCGACGGGCGCATGGGCGTAGCCTGCGGCTCGTCCACCGGCAGCACCGACGAGATCATGGCGTTCGGCAATATGCTGCTCAACTCGGTGGCAGACGGCCTCAATGCCAACAGCTACGTACGGATGATGCCGCACACCACAGCGGCCAATATCAGCATCTTCTTTGGCCTGACCGGGCGCCTGATCCCGACCTCCAGTGCCTGCACCAGCGGCAGCCAGGGGATCGGCTATGCCTACGAGGCCATCAAGTTCGGCCGCCTGCCGCTGATGCTCGCCGGCGGCGCCGAAGAACTGTGCCCCACCGAAGCGATGGTGTTTGACGCGCTGTACGCCACCAGCCTGAAAAACGACGCCCCGCACACCAGCCCACGCCCCTACGACAGTGGTCGTGACGGCCTGGTGATCGGCGAAGGCAGCGGCATGCTGGTACTCGAAGAGCTGGAACACGCACTGGCCCGTGGCGCCCATATCCACGCAGAAATCGTCGGCTTTGGCAGCAATGCCGACGGCCAGCACACCACCCGCCCGGAAGTCGGCACCATGCGCCGGGCGATGGAACTGGCACTGGAAGACGCCGGTATTGGCGCGGATGCCATCGGCTATGTAAACGGCCACGGCACCGCCACCGAACAGGGTGATATTGCCGAGACACTGGCCACCAGCGAGCTGTTCGGCAAACACATGCCCATCAGTTCGCAGAAGAGCTTTTTTGGCCATACCCTGGGCGCCTGTGGGGCGCTGGAATCCTGGTTCAGCATCGAAATGATGAACCGCGACCGCTACGTTCCCACGCTTAACCTCGATAAAGTCGACCCGCGCTGCGGCGAACTGGATTACCTGCGTGACGAGTTCCGGGTGATGCACAACGACTACGTGATGAACAACAACTTTGCCTTTGGCGGAGTCAACACATCGTTGATCTTCCGTCGCTGGGCCTGATACCTGTGGAACCCATGCAATGACTTACCTGCTGCGCATTACCTTGATTGCCCTGGCCCTGCTGACCACCGTGTCCTGCACCAGCAAACCCGTGTTCACCCCCGACCGCACATTACATGCCTCGATCAACAGCGACCGTGCGCAAATGCAACAGGCCATCGTCAAGGCCCTGGTCGGGCGCGGCTGGACAGTGCAAAAAATCACCCCGCAACTGGTGCAGGCGCAGATCACCGTGCGCGGGCAATACCACGCTGAAATCGACATTCCGTACAGCGCCGATCACTACCGGATCCAGTACCGCGACAGCAGCGGCCTGGACTACAAGGACGGCAAGATTCACAAGAATTACATTCGCTGGGTGCGCCTGCTGGATCGCGATATCGTGCGCGACCTCAAGGACAATCAGAACGAACGCACGGCCAAACAGCTGTCTGAAGCGGCGCGGGTAAAACCGTTGTAACCATCAGAAACGACAAAGGCGCCTTTCGGCGCCTTATTCACAAACAGACTGGCTTGTCATAGCACTGTGTCTGTCCGGCTCTGTAATGGCTGGTTTCCCAGGATTCTCAGAGTCTCACAAGCCCCTTGCGGGTACGAATGGACTATTACTCGCGCTAAGCGTTCAGGCAACCAGCATGACGCCCGCTTATCGTTTCTGGCCGCTCTTTTACAAGCTCAAAGCGCAGCGGACAGCCGATGTTTACGAATAACCACGATGGCCCTGACCTTGATCATTCCGGCACTTCATAGCCTCTGAAATCACAAATAAGTACGCTGCCTTCTTTCGGTTGATATTGAAGTGACATTGACTGGACCCGTGCTTAAAGAAGCGATTTTGCGCAGCATTACTTTCAAGTTTCCAAGCGTGTTTTATAACTGCGCGTTTCGCAATTCTCGGCCAAACCGCAGCCCCTGCGGGCCATATCTCTTTCATTCGCAGGACATAACCTGCAAAGCCTGAACCGCGATGTAGCGCTGGCGATGGTGCATCTGATCCATCAGGCTAAAACGTCTGTGGATAAGTGACTGGCCCGGTAATACACGCTCCCAAAGCTACAACTATCGGGCGAGAGTGATACTTCCTTCGGTGCTTTGGCGATAAATCGTGTAGGGCAGCACCACCGTGTCAGCAATGGCGGAAGGCACGAAATCCAGAAGCCTGAGTGGTAGCAAGGCAGACGCTGCAATATCTTGTGAAACAGTAGGGGATGGCCCGTGCAGAATACACAGACCGTATGACACGCCACTGTAAACCCGGGGCACGGAATCACAGTAGGTTTTCCACTCTTTAAGATTACGACGCGTTACTTCATCACCACGCAATACCGTATTGGTCGTTCCACAACCGCTGAGTGCCAAGCATAAGCCAGCGAGCACTGCGTAACCTTTATGGGCCATGATCAAATCTCGATGTCAGGGGTTAATAACCTAACGACAAACGTGCACAAAAGGCGATCACCTCCCGGCATCGATTTGTTAAGAGATTTTTCGCCAAGAGGGAATCTTGCGCGCCAACATTTACCGGGCAGCGACGTCCGAGGGTCATATCTCTTTCATTCGCAGGACGCTTCCTAGAGAATCCTTGGGTCTTGCGCCTGTCTCTTTCGATCGCTAGCCTCCGGTACGTCATCCCCCATGGTTGACCGGGCGTGCAAGTCCGATTGAGATTTGAGTATCACCGCCAGAAACTCTGCTTTATGGCGGCTGTACGTGGGAGGTCTTCGGATCTGCCGGGTTTTGCTCCTATCTACCGGTCTTGCACACCCGCGTACAGCTGCCACCCTCTTTGTGTGCAAGCAAATGGTGACAGCTTCCAATTCGTATAGATGGAGGCTCACCATGACTACACACGATCACGAACAAACCCTCGAACACACCGATGAACTGCTGCGCTGCGCCATCGCCACGGCCTATGCGTCGGCCGATAACCTGCAAGGCCTGAACCGCGATGTGGCGCTGGCGGTGGTGCATCTGATCCATCAGATCAAAGCGTCTGTGGATAAGTTGCTGGCTCGCTGATCAGCCCTGCCCTCACCCCAAACCTCTCCCTCCGGGAGAGGGCTAGGGTGAGGGGTGCACCATCTTGCGCGTCAGCAACTGCGCAAACGCGGTCGCCATCGGTGATGAGTGACCCTTGCGCTGCACCAGCCACACCGCCGTATTGGCATCGGTATCCAGCAACGGCCGATAAACCACACCCTTGATACGCATATGCTGGAACGACGCCGGCAGCACCGACACCCCCAACCCCGCCGACACCAGCCCGATAATGGTCATGGCCTCCCCCGCCTCCTGGGAGATATGCGGGCTGAACCCCGCCACCCGCGCCAGGCTGAGCAATTGCGCGTACAAGCCGCTGCCATAGCTGCGCGGGAAGAATACAAAGGGTTCGTCCGCCAATGCCGCCAGTTGCAAACCATCCTCGCTGCCTTCGGCCAGCGGGTGATCGGCGCGAATCACAGCCACCAGCGGCTCGCGAAACAGTTCCACGACATGCAACGAATCCGGCAACGCCAGCGGCCGCATGATCCCGACTTCGATGGACTCATCCACCAGCCCCTCGGCCACTTCGCGGCTGCTCATTTCCTTGAGGTCCAGATGCACCGCCGGGAACGCCTGGCGAAAGGCAAAAATGGCCTGGGGGATACTGGAGTTGAACGGCGCCGACGAGGTAAAGCCAATTTTCAATTCACCCAGCTCACCCAACTGCGCCCGCCGGGCCACGTCGGCGGCTTTGTCGACCTGGGCCAACACCCGCCGCGCCTCCTCCAGAAACAAGCGTCCGGCTTCGCTCAGGGCAACCCGACGATTGGTTCGCTCGAACAGCCGTGCCCCCAATTCCTGCTCAAGCGCCTGAATTTGCTGGCTTAGCGGTGGCTGGGAAATGCCCAGCACCTGCGCCGCCCGACCAAAGTGAAGCTCTTCGGCCACGGCAATGAAGTAGCGCAAATGGCGCAGTTCCATACAACCTCCATTAAGTCGTAAAACCTATTAAACAGGTCGAATTATATATTGGAAAGAATCGTTAGCCGCCTATATTCTTTTGTCATTGCCGTTCGGCTTTACCCCTATTTGAGGTCCCCGTGAAAACTGCCGCTGCACCCCTGGCCCACGAAATCCCGCCGTCCGCGCTGGATGATGTTGTTACCCAACTGAATGATGTATTTATCGAGAAAGGCACGCCGATGTTTATGCGCACGGTGCTGGCCCTGTTCTCGGGTGGGTTCGCAACCTTTGCCCTGTTGTATTGCGTGCAGCCGATGATGCCGGTGCTATCCCATGAGTACGGGATCAATGCCGCTCAAAGCAGTCTGATTCTGTCCGTGGCCACGGCGATGCTAGCCATTGGCCTGCTGATTACCGGGCCCATTTCCGATGCCTTCGGGCGCAAGCCCGTGATGGTGTTTGCGTTGTTTAGTGCCGCGCTGTTTACCCTCCTCAGTGCCCTGATGCCGACCTGGGAAGGTGTACTGATTACACGGGCGCTGGTAGGGCTGTCTCTTAGCGGGCTGGCTGCGGTAGCCATGACCTATCTGAGTGAAGAAATCCACCCGCAGCACATCGGCCTGGCCATGGGCCTGTATATCGGTGGCAACGCCATTGGCGGCATGAGCGGTCGTCTGATCAGCGGTGTATTGATCGACTTTGTCAGTTGGCACACCGCGATGTTGGTGATTGGCGCGCTGGCGCTGGTGGCCGCGGTGGTGTTCGTGAAAATCCTCCCCGAATCGCGCAACTTCCGCCCGCGCTCGATGAATCCGCGCAGCCTGCTCGACGGTTTCACCATGCATTTTCGCGATGCCGGGCTGCCCTGGCTGTTTCTCGAAGCGTTCCTGCTGATGGGGAGTTTTGTCACCCTGTTCAACTACATCGGCTACCGCCTGCTGGCCGAGCCGTACAATATGAACCAGGCACTGGTAGGCTTGCTGTCGATCGTCTATCTGTCGGGTATCTACAGCTCGGCACAGATTGGCGCACTGGCCGACAAACTGGGCCGTCGTCGCGTACTGTGGGCGGTGATTGTGCTGATGCTGGCCGGGATCGCGCTGACCCTGCTCACGCCCATTGCGTTTGTGATTATCGGCATGCTGATGTTCACCTTCGGCTTCTTCGGCGCGCATTCGGTGGCCAGCAGCTGGATCGGCCGCCGGGCAAGCAAGGCCAAGGGGCAGGCGTCGTCGCTGTACCTGTTCAGTTACTACGCCGGGTCGAGCGTAGCTGGCACCCTGGGGGGTGTGTTCTGGCATCTGGCGGGCTGGAACGGCATCGGCTTGTTTATCTCCAGCATGCTGGTGGTTGCCCTGCTGGTAGCGCTGCATCTGGCCCGGCTGCCAGTGCTGCCGGGAAACGCAAAGAACACGTAACTCCCTGCACCTGCGGCTACAGGCACTACCTCAATTCGGGTTGTTGATCTGTAGCCGTGCCTGGAGGCTGGTACCACGTTTTTCCAGACTCAGGCTTTCGAAGCCTGCACCTTCCAGTTCAATACGATTGAGCCAGCCCAGCACCGCAACCGCATCCCCGTTCAGGGAGATGCGTACAACACCGCCATCCATTTCAAACTGCTCAACGCTCAACCCGGAGTCTGCGGCACTGTCGCTCAAACGCGAGACCAAGGGCTGTTCAGCACCCCTGGCAATGGATCCGGGGCGTGCCTGCCGGACTTCAACTTCGAGTGCCAGCTGCTTGAGGTACAGCGCCCGGGCCGCATCCAGACGTTGTTGAGCCGGTAACCACAGCCCGTAGACGCTGAACACAATCAGTAAAAATACCGCCAGCACACCGCACAACTGGCGGTCTCGAGGCGGCAGGTGCAACCAGCGCTCACGCACAAACGTCTTCATGATTCATCCCTGAGGGTCAGCATGGCCTGCACCCGACTGCCCTGCTGGCTCGCATTGCCCAGCGTAATCGGCAGTGCGCTTTGCACGCCTCGCTCGCGTAATTGCTCAAGCTGGGCAAAGCTGCCGACCGTGAGGTTCAATACCCAACCGATGCTTGCCCGCCACTCCATATGCTGCACTTCGACACTGCTGGCGCCAATCACCTGCTCGGTCAGTTGAAGCAACCGTGCCATATGCCCTCCTTGTGCACCCGTGGCGCGCTGCTGCATTGCCTTGAGTTGTGCGGACAGGTCCACAATACGGGTTTGCGCCGGGTACAGGGTTTTGAACCGCTCCTCGCTCATGACATAAATCCGCGCCGCTTCCCCCTCCAGAAAACTGCTGCGCAGGTGGGTAAACCCCAAGGCCAGCGTGAACATCAGCAGTGCCATTACCCTGAGTCGCCGCCACGGCCAACCCCGCACCTGACGCCGAAACTCACCTTGGAGCAAGTTGATTGCATCTTCCGGGAGTGCGTCCCAGTCAATTTTTCGCGCCGTCAATGCGGTGGGCAAACCGGATTTAACCAACTCCAGCCCCACCAGGGAGACGGCCAGCCGGAATTCAAGCGTCCCGCCAACCAACCAGCGCCCACACCACCATTGCATACATGCTTGATCGCGTGGCAACAGATCCGCATCCACCTGCGCGCTGACGATAGTCAAACCGCGCTCATGGAGCTGGCACAGCAAGGTTCTAAATCGCTGTTTGTGAGTGATCAGCAAGGGATAACGCTGCTGCGTATCCACCGGCCCGACGGCGAAGTGCAGTTCGTCCAGATCATCGGCCAGTTGATCTTCGACGGCAAAAGCCAGGGCCTGTGCGGAGGGCCTACGCTTGCCCGGCCAGGGTTCGGTCAGCACCCAGCTGCACATTTCCATGGGCAGGACCAGTGCGACGTTCCGGCCTTTCAGCCCGGCTGCAGCTTCGCTCAATGAGGTTTCTGTCGGCGACTGAGCATCGTGCCAGACGAATACAGGGGCGTTGTCATAATCAATCTCGACACTGTGGGCAAAACCCTTGGCGGTGAGGTAAAGCCAGCTGTTCATACAAAGGGCTCGCGGTGTCGGGGAGCTAAAAGGCGTCGCTGCAACAAGTGCCATTCGCCGGTATGAGGATCGCGGACCACATCGCTTTCAAGCCGCAAGCGACTTTGCCCAAGGCGCACATCGGTGGTGATCCGAAACCAGCGACTGCTGATGCCCAGACCCGCAGCCTGAACACCCAACCCGATCAGCGCCGGGGTGAACGTGAAATCCTGAACACTGGCATAGCCTTGCAGCGGCCGGGTAGTTACCAGCGCGCGCGCCAGCTCAGGCGTCACGCCTTCCAGCGTCGCAAGGAGAGTGGCAGGCGCAGTGTTTATGTTCAGTACGGCATCCTTGCCCAACAGCACGATCCACGGCTGCATACGCATGTACCACTGGCTGTCGACACCGGGCAGCACACGCAACTGGCTGATATCACTCAAACTCTGGCCCTGCAGTACGCTGGCATCCAGCGGGGTCAATTCAAGCAGGGTTTGCAGGCGCATCCAGCGTTGCTCCATCACATCGCTGGCGGGACCTTTGGCCAATAAGGGGCTGATGTTGAATCGCCCGGCGAGGTCTTCAATTACCACGTCGATTTGTCCATCGTCGATGCGCAACTGTGGCTGGCTGCTGGCCCAGGCCTGGCCAGAAGCAACGGCGACCATGGGGTCGCGGATCAGGGTACGCAAGTGTTCACGGGCCCAGGTCTCGCCCGCAAATGCCAGGGTGCGCAGTTGCAACTGGTGGATCTGCTGGGCACTGCTGTTCAGGGCCAGACGATGGCTGCGCAACATGCCGGCGGTGATCAACAACGCCAGGCTCATCACCAGCAACACGGTGATCAGGGCGATCCCTCGCTGGTTGCGGCGCATCACGTGCCCCCGGGCAATAACAGCACACGGCGCACACCGTCGAAGCGACCCACCGACAGGTTTAACTCCAGGGCGTGCTGCGCAGTTTTGGGGGTAGAAGCACCTGCACTGTGCCAACCCGTCTTGCGATTGAACAACCGCCAGCGCACCTCGCGCACTTCGCCAAGCAGTTTTTGTTGTTGCAGTTGCGCGCCCTCCTCCAGCCCGCGGCTAAAGCGCCAGAGCACACCGTCCTTGAGCTGGTAACTGACATCCTGCACCTCACTGCGCGACAGGCCCAACGGGTTGCGCCAGTTGACGCGGCGCACTTCGAGTTTATCGGGGTACAGCACGACACCCGGGCTTTGGGCTGAACTCTGGGCCTGCAAAACATCGCGTTCGATCATCGCCACCGCCCTCTGCAAGCTGCGCAGGGCCTGCTGTTGTGCCGTGCTGCTGCGCTCGGCACGTACAACTGCGTCAAAGAGTCGCCAGCAGCCAAGGCCCAGCAAGGCGAAAATGGCAATGGCAATCACCAGTTCGAGCAGGGTAAAGCCGGCCTGGGGCTTATTCATGGCTGAACGCCAGCCAGTGGGTCACAGACTGTACCGCATGCTCGCTGCCCGCCGGGCTGACACTCAACTCTACCCGCAGCAGGCCTGTACCGGGCTCGGCCGTGATGCGTCGACTCAGGCGCCAGTCACGCCGGGCATAGGTCACATTGAGGGTTTGTAGCCCCAAGGCCGGAGGAGCAGTTTGCAGCTGCATTTCATTGAGGTGGTTGTCCGCCAGCCATGCGCCCAACAACCTTGCCTCGACCCTCGCACTCTGACCCAGCACATACTGGCAGGCAGACATGACCGCCGCCGCCAGGATGGCAAAGATGGCGAGCGCAATCATGACTTCCAGCAGGGTGAAACCTTTATCAGCCTTCATGGGATGCCTGCGCCACAACAACCAGCGCGTCGCCAAGGCCGTCGCTGACGATACTTCGCCAGCGCCGGGGCGGACTGTCGACGTGCAGACTGAAAGCGGTGTTTTCATCGCTGCTCAACCACATTAACTGCGGTGCTTCTGCCATAGGTATAAGGGGCTGCGAGCGCCCCTCCATAGTCAGGGCAAGGGCCAGCCCGTAAGGCAACTTCACCCGGGCATCAGCCGGCTTCCAGGCATCACGTTCAAAGCGCATCACCTGATAGGCCCCGGGCTCAAGCCGCAGGCCATATTCCCGGCCATCCAGAACCGCTTTCTCGCGTAAACCGTGCATAACGCCCAACAGGACATCGGCTTCCTGTCGAGCGTTGCGGCTGTTGTTGTCACCCAGGCTGATACGCACCATTGAAGCGAGCACACCCACCAGCACAATGACCACCAGCAACTCGATCAGGGTAAAGCCCGACGCCGGCCTGCGCATGGCTCAGTAGCTCCAGTTGCCGATGTCTGCCGCGCTCCCTTCACCGCCGGGTACGCCGTCTGAACCCAAGGAAAACAGATCGTAATCTGTCGAACGGGTACCCGGGCTCAGGTATTGATAAGGCGTGCCCCACGGATCCAGTGGCAGCCGCTTGAGATACCCCTGCGGGTTCCAGTTTTTTACCATCGGGCTGCCGGCCGGGTGCTTGCTCAAAGCCTCCAGGCCCTGCTGGGTCGAGGGGTAGCTGAAGGTGTCGAGGCGATACATTTCAAGGGCTGTGGCAATGGCCTGAATATCAGTGCGCGCAGCGGTCACCTTGGCCTGATCCGGGCGGTTCATAAACTGAGGCACGACAATGGCACCGAGCACACCAATGATGACTACCACAACCATGATCTCAATCAGGGTGAAGCCCCGTTGATTGGGTTTTGAAGTACTGTTCATAGGTCAATTCACCAGTTGATTGAGGCCAAGAATCGGCAAGAGAATGGCCATGACGATCAGCAGCACCACGCCACCCATCAGCACCAGCATGATCGGTTCAAACAGGCTCACTACCAGGGCGATACGGGCGGCGAGGTTTTTTTCCTGTTGCTCGGCGGCCCGCGCCAGCATGCTGTCCAGCTCGCCGGCACGTTCGCCACTGGCAATCAGATGCAGCATCATGGGCGGGATATCACCACTGCGCTCCAGCCCTCGAGCCAGAGTGCCGCCTTCGCGGACTGAGCGGGCAACGTCGAGCATGCGTTGGCGTATGGCCAGGTTGCTGATGACCGTGGCCGAAATTTCCAGGGCATCCACCAGTGGTACGGCACTTTTGCCCAGTATCGCCAGGGTGCTGGCGAACCGTGCTGCTTCCATTGCCCTCAGCACCCCGCCCACCAGCACAAGGTTGAGCAACAGCACATGCCAGCGCAGCTTCAGCCGCGGCTGACGCAGTGCCCAACGGGTCGCGCCGCAGGCAACCAGCAGCACGATAAAAAGCAACGCGCCATGACTGCGCAGACCATTGCTGATGGCGATCATGGCTTGTGTCAAAACAGGTAATGGCTGGCCACTGTTGATGAAGATCTTGACCACGTCGGGTACAACGTAGCCGAGCAGGAAACCGACAATCGAGAACGAAGCAACCAGCAAGATCAGGGGATAGACCAACGCCAGCTGGATTTTCTGGCGCGAGGCCTGACGGGCTTCGGTGTAGTCGGCCAATTGCTCCAGGACGAGCCCCAGGTGCCCGCTGCGCTCGCCTGCAGCGACCGTGGCCCGGAACAGTTCGGGGAAAGCGCGGGGGAACACCGCCAACGTGGTGGCCAAGGCATGACCTTCCAGCACCCGGCTGCGCACAGCCGCCAGTAAATGGCTAACCCGACGCTTTTCACTTTGAGCCGTGACGGCGCTCAAGGCTTCTTCGAGGGGCAGGCCGGCATGGATCAGAGTGGCTAATTGACGGGTGAGCAGCGCCAGATCCGTGCCCCCCAGACGGGTGCCGGACTGCGCATGGCTGTCCTTCTGCCGATTTTTTCTGGCCTCACCCAGATGGCTCAGGCGCAGGCCCCGCTCACGTAAAAGCTGGCGAGCATGGCGGGCACTGTCAGCCTCTTGAAGCCCCCGGCAATTGCGCCCGTTGGCGTCCTGCGCGCGATACTCAAAAGCAGGCATGCTCAGTCCTCCTGAGTGACACGCAGCAGTTCGTCGAGGCTGGTCTGACCGTCAAGCACCCGCCGTTGGCCATCTTGAAACAGCCCGCAGGATAACTTTCGCGCTTCGCGGATCAGTTCCGGCTCGCTGGCGCCCTGATGAATCATCCCGGCCAGGGCCGGGGTGATACTGACCAGTTCGTAGATACCGGTGCGACCGCGATAACCTTGCCGGCAGTGTGTGCAGCCCTGAGCCCGGAACAGGGTCGGCCTGGCCTCAGGGTCAAGGCCAAGCCGTGCCCTGGCGACCGGGTCGGCGGCGTACGGGGTTTTGCAGTCCACACACAGCGTGCGCAGCAGCCGCTGGGCCAATATGCCCACCAGCGAAGACGACAACAGATAGGCATCCACCCCCATGTCTACCAACCGGGTGACGGCGCCAATGGCGCTGTTGGTGTGCAGGGTCGACAGCACCAGATGCCCGGTCAACGAAGCTTGTACGGCGATTTCGGCGGTTTCATGGTCACGGATCTCACCGACCATGACCACGTCGGGGTCCTGACGCAGAATCGCCCGCAGACCTCGGGCAAACGTCATGTCAGCCTTGGTGTTGACCGGGGTCTGGCCGATGCCGGGAAGGTGATATTCCACCGGATCTTCGACAGTCAGAATATTACGGCTCTGGTGATTCAAATGGCTAAGCGCAGCATACAGGCTAGTGGTTTTGCCCGAGCCGGTCGGGCCCGTGACCAGAAAGATCCCATGGGGGCGCGCAAGAATGTGTTGAAACCGACTCAGGGTCTCGGCGGGCATGCCCAGGCACTGGAGATCCAGGTGCCCGGCCTGTTTATCCAGCAGACGCATGACTACCCGCTCACCGTGTGCAGAAGGCAGGGTAGAAACTCGCACATCGACTTCATGCCCGGCCAGACGCAAACTGATGCGGCCATCCTGGGGCACGCGTTTCTCGGCGATATCCAGGCGCGCCATCACCTTGATCCGTGATACCAGCAGACTGGCCAGTTCGCGTTTGGGCCTGAGCACTTCACGCAGTTGGCCATCAATGCGCATGCGCACGGACAGGTAGTGCTCAAAGGTTTCGAGGTGTACGTCCGAAGCCTTCTCACGCATGGCTTCTCGCAGCAGGGCATTGATCAGGCGAATGATCGGGGCATCGCCCTCCTGCTCCAGCAGATCTGCGGTTTGCGGTACTTGCTCGGCCAGGCTCATCAGGTCGAGTTCGTCGTCCAGCCCTTGGGCTACTTGCTCGGCCGCGCTTTGGCCAGCGCTATAGGTGCTGGCCAGCCGCTCGCTGAATTGTGCATCGGTGAGTGTGCTGACCTTTAATTCAGCCGTTGCCCAGCGCTGTGCTTCGGCCAACGCGGTCAATGGTGTGTCGGCACGAAGCAACAGGGTGGCAGGCGTGGATGAGGTGTCCAGCAGCACCCCGAAACGCCGGGCAAAGCCGAAAGGCAAACGCTCACCTGGCGATGTCATGGTCGACCTGCTTCAGGTGGGCGACGGTTATCTTGCGTAGGGGTATCGAACATTTGATGTGCATTGTCGGGCAACAACCGCGAGCTTTTGCCCTTGGGACCGCTCTCATCGAGCTTGCGCAAAGCGTTGTAACGGCTTTCGCTGATTTCACGCAGATCATTCTTGCTGCGCACAATGGTCGGACGCAAAAAAACCATCAGGTTGGTTTTGGTACGGGTGTCTTTGTTCCAGCGAAACAGGGCGCCCAGGTACGGAATGTCTTTAAGTAAAGGAACGCCACTGACCTGGGTTCGAACGCTGTCCTTGATCAGCCCGCCAATCACGATGATTTCCCCGTCTTCGGCCAGGATGGTGCTTTTCAAGGCGCGTTTATTGGTAATCAGATCGGTTGACTCGACACCCTGCAGTGAAGGGGCTATCTCGGAGTTTTCCTGTGCAACTTCCAGACGCATCAAGCTGCCTTCATTGATATGCGGCTTGACCTTTAGGCTGATGCCGATGTCCTGACGCGTCACCGTGGTAAAGGGGTTCTTGGCGTTTTCACCAGAGCCTGTATAGGAGCCAGTTTTGAGCGGCACGTTTTGGCCCACCAGGATCTCGGCTTCCTGATTGTCCAGGGTCAGAAGGCTCGGCGTGGACAACACATTGTTGTTGGTATCGCTGGCCAACGCTGAAACCAGGACGTTGAAACGGTCGTTGCCAACCTGCAGCACGGCACCTTCTGGGAGTTTGATATTACTTTGGGACAACGCACCAATTTGAATTCCGGTGCCCGGGAAGGTAATACCGCCTCTGCCTCTGCCTGCGTTGACACCCCATTGCACGCCGAGGGTTTTCGCAATATCCCCGGAAACTTCAACAATAGCGGCATGGATCAACACTTGTGAGCGCGGCTGATCCAGTTCGCGCACGATATTTTCCAGGGTACGAACCTGCGCAGGCTCAGCCATGATCACCAGTGCGTTCTGGCTTTCATCTGCCGCTACCATCACTTCGCGGGTTGATGCTTTCTGGGTACTGCTCTCCAGGGCCATGTCCTTTTTCAAACCCGGGCTTACTGATTCCAGTACTGCGGCCAATTGCTTGGCATCGCCATAGCGAAGACGCAGCACCCGTGAGTTTTCCTGCTTGATGCTGCCCGGAGCATCGAGAGAGCGGGCCAGTGCACTCAAGCGCTTGCGAGCTGTTTCGTTGCCAATGATTACCACTCGATTGGTCGATGTGTCGGCGATCACTCGACTGTTCGAACCCGCATCCTTTTTGTCCAGCGCTTGCTCCATGATCCTGGCAATGTCGCTGGCCAGACCATGTTTGAGCACAACCACCGAATGGCCGGAACGCGCACCTGAATCCAGCTGGCGAACCATTTCGACAAGGCGCTGCGTATTGGCTGCAGTGTCGGTAATGATCAGCGCGTTGGCCGAAGCAGAAGGCCCGACGTAGCCACTGCTAGACACCAGTGGTCGCAACAGGCCAGCCAGATCGGCCGCGACGCTGCCATTCAGTTCGATGACCCGTGTGACAAAGGCCTCTGCCTCAACCGCTTTCGCATCAGCGCTGCCAGCCCGTGCTTTTGCCTCGGCGGCAGGGATGATCAGTAAACGATCACCTTGGTCAATCACCGAGAAGCCGTGGGCATCGAGCACAGAGTAAAACAAGCGACGTACGCCTTCGCGGTCCAGCTCTTTTTCGGAAATAACCGTGACCCGGCCCTGAACCCTGGGATCAAGAACCACGGTGGCGCCGAGTATCGATGATATTTCCTGCACGACGTCGCGCAGTTCGGCCTCTTTCATCGCCAGTTTCCAGTACTGCTTCTGGGCCCACGCCGGAGATTGCAACAGCAACCCTGCGCACAGCACACAACAGGTAAAAAGAGGGCCGAAAACGAAGGCACCGGGCTTGGTCATGGGCATTTTCTAAAGTTTCCCGGTCGATGGCCGCAGGTAAAAAGTGGTCTCCTGCGAGGTCGTAGCTGGAGCAGTGGATAAGGGCAATACATACTGGTTTGGCGGTTTAAGGGTCAGGTACTCTTCACGCCCATTGCGCCATAGCACCACATGGTCCATCTCGATACGGCGCAGGACACTGCCACCCGGCAAAGGCTCACCTTCCGAGTAGAAACGTGCCGACTGTGCATCGGCCAACAAGGCTTGAGAGGAGCCCTGGCTCGCAACAAAGCTCGCACGCAACTGCAATGGCTCAGCACTCGGTACCCGACGGTCTTGAGTGACAAGCCCGAATAACGTGGCGATCGCTTCAGGCTTGAAAAGCCCGGGAGCCGGAGGATCTGAAACATTCAAGGGTGCGAGTTCCGATTGCATATGGATAGAGTGGCGATACCCTTGTTCTTGCCACACCAAATAACTGCCATAGACCAAGATCAATGCCAGCGACGCCCATACAGATGAAAAGCAGTGTTTGAGTACTTGAATCGAACTGTTCATGACTGTCTCATGACTGAATTGCTCTACCCTGATAAAAAACACCGCTGCGTCAGATGGCAAGTGGATAACTATCAACCTGCACACACATCAACACGCAAATCTCCCTCTAAAAAACAGGCTTAAGCTAAACAGTACCGAACAACTTCACTCCAAAACCCGGCGCCCCCTTACTTAAACAGTCAGGAGCTATCATTGCGACTTGTTTCTAGACCAAGGTAACTTTCCAGCAAGAGCCACACCCGGATCACAATGAGTGGTCTACGGAGCGTATTGCAAGCAGCAGTCCGAATGTAGGGCGGTTATCACTAATACACCCTCAAACTGCGAGCGCTTGAAAGTGCAACAACCAAGAACTCACCCTGGTACATTTATTATTAAAAAACCCAAAGACAACCTTGCCCTGAATAACAGAACGTTGTGCGCAGAATGCAAGCCCGATAACAATAAGCAGCCTTTTATAACACCAAACTTATTTATACAATGGCGAAGGCTGATTTTCACTGGCATGAACAATTATTAATGTAAGGCCAGCCCTCTTGAATCTGTAGGTTTTGTCTCTAACTCCCCTACATTTAGTGTCGGCAGTCATAGTAATGACTACGCAATAAATGAAAATGCCCCGACATGTCGGGGCATTTTTTAATCTGCTGGAGCTTACTGGTGATATTGACCGGAGAACTCATGCACCGCACTGATAAACGCACCGGCGTGCTCGGGTTTTACTTCCGGGGTAATACCATGGCCCAGGTTGAACACATGGCCCGAGCCGTTGCCGTAGCTGGCCAGGATGCGCTTGACTTCGGTGCGGATGGCCTCCGGGTTGGCGTACAGCACGGTCGGGTCCATGTTGCCTTGCAGGGCAACCTTGTTGCCGACACGACGGCGGGCTTCGCCCAGGTCACAGGTCCAGTCCAGGCCCAGTGCATCGGCACCAGCATCGGCGATGCTTTCCAGCCACAGGCCACCGTTTTTGGTGAACAGAATGACCGGCACCTTGCGACCTTCGTGTTCGCGGATCAGGCCGCTGACGATTTTGCGCATATAGGCCAGGGAGAACTCCTGATAGGCCGCAGCCGACAGGTTACCGCCCCAGGTGTCGAAGATCTGCACCGCCTGCGCGCCCGCCAGGATCTGGCCGTTGAGGTAAGACGTGACCGACTGCGCCAGCTTGTCGAGCAGCAAGTGCATGGCTTGCGGGGTGTCGTAGAGCATGGCCTTGGTTTTACGGAAGTCCTTGGAGGAGCCGCCTTCAACCATATAAGTGGCCAGCGTCCACGGGCTGCCGGAGAAGCCAATCAATGGCACACGGCCATTGAGCTCTTTGCGAATGGTGCTGACGGCGTTCATCACGTAGCCGAGGTCTTTTTGCGGATCCGGGATGGGCAGCGCTTCGATGTCGGCCAGGGTGCTGACAACCTTTTTGAAGCGCGGGCCTTCACCCGTTTCAAAGTACAGGCCTTGGCCCATGGCATCGGGGATGGTCAGGATGTCAGAAAACAGGATGGCCGCATCCAGCTGCGGGAAGCGGTCCAGAGGCTGCATGGTGACTTCACAGGCGAATTCGGCGTTCTTGCACAGGCTCATGAAATCGCCGGCCTTGGCGCGGCTGGCGCGGTACTCCGGCAGGTAGCGACCGGCCTGACGCATCATCCAGACAGGCGTTACGTCTACAGGTTGCTTGAGCAAAGCGCGAAGGAAACGGTCATTCTTGAGAACAGTCATGTCAGCATCCGGAAAAAAAGTGGGGGCATTTTCTCAGAGACGGACGCAAAAGGCACGGCAAGTGCCGTGCCTTTTATCTATCGGGTCGATTTGCCGCGGTGGAACGTGCTATTTGGCAACACCGCGAAACAACTGTGGGAGCCGGCTTGCTCGCGATACAGACAACTCGATTGATCAGCAGACCGAGTTGATCCCATCGCGGGCAAGCCCGCCCCCACAGGGAATCGGGTTACACGCCCAGGTAATCCATGATCCCTTCAGCCGCAGTACGGCCTTCGAAGATCGCGGTCACTACCAGGTCGGAACCACGCACCATGTCACCACCGGCAAAAATCTTCGGATGGCTGGTCTGATGCTTGAACTGCGACTGCTCTGGCGCAATCACGCGGCCCTGGCTGTCGGTCTGGATCTCGAACTGCTCGAACCACGAGGCCGGGCTCGGACGGAAACCAAAGGCGATAATCACGGCGTCTGCCGGAATGATCTCTTCAGAACCCGGGATCGGCTCCGGGCTACGACGGCCACGGGCATCCGGCTCGCCGAGACGGGTCTCGACCACCTTCACGCCTTCCACTTTGCCTTCACCGACAATGGCGATCGGCTGACGGTTGTAGAGGAACTTAACGCCTTCTTCCTTGGCGTTCTTCACCTCTTTGCGCGAGCCCGGCATGTTGGCTTCGTCACGACGATAGGCACAGGTTACTGATTTGGCGCCCTGGCGAATCGAAGTCCGGTTGCAGTCCATGGCCGTATCGCCGCCACCGAGCACCACAATCTTTTTGCCTTTCATGTCGACGAAATCTTCCGGCGACTTTTCAAAGCCCAGGTTGCGGTTGACGTTGGCAATCAGGAAGTCCAGCGCATCGTGCACGCCCGGCAGGTCTTCACCGGCAAAACCACCTTTCATATAGGTGTAAGTGCCCATGCCCATAAACACGGCGTCGTACTCGGCCAGCAACTGCTCCATGCTGATGTCCTTGCCGATTTCGGTATTGAGGCGGAACTCGATACCCATACCGGTAAACACTTCGCGGCGATGGCTCAGTACGGTTTTTTCCAGCTTGAACTCGGGGATGCCGAAGGTCAGCAGACCACCGATTTCCGGGTTCTTGTCGAACACCACCGGGGTCACTCCGCCACGCACCAGCACGTCGGCACAGCCCAGGCCTGCAGGCCCGGCACCGATAATGGCGACACGCTTGCCGGTGGGCACGACCTTGGACATGTCCGGGCGCCAGCCCATGGCGAATGCCGTATCGGTGATGTATTTCTCCACCGAACCAATGGTCACCGCGCCAAAACCGTCGTTGAGGGTGCAGGCGCCCTCGCACAGACGGTCTTGCGGGCACACCCGCCCGCACACTTCGGGCAGGGTGTTGGTCTGGTGCGACAACTCGGCGGCGGCGAGGATATTGCCCTCGGCCACCAGCTTGAGCCAGTTGGGAATGAAGTTATGCACAGGGCATTTCCATTCACAGTACGGGTTGCCGCAACCCAGGCAGCGGTGGGCCTGTTCGGCCGACTGCTGGGGTTTAAAAGGCTCGTAGATTTCCACGAACTCTTTCTTGCGTTGACGTAACAGTTTCTTCTTCGGATCTTTGCGCCCGACATCGATGAACTGGAAGTCGTTACTCAGACGTTCAGCCATTGTTAAAACCTCATCAAACTCTTCAGGCGCATATCACTGCGGATTGGCACGGATGCTGGAAAGCAACGACTTCAAGCTGGCAGCCTTGGGCTTGACCATCCAGAAACGACGCAGGTAATCATCGAGGTTTTCCGAGAGGTTGCGACCCCACTCGCTGTTGGTTTCCTCAACGTATTCGTCCAGCACGTGTTGCAGGTGATTACGGTAGGCCTCCATCGCTTCGCCACTGATCCGCTGGATTTCCACCAGCTCGTGGTTAACCTTGTCGACGAAGGTGTTGTCCTGATCCAGCACGTAGGCGAAACCGCCGGTCATGCCCGAGCCGAAGTTGTAACCGGTTTTACCCAGCACACAGACAAAACCGCCAGTCATGTATTCGCAGCAGTGATCGCCTGTGCCTTCCACCACGGTGTGGGCACCGGAGTTGCGCACCGCGAAACGCTCGCCCGCAGTGCCCGCTGCAAACAGCTTGCCGCCGGTGGCGCCGTACAGGCAGGTATTGCCGACAATCGCGCTGTCCTGAGTTTTGTAGACGCTGCCTGCAGGCGGGACTATCACCAGCTTGCCGCCGGTCATGCCTTTACCTACGTAGTCGTTGGCATCGCCTTGCAGGTACATGTGCAAGCCACCGGCGTTCCACACACCAAAGCTCTGACCGGCAGTGCCTTTGAAGCGGAAGGTGATCGGTGCCTTGGCCATGCC
Source organism: Pseudomonas sp. TMW22080 (assembly GCF_022496745.1). Lineage (NCBI taxonomy): Bacteria > Pseudomonadati > Pseudomonadota > Gammaproteobacteria > Pseudomonadales > Pseudomonadaceae > Pseudomonas > Pseudomonas sp. TMW22080. The sequence goes on along the minus strand of NZ_SCFF01000005.1, from coordinate 256,774 downwards.
CTGGTTGCCGTGGGTACGGGCGATTTCACCCGAGATACGCGCACCGATGGAGCGATCGCAGTTGCAGATGTCGAGGTCGAACTCGGCGCCGCTCATGTCGTTGATCGCCGAACGCGCCATGTCGAGCATCTGCTCGGCCAGCAGGCCCTTGTCGAACGGAGGGTTGCGGTCTACCTGGCAGAATTGCGGCTTGTCGGCCGGGATATGGTCACTGCCCAGCAGTGGCGTGAGATCCAGGTTGTGCTGTTTGGCAGTCTCGCCCTGGAGAATTTCCAGCAGGTCGGTACGCCCGATCAGCTCTTCCAGGGTGCGCACACCCAGCTTGGCCAGCCACTCGCGGGTTTCTTCGGCCACATAGGTGAAGAAGTTGACCACCATATCGACGGTGCCGATGTAATGGTTTTTACGCAGCGATTCGTTTTGCGTCGCAACGCCGGTCGCGCAGTTGTTGAGGTGGCAAATACGCAGGTATTTACAGCCCAGGGCGATCATCGGTGCGGTGCCGAAGCCGAAGCTTTCAGCGCCCAGAATTGCTGCCTTGATCACGTCGAGACCGGTTTTCAGGCCACCATCGGTTTGTACCCGCACTTTGCCGCGCAGGTCATTGCCGCGCAGGGTCTGGTGGGTTTCGGCCAAACCGAGCTCCCACGGTGCGCCCGCGTACTTGATGGAGGTCAGCGGTGAAGCGCCGGTGCCACCGTCATAACCGGAGATGGTAATCAAGTCGGCATAGGCCTTGGCCACGCCAGCGGCGATGGTACCTACGCCCGCTTCAGCTACCAGTTTCACCGACACCAGTGCTTTCGGGTTGACTTGTTTCAAGTCAAAGATCAGCTGCGACAAGTCCTCAATGGAGTAGATGTCGTGGTGCGGCGGTGGCGAAATCAGGGTCACACCCGGTACGGCGTAGCGCAGTTTGGCGATCAGGCCGTTGACCTTGCCGCCCGGCAGTTGCCCGCCCTCGCCCGGCTTGGCGCCTTGAGCAACCTTGATTTGCAGCACTTCAGCATTGACCAGGTATTCCGGTGTCACACCGAAACGACCAGTGGCCACTTGCTTGATCTTCGAACTCTTGATGGTGCCGTAACGCGCCGGGTCTTCGCCACCTTCACCGGAGTTGGAGCGTGCGCCCAAGCGGTTCATGGCTTCAGCCAGGGCTTCGTGAGCCTCTGGCGACAAGGCGCCCAGGGAAATACCGGCCGAGTCGAAACGCTTGAGGATCGAGTCCAGCGGTTCGATATCGTCGATCGACAGCGGGGTATCGAGGGTCTTGACCTTGAACAGATCGCGGATCATAGACACTGGACGCTGGTCGACCAGTGCGGTGTATTCCTTGAATTTGCTGTAGTCGCCCTGCTGCACGGCGGCTTGCAGAGTGGCCACCACGTCAGGGTTGTAGGCATGGTATTCACCACCATGCACGTACTTGAGCAGGCCGCCTTGCTGGATGGGCTTGCGCGCACTCCAGGCCTCGGCTGCCAGCAGCTTTTGCTCGGCTTCAAGGTCGACGAAACGTGCGCCCTTGATGCGGCTTGGCACGCCACGGAAGCTCAGTTCGCAAATTTCTTCGGACAGGCCGATGGCTTCGAACAGCTGCGCACCACGGTACGAAGCGATGGTCGATATGCCCATTTTCGAGAGGATCTTGAGCAGACCTTTGGTGATGCCTTTGCGGTAGTTCTTGAACACCTCATAGAGGTCGCCCAGTACTTCACCGGTGCGGATCAGGTCGCCCAGCACTTCGTAGGCCAGGAACGGATAGACCGCCGAGGCACCGAAGCCGATCAGCACCGCAAAGTGATGCGGGTCACGGGCAGTAGCGGTTTCAACCAGAATGTTGCTGTCGCAACGCAGGCCTTTTTCGGTCAGGCGGTGATGCACGGCGCCCACAGCCAAAGAGGCGTGAACCGGCAACTTGCCCGGTGCGATATGACGGTCGCTCAGAACGATCTGGGTGCGACCGGCGCGCGCTGCTTCTTCGGCCTGATCGGCGATATTGCGCACAGCCGCTTCAAGACCGACGCTTTCGTCGTAGTTAAGGTCAATGATCTGACGCTCAAAGCCCGGCAGGTCGAGGTTCATCAGCGAGCGCCATTTTGCAGGCGAGATCACGGGCGAACTGAGAATCACACGGGAAGCGTGCTCAGGGGATTCCTGGAAGATGTTGCGCTCGGCACCGAGGCAGATTTCCAGCGACATGACGATGGCTTCACGCAGCGGGTCGATCGGCGGGTTGGTGACCTGCGCAAACTGCTGGCGGAAGTAATCGTAAGGTGTTCGCACACGCTGGGACAGCACGGCCATTGGCGTGTCGTCCCCCATCGAACCTACGGCTTCGTAGCCTTGCTCGCCCAACGGACGCAGCACCTGGTCGCGCTCTTCGAACGTGACCTGATACATCTTCATGTATTGCTTGAGCTGATCGACGTCGTAAAACGCCGAACCGTGGTCGTTGTCTTCCATGGTCGCCTGAATGCGCAGGGCATTCTTGCGCAGCCATTGCTTGTACGGGTGGCGCGACTTGAGGCGGTTGTCGATCGAGTCAGTGTCCAGCACCTGACCGGTTTCGGTGTCCACGGCCAGGATCTGGCCAGGGCCGACACGGCCTTTGGCGATCACGTCCTCAGGCTTGTAGTCCCATACGCCGATTTCCGAGGCAATGGTGATATAGCCGTTGGTGGTGGTCACCCAGCGCGCAGGGCGCAGGCCGTTACGATCGAGCAGGCAGACCGCGTAGCGACCGTCGGTCATTACCACGCCGGCGGGGCCGTCCCACGGTTCCATGTGCATGGAGTTGTACTCATAGAACGCCCGCAGGTCGGGGTCCATGGTTTCAACGTTCTGCCACGCCGGTGGAATCAGCATGCGTACGCCACGGAACAGGTCGATGCCGCCGGTGACCATCAGCTCCAGCATATTGTCCATGCTGGAGGAGTCCGAACCCACGCGGTTGACCAGCGGGCCGAGTTCGTCGAGGTCACCGATCAGATCGTTGGCAAACTTGGTGCGACGGGCCTGGGCCCAGTTGCGGTTACCGGTGATGGTGTTGATTTCGCCGTTGTGGGCGAGAAAGCGGAATGGCTGAGCCAGCGGCCATTTCGGCAGGGTATTGGTGGAGAAGCGCTGATGGAACACGCAGATTGCGGTTTGCAGGCGCTCATCGCTCAGGTCCGGATAGAAGGCGGTGAGGTCCGCCGGCATCATCAGGCCTTTATAAATGATGGTCTTGTGGGAAAAACTGCAGATGTAGTGATCGCTGTCTGCCGCGTTGGACACCGAGGAACGGCGACGGGCACTGAACAGTTTGATGGCCATGTCCTGATCGCTCAGGCCGTCCCCACCAATAAACACTTGCTCGATCTGCGGCAGACGCTCCAGCGCCAGACGACCCAGAACGCTGGTATCGATGGGCACTTTGCGCCAGCCCACCAGCTGCAGACCAGCGGCAAGGATCTCGCGATTCATGTTGTCGCGGGCCGCCTCGGCCTTGATCGGATCCTGGTTGAAAAACACCATGCCGACCGCGTATTGCTTGGGCAAATCGGTACCGAACTGCTCCTTGGCGGTTGCACGCAGGAACAGGTCAGGCTTTTGAATCAGCAGGCCACAACCGTCACCGGTCTTGCCGTCTGCGTTGATCCCACCGCGGTGGGTCATGCAGGTCAGGGCTTCAATGGCGGTTTGCAGAAGGGTATGACTGGGTTCGCCCTGCATATGGGCAATCAGGCCGAAACCACAGTTATCCTTGAATTCATCGGGGTGGTACAGACCTGCTTTCATAGACACTTTCTCACCAGGCTGCCCCAAAAAGGGGCAAATTTCTTTTAATTCAACCACTTGCTTCCCGCGCTGAACGTACGCCAGCTTGGCAGGGGCAAAAGGGTGGTCATTCTACACACCGTCACAAAGACCCACAAATTAAGCGGCGTTATACCGTAAATTTATGTCGCATTTATGAAAGGTTTAAAGCGATTGCTCGTGCTAGTCAAAACATTTTTGATGTTGACTGCTACACGGCGCAGACACCACAAGGCACACGGCTGTTAAGGCCGCATGCACAAGCAGGAGTTTTGATGGACTAGAACGGCGACCTGGGTAAGGTCGCCGGATCATCAGCGAGCTGCAGCCAGCTCTTTTTGGACGCTGGCGACAGTGCGAGGCCAAGGTTTACCAGCCTGCGTCTTCGCTGGCAAGTTCTTGATTGCTGCAGTTGCTGCAGCATGGCTTGGGAAGTTGCCATAGGTGACGACGTACAGCGGCTTGCCATTCAAGGTTTTCTTGAAGTAACGAGCATCACCGCCCAGTTCTTTGGCGACATTTTGCGCAGACGCTTCAGAGCTGGTGCCGACGATCTGCACCACATAGTTATTGGCAGGCTGGCTGGCGTACCAGCTACCGCCTGGTGCGGCCTTGGCCAGGCTAACCGGCTTCTCGGCCGGTTTGACCACTGGTTTGGCTGCCGGGGCCGGGGCAGGCTTGGCCACTGGCGCAGGCTTGGCCGTGGCCACGGTAGGTGCCGGTGCCGGTGCTGGTGCCGGGCGTGGCGTGGCTACGGGCGCAGGGCCCGCTGGCACGCCAACCGGTGGCGCGGTGGTGGTGACGGTCGGTGGCGAAGCAACGCCGCCGTCGACCGCAGGCACACCGCCATCGTCGCCCTCGGAGATCCCACCGGCCGCTTCAGCCAGCGGACCACGCATCACCGGCTGAGACTGCCCCACCAACGGCAACGGCATCGGCTGCGAAGAACCGGCGAAATCCACCGAAGGCTTGGCCCCGCCATTGGGTGTGGCCTGCCCCAGCTGTGTCTGTTCGGCATCCGGCGCAACAGGCGCCTTGCCACGGCCCGGAATCAAAACGGCAGCAGCGACAGCCACTACCACTACTGCACCAATGGCCAATACGTGTTTCTTCGGCATCTTGAACCCCATACTTGGACGCTTGACCGCTGAGCGGCTGGCAATCATGGCTTCGATCATTGCATCACGGGCGACCTGGTTGATAATCCCGGGCCAGCCTTCAGAGCTCTCGTGTATATCTGAGATCTGCTGAGCGCTAAAGAGTTCGATCCCGCGCCCGGCACCTTCAAGGCGCTGGGCCAGATATTCGCGGGTTTCTTCGAGGTCATAGGGCTGCAGGTCGACCACATGGAAGCGTTCTTCATCAGCGCTCAGCTCCTCAAGACCGGCAATCATCGACGGCTCACCGAACAAGAACACGTGCGGACGCCCCTCTGGCGTACCCGCAGCCAGCGCCAGCAAGGCTTGCAGCGCAGACTCATCGAGCTGTTCGGCATCATCGACCAGCAGGTAGACCTCTTGCCCCGTAAGCGCCAGTTGCACCACTTGCGCCAGAATGGAGCCCACGTCAGGGCGCGCCACATTCAGGGTTTGCGCCACTTGCTGCAGGATACCGGCGGCATTGCCGGCCCCACGCGCCGAGACCACGACACTTTGCACCGACTGCTTGTTGGTACTCGCCACCAACGCCTGGCGCAGCAAGGTTTTGCCGCTGCCCTCAGGCCCGGTGACCACCAGCAGCAACTGGCTGTAGCGGGCAAGGTGATGCAACTGCCCCAGAACCGGCTTGCGCTGGGCCGGGAAAAACTTGAAGCCCGGAACCCGCGGTGCAAAGGGGTCGTGGGTGAGCTGGAAGTGACCGAGGAACGCCTCGTCGGCATGCAAACTAGTCATCGGGATCTTATTAACCTTTAAGCTGAGCCAGCGCGCGGTAATCCGCACCCAGCGTGGCTTGTAGAACCTCTTGTGGATAATCGTCAGTCACTGTGGCTTCGCCCATGCGGCGCAACAGCACCAGACGCATACGACCGTCGATCACTTTTTTATCAACTGCCATGTGTTGCATAAAGTCGGCCGGGGTCATTTCGACGGGCGGCACCACTGGCAAACCGGCACGCTGAAAGATCCGGATACCTCGATCACGCTCGGCATCGGTGATCCAGCCCAGGCGGGCAGACATTTCCAGTGCCATCACGGTGCCCGCAGCGACGGCCTCGCCATGCAGCCACACGCCGTAGCCCATATGGGTTTCGATGGCATGGCCAAAGGTATGCCCCAGGTTGAGCGTTGCACGCACACCCGCTTCGCGCTCATCGGCGCCGACCACTTCAGCCTTGGCCGCGCACGAACGCTGGATCGCGGCAGTCAGGGCCGCCTGGTCCAGGGATCGCAGCGCATCCATGTTGTCTTCAAGCCAGGTCAGGAACGGCTCATCGCATATCAGGCCATATTTGATGACTTCAGCCAGCCCTGCGGACAATTCGCGGGCAGGCAGGGTGTTGAGGGTCTGGGTGTCGATCAGCACAAGGTTGGGCTGATAGAAGGCACCGATCATGTTCTTGCCCAAGGGGTGGTTGATCCCGGTTTTGCCGCCCACGGACGAATCGACCTGGGACAACAAAGTGGTCGGCACCTGGATAAAATCGACTCCGCGCTGGTAACAAGCAGCAGCAAAACCGGCCATGTCACCGACAACACCGCCACCCAACGCTATCACCGTGGTGCGTCGATCATGACGTGCTGTGAGCAGGCCATCGAAAATCAGCTGCAGGGTTTCCCAATTCTTGAACGACTCGCCATCGGGCAGGATGATCGGCAACACCGAGAACTGCGCGAGGCTACGCGTCAAGCGCTCAAGATAGAGTGGCGCGACCGTTGTATTGGTCACAATCGCCACCTGGCGCCCGGCGATATGCGGAGCCAGCAACTGCGGCTGATCCAACAAACCTTCGCCAATATGAATCGGGTAGCTACGCTCGCCTAGATCAACCTTCACTGTCTGCATGAAACCCCGCGTTGAAGCACGGCGCCAGCGCCCTGCTTCGCAATTATCAAGTGATGGCATGCCGTAAAAAGGCATGCTCGGCGCCGAGAATAGCGCATTTCGTATCGCACTTTAATGGTCTGTGCAGCGACTACCGGGGAGGAAGCTGGGCCAGGCGCTCGAGGATATCGAGCACCACCATGCGCGGCGGCCGCTCATCGGTTTCAACCACCAGGTCAGCAATTTCACGATAAAGCGGGTCGCGCACAGCCAGCAGGTCGCGCAGGATTTTTTCCGGGTTGGCATTGCGCAGCAAGGGCCGGTTGCGATCACGGGAGGTGCGCGCCACCTGCTGCTCGATGGAGGCGTGCAAATACACCACGCGCCCACCATTGCGCAGCGCTTGCCGGTTTTCCGGGCGCATGACCGCGCCACCACCGGTGGCCAGCACAATGCCATTTTCATGGCACAGCTCGACAATCATGGCTGTTTCACGATCGCGAAAGCCCGGCTCGCCTTCTTTATCGAAGATCCACGGGATATTGGCACCCGTGCGCACTTCAATTTCCTTATCGGAATCTTTGAACGGCAGGTGCAGCTCTTTGGCCAGCAAACGTCCGATGGTGCTTTTTCCAGCCCCCATTGGCCCAACAAGAATCAAATTTCGCACAGAATCAATGACTCACAGCAATCGCCTGGTTGTTCATGATACGCGGAGTCAGGAACACCAGCAGTTCGGATTTTTTTTCCAGGACAACGTCTCTACGGAAAAGTCGGCCAACATACGGCAGATCGCCTAAAAATGGCACTTTATCTACCACTTTGCTTTGAGTTTTTGAGAACACTCCCCCAATCACGATGGTTTCACCGTCCTTGACCAGCACCTTGGCCCTGACCTCGTTCTTCTTGATGGGCGGTACATCCTGCAGCCTGCTCATGTAATCGGGCTCATCCTTGGTCACTACGACGGCCATGATGACGCTGTTGTCCGGAGTGATTTGCGGCGTCACCTCCAGTGACAATGAGGCTTCCTTGAACGAAACCGATGTAGCCCCGGTTTTGCTGGCCTGCTGGTAAGGAATTTGGGTGCCTTTAAGAATTTTGGCGGTTTCCTTATCCGCAGTAACCACTTTGGGTTGCGAGATAATTTCCCCATTACCGGTTTTTTCCATGGCCGTCAGTTCCAGGTCCAGCAACACATTGTTGGTGATGAAGGCGATGCCCAAGCCCGAGGTATTTCGCGAAACACCCAAATCAACAAAGGGCGCACTAACGTTGCCCGGGGCAGCCCCGGACGCCGCAGGCTGGGTAATACCACCGGCTTTCCAGAGGCCACCATTGTTTAGCGCTCCCCCCCAACGCACACCCAGGCTTTTTTCGAAGTCCACGCCTGCCTCGACAATCCAGGCTTCGATCATCACCTGACGCACTGGCACGTCCAGTTGAGCCACGATGCGCCGCAGCTCCTCCAGCCGTTCACTCGATTCATAAGCAATGATGGTATTGGTGCGTTCATCCACCGTGATCGTGCCCTGCCCCTCGATGCCGGGCTGCCCGCCGGTCACTGACTGGAACAGCATGACGATATCTGCCGCCCTGGCGTAATTGACTTGCACCAACTCCCGACGCAAAGGCGCAGGCTCAGGGCGCTCGCGGGCTGCGATCTCTTCCAGGGGCGCGATCAACAACACATTACCTTCAAGACGCTTGCCCAACCCCTTGCTCTCAAGCACCAGCTCCAGCGCCTGATCCCAAGGCACATCCTGCAAACTGAGGGTTATGCTGCCCTTTACGGTGTCGCTGACCATCAGGTTGAACCCGGTAAAGTCCGCCAGCGATTGCAGTACCGTGCGTACATCAAGATTCTGCACGCTCAGGGACATGGGCTCGCCCACATACTGCGAGCGCTTGACGGATGATGGTGCGGCCTGCCCAGCCGCCAGCATTGACTGCGAATTCAGCGCACTCCATAGCGCCAGTACGCAGACCGGTGAAATCCTTTTCATGGTGTTTATCCGTTAAGACTGTTGATTTAAAGGAATCGTCAGGGACCTTTCCAACCAACCGCCCCGACCATCGGAAATCAGTTCAAATACTTCAATCTGGTGCGCCTGGATCGAAGCAATCTGGCCATTGTTGCGCCCCAGGTAATCCCCCACTTTCAAGCGATGAATAACACCATTGGCCCGCAGCAAGGCATTTGCCTGCGATTCACTGGACAGCATGCCAACCATCTCGAACTGCTCCAGATCAAAGCCTTCCAGAAACTGCCGGGGCCGGTCCGCGTCAAGTTCATCGCCGGCAAGGCTGACCTGCCAACTGCCGTCCCCTCCCCCCCCTATAGCCTGAAAAGGATTGCGCAAACCCATCGATCCATAGGCAAACACAGGCCCGACACTGATCACGGGAAGCGGCTCAATGGCGTTGCTCGCATGCCCCTGCGTAGCCTGTAAATAACTGTGCAGGTCTGCGGTAGTCTGCGGGCTGTCACACCCTGCCAGGCTTGCCAGCAATCCGGCGCCAAACACTCGCAAACAAACACCCATGGGATCAGTCCTTGATCGTGGTTCGGTAGGCCTTTGCCAGCAGCGTCATGCGCAGTTGACCATCACCGGTACCGTTGCTCGGCGCAAGGCTGAGGTCATGCAAGGTGACAATGCGCGGCAGGCTGGCCATGGCGCTGACGAAGAGGCCAAGTTCGTGATAGCCCCCGACGAGGGTCATCTGTAGTGGCAGTTCGGCATAGAACGTTTGCAGGACTTCAGGGAGCCACTGAATGTGCTCGACCAGCAGACCATTGCTCAGACCCAACCGCGAAATCTCATCCAGCAATTCGGGCACTTGTGCCTGAGCGGGGAGTTGTTTGAGCAACGCACTGAACCCGGCTTCCAGCCTGTGAACTTGCATCACATAAGCATCCAGATTGGCAACCTGTGCGACCCTGGATTCAAACTCCGCCTTCAGCGTGGTTTGAGTCTCGTGCAACTGTTGCAGCCGGGAAGAAGGCAGTTGAAGCAGCAGCGCATGACCCGACACCAGCACCAGGCCCAGCCACACCAGAGCCACGGTTGTTTTGCGGGCTGGCGACCAGGCGCCCATGTTACCCGGGGCCAGTTCGCGCAGGTCGAAATTGCGCAGGCTAACGAGCCAGTGCGCAGGTATCACAATGCCCCCCCGGAAGGGGTATGTCGGGCCTCACGCACCGTCATCTGAAACAGGCGCTCCTGCCCGCCAGCCTGGGCAGGGTCTGCCTTGACGTCATTGAGTTGCGGCGTATCCAGCCAGTGCGAAGCATCGAGATTTCGCATCAGCTGGGCGACAAGGTTGTTGGACTGGGCAATCCCCGTGATGACAATGGTGCCCTCGGTCATTTTCACGTCGGTGAAATGCACACCTTCCGGCAAGCTGCGCGCCAATTGTTCCAAAATGATCCCGCTGCTCGAGCGGCTGCTCTGCAACATGCCTATGGTTTGCATGCGTTCAAGCAATTGCTCCCGGCGCACTTTCAACTGGTCGATCTGCTCCGCACGCCCATCCAGCTGGAACGTGGTACTGCGGATCAGGTCATTGCGCTCCATCTGCTCCTCTACCAAGGTGTCGATAAAGTGGTCAGCAGCAAACAGGCCGGCCACCGCCAGCAAAGACAGGGCCACCAGCACCATCAAAAAACGTTTGCGCCGCTTTTCACGCAACAACGCGCGCCAGGGCAACAAATTGATTCTCGCCATTAATCAAACCCCCTCAAGGCCAGACCGCAGGCAGTCAACAACACAGGGGCATCGCAAAGCAAGGCTTCAGGGGTGAGTGAGGGATCGAGGTCCATCAGCGCAAACGGGTTGGCGATGCGTGTCGGTGTGCCAAGACGGGATTCAACCCGCTGAGCCAGCAGCGGATCCATGGCAGCCTCACCGGCCAATACGATCAGGCCGATCCGCCCATCAACTCCGGAGTCGGCAAACAGCCCAAGCTCTCGCTCCAGCTCTTCGACAATCGTGGTTTTGAATGCTTGCGCCCCTGCAGTGGCCTGCCCGCAAAGCAGCTCCCGGACGTAAATGACCTGACCCTGCTGCACGATGCTCAGCAGGATTGTATGGGGTGCAAAATCGACCACTGCCACGGCCCCGTTCAGTGCCTGGCCTGCAGTCATTGCCTCAACGCCCCGCACCAGGGCATGAGCCTGCACGGCAACCACCCGCGGGACCAATCCCGCACCGGTCAAGACCGAACAATGCCACTCCAGCGCTTCCTGGCGGCACGCCACCATCAGCACGCGGGCCGGCCCGGTATGGTTCGACGGGTGATCCTGGAGCTCAAAATCCAGTGCCATGTCATCCAGTGCATAAGGTATGTACTGCTCAGCCTCAAACCGCACATGAAACTCAAGCTCGACTTCGCTCAAGCCTGCCTCCACCTCCAGGCTTTTGCAGATAACCTGACCATCGGGCATCGCGATAATGGCGTCCCTGGCGATTACCTGGGCCTTTTCCAGCGCCCTGAGAAGCACTGGGACGACACTTTTGGCCTCTGCGCCGGTCTGATCATTCACAAGCCCGGCTGGCAGGGGTTCCATGGCATAGGACTGTAGCTTGAACCGGCCCTGTGAACGGCTCAGCTCGACGAGCTTGATCGACTGCTGGCCGATTTGTACGCCGACACAGCGCTGACGTGTTTGAGGAAATAATCCGGGCACCTTTGTTTTCCCTAATGCAATCCGTAACTTACGGAGGGTAAAAAATGAGATCCGTTCAAAACCTGTTCTGACATGCGGCTCATGACGTTCATGAGCGAAAAATGCTTATAATGCCGGGCGTTTTTTCCGTATCGTCGACCCGGCGCAACTGCGCACTACCCTGACGTGCAAACCCATTTCTTGATCTGGAAATCCAAAAGCCTTGATTCGTCTGCTGAAGTTTTTCGGGTGGTCTTTCGTTGCCGTGTTCTGCGGGCTGTTGCTCGTGTTGAGCGGCGCGTTTCTCTATCTTAGTCCTGGCTTGCCGTCTGTAGAGTCGTTGAGAAGCATCCAGTTGCAGATTCCTTTGCGGGTCTACACCAGCGACGGAAAGTTGATCGCAGAGTTTGGCGAAATGCGCCGCTCACCGATCAAGTTCGCCGACATTCCGCCCAATTTCATCAATGCCCTGCTTTCTGCAGAAGATGACAATTTCGCCAATCATTACGGGGTCGACCCCAGCAGCCTGATGCGTGCCGCTACCCAGTTGGTAAAAAGCGGACACATACAATCAGGTGGCAGCACCATCACCATGCAGGTGGCGAAGAACTATTTCCTCTCCAGCGAGCGAAGCTTTTCGCGCAAGACCAACGAAATCCTGCTGGCTCTCGAAATTGAACGCGAGCTGACCAAGGACGAGATCCTTGAGTTGTACGTGAACAAGATTTACCTGGGCAACCGCGCTTACGGTATCGAATCCGCAGCTCAGGTTTACTACGGCAAATCGATCCGCGACCTGAGCCTGGCGCAGATGGCGATGATCGCCGGCCTGCCCAAAGCCCCTTCACGGTTTAACCCGCTGGCCAACCCGGTGCGCAGCAAAGAGCGCCGCGACTGGATCCTGGGGCGTATGTACAAGCTGGGTAAAATCGATCAGGCCAGCTATCAAGCGGCGATCGCCGAGCCGGTCAACGCCAGCTATCACGTGCCAACGCCGGAAGTGAGCGCCCCCTACATCGCCGAAATGGCCCGTGCCGAAATGGTCGGCCGTTATGGCAGCGAGGCGTACACCGAAGGCTTCCGTGTGACTACCACGGTGCCGAGTGACCTTCAGGAACTGGCCAACACCGCCGTTCATGAAGGCCTGATTGCCTACGACCAGCGTCACGGCTACCGTGGCCCCGAGTCACGCCTGCCGGGCAAGACCCTGGCCGTATGGACTCAGGAACTGGCCAAGCAGCGCCCGATCAGCGGTCTTGAACCGGCCATCGTGACCCAGGTCGACAAGGACGGCATTCAAGTACTGACTCGCACCGGTGAGGCGCACGTCGCCTGGAACACCATGAAATGGGCACGCAAGTTCCTCAACACCAACAGCATGGGGCCGATGCCCAAACAGCCTTCGGATGTCGCCCAGGTCGGTGATCTGATTCGCGTACAACCGCAGACCGACGGCAGCTACAAATTCAGCCAGGTGCCCACCGTGCAAGGCGCACTGGTATCCCTGGATCCGGACAACGGCGCCATTCGCGCGCTGGTGGGCGGTTTCGCCTTTGAGCAAAGCAACTACAACCGGGCGATGCAGGCCAAGCGCCAACCGGGCTCCAGTTTCAAACCGTTCATCTACAGCGCCGCACTGGATAATGGCTACACCGCCGCCACCCTGGTCAACGACGCACCCATCGTGTTTGTCGATGAATATCTGGACAAGGTCTGGCGCCCGAAGAACGACACCAACACCTTCCTCGGCCCGATCCGCGTGCGTGAAGCACTGTACAAGTCGCGCAACCTGGTCTCCATCCGCTTGCTGCAAAGCCTGGGTGTCGACCGCACCGTCGACTACATCAGCAAGTTCGGTTTCAACAAACAGGACTTGCCGCGCAACCTGTCGCTGGCCCTGGGTACTGCCACCCTGACGCCAATGGAGATTGCCACCGGCTGGAGTACATTCGCCAACGGCGGCTACAAGATCACGCCGTATCTGATCGACAAAATCGAAAGCCGCAATGGCGAGACCCTGTTCGTGGCCAACCCGCCAAGCGTGCCTAAAGCCGACAGCAAGGATGTGCCGCCTGAAGCCGCAGCGCTGACCGTTGACACCATCAATGCCGCACCGGGCCTGCCCACTGTCGAGACGCAAGCAGTAGCCGAGCGGATTGTCGACGGGCGCACCACGTACATCCTCACCAGCATGCTGCAGGACGTGATCAAGCTCGGCACCGGCCGCCGCGCCCTGGCGCTGGGCCGCACCGATCTGGCAGGTAAAACCGGTACGACCAACGAATCCAAGGATGCGTGGTTCTCAGGATACAACGCCGACTATGTGACCACTGTTTGGACCGGTTTCGACCAGCCCGAAAGCCTGGGCCGTCGCGAATACGGCGGCACCGTCGCGCTGCCGATCTGGATGACGTACATGGGGGGCGCGCTCAAAGACAAGCCTGCGCATACGCAGCCAGAACCCGAAGGCATCCTCAGCTTGCGGATTGATCCGTCCAGCGGCCGTATCGCGTCTCCAGGCACGCCTGGCGCCTACTTTGAACTGTTCAAGAGCGAAGACACACCGCCCACCAACAGCGAACTGGGCAACAACGTAGCACCGGGCAGCCCGCTGCCGGCAGATGACGGCGCCCCAATAGACCTGTTCTGATCAACAGGGCTGCACGTTGCAGAGCGCCCGAGCGCTTGCAACGTGCAGCCTGGCAGGCTCAAGCAAGCAGGTGATCCACAGGCACACCCCCTGCAAACAGCTCATCGATCGGCGCCATCGCCAGTTGATCGATACGCGTGCTCTCGCTGTGAGACTCCCAGCGCTCCAGACTTTCAGCCAGCACACCGGGCTGTTGCGCATACTGCCCATACACATCTGCCCGGGTCGGCACCCGAAACCTCAGCAGGTACAAGCGCTTGCGGGTTTTATGGACATTGCTCATTTCGCGCATGAGCAGGTTCATGGCTTCTACCTGCTCTTCAAACGTACCGCCCGCACAGGTCATTACCTCACGGTACTTAACCCGCAGTTGCTGCGCGACGTGTTCAAGCGCCTGATCCACGAACAACACCTCACGCTCGGTCACCAGTGAACACCGGGCCTGCAGCGCTTGCTGGCTGCGGCGCAAAACCGCCCAGCAACTGGGAATATAACTGTCGATCATAAACGGCTGGCCTGCATCGACCCGTGGCTTGAGCCCACCCTCTGATTCGGGTGCTGCACTGTTTTGCTCAAGTACCGCATGGCTGACGGCATGCTGGGTGATCGTCTTGCTAAGCGGATCCCACAGGACATGCGACCTCATCTCCTGAGCAAACTCCAGCGGCATAAAGTGGCGCAAGGTTCCGTGATGCTGATAAGGCTCTGCGAGCAAACGGCTCAGGCCCGCCACAAACACGCCAAAACCTGCGGGTACGTTCACGAAACTGAGTACCGTGCCTGCACAACAGGCCGACAATGGGCGGTTCATCCAGCTGCCGGGCACCCCGGGGACAGGATCGTTATGGTTAACCATGCGCTGATGCACCAGCCCCTGTGCCGCGCGAACAAAGGTTGCGTCCGCTGCGCGAGGGGCTCCGTACGTGTAGAGCTGCACCTCACAGGCCCTCAGCTGGATCAACATTTGGGCAAGGATCAAACCGATAGCCCCGCCCTGGCTGTGTCCGCAAATCAGTACGGCTTGCCCCCAGTGGAACTTGTCCATGTACCTGTCAACAAGCTCGTAAGCCTGCCTGGCGGCGTCGTAAAAACCGCCATGTACCTGGCCCTCACCCTCTTCAAAGGGTACTTGAGGGGCCTCTGCATCCTGTGACAAATCAGACCAGGTACAGGTGCTATGAACGGCAACCAAGACAACTTTATCGTTATGGCTCACAAAAACTTGTGCACCTGCGCCTTGAGCCCCAAAACGGATATCTCCGCGATAATGCACTGAAGACGGAGTTTCCTGAGCCATTCCGCAAAGCGGGTCATTGGCCGGGTACAGCACGGGGTCGAAAGGCACAATTTCCAAACGCGCCGAATACGGCACATCTTCATATAAAGGGTAATAGGACTTTGCCTGTTCCGGGCTGGCCCGCCAGCCCATCATGCTTGCCTCCCCAAAGGGATCTTGCACACGCGACATGCGGGCCGGCCCAGCAAATGAGCAGTTGCCCAGGGTGGCCATCAACGCCAATTGATAGAGATTGAGCGCACAAAACTGCGGGTCCGTGGACAGCAGCGGGCACAAGGCCCGCAAGGGACGCACCTGCAGCACCGTATGACGCCCCTCTGCAATATGCACACCGAGCGGGCCACGCTCGACCGGGAACAGGCTCCCGGCCTCAGGCGGCAAATGAGAAACATGCTCGACCAGATGCCGCACTTCAATCTGGTAATAGTCACTGTCGGGATCAATGCATGGCGGCTTGCTCTGCGGGCGCGCACCGCTCCTGTCGAGGAAGCGGGTGCGCTCCGCCCTGACCTGAAGCTCGGTAATCTTGAGAGGGTAATGCGTTCGACCCATCAACCGCGAATACAGGCCATTGCTGGCGTCATGCAACTGCCTGAACATAAGCGCAAATGGCCCTTCAACGCCCTTGCGCACCCTGCCAACCCCCGAGGCATCCAGACGACCGCCGTGCCGTCTACCTCGCTGATCAACCAGCTCAAAGGCCAGCCCTGCATAGGCGGTACTCACCCCCTGGTCGTCAATCAGTTGAAAGCGGGTCTGACTGTAACGGCTTTGACGAAGGCGAGTGAACATCCGTGATTCCTATAAAACGTCCTATAAAACAGAGGGCACACTTCAGAATTCTTCAGAATTCAGAACAGGCTCCCCTCGGAACAAAGGAATGAAATTAACGGAGGCTCGAAAAAATTAATGTAAGACAATTCCTATTTTGTAGAAGGGTTAGGCTTATTTTGTAGATCCTTTCGTGCCCGTTTCGCAAAAAACAAAAAAGCCCCGACGCTTTACAGCGCCGGGGCTTTTTTATGACGCTACACAGCCTTAGCCGTTGAAGACGTCATCCACGCTTTTGAGCGGGTAGTTTTTCGGGTATGGCAGGGTTGCAACACCGGTCTCGATGGCAGCCTTGGCCACTGCATCGGAGATCAGAGTGATCAGGCGTGCATCCATTGGTTTCGGGATGATGTATTCACGACCGAATTCCAGCTTGATACCGCCGTAAGCGTCACACACTTCTTGTGGCACTGGCAGTTTGGCCAGTTCACGCAATGCGTTGGCTGCAGCGATTTTCATTTCTTCGTTGATGCGCTTGGCGCGAACGTCCAGGGCACCACGGAAGATGAAAGGGAAGCCCAGCACGTTATTGACCTGGTTCGGGTAGTCCGAACGGCCAGTGGCCATGATCACGTCGTTACGGGTGGCGTGAGCCAGCTCCGGGGAGATTTCCGGATCCGGGTTCGAGCACGCGAACACGATCGGGTTAGGCGCCATGCGCAGCAAGTCTTCAGCGCTCAGCAGGTTCGGACCCGACAGGCCAACGAACACGTCTGCGCCGTCCATGGCATCAGCCAGGGTGCGCTTCTCGGTAGCATGGGCGAATGCCGACTTGTACTGGTTCAGGTCGTCACGGCCGGAGTGGATCACACCGGTACGGTCGATCATGTAGATGTTTTCGATGGTTGCGCCCATGCTCACCAGCAATTTCATGCAGGAGATGGCAGCAGCACCGGCGCCCAGGCAAACGATCTTGGCTTGCGCCAGGGTTTTGCCAGCGATTTCCAGGGCGTTGATCATGCCGGCCGCGGTCACGATAGCGGTGCCGTGCTGGTCATCATGGAATACAGGGATATCGCACTGCTCGATCAGAGCACGTTCGATCTCAAAGCACTCAGGTGCCTTGATGTCTTCGAGGTTGATGCCGCCGAAGGTGATGGAGATGCGTTTTACGGTGTCGATGAAAGCCTGTGGGCTCTCGGAATCAACTTCGATGTCGAAAACATCGATACCGGCAAAGCGCTTGAACAACACGCCTTTGCCTTCCATAACAGGTTTGGAGGCCAATGGGCCGAGATTACCCAGGCCCAGGATAGCGGTGCCATCAGAGATCACGGCTACCAGGTTGCCCTTGCCGGTGTACTTGTAGGCCAGTTCAGGGTCGCGGGCGATTTCGCGCACTGGTTCGGCTACACCCGGGCTGTATGCCAGCGCTAGATCGCGGGCAGTAGCGGTAGGTTTGGTAAGCTCGACACTCAGTTTGCCTGGACGTGGCTGGGCATGGTATTCGAGAGCGGCAGTTTTCAAATCAGACATGTGGGCATTCCGCTTTTTTTGCTGTTGGACAGACGAATCGCCGAGCATACGCGTGTCGCAAAGTCCCGACAAGACTGACCAGTCAGCAGTGTCAAGGCCTTTACCTTACGACTTTGGCCCAAGAGCCGCGCCCCATAAGGGCTGGAGTGTCCACAATCTGTATTTAAAATTGTCTACAATTTTTAGCGGGCAATGACTTTAAGCATTCCCGGATGAGTTAAAGGCAACATCCAGCGTGCCTGCCCGGCCTTCACGCCTGCACGCTGCGAACGATCCAGAACCCAACCTCTGGCCTCGACTTGCGCACCTTGCAACCTGGCCAGTTGCTTTTGATCGAAAGTGGGCAATTGCCTGAGCGCAATGTTCAACACCAGGCCGCCTTGCAGGTCGATCCAGAGCCCGCCCTGATTGCGCCGGACCTGACTGACCGTGCCACTCACCAGGGCGAAACCCGAGCGACGGATTTGTTGCGGCGCCAGCACCGGCGACTGCCGCCAAAGGCCCAGACGAGCCTTGCGCGCACTGCGCTCGGCGGCTTGCTGACAGTCAAGCAGCGCTACATTCGGCGCGATAGCCACCTGAAATCCCAGGCCGTCAGCCAGCAATCGGGCTTCAAGGTTGCTGCCATCGGCACCAAATACATGGGCCAGGGTGCGACCATAACGATCCCGGGCCTGTTTACCTGGCAGCAACCCGACACGGCCATCGCTCTGCGCCACCAGCGTTTGCAGGCGCTTGCGCGCCGCCTCGGCAAAGGGCTCGGCGGGCCGGCCTTTTTTGCCCGTCTCCGGGGCATTGAGGCCGATCATGCGCACGCTGCGGCCATCCTTGAGACGCAGGGTGTCGCCATCGGTCACCCGCTCCACCGTGGCGTAGGCCACAGCCCCTGGCGCCGGGCACAGCGGCGCGGCCGAAACACTGGCCAGCCAAATCGCAGGCACAAAAAAGGCGCCCGCAAGGGACGCCTTTTTCAATAACCTGGCCAGACCCAAAAGCCTGCCCATGGTCATGCGCCTTACTCGGCGGCTTTTTTCGTAGCGCCGAAAGCACCGAAACGAGTTTTGAAGCGATCAACACGACCGCCAACGTCCAGAGTTTTCTGCTTACCGGTGTAGAACGGGTGGCACTCGTTGCATACGTCGGTGCCCAGTGGCTTGCACAGGTTCGAACGAGTTTCGAACTTGTTGCCGCAGCTGCAAGTTACCAGGATTGTTTCGTACGCTGGATGGATATCGGCTTTCATGGGGTATTCCTCTAGCGTGCCGCCACTCAACACCATTGTTGAATACCGCACGTAAAATTAGGGCGCCGATAATACCAGACCTTTGCATTGACGCAAGCGGCAAAGCATGATCCGCCTGCAAGTTTCACAGTTCATTGACCTGCCTTTTAGTCCCGCGCGGCGTTGTCTGCTAGGCTCCGGGCCATC
Organism: Pseudomonas sp. TMW22080; assembly: GCF_022496745.1. Taxonomy (NCBI): domain Bacteria; kingdom Pseudomonadati; phylum Pseudomonadota; class Gammaproteobacteria; order Pseudomonadales; family Pseudomonadaceae; genus Pseudomonas; species Pseudomonas sp. TMW22080. The sequence goes on along the minus strand of NZ_SCFF01000005.1, from coordinate 237,642 downwards.
TTTGCCGTTCATCACTTGAGAGCCCCGCGTGCCCGACGCCATTTTGCGCCTTGCCCTGCCTTCCCCCTTGCGCCGCCTGTTTGATTACCGGGCGCCTGCTGGCGTGCTGCGCAGTCAATTACAGCCCGGCATGCGCCTGCGGGTACCGTTCGGACGACGGGAGATGATTGGCATACTGGTCGAGGTGGTCGACCACAGCGAAGTACCAGCCGAAAAGCTCAAGCCCGCCATCGCCCTGCTCGACGCCACGCCGCCGCTGCCCGCCTCTTTATTCAAGCTGTGCCTGTGGACGTCGCAGTACTACCAGCACAGCCTGGGCGACACCCTGAGCTGGGCGTTGCCAGTATTGCTGCGCCAGGGTGAGCTGGCCGAAACGCGCCAGGAACGATTCTGGCAGATTGCCCCGGGCGCCCGGCTTGACGACCCCCGTGTTGCCCGCGCTCCACGCCAGCGTGAAGCACTGGCCACCCTCGCCCAGCACCCCCACGGCGTGGCGCATCAACTGTTAAGCAAGTTGATGCTGAGCAAGGACAGCCTCGACCTGCTGCTGGCCAAGGAGCTGGTCACTGTCGAGATTCGCCGCCATGCACCCAGTGAGCGCCATGAACATTGGCTGGCTCAGCCCGAGTTGCCGCTCAACGACGAGCAACGCGCTGCCTACGAAGCGATTCGCGCAGGTTTCGACCACTTCCATGCCTTCCTGCTGGCCGGGGTCACTGGCAGCGGCAAGACCGAAGTGTATTTGCAATTGATCCGTGAAACCCTCCAGGCCGGCAAGCAGGCGCTGGTGCTGATCCCGGAAATCAACCTGGGTCCGCAAACCCTGGCCCGCTTCGAACAACGCTTCAATGCCCGTATTGCGCTGGTGCATTCTGCGGTCAATGACCGCGAGCGCCTGGAAAGCTGGCTGGCAGCCCGTGATGGCGAAGCCGACATTATTATTGGCACGCGTTCAGCGCTGTTCACCCCGATGAAAAACCCGGGGCTGATCATTATCGACGAAGAGCACGACGGCTCTTATAAACAGCAGGAAGGTTTGCGCTACCACGCCCGCGACCTGGCACTGGTGCGTGCCCGGCAGGAAAATATCCCCATCGTACTCGGCTCCGCAACGCCATCACTGGAAAGCCTGCACAACGCCTACACCGGCCGTTACGGCTTGCTGCGCCTGAACGAACGTGCTGGCGGGGCCAAACAGCCTCGTTTTCTGCGCCTGGATGTGAAAAGCCGTCCCCTGGACAGCGGCATTTCCGGGCCGATGCAACAGGCCATCGGCCAAACCCTCGCTGCAGGCCAGCAAGTACTGGTGTTTTTGAACCGTCGAGGCTTCGCGCCGACATTGCTGTGCCATGACTGTGGCTGGATGTCTGAATGCCAGCGCTGCGATGCGCGCATGACCGTTCATCAGCGCTCTGGCGAGCTACGCTGCCATCACTGCGGCTACGTCGAGCGCGTTCCGCGCAACTGCCCGCAATGCGGCAAAGTCGACCTGCGGCCAGTAGGTGCCGGGACTGAGCGCGCCGAAGAGCGGCTGGGGATTCTGTTCCCCGACTACCCGGTACTGCGGGTAGATCGAGACAGTACCTCGCGCAAGGACGCGATGAACCAACTGTTTGCCACGATCCAGAAGGGCCAGCCGTGCATACTGATCGGCACACAAATGCTCGCCAAAGGCCATCACTTCCCCCGGGTGACGCTGGTATCGATCCTGGATGCCGATGGCGGCCTGTTCTCCGGCGACTTCCGCGCCAGCGAGCGCATGGCCCAGCTGATCGTTCAGGTCGCGGGCCGGGCCGGCCGGGCTGAAGAGCCGGGCAAGGTGATTATCCAGACCCATCTGGCCGACCACCCGCTGCTGATCCAACTGACCGAGCAGGGTTACTTCGCCTTCGCCGAACAGGCCCTGAGCGAACGCCGGGCGGCAGGGCTGCCGCCTTTCGCCCATCTGGCGCTGCTGCGCGCAGAAGCCCACAAACCGGGACAAGCCGAAGGTTTTCTGGATGAAGCCTGCAGCGAGGCTGAACGCCTGCTGGGTGAGCTGAACCTGGGGGGTATCGAGTTGCTCGGCCCCGTGCCTGCGCCAATGGAGCGCAGGGCCGGACGCTATCGTGCTCAACTACTATTACAGGCCAATGCCCGTGCACCGCTGCATCGTTTACTGAGCCAATGGCTGCTGGTCCTTGAGCAAATGCCCAGCGGTCGTCAGGTGCGCTGGTCGCTGGACGTGGACCCGGTAGACCTTTATTGAGTCACCTCATGACCCCGTGGGAGCGGGCTTGCTCGCGATGCAGACGACGCGGTACAACTTGAAAACCGCAGCGATGCCATCGCGAGCAAGCTCGCGCCCACCGTTTTGACGTAATAACCGAACACCGCAGATCCATAACCCGCCTGCTAAGGTTGGCAAGGCCGACCTTGCAACGGATAATACCCAGTTTTTCCACCTGCGCACTGAAGCGCTACCGCGCTTGCGGTCGAAAGAGAAGACCATGAAAGACACCATTCGCCAGCTTATTCAACAAGCCCTAGCTCAACTCGTCACAGAAGGTGTGTTGCCTGAAGGCCTGACGCCAGCGATTCAGGTGGAAAACGCCCGTGACAAAACCCACGGCGACTTCGCCAGCAACATCGCCATGATGCTGGCCAAGCCTGCGGGTATGAAACCCCGTGATCTGGCTGAAAAAATCATCGCGGCACTGCCCGCCGATGAGCAGATCAGCAAAACCGAAATCGCCGGCCCTGGCTTCCTGAATTTCTTCCAGAACACCCAGGCCCTGGCTTCGCGCCTCGACGCGGCCCTGGCTGACGAGAAAATCGGTGTACGCAAGGCCACCCCGGCCATGCGTACCGTGATCGACATGTCCGCGCCCAACCTGGCCAAAGAAATGCATGTGGGCCACTTGCGCTCCACCATCATTGGCGATGGCGTGGCCCGTGTACTGGAATTCCTCGGCGACGAGGTGATTCGCCAAAACCACGTAGGCGACTGGGGCACCCAGTTCGGCATGCTGATGGCCTATCTGGAAGAAAACCCGATCACCAGCGACGAGCTGTCCGATCTGGAAAACTTCTACCGCGCCGCGAAAAAACGCTTTGACGAGTCCCCGGAGTTCGCCGACCGTGCCCGTAGCCTGGTGGTCAAGCTGCAAGCCGGTGACCCGGACTGCCTGGCACTGTGGACCAAGTTCAAAGACATCTCACTGTCGCACTGCCAGAAAATCTACGAGCAGTTGAACGTTAAACTGACCATGGCTGACGTAATGGGCGAAAGCGCCTACAACGACGACCTGATCAACGTGGTCAACGACCTCAAGGCCAAGGGCATGCTGGTCGAGAGCAACGGCGCCCAGTGCGTGTTCCTCGACGAGTTCAAGAATGCCGAAGGCGAACCGCTGCCCGTCATCATCGTCAAAGCTGACGGCGGCTATCTATACGCCACCACTGACTTGGCAGCCATCCGCTATCGCAGCGGCGTATTGAAAGCCGATCGCGCCCTGTACTTCGTCGATCAGCGCCAGGCCCTGCACTTCCAGCAGGTGTTTGCGGTTGCGCGCAAGGCCGGTTTCATCACCCATCCGATGGAAATGGAACACATGGGCTTCGGCACCATGAACGGCGCCGATGGCCGTCCATTCAAGACCCGTGATGGCGGTACGGTTAAACTCATTGACCTGCTCAACGAAGCCAAAGAACGTGCCTACACGTTGGTTAAAGAGAAAAACCCGGAGTTGCCTGAAGACGAACTGCGTGCCATCGCCAAAGTTGTCGGCATTGGCGCGGTGAAATACGCCGACCTGTCCAAGCACCGCACCAGCGACTACAGCTTCAACTTCGACTTGATGCTGAACTTTGAAGGCAATACCGCACCTTACCTGCTGTACGCCTACACCCGCGTTGCGGGCGTGTTCCGCAAACTGGGCAAGGGCTTTGAAGAAGTGCAGGGCCAGATCGTGCTTGAAGCCCCGCAAGAACAGGAACTGGCTGCCAAGCTGGCGCAGTTCGGCGAGGTGCTGAACAACGTGGCCGAAAAAGGCACGCCTCATACCCTCTGTACTTACCTGTACGAAGTGGCCGGCCTGTTCTCCAGCTTTTACGAGAACTGCCCGATCCTGAGCGCCGAAGACGAAGCACAGAAACAGAGTCGCTTGCGTCTGGCGGCACTGGCAGGCCGTACCCTCAAGCAAGGCCTGGAACTGCTGGGTCTGGAAACCCTGGAGCGCATGTAAGTTGGCCGCCAAGAAGAAACCAGTACCCAAGCGTGGTGCCAGCCGGTATCAGGCGCCCGCCAAAAAGCCGATCCCGGGCTGGCTATGGATGGCCATCGGCCTGACCGTGGGCGCCTTTATCGTGTTTCTGATGAAGCTCGAACCCGGCCAGGGTGATGACGTCAAACGGGTCAAGCAGGAGCAGCAGAAAGCCACGAAAGTGGCCGAAGCCAACAAGACCGCGCCGAGCCCGACTCAGCCGGCCAAGCCCAAGTACGACTTCTATACCTTGCTGCCCGAGTCTGAAGTGCTCGTGCCGCCAGAAGCCGTGCCCGAGAAGACCCTGCCTACACCACAAACCGCGCCGCTGGCACCGGTAACACCGGCTGAAGCAGCCAAAATCGACACCGCCCGCGCCCAGGCAGCCTTGAGCGGAATCACTCCGCCTCCAGCGCCACCTGTCGTCAAGGCGGCACCGGTTACCAAGTTCTTCCTGCAAGCGGGCTCGTTCCGCAAACAGGCCGATGCCGAAAAAGTACGCGCGCAAATCATCCTGCTGGGCCAGACCGCTACGGTTGAAGCCGGCACGGTGAAAGACGAAACCTGGTACCGGGTGCTGGTTGGCCCGTTCAGCAATCGCGACCAGTTGACGGTGGCCCAAAAGCAATTGGCGGGCGGCGGTTTCAACAACCTGTTGTTGCAACAGCGCCGCTGACAGCAGCCGCTCCCACGGGATTACGCTACACCCTGTGGGAGCGGGCTTGCTCGCGATGGCATCACCGCGATCAGCCTGACACTTCGGGTCGTCTGCATTTCGAGCAAGCCCGCTCCCACAGCATCTTCGCCAAATCCTGCCTCCCCGTTCATCCCCATTCCCTCCCCGCTGTTGAAAAATCCGCGACAACCCCCATATGTATTTCCATCAGGCATTTTCGCCCCGCTGCGTGGAGACTCTCCCTTGACCACCATCGTTTCAGTACGCCGCCACGGCAAAGTCGTCATGGCTGGCGACGGCCAGGTTTCTCTTGGCAATACCGTGATGAAAGGCAACGCGAAAAAAGTCCGTCGCCTATACCACGGCCAGGTCATCGCCGGTTTCGCCGGTGCCACCGCTGATGCATTCACCCTGTTCGAACGCTTTGAAGGCCAGCTTGAAAAGCACCAGGGCCATCTGGTTCGCGCCGCTGTCGAGTTGGCCAAAGAATGGCGTACCGACCGCTCGCTGAGCCGCCTGGAAGCCATGCTGGCCGTAGCCAACAAGGACGCATCCTTGATCATCACCGGCAACGGTGACGTGGTTGAGCCTGAAGACGGCTTGATCGCAATGGGTTCGGGCGGTGCATTCGCCCAGGCAGCGGCCCGTGCCCTGCTGATGAAGACCGAACTGTCGGCCCGCGAAATCGCTGAAACAGCACTCGGTATTGCTGGCGATATCTGCGTATTCACCAACCACAACATCACTATTGAGGAGCAGGACCTCGCTGAATAAGTCACCTGCCGGGCCGCTTCAACGGCCCGTTTGTGAACCTTGATTCTGCTAGAGGAACGCCAATTATTATGTCCATGACTCCCCGCGAAATTGTCCACGAACTCAATCGCCACATCATCGGCCAGGACGACGCCAAGCGCGCCGTTGCCATCGCGCTGCGTAACCGCTGGCGCCGGATGCAACTGCCGGAAGAACTGCGCGTTGAAGTGACGCCAAAAAACATTCTGATGATCGGCCCCACGGGTGTCGGTAAAACCGAAATCGCCCGTCGTCTGGCCAAATTGGCCAACGCACCGTTCATCAAGGTTGAAGCGACCAAGTTCACCGAAGTTGGCTATGTAGGCCGCGACGTCGAGTCGATCATCCGTGATCTGGCTGATGCTGCAATCAAGCTGCTGCGCGAACAGGAAATCGTAAAGGTTCGCCACCGTGCCGAAGACGCCGCCGAAGAGCGCATCCTCGACGCCCTGCTGCCTCCTGCCCGCACATTCGGCGAAGAAGCCGCCGTACCGCAGGATTCCAACACTCGCCAGCTGTTCCGCAAGCGTCTGCGTGAAGGCCAGCTGGACGACAAGGAAATCGAAATCGAAGTCGCCGATGCTGTTGGTGTGGACATCTCCGCGCCGCCTGGCATGGAAGAAATGACCAACCAGTTGCAAAGCCTGTTTGCCAACATGGGCAAAGGCAAGCGCAAGAGCCGCAAGCTGAAAGTCAAAGAAGCCCTGAAAATGGTGCGTGACGAAGAAGCCGGTCGCCTGGTTAATGACGAAGAACTCAAGGCCAAGGCCCTGGAAGCGGTCGAACAGCACGGTATCGTGTTTATCGATGAAATCGACAAAGTGGCCAAGCGCGGTAATGTCGGTGGCGCCGATGTGTCCCGCGAAGGTGTGCAGCGCGACCTGCTGCCGCTGATCGAAGGTTGCACCGTCAATACCAAACTGGGCATGGTCAAGACCGACCACATCCTGTTTATCGCTTCCGGTGCGTTCCATCTGAGCAAGCCAAGCGACCTGGTGCCCGAGCTGCAAGGCCGTCTGCCGATCCGCGTTGAACTCAAGGCGCTGTCGCCACAGGATTTCGAACGCATCCTCAGCGAGCCGCACGCTTCGTTGACCGAGCAATACCGCGAGCTGCTGAAAACCGAAGGCCTGAACATCGAGTTCATGCCTGAAGGCATCAAGCGTCTGGCCGAAATTGCCTGGCAGGTGAACGAGAAAACCGAGAACATCGGTGCCCGCCGCCTGCACACGCTGCTTGAACGTTTGCTCGAAGAGGTGTCCTTCAGCGCCGGTGATATCGCCAGTGCGCAGAATGAGGAGCCTATCCGCATCGACGCCGAATACGTCAACAGCCACCTGGGCGAACTGGCCGAGAACGAAGACCTCTCGCGCTACATCTTGTAAGCCCTTTGCACCTGTAGCCGCTCTCAGCGGCTACAGCGCTTGTGCAATGACCTAAGGTTATGACCATGATCCCCAGTGCCATCAACCTGCACAAAGCTTCTAAGACCCTCACCCTCAAATACCCGTCCGGCGAAGAGCACCACCTGCCGGCCGAGTTTCTGCGCGTGCACTCGCCGTCTGCCGAGGTCCAGGGCCACGGCAATCCGATTCTGCAATTTGGCAAGATCAATGTCGGCTTGAGCAAGATCGAACCCGCAGGCCAGTACGCGTTGAAACTGACCTTCGATGACGGTCACGACAGCGGGCTGTTTACCTGGGACTACCTCTACCAGCTCGGCGTGCGCCAGCAAGAGCTGTGGGCGGATTACTTGCAGGAACTGAAAAAAGCCGGCAAGTCCCGCGACCCTTCGGTGTCGGTGGTCAAATTGATGCTCTGAGCCGGCTGCAGCTTTTTTGTAGCCGCTGAGGCGCGCGTAGCGAGGCTGCGCCCGGCGGCGAAGCCGTCGTAGAACCATCCACTCCGGTTATTCAGATGCACTGCGTTTACCGGATTTACGACGGCTTCGCCGCCGGGCGCAGCTTCGCGCGGCTCGTCAGCGGCTACAAAGTGGAAGTCGTTCCCTTGGCATCAACCGCTGGCGCTTTAGGCGCTACTGGTTTTTTGGCGGCCGGTTTGGCGGCTGCTGGCTTGCTCGCGGCCGCAGGAGCTTTAACAGCAGCGGGCTTGGCTGCAGGTTTGGCCGCAGGCTTGGCAGCCGCTTTGGCAACCGCAGGTTTTGCCGCAGCCTTGGCCGGTGCCGCCTTGCTCGCAACCGGCGCCTTGCTGGCCGCAACTTTGGCAGCCGCCGCAGTCAGCTTCTCGATATGCTTGGTCAGGGTCTCGACCTTGGCATGCAGCGCCTTGACCTCATCACGGCTGGGGACACCCAAGCGGGTAATGGCGCTATTAAGGCGCTTGTCGAAAGCTTCTTCGAACTCGCCCCACTTTTCCAGGGCCAGATCCTTGACATCTTCAACCCTGGAACGCGCAGACGATGTCGACGATTTAACGCCCTCGGCCACTTTGTGCCCGGCATCCTTGGCCAGTTTTTCGGCCTTTTCGCCATCCTTGACCAGGGTGTCGAAGAGCTTGCTGCCATCGGTATCAATTTTCGAGTACACACCCAAACCTGCGAGCCAGATTTTTCGTGAGTACTCTTCCACCTTGCCTACCCAGGTGTTGCTGTCTTTAGCAGTCGGTTTTTTCGCAGCCATCGTGTTCCCCTTAATGTCATGTCGCGACGCCGGTGAGCAGGATCGTCGAATCATCAAGATGAACAAAGGTGCTCACCTGCATCAGGTTTAGACGTTAAACCGCCTTGTATCAAGGGCGCGGCCGCTATTAGACCGGCAACACGACTACGCCAGCGCCTTATCCAGCGAGCGTTCGATTTCCGACTGGATCATGCCGCTCATCGCCGACATCAACAGGCCCAGTTCCACATCGACCTTGACGTTGTTGTCGCTGATTAGCAGGGTGCCATTCACTCCCGAGCGCTTCAGTTTTACCGTGTCGCCCGCCCAGGTAGGGGTCAGGCCGTACTGGCTGGCCAGTTTCTCGACCAAAGGCCGGGCTTTTTCCCGTGCGGCCTCAAGGCCCAGACTGTGGGTACGTTCAACGCTGATACGCGCCATGGCGTGGCTCCTGATAAATAAAGCCGCCACTATACATTCACCCTCGCCAAGACAAAGCCGGCCACCGGGATTAGAATGGCCAGCATTCTCTTTTGGTGACAGCGATATGACTGATCAGCGCAAAGGCAGCGATGCCGAACCCACCACTCACTTCGGCTTCAAAAACGTACCGGAAAGCCAGAAGGCCGAGAAAGTCGCCGAGGTTTTCCACTCTGTAGCCGGCAAATATGACCTGATGAACGACGTTCTGTCAGGCGGCATGCACCGTCTGTGGAAGCGTTTTACCATCGAGCTGTCCGGTGTACGCCCGGGCAACAAGGTGCTGGACATCGCTGGCGGTACCGGCGATCTGGCCCGCAAGTTCTCCCATCTGGTTGGCCCTACCGGCCAGGTCGTGCTGGCTGATATCAACGCGTCCATGCTCAAAGTCGGCCGTGACCGCCTGCTGGACAAGGGCGTAGCCGGCAATATCGAGTTCGTTCAGGCCGACGCTGAAAAGCTGCCGTTCCCGGACAACTATTTCGATTGCGTGACCATCGCTTTCGGCCTGCGCAACGTGACCCACAAGGAAGACGCCCTGCGCTCCATGCTGCGCGTGCTGAAGCCGGGCGGCCGCCTGTTGGTACTGGAGTTCTCCAAGCCGACCAACGCGCTGATGTCCAAGGTCTACGACACCTACTCGTTCGCTTTCATGCCGATGGTGGGCAAGCTGATCCTCAACGACCCGGAAAGCTATCGCTACCTGGCAGAATCGATCCGCATGCACCCGGACCAGGAAACCCTGAAGTCGATGATGGTCGAGGCCGGTTTTGACCGCGTGACCTATCACAACATGACCTCAGGTATCGTCGCCCTGCATCGCGGCATCAAGCCCTGATGTTGCTGCGCGGCCTTCTCGCCAGCGTCGAACACGGCGTCAACCGCGTATTGCGGCTGGACAGCACGGCCCTGGCGCGTTTGCGCCCCTTGACCGGCAAGTTGATTGCCGTCGATTGCGCCAGCCCCTCGCTGCACCTGTTTATTCTGCCCAGCGAAGAAGGCCTGATGCTGGCGAGCCAATGGGCAGCCGAGCCTGACTGCACCCTGCGCGCGCCTGCCTCCAGCCTGTTGCGCCTTGCTCTGAGCAAGGACAAGAGCGCCATCCTGCACAGCCCTGAAGTCGAACTCGAAGGCGACAGCGCTGTGTTGATGGAATTGGCGGCGGTGCTGCAAGACCTGGAACTGGATTGGGAGTATGAACTTTCGAACTGGATCGGGCCTGTGGCAACGGCATTGATCGGTGGCCATGTACGCAGCCGCGCCAACTGGTATCAACAAGGTTTCGCCAGCATCAACCAGAACCTGGCCGAATACCTGAGCGAAGAAGCCCGCACTTTGGTCGGAGAACGTGAGGCGCAAGCGCGCTTTGACGAGCTGGACCAACTCAAACTCGACCTGGATCGCCTTGAAGCGCGCTTTGAGCGCCTTTGCCGATCCCTCAATTCCAGCGATAACGCATGAAGCTGCTTGCCATACGCCGTTTGTTCCGCATCCAGCGCGTCGTCATTCGCTACCGGCTCGATGACCTGCTGTTCGCCCTGCCCTTGCCGTGGTGGATGTTGTCCCTGCGCTATGCACTGCCGTGGCGCTGGTTCCCGCGCAAAAAACTGGAGCTGAGCCGCGGTGCCGCCCTGCGCCTGGCGTTGCAGGATCTGGGGCCGATTTTCATCAAGTTCGGCCAGATCCTTTCGACCCGCCGCGACCTGCTGCCCGCCGATATCGCCGATGAGCTGATGCTGCTGCAAGACCGCGTACCGCCGTTTGACCCGCAGTTGGCAGTCAAGCTGATCGAAGAACAGCTCGGCGCCCGGATCAGTGAAGTGTTCAGCCGTTTTGATATCGAACCACTGGCCTCGGCCTCGGTGGCCCAGGTTCACTCGGCCAAACTCAAGACCGGCGAAGAAGTGGTGGTCAAGGTTGTACGCCCGGGCCTCAAGCCGATCATCGGCTCCGACCTGGCCTGGCTGTTTATCCTCGCCCGCACTGCCGAGCGTTTGAGCGCAGACGCCCGCCTGCTGCATCCGGTGGATGTGGTCAGTGACTACGAAAAAACCATTTACGACGAACTCGATCTGTTGCGTGAAGCGGCCAATGCCAGCCAGCTCAAGCGCAACTTCGAAGGCTCGCCGCTGATGTATGTGCCGCAAGTCTACTGGGACTGGTGCCGCCCGAAAGTGTTGGTGATGGAGCGCATCTACGGGATCCAGGTCACCGACCTTGCGGCCCTGGCCGATCAGCGCACCGACATGAAAATGCTGGCCGAACGTGGCGTGGAGATTTTCTTCACCCAGGTGTTCCGCGACAGCTTCTTTCATGCCGACATGCACCCCGGCAACATTTTTGTCAGCACCGTGAACCCGTGGGCCCCGCAATACATCGCCATCGACTGCGGCATTGTCGGCAGCCTGACCCCCGAGGACCAGGACTATCTGGCGCGCAACCTGTTCGCCTTTTTCAAGCGCGATTACCGGCGCGTGGCGCAGTTGCACATCGATTCAGGCTGGGTACCGGCGCACACCAAGCTCAACGAGTTTGAAGCGGCGATCCGCACCGTCTGTGAGCCGATCTTCGAAAAGCCGCTGAAGGAGATTTCCTTTGGCCAGGTGCTTATGCGCCTGTTCCAAACTGCGCGACGCTTCAATATGGAAGTTCAGCCACAGTTGGTGCTGCTGCAAAAAACCCTGCTCAATATCGAAGGCCTGGGCCGCCAGCTGTACCCCGACCTGGATTTGTGGAGTACCGCCCAGCCGTTCCTTGAGCGCTGGATGCGTGAGCGCGTCAGCCCCAAGACCCTGCTGCGCAACCTGCACAGCCAGGTCGAGCAGATCCCGCATCTGGCCGGCATGACCCGCGACTTGCTCGAACGCATGTCCCAGCCCCATGCCCATAACAAACAATTGGTCGTGCGCGAACCCCGTGACAGCTGGTTCCTGCGCCTGATCGGTGCCGGGCATCTGGCCGCTGGCGCATTACTGGCCAGTATTGGCCCGCTACACACTGCAGGCTATTGGCCTGCCGGCATAATGCTGGCCGTGGGCTTGTATCTGATCGTGCGCCGATAGCCAGCCCCGGTCGAGGCTGGCAAACTGTTAATTCACCAGGCCTCAGCCACAGGGCTGAGGCAGGTTGTCGGAGTCGAACATGAAAGACTGGCTGGACGAGATCAAATGGGACAACGACGGCCTGGTGCCGGCGATTGCCCAGGACCACAAAACCGGGCGCGTACTGATGATGGCCTGGATGAACCGCGAGGCACTGAGCCTGACGGCAACCGAGAACCGTGCCATCTACTGGTCACGTTCCCGTGGCAAGCTGTGGCGCAAGGGCGAAGAGTCCGGCCATGTGCAAAAGCTGCATGAAATGCGCCTGGACTGCGACGCCGACGTGATCATCCTGATGGTCGAACAAATCGGTGATATCGCCTGCCATACCGGCCGTCAGAGCTGCTTCTACCGCGTGTACGAAAACGCCGAGTGGAAGATCGTCGACCCGGTACTTAAAGATCCGCACGCCATTTACCAAGCAGGGCACTCCCATGACTGACACTCTGAGCCGCGTAGCCCAAGTGCTCGAAGCGCGCAAAGGCGCAACCCCGGACAGCTCCTATGTGGCCAGTCTGTACCACAAGGGCCTGAACAAGATTCTGGAAAAGGTCGGCGAAGAGTCGATCGAGACCATCATCGCCGCCAAGGACGCTGCCATCAGCGGTGATTGCAGCGATGTCATCTACGAAACAGCCGATCTGTGGTTCCATAGCATGATCATGCTGGCCCAGCTGGGGCAGCATCCTCAGGCCGTACTGGATGAACTGGAACGTCGTATCGGCACCTCCGGCCATGTGGAAAAAGCCTCGCGGCCGTCCACCTAACCCTTATTTGCAAAGGAACAGATCATGGGCATTTTTGACTGGAAACACTGGATCGTCATTCTGGTAGTCGTAGTCCTTGTCTTCGGCACCAAAAAACTGAAAAACCTGGGCACGGATGTCGGCGAATCGATCAAGGGCTTTCGCAAGGCCATGAACGACGACGAAAAACCTGCCGAGCCCGTGGTTCCACCTGCGCAGCCAACCGCCGCGCCGCAGCCGCACACCACTTCGACCCTGAACGAGCCGCACACCATCGACGTGCAGGCGCAAAAAGTCGAAGAGCCGACCCGCAAAGACGTGTGAGCCAAAACTAATGTTCGGTATCAGCTTCAGTGAACTGCTGCTCGTCGGCCTGGTGGCCCTGCTGGTGCTCGGCCCCGAGCGCTTGCCGGGTGCTGCACGCACGGCGGGCCTGTGGATCGGGCGCCTGAAACGCAGCTTTAATGCGATCAAACAGGAAGTTGAACGGGAAATCGGCGCGGACGAAATACGTCGGCAGCTGCACAACGAACATATCCTGTCGATGGAAGAGGAAGCCAAGAAAATTCTGGCTCCGCTGCAGGACGCTGTGAAGCCGTTAACGCCCACCGAGCCACCTGTCAGTACCGCTCCCGTCGCACACCCAGAGTCTGCGAGCGCTGCGCCCGTGACCCTGAGCAAAACCGCGTCCGCCCCTGCGCCGCAACCGGCAGCGCCACACGACCCCACCCTGCCACCGCGAGCCCCTTAAGCGCATGAGCGATAAGCCTGAACACGACCAGCCAATGCCGCTGGTTTCGCACCTGACCGAGTTGCGTACCCGCCTGTTGCGCTGCATCGCGGCGATTTTCATCATTTTTGCCGGGCTGTTTGCCTTTACCCAGCAGATCTACACCCTGGTCTCCACGCCGCTGCGTGAATACCTGCCGGTGGGTGCAACGATGATCGCCACCGACGTGGCCTCGCCGTTCCTGACCCCGCTCAAGCTGACCATGATGGTCTCGCTGTTTATCGCCATTCCGGTGATCCTGCATCAGATCTGGGGGTTTATTGCACCGGGCCTGTACAAGCATGAAAAACGCATCGCCGTGCCCCTGCTGGTGTCGAGCATTTTCCTGTTTTACGCCGGCATGGCCTTTGCCTACTTCCTGGTATTCCCGCTGGTGTTCAAGTTCTTCGCCGCTGCCACCCCGGAAGGGGTTGCGATGATGACCGATATCAGCAGCTACCTTGATTTCGTCATGACCCTGTTCTTTGCTTTTGGCGTGGCCTTTGAAATCCCCGTAGCCGTAGTGCTGCTGGTGTGGATCGGCATCGTCGATGTGCAATACCTGCGCAAGATCCGCCCCTACGTGATTATCGGCTGCTTCGTGGTCGGCATGATCCTGACCCCGCCCGACATTTTCTCGCAAACCTTGCTGGCGATCCCGATGTGGATGCTGTTTGAAATCGGCATCCTGTTTGGCAGCCTGGTCAGCAAAAACAAGCGTGGCGATGACGCAGACGAGCAACCGGCCGATAACGACGCCCAACCGCCAGCACCACAAGCGTGAACCTGCTGCTCCTCGAAGAGGCTGATTTCATTGCCGCCGACCGCGTGATCCTGCGTGACCGGCGCCTGACGCATATGCAGGAAGTTCACCGTGCTGCAGTGGGCGACAGCCTGCGCGTGGGGCGCATTGGCGGGCTGATGGGCAGCGCCGAACTGGTGCGTCTGGAGGCCAAAGAGGCTGAGCTGGTTATCCACAGCCTGGACCTGCCGCCACCCGCCAAACTGCCACTGACCCTGCTGCTGGCGCTGCCGCGCCCGAAAATGCTGCGCCGGGTGCTGCAAACCGTAGCCTCGATGGGTGTGCCCAAGATCATTCTGGTCAACAGCTACCGGGTTGAAAAAAGCTTCTGGCAGACACCGTTTCTGGAGCCCGAAGCCATCCGCGAACAGTTGATCCTGGGGCTGGAGCAGTCCCGTGACAGCGTGTTGCCCGAGGTCATCATCGAAAAACGCTTCAAGCCGTTTGTCGAAGACCGCCTGCCGGCGCTGGTGGAAGGCACCCTGGGCCTGGTGGGCCACCCGGGGGATTACCCGGCCTGCCCGCGCGGGCTGGATGAGGCCGTAACCCTGGCCATCGGCCCTGAGGGTGGCTGGATCCCCTACGAGATCGACTTGCTGGCCAAGGCGGGCTTGCAGCCAGTGCAACTGGGCGCACGCATCCTGCGGGTCGAAACCGCCGTCACGGCGCTGCTCGCCCGCCTGTTCTAGACCGCTCTGCAGGGCGCTGCGGGCGCATTCCAGGCCCGCAGCAGCCCCTGACATTTGTGTAGCCTCTTTTCCTCCTTAAGATTTGCTCGCTCGAGCCGATGCAGTAGCACTTCAATATCACTCAAGAAGCCATGGACGGCTGTTATCGATGCCAATCGATCAAAAAAAGGAACTCGTCCATGAACCATTGGTTGACTGCCACACTAGGCAATATCAGTGTCAATCGTAAGCTCGGTCTGGGCTTCGGCCTTGTGTTGCTGCTGACCCTGCTCATCACCATCACCGGCTGGAAGGGGCTGACCAGCGTGATTGAGCGGGGCGACAAGCTGGCCAATATTTCCCAGGTCATCGCCCTGATCAAGGATTTGCGCATTGCCCGCGTCACCTACGACAAGAACAACGGTGAAAACGGCCCGGGCGAGGTCAATGACCTGCTCAACAAGATCGGTAACCAGCTGGTCGCCGCCAACAAGCTGATGGTCCAGGCCAATGACCTGAGCATGAGCAAGGACGAAATCAGGGCCGTCGAGCAGTACAAGAGCATCTTCGCCACTATCGATGAGGCGACCCGGGCACGCGAAGTCAGCAGGGCCAAGCTCGGTGCAACATCCGTCGCCGCCCTCAGCCAGATTGCCGGGATCGAAAAGGATGTGCTCCAGAGTGAAAACCTGGCCGAGTTCAACAGCGTCAACCAGGTCAACCGGTCGCTGTTGCAGGCCCGCTTCGAGGTGCGCGGCTACACCCACACCGGCGACATCGATGCCGCGGTGCCTGCCGTGGAAGCCATCGATCAAGCGCTGGCAGAACTGGCCAGCCTCAGTAAGCGACTGCCCGCTACCTATGCCCCTCAATTCGAGCAGGCCATCGCTTCACTGAAGAACTACCGCGCTGCCTTTATCGACTTTCGCGATTCCCAAGTGAATAGCGACAAGCAATTATCACAACTGCAAGTACTGGGCGATGCACTGGTCGACCTGAGCAACAAACTGTCCCTGTCACAACTTGACCAACGGGATATCGATACCCGACACGCCAAAACCGCGCTGCTGGTCTGCGCATCATTGGCACTGGTGCTGGGTATTATCGCGGCCTGGATCATCACCTGGCAGATCGTTACGCCCTTGCGCGACACGCTCAATATTGTCCGGGCCGTGGCAGCCGGTGACCTCAGCCAGAGCCGCCCGACAACCCGCCGTGACGAACCCGGCCAGCTGCAGCAGGCCATTGAAGTCATGCGCGGGGGCTTGCACGAACTGATCTGCGGGATCGGCGAAGGCGTTAGCCAAATTGCCAGCGCAGCGGAGCAGCTGTCTGCTGTTACCGGGCAAACCAGCGCAGGGGTCAACAGCCAGCGCATCGAAACCGATCAGGTCGCCACTGCCATGAATGAAATGGCCGCCACCGTGCATGAAGTCGCGCGCAATGCCCAGGAAGCGTCCAAAGCCGCGATCACCGCCGACCTGCAAGCTCAGGAGGGTGACACCGTGGTGGCCCAGGCCGTTGAGCAGATTGGCCGCCTGGTGGCGGAAGTGCAGCTATCCACTGATGCAATGGCACATCTGAAGCACGAAAGTGACAAGATCGGTAGCGTACTGGATGTCATCAAGGCTGTTTCGCAACAAACCAACTTGCTGGCCCTCAACGCCGCAATTGAAGCCGCCCGTGCCGGAGAGGCAGGTCGTGGTTTTGCCGTGGTGGCCGACGAGGTACGCAGCCTGGCGCAGCGCACGCAGAAGTCCACGGAAGAGATTGAAGTGCTGATCACGGGCCTGCAAAACGGTACGCAACAAGTATCCAGCAGCATGGACAGCAGCCGGTTGCTGACGGACAGCAGTGTAGAGTTGACCCGGCGGGCGGGTGAGTCTTTGAGCACCATTACCCGTACCGTATCGACCATTCAAGGTATGAATCAGCAGATTGCGGCCGCGGCCGAGCAACAAAGCGCGGTGGCCGAAGAGATCAACCGCAGTGTGGTGAATGTGCGCGACGTGTCAGAGCAAACTGCCACCGCCAGCAAGCAGACCGCCGCCTCCAGCATTGAACTCGCACGGCTAGGCACACAGCTGCAAACCCTGGTGGCCCGTTTCAAGGTCTGACCAGGAGCGGTGCGACTTTCGTCACACTAACGGCAACTGTCCTTCAGTTCCGGGCCACGACGCCGATGACCTGATACCCCTCCAAGGAGTATCACCATGTACCGTCAGCTGGCCCAACTGCTGGGCAATATCAGCGTCAACCGCAAACTCTGCCTGGGCTTCGGCCTGGTGCTGGTGCTGACCCTGCTGATTGCCGGCACGGGCTGGAACGGCCTGGTCTCGGTGATCGACCGGGGCGACAAGCTGGCCAACATTTCGAAAATCATCAGCCTGACCAAAGACCTGCGTATTGCCCGCCTCGAATATGAACGCCAGCCCGGGGAAAGCGCACTTGCCGGCGTTACCAACCAACTGAGCGAACTGGACAACGCACTGGCGTTGTCGCGCAAACAACTGACCTCTCCCGACGACCTGGCCCTGGTTGAGCAGCAGCTCAACGCCGTGGCGGAGTACAAACGTGCCTTCGCCGACCTGATCCAGGGCACCCAGGCCAGTGATCAAGCCGTTGAACGCATGCACCAGCAGGGCAATGTCCTGATCGAGCAAAGCCAGAAGCTCTCGACCCTGCAGGCCACCAAACGCAACAACGAAAGCCGTCAGGCTACCAACCTGCTGATCGGCTGCACACTGCTGGCACTGGTACTGGGCATCATTGCTGCCTGGGTTATTACCCGCCAGATAGTCATACCGCTGCAACGCACCCTCAAAACCGTTGAGCGCATTGCAGCAGGCGACCTGACCCACGACCACCCGACCGACCGCCGCGACGAGCTGGGCCAGCTACAGCAAGCCATACAGCGCATGACTGCCGGCCTGCGGGAGTTGATTGGCGGTATCAGCGACGGCATAACGCAAATCGCCAGTGCCGCCGAAGAACTCTCGGCGGTCACCGAGCAAACCAGCGCCGGGGTCAACAACCAGAAGGTCGAGACCGATCAGGTCGCTACCGCCATGCACGAAATGGCGGCAACCGTGCAGGAAGTGGCGCGTAATGCCGAAGAAGCTTCCGAGGCTGCGCTCGCGGCCGACCAGCAGGCGCGTGAAGGCGACACAGTGGTCGCGCAGGCCCTGGCCCAGATCGAGAAGCTGGCCATCGAAGTCGGCCACTCCACCGACGCCATGGGCCATCTCAAGCGCGAAAGCGACAAGATCGGCAGTGTGCTTGACGTGATCAAGTCCGTGGCCCAGCAAACCAACCTGCTGGCGCTCAACGCGGCGATTGAAGCGGCACGGGCGGGTGAAGCCGGTCGCGGCTTTGCCGTGGTGGCCGATGAGGTACGCAGCCTGGCGCAGCGCACGCAAAAATCCACGGAGGAGATCGAAGAGCTGATTGCCGGGCTGCAAAGCGGCACCCAGCAGGTCTCCAGCAGCATGGACAGCAGCCGCGCCCTGACTGACAACAGCGTTGAGCTGACCCGTCGAGCAGGCGAATCACTGGGCAATATTACCCGCACGGTGTCTACGATTCAGGGCATGAACCAGCAGATTGCCGCAGCCGCCGAGCAGCAGAGCGCGGTGGCGGAGGAAATCAACCGCAGTGTATTGAATGTGCGTGATGTGTCTGAGCAAACCGCCGCCGCCAGCGAAGAGACAGCAGCCTCCAGCGTTGAACTGGCGCGCCTGGGTACGCATTTGCAGACATTGGTGGGGCGGTTCAAGGTCTAGAAACCTCTGCCCCTGTGGGAGCGGGCAAGCCCGCTCCCACAAAAGCAGGCAGGCCGTGCTCTTAAAGCACCTGACGCAAAAACGCCTGGGCGCGCAGGTCTTTGGGCGAGGTGAAGAAATCTTCCGGGGCGGAATCTTCCAGTAACTTGCCGTGGTCGAAGAACAACACGCGGTTCGCCACTTCACGGGCAAAGCCCATTTCGTGGGTCACGCAGACCATGGTCATGCCTTCGCGGGCCAGGGTCTTCATCACGTCCAGCACTTCGCCGACCATCTCCGGGTCGAGCGCCGAAGTCGGCTCGTCAAACAACATCACCTTGGGTTCCATCGCCAGCGCACGGGCAATTGCCACACGCTGTTGCTGGCCACCCGAGAGACGTGACGGGTACTCATTGGCTTTTTGCCCGATCCCGACCTTGTCCAGCAATGCCCGGGCCTTGGCTTCGCGCTCGGTCTTGCCGCGCTTGCGCACAACCTTCTGCGCCAGGCACAGGTTTTCCAGCACGGTCATGTGCGGAAACAGGTTGAAATGCTGGAACACCATGCCGACTTCACGCCGGTAGGCGTTCACGTCGGTCTTGGGGTTGGCCAGGTCCAGGCCGTCGATGCTGACGGAGCCCGAGTCGAAGTCTTCCAGGCCGTTGAGGCAGCGCAGGAAAGTCGACTTGCCGGAACCCGACGGGCCAATCACCACCAGCACTTCGCCCTGGGCGACGGTGGTGCTGACGTTGTCCACGGCGCGCACGATATGGCCGCGGGTGTCGAAGACTTTTACCAGTTCGCGAACTTCAATCACTTTGCGCGAGCCTCCGCTCAAGCCGGCTGGCGAAATGCGACAGCGGCAGGTTGATCAACAGGTACAGGCCCGCTACGCAGAACAGGATTTCGAACGGCGAAAACGAGGTAGTGATGACTTCCCGACCGCTTTTGAGCAGTTCGGTAATGGCAATCACCGACACCAGCGAAGTGTCCTTGACCAGGCTGATAAATTGCCCGGCCAATGGCGGCAGCACCCGCTTGAACGCCTGCGGCAACACCACATAGCGCATCGACTGGCTGCCGTTGAGGCCCAGCGAGCGGGCCGCTTCGTTTTGCCCGCGAGCAATGGACTGCACGCCCGAGCGGATGATTTCAGCCACATACGCACCGGTGAACAGCGACAGCGCGGCAATACCGGCAAATTCGCGAGACAGGTTGAGTACGGTGCCGATAAAGAAGTAGAAGATAAAAATCTGCACCAGCAACGGCGTGCCACGGACCAGTTCGACGTACAGTGTCGAGAGGTCGCGCAGGGTCGGGTTGTTCGATAGCCGGCACAGGCCCGTAACCAGCCCGATAATCAAACCCAGTACGCCAGACACCAGCGACAGCCAGACGGTCGTCCACAGGCCCCACAGCAGCGGCCCCGCAGCCCAGTGGCGGTTGACGCCAATCACATCGCCTTCGTCGACTTCGTCACCTTCGGCCAGTTGCAGGCTATTGCCGGCAACGCTCACCCGTTGTTCATTGCCATCATCACCGCGCAACAGCACTTCGGCAGTGTCGCCCTTGCGTACCAGTTCGATGATGGTCGAGTGCTCAGCAGCCCGCTGGGCTTCTTCGGCCTGATAAGCGAAATACTGGGGGACGCGGTTCCAGCGCCATTCGTAAGACATCAGCGAGGTGGCGTAATACAAAGCCCCCGCCAGGCCGATGAGCACCAGCACGGTCAATACGTGCCAGGGCCACTGGGCTTTTTTTTGTTTGATCACTTTCAGGTTCCACGTCTTGTATCGCTAGGGAGGCCGTCATCGCGGGCAAGCCCGCGATGATTCAATCAGCCTTATTCCATGTCCTTGAGCCAGGCGGTGTCTTTGAACCACTTGTCATGGATGCGATCGTAAGTGCCGTCTTCGTGGATCTGGTGCAGGAAGTTGTTGATGAAGTTGATGCTGTCGTAGTCACCCTTCTTCAGACCGAAGGCCAGTGGCTCGTAGGTGAATGGCTGGTCAAGGAACACCAGTTTGCCGTTACCGAACTTGTTGACGGCTACAACGTTGTAAGGCGCATCGTATACAAAGGCATCAGCCTTACCGTTAACCACGTCCAGCACACCTTCAGGCTCGTTGTCGTAGCCGTGGTACTGGGCTTTGGACATCAGCTTGCGGGCGATCATTTCGCCGGTGGTGCCGATTTTCGAGGTCAGGCGGTATTGCGGGTCGTTGAGGTCTTTGTAGGACTTGATCTTGTCAGCCAGTTCCTTGCGTACCAGCAGGGTTTGGCCCACAACAATGAAGGGTTCGCTGAAGTTCAGGCGCAAGTTGCGTTCCTGGGTCAGGGTCATGCCGCTGCCGATCATGTCGAACTTGTTGGTCATCAGGGCCGGGATGATGCCGTCGTAACCGGTAGACACCAGCTCCAGCTTGACACCCATGGACTTGGCCATCGCTTTGAGCAGGTCAACTTCGAAGCCAATGATCTGGCCACGCTTGTTGGTCATTTCAAAGGGCATGTAGGTAGGGTCCATGCCCACCTTTAAGGTGCCACGCTTGACCGCATCATCAATTGCGCCTGCATGGGCTGCGCTGATCGCCAGCAGTGCAGTGACACCGCACAGCAGTTTCGAGACAAACTTCTTCATCATCAACTCCCCCTCACCTACTCAATTAAGGTGTTGGCCTGCGGCTGGCTTGAAGCAAAAAGCCAATAAAGCCGGGCGCTCACCCATTCGAAAACGGATGCTAACTCACTGAGGGTTGTGAGACGAGTTTTGAAACAGAAAAGGCCAATGGCCGGGGGATACAGTCACTGTGGGAGCGGGCTTGCTCGCGATACAAGCGACGCGGTGCAACAGGTATTACGAGGTGATGCAATCGCGAGCAAGCCCGCTCCCACTTAAAGCGGAAACGGGTTGCTCACGAAGGATCAAGCAGCAGGCTGCAACGGCAACAGCGGTGCGTGAGGGTCGGCAGCAACCGACTCACGCCAGGCGTTCAGCCAGCCTTCGTGCCCCTCGCTCCACACCAGCGCATGCAGGCGTGCAAGGGCAACCGGGTCGCTCAACAACTGCATGCGCTCGTTGTTGGTAACGCCCTCTGGACCGACTTTGAGTGCATGACGCACACGCTCGGTACGCAACCACTCAATCGGCTCGGCTTCCCGGTGACGCGAGGTCGCCAAAGCACAGGCCAATGCGTTCTGCTGCGGATCAACCACGGCCCGGACAAAACCGTCATGCAGCGCATGGTAGCGATTTTCATGGGTGTATTCGGCGGTAGCCGACAACTCACGGGGCGGCGCATATTCCTCAGGAATCAGGAACAGGCTTTCGTCACGGGTCTTTAGGCCCAGTTTCACCCGGCTGGAGATCACGGAAACCGGGATCGACAACATCAGTGAACCGACAATCGGTACCAGCCACCACAAAAAGCTCGGGTTCAACCACAGCACCAATGCAGCCCATGCCGCACCCAGCAGGGTTTGCGGGCCATGACGGCGTACGGCTTCGCTCCACGGCGTGGAGTCGTCGTCACGCTGTGGCGAGTTCCAGGTCGCCGCCCAGCCCAGAAACGCGGCCAGTACAAAGCGGGTGTGGAAGATCATGCGCACCGGTGCCAGCAGCACCGAGAAGAGCATCTCAAGCAGCATCGACAGCGTTACTTTGAACTTGCCACCGAACTCTTTGGCACCCTTGGCCCAGATCAGAATGATGCTCAGCAGCTTGGGCAGGAACAACAAGACGATGGTGGTGGAAAACAGCGCCACGGCTTTTTCCGGGTGCCACTGTGGCCACAACGGGTACAACTGCCGTGGTTCCAGGAAGTACTGTGGCTCCATCAGCGTGTTGACCGCCAGCAGGGCCGTCGACAACAGCAGGAAGAAGAACCACAACGGTGCCGACAGGTACGACATCACCCCGGTCAGAAACACCGCACGGTGCACCGGGTGCATACCCTTGACCAGAAACAGGCGGAAGTTCATCAGGTTACCGTGGCACCAGCGACGGTCACGCTTGAGTTCATCCAGCAGGTTAGGCGGCAATTCTTCATAGCTGCCCGGCAAGTCGTAGGCAATCCACACCCCCCAACCGGCACGGCGCATCAACGCGGCTTCCACGAAGTCGTGGGACAGGATCGCGCCCGCAAAAGCGCCTTTGCCCGGCAGCGGCGCCAGGGCGCAGTGCTCGATAAACGGCTTCATGCGGATAATTGCGTTGTGACCCCAGTAGTGGGATTCACCCAACTGCCAGAAGTGCAAGCCGGCAGTAAACAGCGGGCCGTACACACGGGTGGCGAACTGCTGCATGCGCGCATACAGCGTGTCCATGCCCGAGGCTCGTGGCGCGGTCTGGATGATACCGGCGTCCGGCGTAGCTTCCATCAGGCGTACCAGGCTGGTCAGGCACTCACCGCTCATCACGCTGTCTGCGTCGAGCACCACCATGTACTTGTAATCACCGCCCCAGCGACGGCAGAAGTCGTCGAGGTTGCCGCTTTTACGTTTTACACGGCGGCGGCGACGGCGGTAGAAGATCCGCCCGAAGCCTTCGGTTTCGCGGCATACATCCAGCCAGGCCTGTTGCTCGGCAACGCAGATATCGGGGTCGTTGCTGTCACTGAGGACGAAGAAGTCGAAGCGGTCCAGGTCGCCGGTGGCGGCCACCGACTCGTAAGTCGCGCGCAAACCCGCGAATACACGGGTGACGTCTTCGTTGCAGATCGGCATCACCAGCGCGGTACGCGCTTGTTCCGGGATCGGTTCATTACCGGCGCTGGCGCCGGAAATACGGTATTTGTCGTGCCCGGTCAGCAGTTCCAGAAAGCCCATCAGGGCGGTCCAGAAACCCGCCGACACCCAACAGAACAGAATCCCGAACAGGATCAGGATGCTGGTTTGCAGGGCATAGGGCAGCACTTGCTGGGCCGTTTGCATCAACGGCTGGTGCAATACTTCTTCAAGGTCAACGAACGACCAGCCCTGGTACGGCATGATGCCTTTCATGTACCAGCCCGCAACGATGGTCTGGCCGAGCATCAATACCAGCAGGATGTAGCGGCGGATCGAACCCACCGTACGCCAGCGGGCCTTGGGCAGGACGCGTTCGTCGATTTCCGGCTTGGGCGGGTTGCTGCGTCCGGTCAGGCGCCGCCAGCCACGCACCAGGATATTGGTGCGCCATGGCTCTGGCACTACCTTGGTACGGCGAATCGGCGGCGTAGCCTTGAGCATGACCCGGCCGCTGGCGTCGAGGGCGAGCATTTCTGCTTCCTCAAGTTCAGCCGCCGAAGTCAGGTTCAGACGCGTGCCCACCGAAGCCTGAGCGGCCTCGGCAGCATCCACGTCGCTCTGCGCCGACAAGCGCGCATGCAACTCGGCGAACGAGGAGCAGTTCGCCAGTTCCGCGCGCTGCTCATCGCTCAGTGGTAAATGCGCCAGGTACTCGCTGAGCGAGGCCGGGTGGGGCTGAGCATTACTCATCGGCTGGCAACTGGTAGCTCCAGGTCTCGGTCAGCACTTTTTCAGTCTTGACCGGCTCCGGAGTGGCTGGGGTCGCTTCAGGCGCCTTGGCGTCCTTGGCTGCGTGGTCTTTCTTGTCCTGTGCCTTGGCCGCAGCTTTCTCGGCTTTGGTCTCAGGTGCCTTATCCGCTTTGGCGGCCGCAGCCGGCTCAACGTCCTGGACCAGCGCTGCACGCATTTCCGTGGCCTTGCTCGGGTCTTTGATTTTCAACCGCAGGGTCAAACGCCAGCCCTTGGTTTCAGGGTTGTAACGCACGTTGTTTTCAACCAGTTCGGCGTTGTCACCCACACTGACCTGGCTGCGCACAGCAGCATTTTCCGGCAGAGCCTTGAGGGACGGGCCTTCGAAGTCCACCAGATACGCCACACTGCCGTCTGGCTGGCGGATCAGGTTGGATTGCTTGACGTCACCGGTCGAACGCAGGGTCTGTTGTGCCCAGGCGCTGTTGGCCGGGTGCAGAGCTGCTTCATCCATGGTCCAGTGCAGGCGATAAGCGAAATCAAACGGCTTGAGCGGCTCCGGCAGGGTGTCCGGGCTCCAGAAAGCAACAATGTTGTCGTTGGTTTCATCAGCAGTCGGAATTTCTACCAGATCAACCGAGCCTTTGCCCCAGTCGCCCTGAGGTTCGATCCACGCACTTGGACGCTTATGGTAGTTGTCATCCAGGTCTTCGTAGTGGCTGAAATCACGGCCACGTTGCAGCAAGCCGAAACCACGCGGGTTTTCAACGGCGAAGTTGCTTACCGACAAGTGTTTCGGGTTGTTCAGCGGACGCCAGATCCACTCGCCGTTACCGGCGTGAATGGCCAGGCCCGACGAGTCGTGCAGTTCGCGACGGTAGTTGAGGACCTTGGACGGCTGGTTGGCGCCAAACAGGTACATGCTGGTCAGCGGAGCGATGCCCAGCTTGCCTACCTTGTCACGCAGGAACATTTGCGCCTTGACGTCCACTACCGTGTCCACGCCCGGGCGCAGGGTGAAGCGGTAAGCACCGGTAGCCCGTGGCGAGTCCAGCAGGGCGAAGATCACCAGATGCTTGTCGTTAGGCTTGGGTTTTTCGATCCAGAATTCGGTGAAGCGCGGGAACTCTTCGCCCGACGGCAATGCCGTGTCGATCGCCATACCACGGGCCGACAGACCATAGATCTGGCCCTTGCCCACAACGCGGAAGTAACTCGCGCCGAGCATGGTCATGATCTCGTCCTGTTTGTCCGCCTTGTTGATCGGATACAGCACGCGGAAACCCGCCCAACCGAGGTTTTCGGTGGCTTTAGGATCGAACTTGACGTCACCGAAGTCGAAACGGCTCGGGTCGTACTTGATCTCTTCAACCGTGGTGGCGGTCACTTCGTTGATTTTCACCGGCGTGTCGAAATGCATGCCCTGGTGATAGAAGGACAGTTTGAACGGGGTTTTGTCACCCGCCCACTGGGCCTTGTCACGGTTGAACTGGATTTTCTGGTAGTCCGCGAACTTCATGTCGCGGAATTCCTTTGGCAAATTGCTGCGCGGCGCTTGGTACTTCTGCTCGGCGAGGGTTTTAGCCTCAGCCGCCACGTCATCCAGACTGAATGCCCACAGTTGACCCGCACCGAACAAGCAAAAGAGCGCAGAGCCCGTCACCAGTGCGTTACGCAACCGCTTGGCAGACATTTTTGGTGCATTTAATGGACTAACAATCACGAGCAAACCTCGCCGAAAACAGATGATGAAACCAACGGCCAGCGATCTAAATGCCAGGTTGGCGAGCACTGTTCCGACCGTCAAAGGAATAAATGATTCCCCGGACGTGTCGGATTAGTCTCTGTGTAGCGCAGGATTATCTAGTAGCCCGCGTTACAACGCATCTACTGTCAGCAAGTATTTCTCGCTAAACCCCCCTGTTTTCAGACGAAAACACGGTTTTTCAGGGTTTTAGGTTTGTAACAAAAATGTCACAGGGCCATCATTGATCAAATGCACCTGCATATCAGCGCCAAAACGCCCCGATTCGACGCTGGGGTGAAGTCGTTTTGCCGCTTCAAGCAGCTGATTGAACAACGCCTCGGCCAATGCCGGTGGTGCTGCCGTGGAAAAGCTCGGACGCAGGCCGCTCTTGGTGTCTGCCGCCAGGGTAAATTGCGAAACCAGCAGCAAGCCGCCGCCGATATCGGCCAGTGACAGGTTCATTTTGCCTTCGGCATCGCTGAATACTCGATAGTTGAGCAGCTTATGCAGCAACTTGGCGGCGCTGGCTTCGGTATCCCCGGGCTCGACGGCAACCAGCACCAGCAAGCCCTGATCGATTGAACCGACAATCTCCCCCGCCACCTCTACCCGCGCGCCACTGACGCGCTGCAACAGCCCCTTCATGCTTCGTCAGGCTGCAAGTTGAGCAGACGACGGGCCATTTGCTCGGTGGCGCGCACCAGGGCGTCGGTAATGCCGGGCTCGGAAGCGACGTGCCCGGCTTCACGGATGATTTGCAGCTCACTGCCCGGCCAGGCCTGGTGCAGCTCCCAGGCGTTATCCAGCGGGCAGATCATGTCGTAGCGGCCATGCACGATCACGGCCGGCAGGTGGGCAATCTTGTGCATGTCCCGCAGCAGTTGATTGGGCTCAAGGAACGCGTTGTTCATAAAGTAATGGCATTCGATACGGGCAATGGACAATGCCCGGTGCGGGTCGCAGAAGCGCTCGACCACCTGCGGGTTGGGCCGCAGGGTGGCGGCGCGGCCTTCCCAGGTCGACCATGCCTTGGCCACATGCATCTGGGCAATCTGGTCGTTGCCCGTGAGGCGCTTGTGAAAGGCACTCATCAGGTCGTCACGCTCTTCCTCAGGGATCGGCGCGATATAGTCCTGCCAGTAGTCGGGGAAAATCCGGCTGGCCCCTGCCTGATAGAACCATTCGATTTCCTGCGGCCGCGCCAGAAAGATCCCACGCAAAATCAGGCCATGTACTTGCGCTGGATGGCTTTGCGCGTACGCCAGTGACAGGGTCGAGCCCCACGAACCGCCGAACAACACCCACTTGTCGATGCCCAGGTACAGGCGAATCCGCTCCATATCGGCGACAAGATCCCACGTGGTGTTGCTGTCCAGGCTGGCGTGCGGTGTCGAGCGACCACAGCCGCGCTGATCAAAGGTGATGATGCGATACAGGCCCGGATCGAAATAGCAGCGGCTGTTGGCATCGCAACCCGACCCCGGCCCGCCGTGGACAAACACCACCGGCAGGCCGTCTGGCGAACCGCTCTCGTCAACGTAGAGCACATGCGGGCCATCGACCGCCAGTTCATGCCGGGCGTAGGGTTTGATCTGCGGGAACAAGGTCTGCATTACGCACTCCAGGGAGGGGTCGAAAGAGATTGCCGTCAGGCATCATAAACCCGATTGGAGGTATTGAGCATGCCCTTACTAAAAGGATGGGGTTTGGATCGGTGGCGCGCCTCCTACCCTCTCCTGTAGGGCGAGGGGGGCTGATTGTCGGTGTTCTTGAGGCCGCGCGCATTCTGTCCCCTCTCCCTCCGGGAGAGGGCTAGGGTGAGGGGCTTTTGACTTAACGTTCCCGCCCCCACTCAATAATCCGCGCCAACAATTGCTTGAGTACCACCCGGGTCGGTGCCGCAAGGTCTTCGCGATAGTTGAACGGCTCGAACTCTTCCA
This sequence comes from Pseudomonas sp. TMW22080, assembly GCF_022496745.1. Lineage (NCBI taxonomy): Bacteria > Pseudomonadati > Pseudomonadota > Gammaproteobacteria > Pseudomonadales > Pseudomonadaceae > Pseudomonas > Pseudomonas sp. TMW22080. The sequence goes on along the minus strand of NZ_SCFF01000005.1, from coordinate 209,820 downwards.
TATAGGTGCACTGCGCCAGTTCCAGTTGCACAGCATGGATGTTGTCCACCGGACTGCCGTAGTGGCGAGTGATATGACCGCCCTTGAAACGACCGTTCAGCACATGACTGTAGGCTGGATGCTCTGCACAAATGGCTTCAAGATCGCGGGCCAGCGTCGGATCGCAACTGGCACCATTGAAGGTGCCCAGATTGAAGTCCGGCAGACGGCCGTCAAACAGATGAGGGATTTGCGAACGAATGGAATGCGCATCAAACAGCAGCGCATAGCCAAACTCGTCTTTCATACGATTGAGTTCCTGTTGCAGGGTCTGGTGATAGGGTTTCCAGATCTGCTCCAGGTACGTCGCACGCTCCTCTTTCGTAGGCACCAGCCCTTCACGAAACAATGGCACGCCATCAAACAGCGTGGCCGGGAACAAACCTGTGGTAGCGCCCACATACATCGGCGCATCGTCCTGCGGGCGATTGAGGTCAATCACAAACCGCGAATACTCGGCTGCCAGGGTGCTGGCACCCAGCTCGCTGGCAAAGTCGTAAAGCTGCGGGATATGCCAGTCGGTGTCCGGCAGGCTTTGCGCCTCAGGGATCAGCCCGGCCTTGACTGCCGGAGTCAGTTTCAGACCAGCATGGGGCATGCTGATCAGCAACGGCACGCGGCCTTGTTTGAATGTCAGAACCTTGTCCACAAGCTTTCTCCTAAAGCGTTACGTCAACGCCGCTACGCACGACGCGTTTGTCCAGATCACCGCCCAGCCAATAAGCCAGGTCTGCCGGACGATCAATGTTCCAGGCGACAAAGTCGGCCACCTTGCCGGGCTCAAGCGAGCCGTGGGTCTCGCCCATGCCCAATGCCGTTGCCGCGTGCAGGGTGACCCCGGCCAGGGCTTCTTCGGGGGTCATACGGAACAGGGTGCAGGCCATGTTCAGCATCAGGCGCAACGACAGTCCCGGCGAGGTTCCCGGGTTGAGGTCACTGGCAATGGCGATTTTTACCCCGTGCTTGCGCAGGGCCTCCATCGGCGGCAACTGGGTTTCACGCAAGAAGTAAAACGCACCAGGCAAGAGCACGGCCACGGTACCGGAGGCGGCCATGGCAATGGCGTCTTCTTCGGTCATGAATTCCAGATGATCGGCCGACAGCGCCTGATAGCGCGCCGCCAAGCTGGAGCCATGCAATGAAGACAGCTGCTCGGCGTGCAATTTGACCGGCAGGCCCAATTGCTGCGCTACCTTGAACACCCGCTCGACCTGGGCCGGTGAGAACGCCAGGTATTCGCAGAACGCATCCACAGCGTCCACCAGCCCTTCGGCTGCCAGCGCGGGTAGCATCTCGTTGCAGATATGCTCGATATAGTCATCGGCGCGATCCTTGAACTCCGGCGGCAAGGCATGGGCGGCCAGGCAGGTGCTGCGCACCGTGACCGGCAATGCTTCGCCAAGACGGCGGATCACCCGCAAAATTTTGCGTTCACTCTCCAGGCTCAGGCCATAACCAGACTTGATCTCGACACTGGTCACGCCATCGCGCAGCAAACACCGCAAACGCTGACGGGCACTGTCGAACAACTCGTCCTCGCTGGCCGCGCGGGTCGCACGCACAGTGCTGGCAATACCGCCTCCGGCCGCGGCGATTTCGGCATAGCTCACGCCTTGCAGACGCTGCTCGAACTCACCGCTGCGGTTGCCGCCAAACACCGTGTGCGTATGGCAATCGATAAGCCCCGGCGTTACCCACGCGCCTTCAAGGCCGTGGGTTTGCCCATATTCGCCCGTCGGCAACTGCTGACGCGGGCCAAGCCACTCAATGTAGCCGTCACGGGTGACGAGGGCGGCATCCTCGATGATCGAGTACGTGCCGTTGGCCATTGTTGCGACATTGCAGTGCTGCCAAAGGGTTTTCATCGCGTCACTCCGTCAATGATCAAAAACTCAGGAAAGCTCGGGAGCCACTTCAATTGCCCGACCCGCTGCAGGTTTTACCCACAGCAGATAAGCCACAACCAGCATGAGAATCCAGACCACACCTACCATTAGCGCGGCTTGTGTCTCAGGGAAGTAACCCAGTACGCCGAAGATAAACACCATGAACACAATGGCGGCAATCGGCGCATACGGCCAGAACGGCACCGGGAACTTGAGTTCGGCCACTTGTTCACGGGTCATGGAACGACGCATGGCCACCTGGGTAACCAGAATCATCAGCCATACCCATACCGTGGCAAAGGTCGCAATCGAGGCGATCACCAAAAAGATGTTTTCCGGGATCAGGTAGTTAAGCACCACACCCACCAGCAAGGTGGCGCCCATTACCAGCACGGTCATCCACGGCACGCCGTGTCTGGAGATTTTGGCAAAGCCCTTGGGCGCCTGCCCTTGCTGGGCCAGCCCGTACATCATGCGGCCTGCACCGAAGATGTCGCTGTTGATCGCCGACACTGCCGCCGAGATCACCACAATATTGAGGATGGTGGCCGCCGAGCTGATACCCAGACTGTCAAAGATCTGCACAAACGGGCTGCCCTGGCTGCCAATCTGAGTCCACGGGTAAATGGCCATCAGTACAAACAGAGTCAGCACATAGAACAGCAGAATGCGCAGCGGCACCGCGTTGATCGCTTTAGGGATCACACGCTGCGGGTCTTTGGCTTCGCCAGCGGTGATACCAATGATTTCAATGCCGCCAAAGGCAAACATCACCACGGCAAACGAGGCGATCAAACCGCCCACGCCATTGGGCATGAAGCCGCCGAAGGACCACAGGTTGCTGATGCCGGTCGCCACCGCATCGGAGCTGCCCGAGGTGCCGATACCAAACAGTATGATGCCGAAACCGGCCAGGATCATCGCCACGATGGCGGCAACCTTGAGCAGCGACAGCCAGAACTCCATTTCACCGAAGACTTTAACGCTGCACAGGTTCAGGCCGCCAATCAGCAGCACGATACCCAGCACCCAGATCCAGCGCGCCACTTCCGGGAACCAGAAGCCCATGTAAATACCGAACGCGGTGACATCGGCCAGACACACGATGATCATCTCGAAGGCATAGGTCCAGCCGAGAATAAAGCCCGACATGGGCCCCAGATAGGTGCTGGCGTAGTGACCGAAGGAACCGGACACCGGATTGTGCACGGCCATTTCGCCCAGTGCGCGCATGACCATGAAGACCGCCGCACCACCAATCAGGTAAGCCAGCAGCACAGCAGGTCCAGCCATTTGGATGGCAGCGGCTGAACCATAGAAAAGACCCGTCCCGATCGCTGAACCCAGCGCCATGAAACGGATGTGGCGAGCGGAAAGCCCGCGTTTCAAACCTTGAGTCTGGTTTTGCATTTCGCGTCCTTGATTATTTTTGTCGGCGAAAACAGAGACGCAGAGAGCCCGTAGGCCCTCTGCGTTTTTTTGGATTACAGGCTTGGCAGAACGTGTGCAGGCAGCAGTGCGTTCAGGCAACGGGACGCCAGCAGTTGCATGGCGATTTCGATGTCCGGTGCGAAGAAACGGTCTTTTTCATAATGCGCGACTTTGCTGCGCAGGGTGGTGCGGGCGATTTCCAGCTTGGCGGACGTTTTCAGGCCATCACGCAGATCCAGGCCCTGGCACGCGGCCAGCCATTCAATGGCCAGAACACCGCGAACGTTTTCGGCCATTTCCCACAGACGCTTGCCCGCAGAAGGCGCCATCGATACGTGGTCTTCCTGGTTGGCCGAGGTAGGAATGCTGTCCACGCTATGCGGGTGGGACAACGCCTTGTTCTCGCTGGCCAGGGCCGCAGCCGTCACCTGGGCGATCATGAAACCGGAGTTGACGCCGCCATTGGCCACCAGGAACGGAGGCAGTTGCGACATATGCTTGTCCATCATCAACGAGATGCGACGCTCACTCAGCGAACCGATTTCGGCAATGGCCAACGCCATATTGTCTGCAGCCATGGCAACCGGCTCGGCGTGGAAGTTACCGCCAGAGATCACGTCGCCCTGTTCGGCAAATACCAGCGGGTTATCCGACACTGCGTTGGCTTCAATGCCCAGCACTTCGGCGGCCTGACGGAACTGGGTCAGGCAGGCGCCCATGACTTGTGGCTGGCAGCGCAAGGAGTACGGGTCTTGTACCTTGTCGCAGTTTTTGTGCGACTCGGACACTGCGCTGCTGGTGCCCAGCAGATCGCGATAAATCGCCGCCGCGTCGATTTGACCGCGTTGGCCGCGGGCAGCATGAATGCGTGGGTCGAACGGCGAGCGCGAACCCAGAACGGCTTCAACGGTCAGGCCGCCACAGGCCATCGCAGCGGCAAACAGGTCTTCGCCTTCAAACAGACCGCGCAGAGCGTAGGCCGTCGATACTTGAGTACCGTTAAGCAGGGCCAGGCCTTCCTTGGCAGCCAGGGTCAGCGGCTCAAGACCGGCTTGTTTCAAGGCAGTGACGGCATCCAGCCACTCGCCTTTGTAACGAGCCTTGCCTTCACCCAGCAGCACCAGGGACATATGCGCCAGGGGTGCCAGGTCGCCCGATGCGCCCACCGAACCTTTGAGCGGAATATGCGGGTAAACCTCGGCATTGATCAGGGCGATCAATGCATCGATGACCACGCGACGAATCCCGGAGAAACCACGGCTCAGGCTGTTGACCTTGAGCACCATGATCAGGCGCACCAGATCATCGCTGATTGGCTCGCCGATACCGGCGGCGTGGGAAAGCACCAGGGAACGCTGGAGGTTTTCCAGGTCTTCGCTGGCGATTTTGGTCGAAGCCAACAAGCCAAAACCTGTATTGATACCGTAGGTGGTGCGGTTTTCGGCAAGGATCTGCTCAACGCACGCCACGCTGGCATCGATCTGCGCCGAGGCGCTCGCGTCCAGGCTGAGGGTAACCGGCTGCTGATAAATGTCACGCAGTTGGGCAAGGCTCAGTTGGCCGGGGATCAGGTTTAACTCAAGCACGTTAATACTCCTTCACGCGTGTTACCGAAAATTATAGAAATCTTTAACAACCATGTGGGAGCGAGCCTGCTCGCGAAGGCCGTTCGCGAGCAGGCTCGCTCCCACGGGAGACCAGAGGTCAGCCGTTGATCATCGGCAGGTTCAGGCCCTGCTCGTTGGCGCAATCGATGGCGATGTCGTAACCGGCATCGGCGTGACGCATTACACCGGTGGCCGGGTCGTTGTGCAGGACACGGGCGATGCGCTCAGCCGCTTCGTCGGTACCGTCACACACGATCACCATGCCCGAATGCTGGGAGAAGCCCATGCCCACGCCGCCGCCGTGGTGCAGCGACACCCAGGTCGCGCCGCTGGCAGTGTTGAGCAAGGCATTGAGCAGTGGCCAGTCGGACACGGCATCCGAACCGTCCTGCATGGCTTCGGTTTCGCGGTTCGGGCTGGATACCGAGCCGGAGTCCAGGTGGTCGCGGCCAATCACGATCGGGGCCTTCAGCTCGCCGCTGCGCACCATTTCGTTGAACGCCAGGCCCAGCTTGGCACGCTGGCCCAGGCCGACCCAGCAGATACGTGCCGGCAGCCCCTGGAAGCTGATGCGCTCGCGCGCCATGTCCAGCCAGTTGTGCAGGTGAGCGTCGTCGGCGATCAGCTCCTTGACCTTGGCATCGGTCTTGTAGATATCTTCGGCATCCCCCGACAGCGCGACCCAGCGGAACGGCCCTACACCACGGCAGAACAGTGGGCGGATATAAGCAGGGACAAAACCCGGGAAGTCGAAGGCGTTTTCTACGCCAACTTCTTTAGCCATCTGACGGATGTTGTTGCCGTAGTCGAAGGTCGGCACGCCAGCTTTCTGGAATGCCAGCATCGCTTCAACGTGCTCACCCATTGACGCTTTGGCAGCTTTGACCACAGCAGCCGGATCGGTCACGGCGCGGTCGCGGTACTGCTCCCAGGTCCAGCCTTTTGGCAGGTAGCCATTCAGCGGGTCGTGGGCGCTGGTCTGGTCGGTGACCATGTCCGGGCGCACACCACGGCGAACCATTTCTGGCAGCAGTTCAGCAGCGTTGCCGCACAGGGCAATGGAAATCGCTTTGCCTTCAGCGGTGTATTTGGCAATACGCGCCAGTGCGTCATCCAGGTCCGCGGCTTGCTCGTCGACATAACGGGTGGCCAGACGGAAATCGATACGGCTTTGCTGGCATTCGATGTTCAGCGAGCAGGCACCGGCCAGAGTTGCTGCCAGCGGTTGTGCGCCGCCCATGCCGCCCAGGCCTGCGGTCAGTACCCACTTGCCGACCAGGCTGCCGTTGTAGTGCTGGCGACCGGCCTCGACGAAGGTTTCGTAGGTGCCCTGGACGATGCCCTGGCTGCCGATGTAGATCCAGCTGCCGGCGGTCATCTGGCCGTACATGGCCAGGCCCTTGGCGTCGAGTTCGTTGAAGTGCTCCCAGGTGGCCCAGTGCGGTACCAGGTTGGAGTTGGCGATCAGTACCCGTGGCGCGTTGCTGTGGGTTTTGAACACGCCGACCGGCTTGCCCGATTGCACCAGCAGGGTTTCGTCATCGTTTAGGTTGGTCAGGCTTTCGACGATTTTGTCGTAGCACTCCCAGTTGCGCGCTGCCCGGCCAATACCGCCATACACCACCAGTTCAGTCGGGTTCTCGGCCACTTGCGGGTCGAGGTTGTTCATCAGCATCCGCAGGGGTGCTTCGGTCATCCAGCTTTTGGCAGTGAGCTGGGTGCCGCGGGCGGCGCGGATCTCACCATCACGGTGACGGGTGAACTCGGCAGGCGATTTTGGGGTAGTTGAAGTCACGGGTAACTCCTCAGCGTTGGGCAGATGCGTCGGGTGTGAGAAGAGGATCGACGCACACTTATGTACTTGTACATACAAGCATATGCAAGTTAGCGGCCAATCTGAAAATTTTCCTGATGAAAAAGCTGCAAGCCACGGAAATAAAGGTGCGCAACCGCAAGAGAAGTTTTTTGGTGGAGAGGGAGAAATTAGCGAGGGGTGTTACTGAAGTAGATGTGTGCGCTGATTTGGGGCGTTTGGTAACGCATGTGTTCTGTGGGAGCGGGCTTGCTCGCGATCGCATCACTGCGACCCGCCAATAAACCGAGTCACCTGCATCGCGAGCAAGCCCGCTCCCACCTGATCAGGACTGTGTCAGACCGCGCTCAACTCAATCACGCAACACAGCCCGGTTAGCGTGATTTCCAGCAACTCGCGATTGCCGCTTAGTTGCAGGCAGTCGTAGCGGCCCAGGTGTTCATGGCAGGTGTTACCCAGGCCAACATGCACCTGCTCGCCCGCACTGAACACCAATACGGTCTGCGCCGAACTGAACAGGCGTTGCGGGACGGTTGCATCCAGCCATTGCAGACGTGCTGCGTAGCGCTGCGGGGCGTAGATCAGGTTGAAGTCACGGATCGGCCCATCAATCAGGGTGCAGGAGACGGTGCTTTCACCCTTGAACGCATATGCATCAAAGGGTAACAGTGCCCGCGTGCTCGCCCCGTCAACTTGCAAGTTCATGCCCGCGCCTTGCAGCACGCTGATAATCCGCTGATAACCCTCAAAACGCGAAAAGCCACCTGATTCGCCAATATCGGCAATCGACAGGCGCCAGCCAAAACCGACAAGGCCTTCACCTGCGTCACGGGTGATTTCTTCAGTGCTGCCGCCGCCGTTTTTCCACGGCATGCGTGGATAATCGACGGCACGTAAAACAACGGGCTGGCTCATTTATTGAAGCGTCCTTCAAGACGATGACGGGAACCGGGGTGGATCAGCCGGGCGGCGGTCACAGGCTGACGGCCCGACCAGGTGCGGCGGCGAATCAGCAGGCACGGCTCGCCTGGCTCGATTTGCAGCAACTTGCACTCTTTGGGGTCAGCCAGAATCGCTTCGACCACATGCTCGCCTTCGGTCAGCGGAGCGACCTGAGACAAATAGGCATACGGTGTTTGCAGGGTGAAATCCTGCTTGAGGTAGTCCGGCGCCACCTGTGCATTCACGAAACGGTCCTCGATTTGCACGGCAATCCCGTTTTCGTAATGCACGATCAGGGAATGAAAGACCTTTTGCCCTTCACGCATATCGAGCACGGCGGCGCGTTCCGAGCCGGCCATTTCTTCACCCAGGCTGATGACCTTGCAGGTGTGAGTGTGCCCGCGGGCAGCAATTTCATCAGCGATGTTGTTGACTTCAAACAGCGCGGACTGTGTCTTGGGCTCGGCCACAAAGGTACCGACACCCTGCATGCGCACCAGCAAGCCGTCGGCGGTCATTTCACGCAGCGCACGGTTGATGGTCATGCGGCTGAAACCCAACTGGGTCACCAGTTCGCTTTCAGATGGCACACGGTAATGCGGCGGCCAGTTTCCACTCTGGATCTGTTGAGTGATCATTTGCTTTACGCGGGCGTAAAGCGGGGCCGGGCTGTCGCCCATGTGGGCGGCCAGCGGGGACACGACAGGCGGAGTCGACACAGGCAATCCTTGTTCATGAGTAAAGGGCGTAGCTTGCCGGAGTTTACCGGGCAGGCAAACGTCTGTATATGTATATACAAATAACAAGCTTTGGGGTACCGAACCGATGTCTGTCTTCTTTGCCGAGCGCGCCCTGCTACCGACTGGCTGGTCTGCCAATGTCCGAATCGAGGTGGGTGCCGATGGTCGCCTGACACAAATTACAGCCAATGCCGACGCGCACGGGGCAGAACGTTTGAGCGGCCCGCTGTTGCCGGGCATGCCGAACCTGCACTCTCACGCGTTCCAGCGGGCCATGGCCGGTTTGGCCGAAGTGGCGGGCAACCCCAATGACAGCTTCTGGACGTGGCGCGACTTGATGTATCGGCTCGTCGGAAAAATCAGCCCTGAACAACTCGGCGTCATTGCCCGTCAGTTGTACATCGAGATGCTCAAGGCCGGTTACACCTCGGTGGCGGAATTCCATTATGTCCATCACGATCTGTCAGGGCAGCCCTATACCAACCCGGCTGAGCTGGCACTGCGAATTAGCGAAGCTGCACGCTCCACCGGCATTGGCCTGACGTTGCTGCCGGTACTTTATAGCCACTCGGGTTTTGGCGGCCAGGCACCCAACGACGGTCAGCGGCGGTTTATCAACAGCACCGAGCAATACCTCAAATTGCAGCAACAGCTCAAGCCGCTACTGGCGCAACAGCCAGCGCAGACCCTGGGGCTGTGTTTTCACTCGTTACGCGCCGTTACTCCCGGGCAAATAAACGCAGTGCTGGGCGCCAGCGACACAACCTGCCCGGTGCATATCCATATTGCCGAGCAACAAAAGGAAGTCGACGACTGCCTGAGCTGGGGCGGCAAGCGTCCGATCCAGTGGCTATATGACAATGTCGAAGTCGATTCGCGCTGGTGCCTGGTGCATGCCACCCACGCCAACGCAGACGAAGTTCAACTGATGGCGCAGAGCAAGGCCGTCGCCGGATTGTGCCTGACCACTGAAGCCAATCTGGGTGACGGTATTTTCCCGGCGGTGGATTACCTCGCTCAAGGCGGGCGCATGGGCATCGGTTCGGACAGCCATGTGTCACTGAGCGTGGTCGAGGAACTGCGCTGGCTGGAGTACGGCCAACGTTTGCGCGACCAACGCCGCAACCGGATGTATCGCAGTGATCAGCCGATGGTCGGGCGTACGCTGTACGACGCCGCCCTGGCGGGTGGTGCACAAGCGATGGGGCAACCAGTCGCTGGCTTGGCCGTTGGTCAACGCGCCGACTGGCTGGTGCTTGACGGCAACGACCCGTACCTGGCCACCGCACAGGACGACGCCATTCTAAACCGCTGGTTGTTTGCCGGCGGCGACCGCCAGATACGCAACGTGATGGTTAACGGCCAATGGGTAGTTCGCGACGGGCATCATGCCGATGAAGAGGCCAGCTGCCGCGACTTCACCCGTGTGCTACGCGAGTTGTTGGGGTAGGTGCATAACACCTTGTGGGAGCGGGCTTGCTCGCGATGGCTACGACGCGGTCTATCTGTCAAACCACGGCGATCCAATCGCGAGCAAGCCCGCTCCCACAACACCCACAGGTAGTTGGATTACAGACCGTTCAGATGCTTCGCAGCCCAATCGCGAACCTCGGCATAGGGATAATTTTCCAACGCTGCAAACCCCGGAATGGCCCGCGCTTTCATCTTGGTGAACATCGGCACACTGATCCCGCATAAAAACCGGGTCAGGCGTTCTGCCGGGGGATAACTTCCTGCGTATTCCTGATGCCTGTGGATAAAAGCGCCACACAGTGCTTCAACGTTTTTATCTACAAGCGGCGCCAGCGCGGGGGGCTCCGGTAAACGCGCCACCTGCCCTGCGCATACCGAGCAATGCCCGCACTGCCGAGGTGCCTGGTCATCGCCAAAATACCGGGCCAGTCGGTAGCTCAGACAGGTATCACTGGCAAACAGCGCCAGCATTGCGTGAATCCGCTTGATCTCGCCGCTCTCGTGGGCACAGAAGTAAGCATGCAGCTCCTGGCTTAATGCCTCGGCATCAAAATCGCTCACCAGCAGGCTGTAGACCTCGGTCATCTGCTTGCTTTCAAGCTCGATCCAACCCTTCTCCTGAAAATAATCCAGCGCCTTGACCACCCGATTGCGATCGGCCTGATGCTGCCCGTACAGGGTGTCGAAATTTACCGTGGCCCAGGTTCTGGCGCGGGTGGAGGTCTGAATGATGGCCGAGACAAATTGCTGACGTTCACCTTCGAATTTGGCCAGTAATACCTCGGGCTCGATCAGGAATTTGAAACGATACTCGGCAAAGTAGGCATAGCGCGGTGCTATCAAGCCGCGCAACTCCAGCTGCACCAGCAAGGTTTTAAGTGGTAGCTGACGAATATTGCTCTGATCGGACAACGGCAGCAGCATAAATTCCCACTGCCCTTCAGGTATTGCCCCACGCAACTCCTCAAGTACACAGCGAATACCCGCAAGCTCGGGCGTGTCGCCATACACAAAGTTTTCCAGCACGTTAAGGCTGTCGCGGTTGGCCAGCACCAGACAGTCGGAGGGCTGGCCATCACGCCCGGCGCGACCGATTTCCTGGCTATAGTTTTCAATCGATTTGGGCAGGTCGAAATGCACCACATTGCGGATATCGCTTTTATCGATACCCATCCCGAAGGCGATGGTGGCGACGATGCAGTTCAGCTGCCCGCCCATGAACTGGCGCTGAATGCCCTCGCGCTGCTCATGGGGCAAACCGGCGTGATAAGCATTGGCACTGATACCGTGCTGGCTGAGGTGCTCGGCAATCTGCTCGGCGGTCCGTTGCAATGTGACATAGACGATGCTCGGCTGGCCGATGCGCCCGTTCATCCACTGCACCAGGCGCTGGCGCTTTGCCGCGCCGCTGACCGGCTCAACCCACAGGTTGAGGTTGGCGCGATAGAAGCCGGTGGTGATCACATCCGTCTCGGCAATCGCGAACTTGGCCTGCATGTCCGCGATCACATTGGGCGTGGCGGTCGCTGTAAGCAGCAAGGCTTGGGGGATATTGAACTGGCGCTGGTAGTCTGGAAGTTTCAGATAATCAGGGCGAAAGTTATGCCCCCATTCAGAAATACAGTGGGCTTCATCCACCACCAGCAGTGAAATCGGTACTTGCTGCAAAAAGTTACGGAAGCGCTCGTTTTTCAGGCGCTCGACCGAAATCATCAGGATCTTCAATTCGCCCGCTTTGGCCCGGGCCATCACGGCACTGGCGTCCTCACGACTTTGCGCGGAATCAATACTGGCGGCGGCAATGCCGTGGCGCTGCAAAAAAGCCAGTTGGTCCTGCATAAGAGCCAACAGCGGCGAAACCACCAGCGTCAGGTGGGGCAACAGCAGCGCCGGCAGTTGATAACACAACGACTTGCCCGAGCCCGTGGGGAAAATCGCTGCCGCCGAACGCCCGGCCAAAACAGCACTGACCACCGCCTCTTGCCCGGCACGAAATTGTGGATAACCGAAAACCTGTTCCAGGGTGTTGTACATCACTGTCACTCCATTGACCGCCACACGCGCAAAACTTTAACGCCAAGTTTGCAGACGATCGAGAAAAGGTCGGGGCAAATTGAGAGAGGATGATACAGGTGTGTTTTGAAATTACCCGATATCACTAGTGCAGACGCTTCTTCGCGGCGATATAGACAGCATTGTCATCACGACGACCGACACCAAGCACCAGAACTATCAGACGGTTATCAATCACTTCATACACCAGCCTCACCCCGCTGGCACGCAGCTTGATTTTGTAACAGTTCGGCATATTCCTGAGCCCGGCGGCTGGAACCTTTGGGGACAACAAACGGCACTTGAGCTTCTTTAGTAGCTGGATCTGGAGCACCTTATCCAGCTTTTCCAGCTCCTTTTTTGCTTCAATTTCGAACTCAAGGGTATAAGTCTTGATTGCATCTGCCTGCGACTCAGTTTTTCTCGGCAGTTGCGATGAGCTCATCAATTTCGACCTTGATTGTAGGATTGCCACGCCGCTCTTTGACCAACCTGGCCAATTCAGCGTCGTCGATCATCTCCAGCAACAGCTCGTAGCGCTCAGGGGAAAGAATATAAAACGCAGGTTCGTTACGATTGAGAATGACCATTGGGTCACCACCGCTTTCACGATAAGTACCCATAGGGTCTTTTTTCAGATCTGTTACTGACGCAGCGACTTTAGCGAGCATGGCGAATGTCATGATATGGCCTCATGCCTATGTATACGGAAAGACTCATCTGCTAAATCTGTAAGCTGCTGAGCCAACACAATCAAGCACTAAAAATAGCACTTTTAACAGCGCCATAAAAGACACTCCAACAAACGCTCACACTGAAAATCGGGACAATGAATAATGAACCTCGCCCCAGACCTCCCGGATACCCCCACCCTGCGTGAACTGCTGCAGTTGCTGCATGAAGAAATCGGTTTGCCGGAGCACAAGACCATCAGCCTCAAGACCGCGATCAATGCTGATTTGGGCTGCAATGGCGCGGATGCCCAGCATTTGATAGAAGCCCTGGAAGAACGTTTTGGCCTGGAACTGGCGGACTACGATGCCTATCGCTATTTCCAGCCCGCCGGTAATGACCCGCACCTCAAGCGCAAGGCCAAGGGTCGGGAAAGCAAAGTACCGCTGACCATCGGTATGCTCTACGCGGCGATCTGCAGCGGACAGTGGGATACCCAAGGCCTGGAGGCCTAGGCATGTGGGAGCAGGCTTGCTCGCGATGCAGACGCTGCGGTTTTGTCTGATTCACCGCCGCGATGCCATCGCGAGCAAGCCCGCTCCCACAGGATGTATACCCACAGAAAAATTCAGGCACAAAAAAGCCGCCTTTTCAGGCGGCTTTTTTGTGGATCAACACACTGACCGAATACTTACGCCTTCGGGCCGGCTGCCTTGATCGCGTCGCTGACGTCGAACTTCTTGAAGTTCTCTACGAACAGGCCAGCCAATGCTTTGGCAGCTTCGTCGTAGGCAGTTTTGTCAGCCCAGGTGTTGCGCGGGTTGAGCAGAACAGTCTCAACGCCAGGTACGGCTTTAGGCACGTCCAGGTTGATGATGTCCAGGTGCTCGGTTTCAGCGCCGATCAGAGCACCGCTCTGGATCGCAGCAATCACCGCACGGGTGGTCGGGATGTTGAAGCGCTTGCCAACGCCGTAGCCACCGCCGGTCCAGCCGGTGTTCACCAGGTACACCTTGGAGCCGAAGCCACGGATGCGCTTGATCAGCAGCTCTGCGTATTCACCGGCCGGACGCGGGAAGAACGGTGCGCCAAAGCAGGTGGAAAAAGTCGACTTGATGCCGCTGCCCGAACCCATTTCAGTCGAGCCCACCAGTGCGGTGTAGCCAGACAGGAAGTGGTAGGCCGCTTGCTCTTCGCTGAGGATCGACACAGGTGGCAGTACGCCAGTCAGGTCGCAGGTCAGGAAGATCACAGCGTTTGGTTCGCCGCCCAGGTTCTTCTCGGAACGCTTGGCAACGTGCTCCAGCGGGTAAGCGGCGCGGCTGTTCTGGGTCAGGCTGACATCGGCATAGTCAGGGTGACCGGCAGCGTCGAGCACAACGTTTTCCAGAACAGCGCCGTGCTTGATGGCTTTCCAGATAACCGGCTCGTTCTTCTCCGACAGGTCGATGCACTTGGCATAGCAACCGCCTTCGATGTTGAACACCACACCCTCGCCCCAGCCGTGTTCGTCGTCACCGATCAGGTAACGGCTTTCATCGGCGGACAGGGTGGTTTTACCGGTGCCGGACAGACCGAAGAACAGGGTCACGTCGCCTTCTTCGCCAATGTTGGCAGCGCAGTGCATCGGCAGTACGTCAGCAGCAGGCAGCAGGAAGTTCTGTACCGAGAACATGGCTTTTTTCATTTCACCGGCGTAACGCATGCCGGCGATCAGCACTTTTTTCTGGGCGAAGTTGATGATCACGCAACCGTCAGAGTTGGTGCCATCACGCTCAGGCACGCACTCGAAGTTGGCCACGTTAAGCACTTGCCACTCATCACGACCGGCAGGGTTGTACTTGGCCGGGTTGATGAACAGGCAACGACCGAACAGGTTCTGCCAGGCAGTCTGGGTGGTCATTTTCACGGCCAGGTAGTGGTCTTCGGAAGCACCTACATGCACGTGGGAAACGAAATGCTCTTGCGCGTTGTTGAACGCCTCGACGCGGTCCCACAGGGCATCGAACTTGTCGGCCGGGAACTTGCGGTTGATCGGGCCCCAGGCAATGGCAGCCTGAGTGGACGGTTCTTCAACAATGAAGCGGTCAGCCGGCGAACGGCCTGTACGGTGGCCAGTTTCGACAACCAGTGCGCCATTGTCGGCAAGCACGCCTTCACCACGGTTCAGGGCTTCTTTGACCAGATCGTCGATGCTCAGATCGGTGTACACGGCGTTATTAGCTTGCGTCATGAGGTTCCCCGTCGGCCATTGGCCGAGTGCGCCAAACGTTTTGTAGTAGAAAAGTTTGCACTACTACCGCGAAAAAAGTGGGCCGGATTATGCCAGAAAACCCCAAAAAGAGTAGGCCCCACCTGTCAGAACCGCGCAAGAACGGGCTTTGACAGGTGTTTTACCTGAGCTGAAACGTTTTAGTGATGAGTGCCTGAAGGGGATTCAACACCTGCGCCAGCGAACAATTGATCGACATCTGCTGCATCAAACAGGTAACGCTCGTTGCAGAACTGGCAATCGATTTCGATATGACCGCCATGCTCGGTCACCAGATTGAGCGCATCGGCATGACCCAGGCTGGTCAGGGCATTGCCCGAACGCTCACGGGAGCAACTGCACTTGAATTCAATGGCCTGATTATCAAACAGGCGCACGGTTTCTTCGTGATACAAACGGTGCAGGATGGTCTCGTTATCCAGCCCCAGCAGCTCTTCTGATTTGAGCGTATCGCCCAGCATCAGCAGGCGGTCCCAGCTGTCGACGCGCTCGTCTTCATCCTTGACCACATCGGCAGGCAACTGCTGCAGGAACATGCCCCGCGCACGCTGGCCATCAGCAACCAGCCAGAAGCGGGTCGGCACTTGCTCGGACATCACGAAGTAATTGGTGAAGCAGTCAGCCAGGGTTTCGCCGTTCAGGTCCACGATGCCCTGGTAGCGCTTGCCGACCACCGGATCGATGGTAATGGCCAGCACGCCATTAGGCAGCAGATCAGCCAGCGTGGCATCGGCAGCAATCTGGTCGGCGTCAAAACGGGCCAGGCCGCGTATTTCCCGGTCGCTGGTGCATTCGATCATCAGCAGCGGCACCGGGCCTTCGGAACGGGCCTGCAGGCTCAGCAAGCCATCGATTTTCTGGTTGCCCACCAGCAACGCAGCCGCAGCCATCAGCTCGCCCAGCAATTGCTGGACCGGCTGTGGATAAGCGTGCTTGGCCAACACGTCAGCGTAGCTGTGCTCCAACGAGGCCAGTTCGCCGCGGGCGTCGCTGGTATCGAACATAAAGCGTTGTGTGGCATCGGTTTTGTGTAAGTCGGACATAAGAATAGAGTTCTGAATTGGTGACAAAATGTGTAAGCGCCATTAAATATCGTGCAGGTCTGATGACCCTATATGGCGCCATACCTGAATGATTACAAGCTATGCAGCCACGGACTCGACGTACGGCTTGCGGGCCCTGGCCAGCTCACTCGCCCCCACTGGCGTCATGAAACTGATGCAGTTGGCGCCGCTGCTTCTTGGTCGGTTTGCCATCAGTCGTGATGCCCATGGCCCCGGATTTGCGCATGGCAGCCGCGTTTTCGCGCTTGGCGATGCTTTGTTCGGTTTCGGCGTACAGCAATTGGGCTTCAGGGGCGCCACGGCGGACCACAGACAGCGCTTTGACTTCGACAGTGCGCTCTTCAAGGCCAACACGAATTTGCAGTTCATCGCCCAGGCGAGGTTCTTTGCTCGGCTTGCAGCGCTCACCCCGGCAATGCACCTTGCCGCTTTCAATCGCGGCCTTGGCCAGTGCCCGGGTCTTGTAAAAACGCGCCGCCCAGAGCCACTTATCCAGGCGAACCTTGCCGTCCTCTTCCTGCTTTTGCGCCACTGGAATTCCTCTTCACTTGAATAGTCAGAACTGTACTACTACTTGCAATGAACAACTGAAGCATTCGCCCCGATAGAATGCCTGCCTGCCGAGTAGCGGAC
This sequence comes from Pseudomonas sp. TMW22080, assembly GCF_022496745.1. NCBI lineage: Bacteria > Pseudomonadati > Pseudomonadota > Gammaproteobacteria > Pseudomonadales > Pseudomonadaceae > Pseudomonas > Pseudomonas sp. TMW22080. Next base: position 193,196 of record NZ_SCFF01000005.1, on the reverse strand, counting down.
ACGCAGATAACTGTCGCCATTTGCTGAATATTCTGCGTGAATGCTCTTTGTACATTGCCAAATCGGCATCGCCGATTGCTTTACCTGCAGGGTTCCTCCTGCGGCCTGAATACGTTAATCGCTGGTTACTTATATTGAAGACTTTTGATCACTTGACCGTTGTCGGTCTGCGCGAGTGGGTGGCGCTTCCCGATTTGGGAGTCGCCGGCCTGCGCGCGAAAATCGACACCGGTGCCAGTACTTCCAGCCTGCACGCTACCGAAATCGAGCCTTTTGTGCGCGACGGTGTCGAGTGGGTACGTTTCAATGCCCACCTGGGCACCCTGGTACAACTGCGTCACCGTCACTGTGAAGCGCCTTTGGTGGCAATTAAAACCATTAAAAGCTCCAATGGCCACACCCAGGTTCGCTATGTGATCCGCACCGGCCTGGCGCTGGGTGATAGGGTCTGGCCGGTCGAGTTCACCCTCGCCTGCCGCAAATCGATGCGTTATCGCTTGTTGCTGGGCTCAAAAGCGTTGATCGACGGCCAATTGGTCGTCAACCCTGCACTAAAATATGTACAAGACAAGCCGGAATTCCCGGTCACTACTACCTCTGCCACAGGTGTTGCATGAAGATCGCTGTGCTGTCGCGTAACCCGCGTCTGTATTCCACTCGTCGTCTGGTTGAAGCCGGTACCGAACGAGGCCATGAGATGGTAGTGATCGATACCCTGCGCGCCTATATGAACATAGCCAGTCATAAGCCGCAGATTCACTATCGCGGCAAGCCGCTGGAAGGCTTTGATGCGGTGATCCCGCGCATTGGCGCGTCAGTCACGTTCTATGGCTGCGCGGTGCTGCGCCAGTTTGAAATGATGGGCGTGTTTCCGCTCAACGAATCGGTGGCAATTGCTCGCTCGCGGGACAAATTACGTTCGTTGCAGCTGTTGTCCCGGCGTGGCCTGGGTTTGCCGGTAACCGGTTTTGCCCACTCACCGGATGATATTCCCGACCTCATCGAAATGGTCAACGGCGCTCCGCTGGTCATCAAGGTGCTGGAAGGCACCCAGGGCATCGGCGTGGTGCTGTGTGAAACCGCTACCGCCGCCGAGTCGGTGATTGAGGCCTTTATGGGCCTCAAGCAAAACATCATGGTGCAGGAATACATCAAGGAGGCCGGGGGTGCCGATATTCGCTGCTTCGTGGTCGGTGACAAGGTGATCGCGGCCATGAAACGCCAGGCCAAACCTGGAGAGTTCCGCTCCAACCTTCACCGGGGCGGCAGCGCCAGCCTGATCAAGATCACCCCCGAAGAGCGCATGACCGCCATTCGTGCGGCCAAGGTCATGGGGCTGAGTGTGGCGGGTGTCGATATCCTGCGCTCCAACCACGGCCCGCTGGTGCTGGAGGTCAACTCATCGCCAGGCCTGGAAGGCATTGAAACCACCACCGGCAAGGATGTGGCCGGGATTATCATCCAGCACCTGGAAAAAAACAGCAGCCCGCATATGACCCGGACCAAGGGCAAAGGCTGACAGCGCATCAACCCTTGGGTGAGCAGACTTGTTGTGGGAGCGGGCAAGCCCGCTCCCACAGGGTCAAAGCTATACCGCCCCTCTTGGCAACATAAGCCCCAGCGGCAAACGTACACGGGCTTCAAGCCCTCCGCCGCTGCGGTTACGCAGCTCGACATTGCCACCATGCATGGAGGCAATCCGCTTGACGATCGCCAGCCCCAGCCCCGTACCTTTACCGCCACGGGCACGGTCACCGCGGATAAACGGGTTGAAGATATCTTCCAGCTCCGCAGGATCAATCCCTGCCCCCCGGTCCATCACACTCAGCACCACATACGGCGCGCTGACATCACCCGATACGTAAGCCGCAACCTCCACGTCTTCGCCAGCATGGTGCAAGGCATTGCCGATCAGGTTGTTGAGCAAACGCTTCATCGATACCCGACGTAGCGCAAACGGCTGAATCGGCTGCAGACGCAGGCGCACCTGCTCTCCGTTCTGGTTATAGGGTGCCACCACTTCACGGATCAATTCACACAGATCAACCTCTTCAACCGGCTCGTCACGGCCGTCACGGATAAAGGCCAGGAACTGGTCGAGAATCGCGTCCATGTCCTCAATATCACGCACCATGTCGTCGGTCAGGTCGTTGTGGTTGCCCATCAGCTCCAGAGACAGACGCAAGCGGGTCAGCGGGGTGCGCAGGTCATGGGACACGCCTGCAAGCATCAGTTCTCGCTCGCGGCCCGCCTGTTCGACGTCTTCAGCCATCTGATTGAAGGCGCTATACACCTCCGTCATTTCGCTGGGCGTGTCGCCGACAGGCAAGCGCACGCTGCGCCCCTGCCCCAACTGGCGAGCTGCATACACCAGACGCTTGAGGGGCTGATTAAGCTGGCTGACGAAAATCCACGCCGAAGCAGTGGACAACAAGCCGATGGCTAAAAACCAACCCAGTACATTCCAGATTTTTTGCCCACGCAGAGGATGCGGATATAAAGGCACTTTCAACCAGCCATCCCCCAGGCTCGGGGCACGCACCCACAGCGCAGGGGATGTGTGCATACGCAAGCGCACCTCTGTATCGGGGCCAAGCTCGGCCTGCATCTGACGCTGATAAATCTCGCTGTAAGGCCAGTGCTGTTCACCCTCGGGTACACCTCCGCCCACGACGCGAACCAAATCAACGGCATCGATGATCTTGTTGCGGTTTTCCTCATCGGCGGCCCAATAGGCACGCAGGGTCAGCGCCACGCCGTGGCTGTACTGGCGGTCAACCAGCACGTCCTCGTTCATAAGCAGATAAACCAGCGTCAGGGCCTTGGAAAACAGCACAACAATCAGGACAAGCCAGAGTGTGCGCGAGAAGAAACTTTGGGGGAACCAGACAGGGGTTTTCATAGACAGCCGCTTTTATACTTTGCAGGAGCGAGCCCCGAGGCCCGAAAAAAAGATAAATCGCGAGCCACACGGTACCAGACAGCACCAGTGCGACTCGCTCCTACAAATGATCTGTCATTTGGTTGCGTTGCCATCCGGCACGAACACATAACCCACGCCCCAGACGGTCTGGATATAGCGGGGCTTGGACGGATCCGGCTCGATCATGCGGCGCAAACGGGAAATCTGGACATCGATTGAACGCTCCAGCGCATCCCACTCACGACCACGGGCCAGGTTCATCAGCTTGTCGCGGGTCAATGGCTCGCGGGCATGCATGACCAGGGCTTTAAGTACCGCAAACTCACCCGTGGTGAGCATGTGAACTTCGTCGCCACGTTTGAGTTCGCGGGTTGCCAGGGACAACTCGTAATCACCGAATGTCACGCTTTCGTCTTCGCTACCCGGCGCACCCGGCACCGGCGGCGCCTGACGACGCAATACCGCACGCACACGGGCCATCAGCTCATCGGGGTTGAAAGGCTTGGCCAGATAATCGTCGGCACCCAGTTCCAGGCCCTTGATACGGCTAAGTTCATCACCTTTGGCTGTCAGCATGATGATCGGCACGCGATTGCCCGCTGCACGCAAACGGCGACAGGCTGACAGGCCGTCTTCGCCGGGCAGCATCAGATCCAGCACCACAAGGTGGTACATTTCGCGGGCCAGCCGACGATCCATGTCCGCTGCATTGGTCACGGAAGTGGCGCGATAACCCTTGCTGGAAAAGAAACGTACCAGCAAGTTGCTCAGCCCAGGATCATCATCAACGATAAGGATTTTTTCGCCTTCAGACGTTTGTGCAGTGCTGCTCATTAGGATGCTCCTGTGATCTCGGCGCGCATTATGGCTCAGCCGCTGCGATACGCATTGTGTGCATTGTTAGCAGATTTTTCTTCCTTAAACATTAGACCAGGTAATGAGACCACCGCGCGCAATCCCCTGAATCCGGGAACGCTGGTTATAATGCGCGGCCTTTTGTGTCGGGCAATCTCGAACTTTCAATGGTTGTGCCAGTATTTATTTTTTCAACATCTGGCGTAATCAGCTGACTTCACGGGTCAACAGGCTGCCCTTTTGGCCCAGGCAGCGGCCCCTTCCGGGCTGCTCAACCAGCCTCGCAAGCCTTCAAGCCCGGGCCTGCGAGCCTGCATCACATTTTGTCAGGTGGTTTTATGGACAGCATCAACAGCCGCATCGCCGAAGAACTCGGCGTGCGCCCGCAGCAGGTCGAAGCGGCCGTCGCTCTTCTGGATGAGGGCTCCACCGTACCCTTCATCTCTCGGTATCGTAAGGAAGTGACCGGCAGCCTGGATGACACCCAGTTGCGTCACCTCGAAGAGCGCCTGCGCTACCTGCGCGAACTCGACGAGCGGCGCGTCAGCATCCTCGCCAGCATCGAAGAACAAGGCAAGTTGACCCCCGAACTGGCCCGCGACATCAAACTCGCCGACACCAAGACCCGCCTTGAAGACTTGTACCTGCCGTACAAGCAAAAGCGCCGCACCAAGGGCCAGATCGCCCTGGAAGCTGGCCTCGGCGAGCTGGCAGACGGCCTGTTCAACGACCCGACACTCACGCCAGATGCCGAAGCTGCCCGTTTTGTCGACACTGAAAAAGGTGTGGCTGACGTCAAGGCAGCCCTTGATGGCGCCAAGTACATCCTCATGGAGCGCTTCGCCGAAGACGCCAGCCTGCTGGACAAGCTGCGCAGCTTCCTCAAACAGGAAGCCATCCTCAGCGCCCGCGTAATTGCCGGCAAGGAAGAGGAAGGCGCCAAGTTCCGCGATTACTTCGAGCACGATGAACCGCTCAAAAGCATGCCATCGCACCGCGCACTGGCGATTTTCCGCGGTCGCAACGAAGGCATTCTGAGCTCGTCGCTCAAAGTCGGTGAAGAATTGCCCGGCACGATGCACCCCGGCGAAATGATGATTGCCCAGCGCTTCGGTCTGGAAAATCAAAACCGCCCGGCTGATAAATGGTTGAGCGAAGTGGTGCGCTGGACCTGGAAGGTCAAGCTCTACACCCACCTCGAAACCGACCTGCTGGGTGAATTGCGCGACGCCGCTGAAACCGAAGCCATCAATGTATTCGCCCACAACCTGCACGACCTGCTGCTGGCCGCGCCGGCTGGCCCGCGCGCCACCCTGGGCCTGGACCCGGGCCTGCGCACCGGTTGCAAGATTGCCGTGGTCGATGCCACCGGCAAGCTGCTGGAGTACGCCACCGTGTACCCGCACGTGCCGCACAACAAGTGGGACCAGACCATTTCGGTCATGGCCGCCCTGTGTGCCAAGCATTCGGTCGATCTGATTGCCATTGGCAACGGCACTGCCAGCCGCGAAAGCGACAAGCTGGTCATCGATCTGATGAAAAAATACCCGGCCCTGAAAGTCACCAAAGTGATGGTGTCCGAGGCCGGTGCTTCGGTGTACTCGGCATCGGAACTGGCAGCCAAGGAATTCCCGGATCTGGACGTTTCGATCCGTGGCGCCGTATCGATCGCCCGCCGCCTGCAAGACCCGCTGGCCGAACTGGTGAAAATCGACCCTAAATCCATCGGTGTCGGCCAGTACCAGCACGACGTGTCCCAGCTCAAGCTGGCACGCGGCCTGGACGCTGTGGTTGAAGACTGCGTGAACGCCGTGGGCGTGGACGTGAACACGGCTTCGGTAGCACTGCTCGCGCGAATTTCGGGCCTCAATGCCACACTGGCGCAAAATATCGTGGCTCACCGCGACGAAAACGGTGCATTCAAAACCCGTGCAGCGCTGAAAAAAGTCAGCCGTCTGGGCGAAAAAACCTTCGAGCAGGCGGCAGGTTTCTTGCGCGTGATGAATGGCGACAATCCGCTGGACAGCTCGGCGGTTCACCCCGAAGCCTACCCGCTGGTCAAACGCATCGCTACGGACACCGAGCGGGACATCCGCTCGCTGATCGGCGACGCCGGGTTCCTCAAGCGTCTTGATCCGAAGAAATTCACCGACGAGACCTTCGGCCTGCCGACGGTGACCGATATTCTCCAGGAGCTGGAGAAACCAGGCCGCGACCCGCGCCCGGAGTTCAAGACCGCCGAGTTTCAGGAAGGTGTCGAAGACCTCAAAGACCTGCAACTGGGAATGATCCTGGAAGGCGTGGTGACCAACGTGACCAACTTCGGGGCTTTCGTCGATATCGGCGTGCACCAGGACGGTCTGGTGCATATCTCGGCCTTGTCCGAGAAATTCATCAAGGACCCGCGCGAAGCCGTGAAAGCCGGTGATGTGGTGAAGGTCAAGGTCATGGAAGTCGACATCCCGCGCAAACGCGTAGGCCTGTCGATGCGCATGAGCGACACCCCGGGCGAGAAAATCGACGGTGCTCGCGGCGCACGTCCGGGCTCGGCCCCGCGCCAGCAAAGCTCGGCACCGCGCAAGGAGAGCGTTGCCGCCGCACCGACCAATAACGCCATGGCCTCGTTGTTCGCCAACGCCAAACAGTTGAAGAAACGCTGATGGCCCTCCCGGACGGCTTGACCCAGAGCGCCTTCAGCCAGTTGCTCGGCTGCCGCGTGCAATCGCTGGAAGACGGTGTGGCGCATGTTGCGCTGAGCCTGGAGCCGCAATTGCGCAACCGCGCCGGCAAGCTGCACGGTGGTGTGTTGTTCAGCCTGGTGGACATCAGCATGGGCCTGGCCTGTTCCAGCACCCATGGCTTCGATCAGCAGAGCGCGACCATTGAGTGCAAAATCAACTACATTCGCGCGGTGGCTGAAGGCGAAGTGATATGTATCGCCAAGGTCATCCACCCCGGGCGACGCACGCTGGTCGTCGAAGCGGATGTTATGCAGGGCGACAAGCTGGTCGCAAAAGCACAAGGCACGTTCGCTGTCCTGTAGCGGCCAACGGCTGATTTGAGTTAATTTCGGCACTGCCAATGCAGTGCCGAAATGCGCTTGGAGCGCCGCGGCGCCGAATCAGGGACGGAACTGAGCGATGCCAACAAAACCAGGCGACCACGCCAGTTTCAACTTCACCCTTGTAGACCGTCCTGACCACCCCCATATTGGGGCGACTGACGCGTGAAGGAATCCAACTTGAGCCAACTTCTCAACCGCCGCCTGGCTCTGCTCAGCGAGCGCGCCAACCTCTCTCTTCTGGAGCAGTGCCTGCACGGCATCGAGCGCGAATGCCTGCGCGTCACGGCCGATGCTCGCCTGGCGCAAACCCCGCACCCGGAAGAACTGGGCTCGGCCCTGACCAACGATCAAATCACCACCGACTATTCCGAGTCGCTGCTGGAGTTCATCACCCCGGCCCTGCCTGATCCGGCGCAGACGCTGGCCAGCCTCGACAAGATCCACCGCTTTGCCTACAGCAAGCTCGGTAACGAGTTCCTGTGGAGCCCTTCGATGCCGTGCCCGTTGCCGGCCGAAGAAGATATTCCGATTGCCTACTACGGCACGTCCAATATCGGACAGCTCAAGTACGTTTACCGCAAGGGCCTGGCCCTGCGCTACGGCAAGACCATGCAATGCATTGCCGGCATCCACTACAACTTCTCCCTGCCAGAGGCCCTGTGGCCAGTGCTGATGCAGGCAGAGGGTTTTGTCGGCACCGAGCGCGATTATCAGTCCGACGCCTATATCGCCCTGATTCGTAACTTCCGTCGCTACAGCTGGCTGCTGATGTACCTCTTCGGTGCTTCGCCTGCGCTGGATGCGGGCTTTTTGCGCGGTCGTTCGCACCAGTTGGAGCAACTGGATGCCGACACGCTCTACCTGCCCTATGCCACCAGCCTGCGCATGAGCGACCTGGGCTATCAGAGCAACGCCCAGGCAGGCCTGACGCCGTGCTACAACAACCTCGACAGCTACACCGACAGCCTGCGCAAGGCAGTGGCCACACCTTATCCGCCGTATGTAGAAATCGGTACGCACAAGGATGGCGAGTGGGTGCAGTTGAACACCAACATCCTGCAGATCGAAAACGAGTACTACTCCAACATTCGCCCCAAGCGCGTGACCTACACCGGCGAGCGGCCGATCCAGGCCCTGGTGTCCCGTGGCGTGCAGTACGTTGAAGTGCGCCTGCTGGATATCAACCCGTTTCTGCCGGTGGGCATTGATTTGCCTGAAGCGCGTTTTCTGGACGCCTTCCTGCTGTATTGCGCGCTGCAAGACAGCCCGCAGTTCGACAGCGCAGGCTGTGGCAGCTGCTCTTCCAACTTCCTCAGCGTAGTCAAGGAAGGTCGCCGTCCGGGCCTGCAATTGCAGCGTGATGGCGCAGCCGTTGACATGAAGGAATGGGCTACCGAGCTGCTGGAAAAAATCGCGCCGCTGGCCGCCTTGCTCGACCAGAGCCAGGGTGGCGATAACCACAGCAAGGCAGTCGACGAACAGCTGGCGAAGATCAAGGACGTGTCGCTGACGCCGTCTGCCAAAGTGCTGGCCAGCATGGCCGAGCACAAGGAGAGCTTCGCTCAGTTCTCGATGCGCCAGAGCCTGGCCCATGCCGAGTTCTTCCGCAGTGAACCGTTGAGTGCTGAAGATCAGGCTGCGTTTGAAGAGAAAGCGCGCAAGTCACTGCTCGAGCAGGCCGAGACCGAACAAACGGAAGAAGGCGACTTCGACCTGTTTGTGGCTTCGTACCAGGCGAGTATTTTGGCGATCAGTAACTAGGCAGATCAAAAGCCCCTTACCCTAGCCCTCTCCCGGAGGGCGAGGGGACAGACCGGTGGTGTTCGTGCGAGCGCGGGCGGTCAGTTCCTACGCCCACTGAGGCAAGGGACGGCTTACGGGTTTTACAGCAAAGCGTACTGTGCACCGTCACTGAAAAAACAGTGACCGGGCCTGGAAACCCGGGTAACAATATTCGCCTTAATGCCATCAATCCCTGTTTTTATGTGCTATGGCGGCTGTACGCGGGAGGTCTTCGGACCTGCCGGGTTCCTATTGTCCCGGTTTCCAGCCTGCGTACAGCTGCCACCTTCGCCTGGAAACGAAAGTGACAGCTCTTAATTACTTTAGGAGCGCGCTAAATGGCTGATCATCCCCCAATCAAAACTCTCGGCACTGTCACCTTCGGCCCCTGCGGCCAGGACAACCACGAGCTGTTCCGCGTCAACCCCGACATACCGCTGCGCCAGGCGCTGGAGCAGGTGTCGGCGTTGCTTTATTGCGCAAAAAAACTGGCGCTGGATGCCGCGCTGGACAAGAACTGCGAGCGCCATGCCTGGGCTTCACATTACTTGTGCGACATGGGCAAGGCGGTAATAGATGATGTGTGTTTGCGGGAGTTTTGACGGGGCTTGTTGAGCACCGCAGTTGCAGTTATCCGTAGCAGCTGACGAGTGGAACGAGGCTGCGTTCGGTTGCGCAGCGACCGTAAAACCAGAGTTCCAAGTTTAACTGGCACACCACGGTGTTTGACTTTACGACGGCTTCGCCGCCGAACGCAGCCTCGTTCCACTCGTCAGCTGCTACGAATCTTCTCCAGCCCAGAGCCTGAACAGCTGGCGCCTTACAGCGCTTTCTCAAAGATCTTCGAGTTACGCTGGTAGTTGTACAGCGACGCCCGCGCCGCCGGCAGGCGCTCTACACCGCTAGGCTCAAACCCGCGCTCACGGAACCAGTGAGCAGTGCGCGTGGTTAACACGAACAAGGTTTTCAGCCCCTGGGCACGGGCGCGGTTTTCAATACGTTCGAGCAACTCATCGCCACGACGGCCATGACGGTACTCCGGGTTCACCGCCAGACACGCCAGCTCCCCCGCATCCGAATCGGCAATCTGGTACAGCGCCGCACAGGCGATGATCATGCCTTCGCGCTCCACCACACTGAACTGTTCGATCTCACGCTCCAGCACTTCACGCGAACGACGCACCAGAATGCCCTGCTCTTCCAGCGGGCTGATCAATTCAAGCAGGCCGCCGACGTCTTCAATCGCCGCCTCCCGCGTAACTTCAAATTGTTCTTGCGCCACCAGCGTACCGCCACCGTTACGGGTGAACAGCTCGGTCAACAGCGCACCGTCTTCGGCATAACTGACGATATGGCTACGAGCCACGCCGCCACTGCAGGCCTCGGCGGCGGCTTCCAGCAATTCGGCCTGGTAGTCACTGCCCAGACGTTTCATATGCGCCGGCACCTGTTGGGGACGCAACTCACGCACCAACCGCCCTTCGGCATCGAGCAAACCCGATTCAGCACCAAACAGCAGCAGTTTGTCCGCCGCCAGGTCGATGGCGGCACGGGTGGCGACGTCTTCACAGGCCAAATTGAAAATCTCACCGGTGGGCGAGTAACCCAAGGGCGACAGCAGCACAATCGAACGCTCATCGAGCAGGCGGTTGATGCCCTTGCGGTCCACCCGGCGCACTTCGCCGGTATGGTGAAAATCCACACCGTCGAGCACGCCGATCGGCCGCGCAGTGACCAGGTTGCCGCTGGCTACGCGCAGACGCGAACCCTGCATCGGCGAAGACGCCATGTCCATCGACAAGCGCGCTTCAATCGCAATGCGCAGTTGCCCGACAGCATCGATCACGCATTCGAGCGTTGATGCATCGGTGACACGCATGCCCTTGTGGTAATACGGCACCAGGCCACGCGCCTCAAGGCGGCTGTCGATCTGCGGGCGCGAACCGTGGACCAGCACCAGACGCACACCCAGGCTGTGCAACAGCACCAGGTCGTGGACGATATTGCCAAAGTTGGGGTGTGCCACACCGTCGCCAGGGAGCATGACAACAAAGGTGCAATCGCGGTGGGCATTGATGTAGGGAGACGCGTGACGCAACCAGTTAACGTAATCGTGCATAACCAGAGCCTGTAGAAAATAAATCGCCTAAAAAGGGCTAGAACAGCAAACGCACAACGGGCTGATGGCTATCGTCGAAACATTGTTGGCAACACGCGGCTCTCCTTGTGGATAAATCGTATGGGTATCTTCACTATTTCAGACAATAGTGTTCGATCAATTGAGTCAGTAGACGTACTGTCGGCTGCAAACGTGACATTTCCAGGTATTCCCCTGGTTGATGCGCACAGGCGATGTCACCCGGGCCCAATACCAGCGTTTCGCAACCAAGCTGCTGAAGATAAGGCGCTTCGGTGCCAAACGCTACTGCTTGCGCACGATGCCCGGTGAGGCGCTCAGCCACGCGCACCAACTCGGCATCGGCATCCTGCTCGAAGGGCGGCACTCCGGCGGCAATGGGCGCGAAATCGATCTTCACCTGATGACGCTCGGCCAGAGGTTGCAGCTTGCTGCGGATAATGGCCCGCAGCGCATTCGGGTCCATGCCCGGCAGCGGGCGCAGGTCAAATTCAAGCGAGCACTGGCCGCAAATCCGGTTGGGGTTGTCGCCGCCATGGATACAGCCAAAGTTAAGGGTCGGTTGCGGCACGCTGAACTGCGGATTGCGGTACTCATTGAGCCACTGCTGACGCAACCCCTTAAGTTCGCTGATCGCGTCGTGCATGGCCTCCAGCGCGCTGTGGCCCAGGCTTGGGTCGGATGAGTGACCGCTCTGCCCGAGGATCTCGATGCGCTCCATCATCACGCCCTTGTGCATGCGGATCGGCTTGAGCCCGGTCGGTTCACCAATCACCGCAGCACGGCCCAGCGGGCGACCAGCTTCGACCAGCGCCCTGGCCCCGGCCATCGAAGTTTCTTCGTCACAGGTGGCCAGAATCAGCAGTGGCTGCTTGAAGGGCTGATCGAGCAAAGGCCGCACTGCTTCGATCACCAGCGCAAAAAAGCCCTTCATATCGCAACTGCCAAGGCCAACCCAGCGGTTATCCACCTCTGTCAGCTTGAGCGGATCGGTCTGCCACAGCGCTTCATCGTAGGGCACGGTGTCGCTGTGCCCGGCCAGCACCAGCCCGCCGGGGCCACTGCCAAAACTGGCGAGCAAATTGAATTTGCCGGGGCTGACCTGCTGGATATCGCAGTTGAAACCCAAATCGCCAAGCCAGCTGGCCAGCAAATCGATCACCCCGCGGTTGGACTGATCCAGTGTCGGCTGGGTGCAACTGACCGACGGTACGGCGATCAAGGCAGCGAACTGCTCTTTCATGGAAGGTAAGGGCATGCGCTGACTTCCTGTAGGCGGGGCGAGGCCCATCATAGAGCTATCTGCGCCGCAGAATAAACCCTCGCGGCCCGCCGGGGCGGCGAGTCCTGTACACTGCACGGCCTTGGCAGCCACACTTTTTCCCGGCTGCGCAACCGTTCCTGGATTTTCCGGCCATGCAAAAAGAAACCGAAATCAAACTGCGCGTCAGCCGCGAAACCCTCGCCGCCTTGCGCGAGCACCCTTTGCTGAAAAAGCGCAACAAAAGTGGCTGGGAAAGCCGTGAGTTGTTGAACCAGTACTTCGATACACCTGAGCGCGACCTGGCCAAGGCCAAGGTTGCCCTGCGCCTGCGCCGTGATGGCGAAGACGTGATCCAGACCCTCAAGACCCGCGGCGAAAGCGTTGCTGGCCTGTCCGTACGCAACGAGTACGACTGGAACCTGCCCAAAGCCAAGCTCGACATCAAGAAGCTCGACGGCGAATGCTGGCCACAAGAGCTGGCCGAGCTGGACAAAAAAACTCTCAAGCCCATTTTCACCACGGATTTCGTACGCGAACGTGCTGAAATTTCCTGGGGCCGTGGCAAAGCCAAAGTGGTCATCGAAGCCGCTCTGGACCTGGGCCATGTGATTGCCGGCAAGCAGAAGGAAGAAATCTGCGAGCTGGAGCTCGAACTGCGCGAAGGCGAGCCGTCTGCCCTGCTGGAACTGGCCGCCGAACTGGCCGAGAAGCTGGCCCTGATGCCGTGTGATATCAGCAAGGCCGAGCGCGGCTATCGCCTGTTCGACGCCAACAGCTACGCCGTCACCCTGCCAGCCCCGGTGCTGGCGCCAGAAACACCCCTGGACGATGCCTTCGTCGCCCTGGCCTGGCACTTGCTGGGCAATAGCCAGCGCCTGGCCGAGCAGTATCGCTTCAATGGCCACTGGCGTTTGCTGCAAGACTGGGTTCAGCAATTGATCGACCTGCGTGCACTGGTCAGCAGCCTGGGTCAAGCCGCACCACGTCAGTCCACCAGCGCCTTGCGCGCTGCGCTGGACGCCCTGCTGGAAGACTGGCGCCCGCTGGTGCAGATCGGTCAGGACGACGAAGATGTGCGCAAAGCCGCACCGGAGCAGTTCCTCGAGGAACTGGAAGACCCGCGCTGGGGCCAGTTCTCCCTGAACACTTCGCGCTGGTTGATGGAGCGCAGCTGGACTGTGGACCGTGGCACCACCCGGGGCAACCGTCAGGGCGCTGCGCAGCTGCAAAGCTGGTTGCCGCGGTTGTTGTCGGACGAAGCGATTGCCTTGCGTCTGAACCGATACCAGCAGCAACCCGAAGACCTGGCCGAGCAACTGCCGCGCATCGAGCGTATTCAGGCCTGGCTGCGTCTGGCGCGTAACGTGCTGGAAATCCCGGAACTGGACCGTCTGTACGGCGAGATGAACAAGCTGCAGGAACTGGCCAACCTGCCGATTTCTGAAGACGCCGAGAGCAACGACGAACTGCTCAACGCCCGCAAGCAGCAAGCCATCGCCGTGTACCAGAACCGCGCCTGGAAGACCCTGCTGCGCGCTTAAGCGCCCGGCCTGTGTCCCTCAGCGCCTGCTGAGGGACATTCCTGCCTTACTTCGTGCCCTTGGGCATGTCCGCATCCGGCGTGCGCCAGATCAAGCGTGTGGTGTCATAGCCTTGCTGCTGAGCCTTGCTGAGCAACTCGTCACGGGTTTGCTGATCAACCTGCGGTTTACGCGACAGCAACCACAGGTATTTACGGTCGGGATTGCCTACCAGCGCCGTGCTGTAGTTGTCGCCCAGGTACAACACCCAGTAATCGCCCTTGGTCACACCCGGCAAAAGGGTCGATACCCAATTGTCGAACTCGACCCACAGCTTGTCGGTCTTGCCCTCCACTTGCGGCGTTGCCGTGCCCCTGGCCTCCTCCCACTTGCCCTCTGCGGTGCGGCAACGGTTCAACACCGCCACGTCGCCATCCGGCTTCAAGCTGTAATGGGCTTCGGACTGCGCGCAATTGCGCTGAAAGAACATCGGCAATCGCGCCAATTCATACCAGGTGCCCTGATAGCGCTTGAGGTCGACACTGGAGACGGTGTTGGGCGCCAGCGAATCGCTGCTGGAACTTGCACACCCGCCCAATAACAGCGCAGCCCCGAGACTGACTAAAAGACGTTTCATCGTAAACGCTCCTGATCGGTCTTACTTCAAACCCTGGCCCGAGAAAATCAGCACTTTGTCGCCTGCGTACTGCACGCTGATAAAGCTCTTCTGATCGCCCCAGGTGCAGCTCGACATGCCCAGCGCGCCCGAGCAATCGGTCGGGGTGCCCAGCAACTGCTCGACTTCGGCCTTGGTCATGCCGGTCGACAGTTTCGAGTAGTTTTGCTGATTGATTTTGCTGCACGCGGCCAGCAAGACACAGAACGACAACAACGCCAGAGAACGCAACTTCATGGAAAGCTCCTGAGAAAGAAAGTCGGCAGCGCCGCTTGATCCAAGCTTAGAAGAGAAAAGCGCAGGCTGGTTCCCGCAGGACGCAGGGATTTATTTCAGGAGGGATAACAACAGTGGGAACGGGCTTGCTTGCGATACAGGCAACCCGGTATGCCTGACATACCGGGTCGATGCTATCGCGAGCAAGCCCGCTCCCACAGGGGCTTACGCTTTGTGGTAAGCGGTGATGCGTGCGACTTCTTCTTTCGAGCCCAGGTACACGGCTACACGCTGGTGCAGGCCTTCTGGCTGGATGTCGAGAATGCGCTGATGGCCATCAGTCGATGCGCCGCCAGCCTGTTCCACCAGGAACGACATCGGGTTGGCTTCGTACATCAAACGCAATTTGCCCGGCTTGGACGGCTCACGGCTGTCGCGCGGGTACATGAACAGACCACCGCGGGTCAGGATACGGTGCACGTCGGCAACCATGGCGGCAATCCAGCGCATGTTGAAATTCTTTTTCAACGGACCTTCTTCACCTGCCAGCAGTTCGTCAACGTAGCGCTGTACCGGGGCTTCCCAGTGACGCTGGTTGGACATGTTGATGGCAAATTCCTGGGTAGCGTCAGGAATGGTGATGTCTTCGTGGGTCAGTACGAAGCTGCCCATTTCGCGGTCCAGGGTAAAGCCTTTGACGCCGTCGCCCAGGGTCAGAACCAGCATGGTCTGCGGGCCGTAGATGGCGTAACCGGCAGCGACTTGCTGAGTGCCTGGCTGCAGGAAGGCCTTTTCATTCAAAGGTTCGTTCTGGGTCAGGTATTCGTTCGGGCAACGCAGTACCGAGAAGATAGTGCCAACTGGTGCGTTGATATCGATGTTCGACGAGCCGTCCAGCGGGTCGAATACCAGCAGGTACGCGCCTTTCGGGTATTTGCCCGGGATCTGGTAGGCATTGTCCATTTCTTCGGACGCCATGCCGGCCAGGTGACCGCCCCATTCGTTGGCTTCAAGCAGGATCTCGTTGGAGATCACATCGAGCTTCTTCTGCACTTCACCTTGCACGTTTTCGGTGCCCATGCTGCCCAGAACACCACCCAGGGCGCCTTTGGATACGGCGTGGCTGATCTCTTTGCAAGCACGCGCCACCACTTCGATGAGGAAACGCAAATCAGCAGGCGTGTTGTTGCTGCGGGTCTGCTCGATCAAATAGCGACTCAGGGTAACGCGGGACATGTAAGGCTCCGAACAAGGGGGAGGGGGCGAAAAACCCGCGCAGTTTAGCGCGTGTTGCCGTGCAAATCTTCTAATCAGACTCAGAACTGGCCGAACGGGTTCCAAAACAGCCACCAGAGACCCTGTGGGAGCAGGCTTGCTCGCTCCCACAGCGCGTGAAACTTCCTACAACGCTTTCCAGATCTCGGTCGCGTATTCGCGAATGGTCCGGTCCGATGAGAACCAGCCCATGCGTGCCGTGTTCAACACGGATTTGCGCCACCACTCTTCCCTGTCGTGCCACAGGTGCTCCACGCGCATCTGGGCATCCCAGTAGGCATCGAAGTCGGCACACACCAGGAACCGGTCATATTCGATCAGCGAATCCACCAGGCCGGTGTAGCGCGCAGGGTCGTCGTGGGAGAACACCCCCCCACGAATCGCCTGCAACACGTCATTGAGCCTGTGTGAGGCCGCGACATCCGGTGCTGCATGGAACTCGCCATTGCGCTTGCGCGCTTCGACCTGCTGCGAGCTCAGACCAAAGATAAACATATTGTCGGCACCCACCCGCTCGCACATTTCGACGTTGGCGCCATCCATTGTGCCAATGGTCAGCGCGCCGTTAAGGCCGAACTTCATGTTGCTGGTGCCCGACGCTTCGTAGCCTGCCGTGGAGATCTGTTCGGACAAGTCAGCCGCCGGAATGATGCTTTCGGCCAGGCTGACGTTGTAGTTGGGGATAAACACCACCTTGAGCAGACCGCGTACGGTAGGATCGTTGTTGACGGTACGGGCGATGTCATTGGCCAGTTTGATGATGAGTTTGGCCTGTTCATAACTGGCCGCCGACTTGCCGGCAAAAATCTTCACCCGTGGCACCCATTGGTTGCCCGGCTCGGCCCGAATGGCCTGATACAGCGCTACGGTGTGCATCAGGTTGAGCAGTTGGCGCTTGTACTCGTGAATCCGTTTGACCTGCACATCGAACAGGGCTTCAGGGTTGACCACGACCCCCAGGCGCTCATAAATCAGCGCCGCCAGGGTGCATTTGCTTTGCAGGCGCTGTTCGGCGAAGCGTTTGCGAAAATCGGAGCGCTCGGCAAAAGGCTCCAGCCTGATCAGTTTGTGTTCGGTTTCATCAAGCACATCCGGGCCCAGCACATCCACCAGCATGGCGGTCAATGGCGGGTTGGCCTGGAACAGCCAGCGGCGGAAGGTCACGCCGTTGGTTTTGTTGTTGATGCGCTCCGGGTAGAGCTTGTGCAACTCGGCGAACACGGTGCTGCGCATCAATTGCGTATGCAGCCCGGAAACGCCATTGACGCTGTGGGATCCGAGAAATGCCAGGTTGCCCATGCGTACCCGGCGGCCGTGGTCTTCCTCGATCAGCGAAACGGCACGCAACACGTCAAAATCATGAATGCCCTTGGCCCGCAGCGCATCGATATGGTGTGCGTTAATCAGGTAGATGATCTGCATATGGCGCGGCAACAGCCGCTCCATCAAGCCCACAGGCCAGGTTTCCAGCGCTTCCGGAAGCAACGTGTGGTTGGTATAGGACAAGGTGTCGACGGTGACCTGCCACGCCGCATGCCATTCAATGCCGTGCTCATCAACCAGGATACGCATCAGCTCGGCCACGGCGATCGAGGGGTGGGTGTCGTTGAGCTGGATCGACACATGCTCGGCCAGGTTCAGCAGCGTCTCATGGACGTGCAGATGGCGGCGCAGCAGGTCTTGCAACGAGGCCGAGACAAAGAAGAATTCCTGGCGCAGACGCAGCTCCTGGCCAGCCTCGTTGCTGTCAGCCGGGTACAGCACGCGGGAGATGCTCTCGGCCCGTACCACTTCGGCCACCGCCCCCAAATGATCGCCTGCGTTGAAGCGGCCCAGGTTCAGATCGTGCAGGGCCCTCGCCCGCCACAGACGCAGGGTGTTGACGCTGGCCCCGCGCCAGCCCACAACAGGCGTGTCATAGGCAATAGCCCGCACCGTCTCGCCCGGCCACCAGATCTGCCGCAGCTGGCCTTGTTCATCCTGTTTGGTTTCAACCGAACCGCCAAAACCCACCGAGTACAGCACTTCAGCACGCTCGAACTCCCACGGGTTGCCGAAATCCAGCCAGTTCTCGGTTTGTTCCTGCTGCCAGCCATCGACAATGCTCTGGCGAAACAGCCCGTGCTCATAGCGGATGCCATAGCCGTGGGCGGCAATGCCCAGGGTCGACATACTTTCCATAAAGCACGCCGCCAGCCGACCCAGGCCACCATTACCAAGGGCCGCGTCCGGCTCCAGGACACGGATGCGCTCCAGATCCACGCCAAGCTCGCCCAGTGCCTCACGCGCCACCTCCAGCAACCCCAGGTTGCTCAGGCTGTCATACAGCAGGCGACCGATCAGAAACTCCAGCGACAGGTAGTACACCCGTTTCTGGTCCTTGCGATAAATCTGCCGGGTGCTGTCCATCCAGTGCTCGACCATATGGTCGCGGGCGGCCAGGGCTATGGCCTCAAACCAGTCATGGTCAAACGCGTGTTCCGGGTCCTTACCCACCGCGTAAGTCAGCTTGGCTACTACAGCGGCACGGAAAGCCGCCACCTGTGCGTCACGAACAAGCGGTTCTTGGGGCATCGATACAACCTCAATCGAGATGGGGCGATTTGAAGAGCGAGTGGTGTCAGCCTAGACGCTTCAACAGAAACCAAGTGCTTTGATTCGGGCTTTTTTCGGCGATTATTTAAAAAAAGCTGACAAAGTGAATGCCGCCCCAAAACGAGGCACATTCGCAGTTGAACGCTTTAAAACATGGCTCTGATCGAAAAACCGGCAAATGGTTGTTCACTCCTTCAGCAACCCCGGTATGATCGCGCGCCCTGATGCACGCTGGAATACAAGTCTGATGAAGTCCAACCTGATCGCCGCCGCGGAAATCGACCGTCTCGATACCTGGGCCAAATACTCCGCGCCCATGTGCGGCTCCTGCATTTCCAGCTGCTGCACCTTGCCGGTCGAGGTCAAAATCAAAGACCTGATCCGCATCGGCATCGTTGACGAGTTCGAGATGGGCGACCCGCCGAAGAACATCGCCAAGCGCCTGCAAAAGGAAGGGATCGTTGAGCGCTTCAACCAGAAGTCCGGGATTTTCACCCTGCAGCGCATGAGCAATAACGACTGCCTGTACCTGGACCGCAAATCGCGCATGTGCACGATTTATGAGATTCGCCCGGATACCTGCCGCAACCATCCGCGGATTGGCCCGCGCCCAGGTTACTGCGCGTATGTGCCCAAGGCCGTTGAGCGCAAGAACAGCAGCGTCAAGCTGATGGATTTTTAACCTGCAGCGCAGAATCGACTGACAGATCGTTTCGCGGGCAAGCCCGCTCCCACAATTACCACAGCCCCCTGTGGGAGCCGGGCTTGCCCGCGATGGCCTGTACGCAAATGACCTGACAGACCGCGCTCGCCGCAGCACGGGCAGCGATGAACGAGTCAAATCCCGACCATAAAAAAACGCCCCCGACCGCAAGGTCGGGGGCGTTTTTGTAACCGCTAACTAAGTAACTTAGTTTTTGGCCTTTTTAGCAGCGCGGGTACGCTCGCCTTCGTCCAGGATCTTCTTACGAAGACGGATGGACTTAGGAGTCACTTCGCACAGCTCGTCGTCCTGGATGAATTCCAGAGCCTGTTCCAGAGTGAAGCGAACAGGTGGAACCAGAGCGATGGTTTCGTCTTTACCCGAAGCACGCATGTTGTCGAGCTTCTTGCCCTTGGTAGGGTTAACGCCCATGTCGGTGTCACGGCTGTTCAGACCAACGATCTGACCGTTGTAGATCTCTTGACCGTGCTCAACGAACAGCTTGCCACGCGCCTGCAGGGTTTCCAGGGAGTAGGTCAGCGCCTTGCCAGTTTCAACCGATACCAGAACGCCGTTCTGACGGCCGGACATGTGGCCCGACTTCATCACGTCGTAACGGTCGAAGATCGAGGTCAGGATGCCAGCACCGTTGGTCAGGGTCAGGAACTGGTTACGGAAACCGATCAGACCACGAGCAGGGATGTTGTATTCCAGACGCACACGGCCTTTGCCATCCGGCACCATGTTGGTCAGGTCACCCTTACGCAGACCCATCTCTTCCATCACCTTGCCCTGAGATTCTTCAGGCAGGTCGATGGTGACGTTTTCGAACGGTTCGTGCTTGACGCCGTCAACCAGGCGGATGATCACTTCTGGACGACCAACGCCCATTTCGAAGCCTTCACGACGCATGGTTTCGATCAGTACGGACAAGTGCAGCTCGCCACGGCCCGATACTTTGAATTTGTCAGCCGAGTCGCCTTCTTCAACGCGCAGAGCAACGTTGTACAGCAGCTCTTTGTCCAGACGTTCCTTGATGTTACGGGAAGTCACGAACTTGCCTTCTTTACCGCAGAAAGGCGAGTCGTTTACCTGGAAGGTCATGGAAACGGTTGGCTCGTCAACGGTCAACGGCTTCATCGCTTCAACGTTCATCGGATCACACAGGGTGTCGGAGATGAACAGCGAATCCATACCGCTGATGCAAACGATGTCGCCTGCCGAAGCTTCTTCAACGTCTACACGGTGCAGACCGTGGTGACCCATCAGCTTCAGGATACGACCGTTGCGGCGCTTGCCGTCAGCGTCGATGGCAACAACCGGGGTGTTCGGCTTGACGCGACCACGAGCGATACGGCCAACACCGATAATGCCCAGGAAGCTGTTGTAGTCCAGTGCCGAGATTTGCATCTGGAACGGACCGTCACGGTCTACGGCTGGTGCTGGTACGTTGTCGACGATCGACTGGTACAGCGGGGTCATGTCTTCAGCCATGTCGGTGTGGTCAAGACCAGCAATACCGTTCAGGGCAGAGGCGTAAACCACTTTGAAGTCCAGCTGTTCTTCGGTAGCACCCAGGTTGTCGAACAGATCGAAGATCTGGTCCAGAACCCAGTCCGGACGTGCGCCCGGACGGTCAACCTTGTTGATGACCACGATTGGACGCAGGCCGGCTTCGAAAGCCTTCTTGGTCACGAAACGGGTTTGCGGCATAGGGCCGTCTTGAGCGTCAACCAGCAGCAGAACGGAGTCAACCATCGACATTACGCGTTCAACTTCGCCGCCGAAGTCGGCGTGGCCCGGGGTATCCACGATGTTGATGTGGTAGCCGTTCCAGTTGATGGCGGTGTTTTTCGCCAGAATGGTAATACCGCGCTCTTTCTCCTGGTCGTTGGAGTCCATTACGCGTTCGTCGTTAAGCTCGTTGCGCTCCAGGGTGCCGGATTGACGCAAGAGTTTGTCTACCAGGGTGGTTTTACCGTGGTCAACGTGAGCAATGATGGCGATGTTACGTAGATTTTCGATCACTTGTGTATCTCGATCAGAGGATTCGGTGTGCTGACTGAGTCCAGGCAGCGATTAACAGTAGAGTCCGTGCAAGCCGTTACAGCTTGACGGCGGCGTCGGGGGGCCGGTGACGCAGGCCACAGGCATACAGCCCCGGGCTCTTAGCTCGGTCGATAAACGCGCACATTGGCATGTCCCTCACTGAGCAAATGGTGAGCATGCAGGCGACTCATCACGCCTTTGTCGCAATACAACAGGTACTGACGGGTGTCATCCAGTTCCTTGAAGCGGCTGTTCAAAGCATAGAACGGCAACGCTTGTACTTCGATGCCAGCCAGTTCCAGCGGTTGATCTTCCTGAGCATCCGGGTGACGGATGTCGATTACGATCTGGCCCGCCAGCACTTCGCTGACTTCTTCGACTTGCAAGTCCTGGCCCAATTCATCGATTACCCGATCAATCGGCACCAGTTTGGCCCGCTCGAGCGCACGCTCAAGCACGGCCATATCAAACTGTTGTTCTTCATACTCCACGCGGTTGCGCTTGGCGTGGGTCTTGGGGTTGACCG
Source organism: Pseudomonas sp. TMW22080 (assembly GCF_022496745.1). Classification (NCBI taxonomy): domain Bacteria; kingdom Pseudomonadati; phylum Pseudomonadota; class Gammaproteobacteria; order Pseudomonadales; family Pseudomonadaceae; genus Pseudomonas; species Pseudomonas sp. TMW22080. Next base: position 171,611 of record NZ_SCFF01000005.1, on the reverse strand, counting down.
AAATCACCCCGCAATATTCAGGCATATGCTTGGCGAAGTCGGCCGTACCGATTTCTTCTGCCAGATCGATGATGTCCTGCTTGTGGCTGGCGATCAGCGGGCGCAACACCAGCTTGTCTGTAGCCGAATCAATCAGCGACAAGTTGGGCAGCGTCTGGCTCGACACCTGGGAAATCGCTTCACCGGTCACCAGCACTTCGATATCGAGGCGTTCGGCAATACGCGTTGCAGCGCGCAACATCATACGCTTCAAAATGACGCCCATATGACTGTTATCGACTTTGCCGAGAATTTCGCCCAAAACTTCTTCGAACGGAACGCTCACAAACAGCACGCGCTGGGAGCTGCCGTACTTCTTCCATATATAGTGCGCGACTTCCATCACGCCCAGTTCATGGGCACGTCCGCCCAGGTTGAAGAAGCAGAAATGGCTCATGAGGCCGCGACGCATGATCTGGTAGGCCGCCACGGTAGAATCGAAACCACCGGACATCAGCACCAGGGTCTGCTCGAGCGAACCCAACGGGTAGCCACCAATACTGTCGTGCTGGTTGTGAATCACAAACAACCGTTGGTCGCGAATTTCAATTCGAACTTCGATTTCTGGCTTTTTCAGCTCGATTCCGGCCGCACCGCACTCACGACGCAGCTTGCTGCCGACGTATTTCTCGACTTCCATCGAGGTAAACGGGTGCTTGCCGGCGCGCTTGCAACGCACCGAAAAGATCTTGCCCGCCAGCGCATCGCCGAAGTGCAATTTGCACTTTTCAACGATGTCGTCGAAGTCGCCCAACGGGTACTCGTCAACCTGCAGAAAATGCGCGATGCCCGGCATGCAGCTCAGGCGTTCGGTCATTTCTTTCAAGGCTTTAGGGTCACTTACGCGCGTTTGCAGCTCGATGTTGTCCCACACGCCCGTCACCACCACAGCCGGGTCCAGATCGCGGAGCACAGTACGGATGTTTTTGGCCAATTGACGGACGAAACGCATCCGAACCGGACGGCTCTTGATAGTGATTTCGGGGAAGACTTTAACGATTAGTTTCATGAAAACAGCGCGCGAGCAGCCTGCCAAAAAAGGGGGGCGCGGATTATAGCGGAAATTGCTCAAGGTTTAACCAGTTATCGTACAAACGGTTTTCATCGCACCAAAATAGAACATAAACGCCAGATTTCGCTTCATTTGGGTGCGATAAACGCGGCTAATCGGTAGTCTGCCCCGCTTACCTGCTTGAGATTGGCGCATTACGCCCAAGTCGGGGCACTGGCATGCAATTTGCTCCCTTGTGAGGCAGGTTGCCTTGGCAGAGTATTCGCGCCGGCATCAACCACTTATTAAGGGCATTCCACTACCAGCCCTAAGCCACCCCGGAGGACACTATGTCGAAGTCGGTTCAACTCATCAAAGATCATGACGTCAAGTGGATTGATCTGCGCTTCACTGATACCAAAGGCACTCAGCACCACGTGACCATGCCGGCCCGTGATGCGCTGGATGAAAACTTCTTCACCGACGGCAAAATGTTCGACGGCTCCTCCATTGCTGGCTGGAAAGGCATCGAAGCGTCCGACATGATCCTGCTGCCAGACGACAGCACGGCTGTTCTGGACCCGTTCACCGAACAGCCTACGCTGATCCTGGTGTGCGACATCATCGAACCGTCGACCATGCAAGGCTATGACCGCGACCCACGCGCCATCGCTACCCGTGCCGAGGAATACCTGAAGTCCACCGGTATCGGCGACACCGTTTTCGTTGGCCCGGAGCCAGAGTTCTTCATCTTTGACCAGGTGAAGTTCAAGTCCGACATTTCCGGCTCCATGTTCAAGATCTACTCCGAACAGGGTTCGTGGATGTCCGACCAGGACGTGGAAGGCGGCAACAAAGGCCACCGTCCTGGCGTCAAAGGCGGTTATTTCCCGGTTCCGCCGTTCGACCATGACCACGAAATCCGTACCTCCATGTGCAACGCTATGGAAGAGATGGGCCTGGTTATCGAAGTTCACCACCACGAAGTGGCAACTGCTGGCCAGAACGAAATCGGCGTGCAGTTCAACACCCTGGTGAAAAAGGCTGACGAAGTTCAGACCCTGAAATACTGCGTACACAACGTGGCAGATGCCTACGGCCGTACCGCTACCTTCATGCCAAAGCCTCTGTACGGCGACAACGGCTCGGGTATGCACGTTCACATGTCCATCTCCAAAGATGGCAAGAACACCTTCGCAGGCGAAGGCTATGCCGGCCTGTCCGACACTGCCCTGTTCTTCATCGGCGGTATCATCAAGCACGGTAAGGCCCTGAACGGCTTCACCAACCCGGCTACCAACTCCTACAAGCGTCTGGTACCAGGCTTCGAAGCACCGGTAATGCTGGCCTACTCGGCTCGTAACCGTTCGGCTTCGATCCGTATTCCTTACGTGTCCAGCCCTAAAGCTCGCCGTATCGAAGCACGCTTCCCGGATCCGGCAGCCAACCCGTACCTGTGCTTCGCGGCACTGATGATGGCTGGTCTGGACGGTATCCAGAACAAGATCCACCCTGGCGACGCAGCGGACAAAAACCTGTATGACCTGCCGCCTGAAGAAGCCAAAGAGATCCCGCAAGTGTGCGGCAGCCTGAAAGAGGCCCTGGAGGAACTGGACAAAGGTCGCGCGTTCCTGACCAAAGGCGGCGTTTTCAGCGACGACTTCATCGACGCGTACATCGCCCTGAAAAGCGAAGAAGAAATCCAGGTTCGTACCTTCGTACACCCACTGGAATACGAGCTGTACTACAGCTGCTAATCCGGTGACGCCTGCGCAAGCGGCGTGATTTGAAAAAGCCTCCTTCGGGAGGCTTTTTTGTGGGCGCCGTCTTACACAAGCATCGGATCAGAGCTTCTGGATTCGTGCCTGCACCTGACAGCCACCCTGCTGAGTGACCGGTAGTTTGTCGCCACTCAACCAATGGAGACTGACATGCACCCCTTACTCGCCCTCAAAACCCTGCTGCTGGCATGCGCCTGCCTGCTCATGCTGGGCTGCAACAGTTCACCCACTGCGGTAACGGTCGAACAACTGCTCAAGACAGGCCAATCCTGGACAGGCACCCCTTACACCTGGCCGGACGGCAAGCCGGAATTCACCGTGGTCAAAATCACGCTCCCGGCCAACACCGCACTGAAATGGCACACGCACCCCATGCCCAATATCGCCTACGTGGTCGCTGGCGAACTGCTGGTCGAAACCGAAGACGGCATGCACAAAACCACGCTCAAACCTGGCCAGGTACTGCCCGAGATGGTCAATACTTCCCATCGAGGCACCAGCGGCAAGGCCCCGGTAGAACTGATCGTGTTCTATGCAGGCACGCCCGGCATGCCGCTGTCCCATTAACCACGCAAGGCCCGTAGCAGGTACCGGAAGCTGCGTTCGAAACTCAAAACGGTGGTCACCTCAGAGTGGGCGCTGCCTGTGTCGCATCGCACACTCGGGGCTTGTGACCGGTGTGCGCTCGATCGCGGTACACAACCTCTGGCTGCACCCATAGCAAATATCCCGCGCACATTTTCAGGCAACTGAATCCATTCATCTAAATTGCACTATATTGGTGCGACTATAGTTTGATAGTGCACTTACCAGCCCAATTTGGTTCATAAACATTCGCATGCCGGGCTGCGGCGATATGCGCCCAGCTTGTAAACGCCTATTTCAGGGGGGGCGACGCTTCTTTTCGGAGCCTTGGTTTGGTTTTTGCATTTTCCTTGCACCAGCGCTTCACCGCGCACGCAATCCGGGATCGGCCCATGACCATCAGTGACGCCCTGCACCGACTGTTACTCGACAACCTGACCACTGCCACGCTTTTACTCAATGCTGATTTGCGCCTTGAGTACATGAACCCGGCGGCAGAGATGCTGTTGGCGATCAGCGGTCAACGCAGTCACGGCCAGTTCATCAGCGAGCTCTTTACGGAGTCCACCGAGGCTCTGCACTCGCTGCGCCAGGCAGTTGAGCAAGCGCACCCGTTTACCAAACGCGAAGCCATGCTGACCTCGCTGACGGGCCAGAACCTGACGGTGGACTATGCCGTAACGCCCATCTTGAGCAATGGCGGCACCATGCTGTTGCTTGAGGTACACCCCCGCGACCGTCTGCTGCGCATCACCAAAGAAGAAGCCCAGCTGTCCAAGCAAGAAACCAGCAAGATGCTGGTGCGCGGCCTGGCCCACGAGATAAAGAACCCTCTGGGAGGCATTCGCGGTGCGGCCCAGCTGTTGGCCCGGCAATTGCCCGACGAAAACCTGCGCGACTACACCAACGTCATCATCGAAGAAGCAGATCGCCTGCGTAATCTGGTCGACCGGATGCTGGGTTCCAACAAACTGCCGTCGCTGGCCATGACCAACGTCCACGAAGTACTGGAGCGCGTGTGCAACCTGGTCGAGGCCGAGACCCAGGGCAGCATCACTTTGGTGCGTGACTATGACCCCAGCCTGCCTGACCTGCTGATCGACCGTGAACAGATGATCCAGGCAGTACTCAATATCGTGCGCAACGCCATGCAGGCCATCGGCAGCCAGAATGAGCTGCGCCTGGGCCGCATCAGCCTGCGCACCCGCGCCATGCGCCAGTTCACCATTGGCCACATACGCCACCGGCTGGTGACAAAAATCGAAATTATCGACAACGGCCCGGGCATACCGTTCGAGCTGCAAGACACCCTGTTTTTCCCGATGGTCAGCGGCCGCCCGGACGGTACCGGGCTTGGCCTGGCCATCACGCAAAACATCATCAGTCAGCACCAGGGGTTGATCGAGTGTGAAAGCCACCCCGGCCACACACTCTTCTCGATCTTTCTACCACTGGAACAAGGAGCCGCATCGACATGAGCCGAAGTGAAACCGTGTGGATCGTCGACGACGACCGTTCAATCCGCTGGGTACTGGAAAAAGCCTTGCAACAGGAAGGCATGACCACACAAAGTTTCGACAGTGCCGATGGGGTCATGAGCCGACTGGCTCGCCAACAGCCTGACGTGATCATTTCCGATATCCGCATGCCCGGCTCCAGCGGTCTGGACCTGCTCGCCAAAATCCGCGAACAGCACCCGCGCCTGCCGGTCATCATCATGACCGCTCATTCCGATCTGGACAGCGCGGTAGCGTCCTATCAGGGCGGCGCATTCGAATACCTGCCCAAGCCGTTTGATGTCGATGACGCCGTGTCTCTGGTCAAGCGTGCCAACCAGCACGCCCAGGAACAGCAAGGCCTGGCCGTAGCGCCGACGCTGGCCCCGACGCCGGAAATCATCGGCGAAGCCCCGGCGATGCAAGAGGTGTTTCGTGCCATTGGCCGCCTGAGCCACTCCAACATCACGGTGCTGATCAACGGTGAATCAGGTACCGGCAAAGAGCTGGTGGCCCACGCCCTGCACCGCCACAGCCCGCGGGCCGCGTCGCCATTTATCGCATTGAACATGGCTGCGATCCCCAAGGACCTCATGGAATCCGAGCTATTCGGCCATGAAAAAGGCGCTTTCACTGGCGCTGCAAACCTGCGCCGGGGCCGTTTTGAGCAGGCCGATGGCGGCACCCTGTTCCTCGATGAGATCGGCGACATGCCGGCGGACACCCAAACCCGGTTGCTGCGGGTACTGGCCGATGGCGAGTTCTACCGGGTTGGCGGGCACACGCCGGTCAAGGTCGATGTTCGCATCATCGCAGCCACACACCAGAACCTTGAAACCCTGGTGCAGGCCGGCAAGTTTCGTGAAGACCTGTTCCACCGTCTGAACGTAATCCGCATCCATATTCCGCGCCTGTCAGACCGCCGCGAAGACATCCCGACCCTGGCCCGGCACTTTCTCAGCAGCGCCGCGCAAGAACTGTCCGTAGAGCCAAAACTGCTCAAGGCCGAGACCGAGCAGTACCTGAAAAACCTGCCCTGGCCAGGCAACGTGCGCCAGCTGGAGAACACCTGCCGCTGGATCACGGTGATGGCTTCGGGTCGCGAAGTGCATATCGGCGACCTGCCTCCCGAGTTGCTCAACCTGCAACAGGACGCCTCCCCTGTCACCAACTGGGAGCAGGCACTGCGCCAGTGGGCTGACCAGGCGCTGGGGCGTGGCCAGTCCAACCTGCTCGACAGTGCAGTGCCGACCTTTGAGCGGATCATGATCGAGACGGCGCTCAAGCACACCGCAGGCCGCCGTCGCGACGCTGCCGTGCTGTTGGGCTGGGGCCGCAATACCTTGACCCGCAAGATCAAGGAACTGGGCATGAAGATCGATGGCGACGAGGATGAGGGCGACGAGGCTTGAAGCCGTTCAAAAGCGCCCTCACCCAACCCTCTCCCGGAGGGAGAGGGAGCTGATGGGTGGTGTTTCATAAATCTGCTTTTGCCTTTAGTCCCCTTTCCCTGCGGAAGAGGGTTAGGGGCTCTTGATCTGACCGCACCACCCTCAAGCAACCCGCCCCAATATCGTGCACAGCTCTAGCTCAAGGGTTTGCGCCAAACCCGGGAACAAAATCAGCCCCCAAACAAAAGCCCCGGATTCCGGGGCTTTTGCGTACTCAAGGGGCAATTTTTACAAAAAATCAAAAACTGGCACGCGCCCTGCAATACCTATTACACGCAACATCGCTTTAGGGGACCTTGATACAGGCAGGTCAAGACTCCCCACTTTTACACCGCAGCCTTGATGCCTTTTGCATCAACGCGCACAGCGCTTTTGGGGAACCCGGTACAGGCAGGCTGGAATTCCCTCTTTTATTACTCTCGCAGGTTCACCTGCAACCGCCAGCGTCCATCTTGCGACGCCCCGGCCCAGTCGCCCTTCAAGGCACGGGCCGCCACCAGGGTCAGCAGCAACCCGCCATCCGTATCACGCACCCGCCAGTTCACGCTCTTGCCGTTAAACCTCAACTGGCCGCTCTGCACCTTGCCCCTGGCATCAAACAGCAACCCCAGCGTGCCGTCGACCAGCTCACCATGCAGCTTGGGCTCGGCGCTGAACCACACCACCAGGCCGCCGGGCAGCACGTCCACCTGCTGCAGCTCTACAGGGGTTGGCGCGGTCAATCGACCGATCATCATCCCCACCATCACACCGACTATCGCCAAAGAACCTAAAACCCGTGGCCATAGTTTCGGTCGCGGGTCCTCTTCAAGCGTAGAATGCTGTCCATCTTTAAGTTCGGAGCCGTGCATGTTTCACGTCATCCTTTTTCAACCAGAAATTCCGCCGAATACCGGCAACATTATCAGGCTGTGCGCCAACAGCGGCTGCCACCTGCATTTGATCGAGCCTATCGGTTTTGAGCTGGACGACAAGCGCTTGCGCCGTGCCGGGCTCGATTACCACGAGTATGCGCCGCTCAAGCGTCATGCCGACCTGGCCAGTTGCCTGGAAAGCCTGGGCCATCCGCGCCTGTTCGCCTTTACCACCAAAGGCTCCAGGCCGTTTCACGACGTGCAGTTTGCCGAGGGCGATGCTTTTCTCTTCGGCCCTGAAAGCCGTGGCCTGCCGCCCGAAGTGCTCGACAGCCTGGACGGCGAGCACCGCCTGCGCCTGCCTATGCGCGAAGGCTGCCGCAGCCTGAATCTGTCTAACACCGTAGCGGTCGCCGTGTATGAGGCCTGGCGCCAGCTAGGCTTCAAGTAAACACACACCCTGTGGGAGCGGGCTTGCCCGCGATGAAAGCTACGCGATGTACCTGTTGCACCGCAGCGATTCAATCGCGAGCAAGCCCGCTCCCACACACAAAAAAAGCGCCCTCAGGCGCTTTTTTTTGGCAATCGGCTGTTTATTGAACAGTCGGGCTGCCTTCTTCCTGCATGCGCTGCAGTTCTTGCGCGTACAGGGCATCGAAGTTCACCGGAGCCAGCATCAACGCAGGGAACGAGCCACGTGTCACCAGGCTGTCCAGGGTTTCGCGGGCATACGGGAACAGGATGTTCGGGCAGAACGCGCCCAGAGTGTGGTTCATCGACGCTGGATCAAGGTTTTTGATCAGGAAGATGCCAGCCTGTTGCACTTCAGCAATAAAAGCCACTTCGTCGCCGTTTTTAACGGTAACCGACAGGGTCAGAACCACTTCGTGGAAGTCGCCTTCCAGCGGCTTTTGACGGGTGTTCAGATCCAGGCCAACGCTCGGCTCCCACTGCTGACGGAAGATCGCCGGGCTTTTTGGCGCTTCGAACGACAGGTCACGCACGTAGATGCGCTGCAGGGAGAATTGTGGTGCGGTGTCTTCATCGCTAACAGCGGCGGTGTTCTGTTGGTCAGTCATCACAGATCCTTGTTGATCTTGGGGCTTATAGAGAATGAGAGTCAGACGTTCAGCAGCGCATCCAATTTACCTGCGCGCTCCAGAGCAAACAGGTCATCGCATCCGCCAACATGCTTGTTGCCAATCCAGATTTGCGGAACCGACGTGCGGCCTGCCTTCTGAGCCATCTCGGCACGTACCTGTGGCTTGCCGTCGACTTTGATCTCTTCGAAGGCAATACCCTTGTTCTCAAGCAGAGCCTTGGCACGCATGCAATAAGGGCAATAGTCGCTGGAGTAAACGATGACCTTGGACATAGTTACTTCACCACTGGCAGGTTGTCAGCGCGCCAGCTGGAAATGCCGCCAGACAGCTTGGCAGCATTGTAACCAGCCTTGAGCAGCTCACGGGCATGGCCGCCCGAGTGCTGGCCGGCAGCGTCGACCAGAATGATGGTCTTGCCCTTGTGCTTGTCCAGCTCGGCAATGCGCGCCATCAGTTTGTCTTGCGGGATATTAATAGCACCCACGATGTGGCCGGCGGCAAAATCCTTGGCCGGGCGAATATCAATCACCACACCTTCGTCGCGATTGACCAGGCCGGTCAGTTCGCCCGTGCTGATGCTGCGCCCGCCACGGCTCATCTCGTGGGCGATCAACAGCGCCAGCAGGATGACAAACGCGCCTACAAGCAGGTAGTGGGAAGTCGCAAATGCAATCAGGTGCTCAACCATCAGAAGGTTCCAGGGTCGTAAAATGTGGGCCAGTATACACAGCCACCTTGGTCGGCCAAACCCCGCCCGGCGGTGACGCCACATGAACTTCGCTTTAAACTGCGCGTCCTCTGTATACCTTCTTATAAACCAGCCACGAGTGGGATCTATGACTACCACGCCTAAACCTTTGGTCCTGATCATCCTGGATGGCTTCGGTCACAGTGAAAGTCACGAATACAACGCCGTTTATTCGGCCAAGAAACCGGTGCTGGATCGTCTTTGCGCGAGCATGCCGAACGGCCTGATCTCGGGTTCGGGCATGGATGTCGGGCTGCCTGACGGCCAGATGGGCAACTCCGAGGTCGGCCACATGAACCTGGGCGCCGGCCGCGTGGTGTATCAGGATTTCACCCGTGTCACCAAATCCATCCGCGATGGCGAGTTCTTTGAAAACCCGACCATTTGCGCCGCGGTCGACAAGGCCGTGGCTGCAGGCAAGGCCGTGCACATCCTGGGCCTGCTGTCCGATGGTGGTGTTCACAGCCATCAGGACCACCTGATCGCAATGGCCGAGCTGGCATTCAAGCGCGGCGCAGAAAAAATCTACCTGCACGCCTTCCTTGATGGCCGCGACACCCCGCCAAAAAGTGCCTCATCTTCCATTGAACTGCTGGACGAAGCGTTCAAAGACCTGGGCAAAGGCCGTATCGCCAGCCTGATCGGCCGTTACTTCGCCATGGACCGTGACAATCGCTGGGACCGCGTAGAGCAGGCCTACAACCTGATCGTCGACGGCAAGGGCGAGTTCAACGCCGCTACCGCCCAGGAAGGCCTGGAAGCTGCCTACGCACGTGGCGAAAGCGACGAATTCGTCAAAGCCACGACCATCGGCGAGCCGGTGAAAGTGGAAGACGGCGACGCCGTGGTCTTTATGAACTTCCGCGCCGACCGCGCCCGCGAGCTGACCCGTGTATTCGTTGAAGATGACTTCAACGCCTTCGCCCGCGCCCGCCAGCCAAAACTGGCCGGTTTCGTGATGCTGACCCAATACGCTGCCAGTATCCCGGCACCCAGCGCATTCGCGCCCGGCAGCCTGGAAAACGTACTGGGCGATTACCTGGCCAAAAACGGCAAAACCCAGTTGCGCATTGCAGAAACCGAGAAGTATGCCCATGTGACCTTCTTCTTCTCGGGCGGCCGTGAAGAGCCGTTCCCGGGTGAAGAGCGCATTCTGGTGCCGTCGCCGAAAGTCGCCACCTACGACCTGCAACCGGAAATGAGCGCCCCCGAAGTCACCGACCATATCGTCGATGCCATCGAAAACCAGCGTTATGACGTGATCGTGGTCAACTACGCCAATGGCGACATGGTTGGCCACAGCGGCGTATTCGACGCAGCCGTCAAGGCAGTTGAATGCCTGGATGCCTGCGTGGGCCGTATCGTGGAAGCACTGGACAAGGTCGGCGGCGAAGCCCTGATCACCGCTGACCACGGCAACGTGGAGCAGATGGAAGACGAGTCCACAGGCCAGGCGCATACCGCCCACACCTGTGAGCCCGTGCCGTTTATCTATGTAGGAAAGCGCTCGCTCAAAGTTCGCGAAGGCGGCGTGCTGGCCGACGTGGCACCCACCATGCTCAAACTGCTGGGGCTGCCACAGCCGCAAGAGATGACCGGCAAATCGATTCTGGTCGACGCTTAAAACAACGCAATGCCTGTGGGAGCGGGCTTGCTCGCGATACCGGCGACGCGGTGCATCAGGCATTGCGTGGTGATGCTATCGCGAGCAAGCCCGCTCCCACAGGATCAACGGCTACAATTTCACCTTCATCCATTTCTTATAGGTGACGAGGGCGGGCATACTAGGCCGTCCCGTTCCCCAGGTGTCGCCCGCCCCATGCTTCGCGCCCTTATAGCCTTGACCCTCGCATGCATGCTCCAACCGGCGTTTGCCGACGAGCGCGCGCAAACCCAACAGCAGCTGGATGCCACGCGCCAGGATATCAGCGAGCTGAAAAAGCTCCTGGGCAAGCTGCAGGAAGAAAAGTCCGGCGTGCAGAAAGACCTGCGCGGTACCGAAACCGAAATCGGCAAGCTGGAGAAGCAGGTTGAAACCCTGCAACAAGAACTAAAAAAGAGTGAAGGCGAGCTGCTGCGCCTAGATAGCGAGAAAAAAAAACTCCACAGCGCAAAACTTGAACAGCAACGCCTGATCGCCATTCAGGCCCGCGCCGCCTATCAGGGTGGGCGTCAGGAATACCTGAAGATGCTGCTCAACCAGCAAAACCCCGAGAAGTTCGCCCGAACCCTCACTTATTACGACTACTTGAGCGAAGCCCGTCTGGCCCAGCTCAAAGGCTTCAACGAGACACTGCGCCAACTGGCCAATGTCGAGGCCGATATCAACTTGCAGCAAGCGCAACTGCTGACCCAGAAAAGCAGCCTGGACACCCAGCGCGCCGAGCTCGACAAGGTGCGTGCAGAGCGCCAGCAAGTGCTGGCCAAGCTCAATACCGACGTAAAGGACCGCGACCAGAAGTTGCAGGCCCGCGAGCAGGATCAGGCCGATCTGGCGAAAGTCCTCAAGACCATCGAAGAAACCCTCGCCCGCCAGGCCCGCGAAGCCGAGCAGGCGCGGCAAAAAGCCCTGATTGCGCAGCAGGAAGCCGAGAAAAAACGCCAGCGCGAGGCTGCATCGGTCGTTACCGATGCCCCGCGAAAACCGGTGCAATCCACACCGGGGCCATTGGTCTCCAGCGCAGGTGCGTCTTACGGCGGTGCTTTTTCTCAAGCCCGGGGCAAACTTCCATGGCCAGTTGATGGTCGACTGCTTGCACGTTTCGGTGAAACCCGTGGCGACGACTCGCGCACCAAGTGGGACGGCGTGATGATCAGCGCCGGTGCCGGCACCCAGGTACACGCCGTACACGGCGGGCGCGTGGTGTTTGCCGACTGGCTGCGCGGTGCAGGCCAACTGGTGATTCTGGACCACGGTAATGGTTTCTTAAGCTTGTATGGCCACAATCAGACGTTGCTCAAGTCTGCCGGCGACGTTGTAAAAGCCGGCGAGGTAATTTCCACCGTGGGCAACAGCGGTGGTCAGGCCACGCCAGCACTGTATTTTGCTATTCGTCAGCAGGGACGCCCAAGCGACCCTGCACAATGGTGTCGCACTCAGGGATGAGTCCATCACCTTTAATACGTAGGAGTTCGCTCAACATGCCGCATTTGTCCCGCCTCAACTCGCTGGCCCTGACGATCGCTCTGCTGATCGGCTCGCCATTGGCATTTGCTGCCGAGCCGAGCATTCCGCCAGCCGGGGCTGCTACCAGCGCCAAGGCACCGCTGCCTCTGGAAGAGCTGCGCACATTTGCCGAGGTCATGGATCGGATCAAGGCCGCCTATGTTGAGCCGGTAGACGACAAAACCCTGCTGGAGAATGCCATCAAGGGCATGCTCAGCAACCTCGACCCGCATTCTGCCTATCTGGGGCCGGAAGATTTCGCCGAGCTGCAGGAAAGCACCAGCGGCGAATTTGGCGGGTTGGGCATTGAAGTCGGCACTGAAGACGGCAACATCAAGATCGTCTCGCCGATCGACGACACCCCTGCCAGCAAAGCCGGCATCCAGGCCGGTGACTTAATCGTCAAGATCAATGGTCAGCCCACCCGTGGCCTGAGCATGACCGAGGCCGTAGACAAAATGCGCGGCAAGATCGGTCAGAAAATCACCCTGACCCTGGTACGCAACGGTGGCGCACCGTTTGACGTAACCCTGACCCGGGCCAATATCCAGGTCAAGAGCGTCAAGGCCCAACTGCTTGAAGACGGCTACGGCTACATCCGCATTACCCAGTTCCAGGTCAAGACTGGCGAAGAAGTGGCCGCTGCGCTGTCCAAACTGCGCAGGGAAAACGGCAACAAGCGCCTCAAGGGCATCATCCTTGACCTGCGCAACAACCCGGGCGGCGTGCTGCAGTCGGCAGTTGAAGTGGTAGACCATTTCATCACCAAAGGTCTGATCGTCTATACCAAGGGCCGTATCGCCAACTCTGAGCTGCGTTTCTCGGCTACCGGCAAGGATCTGAGCGAAGGCGTGCCATTGGTGGTACTGATCAACGGCGGCAGCGCCTCGGCGTCAGAGATCGTCGCCGGTGCCTTGCAGGATCAGAAGCGTGGTGTGGTGATGGGCACCACCAGCTTCGGTAAGGGCTCGGTGCAAACCGTACTGCCGTTGAACAATGACCGCGCGCTGAAGATCACCACGGCGCTGTACTTCACTCCGAACGGGCGCTCGATCCAGGCCCAGGGCATTGTTCCGGATATCGAAGTCAGCCGCGCCAGGATCACCCGCGAGCAAGACACCGAGTACTACAAAGAGGCCGACCTGCAAGGTCACCTCGGCAATGGTAACGGCGGTGCCGACAAGCCGACCGGCTCCGGCCCCAAAGCCAAGCCGATGCCCCAGGACGATGACTTCCAGCTGAGCCAGGCCCTGAGCCTGCTTAAAGGCTTGAGCATCACACGCGGCAACTGAGGTGCGTCTTTCCCTGGCCCTCACCCTGCTCTGCTGCCTGACCGGTACCGCCCACGCGGCACCGGTCAGCGCGCCCGCCACACCGCACAAGGCTTACCTGAGCCTGATTATCGATGACCTTGGGCAAAACCTGCCCCGGGACCGCCGCGTGCTGGCGCTGCCCGGCCCGGTCACCACCGCCGTGATGCCCGACACCCCCCATGCTGCCGAATTTGCCCGCGAAGCCCACAAGGCCGGCAAGATCGTCATTTTGCACATGCCAATGGACCCGGCCACCGGGCCCTTTGCCTGGCACCCGGACCTGCCTGTCGACGAACTTGAAAAGCGCCTCAACGCCGCGTTCAAGGCAGTGCCCTACACCAGCGGTATCAACAACCACATGGGCAGCCGAATGACCTCCCAGCCACAAGCGATGGCCTGGCTGATGGGCAACTTGCAGCAACGTCACAAATTCTTTGTCGACAGCCGCACCAGCGCGCAGACGGTCGCGGCGGCCGAGGCGCAAAAAATCGGCCTGGCCAGTGTTTCGCGGGATGTGTTTCTCGATGACGTACGTACCGAGCAGGCGATCACCACACAACTGCATACCGCGATCAATCTGGCGCGCAAGCAAGGTTCGGCGGTGATGATCGGCCATCCCTACCCGCAAACCCTCGCCGTGCTTGAACGGGAGCTGCCCAAGCTCAAGGCCCAGGGCATTGACTGGATCGATATCAGGCAAATGATCGGCGTGCGCAGCAACAAGGCGATGGCCGGGCATGGGAAGGATGGGGTTTATCGCTGAGACCCGTGCCATTTGTAGCCGCTGAGGAGCGCAGCCTTCGTTCCTCGTCAGCGGCTACACGCTCTGTGTGTTACAGGTACTTTGCGCGGATTTTCTCATCCACGCCTTCTGCCTTTAACTCATCCAGCGCCTTCTGCAACTTGCTCACCACCTCGTCCGGCACGTCTTTGTTCAGCGCCAAAAACAGCTCGGCCTGATTGAAACGCAACACCGTCTTGAACCCTGAAATCCCTACCTGACGCGCCAAAAATTGGCCAGCTGGAGCACCTGTGGCCCACAAGTCGATTTGCCCGGCCTGCAACTTGCGGGCGTTGTCCTGATCGCGCAGCACAATCACCGGCGCCAGCCCCTGCTTCTCTAGGGACAAGGCAATGGCGTCGCCCTTGTAAGCTCCCACCCGATACTGGCGGGCCTGTTCGAGGGACGTCAGGGTAATCGGGCTATCCCCTCGGGCCAGCAACACCCAGTCATCAGGACCAATAGGGCCGACCCACTTGAACAGCTTTTCACGCTCGGGCACGCGGGCGGTGACAAACACACCGTATCCGGGTTTTTCGAGGGCAAGGTGGTAGATACGCTCCCAAGGGAAACGCAGGGTCATGCTGTAGGGGATGCCGGCACGTTTGAAGGTTTCACGCAGGATATCGACGGCGATACCTTCAATATTATCGTTCTGCGCAAAATTCTTGCCGTTTTTGGCCATGTTGTACGGCGGGAAGTTTTCAGTCAGTAACACGATCGATGAGTTCGACGTATCAGCCGCAAAAGCGGTACTCGCCAGCCACATCGTGGAACTGACGAGAATAGGCACAAAGCGTTTAAACATGACAGGCGACCTGAATCCATGGCGTGCTCAAGAGTGCCGTGGGCACGCCATGCTGTCCAGTAGCCTTTGGCCTTAGCGAACCACGATTCCGCGCTCTGCCATGTACGCCTTGGCCTCTGGCACCGTGTATTCACCAAAGTGGAAAATACTCGCCGCCAGCACTGCACTGGCGTGACCTTCCAGAATGCCGTCAGCCAGATGCTGGAGGTTACCGACACCGCCCGAGGCAATCACCGGAATGCCCAGTGCATCACTGATTGCGCGGGTAACACCCAGATCGAAGCCGTTTTTCATGCCGTCCTGATCCATGCTGGTCAGCAGGATTTCGCCGGCGCCCAGGCCTTCCATCTTCATGGCCCACTCGACCGCGTCGAGCCCGGTTGGCTTGCGCCCGCCGTGGGTGAAAATTTCCCAGCGCGGGGTTTCGCCCGGCAAGGAGACTTTCTTGGCATCAATGGCGACCACAATGCACTGCGAGCCAAAATGTTGCGCCGCTTCGCCCACAAACTCCGGGTTAAACACCGCTGCGGTATTGATCGAGACTTTGTCGGCACCGGCATTGAGCAGGTTGCGTATGTCCTGGATGCAGCGCACCCCGCCACCTACGGTCAACGGGATAAACACCTGACTGGCCATGCGTTCGACTGTATGCAGCGTGGTGTCGCGCCCATCGACGCTGGCAGTGATATCGAGAAAGGTAATCTCGTCAGCACCCTGCTCATCGTAACCACGGGCGATCTCTACCGGGTCGCCGGCATCGCGAATGTTCTCGAACTTGACGCCCTTTACGACCCGGCCGTTATCCACGTCCAGGCAAGGGATGATGCGTTTGGCCAGCGCCATGGGTCTCTCCTCAGGCCTTGTAGCTGTCGCAGAAGGCTTGCGCCTCGGCCACATCCAGCGTGCCTTCATAGATGGCGCGACCGGTAATGGCGCCCACGATGCCCGGCGCCTTGGCGTCCATCAGGGCCTTGATGTCACCCAGGTTGTGGATGCCGCCCGAAGCGATCACCGGAATGCTGGTGGCAGCGGCCAATGCGGCGGTGTAGCTCACGTTGCAGCCCTGCATCATGCCGTCCTTGGCAATGTCGGTATAAACGATGGCCGACACGCCGTCTGCTTCAAATCGTTTGGCCAGGTCGATGACCTGCACGGTGCTCACTTCAGCCCAGCCGTCAGTGGCCACAAAGCCGTCTTTTGCATCCATGCCGACAATGATCTTGCCCGGGAACGCGCGGCAGGCCTCGGCCACGAACTCAGGGTTTTTCACTGCCTTGGTGCCCAGGATCACATAGCTCACGCCCGCTTTGACGTAATGCTCGATGGTTTCCAGGGAGCGAATCCCGCCACCGATCTGGATCGGCAGGTGCGGGTACAGCTTGGCAATGGCAGTGACCACTTCGCCGTTGACCGGCTGGCCTTCAAAGGCGCCGTTGAGGTCGACCAGGTGCAGACGGCGGCAACCGCCCTCTACCCATTTGGCAGCCATGCTCACCGGGTCATCGGAAAATACCGTGGAGTCTTCCATGCGGCCCTGGCGCAGACGTACACAGGCACCGTCTTTAAGATCGATAGCGGGAATAATCAGCATGTGGCAAACCTTCAAATTCGGGAGTCTGAGACTCGGAAATCAGTTCTTCTCGAGCGCCCACAGGTCGCTTTCGATGCTCTCGAACCTCTCTTTGAGGTGCGCCTGCACATCGAAAATCGCCCGATTGTAGTAATGCGGGGCGATTTCGCGGGTGAACAGCTCAAGGATTTCAGCCGCCTCGAACGAACCCAGGTCCAGTTCGAAGCGGTCTTCCATAAAGCGTTTGATCTTGCTGTTGGCTTCGTTCTCTTGCTCAGGGGTGAGCGTAAGAATCGGCGGCTTTTTGCGCGGCGCCATTACCAGCGGCCATCCCAGGCCGCAAAGTTTTCCAGCAGCTGCAAGCCGTGGGTATGGCTTTTTTCCGGGTGGAACTGCACCGCGAAGCGCGAGCCCTCGGCCAGCGCTGCGGCGAAATCGACGCCGTAATGCCCGCCACCGACTACCTGGCGAGGATTGCCCGCCGCAATGTAGTAGCTGTGTACAAAGTAGAAACGCGCCAGGTCGGGGATGCCGTGCCACAGCGGGTGATCGACTTTTTGCTGCACTTCGTTCCAGCCCATGTGCGGCACCTTGAGATGCTCGCCGTCTTCGTGCAGGTCCTTGCCGAAGAACTTCACGGCGCCCGGGAACAGGCCGATGCAATCAACACCGCCGTTCTCTTCGCTGCTGTCGAGCAAGGCTTGCATGCCGACACAAATACCGAGAAACGGACGATCCTGACTGACTTCACGCACCAGCGAGTCAAAACCCAGGCGACGGATTTCGGCCATGCAATCGCGGATCGCACCCACACCAGGGAACACTACGCGGTCGGCTTCGCGAATCACGCTGGCATCGCTGGTAATCAGCACCCGACCGGCGCCAACGTGCTCCAGCGCCTTGGCCACCGAGTGCAGGTTACCCATGCCGTAATCGATTACCGCCACTGTCTGCATCAGAGCACGCCCTTGGTAGAAGGCATTTGCCCGGCCATGCGCTCATCCAGCGCCACGGCCATGCGCAGGGCGCGGCCGAAAGCCTTGAACACGGTTTCGATCTGGTGGTGGGTGTTGGTGCCGCGCAGGTTGTCGATGTGCAGGCTGACATTGGCGTGGTTCACGAAGCCCTGGAAGAACTCCTGAAACAGGTCAACATCGAAGCCGCCGACGGTGGCGCGGGTGTAGGGAACATGCATTTGCAGACCAGGACGACCGGAAAAGTCGATGACTACACGGGACAGCGCTTCGTCCAGCGGGACGTAAGCGTGACCGTAGCGGGTCATGCCTTTTTTATCGCCGACTGCTTCGCTGAAGGCTTTACCCAGGGTAATGCCGACATCTTCGACGGTATGGTGATCGTCGATATGCAGGTCGCCTTTGCACTCGATGTCCAGGTCGATCAACCCATGTCGGGCGATCTGGTCGAGCATGTGCTCAAGAAAAGGAACACCGATATCGAATCGGGCCTTACCGGTACCATCCAAGTTGATCGAGGCTTTAATCTGGGTTTCCAGAGTATCGCGCTCGACTGACGCCTTACGTTCGGCCATCACCAGCTCCGCAAAATCATTGGGCGAAAAAGGTGGCCATTATAGGCACGGGTCAGGCAAACAGAAACATTAAGGGTGCGGTGGCTGACGTAATGCGCGTTGACGCACAGGCCGCGCCGCCTGAATCGCGAGCAAGCCCGCTCCCACAGAGACGCAATCCGTCTGTGGGAGCGGGTTTGCTCGCGATGGCGTCAGCGCTGACTCAACACGTCAATCAGTGAAACAACACCGCCGTCTTCTGCACCGTTACCCACACGCCCCACAACAAGGGAATGCCCACGGCCAGCCAGGCTGCAATCACCAATGGCTGACTGCCCGGTGCGGCTTTCCACTCCAGCGACGTACTGGCGTCCGCGCCCTTGTCGTGCCCCAGCGCCTGTTCGGCGGCCAGCTCGGCGTCGGTCATGAAGTATTTGTCGGCCACCGGGCGTACCAGCAGGTTGCAGATAAAGCCCAACACCAGCAGACCGGCGAGGATGTACAAGGTGATGTCATACGCCGCCGCACGCTCCACACCGATGCTCAACTGATACTCGCGCAGGTAGTTGACCAGCACCGGCCCCAGCACGCCCGCCGCCGCCCAGGCGGTCAGCAGGCGACCGTGGATCGCGCCGACCATCTGCGTACCGAACAGATCGGCCAGATACGCTGGCACTGTGGCAAACCCGCCGCCGTACATCGACAGAATGATGCAGAACGCCGCCACGAACAGCGATACGTTGCCCAGATGGCCCAGGTTCGGAATCATCGCGTACAGCGCAAAACCCAGGGCGAAGAACACAAAGTAGGTGTTTTTGCGGCCCAGGTAATCCGAGAACGACGCCCAGAAAAACCGCCCGCCAATATTGAACAGACTCAGCAAACCGGTGAACCCTGCTGCAATCGCGGCGATCTGCGCCAGCTGCGCTGCATCCAGCTGGCTGAAGGTCAGATCATTGCCCAGCAACTTGCCCGCGAAGACTTCCTGCAGCAATGGCGAGGCCATGCCCAGAATGCCGATACCGGCCGATACGTTAAGGCATAGAACCAGCCATACCAGCGCAAATTGCGGAGTTTTCCACGCCACACTTACGTGTACATGGCGCTGGGTGATCATCGCGTTGGCCGCTTTTTTTGCCGGCGCCTTCCAGCCCTCAGGCTTCCAGCCGGTCGGTGGTACGCGATAAGACAACGCGCCGCCGATCATGAACACGAAGTAAATCGCCGCCATTGCGACAAAGCTCTGCCACACGCCCACACCGTCCGGCCCGGCAAAATGGTTCATCAATGCGGCAGCCAACGGTGCGCCCACCATTGCCCCGCCACCAAAGCCCATGATCGCCATGCCCGTAGCCATGCCACGCTTGTCCGGGAACCACTTGATCAGTGTCGACACCGGCGAGATATAACCCAGCCCCAGGCCGATACCGCCGATAACCCCAGAACCCAGCCACATCAGCCAGATCTGATGGGTATAAATACCCAATGCAGAAATCAGCAAACCGCCGCACCAGCACAAAGCCGACACCACACCGGCCTTGCGTGGCCCGGCATGCTCAAGCCAGCCGCCCCATACCGCGGCCGAGCAACCGAGGAAGATAAAGAACAGGGTGTAGATCCAGCCGAGCATCGAAATCGGCCAGTCGCATTGCGACGAGAACACTTGCGCGATAAAGCTCATGTCTGGCGCACAAGCCACAGGTGCAGTCACGCCCAGGGCTTTGGACAACGGCAGCCAGAACACCGAAAAGCCATAGGCCATGCCGATGCACAGATGGATGGCCAGAGCAGCTGGCGGCACCAGCCAGCGGTTGAAGCCGGGTTTGGCGATGATGCGCTCCTTGGACAGGAACGCAGGCGGCGAAGCAGAACTGCCCGCAGCAATGCTGATACTCATAGGTGTTTCCCCCAGGTAATGAAGTTATTTCCCCGGCACGCTCGCTCCCTGACTTTGGCGCTCTGTGGCACACAGTCGTTTTTATTGGATCGAGACGCGGCAATGTGCCGCAGAAGGCCCGAAAAACAAGCAAAGATTACCATTTGATCGCCAGCCTGGCCCTAACCTGATGTGGTCTTTGGCCAAGCAACTGATCCGCTACTATCCACCCCCCAGTCGGCATGCGCGTGGCGCTATACTCTGCGGCTGAATTTAAAACTTACTCTCACACAGACTTACAAGGACTCGCCCATGAAAGCGTTCGGCAAAATCCTGGGTCTGGTGCTTCTCGGATTGTTGCTGATCATCGTGGCCCTGGGCTTTGCCCTCAGCCATCTGTTCGATCCCAACGACTATAAAGACGAGATCCGCCAGATAGCCCGTGACAAAGCCCACATTGAGCTGACCCTCAATGGCGACATCGGCTGGAGCCTCTTCCCCTGGCTTGGCCTGGAACTGCACGACGCCAGCGTTGCCACTCTCGCAGCGCCGACCCAGCCTTTCGCCGATCTTCAGATGCTCGGTCTGTCCGTACGCGTACTGCCGCTGCTGCGCAAAGAAGTGCAGATGAGCGACGTGCGCGTCGAAGGCCTGAACCTGCGCCTGACCCGCGACAAGGACGGCCACGGCAACTGGCAGGACATCGGCAAGCCGGCCACCGCCGCCGCGCCAACCACCGGCACCGAGCCCGCTGCGAGCAACAAGCCTGAAAGCGCCGGCCAGCCCCTCAAGCTCGATATCGACAGCCTGACCGTGAACAACGCCCGGGTTGAATATAACGACGAGCAAAGCGGCAAGCAGTTCAGCGCCGAGAGCATCCAGCTGAGCACCGGCCCGGTTCACGAAGCTACCAGTATCCCGGTCAAGCTGACCGCCTTCCTGGGCACCAACCAGCCGGTGATGCGGGTCAAGACCGAAGTTGACGGCAAGTTGCGCTTTGACCGTGTACTCAAGCGCTATCAGTTTGAAGACATGAAGGTCACCGGCGAAGCCTCCGGTGAGCCGCTGCAGGGCAAGACCATGACGTTCGCCGCACAGGGGCAAATTCTGGTTGATCTGGCTGCGAACGTCGCCGAATGGAGCAGCCTGAAGATTTCAGCCAACCAGTTGCGCGCCCTGGGTGAGTTCAAGGCCAACAGCCTCGATACCACTCCGCAAATCAGTGGCGGCCTGTCGATTGCCCAGCTTGATCTGGCCCGGTTCCTCGACAGCATCGGCCACCCGCTACCTGCCATGGCGCCGAACAGCCTGAGCAAGGTCGAACTGGTCAGTCGCCTTTCGGGCACGCCCAGCAGCGTGACCTTTGACGAGCTGAACCTGAAAGTCGATGACAGCACCTTCACCGGCCTCGTCGCCATTGACGATTTCGCCAAACAAGCTGTACGTATTCAGCTCAAAGGCGACACATTCGACGCTGATCGCTACATGCCGCCCAAGTCGGCCGAAGCCAGCAGCGCCAGCGTTGCGCGCAAGGCTGAAGTACAGAGCAGCGAAGCCGGCGCCCTGGCCGCATCGGGTGATACGCCGCTGCCGGAGGCACCGACCAAAAGCGGCTGGAGCACCGCCAGGATCATTCCGGTCACCCGCCTCAAAGCGCTCGACCTGAATGCTGATATCAGCTTTGGCCAACTGACCCTGAGCAAACTGCCGATACAAAACGCGGTGTTCAAGGCCAACAGCAAAGCCGGTGTCCTGACCCTGGAAAACCTCAGCGGTAACCTTTACAAAGGCAGCTTTGCCGCCAATGGCAGCCTGGACGTACAACCCATGCTACCGGTGGTCAAACTGCAGACCCGCATTACCAATGTGCCGGTGGATAAAATCCTGCAAAGCCAGGGGCAAAAACCACCGGTGACCGGTCTGCTAACCCTCAACAGCAACGTCACTGGCAGCGGCAACAGCCAGAGCGAGCTGATTTCCAGCCTCAACGGCACCGCCAGCTTTATGCTTAATGATGGTGTGCTGCTCAACGCCAACCTTGAGCAACAACTGTGCAAGGGTATTTCGGTACTCAACCGCAAAACCCTGAGCGGCGCGCCCCTGGGCAAAGACACGCCATTCAAGGAGCTCAAGGGCACCCTGGTGTTCCGCAACGGCGTGGCCAGCAACCCGGACATGATCGTGCGCATCCCCGGCCTGAGCGTCAAAGGCGATGGCGACATCGACCTGCGCGTACTGGGCATGGATTACCGCATCGGCATCATCATCGAAGGCGACACCCGCGCCATGCCGGACCCGGCCTGCCAGGTCGGCAAGAACTTTGTCGGCATCGAGCTGCCATTACGCTGCCGTGGCCCGCTGGAGCTGGGGGCCAAGGCCTGCCGTCTGGACAAGGAAGGGCTGGGCAAGGTTGCCGCCAAAGTGGCGGGCAACAAGCTCACTGACAAACTCGAAGAAAAGCTCGGTGACAAGGTCAGCCCCGAGCTCAAGAACGCGCTCAAAGGGCTTTTCAACCGATGAGAGATGAGCAGTTTTCAACCGCGGTGCTGGACTGGTATGACCAGCACGGTCGCCACGACCTGCCCTGGCAACAGGGCATCACCCCGTATCGGGTATGGGTCTCGGAAATCATGCTGCAGCAAACCCAGGTCAGTACCGTGCTGAACTACTTCGACCGTTTTATGGCTTCACTGCCGACGGTCGAGGCCCTGGCCGCTGCACCGGAAGACGAAGTACTGCACCTGTGGACCGGCCTGGGCTACTACACCCGTGCGCGCAACCTGCAAAAGACCGCCAAAATCGTTGTCGCCGAATATGACGGCCAATTTCCGCGGGATGTGGAAAAACTGGTCGAGTTACCCGGTATCGGTTTATCCACAGCCGGTGCGATTGCCAGCCTGAGCATGGGTCTGCGGGCGCCGATTCTGGACGGCAACGTCAAGCGGGTACTGGCGCGCTACACGGCGCAAGAGGGCTACCCCGGCGAGCCCAAAGTGGCCAAACAGCTGTGGGCCACTGCCGAGCGCTTCACCCCCCACGACCGCGTCAACGCCTACACCCAGGCGATGATGGACATGGGCGCCACGCTCTGCACCCGCAGCAAGCCCAGCTGCCTGTTGTGCCCGCTTGAAAGCGGCTGTGAAGCGCACTTGCTGGGCCTGGAAACCCGCTACCCGATCCCCAAACCGCGCAAGGTCATCCCGCAAAAGCGCACGCTGATGCCAATGCTGGCCAATGCCGGGGGCGAAATCCTGCTTTACCGCCGTCCGTCGACCGGCTTGTGGGGCGGCCTGTGGAGCCTGCCCGAGCTCGATGACCTGCAGGACATCGAGCATCTGGCGCTGCAACACTCGCTGGCCCTGGGCGCGCAACACGAACTGACCGGCCTGACCCATACCTTTAGCCATTTCCAACTGGCCATCGAACCCTGGCTGATCCACGTCAAGGAGTCCGGCCATCACGTGGCCGAGGCCGACTGGCTCTGGTATAACCTCGCCACCCCGCCGCGCCTGGGCCTTGCCGCCCCGGTCAAGAAGCTGCTCAAACGCGCAGCCGACCTATTGAACGCTGGAGAGACGTCATGACCCGCACCATCATTTGCCGCAAGTACAAAGAAGAACTGCCTGCCCTTGAGCGCGCTCCGTTTCCGGGCGCCAAAGGCCAGGACATTTTTGACCACGTTTCGGCCAAAGCCTGGGCTGACTGGCAAAAACACCAGACCCTGCTCATCAACGAAAAGCGCTTGAACATGATGAACGCCGAAGACCGTAAATATTTGCAGGGCGAAATGGACAAGTTCTTCAGCGGCGAGGAATACGCACAAGCCGAAGGCTACGTTCCGCCAACCGAATAAACCCCGGTTTTAAAGGCTTTGATCCGTAAGCGACGGTAATAATTAAATATTTTTCAAAAAAGTGTTTGACGGGTTATCGAAAAAGGCTTCTAATGCGCCCCGTTGCCCAGATAGCTCAGTCGGTAGAGCAGGGGATTGAAAATCCCCGTGTCGGCGGTTCGATTCCGTCTCTGGGCACCACATTCAGTTTTGATGTGGTGTTCACACCACGCCAAAACAAAGAAAACCCGCCTAGTGCGGGTTTTTTTTTGGCCGTTATTTATACCCGGCGGCGCCACCTCTCTTGGCGATTGCAAAGAGATGGGGTTCAATCCTCTCATCAGCCTGCAAAGGACACACCTTCATGTCATCGCCAAAAAAGCAGCAAAAAAACGCGCAGCGGGCCAAAACCAAGGCCAAGCAGAATCGCGTGGGCAAACCGGCCAAAGCCTCGGCTGGCGCCCTGATCGACAACCCGTTCGATGACGTGAAAATCGACCTCAGCACCTTCAACTTCCAGGACATCCTCGACAACGGTTTTGACCCCGCTGACTACGATGACCTGTTCCAGGCCATGAAAGCCGCCGAAGCCATCAACCTGCAAACCCTGTGTGCGGTATTCCTGCAGTACCCGGTACTGGAACTGGTGATCTCGGAAGAAGAGGAAGAGCCGGCCACCGATTTTCTGATGGGCTTGCTGATCGAATACCGCATTGCCGTACATGGCGATGATGAAGACAGCGCCGTGGCCTGGATCGAAACCCCGGCATTCCAGAAAGCCTACGTCGAAGCTTCACGGCTGCTGACAGAACGCAACGCCCGGAGCGCGCACTGACAGCAGCCCTGCCCGAACCTGTCAGCCGGGCGTTCACCGAGCCTGCTGCTGACGGTTACCTGCTGGGCGGTTTCGAATGGCGCCAGCGCATACCTGACAGCACGCGAGCAGTGATCATCATCAACGCCGCCACCTCGGTGCGTTGCCAGTATTACTCGCGGTTTGCCGAATACCTGTTCCGCCAGGGCATGGACGTGATGCTGTTCGACTACCGCGGCATCGGCGCCTCACGCAGCGGATCGTTGCGCGGTTTTACGGCCTCCTGGTCGGACTGGGGCACGCTGGACGCAGAAGCGGTGCTCAAGCGCGCACAGCGCGAGTACCCCGGCCAGCCGATCGACGTGGTGGGCCATAGCTTTGGCGGTTGTGCGGCGGGCCTGGCGGCTTCCGGGCTGGCGATTCGCCATTTGGTCACAGTCGGCGCGCAATATGCCCACTGGCGTGACTACGCACCCGCACAGCGCTGGCAGATGCTCGCCAAATGGCACGGGGTCATGCCGTTGCTGACCCGCATGTGCGGCTACTTCCCCGGCAAGCGCCTGGGCTGGCTCGAAGATACCCCGGCGGGGGTGGTCAAGGACTGGGGCGCCTTCAGTACCCGCTACGAAAAACTCCCCAGCGCCCGAAGCTTCACTGCCCTGCCCTTTTGCTCGGTTACGGCCAAAACCCTCGCCATCAGCTTCACTGACGATCCTTTCGGTACTGTCGCGGCCATCGAACGCCTGCTGAACTACTTCAGTGCCAGCTCGCGTACGCATCTGCGTATCCAGCCGCAAGACATTGGCGAAACAGCCATAGGTCATTTCGCGTTTTTCCATAGCCGCTTTCAGGACAGCCTATGGCCGATTGCCTTGCAGTGGTTGCAACGCGGGGAATTGAACGTGGATGTCCCGGGGCAGACAGTCTCTGTAAAAGCACCCTCTCCCTCGGGAGAGAGCCAGGGTGAGGGGCTTTAAAATCAACGCGCAGCACAGCCTTCAGGTTTGTACACCCGCTCACTGGACGGCGGATTGCTCGCCAACTTGCTCACCGGTCTACGCGGCCGGACCAACAGCTCGCCCCCGCAATTGGGGCAAAGACCACCTAGATGCTGCTCCGTACACGTCGCACAAAAGGTGCACTCGAATGAGCAAATCCGCGCTTGTGCTGAATCTGGCGGCAAATCGCAATCACAGCATTCGCAATTGGGGCGTAATTCGAGCATAAGCACCTCACATTGAACCGGTAATTTTCATCTTTACATTTAAGACGCTTCCCACGAAAAACCAACCCCGATCTAAGCCAAGAGAGCTGAATTCGGGAATGGCCTAAATGTATCCGACCTGCGATACACATCCTCGCCATTGCAAACCTTAGAAGCTGTGACGCAGCGCGTCACGAATTGAGCCTACCCAATAAGCATCCTGCTAAGGGGAGAAGTCGAGCCTGTGCGCACTCAAACAACCACTGTTCTGCCGGGTTTTGTAGCAAAATAATTGCACTTTTTTATTACCATGACCTCCTACAGTTATGAGCGCCTAATTCACGCGCCACACAGAGAGCCGTCCTACAAGGCATGTCAGAAGACCAACCTTTATCAGCGGTATCGCCCGTTCTGCACGAGCTACGCGCTGGCACTCATACACGCCATGTAGCCCTTGAAAAACGCCTGCCGTTCTTCAGCAATACACTCGACCTTGAACGCTACACGCGCCTGTTGAGCGCTTACTACGGCTTCTATCACGAGCTGGAGGAGCGACTGCAACACAGCCCCTGGATGACCCACGATTTCGACCTGCAGGCACGACTCAAAACACCCGCGCTGCGTCGGGATCTGCAGGCCCTGGGGGTCAGCATCCAGTCGCTTGCACTGTGCGAAACCCTTCCGGCATTGCACAGCCCCGCCTGCGTACTGGGTGTGTTGTATGTGCTGGAAGGCGCCACTCTGGGCGGCAACGTGCTGCGCAAGCAGATGTCGCAACGACTGGGCCTGGAGGGACACAACGGCTGCGCTTTCCTTTACGTGTACGGCGAGGCCACCGGGCGGCAATGGAAGGCATTCCTGGAGTTTCTGGGCAGCGAGCCCCTGGACGCCCAAGCGCGAGACCAGGCCGTACAGGCTGCCAGCTCAACATTTAGCTGTTTCGAGCACTGGCTCGAACGTCAGGAGGTTTTATTATGACCCCACAGGACCCTCAAGCCTTTGAACGCTTGCTGGCCAATTGTGCTGATGAACCCATTCGCTTTCCCGGGGCGATCCAGCCCCACGGCCTGCTCGTGACACTGACGGAGCCGGGGCTGCAGATCCAGCAGGTCAGTGCCAATGTGCTGACCCTGTTCGGCGTCAGTGCCGAATCACTGCTGGGCCTGCCACTGGCCGCCCTCAGCGGCTCCGAAGCCGCCAACGCAGTGCAGCAGGCCGCCGTCTACACCACGCTGGCCGATGCTCCGCCTTTGGCCCTGAACCTGCTGGGGCGTGAATACGAAGGCCTGCTGCACCGTGACCAGGGCATTCTGGTTCTGGAGCTGGAACTCAAACCCGATGACTCAGAAATTCACAGCACCATGGGCAAGGTGCGCAACCTGAGCCGTATGCTGCAACGCCTGCAAGGGGCCAAGACCCTCACCGCACTGTATGAAATCTGCGTGCGCGAGATCCAGGCACTGACGGGCTACGACCGGGTTCTGATCTACCGTTTTCAGGATGAAGGCCACGGCCAGGTCATCGCGGAAGCCTCCTCGCCAGCGATGGAATTGTTCAACGGCATGTTTTTCCCTGCCTCCGACATCCCTGAACAAGCCCGCGAGCTGTACCGCACCCACTGGCTGCGCATTATTCCGAACGCCGATTACCAACCTGTGCCGCTGATTCCCACATTGCGCCCGGACACCGGCGAGGCACTGGATCTGAGCGGGGCCGTATTGCGCAGCGTGTCTCCGATTCACTGCCAGTACATGAAGAACATGGGCGTGCTGTCGTCCATGAGCATCTCGCTGATGGATGGCGAGCGCCTGTGGGGACTCATCAGTTGCGGGCATCGCCAGACGTTGCATGTCCCCCATGAACTGCGCATGGCCTGCCAGACCATTGGTCAGGTGCTGTCCCTGCAGATCAGCGCCCTGCAAACCCTGGAAATCAGCCGTCAGCGCGAAGCCAAGATGGATGCCCTGGTGCGCCTCAACGCCGCCATGGTGCAAAGCACCGCAGCCGTATTTGAAGGCCTGGCACAAATGCCCGAAGCCTTGATGGATCTGACTGGCGCCAGCGGCGTGGCGATTCTGGAAGACAAGGTGCTGCACCGTTATGGTCAGTGCCCCTCCCCGGAAGACACTCGCGCGCTGTACCAATGGTTCAAGGACAGCGGCCAGCCAGTCTTCTCCAGCCACAACCTCAGCACCCTGCACGCCCCGGCAGCACAGTACAAGGACATCGCCAGCGGCCTGCTGGCCATGACCCTGCCCAAGCCCGTGGACAACGCCGTGCTGTGGTTTCGCCGCGAAGTCAAAGAAAGCATCCAGTGGAGCGGCGACCCCAATAAACCGCTGAACCTGGAAGCCGGCAGCAACGGCCTGCGCCTGAGCCCGCGCACCTCGTTCGAAATCTGGAAAGTCGAGATGGACGGCATCTCCAGCAAATGGAGCCACGGCGATCTGTTTGCTGCCAATGACCTGCGCCGCTCGGCCCTGGAAAACGACCTGTCGCGCCAGGTGCTGCGCGAGCAACAGGCCGTGCGCGCACGCGACGAGCTGGTGGCGGTGGTCTCCCACGACCTGCGCAACCCCATGACCATCATCTCGATGCTCTGCGGCATGATGCAAAAGGCCTTCAGTAGCGACGGCCCGCACACATCGCGACGCATCACCTCGGCCATCGACACCATGCAGCAGGCCAGCAGCCGCATGAACGTGCTGCTCGACGATTTGCTCGACACCTCGAAAATCGAAGCCGGACGCTACACCATCAGCCCGCAGCCACTGGAAGTCAGCCAGATTTTTGAAGAGGCACTGTCGTTGCTCGCGCCGCTGGCGCTGGACAAGGCCGTGGAACTGACTTTCCACGCCGAGCCCGACCTGAAAATCAGCGCCGACCCCGAACGCCTGTTCCAGGTGCTTTCCAACCTGATCGGCAATGCGATCAAGTTCACCCCCGCACAGGGCAAGATCGGCGTAGCAGCCATGTCCAACGGGGACGATATCGTGTTCAGCGTGCGAGATTCGGGCAAGGGCATAGCCCCCGAACAGCTGCCACATATCTTCGACCGCTACTGGACGGCTAAAGAAGG
Organism: Pseudomonas sp. TMW22080; assembly: GCF_022496745.1. Classification (NCBI taxonomy): domain Bacteria; kingdom Pseudomonadati; phylum Pseudomonadota; class Gammaproteobacteria; order Pseudomonadales; family Pseudomonadaceae; genus Pseudomonas; species Pseudomonas sp. TMW22080. The sequence continues at coordinate 142,592 of NZ_SCFF01000005.1, read as the reverse complement.
CAACGCGCTGGGCACGGGCCTGGGGCTGTACATTTCCCAGGGCATCATCAAGGCCCATGGCGGCCAGCTACTGGCCGAAAGTACACCGGGAGAAGGCAGCGAGTTTCGCTTCACGGTCCCAAGAATGGTCTGATGGTTAACAGCACAATGCCCTGCAGCTATCACACCTGAATGCTGCATAAAAACGGCCGCCTCCTTGACGGGAGAGCGGCCGTTTTACATTCAACCCGTCAGCTGAAGGCGTTGATAAACCAGGTGATCATCGGGATCGCCACGATATCGATCAGCACCGCCCCACACAGCGGCACGATGATAAAGGCCTTGTACGAGAAGACTTTGTAGTGATCGCAGATGGCCCCCATATTGGCCACGGCATTGGGCGTCGCGCCCAGCCCGTGCCCCATGAAACCAGCGCACAAGACCGCGGCGTCGTAGTTGCGGCCAAACAGGCGGAACAGGACGAACACGCACAGCAGGATCATGATCACCACCTGCACCACCAGAATCACCAGCAACGGCAAGCCGAGCTTCTCCAGCTCCCAGAACTTCAGGCTCATCATGGCCATGGTCAGGAACATGCCCAGGCACACATCACCGATAGTGCTGACGGCATGGTCGGGCACCTCGATCAGCTGGGCCCGGTCATTGAGGTTGCGCAGGATGATCGCGACGAACATGGCCCCCACATAGCTCGGCAAGACGATACCCAGATGCTGCTGCAAGCTGGAGCCCAGCCAGAACCCCAGCACCATGATCACCACAATGCAGGTCAGCAAACGCAGCAGGGTTGCGGCATCCAGCGCGGCCACAGGGGTGTGGACCACGTCTTCGAACGCCTTGAGACTGCCCGCGGCTTCGGCCTTGACCACCAGTTTGTTGCGCTCGATCAACCAGCGCGCCAGCGGGCTGCCGAGCAAACCGCCGGCCACCATGCCAAAGGTTGCAGCGGCGAGCGCGGCAGTCGTAGCCCCGACCGCCCCCAGGTTTTCAGCAATCGGCCCAAAGGCTGCCGCCGCACCAAAGCCGCCCTCCAGTGACACCGCCCCGGCCATGATCCCCAGCAGCGGGTCGATACCCAGCAGCTTGGCCACACTCACTCCCACCACGTTTTGCACCAGCGCCAGGCCCCAGCACGCGCCCAGATAGATAAACAGCAGCTTGCCGCCCTTGCGCAACAACCCCAGGCTGCCACCCAAACCCACGGTGGTGAAGAACGCCACCATCAGCGGGGTTTGCAGGCTGGTGTCGAGGCTCAGGTTGAGCAGTTGCTGATCCCGTAATAACCAGATCACCAAGGCAAACCCAAAACCACCGATGACCGGTGCAGGAACACACAATTGACGCAGCCAGTAGCTGCGCTTTTTCAGTTGGGCACCCAGGCCCAGCAGGAGCAACGCGAGAGCAAGGGTGCTCAGCGCATCCAGTTCGAATGTCAGCATGGCGAATTTCTCTTTTTCTTATGATTCAACAAGCGGTTTCAGGGATTTGCGCAAAACTTAATCAATCAGGCTGGCGAGCAGACGCGCGCCAATGCGGGCGGTTCGGTTGTCGATGTCCAGGCTCGGGTTGAGCTCGGCGATGTCGGCCATGCGCAATTTGCCGCTGGCTTTGGCGTGGCGTACCAGGTGCTCGACGATCTGCATGTCCACCCCATGGGCAGACGGCGCACTGACGCCGGGGGCCTGGCTGGCGGGCAGGACATCAAGGCAAAGGGTCATGTAGAGGTGATCGACGTCTTGCAGAAAATCATCGATCAACGCTTCGCAGGCGGGGATGTCCCAGCTGTTCATTTGCCGGTCGAGGCGGTAACGCACATTCAGGCGCCCGGCCTGTTCAAACAGGGCCTGGGTATTGTTCAACTGGCTGACACCCAGGCAGCAATAGGTGAACGGCATATCGAAACGCTGGCAAGCCTCGGCAATCTGCCGGAAGGGTGTGCCTGAGCTGCTTTGTTCGGCGTGGCGCAAATCGAAATGCGCATCGAAATTGAGAATGCCAATGCGTGGCTGCGGGTGCTTGCGGCGCAAGTGATCAACCAGACCACTGAAACTGGCAAAGGCGATTTCGTGCCCGCCACCCAGGCCCAGCGGTAAATGCCCCTGGTCGAGCAAATGGCTGACCTGTTGGCCATAGCCTTGCTGCGCGCCCTCCAGATCATCGCCCGCACAGCTCACATCACCGGCGTCGTACAGCGGCGCGTGACCGTGCCATGCCAGATTGGCCAAGGCCTTGCGCAAGGCCACCGGCCCCTTGCGGGCACCGGTACGGCCCTGATTGCGCCTGACCCCTTCATCGCTGGCCAAACCAATCAATGCAGCCCCCGCTGGCAGGCCATCGGCCACAGGCTTGACCCATTGATGCCAGCGCAACGCGCCCTGCCCTTCAGCGGCATCAATACGGCCTGTCCACAAGGACATGTCGGGTACAACCGTCATGTTTGAAACTCCAGTCAAGTTCAGTCGAGCCGGGCGCTCAGGCGCAGGGCAACGTCCTGGGTCCAGCGGATCAGGCGTTCACTGCGGGTGTGTGCCCTGGTAGCCGGGGCCATAAGGCTGATGGCGCCTTGCAGGCGATTGCGGCTGTCGAGCAACGGCGCGCTGATGCCCCAGATACCGTCGTCGATCTCACTCACACTCACGGCATAACCGGCAGCACGGATCTGGGCAAAGCTGCGCTGATAGGTGGCAACTTCTTCAGGCTCGACGCCTTGCGCCAGAAGCGCCGACACACTGTGCGCTTCATCCATATACGCCAGCAGCACCCGCGCAGAAGCGCCGACCAGCAGCGGCTGGGCCAGCCCCTTCTGGTAACAGCAGCGCAGCGGCTGCGGGCTGTCGACCAGCTCAATGCAAATCGCCTGACCGTTGCTCGGCACCATCAAGGCCACGCTCTCCTGGCTTTGCTCGGCCAGACGCTTGAGTTCAGGTTTGGCCAGCGTTACCAGCACCGCTTCGCGGTCAAATTTTTTCGCCAGCTGCAAACAGGCTGGCCCTGGCAGATAGCGGCCCTGGCCGTTCTCTTCGGCCAGGCCCCAACGCAACAGGGTGTTGAGGTGGCGATAGGTGCTGCTCAGCGGTTGCCCCAGTTGCTCGGAAAGCGCCTTGGCGGAGATCGCCTCGGCGGATTGCCCCAGGCTGACGAGGATTTGCAGCAAGCGATCAGTTGGCGTGTTGTAGTTCATTATCGGCCCCATGCTCTTGCCTGCATGGTGCACGGTGTTTCCCATTAGCTGAAATTCGATTCCCACTGAATGGGAAAAAACCGCCAGATAGTGATCAGCGGTCGCAAATTGCCCCCCTTACAGGCACAAAAAAACCGCCATCCCGAAGGATGACGGCTTTTCTGGGTATTCAACCGCGAGAACCGTCCTGGCCTCAGTTGAGTACCGGTGCCCCCAACTTCTCAATGCGACGACGGCGTGCCACCAGCAGGCCTGCCACCACCACCAGAATGCTCAGCATACCGGTCGCCATGATTTCAACGCGATGCGCTTCCTGGAACAGCATGACCGTCAGAATAGCCACGATAAAGACGATTACCGCATAGGTCAGGCCCGGGAACAGCCACATCTTGAACGAGATGTTCTCGCCCAGGGCCGTACGCTTCTGGCGCATGCGCAGTTGCGACACGGCAATCACCAGATACACCAGCAGCGCGATCGCGCCAGAGCTGGCCAGCAGGAACTCGAACACGGCAGCCGGCGCCACATAGTTGGCAAATACCGCTACAAAAGCTGCACCCGTGGACATCATCACCGCCCAGTAAGGCGTGCCCGCAGCATTGGTGCGCTTGGCCGCAGCCGGTGCATCACCACGCTTGCTCAGGGAGTAGAGCATGCGCGAAGAGGTGTAGAGCGCCGAGTTCAGGCAGCTGGTTACGGCGATCAGTACCACGATATCAACGATCAGCTTGGCATTCGGGATGCCCATGCGATCAAGTACGGTCTGGTAGGAACCCAACTGCGCCAGGCTCGGGTCGTTCCACGGCACCAGGGCCACAACGATGAAAATCGATACCAGATAGAACAGGCCAATACGCCAGATCACCGAATTGGTGGCCTTGGTGATCTGCTTGCTCGGATCTTTGGATTCCGCCGCCGCGATGGTGACAATTTCAGTGCCCATGAACGAGAACATGGTGGTCAGCATGGCAGCCAGAACAGCGCCCATGCCATTGGGCATAAAGCCGATGGTATCGGACAGATGCGCGACACCGCTGACCTGGCTGGTAGGCAGATAGCCGAAAATGGCCAGCAGACCCAAAATGATAAAGCCAATAATCGCCAGCACCTTGACCAGCGCAAACCAGAACTCGAACTCACCGTAGTTCTTGACGCTGAACAGGTTGGTGGCGGTCAGCAACAGGGTGATGACCAGGGTAAACACCCAGATCGCCGTACCCGGGAACCAGGCATGCAGGATGGTACCTGCGGCGACAGCTTCCAGCGGGATCACCAGGACCCAGAACCACCAGTACAGCCAGCCAATGGTAAAACCAGCCCAATGCCCGATGGCACGGTCGGCGTAAGTGGAGAACGAACCGGTATCAGGCGAGGCAACGGCCATTTCGGCCAGCATGCGCATCACCAGCACGACCAAGGTGCCTGCTGCGGCATAAGCCAGCAACACGGCAGGGCCCGCTTGGGCAATCGCGTGTCCGGAACCGACAAACAAACCGGCGCCGATAACACCGGCAATCGACAGCATGGTCACATGCCGTGGTTTGAGCCCTTGTTCCAGGCCGCTAGAGGATTGCGTATTGCTCATTGGGACTACCTTTCATTGAAGCCATTCCGAGCACCCGCGTTGACTTTCGTAAAAAGTAACCAACGGGGCGTTTAGAATCCTTGACGCAATAACTGAGCCAGAATGTGACATATGCACGGTTTCCGCGGGCTGCAACGATTTGCAACAGACATTGCAAGCCATTGAGCGCAATGGCATTTCGCCAAGTCGTTACCGAAACACTCAGCTACAAGGGTCTCGACGCACCAAAAATACCCAAAACACCCCATATGGCCCAAAAGCAGTGCACATCTTTAACCTTTAGTAGGTTCGCGCTTCCAACACCGGGCCAAAGCTGGCAACATCGCGACCTTTTTTAAGCGACACCTGTCTGGCCGAACGGCGAATTACAGGGTCGGTTGTTGTCGGCGCGACACTCTGCTGTAGCGATGCGACAAACTGCCACCCTCGCGCCTTTTGTGTCTTCAGGGCGGCTGGTTGCCTCTGCAACCCTATGCTAGCTTGGCCTGCGCCAGGAAGGCCGCCCAACAGCAGGATCGCACCCGAACACAAAGAGGAACGCACATGGCTTTGGCCACGCCCGCGCTTGAAATCCGCAACTTGCACAAACGCTACGGCGAGCTTGAGGTACTCAAGGGTATCTCGCTGACCGCACGCGACGGCGACGTGATCTCGATCCTGGGTTCTTCCGGTTCCGGCAAGTCCACTCTGCTGCGCTGCATCAACCTTCTGGAAAACCCCCACGAAGGCCAGATCGTGGTCGCCGGGGAAGAGCTCAAACTCAAGAAAGCCAAAAATGGCGAACTGATCGCGGCCGACGGCAAGCAGATCAACCGCATGCGCAGCGAACTGGGTTTTGTGTTTCAAAACTTTAACCTGTGGCCGCACATGACCATCCTCGACAACATTATCGAGGCGCCACGTCGCGTACTGGGGCAAAGCAAGGCCGAGGCCATCGAAGTGGCCGAAGCATTGCTGGCCAAAGTCGGCATTGCCGAAAAACGCCATGCCTATCCGTCCGAATTGTCCGGTGGCCAGCAGCAACGCGCAGCGATTGCCCGCACCCTGGCCATGCAGCCCAAAGTGATTCTGTTCGATGAACCGACATCGGCACTTGACCCGGAAATGGTTCAAGAAGTACTTAGTGTGATCCGCGCACTCGCCGAAGAAGGTCGCACTATGCTGTTGGTCACCCACGAAATGGGCTTTGCCCGTCAGGTGTCCAGCGAAGTAGTGTTTTTGCACCAGGGCCTGATCGAAGAGCAAGGGTCGCCAGAACAGGTGTTCGACAACCCGGTTTCGGCGCGCTGTAAACAATTCATGTCCAGCAACCGCTAACGGAGCAACACGAATGCAGAACTATAAAAAGCTTCTCATGGCCGCTGCCGCCACACTGGTTTTCAGCGCCAACGCCTTGGCTGCAGACAAGTACAAAGTCGGCATTGAGGGCGCTTACCCACCGTTCAACAACAAGAACGCCAGTGGTGAAGTCGTGGGCTTCGACCCGGATATCGCCATGGCCCTGTGCGCCAAGATGAAAGCCGAGTGTGAAATCGTCACCTCCGACTGGGACGGCATCATCCCGGCACTGAACGCCAAAAAGTACGATTTCATCGTGTCGTCGCTGTCGATCACTGACGAACGCAAGCAGGCGGTGGACTTCACCGACCCGTACTACTCCAACAAGCAGCAGTTCATCGCGCCGAAAAAAGTCGACTTCAAAACCGACCTCGCGTCCCTCAAGGGCAAGGCCCTGGGCACTCAGCGTTCAACCCAGGCTGCGACCTGGCTGGATGACAACCTGGGTACCGACGCCACCATCTCCCTGTACGACACTCAGGAAAACGCCTACCTCGACCTGACTTCGGGCCGTGTAGACGCGCTGCTGGCTGACAAGTACGCCAACTACGACTGGCTGAAAAGCCCGGCTGGCCAGGCATACGAGTTCAAGGGTGAACCGGTCAACGAAGACGACAAGGTCGGCATCGCCCTGCGCAAAGGCGACAACGAACTGCGTGCCAAGCTGAACCTGGCCCTCAAGCAAATCGTTGAAGACGGCACGTACAAGAAGATCAACGACAAGTACTTCCCGTTCAGCATCTACTGACCTGCCTGACCGGTGCGCCTGTAGGCGCGCCGGTCCCTAGCAAAGCCTGCCTACCCCATGACTATCGATTTATACGGATTCGGCCCGGCGCTTGCCGCTGGCGCGCTGATGACCGTCAAACTGGCACTTACCGCGCTGTGTCTGGGCCTGGTGCTCGGATTGCTCGGTGCCTTGGCCAAGACCTCCCCCTTCAAACCGCTTAGATGGTTGGGCGGCGCCTATTCGACCCTGGTTCGCGGCGTGCCCGAACTGCTCTGGGTGTTGCTGATCTACTTTGGCAGCGTGAACCTGGTGCGCACCATCGGCGAATACATCGGCATGCCCGACCTCACCCTCAGCGCCTTTGCGGCGGGTGTACTCGCGCTGGGCCTGTGCTTTGGTGCCTATGCCACCGAAGTGTTCCGCGGTGCCATCCTGGCCATTCCCAAGGGCCACCGCGAAGCGGGCATGGCACTGGGCTTGTCCAAACCGCGGATTTTCACCAAGCTGGTGCTGCCGCAAATGTGGCGTATTGCCCTGCCCGGCCTGGGTAACCTGTTCATGATCCTGATGAAGGACACCGCGCTGGTGTCGGTCATCGGCCTTGAAGAAATCATGCGTCAGGCGCAAAACGCCGTGACCTTCGCCAAACACCCGTTCACCTTCTACATGGTGGCAGCCGTGATGTACCTGGGCCTTACCGTACTGGCCATGGGCACCATGCACGTGCTTGAAAAACGCGCAGCGCGCGGCTTCGTGAGGAGGACGTAATGGAGTGGGAAGTAATCCTCAAGTGGCTGCCCAAGCTGATGCAGGGTGCGACCCTGACCCTGGAGCTGACCGCCATCTCGGTGATCGCCGGTCTGATCGTGGCCATCCCGTTGGGCATCGCCCGCTCATCCAAGCTCTGGTATGTGCGCTCACTGCCCTACGCCTACATCTTTTTCTTCCGCGGCACGCCGTTGCTGATCCAGCTGTTTCTGGTCTATTACGGCCTGGCGCAGTTCGATGTGGTGCGTGATAGCGCGTTGTGGCCGTACCTGCGCAGCCCGTTCTGGTGCGCGATCATCACCATGACCCTGCACACCGCTGCCTACATTGCCGAGATCCTGCGCGGCGCGATCCAGGCCATCCCGCCAGGTGAAATCGAGGCAGCACGGGCCCTGGGCATGTCGCGTTTCAAGACCCTGGTGCATATCGTCCTGCCACGCGCTGCACGCATCGGTCTGCCGGCCTACAGCAACGAAGTGATCCTGATGCTCAAAGCCAGCTCGCTGGCGAGTACCGTGACCCTGCTGGAACTGACCGGCATGACCCGCACCATCATTGCCCGCAACTACCAGACCGTGGACATGTTCCTGGCTGCCGGGGCAATTTACCTGGTCATGTCGTTTGTGCTGATCCAGGGCTTCAAACTGCTGGAGCGCTGGTTGCGCGTCGATGCCTGCCAAGGGCGCTGACCTGCTTGCCCGCTTCGAGGCGCTGGACGGGTTTCTGCAAAACCACCAGCACCTCTGGCGCCCACGGCCCTTCACTCAGTTGAACGTGCCGTGGGAAGCGCAACACCCGGAACTGGCGCAGTGGTTGCGCCAGCGTTCGCTGCAAGACGCCGAAGCCAGCCACAACCACCCCCAACACCTGCCCGCCCCTGCGCCGTTCCCTGAACTGGCGGCGACTTCCCTTGCCCTGAGCGCAGTGCCACGACTAGCGGCCCAAGCCCTTGCGCCCGTAAACCCGCGCTTACAAGTGGATGTACCCGGGCGCAAATGGCAACAGATCGAGGCCTTCGCCCAGAGCCTGACCTTTGCACAAGCGCCAACCCACTGGCTGGACTGGTGTGCGGGCAAGGGGCATTTGGGGCGCCGGCTGTTAAGTGCCGGGCAACAACTGACGTGCCTGGAATATGATCCGGCATTGATCGAATCCGGCCAACACCTGAGCCAGCGTCATCAACTGGCGGCCCGTCATGTTCAGCAAGATGTGCTCGCTGAAGCAGCAGCCCGGCAGCTCACACCCCAAATGACACCCGTGGCGCTGCACGCCTGCGGCGATTTGCATGTGCGCCTGCTGCAACTGGCCAGCGCGGCGGGTTGTGCACAACTTGCCGTGTCCCCCTGCTGCTACAACCGCATCGGCAGGTCGCACTATCAAGCGTTATCCACAGCCGCCAAGGCATCTTCCCTGCAACTGTCACTGGAGGACCTGAGCCTGCCCATGAGCGAAACCGTGACCGCTGGCACCCGCGTGCGCCTTCAGCGTGACCAGTCGATGGCACGGCGCTTGGGTTTTGATCTGTGGCAGCGCCAGCGCCGTCAGTGTGATGAGTACTTATCCACACCCTCGCTGCCCAGCAGTTGGCTGAACAAGCCGTTTGCCGAGTACTGCTCGGACTTGGCGGCGCTGAAGAACTTATCCACAAGTGGCGAAGAAGACTGGCCGGCGCTGGAAGCCGCAGGCTGGGAGAGGTTGGCGCAGGTGCGCAACCTGGAATTGGTGCGCGGGCTGTTTCGCCGCCCGCTGGAGCTGTGGTTGGTGCTCGATCGGGCGCTCTACCTGGAGGAGAACGGCTATGCAGTGCAGGTTGGCGAGTTCTGCGACAGCCAGCTGACGCCGCGCAATTTGATGGTGCTTGCGCAGCGCTGTGGGTAACCCTGTGGGAGCGGGCTTGCTCGCGATTCAGGCGCTGCGGTCTGACAGTTAATCCGCAGCGATCTCATCGCGAGCAAGCCCGCTCCCACAAAGGGTTTCGCAGGACTACGACCCGCGATATGTCGAAAAACCATAAGGGCTGAGCAACAACGGAATGTGGTAATGCTGATCCACATTCTTCACTTCAAAAATCACCGGGATTTCCGGGAAGAACGTGTCACGCCCTGCCTTCTTGAAATAATCGCCGGTCTTGAATACCACCCGGTACTCCCCCGCCTCGAACGCCTGCTTGCCCGGGAACAACTCGCCAATACGTCCCTGCTCATTGGTCACGCCTTGCGCCAGTGGCTGCCAATCCTTGCCCACATGCTTTTCCAGGGTCACATTGACCCCCGGGGACGGCAGACCGTTTTCAAGATTCAGCACATGCACACTCAACGGGTTACCGGCAGCCAGCGCCAGGCTCGACACAGCGCTCAGGCTTAAAGCCGCCAGGGTGATTCGCAACGATTTCATGGTAAGTCCTCAGTGGTTAAAATCTGATCAACGTTGAATGGTCAGGCCAACTTGCCCGGCAGCCTTGATCGCGCAGGCTTCGTCCTGCTCAGCACCGCCCGCCCCGGCCACGCCCAGCGCGCCCACCAGTTCACCTTCGGCGAACAACGGCACACCGCCGCCCAGCAGCAACAGCTCGGCAATGGAGTTGAGATTGGCGGCCTCGGGGTTGTTACGTGCACGCTCGGCAAACAGGCGGGTCGGGGTTTTGGTCGACAGCGCGGTATACGCCTTGCGCTGGCTCGCCAGCAGGTTGTGCGGGCCAACGCCTTCCGGACGCTGCGCCATCAGCACGTTGCCACCCCGGTCGAGCACGCTCAGCGCCCCGGTGCAGTGCTTGAGGGTCGCGTCGGCCAACTGGCGGGCGGTGGCCAGGTCCAGATCGGCATGGCGCGCCAGATTCGGCGCCGCCTGGGCCACGCCGGCAACGCCAACGGCAGTCCACAACAACAAGGTTTTCAACATCATGGGCAAGCTCCTGTACGAATGGGCCCACCTTAACCAGCGCTCCTCGTCAGAACCCCGTCAGTTGCATTACAAGTTTGTAATAGGCAACACCGACGAAGGCGCCTAGCCTGTGCAGACGATTGATCGAGGTGTGCGATGCGTTTGCTAGTGGTTGAAGATGAAGCCAAGACCGCCGATTTCCTGGCCAAGGGCCTCAAGGAGTCCGGCTTTGCCGTGGATGTGGCACTCAACGGCCTGGACGGGCGCTATTTTGTCGAACAGCAGGAATACGACCTGATCATCCTTGATGTGATGCTGCCGGGGCTCAATGGCTGGCAACTGCTGCAACTGATTCGCCAGCGCGGCGCCACTCCGGTGCTGTTCTTGACCGCCAGGGATGCTATCGAAGACCGCGTGCGCGGTCTGGAGCTAGGCGCCGACGATTACCTGCTCAAACCTTTCGCCTTTGCCGAGTTGCTCGCCCGGGTGCGCACGCTGCTGCGTCGCGGCCCGCTACGCGAGGCCGAGTCGTATGCCATCGCCGATCTTGAAATCGACGTGCTGCGCCGCCGGGTCAGCCGGGGTGGCCAGCGCATCAGCCTGACCAACAAGGAATTCGCCCTGCTGCAACTGCTGGCCAGCCGCCAGGGCGAGGTGCTGTCCCGCACCCTGATCGCCTCCCAAGTGTGGAACCTCAATTTCGACAGCGACACCAATATGGTCGAAGTCGCCGTGCGTCGCCTGCGGGCCAAGGTCGACGATCCCTACATGCCCAAGTTGATCCACACCGTGCGCGGCGTTGGTTATCAACTGGAAGCACCCGATGAGTAAATCCATCGCCTGGCGTCTGGCGCTGGCGATCGCCATGACCTGCGCGTTGGTACTGAGTGTGATCGGGGTGTTTCTGTATCGATCGCTGGCCTCGGAACTGGCGTTTCGTGATGACCAGGCGCTGCTCGGGCGCCTTGAACAAGTGCGCGCCCTGCTGCATGACAGCGATAGCCTCGAAGCCCTGCAGGAGCGCCCGCGCCTGTACCAGAACATGCTGGGCAACCTGGACAGTGTGCTACTGGTCAAGCGGGCAGATGGCAGCCCGCTTATCGCCATTAACCCGCACCGGCAGGACTTGCCTGATATACCGCCCATTGCTCAGGACCGGGCGCCACAGCGTGCCGATATCCAGACACTGGACCAGACGGTGCTGCTCGCCGGCATGGCCCGAGGCCCGGCCGATGAAATCCTCAGGGTGACCGTAGGCAAACGCCTGGATGAGCGTGAGCAAATGCTCGCTAGCTACCGTATGCGTTTATATGGCGCCGTGGGCCTGGGCGCGCTGCTGGCTTTCGGCCTTGGCCTGCTGCTGTTGCGTCGCGGCCTTGAGCCTTTGCGTGAGCTGGCCCACGCCATGGCTGGCATCGATCCGCGCAGCCTTGACCAGCGCATGGCCACACATGACGTGCCTGCCGAACTCAAGGAGCCGGTACAGGCTCTCAACGCCATGCTGACACGCCTGGAAGACAGCTTTGCGCGGCTGTCACAGTTCTCCGCCGACCTGGCCCATGAAATCCGCACGCCGTTGCACAACCTGCTGGGCAGCAACAGCCTGGCACTGAACCAGTCACGCAGCCCGACTGAGTACCAGGAAGTACTTGCGTCGAATATCGAAGAGTACGAGCGGCTCAACCGTATGGCCGAAAACCTGATGTTTCTCGCCCGCGCCGAACACGGCCAGCGCCCGTTGCAGCTGCAAGTGCTGGACCTTGGTGAGGTGGGCGACGAGCTGTGCGATTACTTCGAAGCACTGGCTGAGGACCGGCAGCTGCAGTTGGACAATCAGCTCAGCGGCTCGCTGATGGCCGATCAACAGCTGCTGCAGCGGGCACTGGGCAATTTACTGGCCAATGCCGTGCGCCATGCTCAACCGGGCTCTACCGTACGCTTGCAGCGCCATGACGATGCCGGGTTTTGCTGGATCGGTGTGCACAACCCTGGCCCGCCGATTGAGGCGCAGCATCTGGGCAAGTTGTTTGACCGTTTTTACCGGGTCGATCCTTCACGGGCCCAACCGGGGGACTCGGGCGGGCTCGGGTTGGCGATTGTGCATTCGATCATGCAATTGCATGGCGGCCAGGTGCGGGTGGTCAGTGATACCAGCGGCACGCTGTTTGAACTGGGGTTTGCTCAATAACCTTTTTAGTTTTCCTGTGGGCGCGGCGGTGCGACGAAGTGTCGGCGCTGACCAATTCGGCGAAAAATCGGGTCACGACGGAGCACTTGCCCCCCTCCTTCACCGAGCGCCGGTCAGAAACGTGAAAATAGTCTGTTATCAGGGGTTTACAAGCCCAAACATCCGGGTATACTCGTCGCCCATAACGCCGGTATAGCTCAGTTGGTAGAGCAACTGACTTGTAATCAGTAGGTCCCGAGTTCGACTCTTGGTGCCGGCACCATACGCAACACCAGAAGAGGCTCACCGAAAGGTGGGCCTTTTTTGTTTTCAGGGTTTGGAGAAGACTCAAGAGCACCACATGGTGATGGTCTTGAGCCGATTAAAAATTCTGAACGCTCAGCTCGCGCAATGCAGCTGTTGCTAGAAACCCCGAACGGGATGCATAGCGGTGGTCCCTGCTCACTCGTTCATCAATGCGCTGCAACAGGTTTTCTGGCAAAGAAGCGTTGAACCGAACCGACTTACCAAGGTAAGGCGTCAAATCGAAGTCAACGATTGCCCATATTCCACCGACAAAATCCGGGTTCTCCAGGTGGGCATCCACGTCCTTGCCCTGCGGCAGCTCGCCGCCGTCCGCAACAATGCCTTCCAGATGCAACGCCAATGCTTCCTGCACGTTATCCAGCGCTTGCGAAAAAGTGCTCCCGGCAGAAAAACAGCCTGGCACATCAGGCACCGTTACGCTGAATTCGGAATCTGCGTCTTTATGTATGACCACTGGAAATTTCATGACCGTAACTCTCCCTTGAGACCTGCGGATTTGAGAATGTTGTGCAGCGTCCCTTTGGCAATTTCTGACTTGGGATGTGGAACCGTTACCCGACCCGCTTTGGCTGGATGCTTGAACTGATGGTGACTTCCCTTGATTGCGATCTCAAACCATCCATCTGCCACCAATAATTCAATAAGCTCACGACTTCGCACTTGATTACCACGCATTGTGTGTACGCTACACACCATTGAAAAATGGTGCAATCGGAAAATACACACACTACACACAAAAAACGCGATCGGCTTAGAGTTGTGTTACACCCTGTGCACCCGAACGACTCTATCTCCAGCAGTATTATCGCTGTCCGCCCCCCCCTCCAATGAACCTCCCCCTTGCATAAATACTGTCCCATCACAATAATGCGATCGATTACCAATTACATTTTGGTTGCATCATTATGTCGGCGCTCGACCCTTCAGTTCTTCATCGGTTGTACAGCGATCACAACAGTTGGCTAAAGGGCTGGTTGCGCGTGCGCCTGGGCAATACGGCGGATGCCTGCGACCTGGCCCAGGACACGTTCCTGCGGGTCATGACCGCACGCCATGACACGCCCATTCGGGAGCCCCGTGGTTATCTGAGCACCATTGCCCGCTCGCTGTTGATCGACAAAGTGCGCCGCCGCACCATCGAGCAAGCCTATCTGCAGGCGCTGGCACTCAAGCCCGAGCCTGTGGATATTTCGCCAGAAATACGCCTGTCGATTATCGAAACGCTGATTTCGATCGACAGCCTGCTCGATGAGCTGGGCCCCAGAACGCGGGAAATTTTCCTCGCCGTGCAGCTCGAAGGCTTGAGTTATGTTGCCGTCGCCGAGCGTTTCGAGGTGTCGGTTACCACGGTGAAAAATCATTTGATTCGCGCCATGACCCGCTGCCTGTTGCTGGTCGACAATTGATGTCCCCTGCCCCGGATCTCAAGGCGCTGGAGGCTGCTGCCACCTGGTATGTACAACTTAATGACGGCACCACCGACGAGGCTCGCACCCGGGACTGGCAGGCCTGGTTGAGAGCCTGCCCACAACATGAAGCGGCCTGGGCACGGCTTGAGAGGTTCCAGCGCCAATGGGCATTGATGCCCCAGGAGGCCGCTCTCTCCAGCCTCGACGCCGCGAAAACCCAACGCCGTGATGTGCTGAAAATCCTTGGCATGCTGCTGGCCGTTGGCAGCGGTACCTGGCTGGCGGCCGAGCAGGTGCCCTATCGCTCGATGCTTGCGGGGCAGCGTACCGGCGTCGGTGAGCGGCGTTCGCTGCGCCTTGAGGATGGCTCACAACTGGAGCTCAACGCCAACACGGCGCTGGATATCCACTTCGACGCCAAACAGCGTGTGATTCGTCTGCACCAGGGTGAAATCTTGATTCAGACCGCCAAGGATCCTGAGCAGCGTCCCTTTATCGTGCAGACCGAGGACGGCAGCGTGCGCGCCCTTGGCACCCGTTTCAGCGTGCGCCAATTGCCCGAGCACACGCGAGTCGGGGTGCTGCAATCCGCCGTGGAAATTCGCCCGCTTGAGCTGATCCATCAGCCCCTGCGTCTGGAGACCGGACAACAAGTCACTTTCGATAGCAATGCAATCGGCAGGGTTCAGCCTTTGCCTGCGGCCTCAACCGCCTGGGTACAGGGCATGTTGAGCGTGGACGACTGGCGCCTGGGCGATTTTATCGAGGAGTTGGGCCGTTATCGTCCGGGCGTGCTGCGTTGTGCAACAGCCGTTCAGCATTTACGCATCTCGGGGGCCTTTCGTATCGATGACACCGATACGGTGCTGGAGAATCTGGGTAAAACCCTGCCAGTCAACGTTCGCTTCTTCACCCGCTACTGGGCCAGCATCGAACCGGCATAAGCTCAGGTGCAAATGGTTTGAACTTTAACCTTGCTGATTTAGATTCTCATCCGTCAATGACATAAGCCGCGACTACAGCGCGTTTGTGCCATGACCACGCAAGGATCATCGAATGCCCCCGCTCCCCCTCAATACCACCACCAAAATAGCCCGCGCTGTGCGCCTGGCGGTATTTGGCGCGTCCCTCGCCAGCCTGTCCGGTCTGGCGCTGCTACCGGCCCAGGCCGCAGCGCAAAGCCAGGCGCAGTACCAGATTGCCCCTGGCCCTCTGGGCAGCGCCCTGACCCGGTTTGGTGTGCAGGCTGGGGTTACGATTTCGTTTGATACCGAACAGGCCCGTCACCTCAAGACCGGCGGGCTTGAAGGTTCATACAGCGTCGAGGAAGGCCTGGAGCGCTTGCTTGCCAATAGCGGGTTGCAAGCCGAGCGCCAGAGCAACGGGGGTTATGTACTGGTCGCCAGCAACAGTGAAGCCGCGCTGGAGCTGGGGGCCACTCAAGTTGTCACCAACCAGTTGGGTACCGTTACCGAAGGCACCGGTTCCTACACGCCGGGCGCTATCGCCACGGCCACTCGCCTGGTGCTCACACCGCGGGAAACGCCGCAATCGATCAGCGTAATCACCCGCCAGCATATGGATGACTTCGCCCTCGACAATGTTGACGACGTGATGCGCCATACTCCGGGCATTACCGTCTCGGCCTACGACACGGACCGCACCAACTACTACTCGCGTGGTTTTTCGATCAACAACTTCCAGTACGACGGCATCCCCTCCGCCGTACGCAACGTTGCCTATTCAGCGGGTAATACCCTGAGCGACATGGCTATTTATGACCGTATCGAGGTACTCAAGGGCGCTTCAGGTTTGCTCAGCGGGGCGGGGTCCCTGGGCGGCACCATCAACCTGGTGCGTAAAAAACCCACCCATGATTTTCACGGCCATATCACCGCAGGCGCAGGCTCGTGGGACAACTACCGGACTGAAGTAGACCTCAGCGGCCCATTGACCGAAACCGGTAATGTGCGCGGTCGTGCGGTAGCGGCCTATCAGGACCGGCAATCGTATATCGACCGCTACTCCAACCAGAGTTCGGTGTTCTACGGCATCCTCGAAGTCGACCTGACGCCAGACACCTTGCTGACCGTGGGCGCCGATTATCAGGACAACAAACCCCAGGGCTCCACCTGGTCGGGGAGCTTCCCGCTGTACAACTACGCGGGCGAGATCAACAGCGCCAAACGCTCATTCAGCAACGCCACCGACTGGAGCAGCTGGCAGCAATACACCCGCACGGTGTTCGCGACCCTGGAACAGGACCTGGGCAGTGGTTGGGTGGGCAAGCTGCAACTGGACCACAAGATCAATGGCTACGATGCCCAGCTGGGGGCGATTCAGTTCAACCAGCCTGCGGCTGATGGCACCGCCAATATCAATGCTCAACGTTACAAGGGCGAAACCACCAGCGACGCGGCCGATCTCTATGTCAGCGGCCCCTACGAGTTTCTCGGCCGTGAACACGATTTGGTGTTGGGCGGCTCCATCAGTACCGCCAACTGGAAAGGCAAAGGCTATTGGGACGTGACCTTCTCCACCCCCAATCTGGTGGATTACTTCAACTGGGACGGCCATCTGGCCAAACCTGACTGGGGCAACGCATCTCAAATCAGCGATGACACCGTGCGCCAGACCGGCATGTATGCAACCACGCGTCTGAATGTAACAGATGAGCTGAAAGTGTTTCTGGGCGGGCGGGTGGTCGACTACACCCTTACGGGCACCACCAATACCTATCGCGAAACAGGACGCTTGATTCCCTATGCGGGCATTACTTATGACCTGACCGATTACCTGACGGCCTATGCCAGCTACACCGATGTATTCATGCCCCAGGAGTTCTACAACCTGGATCGCAACAGCAAAATGCTTGACCCAGACGAGGGTGAAAACTACGAGATCGGCCTCAAGAGCGAGTTCTTCGATGGCCGTCTGAACGCCAGCCTGGCGTACTTTGAGGTCAAGGAAAGCAACCGTCCCATCCCCGACGATGCCTGGAACAACCTGCAACCCACCCCGCCCAACTATGCCTTCAAGGGCACTGCGGCTAAAACCAAGGGCTACGAGCTGGAGATATCCGGCGAGCTGAGCCCGGGCTGGAGCCTGCAGGCCGGTTACACGCACAAGGTGGTACGCGATGACAACGGTAAAAAGATCTCGACCTTCGAACCCGAAGACCAACTGAGCTTCTACACCATCTACAAACTGAAGGGCGACCTCAACAAAGTCTCCGTGGGCGGTGGCGCACGCTGGCAGAGCACGGCCTGGCAAGAGATGTTCAACGGTCCCAAGGACAGGTACGAAGACTTCTCGCAAAAGCCCTACTGGGTGGTGGACCTGATGACCCGTTATCAATTCACGGAAAACCTGTCGACCACGCTTAACGTCAACAACGTGTTCGACAAGTATTACTACACCAATATCGGGTTCTATAACTCGGCGATTTATGGCGAGCCGCGCAACTTTATGCTGACCACTCGCTGGGATTTCTGACACGCATATCCAATTGTGGGAGCGAGCCCGCTCGCGAAACTCTTAAAGCCTTCGCGAGCAGGCTCGCTCCCACCTGTTTTACCCTCCAACAGATGACACCACATCATCTGTCCCATGAAAAACCATCCTTTGTCAGCCTACGGAGATGTAACCTCTAATTGCCGGAAGCAAAGTGACGACGATCACTTATTTCAACAATAAAAGCGCTTCCCGGAGCACCTCCCATGCACAGCGGTCCCACTCTTTTGCTGGTGTTGTTTTGCGCCATCGCCCTGATCATTTTCCTTATCGTCAAAGTCCGCGTTCATGCCTTTCTGGCCCTGACCGCTGCGAGCTTTGTGGTGGGAATCGGGTCAGGCATGCCGTTGGTAAAAATTGCTTCGTCGTATGAAGCCGGTGTCGGCGGAACCCTCGGGTTTCTGGCAACGATCATTGGCCTGGGCGGGATTCTGGGCAAGATGCTGGAGGAGTCCGGCGGTGCGGAGCGCATCGCTCAGGCGCTGTTGAACACCCTGGGCAAGGACCGCGCTTCGTGGGCGATGATGCTCGTCGGATTTATCGCAGGCATCCCGGTGTTTTTCGAGGTGGGGTTCGTGCTTCTGATTCCGCTGATTTATGTAGTGGCCAAAGAGACTCGCATCAACCTGCTGTACTTGGGCGTACCTCTGGCGGTGTCGCTGATGGCAGTGCATTGCATGTTGCCGCCACACCCTGCTGCGATGGCGATCACCGGGATGCTGGGCGCCGATGTCGGCAAAGTAATCATGTACGGTCTGATTGTCGCGCTGCCGACCGCCATGATTGCCGGGCCGCTGTGGGTCAAACTGGTGTGCAAGACCGAAGCACCAGCCACTCAGGAAGCTTTTTTGAACGAGCATTGCGATGACAGCAAAACCCGCGACCTGCCAGGCCTTGGCGTCACCCTGCTGACCATCGCCCTGCCGTTGCTGCTGATGGTCGGTAAAAGTTTCGCTGCCGGTCTGCCCCATGAATCCACCGCATTCAGCGTGATTTCGTTTATGGGCACCCCGCTGATCGCACTGTCGATTGCCGTGGTATTCGCTTATTGGGCACTGGGCTTGCGCCGCGGTTTGACCATGGCCGACCTGCTGGCTTACACGCAAAAAAGTTTTCCGCCGCTGGCCAGTATCCTGCTGATCATCGGTGCCGGCGGGGCATTCAATGGCATTCTGATCGACAGTGGCGTGGGTAGCGCGCTGTCCGCCTCGTTGACCCAATTGAATATGAACCCCATCGTGCTGGCCTGGCTGGTGGCTGGTTTGATGCACTTCGCGGTCGGCTCGGCAACAGTGGCCATGATCAGCGCCGCAGGCATGGTATTGCCTATGCTGGGAGCTCACCCGACCGTGAGCAAGGAGATCATCTGCATCGCCATCGGTGCCGGAGCCATGGGCTGGACCCACGTCACGGATTCGGCCTTCTGGGTGGTCAAGGAGTACCTGGGTGTATCCCTGACCGACGCCCTGAAAACCTTTACCACCGCCACCGTACTGGCTTCATCGATCGCGCTGGGGCTGACCCTGCTGCTGTCGCGCTTTGTTTGATTCAAACCGTATATTCAGACTTATCGTTTAAAGGACCCCGCCATGATTTTGGGCAGAACACTTGAAAACTGGTGCGCCAGCTTCCCGCTGATCCGCGAACTGGTCGCGTTGCAAGAAACCACCTGGTTCAACCCCGGGGTGGCACCGGTGGCGCAGGCGCTTGGCGATACAGGCCTGACCAGTGCCGACGTGGCCGATGCCAGCGCACGCCTTGAGCGGTTTGCTGCCTACCTGCGGGTTGCCTTCCCTGAGACAGAGGGCAGTGCTGGCATTATCGAGTCGGACATTCTGCCCCTGACGCATTTGCAGCCGTTGCTCGGCGAGCGTTACGGGCAAAGCCTCAATGGCGCGCTGTGGCTCAAGCGCGACAGCCATCTGCCCATCTCCGGCTCGATCAAGGCCCGCGGCGGGATCTATGAAGTGCTCAAGCATGCCGAAGACCTGGCCCTGGCCGGTGGCCTGATTAAGCTCGACGACGACTACGCGCTGCTGCACAGCGACAAGGCCCGGGCCTTTTTTGGCCAGTACAAAATCGCCGTCGGCTCCACCGGCAATCTCGGTATGTCGATCGGCATCATGGGTGCTGCGCTGGGCTTTCAAGTGACCGTGCATATGTCGGCCGATGCCCGGCAATGGAAGAAAGACAAACTGCGCTCCCATGGCGTGACGGTGGTCGAATACGAAAGTGATTACAGCGTGGCCGTGGCCCAGGGTCGCCAGCAGGCTGAGTCCGACCCGAGTTGCCATTTTGTCGACGATGAAAACTCGGTCAATCTGTTCCTCGGCTACGCAGTGGCCGGCGAGCGTTTGAAACAGCAGTTCGCGGCGGCGCAAATCACCGTGGATGCCCAGCATCCCCTGTTTGTGTACCTGCCCTGCGGTGTGGGGGGCGCTCCCGGCGGCGTGGCTTTCGGCCTCAAGCTGGCCTTTGGTGATGCAGTGCATTGCATCTTCGCCGAACCGACCCACTCGCCCTGCATGCTGCTGGGTGTGAACACCGGGATGCACGACGAAGTCAGCGTGCAGGATTTCGGCATCGATAACGTCACCGCCGCAGACGGCCTCGCCGTGGGCCGCGCTTCCGGCTTTGTCGGCAAGGCCATGCAGCGCATGCTCGACGGCTTCTACACCGTCAGCGACGAGGAAATGTACAGCCTGCTGGCCCTGATGGAACGCAGTGAAGGCTTGCGCCTTGAGCCTTCCGCACTGGCAGGTGTGCCAGGTATTGCCCGGGTACTGGGCGAGCGGCAAGGCTATCTGGCCCGCGCTGGCCTGAGCCCGCAGGCCATGGCCAACGCCACCCACCTGGTGTGGGCAACGGGAGGAAATATGGTGCCTGCGGCCGAGATGGACGCCTATCTGGCCAAGGGTCGTGAGTTACTGGGCTGACTCAGGCGTAAAGCGGATGTGGCAAGATGGACTCATTGCCACATTCTGCAAGAAGTCGGCCTTTGGCTTGAGGGCAAACTACCGTGCTTAATCTTCCTCCCCGCATCAGCTCACGGCTCAACAGCAGCCAGTTCGCCAACCTTCATACCTTTCTGGTGGCCGCCCGACACCTGAGTTTTGCCCGCGCTGCGCAGGAACTTTGCCTGACCGCCAGCGCCGTAAGCCACCGCATCAGCCGGCTGGAAACGGCGTTGAATATGAAGCTGTTCCAGCGTCTTACCCGCCAGGTCAGCCTGACTGACGAAGGCGAGCGAATTTTCGAAATACTGCAAAGTGCGATGGGGGAATTGTCCGAAGCCCTTGAACGCTCGTCACAGCCAGAAATTGCCGGAGCCATTGCGCTCTATGCCAGGCCATCGGTGGCCCAATGCTGGCTGGTGCCCCGGCTGGCCGACTTTATCGAGCGCTATCCGCTGGTCTCACTGGACCTGCGGGTGGGCAATGACAATGTCGACTTTCGCACACGCAAAATAGATCTGGCCTTGTACTACGCCAACGGCGAATTCCCCGGCCTCACCAGCCAGCGGCTGATGCGCGAATGCATGGCGCCGGTGTGCAGCCCGGAATATGCGCAGCGTCACCGTCTGCACGAAAACCCGCAAAACCTGAGCAACTGCACCACCCTGCACGACTCCCTGGCCTGGGACCATGCCGCCTATGATGCCGAGTGGACCCTGTGGGCCGAACAACACAACCTGCTCGCGGCACTGCCCAAACGTACCCTGACCTTCGACCGTTCGGACCTGTGCGTCACGGCCGCTATGAGCCACGCGGGGATCGCCATCGGGCGCCAGCAACTGGTGCAAAAACGTGTTGATCGCGGCGAACTGGTGCTGCCTTTTGGCGGTTTCAGGCAGTACGGTCACTATGATTATTATCTGGTGCACCCACCGCTCAATGTGGTGCCCAAGCGCTTGCAGGTGTTTATGAACTGGCTGCACATGTGCGCTCAGGAACAGACGATTGAGCAACGGCCAAACTGACCCTGATGGTGGTGTTTGGCGCCTGTACGAACGCTACATGACCACCTGCGTTTTGCACGATCTGACGCACAATCGCCAGCCCCAACCCGGTACCTTCGCTGCTTTGCCGGCCCTTGCGAAAGCGCAGGAACATGGCTTCGCGCTCCTCTGGCGCAATACCCTGCCCCTGGTCGCTGACCTCCAGTTGCAAGTGCCCGACAACCCTGCGCAGAGTCACCTGAACCGTGCCCTTGCCGTGGACCAGGGCGTTTTCCAGCAGGTTACCCAAAGCTTCACGCAACTGATCGGGATTGCCCCGGCATTCGCAACCTGCGGTGATATCCACCTCGATTACCCGACCACTGGCCTCAAAGAGCGGTAACAGCGCGGCACAGACTTCGCGAGTGAGACGCGAGAGATGGGTGCGCTGCTGCCCGTTATGGCCTTGGGCGGCCTCGCCTTCCTGACGCGCCAGTTCCAGTAGCTGAGTCACCAAACGGCGCATCTGGCGCATTTCCATGTCCAGCGCAGGCCACTCGATCTGCCCTGTGCGCCGGGCTGCTTGCAAGCGCAAATCCAGCACGGTCAACGGCGTGCGCAGTTCATGGGCTGCGTCGGCCACGAAACGCCGTTCGGCAGTGTAGGCCGCAGCCAAACGATCAAGCGCCGTATTGGCCGCAGCCGCCAGGGGCTGGATTTCACTCGGCAGGTTGTCCAGCGGGATACGTTGTTCTGGGTTTGCCGGCCCGATACTGCGCGCCAACTTGGCCGCCACCCGCACCGGACGCAAGGTCCAGTGCAGCAATAAAAGGATCAGACCCAATGACAGCAAACCGATAGGTACCATCATCACCAGGCTCTGGCGCAAGCGGGCCGCCAGCAGGTTGCCAATCACTTCGCGCTCAAGATTGTCCTGCTTGGCCACCATCAATATGGCACCGTCGGGCAACTCCACCGGCACGCTGACCACCCGCCCGCTGAAAGCGCTCCAGCGCATCCAGCCCGGGTTCGCACCTGGCTGCTTGAGCCGACGGGGATGTTTGAGGTTTTCGGACTTCCACAACAATCGACCATCGGCCGAGTACAACGAATAAGACAGTTCGCCACCGGCATAGTGGCGCGGCAGGCTGGCAGGGTCGCTGTCCACCCGAAAACCATCGGCAATCACCTGCGCTTCAATAGTCATTACCCCGCGGCGCAATTCGTCGCGGGTGCCATACAGGTAAATCGCCAGGTTGCCAAAACCCAGGGCGAACACCAGCAGCATGGCGGTCAACAGCCGCCAGCGCAGGCTGCGCTTAATCATGGGCGGGATCGAGGTTAAGCAAGCGATAGCCCAGCCCGCGTACGGTCTCGATCCGGCTATGAGCACCCGCCTCAGCGAGTTTGCGCCGTAGTCGTGAGACCAGTGCTTCGATGGCATTCAGGGTCACAGGCTCATTGAAGGCATACAGCCGCTCTTCGAGTTGCTCCTTGATCACGATACGCGGTGCGATGCGCAGCATTTCTTCCAGCAGCATGGCTTCGCGTCGGGCCAGCACCAGCACCTCGGGGTGGCCATCCACGCTCAAGTGCCGGGTTTCAGGCTCGAATGTCAGATTGGCGCAGCGCAACAAGGTACTGACACGGCTTCCGGGACGGCGCAAGACTGCGCGCAATCGCGCCTCCAGTTCCTGCATGTCGAAGGGTTTGAGAATGTAGTCGTCCGCGCCTGCATTCAGCCCGTTGACCCGGCTTTGCAGGGCATCCCGCGCAGTCAGGATGATGCACGGCAAATCGGCATTGGCGCTGTGCTGACGCATGGCCAGCAGCGACATGCCGTCCATGTCCGGCAAGCCAAGATCCAGGATCATCGCGTCATAGCTGCCGACTTCCAGCAAAGCCTGGGCCGTGCGCCCATCTTCGGCGCCATCCACGGCAAATCCGGCTTGCAGCAGATGCTCGATCAGCAAACCGCGCAGTGCCCGGTGATCCTCAACAACCAGCACTTTCATTTACTTCAATCCACAAAAAGGTCAGCCACGACGATAAAAAACGGCGCAGCGGGAAATCAACGAGGGCTCGTCAGGTTCCGGTCAGGTTGAGCTGGCAACATTCGCAAACAAGAAACGCAACTGAGACAGCTTATTATTTTCATTTGCGCAATAGCAAGAATCCCAGGAACGCTGTTTATGAACTGCCACCGCTGCAGCACCGTTGCCCCCTCTCCTTTTGCCCGCAAGCCTCTGGCTATTTTTACCGCACTGGTCAGCCTTGGCCTGCCCCTGACGGCAGTTTGCGCCGATGAAGAAGAACTACCTTCCGGGGCAACGGCCAATGCCGCGCCACTGGAGGTCGGCTCAACGGTGGTTACGGCTTCGGGCTTCAGCCAGGACGTGCGCGATGCACCCGCCAGCATCTCGGTGATTACCCGCGAAGAGCTGGAAAACAAGCAGTTCCGCTCACTTGCCGATGCCGTTCGCAATGTTGAAGGCGTGAGCATCATCGGCGGTGACAAGGGCGAGATTTCCATTCGCGGCATGGAGTCCAGCCACGTCCTGATCCTGATTGACGGTCGTCGCCAGAACACCAGCCAGGTCACGCTCAAGGGCGGCACCTCCGAAGGCCTGGGCATGAACTGGATACCGCCCGTCGAAGCGATTGATCGTATTGAGGTGGTGCGCGGCCCGATGTCCACGCTCTACGGCTCCGAAGCACTGGGCGGGGTGATCAACGTCATCACTCGCAAAGTGGCGCGGCAATGGTCAGGGTCGGTATCCGCGGACCACACCTTCCAGGACAGCTCCAAAGCAGGTGACAGCACGCAACTGGACGGGTACGTGTCCGGTCCGCTGGTCGAAGACCGTCTCGGCATTCAGCTCTGGGGCTACGACAAGCAACGCGACGAGGACAAAATCCTCAACGGCTTCTCCAAATCGACCCGCCACAGCGGCACCGCACGCCTGTGGCTGACCCCTGATGAGCAACAGGAGTTCATGCTCGAAGCCGGCCGCACCGAGCAGGAGTTCTGGAACAACCCGGGCAAAAGCCTGGCGCCTACAGCCGCGAAAAACAACAACCAGTACACCCGCGATACTTATGTTTTGGCCCACACCGGCAACTGGGATTTCGGTACTACCGATATCAGCCTGTATCGCGAAGAAGCGACCCGCGCCAGCGATGTCCAGACCGGCAATCAGAGCGTCACGCCTGAAGTCACCAACTCGGTATTCGAAAGCAAAATCAGCCTGCCGTTTGACCGCAACGTCTTTGTTGCCGGCGCCCAGTGGAAAAAAGACGAGCTGGAGGCGGACGGTTATTACGCCAGCCCGCAGGGTGCTGGGATTGGCACTTCGATGACAGAAAAATCGCTGTTCGCCGAGAACGAATGGAGCGTGACTGACAGCTTCAGCCTGACCACCGGTATTCGCATGGACGACAACGAGTTCTTCGGTCGCCATTGGACACCACGCTTTTACGGCGTATGGCGCCTCAATCCGGACTGGACGCTAAAAGGCGGCGTGGCCAAGGGCTTCAAGTCGCCGACCATCACCCAGACCAACCCCAATATCGGCCTGCCGCAACGCGGTGGTGCTTACACCTGGGGCAACCCGGATTTGAAACCGGAAGAAAGCGAAAACCGCGAAATCGGCCTTTACTACGACGCCGGTGGAAAATTCAGCGGTAATGTCACGCTGTTCGACACCGACTACGAAAACAAGATCGCCAACACCGGCACCCGCCAGCTGTACTACCCGGACGGCAGCCCGGTACCCGCAGACCCGATCACCGGGCGCATCTACAGCACCTATTTCAATATCACCGGTGCCACGGTGCGCGGCATCGAGACCGCTGCCCGTTATCGCTTCAACGACCGGGTGCAGCTCAAGGGCGAGTACACCTACCTGCACTCCAAATTGTCGAGCGGCGAGGCAACCATTCTAGGCTTTGGCTACCCACTGGCCGAGGGCCAGCCTCTGGTAGCCACGCCCAAGCACTCTGGCAGCGCGACGCTGGACTGGCAAATCATCGACTCGGTTTCCAGCTTCGCCACCGTCAGCTATCGCGGTGAAGAAACCAGCATTGCCTGGGGTCAGGGCGGCGCCGTGGCACAAAGCGAGCAAGCCATCACTACCGTGGATGTGGGCGCCACCTGGCAAGCTACCCAGGATCTGTCCTTGAGCCTGGTCGGCTATAACCTGACCAATCAGGTCAGGGAGCAGGATGTGGACTCCGATTATTCCTATGCCGAAGACGGCCGACGCTTTTGGGTCAAAGCCAACTATACGTTCTGACCCTGAACCGGGCTGCGCGCCCAAGGTATTCATATGAGCGATGCCCTTAATCCTGCGCCGCAGACGGCCTACCGTCTGGCCATTGCCGCACGCACCGTACTGGCCATTTTTGGCAGTTACCTGTTTGCCGCCTTGGCGGCGGCGAGCCTCAGTCTGTTGCTGCCCGGGCCTCGGGCGCAGGCAGTGCTGAGCGCCACCATGCTGGCCTTTGCGCTGTATTGCGCGATGGCAATCTGGGCATTTAGCGCCGCATCTGCAATCCGGGCCTGGCTTGTTGCCTTGGCTTGCTGCGTGCCGCCGGCCCTCCACCTGCTGCTGCGGGAAGTCATGCCATGAAGGCCCTCGGTTTTCGTCAGGCCAACGCCTGGCTGCACACATGGGTCGGGCTGTTACTCGGCTGGTTGCTGTATGCCGTGTTCCTGACCGGTACCCTGAGTTTTTTTCAGGAAGAAATCACGTTCTGGATGAAACCTGAACTGCACGCCTCTGTGCCCGACAACCAGACCGCGCAGCGCCTTGCGCAAGCCATGCAAAGCCTGGCGCCCAACGCTGCGCAATGGACCCTCACCCTGCCCGGCGAACGCAATGCCGGGGCGCAGGCACAGTGGTTCGACATCGGCCAGCCGGTCGTCAAAAGGGGCGGCCAAAGCGTGGCCCTGGATGCGGGCACGGCCGAACCGGTGACCCCGCGGGAAACCCGTGGCGGCGGTTTTCTTTATCGCTTTCACTTTGAGCTGTACGGCATGCCGCGAGTGCTGGCGCGCTGGATCGTCGGTATTGCGACCATGGTGATGCTGGTGGCGATTGTCAGCGGGGTGATCACCCACAAAAAAATCTTTAAGGAGTTCTTCACTTTTCGTCCACGCAAGGGACAACGCTCATGGCTGGACGCGCACAATGCCACTGCAGTGCTGGCCCTGCCGTTTCACTTGATGATCACCTACAGCGGTTTGTTGCTGCTGATGTTTATGTTGATGCCCTGGGGCGTTGAAAGCGCCTATCGCGGTGATACCCAAAAGTTCTTCAACGAAAGCGGCGGGCGCGGTGCCCGTACTGCGCCAGCAATGGGTGCAGGCGATCAGCCATTGGGCGAGCAGGTGCCACTGACGGACGTTGCCCCCCTGCTGGCCCAGGCCGAGCAGCGCTGGCCCCGAGGAGTCAACAGCATCAGCGTGACCCGGCCCGGCACATCGGATGCCGTCATCGAACTGCGTGAACGCGGTGGCGACAGCCTGATCGACCGGGGCAACAGCGAACGGCTGCGTTTTGACGGTGTGAGTGGTGCTTTGTTGAACAGCCCACCCGCCCCTGCGATCAGCACGCCCAACGCAATCTATAACGTGTTTTCCAGCCTGCACCTGATCCGCTTTGCCGGTGCTCCGCTGCGCTGGTTTTTCTTTATCAGCGGGGTCGTGGGTACGGCAATGATTGCCACCGGGCTGGTGCTATGGGTGGTCAAACGCCTGCCGGAACGGCAGAAACTGGGGCGCACACCCATCGGCCATCGTTTGGTGGAGGTGCTCAATGTCGGCACTGTTGCGGGTCTGCCGCTGGCCATTGCCGCCTATTTTTGGGCTAATCGGTTATTACCCGTGGGCATGACCCAGCGCAGCGCCTGGGAAATTCGCAGCTTCTTTATCATCTGGTTGCTGTGCCTGGTTCATCCACTGCTGCGCAGCCACAAACGAGCCTGGCTTGAACAGCTCTGGGTAGCTGCAGGGTTATTTGCAGCCTTGCCGCTGTTCAGTTTCGGCCTTGCACACAGCCATCTGCTGGCCAGCCTTGCACAGGGCCAATGGTTGCTGGCGGGCATGGACCTGACCTTGCTCGCCAGTGCAGCGCTGCTTGGCTACGCGGCTTGGAAACTCAACCGCCATCAACCGCTGCAAAGGCCACAGCGCCAACCGCGTACGGTCAACACCCGACAAGAGAGCGCAGCATGATCTGGATATGCCTGGCGTTGAGTTTCAGTGGTTTCAGCGCACTCAGCCTGAGTACCGAGCGCCATCATGGGCAGGTGTTTGCAGACAAAGGCAGCCCGTTCAAGCGCCAGCTATTGCGCCTGCTGGGCTGGCTGCTGCTGGTTGGCGCGGTGATCCCCGGCGTTATCGAACTGGGCCCGTCAGTGGGTATCGCCTTGTGGGCGGCAGTGCTCAGCGTTGCGGCTGGCGGGCTGGTGATATTGCTGACATACCGGCCGCGCCTGATCGTGCCGCTGGCCGTTGCAGGGCCTTCAATGGCATTGGCGGTTTGGGTATTTTAGAACGCGTTATTTGTGCGCGAAGTTTTCTATTTTTACCTGACCATCCGGGAAAGTCGCGATGATTTCCAGCTCGCCACCCATGGCTTGAATGTAATTACGCAACGTACTGATATACATGTCAGTGCGCCGCTCCATTTTGGAAACTGCCGCCTGGTTGATATTCAGCGCTTTGGCCAGTGTCTCCTGGCTCAGCGCCTGAGCTTTGCGCAACTCGTGCAAAGGCATTTCCTGCAAATGCTGATGGTATAAAGCCTGGGTTTGCTCACGCGCCTCTGGGGACATGCGCGCTTCAAGCTCGGCAAATTTTTTAGCCATTTTCCTGGCCCTCTTCAATCAGTGTCTGCAAATGGACTTCGTAGAGAATTTCCGCCAAAGGGACATTCTCTTCATACCATCGGTCGTGACCGGTCTTGTGACCGCCCGTTAACAGCAAGGCGCAGCGGCGTGGGTCAAAGGCATAAGCACCCGGTAGGGGTGACCTCCATGCTGCACGTGTAGTTCGCGAAGGTTACCGTAGCGCGCCCCCTTGATATCGCTGCAATGGGGGAAGCGCAGGGCCGGACCGAGCAGCTCTAGCAATTTGACACTGGCCGCCACGCTGACCTGTTCCTTTTCACTGAGCGTTTCCCACCATAG
Organism: Pseudomonas sp. TMW22080; assembly: GCF_022496745.1. NCBI lineage: Bacteria > Pseudomonadati > Pseudomonadota > Gammaproteobacteria > Pseudomonadales > Pseudomonadaceae > Pseudomonas > Pseudomonas sp. TMW22080. The sequence continues at coordinate 113,563 of NZ_SCFF01000005.1, read as the reverse complement.
GCCAAATTCGTCGGTGTACTCAACGTTCCATGTCATGCTCAAAATATGCCACCAAAGGAATATAATCTCAAGGGAATAATCTTAAACACTTCCGATAATGGCCAACTAGTTCTCGGTCCAACCCAAGTGTGAGTGATGGTTTCATCCGGATGCGTTCCTCACGCCGCGGTTAATCGCGGCCAAAAAAAACGCCCCGAACCAGTCGGGGCGTTTTTATTCAGATGTCCAACCTGTTCAACAGGTCGGTAGCATCAGAAAATGCTGATCGGGTAATCAACAAATACACGTACTTCGTTGCCGCCCACGTTGTACTCGCTGGCGTTGTTCGATACGCGCAACCACGAGCCACGCAGACGCACGCTCAGGTCTTTGACCGGGCCGCTTTGTACGACGTACTTGGCCTGGTTGAAGATTTCGCGCTCGGTACCACGGCCACGGTCGGAACCGTCGTCGATGTTGGTGCCGCGCACGTAGGCGATGTTGTAGGTCAGACCCGGAATACCAACGGCACCGAAGTCGAAGCCATAACCCAGCTGCCACGAACGTTCGTCCTTGGCATTGAAGTCGGACCAGTAGGAGTTGGCCAGCAGGATGGTGTTGCCACCGTCGCCCACGCCGCCTGCGTTGCGATAGCCGCCGTACGGGTAGCCGATTTCGCCGGTGCTGCTCTGGTACGCCAGGGTCACCGTGTGCGCGCCGAAAGCGTAGGTGCTTGCCAGGCTCCAGATCTTGTTGTCCTGGCCGTCAACCTTCAGCACGTCACGGGCGTAGTCTTCTTTTACGTGAGTACGGTAGCCGTTGAAATCAAACGTCAGGGACTGTTTGTCTTGCAGCGGGATTGCGTAGGTTACGCCCACGTATTGCTTGTTCAGCTCGTCTTCCATCTCGGAGCCGTACAGGGACGCCGACAGGTTGTCGGTGAACTTGTAGCTACCGCCGAACACGTTGATGCTTTTCAAGTCACCGCTGTCGCGTGCTTCAGCACTTTTACGCGACTCTGCAGTGAAGCGACCGACGTTGATTTCCAGACCGTTGATCTCCTTGGAGGTCAACAGGGTACCGGTGAAGCTTTCCGGCATCAGACGCGAGTTGTCATACATCAACACCGGCAGCGCAGGCATTTGATCGCCGTACTTGAGCACAGTGTTGGACACGCGAACCTTCACCGCAGCGCCAGCCTTGGCGATGTCGTCAGCCGCTTTACCGCTGGCGCCCTGCTTGAAGAAATCGATACCGCCCGCGCCGCTGTTGCCGCGACCGCCATCCAGACGCAGTGCGTAGATGCCGAAAGCATCCACACCCACACCTACGGTGCCCTGGGTGAAGCCCGAAGTGAATGTGCCGAGGAAACCCTGGCCCCATTCAGCTTTGTCTTGTTGGTGGTTTTTGTAGTCACGGCTGATGTAGGCGTTGCGCGCCAGTACATTGAGGTGGCTGTCTTCTACAAAACCTTTTGCGTCAGCTTGATCGTTAGCCATAGCCTGGGTAGCACTGAGTACGCCCAGAGCGAGAAGACCTATCCGTTTGTTCAACATATTATTTTCCTTATTTCTGAATAGAAGCGCGCTGTGGGGTTCAAGCTGAAACATTGAGTGGTGGTTGCTTCACATAAACAAAAAGACCCGCACGAAGACTGTGTGCAGGTCTTTCGAAAAGTTGGTGTATGGCTTATCGCCACAGGCGTTGGCAGGGATCCTAGCTGCCGTGAAGGCGAGGTGTCAATTTCGTGAAAAATTTGTTAATTGCCAAGGCTTTTCAAAGCTTTGACCGAAGTGTCAGAAATTGTTACTGACAACCATCCAGGCCACAGGCTGGCGCTGAAACGATTGTGTCTGTACCGGTGACGCCAGCGCACTGGCGCAACCAGGCAGCAAAAGCTTCAGGCTTGCCCAAATACTCCCCAAGGTCGATCACCTGATACTGGCCGGACTGCTCCAGTACAACAGTCGGAAAGCCCTGCCCAGCAACCCGGGACAACAATGCCCGGCTGGCCTTGAAGTGGGCCTGCGTTACATCGCCGCTCATCGCAGCGTAAGCGGCGCGGAATGCATCGACATCCAGGCCCATTTCGGTCGCCACTGCCAGCAATACGTCTTTATCGGCAATCCGCCGCCCTTCTGCGTAATGCGCCGTTTGCAGGCGCCCCAACAGCTCCAGGCCGCGCCCGGCCAATTGTTCGGCAACCAGCACGGCGGTGGTCGGCGGCGCCGAATCGAATACTGCCGTGGTGTCGCGCAGCAAGCCTTCGAAGTACCCCTCGCCAAATGGTTGCCCGGTGCATTGGGCAATGCGCTGGTCATGGGGCATCACGTAATCGCGCAGTTGCGCCGACACAGCTCGGCGATGTGCGCCTGCCATCATCCCGCCACCGTGGGCCACGACCGGCAAAATATCGCGCGCGGCGTCGATCAGCGGCTTGGCGCCATAGCACCAGCCGCACAGGGGGTCGTAGATGTAATGCAGGACAGGTGTAGCGGTCATGTAGGGCTCCGGGTCATCACTAAAACAGAACGCCAGCCTAGTCTTGCAGGGCCAGGGGAAAAACATCGGTATGCCTTTTAGTGTGTTGCGCGAACCGGGCGAATCAGGTGCTGTAAGGGCTGCAGGGCAGAGAAACAAACAGAAACATATTTGCAGGGCGCGCTATTGGTAATTCTCAACATAAGGCAACAAGAACCATTACCATTCACGCCCTAAAAATATAACGACCCTCTCAACCGCCCGGACACCCCTCAACCATGCTCTCCCCCTGCCGTTTAACACCCTTGAATCTGGGGCTGTGTGCCTTGCTGTACGCCGGATTCAGTAACGCCACCACTGTGCTCCCGGAGCTGTCGATCAGCGCCAGCGAAGCTGAGGCCGATGACCCACGGGTCAAGGATGTCACCACCGCGACTCGCACCTCGACTCCGGCGCGTTATGTGCCGCAAGCCATCGACTCGGTAAAAACCAGCAACGTCCTCGATTACGGCATCAACAGCATCGGCGAAGCCCTGAGCGGGATTCCCAACGTCAGCAGCACTGCCGACACCCGTTTTGACAGCCTGCGCATCCGCGGCTTTGACGCCAGCAACGACTTTTATCTGGACGGTATTCGCGACGACAGCCAATACGTACGCGACCTGCACAATATCGAGCGTATTGAAGTGCTCAAGGGCCCTGCGGCCGTGCTGTATGGCCGTGGCAGCCAGGGCGGGATCATCAACCGCGTCAGCAAGATGCCCCAGTCCGGCCGCCAGTCGAGCATTCAGGCCCAGGGCGGCAGCGAGGATTTGCGCAGCCTGTATGCCGACCTTAGCGCTGACCCGAGTGACACCGTGAGCCTGCGCCTGAACATGGGCAACGAAGACAAAAACAGCTTTCGCGATCACGTCAGCGGTAACCGTCAGCTGTTCGCGCCATCGATGAGCTGGCAAATTACCCCCGACCTGAACTGGCTGGTGCAATACGAATACAACCGCTACAACCGTACCCCGGATCGCGGCATTCCGAGCATCGACGGGCGCCCGGCGGATGTCAGCCGTGGCACCACCTACGGCGGGCAAAACGATTTTATCGACGATAAAGTCCAGAACCTGCGCTCGCGCCTGAGCTATGAACTGAGCGACAACTGGCAACTGCGCCATACCCTGGGCGTGTTCAAGCTCGACAGCCAGTTCGAAAACACCTACCTGACCGGCTACGACCCGAAAATCAACAAGGTCAACCGCCAGAGCTGGCAGCAGGACATGACCACCCGCAATATTTTCAACAACCTCGAAATCGAAGGCGGCTTTGACACCTTTGGCCTGGAGCACCGCCTGCTGACCGGGCTGGAACTCGGCAGCCAGCGCCGCGACCCCAAACTCTACAAAGCCGGGGGCGTACCGCCAGTAGATGTGTACAACCCCGATCGTAGCCTGCGCCCGACCGGGCCGATGGTAATTTCCAGCGACAACCACACCGAAGTCGAGAGCCAGGGCCTGTATGTCCAGGACCAGCTTCGCCTCAACGATCAATGGCAGGTACTGGCCGGCTTGCGTTACGACCGCTTTAACGTCGAGACCACCAACCATCTCAGGCCCTTGATCCCGACCGAAGAACGCCAAAGCCACAGCACCAGCCCGCGCCTTGGCGTGGTCTGGACGCCGCTGCAAAACCACTCGTTCTACGCCTCGTGGACCAAGACCTTCTCACCGGTGGGCGGCGGCCTGATCGGCATCACCCCCGGTGCTGCAGGCAACACCAACGACCTGAGTCCGGAGCTGACCAAGCAAAAGGAAATCGGCGTCAAAAGCGACTGGCTGGACGAGCGTCTGAGCACCACCCTGGCGGTGTATGAGCTGGAACTCTACAACCGCCGCACCAAGGACCCGGGCGACCCGACCATCACCCTGCTCTCCGGCCTGCAACGCTCACGCGGCATCGAACTGACCGCCAGCGGCAAGCTGGGCGGCAACTGGTACATGCGCGGCGGCGTGGGTGTGCAGGATGCAACGGTGGTCAAGGACAACAACGGGCTTGAGGGCAAACGCATCAATGGCGTGGCCAAGCACAATGGCAGCCTGTTTATTACCTGGAAGCCGGAGATGGGCTGGTACGCCGAAACGGGCCTGACCCTGGTGGGCCAGCGTTATGCCGATAACCAGAACACCGTGGTATTGCCGGGCTACGGGCGCTGGGATGCGTTGGCGGGGTATCGCGAAAAAGACTGGGATGTGAGCGGTGCGCTGACCAACCTGACCGACCGTTACTACTATGCGTCGGCCACCAGCGCCGCGCAGATCATGCCGGGCGAGCCGCGCAGCCTGGTGATGACGGGGACGTACAAGTTCTGAATAAGTACTGACCCTGTGGGAGCGGGCTTGCTCGCGATTGAATCACTGCGGTATGTCAGACAGACCGCAGCGCATTTATCGCGAGCAAGCCCGCTCCCACATCCCTCAGATTTTGTACGGCGCAGGCTGTTGCTGAGTCAGGCAATGGATATTGCCGCCACCCAGCAACAACTCACGACCCGGCACCATCACCACTTCGTGCTGCGGGAAAATTTTCTGCAGAATGTCTTTTGCCTGCGCATCCATAGGGTCATTAAAGCTCGGTGCGATGATGCCACCGTTGACGATCAGAAAGTTCACATAGGAACCGGCCAGACGCTCAGTCGGATTACGGTCCTGGCTGCCAGCCACTTTATCAACACCGTCACACTCTTCCTGGGTCGCATACATCGGCCCCGGGATCGGCATTTTGTGCACCACAAACGGCCGCCCCTTGGCGTCAGTGCTGGTCGCCAACACCTTCATCGCCGCATGGCAGCGCACGTAGTTAGGGTCACGCTCGTCGTCAGTCCAGGCCAGCAATACCTCACCCGGAGCAACGTAGCAGCAGAAGTTATCCACATGGCCGTCGGTTTCGTCGTTGAACAGGCCGTCCGGCAGCCAGATGATCTTGTCCACAGCCAGATGCGAGCGCAGCACGTCTTCGATTTCTTCACGTGACAGATGCGGGTTGCGGTTGCGGTTCATCAGGCATTCGGCCGTGGTGATCAGCGTGCCTTCACCATCGACGTGGATTGAGCCGCCTTCAAGCACAAAACCTTCGGTGTAGTAACGCGGGCAACGTTCGATTTCCAGTACCTTGCTGCCCACTTGCTGGTCACGGTTCCACGGGAAGTACAAACCACCGTCGAAGCCGCCCCAAGCGTTGAAATCCCAGTTTACGCCGCGCACTTCGCCACTGCGGTTGATCACGAAGGTCGGACCGCTGTCGCGTACCCAGGCATCGTCGCTGGATATTTCGACCACACGAATATTCGGCACATCGAGCTGAGCGCGGGCGTTTTCGTACTGGGCTGCCGACACCCCGACGGTCACCGGTTCAAAACGCGCAATGGCCTTGGCCACAGCCGCGTGCGCCGCCTGTGCCGGCTTGCCGCCCAGGCGCCAGTTGTCCGGACGTTCAGGCCAGATCATCCACGTCTGGGTCTGCGCAGCCCATTCGGCAGGCATGTAAAAGCCGTCAGCGCGCGGCGAACTGTGCAAAGTGGTCATCTGGACTCCTGGAAAACGTCTTGGGTTTTGAGTGCGAAACAAACAGGACAGTGGACGCAGCTCAGCTTTGCGTCAACGGCGAGCACACTTATAGCCGATAAATATCGACAACAAAAACACTTTATAAGTTTCAACGCGTATTTAAACCGTGAATAAACAGATATTAATCTGCATTTTTATCCCTACCGCTATTTTCCCGACAGCTCCCACTTGCACCCCCCGCCGCATCCCCACAAGCTATACCTCATACGTTTAAGTGCCTTCAGGGAATAAGGAATCACCACATGCGCATTTTAGTCACCGGCGGCGCCGGTTTTATTGGTTCAGCGTTGATCCGTCATCTGATCAAAAATACCGGGCATGAAGTGCTCAACCTCGACAAGCTGACCTACGCCGGGAACCTGGAATCGCTGCAAAGCATTGCCACCGATACCCGCTACGAATTCGTGCAGGCCGATATCGTCGATCAGGCAGCGGTCAGCGCGATCATTGCGCGTTTCCAGCCGCAGGCGATCATGCACCTGGCGGCCGAGTCACACGTTGACCGCTCCATCGATGGCCCGTCGGACTTTATCCAGACCAATATCGTCGGTACCTACAGCCTGCTGGAAGCCACCCGCGCTTACTGGTTGACCTTGCCTGAGCCGGAAAAAAGCGCATTTCGCTTCCACCATATTTCCACCGACGAAGTGTATGGCGACCTGCACGGCGTCGACGATCTGTTCACCGAGACTACCCCCTACGCGCCAAGCTCGCCGTACTCGGCCAGCAAGGCAGCGTCCGACCATCTGGTCCGCGCCTGGAACCGTACCTACGGTTTGCCGGTGTTGCTGACCAACTGCTCGAACAACTACGGGCCGTTCCACTTCCCGGAAAAACTGATCCCGCTGGTGATCCTCAACGCCCTCGCCGGCAAACCGCTGCCGGTGTATGGCAATGGCCTGCAAGTGCGTGACTGGCTGTTCGTCGAGGATCACGCCCGCGCCCTGCTGAAAGTCGTGACCGAAGGTGTCGTAGGCGAGACCTACAACATCGGCGGGCATAACGAGCAAAAGAACATCGACGTGGTGCGCAGCATCTGCGCCCTGCTCGAAGAACTGGCGCCCGAGCGTCCGGCGGGCGTCGCGCAGTTTGCCGACCTGATCACCTTCGTCCAGGACCGCCCGGGCCACGACCAGCGCTACGCGATCGACGCCGGCAAAATTGAACGCGAGCTGGGCTGGGTGCCCGAAGAAACTTTCGCAACCGGCCTGCGCAAAACCGTGCAGTGGTACCTGGACCATCTGGAGTGGTGCCAGCGCGTGCAAGACGGCAGCTATCAGGGCCAGCGCCTGGGCTTCACCGAGCCCAGGGACCTGATCGCGTGAATGACCTTAAAACCCCGCTGAAAATCCTTATCAGCGGCAAAACCGGTCAGGTTGCCGTTGAGTTGCAAAAGCACCTTGCCGGTCTGGGCAACCTGATTGTGCTGGGCCGCGATGTACTCGATCTGAGCCAGCCCGAGCAAATCCGTGCCCAGGTGCGGGCGCACAAGCCGGACTTGATCATCATTGCCGCAGCTCACACTGCCGTGGATCAGGCTGAAAGCGAGCCGGAACTGGCCTTTGCCATCAACGCCACCGCACCGGGTGTGTTTGCTGAAGAAGCGGCGGCCCTGGGCATCCCCTTGATTCACTACTCCACCGACTACGTGTTTGATGGCAGCAAACCTGCGCCCTACACCGAAGACGACGCCACCAACCCGCTCGGCGTATACGGCAAAAGCAAGCTGGCGGGAGAACTGGCCATCGCGGCGAGCGGTGCCCGACACTTGATCCTGCGCACCAGTTGGGTGTACTCGACCCATGGTAAAAACTTCCTGCTGACCATGCAGCGCTTGCTGCAAGAACGCCCGGAATTACGCGTAGTGGCTGACCAGATCGGCGCACCGACCTGGGCCGGCACCATAGCCCGAAGCACGCGGGCATTGATCGAGCGCTGGCAAGCCGGTGAAACCGGGGCATGGGGCACCTACCACCTGACTGCTCAGGGTGAAACTTCGTGGTTTGGCTTTACCCAGGCCATCGCCGCGCACCTGAGCGCCCAGGGCAAGGCCTGCGCGACGCTGGAACCCATTCCTGCCAGCGCCTACCCGACACCCGCAGCACGGCCGCAAAACTCGCGCCTGGATTGCAGCAAGCTGGCCCGCGAATGGCAAGTCACCCAACCCGAATGGACCGCCGCGCTGAGCGATTGCGTGGCCGAGCAACCACGCTAACGCCAATCCCCTTGTGGGAGCGGGCTTGCTCGCGATGACATCACTGCGGTCTGCCTGACAAACCGCGCCGTTTGCATCGCGAGCAAGCCCGCTCCCACAGGGTTCGTTGGGTATACTGCAACGTATTCTTGCAGCGCAGCTCAACGATGATCACCTCTTCCTCAGTTCCTCGCAGACCCCGCTGGCGTAGCCTGGCCTTATTGGCGCTGTGCCTGGCGCCTTTGCTGTGGCCGCTGCAACACCTGGCCGAGCGCTATTACCGCAGCGAACTGGCCGGGCAAAACCGCCAGACGCTCGACCTGTACGTGGCCAACCTGCTGGGCACGCTGCATCGCTATGAGGTGCTGCCGCAGATTCTGGGCCAGTTGCCTGACCTGCGCGAGCTGCTGGCTGACCCGGAAAGCCCGCAAGCCCTGAGTAAAGCCAATCAGTTGCTCAGTGAAATCACCAGCCAGACCGGCGCTGAAGTCATGTACCTGGTGGATGCTCATGGTGACACTATTGCGACGTCGAACTGGAATAAAAGCGATAGTTTTATCGGACGTAACTTTGCCTTCCGCCCCTATTTCAGCGAAGCAATGCAAGGCAAGCTCGGGCGCTTCTTCGGCCAGGGCACGACCTCCGGAAAACGCGGCTACTACTTCGCAGCACCGGTTGAGGTAGACAACCAAAAGCTTGGCGTACTGGTGGTCAAGGTCGACCTCGACCACACCGAGCGACTCTGGGGCAAAACACCGGAACAACTGTTGCTGACCGACAGCAATGGGGTGGTCATTCTCACTTCGCGCCCTGAATGGCGCTTCAGGTCCACCCGTGATCTGTCTGAGGAAGAACGTCAGGCCATTTTCGCCATTCTCCCCTACCCCACCAGCGACCCCAAGCCCCTGGCGCTCGACCCCAGTGCCTGGCTGGTACAGACGCAGACCATCGACGAAACCGGCTGGCAGGCGAACATTCTTGCCCCTCGCACATTGATCGACCGCTCGGTGCGCACCGTGCTGGCCATCGGCGGCGCCACCTTGCTGGTGGTCATGCTGTTGATCGGTTTAATGATGCAGCGTCGGCGTCATTACCTGGATCGCATTGCATTTGAAGCCAAGGCCCGCCGCGAGCTGGAAATGCGTGTGGCAGAGCGCACCAGCGACCTTGAAGGGCTAAACCGGCGTCTGCGTGAAGAGGTACTGGAGCGCGAACATGCGCAACAGGAACTGGTGCGCGCCCAGGACGATCTGGTGCAGGCAGGCAAGCTGTCGGCGCTGGGCACCATGTCGGCCAGCATCAGCCACGAACTCAACCAGCCGCTGGCGGCTATCCGCAGTTATGCCGAAAACGCCGAAGTGTTGCTCGACCACCAACGTATCGACGATGCCCGCGGCAACCTCAAGCTGATCAACGAACTGACCGGCCGCATGTCCTCCATCATTGCCCACCTGCGCGCCTTCGCCCGCCGCGATCGCCACGCACCGGAAAGCGTCGCCCTGCAACCGGCGCTGGACGATGCCCTGGCGTTGCTGGCCAAGCGTCGACGCAGCATGGAAGTCGAACTGATCCGTGACTTGCCCGCCGCCACGCTCTGGGTTGAAGCCGGTGAAACACGCCTGCGTCAGGTACTGGGTAACCTGCTGGCCAACGCCCTCGATGCCTTGACCGAAAAAGGCCCGCCCCGGCGCTTGTGGCTAAGTGCCCAATCCACGCCGGAAGGCGTCACTGTGTACATTCGCGACAACGGCCCGGGTTTTTGCATGGAAGCGCTGGGCCGCGCCGGTGAGCCTTTCTATACCACCAAGACCCGTACTCAGGGGCTGGGCCTGGGGCTGGCCATTTGCGACACACTGATCCGCGCCTTTGGTGGCGAATTGTTGTTCGCCAACCACAAAGAAGGCGGCGCCTTAATTACCTTACGCCTGCGCGCAGGTGCGCCAGGTGTGAGCTTGCAAGCTTCAGAGGACTCCAGGTCATGAGCCAGCCCATCGATCCGCACGTTCAGGTCATCCTGATCGATGATGACCCGCATCTGCGCCAGGCTTTGTATCAGACCCTGGACCTGGCCGGGCTCAAGGTGCTGCCACTGGCCGAAGCCAACGGCCTGGCCGAGCGTATCGGCCGGGACTGGCCGGGTGTGGTAGTCAGCGATATCCGCATGCCGGGCATGGACGGTCTTGAGCTGCTGGCGCAACTGCATGGCCAGGACCCGGAACTGCCGGTGCTGCTGATTACCGGTCACGGCGATGTGCCGCTGGCGGTGCAGGCCATGCGTGCAGGTGCCTATGACTTTCTCGAAAAGCCCTTTGCCAGTGACGCCCTGCTCGACAGCGTGCGTCGTGCTCTGGCCTTGCGCGCCCTGGTTATGGACAACCGCAGCCTGCGCCTGGCTCTGAGCGATCGCCAGTTGCTGAGCTCGCGGCTGGTGGGGGTATCACCGGCCATGTTGCGCTTGCGCGAGCAAATCGGCGCTCTGGCCGCCACCAAGGCCGATGTGCTGATCCTCGGCGAGACCGGCTCGGGCAAAGAAGTGGTTGCACGGGCGCTGCATGATTTATCGGCGCGGCGTAACGGCCCGTTTGTGGCGATCAATGCCGGGGCCCTGGCTGAATCCGTGGTTGAGAGCGAACTGTTCGGGCATGAGCCGGGAGCCTTTACCGGCGCGCAGAAGCGGCGCATTGGCAAGTTCGAGTTCGCCAATGGCGGCACCCTGTTCCTCGACGAAATCGAGAGCATGAGCCTGGACGTGCAGGTCAAATTGCTGCGTTTGCTGCAAGAGCGCGTGGTCGAGCGCCTGGGTGGGAACCAGCTGATCCCGCTGGATATCCGGGTGATCGCCGCCACCAAGGAAGACCTGCGCCAGGCCGCCGATCAGGGCCGCTTCCGCGCCGACCTGTATTACCGCCTCAACGTAGCGCCCTTGCGCATCGCCCCCCTGCGTGAGCGGGGTGAAGATGTGCTGATGTTGTTCGATTATTTTGCCGGCGAAGCCAGCGTGCGCCATGACCTGACGCCCAACGTGCTGCAACCGGCGCAGCGGGCTTTATTGTTGCGCCACACCTGGCCTGGCAACGTGCGCGAGCTGCAAAACGTCGCCGAGCGCTTTGCCCTTGGCCTTGAATTGGCTCTGGATAACTCCGCTGAAGGCCAGCCAGCAGCGGGCAATGAAGTAGCTGGCGGCTTGAGCGAGCAGGTCGAGCACTTCGAGAAAAGCCTGATCGCCGCCGAGCTTGAACGCACCCACAGCTCCATGCGCAGCCTGGCCGAAGCACTGGGTGTGCCGCGCAAGACCCTGCACGACAAGCTGCGCAAGCACGGGCTGAACTTCGACAGCGCCAGCCATCCACACCCAGATGAACTTGATTAAAGAGGCCGCAGCATGAACCGCGACAGTCGTTATCTGGAGTCAGTTCTTCATCACGACATCCCGCTGACCCGGGAAATGGGTCTCAAGGTACTGGGCTGGCAAGACCGGCAGTTGCGTCTGCAGTTGCCGCTTGAAGCCAATATCAATCACAAGAGCACCATGTTCGGCGGCAGCCTGTACTGCGGCGCAGTGCTGGCGGGCTGGGGCTGGCTGCATTTGAGCCTGCGCGAAGCGGGAATCGAAGACGGGCATATCGTGATTCAGGAAGGTCATATCAGCTACCCGCTGCCCGTGACCGAGGACGCCATTGCGTTATGTGATGCGCCAGATGATGCGCAATGGAACAGGTTTTTGGCCATGTACAAACGCCACGGCCGCGCGCGGCTGACCCTGGAAACGCGGGTAGTCAATGTTCAGGGCGGGGAAGATGCGGTGAGGTTTAGCGGGCAGTACGTGTTGCACCGCTAACTCGATTTTTGTGGGAACGGGTTTGCTCGCGATGGCCGCGGCGCGGTCTGGCTGAAAGACCGCAGCGTTTGCATCGCGGGCAAGCCCGCTCCCACAGGGGTGGACTAGCGTTGTGCCAGATCCAGCAATTTTTCACGCCACGGCGCCTGCGCCGGCAACGCCAGAAACGACTGATTGAGCAGCGACTCACGGGCCGGATAACTGAACGGTTCACCATCCAGTTGCAGCACCACACCACCAGCTCCTTCCAGCACACCCTGAGCCGCCGCCGTGTCCCACTGCGAAGTCGGCGCCAGGCGCGGATAACAATCAGCCGCTCCTTCAGCCAGCAAACAGAACTTCAAGGAACTGCCCACGCTGACCAACTTCAATTCGCCCAGATGCTCACTCAGACCGGCCAGCAAGTGCTCCTGCTCAGGACTGGAATGGCGGCGGCTGGCGACTACGGTCAACGCCTCACCCGCAGGCGGTGTGTTTCGCACGCTGATGGGCACAGGTTCATCGCCCTCCGCCCGCCAGGCCCCCAGGCCCGCGCCGCCGTAGTAGCAACGACCGCTGGTGGGCATGGATACCACGCCAAACACCACACGACCCTGCTCGATCAACGCAATGTTGACGGTGAACTCTTCACTGCCGCAAATGAATTCCTTGGTGCCATCCAGCGGGTCAACCAACCACCAGCGCGTCCAACCCGCGCGCACGTCTTGCGCGATATTGGCGTCTTCCTCCGACAGTACCGGAATACTCGGGGCCAGCGCGGTGAGGCCATCAAGCAGGATGTGATGGGCGGCCAGATCAGCGGCCGTGACTGGCGAATCATCGGCCTTAGCACTGACTTCAACGCCCGCTCGCCAGAACGGCAAAATCGCGTCGCCAGCGGCATGGGCCAGTTTGATCACGCCTTCAAGCAAAGGATGGGGCAAGACACTCACGGCTGGAATGCTCCACGCTGGGTCAGCAGATCGCGGGCCAGATACAGCGCGGCCAGGGCACGACCTTCGCTGAATTGCGGGTTAAGCACCAGGCTCGACAGCTCACGCAGGTTGACCCGATCAACGCGCATCGGCTCAGGTTCGTCGCCTTCCAGATGCTCTTCGTAAAGATCGGTAGCCAGGACCACCTGAATTTTTTGACTCATATAGCCGGGGGACAGGGACAGCTCGGTCAAATGCTCGAGCTGGCGAGCACCGAAACCGGCCTCCTCCTTGAGCTCTCGTTCAGCCGCAGCCAACACATCTTCGCCCGGCTCGATCAGGCCCTTGGGCAGCGAAACTTCGTATTCATCAGTGCCGCCGCAATATTCTTCAACCAGAATCGCGTGCTCAGCATCGATCATGGCCACAATCATCACTGCGCCATAACCGTTGCCGCGCCCCACCAACCGTTCGTAAGTGCGCTCTACTCCATTGGAGAAGCGCAGTTGCACTTCTTCAACCCGAAACAATCGGCTACTGGCAACAATTTCACGGGCAAGTACGGTGGGTTTTTGGCGCATAGCGGCTCCTCAATATGAACGGGGTACTATACCCCGGCTTTTCCGATTGTCTGTGTCGGAAATTTTTACCTGTGGGAGAAGTTTTGCATGACCGTTTTACCTTGGCGCGACATTGATACCGTGCTGCTCGACATGGACGGCACGCTGCTCGACCTGCACTACGACAACCATTTCTGGCTGGAGCACCTGCCCCAACGCTATGCCGAGCTGCATGGCATCAGCCGGGCGATGGCGGATCTGGAACTGACGCCGCTATTTGAAGGCAACGCGGGCCAGTTGAAATGGTACTGCCTGGATTTCTGGAGCCGCGAGCTGAAGATCCCGGTGCGCGAACTCAAACTCGAAACCGCTCATCTGATTGCCTTGCGCCCCGATGCCGATACTTTTCTGGCAGCCATCAACAAAGCTGGCAAGCGAGTGATCATGATCACCAACGCGCACCGTGATTCGCTGTCGTTGAAAATGGAGCGCATTGAGCTGGCCCCGTATTTCGAGCGACTTATCAGTTCCCACGACTACGGTTATCCCAAGGAAAGCCCGGCGTTCTGGGATGCCCTGCAAGCAGATATCGGTTTTGACCCAGCCCGCAGCCTGTTTATCGACGATACCCTGCCAATTTTGCGCAGTGCCCGTGATTTTGGGGTGGCTCACTTGCTGGCAGTGAAACAGCCCGACAGCCAAAAAGGCCCGAAAGACACTGCAGAATTTGCTGCGCTGGGGGACTATCGCGAGTTGCTGGAAGGGCTGTGAATCTCTGAACCCGTGGGAGCGAGCCTGCTCGCGAAGTGCATTCGCGAGCAGGCTCGCTCCCACAGGGTAAAAACGGTTTACTCAGGAATACGCAGCGTCTGGCCCGGATAGATTTTGTTCGGGTCCTTGAGCAGCGGTTTGTTGGCTTCGAAAATCTTGTTGTACAGATTGGCGTTGCCGTACACCTGCAGCGAAATTGCGCTCAGGGTGTCGCCCTTTTTCACCACGACAAAACGCGAAGCCACAACAGCCGGGCCGGTCACGGTGATCTTGTCTTCAACACTGGCCACGCCTGCGATATTACCCGCCGCCAGGATGATTTTTTCTTTCTCTTCCTGGGTGGCCACTTCACCGCTGACTGTCACTTTGTCGCCTTCCACGGTAGCGGTGATGTTCGGATTGCCCAAGCCCACTTCCTGTACGTGCTTCTTGAGCTCCTCGCCCGCATTGGCGTTGCCCGGTGTCAGCAGGTCGATCAATTTTTCGCCGGCTTCTTTCACAAAGCTGAAAATACTCATACATCACGCTCCTAGGTTGGAAGATCCAGACTCAAGAGCGTAGACCATCTACGCCATGTGCAAGCGCGCTAGAATCGCCCGCTGAATTGCACCCGGAGCGACGATGGACATCAAACAGCTGAAATTCCTCATTGCCCTCGACGAAACCCGACATTTCGGTCAGGCCGCCGCGCGTTGCCATATCACGCAGCCCACCCTGTCCATGCGTTTGCGCAGCCTTGAACAGGAACTGGACTTGCAACTGGTCAATCGCGGACAGCGCTTCGAAAGCTTTACCGCACCTGGCGAGCGGGTGCTGGCCTGGGCCCGTACCGTGTTGGCCGCCTACGACGGTTTGCAGGCCGAAGCCGCTGCCTGTCGCGGTAACCTGATCGGTACTCTGCGCCTGGGCGTGGTGCCGCTGTCGAGTTTTGACCCCCTGCCGCTGTTGCAGCGTCTGCATCAGGAACATCCCGATCTGCGCTTCGAATTGTCAGCACTGAGCTCGGAACAAATCCTTGAGCAACTGGCCAGCAACCGGCTGGACGTGGGTGTCTCCTATCTTGAACGCCTTGACCAGGAACGTTTTGACTCCCTGGCCCTGGGCGAAACCCGCATGGGCCTGCTATACGACCAGCGGTATTTCAACTTCGGTGACCAGCCGCTTAGCTGGGAGGCGCTGACCAGCTTGCCGTTGGGCCTGCTCAGCAGCGGCATGCACTTTCGCCAGTCCATCGACCACAACTTCCACAGCCGGGGCCTTACGCCACAACCCCTGTTGCAAACCGATGCCGTTCATCAACTGTTACAAGCTGTCCACGGCGGGCTTTGTTGCGCGGTGATGCCCCTTGAGGGCGGGCTGGAAGCCCTGACCGACCACCTGCGCCTGCACCCCATAGAAGATGCACGCACCTTGGCCCGCCTGGGTTTGATCATGCGTCGTGAGGCACCGCGCTCAGCGCTGGCCGAAGCCTGTTTCGCGCTTTATCAGAAATCACCAAGCTCTTCTTGATCGACGCCATCTATCAATAGATCAGCACTAGCGATTAGACGCGACACTGTGTCGCGCCTAGGCTTAGAGCTCAATTGATTGTCGGTACTGCCTTATGAACGCCAAGCGCCCTCTGTGCGCGGCGCCTGCTTCTGTCACGCCCGCGCCTGCTGCCAGCCAGAGCTATGACTACGTCAACCTGGACCACAGTGGTGGTGCGCAAACTGCACTGGCCGAAGAGGTCGCCCTGGCGATTGCCTATAACGGCATCAGTCAGGCCGTGATGCTGGTCACACCCACTGACCTTGAGGACTTTATCGTCGGCTTCAGCCTGGGCAGCGGCATCATTCAAGACGCCAGCGAAATCTACGACCTCAAACTGACCGGTGCAGGGTCTGCCCAATACGCTCAGGTCGAAATCGCCAGCCGGGCGTTCTGGAACCTCAAGCAGCAACGCCGCCAACTGGCCGGCACCAGTGGGTGCGGGCTGTGTGGGGTGGAAGCGGTGGAACAGGCCTTGCCCGATCTCCAGGTATTGCCCGGCGCGCCTTTGCCACCGGCGCAGTGGCTGGAAGGCCTGCGCCAGCGCATCAGCGACTTTCAACCCTTGGGCCAGCACTGCGGCGCCGTACACGCTGCAGTCTATATGGACGGCCAGGGCCAACTGCTGCTGGGTCGTGAAGACATAGGCCGGCACAACGCCCTCGATAAATTGATCGGTGCTCTGGTACGCCAGCAAATCGATCTGACGGGTGGCACAGCAATCGTCACCAGCCGTTGCAGCCTGGAACTGATTCAAAAAGTGCTGCGCGCCGGCATCCAGACCCTGATCAGCCTGTCCTCGCCCACGGGCCTGGCGCTGCAATGGGCGCGGCGGCACAACCTCAACCTTATTCATCTGCCACAAAAAAGCGCGCCCAGGGTCTACAGCCCCGCGCAGGAGAAACAACCGTGAGCACACACCATCAAGCCGACAAAACCCCGACTCCCCGCTACAAGCCCTACAAAGGCCCGGCCGGTGGCTGGGGCGCGCTGATCAGTGTGGCGCAAGCCTGGTTGACCAGCGACAACGCACTGAAAAACCTGCGCATGATGCTCAAAACCAACCAGAACGGCGGCTTCGACTGCCCGGGCTGCGCCTGGGGTGATTCGCCGGAAAGCGGCCTGGTCAAGTTTTGCGAGAACGGCGCCAAGGCAGTGAACTGGGAAGCTACCAAGCGCCGGGTCGATGCGGCGTTTTTCGCCAAGCACAGCGTCAGCGCGCTGCTGGAGCAAAGTGATTACTGGCTCGAATATCAGGGCCGCCTGACCGAGCCCATGAGCTATGACCCGGAAACCGACCGCTACGTCCCCATCAGCTGGGATGCCGCCTTCGCCTTGATCGCCAGGCACTTGCTCAACCTGGCCAGCCCCAACGAAGCCGAGTTCTACACCTCAGGCCGGGCCAGCAACGAAGCGGCGTATTTGTACCAACTGTTTGTGCGCGCGTTTGGCACCAACAACTTCCCGGATTGCTCGAACATGTGCCACGAGGCCAGCGGCGTGGCCCTGGCGCAAAGCATCGGCGTGGGTAAAGGCACCGTGACCTTTGATGATTTCGAGCACGCGGATGCGATTTTTGTATTGGGGCAAAACCCCGGCACCAACCACCCGCGCATGCTCGAACCACTGCGCGAGGCGGTCAAGCGCGGCGCCCAGGTAGTGTGCGTCAACCCGCTCAAGGAGCGCGGGCTGGAACGTTTCCAGCACCCGCAGCATCCGTTGGAAATGCTCACCAACGGCGACCGTCCGACCAACACGGCCTACCTGCGCCCGGCACTGGGCGGCGACATGGCGCTGTTGCGCGGCATGGCCAAGTTCCTCCTGCAGTGGGAGCGCGATGCCCAGGCCGCAGGCGAACCGGCCGTGTTCGATCATGCATTTTTGAATGAGCACACTGCGGGCATTCTCGATTACATCTCCAGCCTCGACGACACCTCGTGGGACCATATCGTGGAGCAATCGGGCCTGACCCTTGTTGATATCGAACGCGCCGCACGCATGTACCTCAAGGGCAAGAACGTAATCATGTGCTGGGCGATGGGCATCACCCAGCATCGTCATTCGGTGCAGACCATCCAGGAAATCGCCAACCTGATGCTGTTGCGCGGCAATATAGGCCGCCCCGGCGCCGGCCTGTGCCCGGTACGCGGCCACAGCAACGTACAGGGCGACCGCACGATGGGCATCAACGAACGTCCGCCGGTGGCCTTCCTCGATTCGTTGGAGCGTCGCTTCCAGTTCAAGGTGCCCCGTGAAAACGGCCACAACGTGGTTGAAGCCATCCACGCCATGCTTGAAGGCCGAGCCAAGGTGTTTATCGGCCTGGGCGGCAACTTCGCCCAGGCCACTCCAGACAGCCCGCGCACCGCACAGGCCCTGCGCAATTGCGCCCTGACTGTACAGATCAGCACCAAGCTCAACCGCAGCCACCTGATGCACGGCAAACAAGCGCTGATCCTGCCATGCCTGGGCCGTACCGATATCGACATTCAGGCAGAAGGCCCGCAAGCGGTGACCGTGGAAGACTCGTTCAGCATGGTCCACGCCTCCAATGGCCAGTTGCAGCCACTGTCCAGGCAGATGCGCTCGGAGCCCGCAATCATTGCCGGCATTGCTGCGGCCACACTGGGCACCCACCCGATTGACTGGAACTGGGTCGTCGCTGACTACCGACGCATTCGCGACTTGATTGCCGACACCATTCCCGGTTTCAAGGACTTCAACACGCGCATCGAACACCCGGGCGGCTTCTATTTGGGCAACTCGGCCGGTGCGCGACAGTGGAACACGCCGTCCGGGCGCGCCAACTTCCGCCCCAACGCACTGCCTCAAGACCTGGTAGATGCCCGCACCCGCGCTACAGGCCGGCTGCCCGACCTGATCTTGCAGTCCATGCGCTCTCACGATCAGTACAACACCACTATCTATGGCCTCGATGACCGCTATCGCGGGGTCAAGGGCCAGCGTGATGTGCTGTTCGTCAACGAAGCCGACATCATCCGCCTGGGCTTCAAGCCGGGGCAGAAGGTCGATATCGTTTCGATCTGGGATGACCGGCACGAGCGCAGGGTGAAAAATTTCACCCTGCTGGCGTTTGATATTCCTGCCGGGCAAGCTGCGGCGTACTACCCGGAGGTCAACCCGCTGGTGCCTCTGGAAAGCACGGGCGATGGCAGCCATACGCCTACGTCCAAGTTCGTGGCGATTTGCCTGGAGGCAGCCAGCCCGTCAACGCTGATCATGGCTAAGGCCAGCTGAGCACTTTTTGTTCGTTTGTGGTGGGAGCGGGCTTGCCCGCGATGGCATCTCCGCGGTTTGACCGTCATCCCGCGGTGCCTGAATCGCGGGCAAGCCCGCTCCCACATTCAAGCAGCGCGCCTCTGAACTGCGGCCACAAAAAAGGCCGTTTTCCTACGAAAACGACCTAACCGAACTAGCTAACAGACCCTCGAAAACAGATTAAGTTCCCTAGTAAAAACAACAACTTATAGAATTGTGTACAACTCGTGCTACTCGTCGGATTTCGATTGTCACCAACCGCTTGCAGCCTCAGGATCGCGCCGTCATCTCTTTGAGGCTCATCCATGAAGCTCACCTCGATTCTCTTGTTGTCCCTTGGCCTGGTCAGTGGCGTAGCCTCGGCCGGTGGCACCACCGAAGCCGGTGTAGGCGGCGCATTAGGCGGGGTTCTTGGCGCCGTTGTTGGCCAACAGCTCGGCGGCTCGACCGGTTCTGCGATTGGTGCAGGTGTGGGTGGTGCGGCAGGTAGTGCCGTAGGTGCCGACAAACGCAGCCGTGGTGAAGCCGCCATTGGCGGCGCACTGGGTGCGGCAGGCGGTAACGTGCTGGGCCGCAGTGTCGGCGGCAGCACAGGCGCACTGGTAGGCTCGGCCGCTGGCGGTGGTGCCGGTGGCGCGCTGGGCAACTATATGGGCAATAAAAGCGACAGCGACGATCGCCGCTATCGTGACCGCGATAACCGTCGCTACTACCGCGACGACCATCGCGGCCGTGGCCACGCGTATGGCCATCGCAAAAACAAGCATCGTCACGACTGATGCGTACAACGGGAGCCGAAAGGCTCCCGTTTTTTTTACCTGCGCCTGCTCCGGGCAAATTGTTTCAATGCATTACGCCCGCCTGTTTTGCCCCTGATCATGCAATCTGCATGCACCGAAAAAACCAACCATTTGCAAGCCATTGAAAGATATGGAATTACCTGCAACACAGGGTTGGCACATCCCCTGCAATTACCTGAATGAACGCTGCACTTCCTACCATTCAGGAGCACAACAACAATGATCGGGACAACTGAACACTATCCCGCAGCCCTGCAAGATTCCTCCGGTCAATCCGGTGTTTCCTGGGCCGCCATCTTTGCCGGCGCCGCCACTGCTGCCGTCCTCTCCCTGCTGCTGCTGATGCTGGGGGCGGGGCTTGGGTTTTCTGCGGTTTCTCCGTGGGCCAATGAAGGGGTGGGCGCCAAAGGCCTGGGCATTACCGCCATCGTCTGGCTGGCCGTTACCCAGATCATTGCTTCCGGCATGGGCGGTTATCTGGCCGGTCGTTTGCGGGTCAAATGGACCAACCTGCATGGCGATGAAGCCTACTTTCGCGACACCGCCCATGGTTTTCTGGCATGGGCCGTGGCCACGCTGGTAACCGCTACCCTGGTTGCAGGCTCGGTCAGCAGCGTGATCGGCAGCGGCGTTCAAGCCGGGGCCAGCGTGGCTTCAGGTGCCGCAACGGCGATCAGCAGTGCAGCCGGCAGTGCCGCAGCCAACAATGGCGACAAAGGTTCGGACTATTTTATCGACAGCCTGTTTCGCGATGACCGCGGCACCGCTGTCAGCGAAGACGCAGCCCATGGCACCGTGGCCCGCATCTTCGCCCACAGCCTGGCCAATGACGGCCAATTGAGCAGTGAAGACCGTACCTACCTGGCCCAAATCATCGCCCAGCGCACCAACCTCAGCCAACCTGAAGCCGAGCAACGGGTCGACCAGGTCTACGCCAAGGCCCATCAGGCTGTTGAAGAAGCCAAGGTAAAAGCCAAGGAAGCCGCTGATACCGCTGCCAAGGTCGCCGCCTGGTCCACCTTGTGGATGTTTATCACACTGCTGATCGGCGCTTTCTTTGCCAGCCTGTGCGCCACCTTTGGCGGCCGTCGCCGGGATGCCGTGACGTATCTGACCCCCACCACCACAACCCCGCTGGTTTAACCCGGGCTATTCGTTGACTGGAGAATAAAATGCGCTCACTTCTGCTGTTTTTCCTCGGTATTCCAATTCCGATCATTATTCTGATTGCGTTGTTTGTTCACTGATAACAGTGCGCAAACCCAGCCGACGGCCTTCCTTGAGAAGGCCGTTGTGTTTTCCGGGATTCAGACCGGCAGGCAGGTGGTGGACTTGATCTCGGACAACGCCACAATCGAATTCACCTCTTGAATGCCCGGCACCATCGACAGTTTCTCAAAGAAAAACCGCTCGTAGGCTTCGATATCAGCCGTCACGATACGCAGCAGAAAATCTACCGCTCCCATCAGCACATAGCATTCCAGCACTTCGGGGAAACCGCGGATCGCGTCAGTAAACTCGGTGAAGTTTGAGCGACCGTGTGCATTGAGTTTGATCTCGGCAAAAATTTGCGTATTGAGGCCGATTTTCTTGCGATCGAGCAAGGTGACCTGGCCACGAATGATGCCCTCGTCCTTCATCTTCTGGATCCGCCGCCAGCAGGGCGATTGCGAAAGCCCCACCTTCTCCGCGATCTGCGCGCTGGACAGCGAAGCGTCCTCTTGCAGCAGCGCCAATATGCGTCGGTCGTAAGCATCCAGCTCGCTTTGCATAAAAATACCCATTAATGAATAAGCTGAGACTTGTTCGAGTCTATTTATCGTCAATTCAAAACATCTTAGATAAAAAAATTCTCCCGCGACGTGTAAATATTTCTCCAGTCTGAACAGGAGCCATTGCATGCCGCATCTTGAAGTCATTACCCACGCCCCTCGCCCCGACGTATGGGCCAGCAATGCAGCCCCTTGCCAGGTGCTTTTCCGTATCCAGGCCGAAGCCGATGCCGACGTGCTGTGCCGGGTGCTCAATCTGTTTGCCCTGCAGCAACTGATCCCGCAGCAAGTGGATGTGGTACGTGACGGGGACACCTTGAGCATTGACATCCGCAGTCACGAACAGAGCTGGCACCGTGCCCGGATCATCGGCGAAAAACTGCGCAGCCTGATCAGCGTCTTCGACATGCAGCTGCAACCCGTGCAGGCCGCCAAGGACCCGGCAATGCAAGCTTGCGGGTAATAGTTCGCAACCATTGGTGGCAGGCGGGCCAACACGGCGCAACTAGGCTTTATCAGGTACATGGCCAGACAAGGACCTGTCTGCGCCGATGCCTCAAGGAGCCGTTATGCGCATCACCCCGTCCCATGACCGGTGGCTGAACCTCAACAATCTGTTATCCGCGCTGTTGGCGCAAAATCGTATCCAGCAAAGCTGCGCCACGCAGGCAATGGTGCGCAGTCGCGAAGCGTCCAGTGCCACCCTCCACCCCCTGGTATTTCTTGCGCAGCAACAATTCTGCGATCCCGATCGGGGAGGCAGGATTCTCGATCTTGAAACCCTCACTGCCTGGCTCGCCAACCATGCAGGGCAACCCTACCTGCGCCTTGATCCGCTCAAGGTCGATGTCGCCACCGTGACCGGAGCAATGTCCTTTGCCTTCGCCCAGCGGCATGGAATCATCGCGGTGGCGGCCGATGCCTCAGCCATCACAGTTGCCAACACCCAGCCCTGGGTCAGCAGTTGGGAGGCCGATTTGCGCCAGTCGCTCAAGCGCCCTATCAGACGTGTCATTGCCAACCCCCTGGAAATCCAGCGCCTCAACGTAGAGTTTTTCCAGCTGGCCAAATCGGTCACTGGGGCTGTACTCAACGATCAGAAGACCAGCCCGCCGGCCAACTTCGAACAACTGCTGACCTTGGGCGCAGGCGAGCGGGAACCGGATGCCAACGATGCGCACATCGTCAATATCGTCGACTGGCTGTTTCAGTACGCCTTTGAACAACGCGCCAGCGATGTCCACCTGGAGCCCCGCCGTGAGCAGGGTTGCGTGCGCTTTCGGATCGACGGCGTGCTGCATGATGTTTACCACTTCCCGCCACAGGTAACGATGGCCGTTGTCAGTCGCCTCAAGAGCCTGGGCCGGATGAATGTTGCCGAAAAACGCAAACCCCAGGACGGCCGGATAAAAACCCGCCTGCCCCAGGGTGCTGAAGTGGAACTGAGGCTCGCCACCCTGCCCACCGCCTTTGGCGAAAAAATGGTGATGCGTATTTTTGACCCGCAGGTCCTGCTCAAAGATTTCGACCAGTTGGGCCTCTCCCCGAACGACTTGCAACGCTGGCAGCACATGACCACCCGGCCCAACGGCATTATTTTGATTACCGGCCCCACCGGCTCGGGCAAAACCAGCACCCTGTATGCAACGCTCAAGCAACTGGCCACCCCCAAAATCAACCTGTGCACCCTCGAAGACCCCATCGAAATGATCGAGCCGGCGTTCAATCAAATGCAGGTTCAGACCAACATTGACCTGACCTTCGCCAACGGTGTGCGGGCGCTGCTGCGCCAGGACCCGGATATCATCATGCTCGGTGAGATACGTGATCTGGAAACCGCCGAAGTGGCTGTTCAGGCTGCACTCACCGGGCATCTGGTGCTCTCGACCCTGCATACCAACGACGCTCCCGGCGCCATCAGCCGCCTGCAAGAACTCGGGGTTGCCCCCTATCTGATAAAGGCCACATTGCTGGGTGTCATGGCCCAGCGACTGGTCAGAACCTTGTGCCCGGAGTGCAAGACCGAACATCCGCCGGCTCCCGACGAATGGCAGGATTTTGCCCCGGCCTGGGCCGGGGCAGCACCGGACACAATCTGCCGGGCCGTTGGTTGTGCGCAGTGCCGCGAAACCGGTTACACCGGGAGGGTCGGTGTTTACGAAGTCATGGTCATAAGCGAAAAACTCAGGGGGCTGATTGGCCGCGAAACCGACCTCAACGCCATTCGTCGCCAGGCAGGTGCACAAGGAATGCTCAGCCTCAGG
The DNA here is from genome assembly GCF_022496745.1 of Pseudomonas sp. TMW22080. Lineage (NCBI taxonomy): Bacteria > Pseudomonadati > Pseudomonadota > Gammaproteobacteria > Pseudomonadales > Pseudomonadaceae > Pseudomonas > Pseudomonas sp. TMW22080. Next base: position 89,570 of record NZ_SCFF01000005.1, on the reverse strand, counting down.
CTTGCTGCGGCCCTAAAAGTTGCAGACGGGGTGACCTCACTGCAAGAAGCACTGCGAGTCACCCCGCATGCTTGAGTTGTTTTGACTAAAATCCAGGGAGTTGGACAATTTTCTAGATCGCTACGCTTCACGCTCGTTTGTTTCTTACACCTCAAAAACAAGGAATGGTTATGCAAGTGGGTACTGTGATCCTGTTATTTGTCGCCCTGGCCATTGCCGTGCTCTTTATGGGCTTCAAGGTGGTGCCGCAAGGTTATCAATGGACGGTGGAACGCTTCGGGCGATACACCAATACCCTCAAGCCGGGCCTGAACATCATCATCCCGGTGATGGATCGTATCGGACGCAAGATCAACGTCATGGAAAGCGTGCTGGATATCCCCCCACAAGAAGTGATTACCGCCGATAACGCCACGGTACAAATCGATGCCGTGTGTTTCTTCCAGGTGGTCAACACGGCGCAAGCCGCCTATGAGGTCAACAACCTCGAGCATGCCATTCGCAACCTGCTGCAAACCAACATCCGCACCGTGCTGGGTTCCATGGAGCTGGATGCCATGCTCAGCCAGCGTGACGGCATCAACGAAAAACTGTTGCGCACCGTTGATGAAGCAACGGCACCGTGGGGCATCAAAATCACCCGTATCGAGATCAAGGACATCAGCCCGCCGGCCGACCTGATGGCCGCCATGTCCGGGCAAATGAAAGCCGAACGTATCAAGCGTGCGCAAATTCTTGAAGCTGAAGGGCTAAGGGCCGCAGCAATCCTCACCGCCGAAGGCAAAAAACAGGCACAGATCCTCGAAGCCGAAGGGGGCCGCCAGGCAGCGTTCCTCGAAGCCGAAGCCCGCGAACGCCAGGCCGAAGCCGAAGCCCGCGCCACACAAGTGGTGTCGGAAGCCATTGCCTCAGGCAACGTGCAGGCGATCAACTATTTTGTTGCACAAAAATATATCGATGCGCTGGGCAAACTGGCTTCTGCCAACAACAGCAAGGTCATCCTCATGCCGCTGGAAGCCAGCCAGGTGATCGGCGCCGTGGGAGGCATCAGCGAAATCGTCAAAGCCACCTTTGATACCAGGAAGGCCTGATACATGTGGGAGTTTCTGCAAGACCTGAACTTCTGGGACTGGCTGGCTCTTGGCACGGTACTGCTGATTCTGGAGGTATTCGGCTCCGGTGGTTATCTGCTGTGGGTGGGCCTTGCTGCCCTGATTGTGGGCGGCTTGACGTTCCTGGCCCCGGAGCTGCCCTTGACACTGCAATTGCCGCTGTTTGGCGTGCTGGCGATCCTCACGGCGGTATTCTGGTGGCGGCGCCAACGTGGCACTGGGGAGAGTGGCGACCAGCCGAACCTCAACCGCCGCGGTCATGAGCTGATCGGTCGTACTTTTATCGTGCAACAGGCGATTGTCGAAGGGCGGGGCAAAATCAAGGTAGGGGACAGCGTATGGATGGCAGTAGGGCCTGACGCTCCGGTGGGAACATCGGTACGCGTAACCGAACAAAACGGAGCCGTGTTGAGCGTAGAAATTGTGCCGTAAGGTTACGGAACTCCTGCGCACTATTGGCAATCAAATACTATAGCTAATCTATCCGGAGTCACCGTCATGCGTCTCAAATATGCTGTTGCCGCTATCGCCTTGCTGTCCCTGCCTGTTGGTTCGGCCATGGCCGACAGCTTCTGGCGTAATGTGCTGTCTTCCGGCGCAACCACCGGGTCCACTTACCTGACCTTCAAAAAAGACCGCAAAGTCATCGCAGCTCAAGATGACGCCGGCAGTTTTGTCGCCAGTAACGGATCAATTCGTGGCCCGTACCTGGAGTCGGCCATGCAACAAGTGCGCGCCGATAACCCGAACCTGAAAGTCAGCGATATGGACCTGGCTAACGCGATTCTGGTTAAAAACGCCACGGCTGAGTAAACACCTCCATCTGTGGATTCTCTGTTGCAGGTCAAGCCTTATTGTGGGAGCGAACCTGCTCGCGAACGACCTTCGCGAGCAGGCTCGCTCCCACAGTTGCAGTTTTCCTGTAGCAGCTGCCGAAAGCAGCTGCTACGCAATACGGCCCTTGCTCATTCAGCCGCCATACAGAATTTTCACCAGCTGTGAGTGATCCTGCGGGTATGATCTTGAGCGCTATGCTGTTGCTCTTTGGTTACTCAAATTCACTCACATCGGACGTCATGCCTCTATGAGCTCGCTGCCTTTCCTGCCGTTTTCCAAACCCACCATTGATGAAGCCACCATTGCTGCCGTGGGCGACGTGTTGCGCTCGGGCTGGATCACCAGCGGGCCCAAGGTGCAGGCATTCGAAGCACAATTGTCCGAGTATTTTGGCGGGCGCCCGGTGCGCACTTTCAACTCCGGCACTTGCACCATGGAAATCGCTCTGCGCATTGCCGGAATCGGAGCCGGCGATGAAGTCATCACCACGCCTATTTCATGGGTCGCTACTGCCAATGTGATTATCGAAGTCGGTGCCACGCCGGTGTTTGCCGATATCGACCCGGTAACCCGCAATATCGATCTTAACAAGCTCGAAGCAGCCATTACCCCGCGCACCAAGGCCATCATTCCGGTGTACCTGTCGGGCCTGCCAGTGGACATGGACGCGCTCTACGCAATTGCCAAAAAGCATAACCTGCGCGTGGTTGAAGATGCGGCCCAGGCCCTGGGCTCCAGCTGGCAAGGTGAGCGCATTGGCGCACGCGGCGATTTCGTTTCTTTCAGTTTTCAGGCCAACAAGAACATCACCTCATCCGAAGGTGGTTGCCTGGTACTGAACAATGAAGAAGAAGCGCGGCTGGCCGAAAAATACCGCCTGCAAGGCGTTACCCGTACCGGTTTCGACGGCCTGGATGTCGACGTGCTGGGTGGCAAGTTCAATATGACCGACATTGCGGCTGCGATTGGTCTGGGCCAGTTCGCCCATATCGAAACCATCACCGCCCATCGTCGGGCGCTGGCCAAGCATTACTTTGAGTGCTTCGGGTCGGATTTTGAAGCGGAATACGGCGCGCAACTGCCGGTGGCGGATTTCAACAACACCAACTGGCATCTGTTCCAGCTCGTGCTGCCTGAGCGCAAGGATGGTCAACCGGCGCGGGCGACCTTTATGAAAGAAATGCAGGCATTGGGCGTGGGCATCGGTTACCACTACCCGCCAATTCACTTGCTCAGCCTGTACCGCGCGCAGGGCTTTAAAGAAGGGATGTTCCCGGTGGCCGAACGTGTCGGGCGCCTGATCGTATCATTGCCGATGTTTACGGCGATGACCAAGGCCGATGTAGAGCGTTCGGTGGCAGCGGTGAAAGCAGTTCTGCATAACGCCTGACCTCCCTGTGGGAGCGAGCCTGCTCGCGAAGATTGTTCGCGAGCAGGCTCGCTCCCACAGTTGAGAATCTTTTGCTCGTTACTCGCCGATGGCAGCCTTGTAGCCGGCAGCGTCCAGCAGTTTTTCCAGCTCGGCGGTGTTGCTTGGCTTGAGCTTGAAAATCCAGCTGGTGTACGGCTCGCTGTTCAGCGACTCAGGGCTGTCAGCCAGCGCTTCATTGACGGCAATCACTTCGCCCGACACCGGCGAGTAGATGTCGGAAGCGGCTTTTACCGACTCCACAACACCCGCGGTATCGCCAGCAGCGAACACTTTGCCAACTTCAGCCAGCTCAACAAACACCACATCCCCCAAGGCTTCCTGAGCGTGATCGCTGATGCCTACGGTTACCGTGCCATCTGCTTCCAGACGGGCCCACTCGTGACTTTCAGCAAAGCGCAACTCGGCAGGGATCAGGCTCATATTCAGTGTCCTCAAGTATAAATGTCAGCGGCATGCACTCTGTGCACGCCCGCCAGTAAACGTTAGATCAAGGCTTTGCCAAGACGAACAAAAGTCGGTTTGACTACGCGAACCGGGTACCACTTGCCACGAATCTCAACCTCGGCACGGTCAGCCGTTGCCATCGGAACTCGCGCCAGAGCGATCGATTTGCTTAGCGTGGGAGAGAAACTACCACTGGTGATCTCTCCTTCGCCAACATTGGCGATGCGAACCACCTGATGGGCGCGCAAAACACCCCGCTCTTCAAGCACCAAACCCACCAGTTTGAGCTGCACGCCACCGGCCTTTTCGGCCTCCAGCGCTTCGCGCCCCACGAACTTGCGTGAAGCAGGCTCCCAGGCAATGGTCCAGGCCATATTGGCGCAAAGGGGGGACACCGACAGGTGGATATCCTGACCGTAGAGGTTCATGCCGGCTTCCAGACGCAAGGTGTCGCGGGCGCCAAGGCCGATCGGTGAAATACCGGCGCCGACCAGATCGTTGAAAAAAGCCGGGGCCTGATCGGCCGGGAGCACGATTTCAAGGCCGTCTTCGCCGGTGTAGCCGGTGCGGGCAATAAACCAGTCGCCACAGCTCTGCCCTTCAAAGGGCTTGAGCTGCTGGATCAGTTGGGCACGGGCCTGGCTCACCAGTTCGGCGACCTTATGTCGCGCCTGTGGCCCCTGAATGGCCAGCAGGGCCAACTCTGGACGCTCCTGCAGTTGCACGTCATAGCCCTTAAGCTGAGCCTGCATCCAGGCCAGATCCTGATCGCGGGTGGCGGCGTTGACGATCAGCCGATAACCGCCAGGCATCAGGTAGACGATCATGTCGTCGACCACGCCGCCCTGCTCGTTGAGCATGGCGCTGTACAAGGCGCGACCGGGGGTGTTCAGTCGTTCGACATCGTTGGCCAGCAAATACTGCAACCATTGCTTGGCCTGAAGCCCGGTGATGTCGATCACGGTCATATGCGAGACATCAAAAACCCCACAGTCGCGGCGCACCTCATGGTGCTCCTCAACCTGCGAGCCGTAATGCAAAGGCATATCCCAACCGCCAAAATCGACCATCTTCGCGCCTAGGGCGAGATGCAGGTCATACAGAGGCGTACGCTGTCCCATGGGTTTCTCCTTCCGGGCTTGGCGAAGGTGCGGACAGGCTGCGGAGCATTTCAAGCCAAACAAGCGGCTTTTTTACATCACGCAGAAACCTGGCCTGACAGACAGACCGCACCGAATGCCGCGCATTGTAGCCGCATGCAGGAGGACTGACACCTAACCGATGCGATGGGCCGAGCGTCGAATCAAACCGATGACCGGTAACAAACCGACCAGTACCAGGGTCAAGGCCGGCAGCGAAGCCCGCGCCCACTCACCCTCGCTGGTCATCTCGAAGATGCGTACGGCCAGCGTATCCCAGCCAAACGGGCGCATCAGCAAGGTCGCCGGCATCTCCTTGAGCACATCAACAAACACCAGCAGCGCAGCGCTCAAGGTGCCCGGCAGCAGTAATGGCAGATACACCTTGAAAAACAGTCGCGGGCCACTGACGCCCAAACTGCGGGCGGCTTCGGGCAAAGACGGACGAATCCGCGCTAGGCTGTTTTCCAGCGGCCCATAGGCCACGGCAATAAATCGCACCAGATACGCCAGCAACAGGGCCGACAGGCTGCCCAGCAGCAACGGTTTGCCCGCACCGCCCAGCCACCCCGAAACAGGGATCACCAGTTCGCGGTCCAGATAACTGAACGCCAGCATGATCGACACCGCCAGCACCGAACCCGGCAAGGCATAGCCCAGGTTCGCCAGGCTGACCCCGGCACGGATAGCCGGGGTTGGCGCCTGGCGTCGGGCAAAGGCCAGCACCAGCGCCACGCTGACGGTAATCAGCGCCGCCATTGCCCCCAGATACAGGGTATGCACGATCAAACCGACATAACGCTCGTCCAGATCAAAGCGCCCGCGCTGCCAGAACCACACCACCAGTTGCAACATCGGGATCACGAATGCACAGGCAAACACCAGCAGACACCAGCCACTGGCCAGCCATGCCTTGGGCCCGCTCAGGTGGTAAAGGGCAGTGACCCGTGGTCGCTCGTTGCTGGCACGGCTGGCCCCCCTGGCGCGGCGCTCGCCGTAGAGCACCAGCATGACCACCAGCAACAGCAAACTGGCCAGTTGTGCTGCCGTCGACAGACTGAAAAAACCGTACCAGGTCTTGTAAATAGCCGTGGTGAAGGTGTCGAAGTTGAACACCGACACAGCACCGAAATCAGCCAGGGTTTCCATCAAGGCCAGCGCTACGCCGGCACCAATTGCCGGGCGCGCCATCGGCAATGCCACGCGCCAGAATGCCTGCCACGGGCTTTGCCCCAGCACCCGTGCCGCTTCCATCAGGCCTTTGCCCTGGGCCAGAAACGCCGTGCGCGCCAGCAGGTAGACATAGGGGTAGAACACCAGAATCAGCACGGTGATCACCCCCCCGGTTGAGCGCACCCGAGGCAGCCGCAAGCCCATGCCGAACCACTCGCGCAGCAGGGTCTGTATGGGCCCGGCGAAGTCCAGCAAGCCCACAAACACAAACGCCAGCACATAGGCGGGAATCGCAAACGGCAGCATCAACGCCCAGTCCAGCCAGCGCCTGCCAGGGAACTCACAGAGGCTGGTCAACCAGGCCAGGCTTACGCCCAACAGCGTGACGCCGATGCCCACACCGACGATCAGTGTAAGGGTGTTGCCCAGCAGGCGCGGCATCTGCGTGTCCCACAAGTGGCTCCAGATCTGGGCATCAATGCTTTGCCAGGACAGCAGCAACACGCTCAGCGGCAGCAGCACCAGGGCAGCAATGACAAAAACCAGCGGGTACCAGCGACGTTGGGCAGGATGGGCCACGAAAAACTCTCGGAGGTGGATGGGACGACGTGAAAACAAATGTGGGAGCGGGCTTGCTCGCGATGCAAACACCGCAGTTTCCAATGAAACCCCGGCGATGCTATCGCGAGCAAGCCCGCTCCCACAGGTATTACTTCAGATTTTGATCAGTTCCAGCCAGCACGGTCCATCATGCGGATCGCTTCAGCCTGGCGCTTGCCTGCCACTTCAACCGGCAGTGCATCGGCCTTGAAGCTACCCCAGCTCGCCACTTCCGCCGAAGGTGGAACGCTTGGGTTGGCCGGAAATTCCTGGTTTACGCCAGCGAAAATCGATTGGGCTTCAGGGGTGGTCATCCACTCCACCAATGCCTTGGCCGCTTCAGGATGCGGCGCGTACTTGGTCAGGCCAATACCCGACAAGTTGACGTGAACGCCACGATCCGCCTGGTTGGGCCAGAACAGCTTCACCGCCAGATCGGGCTTCTGCTTGTGCAGGCGACCGTAGTAGTAAGTGTTGACGATGCCCACGTCACATTGCCCGGCGTTGATGGCTTCAAGCACGGCGATGTCATCCGAGAACACGTCTGTGGACAGGTTGTTGACCCAGCCCTTGAGGATTTCTTCGGTTTTCTCGGCGCCATTCACTTCGATCATGGTGGCGGTCAGCGACTGGTTGTAAACCTTCTTGGCAGTGCGCAGACACAAGCGACCTTCCCAGTTCTTGTCGGCCAAAGCCTCATAGGTCGACAGTTCTTCTGGTTTAACCCGGTCCGTCGAATAGGCGATAGTCCGTGCGCGCAGGCTCAGACCAGTCCACTCGTGAGAAGAAGAGCGATATTGCGGCGGGATATTTTTGTCGATCACCTCGGAGGTGAACGGTTGCAGGATGCCCATTTGCTCAGCTTGCCAAAGGTTACCGGCATCCACGGTTAGCAACAGATCGGCGGTGGCGTTTTGCCCCTCGGCCTTGATGCGCTGCATCAGCGGCGCTTCCTTGTCGGTGATGAACTTGACCTTGACCCCGGTTTTCGCGGTGTAGGCATCAAATACCGGTTTGATCAGTTCGTCGATACGCGAGGAGTAAACCACCACCTCATCGGCAGCAGAAACACCGCTCGCAAAAACGGTCAGGGCCAGGGCAGTCAGTAGACGCTTGCGTGCCAACATGAGGGGCGGTCTCTCTTAATGCGAATCGGGCGTAAATGGTAGTGAATCACATTTGCCATCTCAACCTAACTCGCCCCGGAGGAGTTACCAGATGTTACGGCCTGGCCAACGGCGGCAGGTCGCCACTCAGGCCCAGTGCCTGACGCACAAACAAGGCCTTGGCCTCGGGCATTTTATCCACCCATTTCAAACCGGTGTTGCGCAACAGGCGGGCGGTCAGGGAGTCGGCCTGGAACAAGCGTTCAAAGCCCTCCATCGCCGCCATCAGCGCCAGGTTGTGGGGCATGCGCCGCAGCTCGAAACGGCTCAGCACACGCACATCCGCCAAACGTTCGCCACGGTCCACCGCGTGCATCAGCACATCGGCCAGCACCGCTGCATCCAGGAAGCCCAGGTTCACGCCCTGCCCGGCCAGCGGGTGGATGGTGTGCGCCGCATCACCGATCAACGCCAGGCCTTCGGCGACATAGCGTTTGGCATGGCGCTGGCGCAGTGGCACGCATACCCGTGGATCGGCACTCAGTACACTGCCAAGACGACCTTCAAAAGCCAACTCCAGCTCACGACTGAACGCTGCGTCATCCAGCGTCATCAGGTATTGGGCTTGTTCGGGGGTGGTCGACCAGACAATCGAGCACCAGTCCTGCTGACCGTCACGCTCGAGCGGCAAGAATGCCAGCGGCCCCTGGTCGGTAAAACGCTGCCAGGCGGTCTGCTGGTGCGGTTCTGCACACCGTACGCTGGTGACGATAGCGTGGTGCTGGTAATCCCACTCACGGGTTTCACAGCCGGTGAGGCGACGTACGGCCGAGTTGGCGCCATCAGCGGCAATCACCAGCGGCGCCCGCAAGGTGCGGCCATCGGCCAGGGTCAGCAGCCAGTCGTCGCCGGAACGGCGCATCTGCTCCAGGCGTGCATTGGCCAGCATTTCAATACAACTGCCCTGCAGGCACTCCAGCAGTGCGTCCTGCACCACACGGTTCTCGACGATATGGCCCAGCACGTCCGCATGCACGCTGGCTGCCGAAAAGTGGATCTGCCCGGTGCCGCTGCCATCCCACACGTGCATATGTGAGTACGGGCTGGCACGGCGGTGGATGATGCCGTCCCAGGCGCCCAGACGCTGCAAAATGCGCTGGCTGGCCGCCGACAGGGCACTGACCCGAGGCTCGAACGGCGCTTCGCTGGCAAACGGCTTGACGCTCAGCGGGCCACCGTCGAGCAGCAGGATTTTCAGCCCGCTGTCCTTGAGCGCCAGCGCCAGTGCGCTTCCGACCATTCCGGCCCCAACAATCAGCAGATCTGCGCGCATTTCCATGCTTTAAGCCTGTCTCGCTAGCGGCGTACGCCGCACCTGAAAAAATGGATCGACACGGGGCAAGCTCGCCCCGGTCGTCATCAACTGTCTGCGCGGGTGCCCAGGCCCATTGCCTGACGGGCAAACCAGCGCTTGGCCGGTGGCAACAGGTCAAGGCCTAGAAGGCCCAGGTTGCGACCAAAGGACACCAGTGGCTGCTCACTGCCAAACACCCGCGTCACCTTGTCGGAGAAGCCGATGGTCAGTTGCTGGTCGAGTTGCTGCGCCTGTTGATAACTCAGCAGGGTGGCGAAATCCCCGGGTTGCTTGTCACTGCCCAACAAGGCATCGGCCAGCGCCCGGGCATCGCGCAGGGACAGGTTGAAACCCTGTCCGGCAATCGGGTGCAGGCTGTGGGCCGCATTGCCCAGCACCGCCAGATGAGGACGTACCTGCTCCTGCGCTTCAATCAGCGTCAAAGGATACAGGTGCCGCGCGCCCACTCGTTTGAGGGTGCCCAGACGATAGCCAAATACGCCCTGCAACTCGCTGAGAAAGCTGCGCTCATCCAGGGCTGCCAGACGCTGCGCGTCCATCCCCAAACGCGTCCACACCAGCGCGCAGCGGTTGTCAGGCAATGGCAGCAGAGCCATCGGGCCTTCTTCTGTAAAACGTTCGAACGCCATGCCAGCATGGGGCTGGCTCGGCGTGATATTGGCTATCAGCGCGCTCTGGTTGTAGGGCTGCTGACGCACATGGATGCCCAGTTTCTCGCGCAAGCCCGAACGCCCGCCATCAGCCAGGACGGCGAGATCGCAGTCCAGCGTGGTTTCGTCGTTGAGGGTCAGGCGATAGCCATCATCCAGCGGTTGCATGTGGATAACTTCAGCCGGGCAACGCCAGCTGATCACGTCCGGGTCCAGGCTTTTCCACAGGCACTGGCCCAGCCAGGCGTTTTCGACCACATACCCCAGCGCCGGAACGCCTTCTTCACTGGACGACAAGCGAGCCGTCGAGAAGCGCCCGCGATCGGATACATGAATATCCTTGATCGGCTCACCGCGTTCAGCAATAGCCTGCCACAGGCCCAAGTGTTCATAGATCAGCCGGGCACCATAGCTGAGCGCCGAAGAGCGGGCATCGTAGCTTGGCTGATAGGCGTTGCCGGGGGCGAACGGCTCGATCAATACGATTTTCCAGCCACGGGCCCTGGCCCCGGCCTGCAACGCCAGCGCCAGGCTCGCCCCCACCAGACCGCCACCGATGATGGCCAGATTGACGCGGCTCATGCCGCGCCTGCCATCAACGCTTCGATCTCGGCGACAGTTTTTGGCACGTCGCCCGTAAGGCTTTCACAGCCATGTTTGGTGACCACTACGTCGTCCTCGATTCGCACGCCGATGCCGCGCCATTTTTTCGCGACATCGAGGTTGCCGGGGCTGATATAGATACCCGGCTCGACGGTCAGGGTCATGCCCGCCTCCAGCACGCGCCACTCACCCTCGACCTTGTATTCACCCACGTCATGCACATCGAGCCCAAGCCAGTGGCCAGCACGGTGCATGTAAAACGGCTTGTAGGCCTCGCTGGCGATCAATTCGTCAACGTCACCCTGCAATAGCCCCAACTCCACCAGCCCGGCGGTAATTACCCGGACTGTGGCTTCATGGGCCTGATTCCAGTGTTTATCAGGGGCAATTTCGGTAAATGCCGCCTCTTGTGCAGCCAGAACCAGCTCGTAGATCGCTTTCTGTTCCGCTGAAAAACGGCCGTTGACCGGGAACGTACGGCTTATATCGCTGGCGTAGCAGTCGATCTCGCAGCCAGCATCAATCAACACCAGATCGCCGCTTTTGAGCAGTGCATCATTCTCCTGGTAATGCAGGATGCAGCTGTTATCGCCAGAGGCGACGATCGAGCCATAGGCTGGCATTTTTGCCCCACTTTTACGAAATTCGTAATCCAGCTCTGCCTCCAGGCTGTACTCATGCAAACCGGCGCGGCTGGCCTGCATTGCACGCACATGGGCGCGAGCCGAAATTTGCGCCGCATGGCGCATGACCTTGAGCTCTGCCGCCGATTTATACAGGCGCATGTCATGCAGCAGATGATCCAGAGCAACGAATTCGTTGGGCGGCTGGGCGCCGAGGCTGGCCTTGGAGCGAATCGCGTTGATCCACTCCATCAGATTGCGATCGAATTCGGGATTGCCGCCCATCGCCGAATACACCCGGCTGCGGCCTTCGATCAGGCCCGGCAGGATGTCGTCGATATCGGTAATCGGGAACGCGTCGTCAGCAGCGAAGTCGCGAATTGCGCCTTCCTGCCCGGCCCGCAGGCCGTCCCACAATTCACGCTCGGCGTTGCGCTCGCGACAAAACAGCACGTACTCGCCATGTGCCCGGCCCGGAATCAGGACGATCACGGCCGCAGGCTCGGGAAAGCCGCTCAGGTACTGGAAATTGCTGTCCTGGCGGTAAACATGTTCGACATCGCGATTGCGAATGGCCACCGCCGCAGCGGGCAGGATCGCAATGCTGTTGGGCTCCATCTGCGCCATGAGTGCCTTGCGGCGACGTGCGTATTCCGATTTCGGGATATGGATCATGGGCAGACGGTTTCCCTCTTGTCGATCAATCAGTGCAGCGAAGGCTTGGCTGGCGCGGCGTCAGCAGTTTTTTTGGTTTCGGTGAACAGCAACAGCGGCGCGACGCGCAGGTATTCCATCACTTCCATATAGTCGCTTTCGCCGTCTTCAGACTCTTCCAGGGCATCTTGCACCTGAGCGATGGCGGCCAGGTCGCGCAGCACTTCGTTGGCTTCATCGCTCAGCGAATAGGCGCGGCGGGTCAGACCGAAACCGGACAGGAAACCCTGGCACCACTGGCCCAGGGCAGCAGCGCGCTCGGTCAATGGTGCGTCGTCGGTCGGCAGCAACAGCACGACGGTCATGTCGTCACTGGTCAGCTCGCCCTTGACCATCTCTTGCAATCCGATCAAGGCATTGCGTACGTTGTCTTGTGGCTCACCAGCCAACAGTTCGGCAGCTTCGACCAGCCAGGCGTCGGCATCGAAACCGGCACCGGCACAGCTGCGACCCAGCAGGTGGCCATGCAGTTCGGCAGGCGAGACGGAGTGGCCGTTGGCGGTCAGCAGGGTTACAAAGGCTTGATACGGGGAATTCTGAATAGGCATGGTCAGCTAGGCGCCAAGCGGCGCTATGTCTAGAATGGAGGGCTTGTATCCTAGCATCGGCAGCCGTGCCAGACCATCGAGGCGTCAACTCGTTTGACAGTCACCGCCCATCAGAAAATACACAGTAGGACACAATGGAAGACACCGACCTGCATGCACTGATGGCTAGACTCGAGTTGCTGATTAGCCGAGTCGAGCAACTTAACCGTCAAAACGCACTCTTAACTGCTCAGGAAAAGACTTGGCGCGAGGAACGCGCGCACCTCATTGAAAAAAACGAAATCGCCAGAAACAAGGTGGAATCGATGATTTCGCGCCTCAAAGCCCTGGAGCAAGACTCATGAGTTCAAGCAGTAGCGTCACCGTGCACATCCTCGATAAAGAGTATTCGATCATGTGCCCCCAGGAAGAACGCAGCAACCTGGTGAGCGCCGCCCGCTACCTGGACGGCAAAATGCGCGAAATTCGCAGCAGCGGCAAAGTCATTGGCGCCGACCGTATCGCCGTAATGGCTGCGCTGAATATTACCCATGATCTGCTGCACAAGCAGGAAGTCGCCGAAGTTCAGACCAGCAGCACTACCCGAGAACAGGTACGCGACCTGCTCGATCGCGTTGATCTGGTGCTGGCCACTGATCCGAACGAACGCCAAAGCTGATTCAAATCGTTACTTTGGGGTATACTCGCGCCACTCCCTGGAGTATTCGCCAGTTAGCGATGTCCCTGAGCCGATTCGCACTACCCTGGAGCTTGCACGTTGGGCCGGTGTGCATGTCCGCTAGACGGAAAGCCTTAAGGTCTACTGCAACTTCCACCTTGAACTTTCGGGTTCAAGGGCCAAGCCGACAGCGGTACGTCGGGGAGCCTGATTTCCTAGCGCAATGCCAGCCAACTGCTGGCATTGGCTTGCACGAGCCACCACCCGGTGTCTCGATCCTGAACAGCACGCCATATGAACGAACCTGCGCCGCCTTCCCGCCCGCAACTTCGCCGAATCCTGCGCAAAGCCCGCCGCGACCTGTCGCCCTGCGAGCAACGCCAGGCAGCCCGTGGCCTGTACCGGCAACTGGCGCAACACCCGCTGTTTCGCCGCGCCAAACACATTTCGCTGTACCTGCCCACTGACGGTGAAATCGATCCGCGCCTGCTGCTGCGCGAAGCTCAGCGTCGGGGCAAAATCACCTACCTGCCGGTTCTCAGTGCCTGGCCGAAAACTAAAATGGTCTTTCAGCGGGTCGCCCCCGGCGAAAAGCTGATCCCCAACCGTTTCCGCATTCTTGAACCCCGTATCAACCGCGCACGCCAACGCAAGGTCTGGGCGCTGGACCTGGTGCTGCTACCACTGGTGGGGTTTGATGCGACGGGGGGACGGCTGGGCATGGGCGGCGGTTTTTATGACCGCAGCCTGGCCTATCAGGCAAGACGCCAAAGCTGGCGCAAGCCGACACTGTTGGGGCTGGCCCACGAATGTCAGAAAGTGGCGTGCCTGGACCAAGCCAGTTGGGATGTCCCTTTGCAGGGCACGGTCTCGGACAGACAGTGGTACGTCGCCCACTGACAATCAAGGCATCACTGACAAAGCGATGCCCAGGAATCAGTTTTTAGCGTTTGAAGGGTTGTACTTGCTGTTGCGCCAGCTCAATCGGCGCGTCTGTCGAGTTTGACCAGAGACTTTGCGCGTAGCCTGTTGTAACCACACCCAAACCGAACAAAATAACCAGCATCCACAGTAAATCCGGTTTGCGTTTCATCGATTGCCCTCCTTCAGGCAAATCAACACGATGACAGCAACGGTTTTTGTTATAGGCCGTGCAGCAGCGTCAAGCTTAAAAGGCGGGCATTTTGCGGCAACACGCACACGCAAGCAAACGCTGACGTCAACCGACTGTCGGTTTAGCAAAATGTTGCCGGACAAAATAATCACAGCATGTTTCTGGAGTATAGAAGATGGCTTATTGGCTGATGAAATCCGAGCCTGACGAATTTTCGATCAAGGATTTGCAAAAGCTCGGCGAAGCTCGCTGGGACGGTGTGCGCAACTATCAGGCGCGCAATTTCATGCGAGCCATGGCGGTGGGTGACCTGTTCTTTTTCTACCACTCCAGTTGCCCCGAGCCAGGGATTGCCGGAGTAGGCCGAATCGTCCAGGCCGCTTATCCGGACCCGACGGCCCTGGACCCTGAAAGTCATTACTTCGACCCCAAGGCCAGCGTCGAGAAAAACCCGTGGAGCGCACTGCAGGTCGCCCATGAGCAGACCTTTCCCCGGGTGATCAAACTCGACTACCTCAAACAGCAAAGCGCCCTGGCCGAAATGCCGCTGGTGCAAAAAGGCAGCCGCCTCTCGGTGATGCCCGTAACGGGTGAGCAATGGGCTGTGGTGATGGGGTTGCTGTAAAGCGAATCGCTGTGGGAGAGGGCTTGGTGTGGGAGCGGGCTTGCTCTCGATTCAGACGGTGTGGTTTATAAGGTGATCCGCAGCGATCCCATCGCGAGCAAGCCCGCTCCTACAACACTCCGGCTCTGCACCTGACAAGCAGCATCCGATTTTAGCGTCTACGCTCTGGACTTCCTTTGACTGGCATCAAGTCGCAATCGGCTTGAAACCGTCAAACTAGAGCGCTCTGTGACACAGGATGTCGGCATGTCTAGCAATCACCGTATTTCCCATTATTTCGTTATCCCTTTGGCTGTCTTGCTGATCGCAGCAGGCGGGTTCGGTTATTGGAAATCCCAGCACGACCGCCTCCCCGAAGGCATCAGCATGGGCAACGGCCGCCTCGAAGCCACAGAAGTGCAAATCGCAGCAAAAATCCCCGGGCGTCTGGCTGAAGTGCTGGTTGACGAAGGCGACCGGGTAACCCAGGGCCAACTGCTGGCCCGCATGGACACCCGCACCCTGGAAGCCAGTCGTGCGCAAGCTGAAGCCGAAGTGCTGCGCGCCCGCCAGACCCTGGCCGCCAACGAAGCCAACGTGCAACTGCGCCAGAGCGAAAAACTGCTGGCCAGCCAGGAACTCAAGCGCTTTCGCCAACTGTCCCAGCGCGGTTTTGCCAGCGGTCAGCAACTGGATCAGCAACAAGCCCGATTCGACACCAGCAACGCAGCAGTAGTCGCCGCCCAGGCCCAGGTAGCGGCTGCCAAGGCCGCGATTGGTTCATCCCAGGCTCAGGTCGCACAGCTGACCAGCGAAATTGACGACAGCAGCCTGCGCGCACCGATCAACGGCGTGATCCAGCTGCGCCTGGCCGAACCTGGCGAAGTCCTCGGCTCGGGCGGCCGGGTATTTATGATGATCGACCCCGGCGACCAGTACATGAACCTGTACATGCCCGCTTCGGTGGTCGGCAAATTGACTGTGGGTTCTGAGGCACGCATCGTGCTCGACGCCCTGCCAGACCGGGCGCTGCCGGCCAAAATCACTTTTGTCGCAGCCAAATCCCAGTTCACCCCCAAAGAAGTTGAAACCCGCGACGAGCGACAAAAACTGGTATTCCGGGTAAAGCTGCGCCTCACCGACCCGGGTGCCGTGCCCCAGGCCAAACCGGGCATGCCGGGTGCCGGTTATGTGCGAACCGCCGATGTACCATGGCCGGCTAATCTGCAATGAATGATCTGGCGCTAAACGCCAGTGGCATCAGCCACAGGTACGGCAGCCAGCAGGCGCTGCTGGACATCACGTTCAGCCTGCCCAAAGGCACGCGCTGCGGGTTGATCGGCCCTGATGGTGCGGGCAAGTCGAGCCTGCTGGGGCTGATTGCCGGGGTCAAGAAGCTCCAGGAGGGCACCCTTGAGGTGCTCGGCGGCCCGATTGATAACCGCCGGCATCGCAACACCCTGTACCCGCTGATCGCGTTTATGCCCCAGGGCCTGGGTGGCAACCTTTACCCGGAACTGTCGATCAGCGAAAACATCCGCTTTTTCGGCACCCTGTTTGGCCTGTCGAAAGACGACTGCGAGCAACGCATGGCCGAACTGCTCAAGGCCACCGACCTTGAGCGTTTTGCCGAGCGCCCGGCGGGCAAGCTCTCGGGCGGCATGAAACAAAAACTTGGGCTGTGCTGCGCATTGATTCACGAGCCCGACCTGCTGATCCTCGACGAGCCCACCACAGGTGTCGACCCGCTGTCACGCCGACGCTTCTGGGAGCTGGTGGAAGATGTGCGCCGCCAGCGCCCGCAACTGACGCTGCTGGTGGCGACGGCCTACATGGAAGAGGCCGAGCAGTTCGAACACTGCCTGATGCTTGATCGCGGCAAGTTGATTGCCACCGGTCTGAGCCAGGAACTGGCGGCAGTCACCACAACCGGCAAGCTCGACGAGGCCTTCACCCACTATCAGGGTGACAGCGGCCACAGCAGCGAGCCACTGGTGATTCCACCGCGCACCAGCGACAACAGTGATATCGCCATTGAAGCCCACGACCTGACCCTGAAATTCGGCGATTTCACCGCAGTGAACAACGTCAGCTTTGCCATTGGCCGGGGCGAAATTTTTGGCTTTTTGGGCTCTAACGGTTGCGGCAAAACCACCACCATGAAGGTCCTCACCGGGTTGATGCCGGCCACCGAAGGCAGCGCCAAATTGCTGGGCAACCCGGTGAACGCCAAGGATCTGGCCACCCGCAAGCGCGTGGGTTTCATGTCGCAAAGCTTCTCGCTGTACGGCGAGTTGAGCGTGCGCCAAAACCTGGTGCTGCACGCACAACTGTTTGACTTGCCCAAGGCCGAAAGCGAGCCGCGTATCGAAGAATTGATCGAGCGTTTCGATCTCGGCGACGTGGCCACACAACAGTCCGGCGAGTTGCCCCTGGGTTTGCGCCAGCGCCTGTCTCTGGCGGTGGCTGTGCTGCATCGCCCGGAAGTGTTGATCCTCGATGAGCCCACTTCCGGCGTGGACCCGGCCGCCCGCGATGATTTCTGGCGCTTGCTGATCGAGTTGTCCCGCGAGCAAGGGGTGACCATCTTCCTGTCCACACACTTTATGAACGAAGCCCAGCGCTGCGACCGTATCTCGTTGATGCACGCCGGCAAGGTGCTGGCCTGCGACACGCCCGATGCGCTACAACACCAGTTCCACGGCGATACGCTGGAAGCGGCGTTTGTCACCTGCCTGGAACAGGCCCAGAACGACCAGGACGCCAGCGCGGCCTCTTCTCCCGAGCCTGTCGCCACGCCTGCGGTCAATTCGCCGCCACCGGTCAGCAAAAGGGGTTTCAGCCTGACCCGGCTGATTGCCGTGGCCAGTCGCGAATCCAAAGAGTTGCTGCGCGACAAGGTGCGCATGGCCTTTGCCTTGCTGGGCGCGCTGTTCATGATGGTGATTTTTGGCTACGGCATTTCGCTGGACGTGGAAAACCTCGCCTTCGCCGTCTACGACCAGGATCAGAGCCCGCAAAGCCGTGCCTATCTTGAGGCATTCCGTGGCTCGCGGTATTTCGAAGAACACACGCCGATCCGCAGTGCAGATGAGTTGCACAAACGCCTGCAACGCTCGGAAATAAAAATTGCCCTGGAAATCCCCCCGGGGTTTGGCCGGGATTTGTATGCCGGGCGCCAGCCTACGGTTGCCGCATGGCTTGATGGCGGCATGCCATTTCGCGCCGAAACCAGCCGCAGTTATGTGCAGGCCGTGCATCAGGCCAACCTGGAACAATTGGCCACATTGAGTAGCCAGGCACAAAACCGGCAAGCCTCAGTCAAACTGGAAACCCGTTTCCGCTACAACCAGGATGTGATCAGCGTCAATGCCATCGGCCCCGGCGTGATGGCGCTAATCCTGGCGTTTATCCCGGCCATGCTGACCGCGCTGGGCATTGTGCGAGAAAAAGAGCTGGGCTCCATCACCAACTTCTACGCCACACCCCTGACACGCCTTGAATTCCTGCTGGGCAAACAGGCGCCTTATCTGGCGGTGAGCCTGGTCAACCTGGCGCTGCTGGTGGCCATGAACCGCTGGCTGTTTGGCGTACCGTTCAAGGGCAGCGGCTTGACCCTGGCGCTGGGCGGGCTGCTGTATGTACTGTCGACCACCAGCATGGGCCTGCTGATTTCCGCCTTCACCCGCACCCAGATCGCCGCGATCCTGGGCACCATGATCATCACCAGCCTGCCGACCATTCAGTTTTCCGGGTTGCTG
This sequence comes from Pseudomonas sp. TMW22080, assembly GCF_022496745.1. Classification (NCBI taxonomy): domain Bacteria; kingdom Pseudomonadati; phylum Pseudomonadota; class Gammaproteobacteria; order Pseudomonadales; family Pseudomonadaceae; genus Pseudomonas; species Pseudomonas sp. TMW22080. Next base: position 71,077 of record NZ_SCFF01000005.1, on the reverse strand, counting down.
GTGCCGCGCTCCTCACTCGAAGGAGCCTCGGCGGTAATGGGCATGCTGTTCCCGGCCGGGCATTTCCTTGATATCGCAGTAGGCACCTTCACCAAAGCGCTCGACCTGCGCCAACTGTGGCCGCAATGCCTGGCATTGTTCGGCTTTTTTGTGGCGTTTACCGGGTTGAGCCTGATCATGCTCAAGAAGCAGGAGGTTTGATGCACAAGTTCTCGCACATCCTGCGCCTTGGCCTTAAAGAACTGACCAGCCTGCGCCATGACAGCGTGCTGCTGATGTTCTTGCTCTATGCCTTTACCGTGGCGATTTATATGCCAGCATCGAGCTCGATCATCGGCGTGCACAACGCCAGCGTTGCCATCATTGATGAAGACCATAGCCCTCTGTCACGCAAGCTCAGTGAGTCGCTGCTGCCCCCGGAGTTCAAAACCCCACAAGCCTTGCCTTATGACCAGCTCGATCAGGCCATGGATAACGGCCAATACACCTTTGTGATCAATGTACCGGCCAACTTCCAGGCCGACTTGCTGGCAGGCCGCCAACCCGGCCTGCAGGTCAACGTCGATGCCACCGCCATGAGTCAGGCCTTTATGGGCGCAGGGTATATCGGGCAGATTTTCCAGCGTGAGCTGCTCAACTATGCCGGCCAGGGTGACGCAGCGGCGAAAGCCCCGGCCTTGATCTCCAGCCGGGCATTGTTCAACGCCAATCTGGAAGGCGGATGGTTTTTGGCGGTGATACAGATCGTTAACAACATTACCATCCTGGCCATTGTGCTGACGGGCACCGCGTTGCTGCGCGAGCGCGAACACGGCACCCTCGACCATTTGCTGGTACTGCCGCTGACGGCGCTGGAAATCATGCTGGCAAAAATCTGGAGCAACATGCTGGTGGTGGTGCTGTGCACCTGGGTGTCGCTGGAAGTCATCGTGAAATGGGCGCTGGGCGTGCCACTGTCGGGGTCGCTGACCCTGTTTTTGCTGGTTACCGCGCTGTACCTGTTTGCCAGTACCGCACTGGGGATATTCCTTGCGACCCTGGCCCGCTCAACACCGCAGTTCGGTTTGCTGGCCATCCCGGTGATCATCCCGATGCTCTTGCTCTCGGGCGGCAGTACGCCGCTGGACAGCATGCCTGTGTGGTTGCAATGGGTGATGCAGTGCTCGCCGTCGACCCACTTTGTAAGCCTGAGCGCGGCGATACTGTTTCGCGGTGCGGGGGTGAACGTAGTGTGGCCGGACTTGATGGCCCTGGCCGGCATCGGCCTGGTGTTCTTCGCCATTGCCCTGGCGCGGTTTCGCAAGAGTCTGGCGTCGTAACCACGGGCACGGGTTATGTGGGAGCGGGCTTGCTCGCGACAGCTTCACCTCGACGTATCTGAAGTACCGAGGCGCTTGCATCGCGAGCAGGCCTGCTCCCACACAAAAGCCAAGCCCGTAGCTGCGCCTTTACTGAACGATCAAATTGTTGAACAACAGATCGTCCACCATCGGCTTGCCGGTTTCATCGCTCATCACCTGCCGGATCTGCTTCAAGGCTTCCTGGCGCAGCTTCTCCTTGGCCTCGACACTGCCCAGGGTTTCGCTGGTCTGCTGGGTAAACAACCCCACCAGTTGATTACGAATCAATGGGTCATTGGCTTTGACCGCCCTGGCTGCATCGGCACCCGTCACGCGCAAGGAAATATCAGCCTTGTACACCTTGAGCCTTGAACTGCCATCCAGACCGTAGTTACCCACAAATGGCGGGCTCAGACTGATGTAGCTGACCTTGTCGCCACCTTCCTGCGCCTCTTCCCCGACCGCCGCCATCGGCAAAGCCAGGGCCAGCATCAACATGATCCACGCTTTCACAATTCGCTCCTTCATTCGGTGTGGAGGCAAGCATACGGGGCTGCTTGAGGGCCTATCTAGCGTTATCGGCCAGCGGGTGACTTACTTGTGCCTGTGGTTGCCATCAGCAGTTTCTGAACGCTCGCGGGCAACATGTCCACAAATGGACGACTGCCTATGCGCCGGCAGGTCTTGACCACCTTTTCCACATCCCTCGATAGCTCGTACATGGCAGTCGATAGCTGGTCGCGTGAATACAGCCCGTCCTCAAACCCTTCAATCAACCGGTTGCGGGTTTGCCTGAACAGCGTCAACTCAGCCAGAGGCAGGTCGACCCCGCGACGCATATAGCCCCTGATTTCCCGGTTTAACTTCAGGCAGGTGACACTGTTGATATCTGGCGCAGGTTCGCCAGCCCACGCAGTAAACGCCACAAACCCCAGCACAAGCTTCATAGCCTTCCCCAGCGGCGCACCCCATAGGGCTGCAAAGGGGAAATTCTATTGATGTGCAGGCCAATAGCTCAGTCCTGGAGCTCCGATTCCAGCGTGGGATTGCTCCTATTGAACTTGCATTTAAACCCTACGAAAACATTTGTTGCCGCTGTATTCGCCGAGCCTGTGGATAGTTTTCAGATAGACCCGAGCAGCGAAGCCAGCCTGTATGGGGTTTTATACCCAGGCGACATGTTCATAAGCGAAAATCGCATGTGGGATTTTTCCTTCAGCTCTAAAGGGCAAGGCCTGTCATTTTCAGTAACGAAAATGTAACGTTCGGCACCGCCGATATAACAAGAAATTTGGAGCTCTTGAATGTTTGCTTTTTTCCGACCTGCCGTACACCAGGCGCCTCTGCCTGAAGAAAAAATAGACAGCACTTACCGACGACTGCGCTGGCAAATCTTTGCCGGTATCTTTTTTGGCTATGCGGGTTACTACCTGCTGCGCAAAAACTTCTCTCTGGCCATGCCCTACTTGATCGATGAGGGCTACACCCGAGGTCAACTGGGTGTCGCAATGTCAGCGATTGCCATTGCCTACGGCTTATCCAAGTTCCTCATGGGGCTGGTGTCCGACCGCTCTAACCCGCGCTTCTTTTTACCCTTTGGCTTGATGATCTCAGCGGGAGTGATGTTCATTTTCGGTTTCGCACCTTGGGCAACGTCCAGTGTGACCATGATGTTCATTTTGCTGTTTATCAACGGCTGGGCGCAGGGCATGGGTTGGCCGCCCAGTGGCCGTACCATGGTGCACTGGTGGTCGCAGAAGGAACGCGGCGGTGTGGTATCGGTGTGGAACGTGGCCCACAACGTGGGCGGTGGTCTGATCGGCCCGCTGTTTTTACTGGGTATGGCCTGGTTCAACGACTGGCACGCGGCCTTCTATGTACCTGCCACGGTGGCGCTGCTGGTGGCGCTGTTTGCGTTTGTCACCATGCGCGACACCCCACAGTCCGTTGGTTTGCCGCCGATCGAGCAGTACAAGAATGATTACCCGGCGGGTTACGACGCCAGCCATGAAGACGAATTCAGCGCCAAAGAGATCTTCGTCAAATACGTGCTGCGTAACAAAATGCTCTGGTATATCGCCCTGGCCAACGTGTTCGTCTACCTGCTGCGCTACGGCGTGCTGGACTGGGCGCCGACCTATCTGAAGGAAGCCAAGCACTTCACGGTGGACACCACGTCGTGGGCTTACTTCTTCTACGAGTGGGCGGGAATTCCGGGCACGCTGCTGTGCGGCTGGATGTCAGACAAGATTTTCCGCGGCAATCGCGGGCTGACCGGCATTGTCTTTATGTCGCTGGTGACCGTCGCAACCCTGGTTTACTGGCTTAACCCGCCAGGCAACCCGACCGTGGACATGATCGCGCTGTTTTCAATCGGCTTCCTGATTTACGGGCCGGTAATGCTGATCGGTTTGCAGGCACTGGAACTGGCACCGAAGAAAGCCGCAGGTACTGCCGCAGGCTTTACAGGGCTGTTCGGCTACCTGGGTGGCTCGGTGGCGGCCAGTGCGGCCATGGGCTATCTGGTTGACCACTTCGGTTGGGATGGCGGCTTTGTGCTGCTGATCAGCGCGTGCCTGCTGGCCATCGCATTCATGATCCCGACGCTGCGCCACAAGAACCAGGCCAGCGAAGAACGTGCGGTAACCGCTCCCGCTTAAGGCGCAATCGGTACGCAGCGCTTGAGCCGCGCCTCCAGGTTTCGATCTGGCATGGCGTGGCTGCGCAGGGCACTTACGGTCTGCTCGACATAATCGCGAGTAGTGCCGTAGCGCCCGCTGGCGTTGGCCAACACCTGGCTCAACACGTCATCCGGCAGGTTGCCCGCATAGCTGGGTAAATGCCGCTCCAGCACAAAGCCCAGGGCCTGCACCTGACTGCCATCGTCCAGTCTGCACGTCAGCCAGTGCGGGCGATACGAGGGCACCGGCATTTCGCGAAGCCACAAGGCATGCAGTGAGGCGTCCAGGTTTTCTTCCGGCAAGCGATAGGCAAAGCCACTGCACGACCCCCCTCGATCCAGACCAAAAACCAGACCTGGCCACTGCGGTGTGCCGCGATGCTCGTGAGACCACAGATACAGCCCGCGATGGTAGCCATGCACCCGCCCACGCACGCGCTCGACCGCCGTGCACTCAGGGCGCCAGATCAATGAACCATAAGCAAATAACCAGACCGGCCCGCCCTGATGGCGCGCCATGGTGCTGTGCACGGAGTTGAGCAGTTGCTCTGGAGTCAACGGTGCCCCGAGATCAAGCTGCGGGGGGTAGATCGAGTTTAAACCAGCAGATTCAATAACAGTCATAACGGGGAAATGGATCCTGCAAACATGACGTAACAGAAACTAATCCACCAATCTTATATCACTGCACACTCAATGATCTGACCAACCGGACAGGCTGCTGACAGGCGCGAAACAGGATAATCAAGCCAGCGACTCAAACCAGGCGAGAATCGGTTACGCGCCAAATAAGCACAAACACCCAATAAGAAAAAGAAAATTCCTACAAGCATATATGACATTGCTTAGGTACTGCCTACACCAATTAAAACAGGATAGGTACCTCTGGATAGCTGTGCACCCTACGCACACTTCAAATAACCACCAGAAGGTGCAAAATGCGAAAAAAAGTTCTCTGCTACTGTTTACCGATACTTGCATACGCCAGCACAACCCTGGCGCAAGACAATACAACACAGGACGACAAAGGGTTCTGGTATCTGCAAACCAGCGTGTATACCCGGCACTTTTCACCTGACTCCAAGCACAACAACAATCAGGACTTGATTGGCATTGAACGCAATGAAGATTCGGGGCTGGTCTATGGAGTGGCCACCTTTCGCAACTCATTCAGCCAGCGATCGTTTTACACCTACGCGGGCAAACGCTTTGATAGCGACACTTATCCTGTTTACTTGAAGTTGACGGGCGGCCTGCTGCAAGGTTACCGCGGCGAGTACAAGAACAAGATTCCCCTCAATCGCTTCGGCATTGCGCCGGTGATCATTCCCTCAGTCGGCGCCCACTACGGCCCGGTAGCCGCCGAGCTGGTGTTGCTCGGCTTCAATGCCGCCATGATTACCACTGGCGTGCGGTTTTAAGGGCGTGGGCAGTAGGCAAACACGTCGGCACGCATCTGGTGCGCGTCCATGCCGGCAGCTACCAACGCGTCGAGAGTACCGTAGATCATCGCTGGCGAACCGCTGGCATATACATGCACACTGGCCAGATCGCTGATGTCTTCGCACACGGCTTCATGCAGCATGCCGCAGCGCCCTTCCCAACCACACAAATCACTCACTACCTTATGCAGGAACAGGTTGGGGGTTTTCTCCCATTCAGCCCATTCATCCAGGGTGTAGAAGTCTTCCGGGCGACGCACGCCCCAGTACAAATGCACCGGATGCTTGAAACCCTTGGCACGGCAATGTTCGATCAGGCTGTGCATTTGCGCCATGCCGGTGCCCGCCGCGATCAGCACCAACGGCCCGTCCGGCAATTCAGACAAGTGCGTGTCACCAAACGGCAGCTCCAGGCGAACCATCCTGTTGCGCTGCAACTGCTCGATCAGCTTGCGGGCGCTGTCTTCACGCACCAGTACATGCAACTCCAGGTCGCGCCCCGAGTGCGGTGCGCTGGCCAGCGAGAATGCCGACTTGTCACCGTTTTCACGCTCCAGCATCACGTATTGCCCGGCGTGATAACGCGGCGGCTTGCCCGCAGGTGCGCGCAAGCGCACCCGCCACACATCGCCACCCATATCAACACACTCGGTCAACTGACACGCCAGGCTACGCACCGGTAATTCTCCCAACGCAAGCACGCCATCCCACAACACCACACAGTCTTCAAGCGGGGCCGCCAGGCAGGTATAAAACTCGCCATGATCACGCACGTCTCCCGCCTGCTCGACCTGGCCTTCAACCAGCAAGGCCGCACACACGTGGCAATTACCATTGCGACAGCTCTGCGGGCATTCATAGCCCAGACGCTGCGCCGCATCCAGAATTCGCTCGCCAGGCAAGGTTTCCAGTACCGCACCTGAAGGCTGCAAGGTTACACGCATCAATCTATTCCTAATTGATTCCAGATGTCATCGATCCGGCGAGTGACCGCCTCATCCTTGACGATGACCCGACCCCATTCACGGGTGGTTTCACCCGGCCATTTGTTGGTTGCATCCAGGCCCATCTTCGAACCCAGGCCGGAAACCGGTGAGGCAAAGTCGAGATAGTCGATTGGCGTGTTGTCGATCATTACCGTGTCGCGCTTGGGGTCCATACGCGTGGTAATGGCCCAGATGACGTCGTTCCAGTCGCGGGCATTGATGTCGTCGTCAGTCACGATAACGAATTTGGTGTACATGAACTGGCGCAAAAACGACCACACACCCAGCATTACGCGCTTGGCGTGCCCCGGATACTGCTTTTTCATGGTCACGATGGCCATGCGGTACGAGCAGCCTTCGGGCGGCAAGTAGAAGTCGGTGATTTCAGGGAACTGCTTTTGCAGGATCGGTACAAACACTTCGTTGAGCGCCACGCCCAAAATTGCCGGCTCATCCGGTGGACGGCCGGTGTAGGTGCTGTGATAGATCGGTTTGACCCGATGAGTGATGCGCTCGACAGTAAACACCGGGAAGCTGTCCACTTCGTTGTAGTAACCGGTGTGGTCGCCGTACGGGCCTTCGGGCGCCATCTCGCCAGGGTGGATCACGCCTTCAAGGATGATCTCGGCAGTGGCCGGCACTTGCAGGTCGTTGCCGCGGCACTTCACCAGTTCGGTACGATTGCCCCGCAGCAAGCCGGCAAAAGCGTATTCCGACAGGCTGTCGGGCACCGGGGTCACGGCGCCAAGAATGGTCGCCGGGTCTGCGCCCAGGGCCACGGATACCGGGAATGGCTGGCCGGGGTGTTTTTCGCACCAGTCACGGTAGTCCAGTGCACCGCCTCGGTGGCTCAACCAGCGCATGATGACCTTGTTGCGGCCAATCACCTGCTGACGATAGATACCGAGATTCTGCCGGTCCTTGTTAGGGCCTTTGGTCACGGTCAGGCCCCAGGTAATCAGGGGCGCCACGTCGCCAGGCCAGCAATGCTGCACCGGCAGCATGGCGAGGTCTACGTCATCTCCCTCAATGACCACTTCCTGGCACACCGCGTCCTTGACGACTTTCGGCGCCATGGCAATGATCTTGCGGAAGATCGGCAACTTGGACCACGCATCCTTCAGACCTTTAGGCGGTTCGGGCTCCTTGAGGAACGCCAGCAGCTTGCCGATTTCCCGCAGCTCGCTGACAGACTCGGCGCCCATGCCCATTGCCACGCGCTCTGGCGTGCCGAACAAATTGCCGAGCACCGGAATCGTGTGGCCAGTCGGGTTTTCGAACAGCAAAGCCGGGCCTTTGGCACGCAGCGTGCGGTCGCAGATTTCAGTCATCTCCAGGACTGGAGAAACGGGAATCTGGATGCGTTTCAATTCTCCGCGCTGCTCTAGCTGCTGCACGAAATCCCGAAGATCCTTGAATTTCATTGACGGTGGCACCCCTAAAATAGGCGTACATCCTACCTGCTATGCCGGCCGCTGGCAGCTTATCGCTGCTCAGCGGGCGGTATTGGCCTGCTCCGGGACACGCAACGCCAGATCATCGAACAGCGGGGCCAATGCCGGGAGAACCAGGCGAGCGCCGATTTCGGACAGGTGATTGTCATCGGTATACAACGAATGACCGTCCTGTTCGGCCCGGCACAACCCCGAGGCATCACACAGCTGCGGGGTCGGGTCCAGTACCTGCACATTGGAATCAGCAGCCGCGATATCGGCAAACAGCCGGTTGATAAACGCTTTTTGCCTGAGGTGGTCTTCAACCGGCATGCCGACATCGGCGGTTGGCTGGTGCAGCATCGCCAGGCGGCTCAGGCGGTACGGCGGATTGAACGGTTGCAACGGCGCCTCCTTCATCAGCCATACGCGGTACCCGGCCTTGCGCAATTGCTCGACCTTCGCCCGCAAGCCATCGGCCAACCGTTGTTCGGCGACCGCGCGGTCATAGTGGCCATTGCCATCGCGCAACGCATGGCCGTGATCGCCCTTGGCATCGCCATACAAGTACAGGCTCCAGCGGGCCACCAGCAGGATGTCGCGCACTGGCTCGGTCGCCAGGGTACGCTCGACACGACGGTTGTAATCGGCGCACCGCGTACCGTGCTCCAGCCCCTCAAGCGGCAGGCAACCGGCCGAACTGGCCAGCATCACATTGACGCCATGCTGGCGGGCGCTTTCTTCCAGTGCCGGGATCAGGGCCGTGGCGTGGCTGTCGCCCCACACCAGCAACTGAGCCGGCGCGGTGGGCGATTGTCCGTAACGGCAGAACGGCGTGTCGGCCGGGCTCTTGTCATCAGTGATGCAGGCCATCAGCTCAGGTCGCCATTCGCTGGCCCGCGCATATTGCAACGCCTGCTCGGACAAACGCGACGGCAGGCCATCGGTCCAGCGCAGCGCCTGGCCGGCGATACCCAACACCAGAATGCCCAAGCCCGCCGCGACGAGAATCTGACGACGGCCAGCCAATATTCGACGCTCACGAAACGGCGTTTCGACAAAACGCCAGGACAGATAGCCGAGGATCAACGTCAGCGCAATCAACCCGCCCGTCAGCACGGGACCAAACTCCTCCGCGCCGGCATAACTGCCAAACACGAAAACCGGCCAGTGCCACAAATACCAGGAATAGGAAATCAGCCCGAGCCCGACCATTAGCCGCGTGCTCAACACACGCCCGACCCAGGTGCTCTGATGCTCATTGGCCCAGATCAGGGCCACCACGCCCAGCACGGGCAGCAACGCTGCGGCACCCGGGAACGGTGTGCTGTTGTCATAGCCGAACACAGCAACAAGAATCAGCCCCATGCCCAACAGGCTGATAGCTTGCGCTGCCGCCGGGGTCAGGCGCTTCTGGCTGGCAGGCGCAATCGCCAGCATGGCACCGGCCAGCAGTTCCCATGCCCGCATCGGCAACAGGAAAAACGCTTTCTCGGGATGCTGGGCCACGGCCCAGACGCTGAGCCCGAACGACACCAGCAACAGGCTGAACAAAGCCAGCCGCCAGTGCTTGAATCGGCTGGACAGCAGGGTCAGCAGCAAGGGAAAGACAATATAGAACTGTTCCTCAACCGCCAGCGACCAGGTATGCAGCAGCGGTTTTAGATCGCTGGCCGCATCGAAATAGCCCTCCTGGCGCATAAACAGCAGGTTGGAAACGAACATCACCTGGTAGCGCACCGAATGCCCCAGCTCTTCGTAGTCCTTGGGTGCCATCAGGAACCAGCCCACAGCCAGCACGGCGGCCATCATCACGAACAAGGCCGGCAGGATTCGCCGCGCGCGACGGGCCCAAAACTCGACAAAACTGAAGCGTGCCGCCTCACGCTGGCGCCAGATGATCGAGGTAATCAAATAACCGGAAATGACGAAGAACACATCGACGCCAACGAATCCGCCTGAAAAACCCGGCACACCAAAGTGGAACAGTACTACGGCAATCACGGCAACAGCTCGCAGGCCATCAATGTCCCTGCGATAAACAAGAGAAGTCATATACGCTCAATTTCGCTAATACATTGTTTTTATTGACCGAAGTTAAGCACAAACCTTCCTTTTTTTTTGGCATAAAAAAGGCGCCCTCGCGGGGCGCCTGATTTTTGTGCGAGAAACCGTGTTACTTGCGTTTCATCGACAAGAAGAACTCATCGTTGGTCTTGGTCTGCTTAAGCTTGTCGACCAGGAACTCGATGGCTGCAACTTCGTCCATCGGGTGCAACAGCTTGCGCAGGATCCACATGCGTTGCAACTCGTCGTCTGCAGTCAGCAACTCTTCACGGCGGGTACCGGAGCGGTTGATGTTGATCGCAGGGAAGACGCGTTTTTCAGCGATCTTGCGGTCCAGAGGCAGTTCCATGTTGCCAGTGCCTTTGAACTCTTCGTAGATCACTTCATCCATCTTCGAGCCGGTTTCAACCAGCGCGGTAGCGATGATGGTCAGCGAGCCGCCTTCTTCGATGTTACGCGCAGCACCGAAGAAACGCTTTGGCTTCTCAAGGGCGTGAGCATCGACACCACCGGTCAGTACCTTGCCGGAGCTCGGGATAACGGTGTTGTAGGCACGGGCCAGACGGGTGATGGAGTCGAGCAGGATCACCACGTCCTTTTTGTGTTCGACCAGGCGCTTGGCCTTCTCGATCACCATTTCGGCAACCTGCACGTGGCGGGTTGGTGGCTCGTCGAAGGTGGAAGCAACCACTTCGCCGCGAACGGTACGCTGCATTTCGGTTACTTCTTCAGGGCGCTCGTCGATCAACAGAACGATCAAGTGCACTTCAGGATTGTTACGCGAAATGTTCGACGCGATGTTCTGCAGCATGATGGTCTTGCCCGCTTTTGGCGGAGCAACGATCAGACCACGCTGACCTTTACCGATCGGAGCACAGAGGTCGATCACGCGACCGGTCAGATCTTCGGTGGAACCGTTACCGATTTCCATCTTCATGCGTACGGTCGGGAACAACGGGGTCAAGTTCTCGAAGAGAATCTTGTTTTTCGCGTTCTCGGGACGATCGTAGTTGATCGTGTCGACTTTCAGCAGTGCGAAGTAACGCTCGCCTTCTTTTGGCGGGCGGATTTTACCGACAATGGTGTCGCCGGTGCGCAAGTTGAAGCGTCGAATCTGGCTAGGCGAGACGTAGATATCGTCAGGGCCTGCCAGGTACGAGGCGTCAGCGGAGCGAAGGAAGCCGAAGCCGTCCTGGAGAATCTCCAGCACGCCATCACCGGAGATTTCCTCGCCGCTTTTCGCGTGCTTTTTGAGCAGGGAGAAAATCACGTCCTGCTTGCGCGAACGGGCCATATTTTCTATGCCCATCTGTTCGGCCAATTCGAGCAGTTCGGTAATCGGCTTTTGCTTGAGTTCAGTCAGGTTCATATAGGAATGACGTAATCATTTATGGGGAGGGAAATTAAGCTTTGGGCTTAATGAGGCCGCGCCGCAGAGAAGGCGACAGGATCGCGTACTAATTCGATAAGGAGTGCGTCGGCGACGGCTTGCAGGGGGCAATGGAGAAACCAGTGCGGGGCCGAATGTACCACTTGAGTTTCATAGCGTCTAGTCCTTGAGCCATGAATAAGCCCCGCATTTAGCGGGGCTTTTATCGACGCTTAGATATTGGCGTCGAGGAATGCAGCCAACTGCGACTTCGACAGCGCACCGACCTTGGTGGCTTCAACGTTGCCGTTCTTGAACAGCATCAGCGTAGGAATACCGCGTACGCCGTGCTTGGCCGGGGTTTCCTGGTTTTCATCAATGTTCAGCTTGGCAACAGTCAGCTTGCCTTTGTAAGTCTCTGCGATCTCGTCCAGAACCGGCGCGATCATTTTGCAAGGGCCACACCATTCAGCCCAGTAGTCGACCAGTACAGCGCCTTCAGCCTTGAGAACATCGGCCTCAAAGCTAGCGTCGGTGACGTGTTTAATAAGATCGCTGCTCATGGAAGTCTCCGTGGTTGTAAGCAAAAACGTAGCACATCATAGCTGTCATCACCGCGTTCAGGAAGGTGAGGGACGATTGACTCTCACTATAGTGGTGCATGAGTGCAGATATCGCCCGTTTCAGGAGCCGTCGGGGGTGACGAAGGCAATCCCGGTTCGCGAGGCAGCCTGGCGAATGTGCTCGCTCATGGCCTTTTGTGCAGGGCCGCTGGCATGACGGGCCAGGGCCCGGAGGATTTTGCGGTGCTCCTGCCAGGTTTCCATGGCCCGCTCCGGGCGGATAAACGGCAGCTTCTGGCTTTCCAGAAAAATATCGCCACGGGTGATCAGCATAATGGCCATTGCCTGATTGCCACTGGCACGCAGGATCAGTTGATGGAACTCGAAGTCCAGCTGCGCGGCACGCTCAAAATCCCCGGCGCGTAACTCATGGCGCATTGCCTCGACATTGTCCTGCAACACATCCAGTTCGTCGCGGGTCAAGCGCACCGCCGCCAGCCCCGCAGCGAAACCTTCCAGTGCGTATCGCAGCTGGAAAATATCCTGCGGGCAGGCCTGGGCTGCATAGGGCCAGTCCGTAACCGGAACAACCGGGACATCTGCTTGCGCGGCCTGCACATACACGCCTTTACCCGGCTGCACACTGATCACGCCCAGGGCACTGAGCGAAGATAACGCCTCGCGCAGCGATGCCCGGCTGACCCCCAACTGCACCGCCAGCTCGCGCTGCGACGGCAAGGCATCTCCCGGCGCAAAAGCGTTTTCGGCGATCAATTTACGAATGGCCAGCAATGCCACTTCGGGTACGGCCCGTGCGCTTGAATTCATCACAAATCGGCTTGATCGGCTCAGGAAAGGCGTAGTTGTAAAGCTATTGCCAACGCTCGGCAAGTCACGCCCCAAGCCGGTTCAAGCCCTGTGAGAAACGCCCGATAGAGGTGCAAAAAACGTCATCACTGTTCAGACCAGTCAGACCGCCGCATGCCTTCTGAAATCAGCCCTGGCGGTCATAAAAGCCCTGTTGGCATGGCCTGTGCTCTGGCTCAACGGCGCACACCACCGCGCGCCCTTTCCGGAGAATTGCCATGACCCAGCGTTACAGCGCCTTGATTTGCGCCTTGTTCGCCAGCCTGATGCTGAGCCAGGCCCCGGCCCACGCCAGTGACCTCGATGAGGTGATGGCACGCGGCACCCTCAAGGTCGCAGTCCCCCAGGATTTTCCGCCCTTCGGCTCGGTCGGCCCGGACATGCAGCCTCGCGGGCTGGATATCGACACCGCCAAATTGCTGGCCGATCAGCTCAAGGTCAAACTTGAACTGACGCCCGTAAACAGCACCAACCGTGTGCCCTATCTGACCACCGGCAAAGTCGATGTAGTGATTTCCAGCTTGGGCAAAAACCCGGATCGTGAAAAAGTCATCGATTTTTCCCACGCTTATGCGCCGTTCTACCTTGGCGTATTTGGCCCGCCAGACGCGCAGATCAAGACCCTGGATGACCTCAAGGGTAAAACCATCAGCGTGACCCGTGGCGCCATCGAAGACATCGAACTGACCAACGTGGCGCCAGCCGGCGTGACCATCAAACGCTTCGAAGACAACAACTCGACCATCGCCGCGTATCTGGCAGGCCAGGTGGACCTGATCGCCAGCGGCAACGTGGTGATGGTCGCCATCAGCGAACGCAACCCCAAGCGCATCCCGGCCATGAAACTCAAGCTCAAGGATTCACCGGTCTACGTCGGCGTGAACAAGGGCCAGCCCGAGTTGCTGGACAAGGTGAACCAGATTCTGGCCACGGCCAAGGCTGACGGCAGCCTGGAAAAAAACGCGCTGCAATGGCTTAAAGAGCCGCTGCCAGCTGACCTCTGACACTTTGCGACGGGGTCAATCATGGCTTATCAGTTCGACTTTTTACCGGTGCTGCAAAACAGCGACCTGTTATTACGCGGCGCCCTGTTTACCCTTGAACTGACAGCGATCGGCACAGTATTCGGCGTCAGCCTGGGGATTGTCGGCGCCGTGGTCCGGGCGTGGAATATTCGACCTTTCGCTGCGTTGTTCGGGTTGTATGTCGAGTTGATCCGCAACACGCCGTTTCTGGTGCAGCTATTTTTTATCTTTTTCGGCTTGCCGGGCCTGGGTGTGCATATCAGCGAGTGGCAGGCCGCGGTGCTGGCGATGGTGATCAACCTGGGTGCCTATTCCACGGAAATTATCCGCGCAGGTATTCAGGCGATCCCCAAAGGCCAGCTGGAAGCAGCATCTGCACTGGCCATGAGCCGATTCGAGGCGTTCCGCCATGTGGTCCTGCAACCGGCGCTGGCCAAGGTTTGGCCAGCCCTGAGCAGCCAGATCATCATCGTGATGCTCGGCTCGGCGGTCTGCTCGCAAATTGCCACTGAAGAGCTGAGCTTTTTTGCCAATTTCATTCAGTCACGCAATTTTCGCAGCTTCGAAACCTACGTCCTGACCACTCTGATTTACCTGTGCATGGCCTTGTTGATCCGCCAGTTACTGAACTGGTTCGGCCGCCGCTACCTGAGCAGGAGTCGCTGATGGATTTCACGTTCTGGGACATCGTGCGTAACTTGCTGACGGGTTTGCAGTGGACAGTCGCCCTGTCTCTTGTTGCGTTTATCGGCGGCGGCTTTATCGGCTTGCTGGTGTTGCTGATGCGCATTTCCAAAAGCCGCTTCGCCCGCACTCTGGCGCGCGGTTATATAGAGCTGTTCCAGGGTACGCCCCTGCTGATGCAGCTGTTTTTGATCTTCTTTGGCATTGCCCTGCTGGGCATCGATATTTCGCCGTGGATGGCCGCGGCCCTGGCGCTGACATTGTTCACCAGTGCCTACCTGGCCGAGATCTGGCGCGGCTGCGTCGAGTCGATTGCCCACGGCCAGTGGGAGGCCTCGGCCAGCCTGGCACTCAGCCCGCTGGAGCAATTGCGCTACGTGATCCTGCCGCAAGCCTTGCGCGTCGCCATCGCGCCGACCGTAGGCTTTTCGGTGCAGGTCATCAAAGGCACTGCCGTGACCTCGATTATTGGATTCACCGAATTGACCAAGACCGGCAGCATGCTGGCCAATGCCACCTTCGAGCCTTTCATGGTCTATGGCCTGGTGGCTCTGGGTTACTTCCTCTTGTGCTACCCCCTGTCGCTCAGTGCGCGCTATCTGGAAAGGAGACTGCATGCCTCTGCTTAGAGTTACCGCCCTGCATAAATACTACGGCGACCACCACGTGCTCAAAGGCATCGACCTGACGGTCGAACAGGGCCAGGTGGTCGCTATCATTGGCCGCAGCGGCTCGGGCAAGAGTACCTTGCTCAGAACCCTGAACGGGCTGGAGTCCATTAACGACGGGGTGATTGAGGTCGATGACGAATACCTGGATGCCGCCCGCGCAGACTTGCGAAGCCTGCGCCAGAAGGTCGGCATGGTGTTTCAGCAGTTCAATCTGTTCCCGCACCTGAGCGTGGGCGAAAACGTCATGCTGGCCCCGCAAGTGGTGCAAAAGGTGCCCAAAGCCAAGGCCGCCGAACTGGCGCGCCAGATGCTGGAACGGGTGGGGCTGGGCGACAAGTTCGACGCCTTCCCGGAGCGCCTGTCGGGCGGTCAACAGCAGCGGGTGGCGATTGCCCGGGCTTTGGCCATGTCACCCAAGGTGCTGTTGTGTGATGAGATCACCTCGGCCCTCGACCCGGAGCTGGTCAATGAAGTGCTCAGCGTGGTGCGTCAGCTGGCCCGTGAAGGCATGACGCTGATCATGGTCACCCACGAGATGCGTTTTGCCCGTGAAGTTGGCGACAAACTGGTGTTTATGCACCAGGGCAAGGTGCATGAAGTGGGTGACCCCAAAGTGCTGTTCGCCAACCCGCAAACCCCGGAACTGGCGAATTTCATCGGAACGTTGTAGCCACTGACGAGGTACGAGGCTACGGGAATCGTAGAGCCTGAAAACACGAGGCCTCGGATAACAGCTAACCTCATTGCTTTCGTGCTCCACATCAAGGCAGGTGATATCACGCGTTGGCGCGAGCCTTTGATCGTGGCACGATGGCCGGGTTATCGACCGAGACCCCTCAACCATGCCCCAATCCCAAGCAAGGAATCCGTCCCTGATCGCCGCCATTGATCTGGGTTCTAACAGCTTTCACATGGTGGTGGCCAAGGCCCAGAACGGCGAAATCCGCATACTTGAGCGTCTTGGTGACAAGGTGCAGTTAGCTGCCGGCATCGACGAAGAACGCAAGCTCAGCGAAGAATCCATGCAGCGCGGGCTCGATTGCCTCAAGCGTTTCGCCCAACTGATCAACGGTATGCCGTTGGGTGCCGTGCGTATTGTGGGAACCAACGCATTGCGCGAGGCGCGCAACCGCAACGAGTTTATCGTGCGTGCCGAAGAGATCCTGGGTCACACCGTTGAAGTGATTTCCGGTCGTGAAGAAGCGCGCCTGATCTACCTGGGTGTGTCCCACACCCTCGCCGACACGCCGGGCAAACGCCTGGTGGCCGACATCGGCGGCGGCAGTACCGAGTTCATCATTGGCCAGCGTTTTGAGCCCCTGCTACGCGAAAGCCTGCAAATGGGCTGCGTCAGCTTTACCCAGCGCTATTTCCGCGACGGCAAGATCACCCCGGCACGCTACGCCCAGGCCTACACGGCTGCGCGTCTCGAAATCATGAGCATCGAGCACGCCCTGCACCGCCTGACCTGGGATGAGGCCATCGGCTCTTCGGGTACCATTCGGGCCATTGGCCTGGCGCTCAAGGCGGGCGGTCATGGTAACGGCGAAGTAAACGCCGAAGGCCTGTCCTGGCTCAAGCGCAAGCTGTTCAAGCTGGGCGACGCGGACAAGATCGACTTCGAAGGCATCAAGCCCGACCGTCGCGCCATCTTCCCGGCCGGGCTGGCGATTCTTGAAGCAATCTTCGACGCCCTTGAACTGCAACGTATGGATCACTGTGACGGCGCCCTGCGCGAAGGCGTGCTGTACGACCTTCTGGGCCGCCATCACCACGAAGACGTGCGTGAGCGCACCCTCAGCTCGCTGATGGACCGTTACCATGTCGATCGCGAGCAAGCGGCACGGGTTGAACGCAAGGCGCTGCGCGCCTTCGATCAAGTGGCCAAGTCGTGGGGCCTCAAGGACGGTGTATGGCGTGAACTGCTGAGCTGGGCGGCCAAGGTGCATGAAGTCGGGCTGGACATTGCCCACTATCATTACCACAAGCACGGCGCCTACTTGATAGAGCACTCCGACCTGGCTGGTTTCTCACGCGAAGACCAGCAAATGCTCGCGCTGCTGGTGCGCGGCCATCGTCGCAACATTCCTAAAGACAAGTTCGCCGAATTTGGCGAAGACGGCATCAAGCTGATTCGCCTGTGCGTGCTGTTGCGCTTTGCGATCCTGTTCTACCACATCCGTGGCAACCAGGAAGCCTCGCAGGTGAAGCTGCGCGCCGAGGGCGATCACCTGGACGTAATCTTCCCCGACGGCTGGCTGGAACAGAACCCGCTGACCCAGGCTGACTTCGAACAAGAAGCGCAATGGCTGACCCGGGTCGGAATTGTGCTGACGGTTTCCTGACCGGGCACAACTCAAACCAACTGTGGGAGCGAGCAGGCTCGCTCCCACAGTCGTTACAGCGTTATACCGATGGCCCGGTACTCACGGCCAGTACCGGCAGGCTCAGACGCTCAAGCAGCGTGGCTTGCGCACTGCGCGGGTTCTGGTTGCCCGTTGGCGTATTGCGGATATACCGCCCGTCCGACTGAAGGCTCCAGCTGTGGGTGTTGTCCGTCAGATAGCACTCAAGCTCCTTCTTGACCCGCAGAATCAGCTTTTTACCCTCGACCGGGAAGCACGTCTCAACACGCTTATCGAGATTGCGCTCCATCCAGTCGGCACTCGACAGGAACATCTGCTCCTCGCCGCCATTGAGGAAGTAGAACACCCGTGTGTGCTCCAGGAAGCGACCGATGATCGAACGCACATGAATATTGTGCGAAACGCCGGCAATCCCGGGACGCAGGCAGCACATCCCGCGTACCACCAGATCAATACGCACGCCGGACTGACTGGCCTTGTACAGCGCACGGATGATTTTCGGATCGGTCAGCGAGTTGAACTTGGCGATGATATGCGCCGGTTTGCCTTCAACAGCGAACTGGGTCTCACGGGCAATCATGTCCAGCATGCCCTTTTTCAAAGTGAAAGGCGCATGCAGCAGTTTTTTCATGCGCAGCGTCTTGCCCATGCCGATCAACTGGCTGAACAACTTGCCGACGTCTTCACACAGCGCGTCGTCGGAGGTCAGCAAGCTGTAGTCGGTGTAAAGCTTGGCGTTGCCGGCGTGGTAGTTGCCGGTACCCAGATGCGCGTAACGCACGATCTCCCCCGCCTCACGGCGCAGAATCAGCATCATCTTGGCGTGGGTCTTGAAACCGACTACGCCATAGATCACCACCGCACCGGCAGCTTGCAGGCGACTGGCCAGTTGCAGGTTGGACTCTTCGTCAAAGCGCGCACGCAACTCGATCACCGCGGTCACTTCTTTACCGTTACGCGCCGCATCAACCAGCGCATCAACGATTTCCGAGTTGGCGCCGCTGCGGTACAGGGTCTGGCGTACGGCCAGCACATGCGGATCCTTGGCAGCCTGGCGAAGCAAGTCGACGACCGGAGTAAACGACTCAAACGGGTGCAGCAGCAAGATGTCCTGTTTGCTGACCACGCTAAAAATGTTCTCGCTGTTCTGCAACAGCTTGGGAATCGCCGGGGTAAACGGCGTGTATTGCAGCTCAGGGTGGCTGTCGAGGCTGGTGATGCTGAAAAGGCGTGTCAGGTTGACCGGACCATTGACCTGATACAACTCGGTCTCATGCAGGCTGAACTGCTTGAGCAGGTAGTCGGACAGATGCTTGGGGCATGTGTCGGCCACTTCCAGGCGTACGGCATCGCCGTATCGACGCGAGAACAACTCGCCACGCAGCGCACGGGCCAGGTCTTCAACATCTTCGGTATCAACCGCCAGATCGGCGTTACGGGTCAGGCGGAACTGGTAGCAGCCTTTCACCTTCATGCCTTGAAACAGGTCATCGGCGTGGGCGTGAATCATCGACGACAGGAACACATAGTTGTCGCCTGCCCCACCCACGTCTTCAGGCAGTTTGATCACGCGTGGCAACAGACGCGGTGCCGGGATGATCGCCAGGCCTGAATCACGACCAAAGGCATCAATGCCTTCCAGCTCGACGATAAAGTTCAGGCTCTTGTTCACCAGCAACGGGAACGGGTGCGTCGGGTCCAGGCCAATCGGTGTGATGATCGGCGCGATTTCGTCGCGGAAGAACTTGCGTACCCACGCCTTGATCTTGGTGTTCCAGTGCCGGCGACGGATAAAGCGCACCTGATGCTTTTCAAGCTCGGGCAACAGAATGTCGTTGAGGATCGCGTACTGGCGATCCACATGGCCGTGGACCAGTTCGCTGATGCGGGCCAGCGCCTGATGCGGCTGCAAGCCATCGGCACCGGCCTGCTCACGGGCGAAGGTGATTTGTTTTTTCAGGCCTGCGACACGAATTTCGAAAAACTCATCCAGGTTGCTGGAAAAAATCAGCAGAAACTTCAAGCGTTCAAGCAGCGGATAGGACTCATCCAGCGCTTGTTCCAATACGCGAATGTTGAACTGTAATTGCGACAACTCACGATGGATGTACAGGCTGCTGTCATCAAGGCCAGGAACGGCAATCGCCGGATGCACCGCCGCGTGCGACTCGGCCGCAGCAGGCGCATGGGCTTGCTGTTCAGGCGGGGTTTCAGGGACTGGCTCAACAATCGGCTGAGCTTCAGTGGCAACGATTTCAGCAAGTCCTTCGGTATTCATTGAATGTTCCTGTAAGAGCGGGTTTGACTCTCGTAACAGTTAAGCGACACCAGCAGTCAAGTTGTCAGAATGCCATCAACGCCTGTGGGTTTAAACCGCTCCCGGGCGCTTTATGCGGGCCAGAGACTGGTTAGAGGCCGATTTGTCGAAATTGTTTCCTGGGCAACCGACGCAGACACTGCGGGAGCGGGCTTGCTCGCGATTCAAACACCGCAGAGTTTCAGATTGACTGAGTCAACCCCATCGCAGTCAAGCCAGCTCCCACAGGTTCGAAGCAATAATCACCTGCGCGCATGGTTATAACGCTTCGCCATGAACACTAGATGACAACGCTAATGATGTAGGTCAAATACACATGATTTGTAGGACTTGTTAACGCAAAGTCACATTTCGATACTTTCCCGAACGTCCCTTAAGGCGTAGGCTGCGCGTTCATTTCGCCAGCATCCAGACAATGCTCCAACAATTTCTTCAAGAATTCGGCTACTTCGCCCTGTTTCTAGGGACGTTCTTTGAAGGTGAGACCATTCTGGTTCTCGCAGGCTTCTTGGCGTTCCGCGGATACATGGACCTCAAACTGGTCATGATCGTGGCATTCCTCGGCAGTTATGCCGGAGATCAGCTGTGGTACTTCCTGGGGCGCAAGCACGGCCGCAAACTGTTGGCGCGCAAACCGCGCTGGCAACTTATGGGCGACAAGGCGCTGGAGCACATTCGCAGGCACCCGGATATCTGGGTCCTGAGTTTCCGCTTCGTCTACGGCCTGCGTACCGTCATGCCCGTGGCAATCGGCCTGTCAGGCTACCCTCCGGGCCGCTATTTGCTGCTCAACGGCATTGGTGCGGCCATCTGGGCCATTGCCCTGGCTACCGCCGCCTATCACTTTGGCGCCGTGCTCGAAGGCTTGCTGGGCAACGTCAAGAAATATGAGCTGTGGGTGCTCGGTGCCCTGCTCCTGATCGGCCTGTGCCTGTGGGCCCGCCGCCGCTTCAAGAATGCACGCCTGGCCAGACAGACCGCTCTTGAAGAGAAAAACAAGAGCAACGCCGAAGTCAGCAACCCGCCAGCCGAGTGATACGGTTTCTGCACACGTAGAGCCCCATCACGCTCAACAGGGTGTAACTGGACAGGCCGACCCAGCCCAATGCGCTGGCCGGCCACAGACCGGCCACAGGGGCCAGCCAGACCAGTGGCAGGTTGAGCGCCAGGCGCAGCCACTCAAGTTTCAGCGCCCAGGGCCGGTTCTCCAGACCTGCCCCCAGCACAAACAGCCCCAACGCCATATACCCCCAGCCCAGCATCAGCGCCTGGGGCGACAACGTCTCGCCCAGATTCAGCAAATAACTGCCCAGCGCCAGATAAACTGCAAATTGCGCCGCGATATACACCTGTTGGCGCCGTGCCAGTGGCACCTCGAATTTTACAAACCGGCTCAGGTCCGGCTTGTTTATCGGGTACTTCGCCGCTACATCCGCCGGACGCCAGCCCGTGGGCATAAACCAGATCCTCAGCTTGTCCCGCCAGCGCTCGGTGCGCTGCGCATCAGCCAGCAACTGGCCATAGAACTGCCAGTTGGCCCACAGCGGATTCCAGCTTTGCAGCGGCGTGGTCACGCCGAAAATCACCGGTTCGGCGTCGTCTTCTTCCTGAAAAGTGCCGAACAAACGGTCCCAGACAATGAACACTCCACCGTAATTGCGATCCATATACAGAGCATTCTGCGCATGGTGAGCCCGATGATTGGAAGGTGTCACAAACAACCACTCGAACCAGCCCAGCTTGGGCACATGGCGGGTATGGACCCAGAACTGATAGAGCAGGTTGACGGTGGCCACGGTGACAAATACCGGCAGCGGCACACCCAGCACCGCCATTGGCAGGTAAAAGACCCAACCAAGCACAAACCCGGTGCTGGTTTGGCGCAGGGCGGTGGACAGGTTGTAGTCTTCGCTCTGATGATGCACCGAATGCGCGGCCCAGAGCACGTTGCGCTCATGCCCCAGGCGGTGGTGCCAGTAGTAGCAAAAATCGTAGAAGACAAACGCAAACAGCCACACCCACAGGCTGTCTTCGGGCAATTGCAGCAGCGCCAGATATTTCAGTGCCAGCGCGTAGGTGATCAGCCCCACGCCTTTGGTCAGCAAACCGGTGGTGGTCGACAGCACACCGGCGCTCAGGCTGCTGATAGTGTCAGCCAGGCGATAGGTGTGCATTGCGCGCCAGCGGTCGGCCAGCAGCTCGACAGCAATCAGCACAAAGAAAAACGGTACGGCATACAGAATCAGCTTCATGGCACACCCCGAGCGGTATTCCATCAAGCGTAGGCGCACTTGCTGCGAAACCCTATGGCATCAAGCGCCAAATCAGGCGACATTAATGCCATGAACAAGGAGATCGACATGACCACTAAAAAAGTTGCCGTGATTCTTTCCGGCTGCGGCGTCTATGACGGCGCCGAGATCCACGAAAGCGTGATCACCCTGCTACGCCTGGACCAGCGCGGCGCCAAAGTACAGTGCTTTGCCCCCGACATTGCACAACTGCATGTCATCAACCACCTGACCGGCGAGCCAATGCCCGAGTCACGCAACGTACTGGTGGAGTCAGCGCGGATTGCCCGGGGCGAGATCAAGGATGTTCGTGAGGCCAAGGTCGAGGATTTTGACGCCCTGATCATACCGGGCGGGTTTGGTGCCGCCAAAAACCTCTCCAGCTTTGCCACCGATGGTGCTGCGTGCTCGGTTCAGGCTGATGTGCTGAGCCTGGCCGAAGCCTTTGCCGAAGCTGGCAAACCGATTGGCCTGATGTGCATCTCACCTGCCATTGCCGCCAAGATTTATGGCCCAGGCGTGATCTGCACCATCGGCACCGACGCAGATACCGCTGCAGCCGTCACCAAAATGGGTGGCACCCACCAAGAGTGTGAAGTGTCGGAAATTGTCGAGGACAAGGCCCGCAAGCTGGTCAGCACCCCGGCCTATATGCTCGCCAAATCCATCAGCGAAGCAGCGTCAGGGATCAACAAGATGGTTGACCGCGTGCTTGAGCTGACGCAAAAAAACTGATCAACCCCGTGCCAGCCGGGTCAGGATACGGTCCAGGGCATTGGCGAACGCCTGCTTGTCGCGTTCGCCATAGGCACCCTGCCCGCCGCTGACCTGGCCTTGCTCGCGCAGATCGGTAAACAGATTACGCACCGCCAGGCGCTCGCCCATGTTTTGCGGGTCAAACTCCTTGCCGCGCGGGTCCAGCGCGGCAACGCCCTTTTTGACCAGCCGGTCGGCCAACGGCACATCGCTGCAAATCACCAGTTCGCCGGGCACGGCGTGCTCCACCAGATAATCATCCGCCGCATCCGGGCCGCTGGGCACCACAATCAGTTTGACCAGGGCGTAGGTCGGTTTGATCTGGCTCTGCCCTGCCACCAGCACCACCTCAAACTGACGCTTGAGAGCGAACTTGATGACCTGATCCTTTGCCGCCTTGGGGCAGGCGTCTGCGTCGATCCAGACACGCATAGAGAATTGCTCCTGAGTGTTGCCGCTCCCACTGAGGGGAGGTGTATAAGGATTTAAGAAGCCTGCACCCGACGCTTTTCCGCCAGTTTGCTACGGCCGTACAACACGATAATTGCCAAAATGGCTACGGCCTGCGCACTCAGCGAGTACGCATCTGCATGAATACCCAGCCAGTCGAAGTCGAAGAACGCGACAGGCCGCGTGCCAAAGATGCCCGCCTCTTGCAGCGCTTTCACGCCATGCCCGGCGAATACCACCGACAGGGCGCAGAGCAAAGCCGCGTTGATGCTGAAAAACAGCGCCAATGGCAATTTGGCCGAGCCACGCAGGATGATCCACGCCAGGCCCATCAGCAAGACCAGTGCCGTGGCGCCGCCCGCCAGTACCGCGTTGTGGCCCGCCGGGCCGGCTTGCAGCCACAGGGTTTCGTAGAACAGGATCACTTCGAAAAGTTCGCGGTACACCGAAAAGAACGCCAGTATCGCGAAGCCAAAACGACCGCCACCGCTGACCAGGCTGCTTTTGATGTAATCCTGCCACGCGGCGGCGTGACGACGGTCGTGCATCCATACCCCCAGCCACAGCACCATGACGCTGGCGAACAACGCAGTACAACCTTCCAGCAGTTCACGCTGGGCACCGCTGACGTCAATCACATAGGCCGCCAGCGCCCAGGTCGCCAGCCCGGCCACCAGGGCCAGACCCCAGCCGACGTTGACACTGCGCACCGCCGATTGCTGGCCGGTATTGCGCAGGAAAGCCAGGATCGCGGCCAGCACCAGAATTGCTTCCAGGCCTTCACGCAGCAAAATCAGCAGGCCGGAGATATAGCTCAAAGTCCAGCTCAGGCCATCGCTGCCCAGCAGCCCGGCAGATTCCTTGAGCAAGACTTTGGCCGCTTCCAGTCGCTGCTCGACCTGCTCGATCGGCAAGCCGTCCTGCAGCGATTGCCGATAGGCCATCAGGGCTTTTTCAGTGTTTTTGCGCACATTGGCGTCAACGTTATCCAGCGAGCTTTCAACGAGTTCAAAACCTTCCAGATAAGCCGCCACCGACAGGTCGTAGGCTTGCTCACGGTCACCGGCGCGGTAAGCCGCAAGGCTTTTATCCAGGGTGGCGCTGGTGTAGTCGAGCAGCTGCGCCGGGCCGCGTTTGACTTGCGGCGGCTGCGCCCGCTGGGCACGGAACGTTGCGGTCGCCTCGGGGCCTTCAGCCGCCAGCACTTCATTCGGGGTTTGACGGGCAAGGTCCGCCAGGTTGTAGGTTTTGTCTGCCTTGCTGGCACTCGGGTCGGCACTCAGCCCGGCGATGTAGGTGGCCAGGTCCCAGCGCTGACGCTCGTCCAGCTGATCAGCAAACGAAGGCATATCGGTGCCTTCAACCCCCAGGCCAAGGGTGTTATAGATCGCGTAGAGGCTCAGCCGGTCCAGGCGCTGCGCGTCACGCAGGTTCGCAGGCGGCGGCGTCATACCGACACTGGCAGGGCCGTCACCGGCGCCGGTTTCACCGTGGCACACCGAGCAATGCTGGGCATACAAGGGTGCGCCACGGGTAGGGTCAGGGGTAATGGCGGGGGCCTGGCTGACCTCGTAGGCCACCGCCAGTTTGGCACCCAACTGACGTGCTTCATGCGCAACGGCGGTGCCGTCTACACGCTGTTCGATGGCGCTTTGCAGGGCGTTCACGCCTTGCAGCAGCTCCTCACGCTCAGGGCGTTGCGGCAAGTCCGCGAGCAGGCCTTTGAGCACGGCCAGAAACTCGAGTTGCTCGCGGTATTCGGTCTCATCAATAACCTTGCCGTTTTCAACTGTAGGCGGATAGTCAGCACCAATGTAGTCAATCAGGTGCAGCGCTTGTGAGGCGCCTTCCGGGGTGTTGGCAGAGGCAACAAGGCTGCACAACGCGAGCACGGGCAACAATAGCCATGCCAAAAAACGCGAGCGGGAGGTCATCGATCAATCCGGATGGAAATGAGAAGTAACATATTGTTTACCGTTACTGGCCGCCGACTCAAGGCCCTCGTATGCGATCGCGCCGTAAATCAGCGAATTGCAATTCTGCGATTGAACTGGCTAAACATAGCGAGCCTTGGAGATTAATAGCCCCTTTATTGCAAGTGCTTGTGGGTTAACTATCGCCACAAATGTAGGCAATTTCCCAAAGTGATTAAACACAGCCATCACGCCCTGATTAAGGCTACTTCCCCTCCGCCGACGCTGCTAAAAATACCGATCCTTCACCACAACTGATCACCCGTACTCGGGCCCGGTCTCTGCGGTATCGACAAGTATTTATGGTTTAGACGCCCGGGGACACTCATACCCATGACCGCTCGCGCCCTTAACGCTCTCATTTTGAGCGTGCTCACCTTACTGACTGGATGCTCGGTATTTCGTAGTTATGACAGCGAACTGCAAGCCACCAACCAGCAGTTGTCGGCTGGCAATGTCGATGGCGCACTGGTCCTGCTCGAACAAAACAACAGCAGCCAGAACAAAGACCTTCTCTACTACCTGGAAAAAGGCGAGTTATTGCGCGCAAAGGGCGACCTTGCTGCAAGCCAGAAGGCATGGCGCAACGCTGACAAATTGATATATGCCTGGGAGGAGTCGGTCAGGCTCGATACCGCCAGGTACCTCGCACAGTTCTCCAGTTTTCTGGTCAACGACAAAGTCCGCCGCTATGAAGGCCATGACTACGAGAAAGTCTGGTTGAGTACGCAAATGGCTCTGAATCTGTTGAACCTTAACGATTTCGAAGGTGCCCGCACGGAAATCAAAAAAACCCATGAACGCGAAGCCCTGATCACTGAACTTCGGGACAAGGAATACTTGAAACGTGAGCAGGAAGCAGAACGCAGGGGAGTACGGGCCCGGCTCAAGGATCTGCGTGGCTACCCGCTGGAAAGTCTTGATGCACCCGACGTACTGGAGCTGAAAAATAGTTATCAGAGCGCCTTTAGTCATTATTTGGCGGGCTTTGTTTACGAGGCTTTGGGAGAACGAAGCCTTGCCGCACCAGGCTATCGAAAGGCCGCAGAACTGCGACCCAACACACCTCTGATCGAGCAAAACCTGCTGAACCTGGACAAACCAGAGGCCCGCAGCGATGAAAGCGAAGTTCTGATAGTGCTGCAAAATGGCTTTGCACCGGCGCGAGACTCAATACGTCTCCCACTGCCATTAACCATCAGCAACAACCTCGTCATTACGCCGCTGTCATTTCCGGTGATCAGGCCTTACACCCCCAATACGCCCCTCACCCATGTCGTCGTCAACGGCCAGCTTCATCCCCTCACCTTGCTTAACACCACCACGACCATGTCGCGTCGCGCCCTGCGCGATGAACTGCCGTGGATCCTCCTGCGTAGCAGCGCGCGGGCTGTCACTCGAGGCGTCGCACAAAAACAACTCAATGACGACAACCCGCTGGCCGGCCTGCTTCTGGGAGTTGCTTCGACTGTTCTGGAAGACGCGGATACGCGCACCTGGCGCACCCTGGCAGACAACACATATGTGGTGCGTTTACGCCTCAACCGTGGTGAGCATCAAATTAGTCTGCCCGACATCCCGGGCAGTACGCCGATACGCATAAGGGCCGAACGCGGCTATCAGGTCATCACGATACGCACGATCGGTAATCGCGTTTTCCACCATGCCGCCGCTGGCAGTACTACACCCGTCACCCCCCCGCTGGCTTTCATAAGCCGACAAAAACCCTGAGGAACCCACGATGCGATATTTGCTCTCGGGCGCTCTGGCGCTGTTTTTACTGATCGGCTGCGCCACACCGTCACCTCCACAACCCAACAGTGCAGCAAGCAAGATTACGGTCATGGGCAAGTTCAAACATATCTCTGCCGGAGCGATCCGCGTAGCGCGTGTAAATGGCTTCATGACCGTAAACGCCCAGATGACCAACACCAGCCGCCACAACCGAATGGTTTATTACCGCTTTACCTGGCTGGGCAAGGACGGTTTTCCCGTTGCCAATGAAGAAGGCTGGAAAACCATCACCCTGTACGCCAAACAAAACACTTTTATTCCTGCTATTGCACCAGTGCCCCAGGCCAGGGATTTCCGTTTGGAAGTGAAAACGCCCTGAACCCATAACTTTTGTCACTCCTGGAGAGCTATTCCATGCTTGCACGCACTTCATTACTCGCCCTTATGCTGATTCTGATCAGCGGGTGTTCCAACACTTCGCCAGTCATCGGCGGCAAAAACATAGCTTATGGCGACACCAAGGCTGTGGAACTGATCACCAATGAATTTGGCTCGACTGACCTGCAGATGATCGCCGAAAGCATGACACGCTCCCTTGCGCAGTCCGGCATTCTTCAGGGAAGACCGGTGGTGCAGGTCTACGATGTGAAAAACAAAACCAGCGAGTACATCGACACCCGCCAGATAACAACGTCGATAAAAACCCAACTGATGAAAACTGGCACCGTTCGTTTTGCGAGCGACAACACCGACATGCAAAGCCAGGTCGAC
This sequence comes from Pseudomonas sp. TMW22080, assembly GCF_022496745.1. Lineage (NCBI taxonomy): Bacteria > Pseudomonadati > Pseudomonadota > Gammaproteobacteria > Pseudomonadales > Pseudomonadaceae > Pseudomonas > Pseudomonas sp. TMW22080. The sequence goes on along the minus strand of NZ_SCFF01000005.1, from coordinate 43,292 downwards.
CAACTTCAGTTGCAAAACCAAAGCGGCTTGTACAAAAAAACGACGATCAGCAAGACCGGTAACATGATCGCAGCCAAATACCGCCTCGAAGGCTCCATTACCTCGATTGTGAAGCGCAGCAAGGACTTCAAAGATGTTTTCTACACATTCAACCTGCAACTGGTCGATCTCGAAAGCGGCCTGGCGGAATGGATGGACGACAAAGAAATCCGCAAAACAACGGAGCGCTAAGCGATGCGTATCTGGATATGCGTTATCAGCCTGCTCTGTATCTGGGAAGTTCAAGCTGCCCCCAAAATAGCCGTGACCGACCTGGCTTATGAGACCCGCGTACAGCAATACGTCCAGTCAACCACTGCACGTAACCGTTTTCAGTCCGGCCCGTACAACGCCAATGGCTCGGCGAGCTACCAAACGTACGAGAACCGCAACAGCTACATCCAGCAAAACGAGTTGCGCAATTTCAGTGGCGATATCAAAGGAAAGATTCTCAAATCCGGGTTGTTCCGACTGGTGCAGGCCACGCCTTACAAAGCCAGCGACAAAACGGATGTTTATGACGTCATCAAGCGCATAAAGGCCGGTCATTTCAAAGGCGCCGACTACGTTCTGTTTGGCACGGTGTCTGACATTGATTTCACCCGGGACCTCAACGCACTGGCCAATACCAGGAGTTATTCGGCGATACTGGGGTTGACGCTGGTTGCTGACTTCAGCCTGATCAACACCCGTACCCTTGAGGTCACCTCAGCATTCACTGCCATGGGTAAAGGGGAGGACATCAAACTGACAAACCGCCACGATCTCAGAGTGTCCCTTAACCGGCCCCAGGTTATACGCGACGTAGCCGCAACCCTTGGCGAGGACGTGGTACGGCAACTACAAGAGCAACTGACAGGCATTGCACCTCAGCCGCCAAAGAGCGCGCCAGCACCACTCAACAGACTACCCGAGGATGAAGCTGCGGTGATTCTGCGCTGAGCCCTGAGCACAAGCCAGTTGTCGCTCAACAGCTGAGATCAGACCGACGTGTAATGCTGAGCCATGAACTCGACAAAAACACGCACTTTGGGGGCCAGAAGGCGGGCGTGCGGATAGAGGGCAAAGTAATGACGCTGGCCTGCGTTGTAGTCGGGAAGAATCTGTACCAACTGGCCGCTTTGCAAGTTCTGTTGCACCGTCGCCCGTGTGAACGCGGCAATGCCCAGACCGGCCAACGCGGCGCTGTGGAGGGAGGTAATGGTGTCGGTTTTGAAACGTCCGTTGAGCGCCACCACCACGGTATCAGCCCGCGCCGAATTCAACCGCCACTCATTGCTCCCCGTAAAACCGAGTAACTGATGGGTAGCCAGCTCGTCGACCTGGCGTGGCAAGCCTTGGCGACTGACATAACCGGGTGCAGCCACCAGAATCAGATCGGATACGGTCAGTTTCTTGGCCACCAGCGAGGAGTCTTCCAGGGGGCCGCTGATGCGCAGTGCAAGGTCGAAGCGCTCAGCCACCAGATCAACAAAACGGTCCTCGCAGGACAGGTCTACCCGGATCTTGGGGTAGCGTTGCTGGAACCCGGGCAACCAATTGCCCAACTCCAGCGTCCCGATCACCAAAGGCACGCTGATACGCAGAGTCCCTGACGGTTCGCTGCCATCGTCGGCAACAGCCAACGCCGCTTGGTCGAGCCGCTGCAAAATGTCGAGGCAGGCCGCGTGATAGCGCTCCCCTGCCTCAGTCAGGCTCAAGTGCCGGGTTGTGCGGTTGATCAACCGCACACCGAGTTGTGCCTCCAGATGCTGTAAATGCCGGGACAATGTCGAAGACGTGGTTTCCCATTGCTCGGCTGCTGCCGAAAATCCACGATTCTCGACGATGCAGCAAAACGCCCGCATGGCCAGCAACTGATTCATCGATTGAGCTTCACTTTAGAGGCAATTTAACGATCTGCGCCGTAGTCATGACGTCGCCAAAGGTGTCTTCGACTGAAGCCAGGGCTGCGCGGTGCAGGCTATTTGCATCAATGCTCGAGCCGTCTGCCCGGGTAATACTGCGGGTAGCGGAAGCATCAGATGCTACCACGACCTGGTACCCCAGCGGCGCAGCGTCCCGAGCGCCGCCGGCCACGCAGGCATGGGTCATCAGGCCGGCAATAATTACCGTCTTGATGCCTTTTTCCTTCAGCAGGCGGTCCAGTTCAGTGCTGCCAAAAACGCTCACGGTGGTTTTTTGCAACACCGTATCACCCGCGCGAGGCAGCATCTGCGGGTGGAATTTCACACCTTCGCCGTCCAGCGCAAAAACCGCTGAGCCCGCCGGGGCGATATGCTGAATCTGATAAACCGGAATCCTGGCCTTGTCCGCGAATGCAATAAGCTCGCGAGCCTTGTTGAGTGCCTTCTGGCCGTCCGGGATCGGCAACCGGCCGGTGAAGTACTCCTGCTGAAAATCAATCACCAGTAAAGCCGTAGAGGCCGGGTCAAGACGATCAATCGGAACAGCGCCAGACATGGCACGGATAGTGGGGTTGGGATTGACGGCAGGCTCAGCCGCGATGGCTGAAGTTGCCGCCAGACTCAGACAGGCGAGCAATGAGGACAGTAGTTTGGGCATTGTAAAAGTCATATGAACCTCTGGTTTGGAATGATGCAACGGAGGGTAAAAGTCTAAAAAGACCGATACCTCGCAACAACGCCAGGGCGCGCATATGACTTATGCGCTTTTTGCACAGATTTCAGTTTGTAGCGCGATGCAACGTCGCCAGAAAACCCGCCGCGCCAACAAACAGACCGGCAAAGGTGCGGTTCATCCGGCGCTGTTGTTGCGGCGTACGCAGCAGACGCAGGACCTTGGACGCCAACCCTGTGTAACCGGCCATGACGATCAGGTCGACGCAGATCATGGTCACGCCCAACGTCAGGTATTGGGACACCAGCGGCGCTGCCGGGTTTACGAACTGCGGCAGCACCGCGAGCATGAACACCAGCGCCTTGGGGTTGCTGACGTTGACCAGAAAGCCGCGAAATACGAGAGCCAGCGGCTTGCCGATGGGACGCACGGCGGCGTCATCGCTCAGATCAGCCGGCAGGGCACGCCACTGTTTGACGGCGAGGTAAACAAGGTAAGCCACGCCGAACCATTTGATGGCATAGAAAGCGGTAGACGAGGCTGCAAGGATGGCGCCGACACCGGCTGCGACAATGGCGATTTGCAACGCCAGGCCCAGTTGCAGGCCCAGGGCATTCCAGTAACCGCGCCAGAAACCATACTGCAGACCGCACGACATCGAAGCAATCGCGCCAGCGCCGGGGGACAGGCTGATCACCCAACAGGCAGCAAAAAAGGCCAACCACGTTTCCAACGACATCGCACACCTCGGACAAGATCTGTAACAAGTCCCTTAAGCTAATGCGTTGGTTGAAAATTGACCACAAATTTCTGAGGGTAGTTTTGACTCTGCGGGAGCGTTACAGGTCGCTTTCTCGCCAGCGGCGTACCGAGCGCTGGAAGAACAGACTGTTGGGGACTTGCACCATGCTGCTACCACTGCCCGATTCAGCGGGCTCGATCAGCGTGGTGTAAAGCAGATTGATGGCCACCACACGACCTTTGACGCCGGGCTTGTCCAGCGTGTCGAGCAACTCCACCACGTCGCCAATGCGAAACGGCCCCACAGTAAAGATCAACACTGCACACAGCAGATTGGAAAGCACGCTCCACATGGCGAAGAAGGCAATCGCCGCCACCGCCACAAAGCCCGACAGCGCCGTCCACAACACGGTGGCCGAAACCCCCAGACGTTCCAGCACGACGATCACCGCACTGCCCATGATGAACCAGCGCAAACCGCCGCGCAGCGGCATCATCAGCTGTGGCGGGAACGGATAACGCTCGCCCAGCCGCGTCAGGAAGCGCGCCACGACACGTTGGGAGAAGTAACCCGCCAACAGAATCAGCAAAATCTGCACACCGATCCACAGCGGTGCGATCAGTTCGGCGGGCACTGGCAAGTGCAGGGCTTCCATCAGGACAGGGCTTCCAGTTCTGCTTGCATGGACTCAAGCAATTCCAGCGCTTCCATCCACCGCTCTTCCAGCTGGCTTTCGAGCACTTTGAGCTTGGCCTGTTCCGCCAGCAGATCACGCAATTCATCTTTGCGCGCAGCTTCGTAAACGGCACTGTCGCCCAGGCTGGTTTCGATTTTCGCCAGCTTTTCGTTGACCTTGCCCAGCTCGCTCTCAAGCTTGTCAGCTTCGCGTTTATGCGGTGCCAGCTGCTGACGCAACGCTGCAGCGGCCTGACGTTGAGCCTTTTTATCGGTCTTGTCAGGGTTGACCAGCGTGGTGCTGACCGGCGCATTGCGCAAACGGTAGTCGGCCAGCCAGCGCGCGTAGTCTTCGAGGTCGCCGTCAAATTCCTGAACCTTGCCATCGGCAACCAGCAGGAACTCATCCGTAGTGCTCTTGAGCAGATGGCGATCGTGGGACACCACCAGCACCGCGCCGCTGAACTCTTGCAGAGCCATGGTCAGCGCCAGACGCATTTCCAGATCGAGGTGGTTGGTCGGTTCGTCGAGCAGCAACAGATTCGGGCGGCCCCAGGCTATCAATGCCAGCGCCAGGCGGGCTTTTTCGCCACCGGAGAAGTTCAGTACCGGCTCGTCGATCCGCGCACCCCGGAAGTCGAAACCACCGAGGAAGTCGCGCAGGGTCTGTTCGCGCTCGGTCGGCGCCAGACGCTGCATATGCAGCAACGGGCTGGCCTTGGAATCCAGTGAGTCGAGCTGATGTTGGGCAAAATAGCCAACCACCAGATTCTCGCCACGGGCCAACCGACCCGACAGTGGCTCCAACTCGCCTGCGAGGTTTTTGATCAGGGTCGACTTACCCGCGCCGTTTGGCCCGAGCAAGCCAATACGGGCGCCCGGAACCAGTTGCAGCTTGACCTTCTCGAGGATGGTTTTGTCGCCATAACCCAGGCGCGCATCGGACAAGTCGAGCAACGGGCTGGAGAGCTTGACCGCTTCGCGGAACACGAAGTCGAACGGCGAATCCACATGGGCCGCGCTCAGCTCTTCCATACGCTCAAGGGCCTTGATCCGGCTCTGCGCCTGACGGGCCTTGGTGGCCTGGGCCTTGAAGCGGGCGATATAGCTTTCCATATGCGCACGTTGCGCCTGTTGCTTTTCGTAGGCCTGTTGCTGCTGGGCCAGACGTTCGGCACGGGCACGCTCAAATGCGCTGTAACCACCGCGATAGAGGGTGATTTTGCGTTGATCGACGTGGGCAATGTTGTCGACCACGGCATCCAGGAAGTCCCGATCGTGAGAGATCAGCAGCAAGGTGCCAGGGTAATTCTTGAGGAAGTCTTCAAGCCAGAGAATGGCGTCGAGATCCAGGTGGTTGGTCGGTTCATCGAGCAACAACAGATCCGACGGGCACATCAGGGCCTGAGCCAGGTTCAGGCGCATCCGCCAGCCACCGGAAAAATCGGCAACCGGGCGATCCATCTGTTCGTTGGTAAAGCCCAGTCCGGCGAGCATTTTGCGCGCCCGTGCATCGGCGGTGTAGCCGTCGGCGCTGTCCAGCTCGGAGTGCAGGCGCGCTTGCGCAGCACCGTCCTCGTCAGCTTCGGCCCTGGCAAGATCAGCTTGCACCTGGCGCAATCGCTGGTCGCCATCGAGCACATAGTCGATCGCAATGCGGTCGAGGGTGTCGATTTCCTGGCGCATATGGGCGATCCGCCAGTCGGCCGGGAGCAGACAATCCCCGGAATCAGGCGTCAACTCACCCAGCAGCAAGGCGAACAAAGTGGATTTACCGGCGCCATTGGCGCCGACCAGACCGGCTTTGTGGCCGGCGTGCAGGGTCAGCTCGGCGTCTTCTAGCAGACGTTGCGGGCCACGCTGTAAAGTCAGGTTCTGAAGTCGGATCATAATGGCGGCGGAGTCTACCAGCTTCCCTCTCAACTGGCGCGAATTGCACTATGCAGACTGACCTGTGGAATTACTGTTTGAACCTCTATGCCCGACCTGGGGTGGAGCAGGCCTGCCTGCAATTGCAGGACCAGGGTGTGGATGTGTGTGTGCTGCTGTGTGCAGCCTGGCTTGAGGAGCGCGGCGTGGCCTTCGACAAGGCGCGCCTTGGGCAACTGAATGCCTGTGCCGGACCCTGGCAGAACGAAGTGGTTCAGCCGTTACGACAACTGCGAACACGCTGGCGCGAAGCAGCCGCGCACGACGATGCACTGGCGACGCTGCGCGTGCAGGTCAAGGCATTGGAGCTGGAGGCCGAACGGATGTTGTTGCGGCGCCTGGAATCCGTGACTCATGGCTGGTCGAAAACGCAATCGCAGGATACCTGCGCCTGGCTGCAGAAGATGACGGTCGATGCCGGTCACCCTGATTGCGACGCGCTGCATACGCTGCGCGTCGCAATCAATCGCGCTTAAGAAGCGCTGGCTGGGGTCGTAGCCGAGTTTGTAGCGGTTACCGGAGTTGACGCCGGGGTTGTAGCGGGTGCCGCGGCGGCGGACGTCACGGCGGGCTTGGCCGGAGCCGTGGCCGGTTTGGCAGCTGCTGGCCTTCTTGCGGCAGGCTTGGCTGCTGCAGGTTTAGCCGCTGCGGGTTTTGCCGCAGGCTTGGCCGCTGCAGGTTTGGCCGTTGCGGGTTTTGCCGCAGGCTTGGCCGTTGCGGGCTTGGCCGCTGCGGTTTTAGCGGCAGGTTTGGCCGCTGCAGGTTTAGCAGCAGGTTTGGCCGCCGCTTTTACCGGGGCTTTTGCTGGTACTGGTTTGGCTACTGCGGGTTTGGCGGTCGGTTTTGCCGCAGCCGTTTTGGACACTGCCGGCTTGGCCGCTACGGTTTTTGCAGCAACTGGCTTGGTCGCAGGCTTAGCCGCCGCTACTTTGCCGGCAGGCTTGGCGGCTGCTTTGGCCGGAGCTTTGGCCGGAGCCTTGGCAACCCCTTTGGCAGCCGGTTTTTTCGCTGCCGCTGCAGGCTTGGCATCGCGACTCGACAAAGCCTTGCCAACAGCCTCTTTGACTCGACCGATACCTTGGGCCAACTTCAGGCTTTCTTGAGCATCACGTTTGAGTTGCAGAATATAAGTGCGCGTTTCGCTTTGACGGTCTTTGAGTGAGTCGAGCAGTTGCTCGAGCTCTTTGACCCCAGACTTGGCCTTGGCCTGAGCCTTGGATTTTCCGGCGTTGGCGGCGTCTTGCAGTTTTGCACGTGACTTGTGCAGTTTTTCCTGCGCTTTACCGCGCTGCTTTTCAAGCTTGGCGAGCAGTTTCTCAGCATCAGCCAACGCTTGGGAGCAAGCGTTTTCCAAATGCTCAAGCAGACTGCCTGAGAGCTGTTGGAGCAAGTGCAACGGCGTATTTACGGGCTTCTTATTGGCCGACATGGTTTACCTCCTGGCTGAAGTGAGTGCGGCTCATACTAGACCTCTGCAACTACCGCCGCTAGGGCATGTTGACACTAAGGATAGCTGCACGTTGCATGACGTCGAAAAACTTGTGCTGGATCAATCTTTAACGGCCAAGCCAGCTAAATTCAAAGAGTGCCCAAACGTCTTTTAGCCCCTTCGAATTAAAACATCGGCGCCGCTCGGGCGCTGGCATAATCGCTCGCACATCACGCCGGAGAACCACCATGCCGCGTTACATGTTTTGGATGTTGTTGTGCCTTGCGCCTGTGGCTGACGCAGCCCCCTCTCCCTCCCCCGACGACGCCCGCGATCTGGCCTACAGCATGGGCGCCAGCCTGGGCGAACGCTTGCGCCAGGAAGTCCCCGAGCTACAGATCCAGGCACTGATCGAGGGCCTGCACACCGCCTACCAAGGCAAACCGCTGGCCCTGACAGATGAGCGCATCGGCCAGATTCTGGCGCAGCATCAGGCTCAAACAGATCCCGGGCAGGCCTCGTCAGGCATCAACGCCGCCCTGAGCGCTGAAGAAGTTTTTTTGCTGGTCGAAAAACAGCAACCCCAGGCTCGCGAGCTGGCCGACGGCATCATCCTGACCGAACTAAAACCCGGCAAAGGCGCCAAGCCCGGCCCACAGGATTCGGTGTATGTGAGCTATGTGGGCCTACTGCCCGATGGCACCGTGTTCGACCACAGCACCCAACCACAATGGTTTCGCCTGGGCAGCGTTATCGCCGGCTGGCGCAGTGCATTGGTACAGATGCCGGTGGGTGCGAAATGGCGGCTGGCGATACCTTCAAGCCAAGCTTACGGCACCCAGGGGGCCGGGGATCTGATTGCCCCCAATACACCACTGGTGTTTGAAATCGAACTGTTCGCTACCCGAAAGTAACCGTCCCGGAAATAAAAAACGGCGCGCCATTGCGCACCGTTTTTTAAATGGATTGTTGCTTAAGCCTGAGCGGCTTCCTTCTGCTTGTGCGCGCTGTGCAGCACTTCGATCAAGCAGTCTTCAAGCTCAAAACGCTCATCAAGCAGAGCGCCCAAAACCTTGATCTCTTCTGCCAGCTTGTCACAGTCAGGGCGATGGGCCTTACCATCACAATGATCGTTGAAAGCCAGGGCAGCCTCCGTAATCACGTTGATACGCGGATAGATGGTCTCTGCCAGGGCAAGCCCGCGCTCGTCATTGAAGGCCTTGGCCTCCTGATTCAGCTGCTCGTAAATCTCGAAATGGCCTGCGGACACATAATCGACCAGCAGCTGGCAAAACTCTTTTTGAGGCCCGCGTTTGGGATTGTTTTGCTGCTCCAGCAGAGCCGCATAAGCCTTCACAAGTTTACGGCGCTCAAGCAACCAGCGGTCTACCAGTTGGTGGACGCCGTTGAATCGTTCCTGAGCACTCTCGCATCTTTCGAGCATGATGATCTCTCTTCCCTTGTGGGCCCATGCCACCCGACATCAGCCAGGCCTGTGTGAACCAAAACCTGCACGATTGCACGGGCATTGGGCGGCATAACTCCGTGATACGTGCGGGCCAGATTATGCCCGCTTGCCAACTGCTTCAAGGTACCCACGAGAGAAAATTCATACAAGTGTTTAATCCCAAGTGCTACTTCACGTCGCAGTCACGGGGTAATTTGTCCCTGGCAATCGAGCGACTGATCTGAAAGATGGCAAGAACAAGCAGCCCGATAAAGGCCAGCAAGCTCAACTCGGGAATGCTCAAGTCAAAGATGGTCCAGTGAATATGTGTGCAGTCCTCACTGCCACGATAAATCATCGAAATGATTTCACTCGGCGACATGTCGCGCCAGATGCAGGCCAGCTCTGGCTGACAGAGCATCAGTTGATCTGGCGCCAGCTCTTGCAGCCATACCTGCCTCAAGGCACTCGCCGCGCCACCCAGCGCGAACAACATGGAGGCAAGGGAGTAACACAACATGCCAAAACCTTTGGGGCCATGGGCAAAAGCCACCAGGTTGACGAGGCAGAAATCCAGCAAGAAAAAACGCTGAACCTGACATAGCGAACAAGGCTTGAGCCCGGGCCCGTACTCGAGATAAAAAGTGCCGCCCATTACCAAGGCGCCTACTACAAAGGCTAAAAAGAAAATAAAACGTGAAGCTGCCAAGAACATGGCTTTTCCATGACAAAAGAGACAGTGGGTTACGGTAGATGAAAGCCATTAGCCCTTTCAAGGTGACCCTAAGCGGATAGTTCTCGAAGAAACCAAGGAAACCCCAACAGAAACACTAAGCCTTTAGAACAAATCATGTAGGAAAAGGCAGATTGCCCCTCGCTCGCTCAATACTGCAGGCAGCCCCACGTGTGCCGAAACACACGCCAGGCTGACCTCTTCACAGGGTCGTGGCAGTGACTGGCAAGGGGGATGCGAGCAAACGCTCATCCAGCAAATTCAGCCCTTCCTGAAAAAGCTGATTACTGCGCCCGGTATCTCCCAACTGGGCCAGCAGTCGCGCCAGCTCGGCACAGGTTTCGGGGTTGCGCTCCACCTTGAGGCTGCTTTCAAGGTAATCCCGCGCTTTGCCCCACAAGCTGTTTTGCAGGCACAGGCGACCCAGGGTCAACAGCAGGCTGGCATCGCCGGGATGGCTCTTGAGCCAGCCTTCGGCGGCCTGCAACTGCTTCACCGGGTCACTGCCGCGCAGCAAGCCATAGAGGCGCACAAGATGGCTGTCATAACTGCGCTTGAGCGCCCCGCGCAAGACTTCTTCGGCTTCAGTTTGCGCGCCCAGCTGGCGCAATTGCTCGGCATAGGCCAGCACGAGCGCGGGCTCCTGGCGCTGGGCCGAGGTAAGCTGTTGCCAGGCGCGTTGAAGTGACTGCAACCCCGCCTCGCCTTCGCTTTCACGCTGGGCCGCCAGGCTCAGATTCTGCCCCCAGGCCCGTCGCTCCAGCTCGGCCAGCTCCTTGGGCGGCAATACCTTGTCCTTGCGCAGCTCTGGCAACAGGCGGATCAACGCCGTCCAGTCGCCACGCTGCTGGTGCAGACGCTGCAGCTGGCGCAACACCTGAACATTGTGTGGATGGCGCTCGTGCATGGCCTGCAAGGTCACCAGCGCGCCCTCGGTGTCAGCACGGTCCACCTGCAACTGGGCATGGCTCAGGGCAATGGCCAGTTCGGCCTGAGGCTGGCGTTCCAGCGCTCGCTCCAGCAGGTTGTCGCTTTCTTCGTAGTGCCCCTGCTCGTTGGCCGCTCGTGCAGCCCCCAGGTAGTAGAGCAATGGCTGCGGCTCGGCTTCGGCGGCACGGGCCAGATGCTTCTGTGCGCTGGCCCAGCGGCCCTCGGCAAGGTCCATCTGGCCTTGCTCGATGGCGATCTGCACTCGACGGCTGCGGTTGCGCCGCGACCACGGGTTGACCAGCCCTGTAGAAGCCGTCACCAGCTCCACCAGCAGCTTGACTCCCCACACCAGCAGCCACAGGACGGCCAGCAGCGCGAGCGTTGCCCAGACACTGGATTCGTAACGGAAATTTTTATAGGCGATCAGCACATAGCCCGCATCTTCAGCAATTGCCAGGCCGATGCAGGCCGCAGCTGCAATCAACAAGAACACAATCACGTAGAAGCGCTTCATGGAAGTGCCTCCTGCGCCGGGCTGGCAGCCGCTTTGACCGGCTCTTGCGCACGCACATGCCGACGCTCAAGGTAGGCCTGTACCGCGCTCAAGGCAGCCGCAAGGTCCGGGGTTTTTACCGTAACCGGCTGCTTGCCGAGTTCAATCACTTGCTCGAGGATTTTTTTGCTCTGCGGGTTATCCGCATTGAAGTTGCCCTTGAGCACATCTTGCGCCTGCGCCAGGGCCTGGGTGTAAACCGACTCCTGGCCATTGAGCGCCGCCCACTGGGCTTGCTCCAGCGCCAGGCTCAAGGCCAGGCGAACCTGGGTCAGGCTTTGGCCAGCCAACAGGGGGCGCACATTTTTGTCGGCATTGAAGTCGATGCGGATGTAGTGCGAGATCTCCTCCCACCACCGGGACCAACGGCTCGCGCCATCGCCATCAGCGGTGAGGCTGGCCAGCGAGTCACCCTGGTTCTGATAGGCCGGGGCCAGCGCACTGAGTTGCGCCACTTGATCACGCAAGGCCGCCAACTGCAAAAACAGTCCGGTGCGGTCCGGCTGCTCAACACTGCGCAATGCAGTCAGGCTTTTGGCCAGTTGCTCACGAGCGGCGAATGAACCCGGATCGTTCTGCTCACGCAAAATCGCGTCCGCGCCCTGTACCAGTGCCTGGGCGCTGGTGACGTCTTGCAGGGCCGACAAGCGCAAGGTGGCAAGACGCAACAAGTGCTCGGCCTCGGCCAGGCGCCAGTCTTTGCGGCTTTCGCCCAGCACGGTTTCCAGGCGCTGGTTCAGGCGCTGCTGATCGCCTTGCAGCTGCACGACCAATTGGCGCTGATTATCCAGTTCACTGGCCGAAGGCAGTTGGTTGAGCCGCGCCAGCAGCTTCTGCTCGCCCTGCTTGATCGAAAGCGTTTGCGCGGCCAGGGCCGGTACGTCGCTCAGCTGCTCTGCGGTGGCAGCTTGCAGTTGACGCACCTGCCATACCCCCCAGCCGCCGACAGCAACACCGGCGGCGCCGAGCAACAGGGCGAAAACCGCCAGGCCATTGCCTCGACCCTGTGGTGCAGGTTCGGTTTTTTTAGCCGGCGCTTCTGGCGCGGACTGCACGTGTTCTTTGGACAAGACTGTTTCGCTCACGAATCCATCCTTTGCATTAGAAAGCAGGTGCGGGATGCTCCCGCAGCGCCGCCAGCAAAGCCGTGGCGCTTGCACCACGACAATCCACAACATGTTGCGCCCCGGCGCTGCGAGCCAGCTCAGCAACCCGCGGGCTTGGAACAAACAACGGCAGGCACCCAAGCATGGGCCAGGAATCGCCTGCCATCTGCCGTAAATGTTCAAAACCCTGCCCACTGCTGACCACCAGCGCGTTCAGGCGTTCCACTTCAACCCGCCGGGACAGGGTTGCAGGCGGGTATGACGGCAGTACGCGGCGGTAGACTTCAAGGTAGTCGACCTGCGCGCCAATGCTGCGCAGACGATCCGCGAGCAACTCGCGACCACCCTCCCCACGCAGGATCAACACGCTGGGCTGATCCCCCCCCACTGCAGACTTGAACTCGGGCATCGCCAGCAGCGCCTCGCTGTCATCACCCCGTTGAGGGTAGCTAACATCGAGGCCGTAATCGGCGAGAATCTGCGCCGTCGCGGCGCCAACGCTAAACCACTTCTGCCGGGGCGCATGCGGCCAGTACTGGCTGACCAGCTCAAGCCCCAGGCGCGCCGCAGGCTTGCTGACCACAATCACTGCGCAATACCGGTCAAGACCCGCAATCAGCGCACGCTGAGCATCAGTCATAGTCAACGGGCTGATCGCCAGCAGTGGCAAGCTGCTGCTATATATCCCGGCAGCCGCCAGCTCAGCGGCCAGCGCGGCCGATTCCTCGGCTGGCCGGGTCAGCAGCAAGCGCCAGCCTGTCACTCGTGACCTGCCTCACCATAAACGGCTTTGAGAATATCCCCAGCCCCTTGGGCCAGCAGAGCCTCAGCCACTTGCACACCCAACTCACTGGCGTGTGCACGCGGCGCACGGGCGTCGGCACTGAGCAACACACCGCCACTCGGCTCGCCGACCAGGCCGCGCAGCCAGATTTGCTCGCCTTCAAGCACGGCATAACAGGCAATCGGCACTTGGCAGCCACCGTTGAGATGCTTGTTCAGCGCACGCTCGGCCGTAACGCGCACGGCCGTATCGGCGTGATGCAAAGGCGTCAGCAGGGCATGGATTTCGGGATCTGCGCTGCGGCATTCGATACCCACTGCGCCTTGGCCACCGGCTGGCAAGCTGTCTTCGATGCTGATAGGTGAAGTGATGCGCTGTTCAAAACCGAGGCGAATCAGGCCGGCAGCCGCGAGGATAATGGCGTCGTATTCACCTGCATCGAGCTTGGCCAGACGGGTATTGACGTTGCCACGCAGAAAGCGGATTTGCAGGTCCGGACGGCGAGTCAGCAACTGGGCCTGACGGCGCAGGCTCGACGTGCCGACAATGCTGCCCTGAGGCAAATCGTCGAGGCTGGCATAGGTGTTGGAAACGAAGGCGTCACGCGGATCTTCGCGCTCGCAAATGCAAAACAGACCCAGGCCTTCAGGGAAGTCCATCGGTACGTCTTTCATGGAGTGCACGGCGATGTCTGCTTCGTTTTCGAGCAGGGCTGTTTCCAGCTCCTTGACGAAGAGCCCCTTGCCGCCAATTTTCGACAGCGGCGAGTCCAGCAGCTTGTCACCACGGCTGACCATGGGCACCAGCGTCACCAAAATACCGGGGTGAGCCTGCTCTAAACGGGCTTTAACGTATTCGGCCTGCCAAAGAGCCAGGGCGCTTTTACGGGTAGCGATGCGGATTTCGCGAGAGGACATGGATCAATCCGTACTGAAAAGATACGGCTGATAATAACAGCTCAGCCAAAACAGCTTTGACTTGTATCAGAAAGTCCTCGGCCTCCCTGGCCCAAAAACGGCGTATCCACGCCTTTTGAGCACGAATTACAGTTGCTGCATCATCTTGCGAACACCCGCCACATGCCTGCGGCTCACAATCAGCGCATCCCCGTTCAGGCCGCGCAGGAACAGCTGGAAATGCCCAAGGGGCGTGCGTTGCAAGCGCTCGATGCGGTCTCGGGCCACCAGTGCATTACGGTGAATACGCACAAAGCGTTCACCAAACTCGTCTTCGAGTGCCTTGAGCGGCTCGTCGAGCAGAACTTCACCGCCAGCGTGACGCAATGTCACGTATTTGTGGTCAGCGATAAAGTAGATCACCTGGTCGATAGGGATCAGCTCAATGCCTTTTCGGGTTCTGGCACTGATATGACTGCGTGGGCCACTGCCGGTTTGCGCGGCAGGCCGGGTGAGTGCAGCCAGCTGGATGCGGTTGGGCCGGTGCGCCTCTTTCAGGGCAGCACGCAGGGCATCTGCGGTGACCGGCTTGAGCACATAGCTGACACCGCTCTCTTGCAGGGCCTGTACGGAAAACTCGTCAGGCGCCACGCAAAACACCACCGAAGGCGGTAGCTCGCGCTCGCACAATTTGGCTGCAACCTGCAACCCGTCGAGGCCTGGCAGGCGGATATCGAGCAAAACGACATCCGGTTTCAGGCTTTCGATCAGGTTAAGTGCCTCTTCGCCATTAGTGGCGCCAGGCTCCAGCAACGTATAGCCCCCGAGCGTGCTGAGCAAATGGCTCAAATGCTCGCGGGCCAGGGTTTCGTCATCAACGATCAGGACATTCATATAGCGCTGTATTCCTGCGTGAGTCTCGCACAAGGATAGCGTAGACAGGTGATGTGACGACTGTCACGGCGATCCACGCTAAGACTAGCGCGAAGGCCAAAAAGTGCCGCAAACCTCACAGCAATATTCACCTGCCTCGATTGCTCGATTTAATACCGGATACGTCTGGCAATCTACAAAGACCTGCTATGACTGATCCATACGACCAACTGTAGACGGTTGCCAAGGCGAAAGTATTCAAACGATACATTTCCTTTCGGAAATTTATTTATACCGCACTTCACACAAAAACCTGCCGAGCTGCGTCAACGCCATGAATGGCAACCCTGTTATGATTCGCGGTAACTATTTGTGTAACTCCCCTCAGCCGATTACGAGCGAATCCATGAGCACCGACAAGACCAATCAGTCCTGGGGCGGCCGCTTCAGTGAACCCGTCGACGCCTTCGTTGCGCGTTTCACCGCCTCCGTCACTTTCGACCAGCGCCTTTATCGCCATGACATCATGGGCTCCGTGGCTCACGCCACGATGCTGGCCAAGGTCGGCGTGCTGACCGATGCCGAACGCGACAGCATCATCGACGGCCTCAAAACCATCCAGAGCGAAATCGAAGCCGGTACGTTTGACTGGCGCATCGATCTGGAAGACGTGCACATGAACATCGAGGCGCGTCTGACCGACCGCATCGGCGTGACCGGCAAAAAACTGCACACCGGCCGTAGCCGTAATGACCAGGTTGCGACCGATATCCGCCTGTGGCTACGTGACGAAATCGATCTGATCCTGGCCGAGATCACCCGCCTGCAAAAAGGCCTGCTGGAACAGGCAGAGCGTGAAGCCGAGACCATCATGCCCGGCTTTACCCACCTGCAGACCGCACAGCCGGTAACATTTGGTCACCATATGCTGGCCTGGTTCGAGATGCTCAGCCGCGATTACGAGCGCCTGGTCGACTGCCGCAAACGCACCAACCGTATGCCTCTGGGCAGCGCCGCACTGGCCGGCACCACCTACCCGATCGACCGCGAATTCACCGCACAACTGCTGGGCTTTGACGCCGTGGGCGGCAACTCGCTGGACAACGTCTCCGATCGCGATTTCGCCATCGAATTCTGCGCCGCCGCCAGCATCGCGATGATGCACTTGTCGCGCTTCTCCGAAGAGCTGGTGCTATGGACCAGCGCGCAATTCCAGTTTATCGACCTGCCCGACCGCTTCTGCACCGGCAGCTCGATCATGCCGCAAAAGAAAAACCCCGACGTGCCGGAATTGGTACGTGGCAAAAGCGGCCGTGTATTCGGTGCGCTGATGGGCCTGCTGACCCTGATGAAAGGCCAGCCATTGGCCTACAACAAGGATAACCAGGAAGACAAGGAACCCCTGTTCGACGCCGCCGACACCTTGCGCGACTCGCTGCGCGCCTTTGCCGACATGATCCCGGCGATCAAGCCCAAGCACGCGATCATGCGTGAAGCGGCGCTGCGTGGTTTCTCCACCGCGACCGATCTGGCCGACTACCTGGTGCGCCGTGGCCTGCCGTTCCGTGACTGCCACGAAATCGTCGGCCACGCTGTGAAGTACGGCGTTGAAACCGGCAAGGACCTGGCGGAAATGAGCCTCGAAGAACTGCGTCAGTTCAGCGATCAGATCGAAGACGATGTGTTTGCCGTACTGACCCTTGAAGGTTCGGTCAATGCCCGTGATCACATCGGCGGCACTGCGCCGGCGCAGGTGAAAGCGGCAGTAGTTCGCGGCAAGGCGCTGCTGGCCAGCCGTTAAACCTCAAAGCGGCGCCCCTGTGGGAGCGAGCCTGCTGGCGAAAGGTGTTATGGATAACGCGTTTTGCTGGATAAACGCGATGTTCTTGAGACCTTCGCGAGCAGGCTCGCTCCCACAATAGGGGGCGACACCCTGTGTACTGGTTATTTCTTGCTGCTGATCCACGCCAGGAACTGCGGCATGGCGGCGTCCTTGTCCGCGGCGATTTTCTGCACGTGCGGGTTTTGCTGCAGACGCTCCAGCAATGCCTTGGCCCCCGGCATGTCGGCCAGCAGGTCGAGACCAAACACCTTGTGTGCGACGCCACAGGCCAGATCAACGCTGAAGGCGAAGTAGATATCCGCCACGCTCAGGGTCTCGCCCGCGACATAAGGCGCGAACTTGCTGTGACGGCCCAGGGAGGCGATACCGTCGAGCAGCTCGGTGCGGGCCTTTTCCTTGATCGCGTCGGGCACTTGCATGCCGAAAAACGCCTCGGGGTAACAGGCGCGGGCAGGCAACTCGATATACAGCTCGATTTCCTTGGCCAGTGCCAACACCTGCGCACGCTCAAACGGATCCACTGGTAGCAGCCTGAGGCCCGATTGGGTTTGCTCGATATATTCCAGGATCACGCTGGTTTCGTTGATAAACCCTTGTTCAACGCCCAGTGCCGGGACTTTGCCGCGGGGGCTGATGGCCAGCGCCTCAGGGGTCTTGCCAGCGAAAAACGGCACTTCTTCAAAGGGCACGCCCTTTTCCAGCAGCGCCAGCTTGACCATGTTGTAGTAGTTGCTGACTGCGAATCCATAAAGCTTGAGCATTACAAAGCCTCCAGGCCGTGTTGGGGTTGGCAGCAGCTGTTATAGAGCTTCGCCATCAGGCTGGCTAGCAGCATCAGCATCCTGAATACCGTTAGACTGCCAACCTTTACCCAAGGAGCCTGCCCATGAGCGAGCCAACCGATATCGACAACGAAGAAGAAGAGTTCGCCGAATCCACCCTGATTCAGGCGATTGAAAACCAGATTGAAAGCGACAACCCGCCTGCTGCCAAAGCCACGTTCAACAAACTGACCCTGGTCGGCTACGAGCGCGACGATATTCTGCAGATGATGGCCCATGTGTTGGCCGTGGAGATTGACGCGATCCTCGAAGAAGATCGCGCCTTTAACACTGAGTGGTACGAAGCCGCACTGCGCGCGCTGCCGACCCTGCCGCCAGAAAAGGACTAAGCCCGGTTCAGGGGCGAATTGCCGGCGCCCGCTGCCAGTCCAGATCCTTGGCAGGCATCGGACGCCCAAACCAGTAGCCCTGGCCCAGGTTGCAGTCAAGGTCGAGCAGGAACTGCGCCTGCTCAACCTGCTCTATCCCTTCGGCATGCACCTCCAGGCCCATGCTTTGACCCAGTGCGATAACCGCTCGCACGATCGCCACATCATCATTGTCCCCAGGCAAGCCGGCGACAAAGCCCTGATCGATTTTCAGCTTCTGCACAGGCAGGCGCTTGAGTCGCAGCAAAGATGAAAAACCGGTGCCGAAATCATCGATGGCCAGGCGCAAACCCAGCACCCGCAGACGATGCATCTGCTCCAGGGCCACTTGCGAGTTGTCCATCACCGCACTTTCGGTCACTTCAAGCTCCAGCAAGGCCGGATCCAGCCCGGTGTCTGCCAGTACCGTTGAAACCAGCGAAAACAGCTCGGGACGGGCAAACAGTCGGCTGGAAATATTCACCGCCACAAACGACAGTTCCACACCTGCAGCCTGCCACTGAACCATCTGCCAACAGGCTTGTTCCAGCACCCAGGCGTCAATCTCGGCGATCAACCCGGTACGTTCCGCGATCGGGATAAACTCACCCGGTGACAACAGCCCCCGCAGCGGGTGCTCCCAGCGCACCAGTGCTTCAACGCCAATCAGGCGGCTGGTTTTAAGGTTGTGCACCGGCTGGTAGTACACGCGCAGCTCGTGCTGCTCCAGGGCGCGGCGCAGATCGCTGGCCACCTCAACCCGGTATTGGGCATGGGCCGTCAGCTCCTCGGTGTACAAGGCATAACCCTCGCGTCCCGAACTTTTGGCCTTGAACAAAGCCGAGTCGGCATTGCGCAGCAATTGCTCGGCGTTCAGAGCATCGCCAGGGAACACGCTGATGCCGACGCTGGCGCTGATAAACAGTTGATGCCTGTCGACATCGAACGGGCCTTTCATGACCTCCAGCACCTGCTGCGCAAGCCCGGCGGCCTGGCTCGCGTGCTCACAGCTGTCGACCAGCACGGCGAACTCATCACCGCCCAGCCGAGCCACGGTAAAGCCTTTGCCGAACACCCTGAGCAAACGCTCGGCCACCGCCTTGAGCAGCAGGTCACCGACGTTGTGGCCCAGGCTGTCATTGATGATCTTGAAGTGATCGAGGTCGATCATCAGCAGAGCACAGCCGGTCTGGTGGCGTTGCGCAGAAGCCAGCGCCTGCTCGGTGCGGTCGGTGAACAGCAGACGGTTGGGCAGGTCAGTCAGGGGATCATGGTGAACCAGACGTGCGAGCTCGGTCTGGGAGTTCTTGATCGCGGAGATATCCGAAAAAACCGCGACATAGTGACTGACCTGGCCCTTGTCATCGGTAATCGAGCGCACGGTCTGCCACTGCGGGTAGACCTCGCCGCTTTTGCGCCGGTTCCAGATTTCGCCGTGCCACTCGCCGCGCTCATCGATCGTCTTGAACATTGCCTGATAAAACGCGGGGCCGTGGCGACCCGACTTGAACATGTTCGGGCGTCGGCCAAGCACCTCTTCGGCCGGGTAGCCGGTTATTTCAACCAAGGCACGGTTGACGTGAACGATCACCCCGCGGCTGTCGCTGACCAGCACCCCTTCACGGGTGCAGTCAAACACCACCGCTGCCTGACGCAAGCGCTCCCTATCCTGAAGCTGGCGCTTCAGACCGGGGTTCATCCCCAAAAAATCGAACAAACGGGCCCGGGCGAAAAAAATCAGTACGGCGCTGAACAGGGCAAAAACATAGCCATTTACCTGCTGCCACCGCACCAACTGTGCTGAATCATCGAAATAACTGTTCAATAAATGATCAGTCACCAGCAGCCAGAAAACCGCTAGCAGCCCGTATAACAGGGCCGTACGCAAGGCATCGCGAGAAGAAACAGACATAAGAAAGTTAATGCGCCTACAAAAAAGTGGGAATTATAGTGTAAGAAACATCCGGGCACTCTTATCTGAAAGGCCGACTGGTTTTATCTGGCTGCATGGTGATAATGCGTGTTGCAGTTTTTTTCATCTTCCCGAGGGCCAAACAGCCTATGTGGTACAACGGTTTTCTCGACTTGTCAGCCTGGCAACTGGTGGCAGTCACTCTGTTGATGACCCACGTGACCATTATCGGTGTCACGGTTTATCTACACCGCTACTCAGCCCACCGCTCGCTTGAGCTCAATGGTGGCCTGAAACACTTTTTCCGCTTCTGGCTGTGGCTGACCACCGCGCAGAATACCCGTGAGTGGACAGCCATCCACCGCAAGCACCACGCCAAATGCGAAACCGTCGATGACCCGCACAGCCCGGTTATCAAAGGGTTATCGACCGTTTTGCGAAAAGGTGCAGAGCTGTATCGTGAAGAAGCGCAAAATCCTGAAACATTGCGTATTTATGGCAAAAACTGCCCTGAAGACTGGATTGAGCGAAACCTTTATTCGCGTTACAAAATGCTTGGCGTGGCGCTCATGCTGGTCATCGACCTGTTGCTGTTCGGTGCTATCGGCCTGACTATCTGGGCCATCCAGATGATGTGGATCCCGGTGTGGGCGGCAGGTGTGGTCAACGGTTTGGGTCACGCGGTGGGTTATCGCAAC
This sequence comes from Pseudomonas sp. TMW22080, assembly GCF_022496745.1. Lineage (NCBI taxonomy): Bacteria > Pseudomonadati > Pseudomonadota > Gammaproteobacteria > Pseudomonadales > Pseudomonadaceae > Pseudomonas > Pseudomonas sp. TMW22080. The sequence goes on along the minus strand of NZ_SCFF01000005.1, from coordinate 22,934 downwards.
TTCGAATGCCGCGACGCAGCCACCAATCTGGTGCCTTGGGGCATCATCATTGGCGGTGAAGAGCTGCACAACAACCACCACACCTACCCCAACTCGGCCAAGATGTCGGTCAAGAAGTGGGAGTTCGACCTGGGTTGGGCCTGGATCAAGGTCTTCAGCTTTTTGCGCCTGGCCAAGGTTCAGCGTGTTGCGCCTATCGCCCACCGGGTGGAAGGCAAGGGCAATCTGGATATGGACACCGCCATGGCGATCCTCAACAACCGTTTCCAGATCATGGCGCAGTACCGCAAGCTGGTGATTGCACCGCTGGTGCAGCAAGAGCTGGCCAAGGTCGATCATTCGGTGCGTCATCAGTTCCGCCGCGCCAAGCGTCTGCTGTCGCGCGAAACCAGCCTGCTTGAAGACCGCCACCATCAGCGTATTGAAAAGATGCTGGAGCATAGCCACTCACTGAAAGTGATTTACGAGAAGCGGCTGGCCCTGCAACAGATCTGGGTCAAAACCAGCACCAACGGTCACGACATGCTGGCGGCGATCAAGGAATGGGTTCACGAGGCAGAAGCCAGCGGGATCCAGTCGCTGCGCGACTTTGCCCACCAGCTCAAGACCTACTCGCTGCGCCCTGCAGCGGTTTAAGAGCAAGCGCCCTCACCCTCTCCCGGAGGGAGAGGGTGCTGATCTTCAATGTGACGAAAATCCGCTTTTGCCTTTAGTCCCCTCTCCCTCCGGGAGAGGGTGAGGGGCTCTTGATCAACTGCGAAAGCTGCGACATACCCACCCGCAACAAGCGCGCCGTCTTCCCGCCGGCCACCTCGGCAATCCCCTCTTCCGACTCCAGATTGGCCACTTGCGCCGCCAGGTTCATCACCAGCGCTTCTCGCGAGTACACCCCGCCACCCAGGTGATACATCGCCGCAATCAACTCCCGCAGCTCCAGCGGCAATCGCCAGCGCGTGCGCAAGGCTGAACCATAGGCTGCGCCAAACTCGGCCAGAGAAGCATCAATAGCCTGGGTATCCAGCTCCCCACCCGCCTGGCGCCACTCCTGCAAGCAACGCACCAAGGCCAGATCACCCAGGCAGTGCAACAACCCGGCGCAGAAACAACGCTCCTGATCCAGATTCAACATGCCTGCCAATGTGCGGCCATAGTCTGCCGCGCGCTGGGACAACGCCCAGTAACGCTCGGCGTAGTCCGCCAGGCAAGGATCGCTCAACTGCGCGCTGTACTTGAGAGTAAGCCCCTGGACCAGGTTCACGCTTTGCGCAGGCCCCAGCCGCTGCATGGCTTGCGCAAGGGTCTGGGCCGGGCTCACAAGGTGCTGCGCCGCACTGTTGGCGGCCGCAATCAGCACCGCCGTAATTTGTGGATCGGTGCGTACTTGCTGCTCAAGCCGTGCCAGGTCCACCCCTTCAGGCGTGAGGCTGCCCTTGAGCGCCGATTGCGCATCCACTCTTAGCGGCGCGCCATCTGAAGACGCGCGGCGCTGCTCCAGAAAACGCTTGAGGGTCATGCCTGGCGCCAGTGCCGGTACGTCACACGAAATCTCTTGCCCCGCCGAGAGCAGCAGGCTCTTGAGGCGCCTGGTCAGGCCGGCAATATCCAAGGGTGTGGTCAGATAAGCCGTTGGCGCCAGCGGCAAGGCTTCGCGCACACTGGCGCTGTCATTACGTGCACTCAACAAAATAAATGGCTGCGCTGCAACCGCGCGGCGTTGGCGCACAGTGCGCAACAGATCCAGACCACCTACACCCGGCAGCTCACGGTCAGCAATCACCAGGCCATAAGTTTTCCTGCCCAACTGCGCAAGCGCCTGCTGACCGTCGCCACAGACATCCAGTTGAGCGTCGCAACGTACCGTCAGCACCACTTGCTTGAGCAAATCCCGGGTCCAGGGATCGGCCTCGGCAATCAATACAGTGGGTGCTGCCATTAAATCTACAACCGTCATCCAGTTTGCTCCCCGTGCGATACAGGCACCTTAGTCAAAGGGCGCACGCGGATACAGGCCAAAACACCCAAATAGACGCTTCAGACGCAAAAAAACCGCCGAAGCGGTTTTTTTGTCTATCAGGTCACACCATCAGGTGCGCAGCTCACGCCAGTTCAGCGAAGCACTCCTCGATGATGGCCAGACCTTTGTCCAATTGCTCGTTAGGCGAGGTCAGCGGTACCAGTACGCGCAGGACGTTGCCGTAAGTGCCGCACGACAGCAGGATCAGACCCTTGTCGCGAGCCTTGGCAACCACTTGTGCCACTGCCGTCGGATTTGGCTTGTGCGAATCGCCGCCTTCGAACAGCTCGACCGCGATCATCGCGCCCAACGCACGCACATCACCGATCACCGGGTGCTTGGCCTGAATAGCCTTGAGGCCGGTTACCAGGCGCTCGCCGACTTCCTTGCAACGGTCCAGCAGGTGCTCTTCTTCAAACACATCCAGTACCGCCAGCGCTGCTGCGCAAGCAATCGGGCTACCGGCATAGGTGCCGCCCAGACCGCCTGGAGCGATGGCGTCCATGTACTCGGCCTTGCCGCACACACCGGCCAGCGGGAAGCCGCCAGCGATGGACTTGGCGAAGGTGGTCAGGTCGGCAGTGACGCCCATCTGTTCCATGGCGAAGAACGTGCCGGTACGGCCAGCGCCGGTTTGCACTTCGTCGGCGATCAGCAGGATGCCGTGCTTGTCGCACAGCTCGCGCAGACGGGCCATGAACGCTTTCGGCGCCACATAGAAACCACCTTCGCCCTGTACCGGCTCGATGATGATGGCAGCGATGTCTTTAGGCTCGGCGTCGTTCTTGAAAATGCGCTCGATGCTGGCGATGGAGTCATCCACGCTCACGCCATGCAGTTCGCACGGGTACAGCGCACGGAAGATACCGCCTGGCATCAGACCCATGCCTGCCGAGTACGGTACGACTTTCCCGGTCAGGCCCAGGGTCATCATGGTACGGCCATGGTATGCGCCAGTGAAGGCGATCACGCCGGCACGGCCAGTTGCGGCACGGGCGATTTTCACGGCGTTTTCAACGGCTTCGGAACCGGTGGTGACCAACAGGGTTTTCTTGTCGAAATTGCCCGGGACCTTGGCGTTGATCTTTTCGCACAGCTCGACGTAAGGCTCGTAAGCCAGTACCTGGAAGCAGGTGTGGGTCAGCTTGGTCAGTTGTTCTTGCACGGCGGCAATGATTTTCGGGTGCAGGTGACCGGTGTTCAGTACCGCGATACCGCCGGCGAAGTCGATGAACTCGCGGCCTTCAACGTCGGTAACGGTGGCGTTAATCGCCGATTCGGCGAAAATCGGGTGGATCTGGCCAACACCGCGCGGAACAGCGGCTTCACGGCGTTTCATCAGGGATGCGTTGGTCTTGTTGCTCATGGTGTTCCTCATTCGCCGCTGATCAAGCAGCGTGGCTCAAGGCTGACGCGCCAGGCAGACACCCATGCCAGCATGCGATGATCGACTGGCATGGCGCTCCCGGCCACAAAAATTAACAGTTTGAAACGCAGGGGAAGCATCGCTCTCGTGCCCCCTCTGCTTGAACCACCCGCCGGGTTAGATGCCCAGGCAGAGATATTTGATTTCCAGGTAGTCTTCGATGCCGTACTTGGAGCCTTCACGGCCCAGGCCAGAAGCCTTGATCCCGCCAAACGGCGCGACTTCGTTGGAGATCAGGCCAGTGTTGACGCCCACCATGCCGTACTCCAGGGCTTCAGCCACACGGAATACACGGCTCAGGTCGCGGGCATAGAAGTACGACGCCAGGCCGAACTCCGTATCGTTGGCCATCGCGATCACTTCAGCTTCGTCCTTGAAACGGAACAGCGGCGCCAGCGGGCCGAAGGTTTCTTCCTTCGCCACAGCGGCGTTTTTCGGCACGTTCACCAAAATGGTCGGCTCGAAGAAGCTGCCTTCCAGGCTGTTGCCGCCGGTCAGCAGGGTCGCGCCCTTGCTCAGTGCGTCAGCGATGTGCTCCTTGACCTTGGCCACGGCCTTGTCATCGATCAACGGGCCTGTGGTGGTGCCTTCGTCCAGACCATTGCCGATCTTGAGCTTGGCCACCGCTACTTTCAGTTTTTCTGCGAATGCGTCGTAGACCGAGTCCTGAATGTACAGGCGGTTGGCACATACGCAGGTCTGACCGTTGTTGCGGTATTTGGAGATGATCGCGCCTTCTACGGCTTTATCCAGGTCCGCATCGTCGAACACGATAAAAGGTGCGTTGCCGCCCAGCTCCAGCGACACTTTCTTGATGTCCTTGGCGCATTCGGCCATCAACTGGCGACCGATTTCGGTCGAGCCGGTGAAGGACAGCTTGCGCACGATCGGGTTGCTGGTCAGCTCGCCACCGATATCGCCGGCACTGCCGGTTACAACGCTCAACACGCCTTTAGGGATGCCGGCACGGTGTGCCAGCTCAACCAGGGCCAGGGCCGAGAACGGGGTTTGCGAAGCTGGCTTGATCACCATGGTGCAACCGGCGGCCAGGGCCGGGCCGGCTTTACGGGTGATCATGGCTGCCGGGAAGTTCCACGGGGTAATGGCAGCGGTCACGCCGATCGGTTGTTTGATCACGATCAGACGTTTGTCCGGCTGGTGGCCCGGGATAACGTCGCCATAAATACGCTTGGCTTCTTCAGCGAACCACTCGATAAACGAAGCAGCGTAAACGATTTCGCCCTTGGCTTCGGCCAGTGGCTTGCCCTGCTCCAGGGTCATCAGGCGGCCGAGGTCGTCCTGGTTTTCGATCAGCAGCTCAAACCAGCGACGCAGCTTGGTTGCACGCTCTTTGGCGGTCAGGGCACGCCAGGCTGGCAACGCTTTGTCTGCGGCTTCAATGGCACGACGGGTTTCAACCGCGCCCATCTTTGGCACTGTGCCGATGATTTCACCGGTAGCCGGGTTGTTGACCTTGATGGTCTGGCCACCGTCCGCATCAACCCAGGCACCATCGATATAGGCTTGCTGGCGGAACAACTGTGCGTCTTTGAGCTGCATGTGGGCTTTCCTTAACAGCACCGCGCAGGCGCGGAGCGAATTATTAAAGTAGAAAGGCGCCGTGGAAGGCTGCCGTCAGGAAGTCATTCACTGCCAAAGTATCTAAATGACGCACAAAGAACATGCCGTGCGATTCAGCACCCAGACAAGAGCGTTTGAAATCTCAAACGAATCCTAGGGATAAAGGGGGTAAAGGACAATAGCCTGTTCGAAAAAAAGAACAAGCTGCCAGACTTCACCGTTTTATCGCCCGGCCCCCATTAATAGCCCATAACGCGTAAGGAAACACCTCACGAATCAGCGGCATGGACGACTGACACGCAGATGAGTATGATGGCGGCCGCGTCGCACCAGTAGCTCAGCTGGATAGAGTACTGCCCTCCGAAGGCAGGGGTCGTGGGTTCGAATCCCGCCTGGTGCACCATTCTTTTTCCCTTGCTCAAGGGAATCGCGTCAAAACCCTGTAACCAACAGCATTTTGCCTCCCACCGAGAACCCGGTGAGCGATCGCACGCCTGTTTTTTGAGCTTTTCTGCGCAAAACGCAGATCAGGTTAAATTTTCTATGGGCAACTGACGAAAGGCTGGTTACTATACGCGGCGTTTCGCGGAGAGCTGGCCGAGTGGCCGAAGGCGCTCCCCTGCTAAGGGAGTACACCTCAAAAGGGTGTCGGGGGTTCGAATCCCCCGTTCTCCGCCATTATTTGTGGCACCTGAATGCGTTCCCTTGTTCAAGGGAACCGCGTTTTCCCCCCTACCCAATTAAACCCGATGTGCACCTGCGCAAGGTTTTGTCGCGTCCGCAGAAAACTGTGGGAGCGGGCTTGCTCTCGACTCAAGCGGCGCGGTCGTCCTGCCAGACCGCATTGATGCCATCGCGGGCAAGCCACACTCCCACAAGACTTGTCGACCGCTATAACTCAATGCTCATCCCAGCAAGAGTCGTTGCGCCATCGGGTTCAATCGTTAATGATACGGCTTCTCATTAACGCCTGAGCCCTGCTCCATGCCCTCGCCTTCACCCTCCAGCCTGCTGGCCAGTTTTCAGGAGCACTACGACGATCTGTTGTCGTTCCTGACCCGGCGCCTGCGTGACCGGCATCGGGCAGCGGATGTGGCGCAGGAAACCTGGATCAAGCTGGCAAAAATCGACCCCGAGGCGGTCACAGTACTTAATGACCGGCACTTTATTTTCAAGGTGGCGGGCAACCTGGCCATCGATGCCTTGCGCGTGGATCAGCGCCAGACACGCAACCTGAGCGGCGAACCGCCTTCACTGCAAATCGCTGATCCGGGGCTGCCGCCCGAAGGTCTGCTGCTGGCCACCGAGCGCATCGGCATTCTGGATGAGGCGCTGCAACAACTGTCGCCCAATGCCCGCCAGGCGTTACTGCTGAGTCGCATCGACGGCATGACCCAAGCCCAGATCGCCGTCGAACTGGGCGTGTCGCCAAGTATGGTGGCAAAATACATTGGCCAGGCCTTGCGCCACTGCCGTGACTGGCTAAAAGACAACCATGCCTGAGCGTGCCGTGATGCCTTCAACGCCCTCCCCTGACGATCTCGACGATCAGGCCATCGACTGGCAGACCCTGCTGCACTCGGGCGAAGCCAGCGCACGCCAGCGCCTGGACTATCAGCGCTGGCAACAGTTGAGCCCGGCGCACAAAACCGCGGCCCAAGAGGCCGAAGCGCTATGGGCGGATATCGGTCTGACCGCCAGCGCCGAGCAACATCGCGCAAGACCGCGCCGCCGGGCTTATCGCTGGGCCCGCGGGCTGGCGGCGGGGTTGGTACTGGCCGTGCTCGGGTATGGCGCTACGGACTATGTACCAAGCTGGTCCGACACTCATCACACCGGGGTCGGTCAGCGCCAGCAATGGCTGTTGAGCGATGGCACGCGTGTCACGTTGAACAGCGCCACGGCGTTGTCGGTCGACTTCACGGGCAATCAACGTAGCGTCATCTTGCGCAAGGGCGAAGCCCTGTTCGAGTTGGCCGATGACCCGTCGCGCTCCTTTATCGTCCAGGCCGGGCAAGACCGGGTGGCGGCTAAAAGCGGGGCCTTCAGCGTGCGCCGCGATGCAGTTCAGACCCGTGTACTGGTCGCCTCGGGCGCGGTGCAAGTGCAGCACCAGACGCAAACCCTGGATCTGCAACCCAACCAGCAGGCACTGTATCAACCAGGCCAGGCTGTCGCCGAGCGCCAGCAGGTTGATGCCAATGCCCTCACCGCCTGGCACCGCGGCAAGCTGATCTTCAACCGCAAACCCCTGCAGGACGTACTCGCCGAACTGGAGCGCTATCAATACGGCCGTATCGTGCTGCCCGATGCAACACTCGGCGCCATGCAGATCAGCGGCGTGTTCGACCTCAACGATCCACAGAACCTGCTGCATACCCTGGAACAGCGTTACGGCCTCAACATCACCTACCTGCCCTTTGTGGCGTGGGTGCACTGAAAATAATTTCGCACAGGCACTGCAAGATCCTGTCGGGCATATCGTCGTACTAAGACCAGGAACGAATCCGTTCCCATTCGCGATATAAAAAACCTCGAACAAGGATCAAAAACGCAATGGTCGAGCACGTCAAGAAGCCGCGTGGCGCACACCTAAACGAACAGCGACTGCGCCAGGTATTCGTAGCCACAGCCTTGCTGGCCAGCCTGGGAGGCCCGCTGCAAGCCAGTGCCCAGACCGCAACTGCGGCCACGCCCGGCACGTCCCAGCACACCCGCCAGGTCAGCGTGGACGTCAGGGCCCAGGACCTCGATCAGGCGCTCACCCAGTTTGCCGATCAAGCCGATTTGCACCTGCTGTTTACCTCAGCCGAAGTCGCCGGCTTGCACAGCCAGGCGCTGCGGGGGGAGATGAGTGTTGAACAGGCCCTGCAATCGCTACTCAAAGACAGCGGTCTGGTCTGGCAATTCAGCGATGCCCGCACCGTCATCTTGGGTAAACCTCAAGCCCCCGCTCAGAGCCTGCAACTCAAGGCCCTGGAAGTCAGCGTCGGCGCCCGTACCAGCACCTCCATCAGTGAAATCCCGGGCACCGTGTGGGTGGTCGACCAGGTGCAGTTGCAGGAGCAACTGGACACTGGTGTCACCCTCAAGGAAGCCATCGGCAAACTGGTGCCGGGGCTCGACCTGGCGCCCGAAGGGCGCAGCAACTACGGCCAGAACATGCGCGGGCGCAACGTGCTGGTGATGATCGACGGCGTCAGCCAGAACAGCTCGCGAGGGCTGTCGCGCCAGTTCGACAGCATCTCGCCGTTCAACGTAGAGCGGATCGAAGTGTTGTCCGGCGCCAGCGCGCTGTACGGTGGTGGCGCCACAGGCGGGATCATCAATATCGTGACCAAAAAGGGCACCCCCGGCCCCGCGCAATTCGAAACAGAGCTGTCCGCCACCAGCGGTTTCAACAACAGCGACGACCTCTCCAGCCGCATTTCACAATCCGTCAGCGGCGGCACTGATCGGGTCTATGGCCGCCTGGGGATTTCCGGTGAACAGAACGAAGCCTTTTACGATGGTAAAGGCGATCAGGTATTTATCGACAACACCCAGACCGACCTGCAATACAACCGCACCCTGGACCTGATGGGCAGCCTGGCAATCAAGCTCGATGACGTACAGGACCTGGACTTGCTGGCCCAGTACTATGATTCGGGGAACAACGGCAGCGTCGGGATTTACTTCCCCAACCTGCACGACAAAGCACCGTCCAATCTCGAAGACGCCGAAATCCGCAGCGGCTACGACACCGACCTGGAGCCGCGTTCCAAGCGCCTGCTGTTCAACGCCAACTATCACCACGCCGACCTGCTGGGCCAGGACTTCTACTTGCAGGGCTCGTACCGCAAGGAAGACAACAATTTCTATCCGTTCCCGTACTACAACGCCGGTAAACCGCAGGGTTCCAAGGGCGTGTACTTCGCCGCTTCGCAGCAGAACTTCGAAGTCACCAGCCTCAAGGCGCTGTTTGCCAAACAATGGGACAGCCTGAAGCTGACCTATGGCGTAGACCTCGACCGCGAGCGCTTCAATGCCGAACAAAGCGTGTTCGATTCGGCCATTTCATCCGAAAGCGGCGGCCTGGACCTGGTCACCCAAAGCAAGTCCCCGCGCTACCCAAGTTACCGGGTTGATGGGCATTCGGCCTACGCCCAGCTTGACTGGAAACTTACCGATGCCCTGACCCTGTCTGGCGGCGCGCGGCGCCAGCAAATGGACGTCGATGTCGGTGTGTTCAAGGGCATTGCCGGTGGCAGCAACGACTACGCGGTCAACCTGTTCAACCTGGGCGCCATTTATGACTTCAAGAATGGCCATCAAACCTGGGTCAACTACAGCGAAGGCTTTGATTTGCCGGACCCGGCCAAGTACTACGGCAAGGCGGGGCTGAGCGTCAAAGACAACCCGTTGGCCGGGATCAAGAGCCGTCAGGTCGAAACCGGCTGGCGCTTTGCCGATGTGGATTGGGACGCGCAGGCGGCGATCTATTACATCTGGTCTGACAAGGTCATCACCACGGACGCTGCCACGCTGACGATTGATGTAACCGACAAGAAGAGCCGTGATTTTGGCTTTGAAGGCGCGCTGACCCGTCACTTCAATAACGGTTGGGACGCAGGCGGCACCTTGCATCTGGTACGTTCAGAGGAAGAGGACGCGCAAGGCGACTGGATGAAGCGTGACGCCCGGTATGCGTCATTGTCCAAATCCACCGCGTTTGTTGGCTGGCACGGTGATGGGCGCAATGTACGCTTGCAGGGTAACCATGCCTTTACGCTTAAAGACGATTCCGACCACAAGATCAGCGGTTACACCACGTTCGACTTGATGGGCAGCCAGGAGACTGAATTCGGCACGTTCAGCGCCGGCATCCAGAACCTTCTGGACAAGGAGTACAGCACCGTCTGGGGCCAGCGTGCGGCGCTGTTCTACTCGCCGACCTACGGCCCGGAGTATCTGTATGACTATCAGGGCCGTGGCCGCACATACACCATGACCTGGTCATTGGCTTATTGAACAGAGCAAGACAGTGGGAGCGAGCCTGCTCGCGAAGATCGTTCGCGAGCAGGCTCGCTCCCACAGTTTAAGTCGCGGCTTTACTGGCTGGCCACACCACCAAAGCGGGTACTCATCGCAGTGATGAAGTCTTCAAGGCTCATTTTCTGGCCATTGAGATCCACCTGGCCATCAGCGTAATTGAGCGAAGCCAGGATGTTGTTGCCCTCCACTTTGGCCAGCCCGGTTTGCACCGCCATCACGCCTGCCATCTCGCTGTTCATGCTGGCCATCTTGGCAATGGCTTGCGGATCGGTCTGGCCAACCAACTGTGCCTGCACCGCTGACAAATCAGCAATCATCGGCTTGGACAGCAACAGCTTGGCATCCAGCGCGGTCAGCATCTGCTTGGTAACGTCAACTGGCGGCTGCTCAAATGAGGTCGGCTTGGCCAGCCCCATGACAACGTTGAGCTGGCTTTCACCATTGGCGGTCTTGATCGTGAATTTCTCCAACGCCAGTTGCGGTTTGGCAGCCAGAATTTTTTCAACCTGAAGCTGCATCTGCACTTGCTCCGCCGGGGTCAGCGGGGTTTGCGGCAGGGTACCGTCGGCCTGAGGCTGGAACTTGTTCTGATAAATCTGCAGCAGCGCCTGCATGGCCGGGATATCCAGGCTGCTGGCAGTCAGTACCATTTGCGCACTGCCCACCGGCTTGCCATCCAGGGTGATATCACCGACGTTATAGGCCAGACGCCCGGACATCAGATTGCCATTGGCGGAAGCAGAATCCGTGTACTCGAAGTTCTTGAGTTTAATGACCGATTGCTTGACGCCATAAGTCAGCTGACCTTCGCTCAGCGCCATCACGTTCTGCCCAAGATAGAAGCCAAAGTCGGTCTTCTTCAGGTCACTGGCCAGGGTCAGGCCGTTGAGCTCGACCGTTACCGGCGGGTTCTCAATCGTGATCGCATTGAGCTTGAGGTGGTCCATATAGCCTTTGGCCTTGAGGTTCTGGCCATCGGCATCGGTCTGGGCTTGCATGGTCATGCCCGAGAAGCTGAACGTGGAGTGCTCGTCCAGCTGGGTCTCCAGTGCCATCAGCTCCATATGACCGTCAACCGAGCGGTCGTAACCCAGGGTGACCTGACCTTTGAGCGGAGCCTGATCCTTGGTTGCGGCAAACCACTTTTCGGTAAATGGGGTTTTTTCCAGCGAGTAATTGCTGACCGCCATCACTGGCATCCACTTGAACGTCTTGATACGCGACCACGGCAATGGACCATGCTCGATATTATCGACAAACAGCAATTCCACCGGCTTCGCATCCGGGCCCGCCTTGTCGTCCTGGATCTTCAGGCGATAGTGCGCGGTGCTGCTGTAGAGGTTGCGCTCAATGGAAACCAGCTCAATAGTGCCGTGAGTGGTGGTGCCTTGTAGTTGCTTGGCCAGCTCCTGGTTGGTCTGCTCGATCGAGGTCTGCAACACACCCTCGATTTTGCTGCCGGTATACCACGCGCCAGCGGTATTCAGCGCCCCGGCGACAACAACGATCCCTACCAGCACACCTAATGGTTTATTCATCAATTGACCCGTTCAATGTCCGTTATGTTGAAAGTAAAGCGGTCTTTGCCAAGCCCTTCATGGGCCGAAAAGTGCTAGCAGATTAACACTGGCAGCAGAGCAGACGCTCCTCCAACGTGATACCTGGCTTTATGCAGGTTGGGCGTAACGCTGGTCAATTTCGTCGAGCTGGTGGTCGAAACTCTTGAGACTGGCACTCCAGGTGTACACCAGCACTTCCAGATCATGGTCGATGCATGTTTCTCCTACAGAATTAAAAGAAACGTCCGAGTAATCCAGCTGATAACGCTCACGCGCCATCGCTGCCGCGACATTCGAGAGCTCACGCGCAGTGTCGAGCCATTGGCGCTCTTCGGATGGCAGGGCCTTGTCGAGTTTCAGGCATTGGGTCTTGAGGGCTTCGAGGCTTTTTTCCAGCGGGGTGCCGGTAAGTTCGCCCATAAACTCCTGGAAGGTCCGGCCCGGTTGCCAGTAACTGCCCCAGAAATAGCGGTCAAATACCGTCTCTACCCGCCGCAGGGCAACCTTGGTGTCCCAGATCAGGACGCGGGTCTGGCCCTGGTTGATCTGGCGTTTTTTGATCTGCCGGGTTTGCACCGAGGCGCAGGCCACCACCACTATGGCCAGAACGGCAATCAACGCACTCGCGCTATCGAGAAAGATCATTGCCTTGTCGATCTGGTGCGCCAGCATGATGCCGTAGAAGTAGGTCGCCGAAAGCAGCACCACGGCTGCCACTGCACACCAGAAGCCGGGAGCATAAGGGTTTTTCATTATTAGTATCCCCATCAGGCATGGTCTGCACGATGAGGAGGGCTACAGACCGCAAACGCCCTGAACCATCGTTCTGATACCGATAATTCAGAGCATAGCAACGCTGTCAGGGTTTGGCGTTTGTCGCCGCTTGCGTTCGTCCACTTTCCCAGCCCCCACCCAGGGCCAGGAACAGATCGATCTGACTCATGGCAACCTGGGTGTTGGCCGCCGACAATTGCGCGCGCATGTCAGTGTAGGTGCGGGTTGCCTGCAGATCGGCCAGGAATGACTCGCGCCCCGCCTGGAAGAACTGATGGGTCTGGTCGGCCGCCGTTTTGGCCGACAACTCGGCCTCTGCCAGGGCATCACGGCGCTGCAGCAACGCCGTGTATTGCACCAGGCTGGTCTGGGTTTCACGGATGGCATTGAGCACCACACCGTCAAACTTGGCCAAAGCGCCTTGAGTCACCGCCTCGGCCTCACGAATTCGGGCTCGCGAGCCATTGGTCGGAATCGTCCAGCTCAGCATCGGGCCGAAGCCCCAGCGGTTAGTAGGGGCCGTGCCCAGGTTGTCGATAATCCCCACTGTGCCAATGCTGGCACCGATGCTGATGTCCGGGTACAGCGAACCTGTGGCCACACCGATTTCGGCGGTGGCGGCAGCCAGATGGCGTTCGGCCTGACGCACGTCCGGGCGGCGTTTAAGCAGTGCTGCACCGTCCCCCACGGGCAGCAATTGCGCGATATGCGGCAGCTCGGCGCAGGTAGCCACACCGGCGGGCAGTTGATCCAGCGGCCTGGCCAGCAACATCGACAAACGGAACAGGCCGGACTGGCGCAATGCTTCGTAACGGGGCAATTCTGCACGCAACGATTTGAACTGGGTTTCAGAACGGGTGACCTGGGTTTCATCACCGCGACCCGCATCACGCAGGCGCTGGGTCAGGCTGGTACTTTGCGCTTGCAGCTTGAGGGACTCTTCTGCGATGTGGTGTTCCTCATTGGCTGCGCACACTTGGGTGTACGCCCGCACCACATCCGCCACCAGAGTGATGCGCGCGGTGTCGGCGGCAGCCTGAGTCGCGTCGGCGTTGGCCTGTGCCGCTTCGATCCCGCGCTGCAAAGTGCCCCACAAGTCGAACTGGTATGAAGTGCTGATACCCAGATCACCGACATTGGCTACCGGCACCTTGTCCGCCAGCAGGAACGCTTCACCGGACTCCTGCAGGCGCTGGGCGCCCGCTTTCACAGAACCACTCCAGCCACCGGCCGACTGTGCCTGCTCAACCTGGGCCCGCGCCCGCGACAGGTTCGCCGCAGCGACCCGCAGATCAGTGTTGGAGGCCAGCGCCTGGCGCACCAGTTCATTGAGCCTGGGGTCCTCATAGAGCTTCCACCAGTCAACTGGAACCGGGGCGGACACCACGTTGGCGCCCTCGCCAGCCAGTTGGCCCTGCAAGTCCGGGCGCTGCATGGCCGCGTCTTTGGGCAATTGGTAATCAGGGCCAAGCAGTTGGCAACCGGACAGCAGCAGCCCAAGTCCTACGGCTGCCAGGCGAACGGCTTTCATTGCGCGCGCTCCGGGGCAGGCTGGGCTTTGGCCGAATCTTCGATGATGGACACGGTCGCGGTGCGCCCGGCAATCATGCGAAAGTCTTCAGGCACGTCGTCAAACACGATGCGTACCGGAATCCGTTGCGCCAATCGCACCCAGCTGAACGCAGGGTTGACGTTGGGCAGCAGGTTCTGGCCACTGGTGCGGTCACGGTCTTCGATGCCCGCCACAATGCTTTCAACATGCCCGCGCAAACGTGCGTTATCACCAATGACACGGATATCGACGCTTTGGCCGACATGGATGCCATCGAGTTTGGTTTCTTCAAAATAGCCGTCGATATGGAACGAGCTGCTGTCGACGATCGACAAGACCGGCCGCCCCGCCGTGACGAACTCATTGACCCGTGGAGCCCGGTCGTTGACGTAACCATCGACGGGGCTGCGCACCACCGTACGATCCAGATTGAGCTGGGCGCTGTCCACGGCCACTTGGGCCTCTATCAGTGCGGCCTGGGCGCGCATTTCACGGGACTGGCTTTCTTCGAGCTGTTCGCGGGCGACCAGGTTGCCCAGGCCTTTGTTACGGCGGCTCTCACGTTGGGCCTGGGCCAGGGTCTCCTTGCGATCGGCCACGGTGGCTTCGGCCTGACGCAGCGCCAGCTTGAAGCGCTCTTGGTCGATGACAAACAACACCTGATCACGGCTGACGGGCTGGTTGTCACGCACATCCACCTGCTTGATCAGGCCCGACACGTCGGGGGCGATTTGCACGATGTCGGCGCGAATGTGGGCGTCACGGGTCCAGGGAGCAAACATGTAGTACATGGTCATGCGCCAGACCACGACGCAGGCAAACGTCACCACCAATAAGGTGAGAACGACACGGCCCAGGGTCAGTAAAGGTTTTTTCATGTCATCAGATATCGACTGAACGAATCCACAACGCCGAGTAACAGAGCGTAGAGACCGACGTTGAACAAAGCCCGGTGCCAGACCAGGCGGTAAAAGTGCACACGGGTGAGTAACCCGTGAACCACCAGAAACAACAAGTAGGTGATGCCCATCAGTACCAGGAGCGTGGGCAGGAAAACCCCGCTGATATCTACGTCACCGATCATAGCGGCGCTCCCTCAATGTGGGCCTGGGGATGTGGCCGGTCGTCGTTGTCGACAATAAATTCGACACCGGGCAGCAGCGCCAGACGCAGGCCGCTGAGGGCGTGCAACAGATGCACTCGTGCCTCGCCTTCGGCTTGCAGGTCATTGGCGTTGAGGGCGCGACGCGTGCGGTCCATGGTCATTTGCAGGCCCATTGGCATTGGCAGGCGCTCACCCGCCTTGAGGCAGGCACAAAAGTAGTCACCCACATCACTGACCACCTGGCGCAGCAACAGTTGCGGCCCGCCCGTAACCCTGGGTGCGTAGGCCAGCAGATCGAGCAGGTTGAGGGCCACCCGCAGGTCACGCAAGGCGCTGCCGGTGTCCTGCCCGGTCAGGGCCAGACGCGGCAAGTGCTGCATCAGGCGGTCGAGCATTTGCGCGCCCATTTGCCGGTGTTCGGCCAGGGTGGCGGGCTGGGTCAGGCTGACAATGTCACGCCAGCTGAAGCGGGTCAGGCGCTTGGCCGCCAGTTCGGCACCGAACGGGCGCGCGATCAGGGTCCAGACGAAGGCAAACAGCAGGCCGACGGGGCCGGCCAGGTTGGCGTTCATAAACACCATGAAGTCCGCGTCGTAGGCGCCCTGGATACTGATAAACGAGGCGGTGTTGACGATAGTCAGCAAGGTGCCCAGGTAAAAGCGCGGTTGCACGGTCAGGGTGCCGACGCAGATAAACGGCACCGCAAACGCCAGCACCAGCATCGGGAAGTCATGCAGGTTGGGCAGGATCACAAACAGGTAGAGGCTGGCAAACAGCACCGACAGCGAGGTCCAGAAAAAGAACCGGTAGATCTGTGGCGCCGGATCGTCCATCGCGGCAAAAAAGCTGCAGGCCACGGCGGCCAGAATCACCGCACTGGCGCCGTCAGTCCAGCCGAGCAGAATCCACAACACCGAGGCGACGACAATCGCGGTGACGGTAGAGAACGCTGAATAAAGCATCAGCCCGCGATCCAGAAATGGCGTCAGGCGACCCAGGCGCCAATGCCGATAGACCGCACGCCAGACATCCTGGTTACCGGTCGAGATGGCCTCTTGCAGGCTGCGGCAGTCTTGCCACAGGTCGATCCACTCACCCAGCCGGTACAGCACGTTGGAGAGCACCAGTTGGCGCCGATCATCCAGAGCGGCGGCGCTGGGCTGCAACGCTTCAAGTTCATGGCGCAATGCTTGCCACTGCTGGATCGAGGCGCCCTCACGGGTGCGCTCAAGCCATGCCTGGGCGTGGTCGAGCAATGGCGTGACCTTGTCGAGCAGCTCAGGAGCGCGACGCTCCAGCGCATAGAGTGCATCGTCCAGGGCATCGACCACCGGCAGCAGGTGGATCATGCGTCCACGCAGCTCTTTGGTGTTGCGCACGGTCTGCGGGTGCGCGCCCTCATGAGGCAACTGGCCAATCATCATTTCAAGGCTGTTGAACGTCGCCACCATTGATGAACGCAGGCCACTGGCTTTGCTGGGTTCGACATCGCGGGCCAGAAAGTGCTTGCTGTAATTGCTCGCATCGGCAAACCACTTGGCCGCCGCGTCGATAAATACCGGCGTCAGGCGCCGAGGCCAGAACATGCTGCCTACGACCGCCGCGCAGACGATACCGAGCATGATTTCTTCAGTACGCGAAACGGCGATGTCGAACACATTCAGCGGGTTATCCACAATCGGCAGGGCGATCATGGGCATGGTGTAGCCGGCGAGCATGAACACGTAGCTGTTGGCGGTGCGCAGGTGCAGCGACAGGAACAACAAAATGCCCGTCCAGAGGGCAATCACCAGCACCAGCAAGAACGGTGTCTGGACAAACAGCGGCACAAAAAATACCGCTGCAGCAGCGCCTATCAGCGTGCCCAGGGCTCGGTACACGGCCTTGGAGCTGGTGGGCCCGACAAAGGGGCTGGAGACGATATAGACCGTAGCCATGGCCCAGTAAGGGCGAGGCATTTCCATCAGCAAGGCGATATACAGCGCGATCATCGACGCGGCGAAGGTACGTACCCCGTAGAACCAGTCGCGGGCAGGCGGCATGCTGCTGAAAAAACCGTTCAAGAGGCAGCCCCGTCAGGCAGTTGTCCGGCAGCTTCGAAGGCTTTGATCACACGCAACGCAGCTTCCTGGTCAGCCACTGGAATATCGGCCAGAGCGGCCCTTCTCAGTTGTACAAGCTGAGCTTCAATCGATTGCACCAGAGCACGCCCGGTGTCGGTCAGGCTCAGGGTTTTGGCGCGGCGGTCGCTGGCATCTTCACAGCGGCGCACATAGCCAGCCTTGCACAGTTGATCGAGCAAGCGCACCAGCGACGGGCTTTCCATCCCGGCAGCGTGGGCCACGGTGACTTGCCGCACACCCTCACCCAGGCGGCCGATGATCAGCAGCGGCATGGCGCAGGCTTCGGAAATACCATAGTTGACCAGCGTGGCCTGGCAGACGCGACGCCAATGGCGAGTCGCAACCACCATGCCGGTGCTGATGCTCATTTGCAGTGGATCGAGAGTGTCAGGCAAGAGGCGTCACATAATGTTAGTTTGCTAACTATTAATATTGCGCGGCCAGATGAGCACAGTCAAGTGTTGCTATTTATTTCTTAGGGCCCGTGACAGGTTTTTGCCGCAGCATCAGATTCAATTGGTCGACAACTTCAGCCCAGTCAGCGTCTTCAAGATGCTCCTCACGCAAAAAAGCCGCTTGGGCGGGCGTCCAGAAAAAAGCATCTTCAAGCTTGAGGTCAGGCTTGAGTGGCGAGTGGGTGGTGACAAACTTTTCGATATCTTCCGGGCTGGACGGCAGGCCCAGCTGCTTGAACAAGGATGGCAGGCTATGGGTTGGCTTTTGCATCGAGTTGACTCCATTCAGGTTCAGAGCCGCATTTGGCGGCAACGCAGGTCAAATATAGACGAGCCTGAGTGTCATCGACGGCCAGGTCCTGTGCTTTGCGCCAATCCATGGGAATTGCACTGAAGTCGTCGGGCTGCAGTTTGCTGCTGATCAGCCAGATACGACCCGGGCCTGGGGGCATATCGCTCAGGCGATCGACATAGATACTTGTGCCGTGGCCATTGACCAGCGTGCCAAAGCCATAGTCATTCGGGCGCCCTGAAGTGCCATCTTCCAGGGGCGGCGTATAGAGCATCGGTTGAAATCCGGTCTTGTTGTAATAGACAAAGCTGAAGTACCAGAACAAGTCACTGACGACGATCCGGTCACCGGGTTTGAACTGCTGGTTAACGTGCTCCACCAGACGATCAAAATGATCGGCATCGCTGCTGAAGTTGCTGCGCAAGCCCGTCACTTCGGCGCCAATGAACAGTGTCAGCAGCGCTATGGCCAGCGCCCGCTTGCGCTTGAACAGTTGATCGACTGCAATCGCCACAAGCAGCGGCAAACCCAACGCTGCAAACATCACATAGCGTTCGATAAACAGAGGCGAGATAAAGGATACGGCGTAAATGGCCAGGATCGGCAGCAGGGTGTAGATCACGATCAACGTGATGAATTTATGCGGGCTTGAATCGCGTACAGCCATTCCTGCGACGCCGCCAAGCAGTGCCAGCGGTGCCAGCCAGAACAACGGCCAGGGCAGGTAGTCGCCTTCATCCTGTATCAACAGCTGCCACGTCATGGCGGGCAAGGAGCGGGCATCGACTGCAGGCTCCCACCCCACATCACCGCCACTCTTGAGTTCATCCATATGTTGCAGCAAATCCACCAACCCCGGCAGCCAGGGCAGGAACAACAGCACAATGGCAACGTTAACCAGCCACCAGGCCGGGCGCCTGATCAGCCAGCCGCTGCTGCGGCCACTTAGCAACAGGTACAGCCAATGGGCCATTACACAAAACGCTGTGAAGTAATGGGTGTAAAAAGCAGCCGCCATCAGCACGGTGTAGAGCACCGGGTAGCGATACTTATGCGGGGCCTTGACCCAGTACACCAGCGCGATTGTGGCAGCTATCAGCCACAACCCCATCAGTGAATACATCCTCACTTCCTGGCTGTAGCGCACGGCGGTAGGCAATAACGCCAGCAGCAGGCCCGCCAGCAATGCAGCCCGCGGGGTGGCCACCAGCCGTACCAGCCAGATACCGAAAAATACCGTGGCAATGCCGGGCAGGACACTCAGGGAACGAATCGAGACCAGGCTGTCACCAAACAGCGCTATCCAGCCGTGCAACAGCATGAAATACAACGGAGGGTGAACATCGTGCGCAGCATGAAACCAGATCCCCGACAGCGGGTAGTCGCTCAGCATCAGGCTGGAGCCTTCGTCGCACCAGATCGCCGAGGCGGTGAAACCGTAAAAGCGTACTCCTGCGGCCAGCAGCAAAATACACCACAGCCACGGCTGACGAATCAGGCTGGAAAAAACGTTAGAGGGCTGTAACAGGAGTTCAAACCGTTGCTCACCCACATCGTTGTTGCTGAGTACGCCCATCCCTCACCTGCTGTGCATTGGTGCTGCAAATCGGGCAGCTCTAACTTCGGCGATTGTAGGGCACAGCCCATAACAAAAGGGAGGGCACCCGCCAAGAAAGATAGTGGCCCCATGCAATCTCTTATCCCGCAGTCACGCTAAACTATGCGTAACAAGGTTTGACAGCAATCAGGTCAGTACCTAACTTGAATTGGATCCAAACATGTATGCCGGTTCGTCGGCACAGGTAGTCGCAACGTGGCCGTCAAAAACAATCCCTTAAACAGCATAGTTGTGTCGGGTCCCATACCCGCTCACCTGGCGCGCTCGGAGATCGAAGAAACCTTGCGCAACGCCATTCTTGATGGCCGTTTGCCTTGCGGTACAGCCATTCGCCAGGAAGCACTGGCGAAGTTGTTTGGCGTCAGCCGTATGCCTGTACGCGAAGCACTGCGTCAGCTGGAAGCTCAAGGTTTGCTGCAGGTCGTGCAATACAAGGGTGCCGTGGTCGCTCCTTTGATTGAAGACAACTCGCTCGAGACCTATGAACTGCGACAGTTGCTCGAAGCCCAGGCACTGCGCCTGTCAGTACCACTGTTGAGCAAAGAGGATTTCGAAGAAGCCGAGGGCTATATCGAAGCGCTCGAGATCGAAAAAGACTTCGGAAAAATCGGCACACTCAATCGGCAATTTCATCAGGCGCTTTACTGCAAGGCTCCTAATAAAAAACTGCTGGCACTCATTGAGGCCGGGCTAATTGAAGAAGAGCGTTTTCTACGCTTCAACCTTGAGCAGATGAACCTTGGCAAGTTGTGCCAGGACGATCACCGTGCGTTGTTGCGTTATGCCCGGGCCAGAGATGTCGAGGCTTGTATTGCAGAGCTGGAGTTGCACCTGCAGCGCGGGGTGAAGGCTATTACCTACTACTTGAGCATGGTCAAAACAAAACAGCCCTGACATATGAATCGCCAGGGCTGTGGATAACTTATTGCTGACCTGCGGGTTTCAGATTTTGAAACTGTCGACCAGTTGCTTGAGACGGCTGGCCTGCTGCGATAGCGCATCGCAGTCCTTAAGGGTTTCGTTAAGGTTCACCACACCTTGCTGGTTAAGCAAGTTGATCTGGTTGATATCCACATTGAGGGTTTCGACCACTGCCGTTTGCTCTTCAGTGGCGGCGGCAACCGACTGGTTCATACCGTCGATCTCATCGATGCGCTGAGTCACGCTGATCAAACGGGCACCCGCCTGATTGGCGACCTCGACACTCTCCTCGCTGGAGACCTGACTCGCATTCATGGTGCTGACCGCTTCGCGGGAGCCTACCTGCAGCGAGGTGATCATTTTATGTATCTCCTCTGCCGACTCCTGAGTGCGGTGGGCGAGGTTGCGCACCTCATCCGCCACCACGGCAAAGCCGCGACCCGCTTCGCCCGCACGCGCAGCCTCAATGGCTGCGTTGAGGGCCAGCAGGTTGGTCTGCTGAGAGATACCTTTGATCACATCCAGAATGTGCCCGATGTTGTCGGTGCTGGCATTCAGGGTTTCTATTTGCGCACACGACAAACTGATCTTCTGCGACAGCTCGGTCATGGCCTGGATGGTCTGTTCAACCACTTTGCGACCGTCATCTGCCTGCTCGCTGGCACCGCTTGCATGTTGCGAAGCATCGGCGGCGTTGCGGGCGATTTCCTGGGTGGCGGCACCCAGTTCATTGATCGCCGCGGCGACACTGTTGGTGCGCGCACTTTGCTCGTCCGAGCCGACAATGGAAGCGTTGGATGAGGCCATAACGCGGTGTGACAGGTCATGAACCTGACGAGTAGCAGAAGACACTTCGCTGATCGAGGCGTGGATACGCTCGACAAACTGGTTGAACGAGCTGGCCAGCTCACCGAATTCGTCCTTGTTCTCAATGACCAGACGGCGCGTCAAGTCACCCTCGCCCTGGGCGATATCCTGCATCGCACGGCCCATGGTGGTCAGTGGACGCATCAGTACACGGATCAACAAACTCAACAACAACGCAATCGCGGCCACTGCAATAAACATTGCAATCAACGCAGACGTACGGAATTTTGACAGCGGCGCGTATGCTTTTTCTTTGTCTATTGATTGACCGATATACCAATCCGCGGACGGCAGGCCTGTCACCGGGGTAAAGGAAATAATCCGCTCATGACCATTGAGCGTCACTTCCTGAATGCCCTTCTCGATGCGCAGAGTACTGACCGGGTAAATGTCCTTCAGGTTCTTCATCACCTGATCTTTATCCGGGCTAACGATAACCTGGCCATCACTGCTCACCAGAAACGCGTAGCCCAGGCCACCGGAATCAACCGAATTGATGATTTTGACCAGGCTGTCCAGGCTCAGGTCACCTCCCACCACACCCAACAACTCACCGCCTTTTTTAACGGGCATGGCGATGGTCACAATCAGGCCTCCGACAGCTGCCATATAAGGAGGTGTCAACATGGTCTGACCGGCGCCTACAGCTTGCTTGTACCAGGGGCGCTCGCGGGGGTCATAACCTGCAGGCATGGTCGCGTCAGGGCGTTGAGTAAACACGCCATTGGCTTGCCCGACGTAGGTGAACTGAAAGTTGGAGGTGAATGCCGGCTGATCAACCAGGCCAGGGAGATCAGCCTGGCTGCCTTGCTGCGCAATATTCTGTGCCAGGCTCTCCAGCACCAGAATGCGGCCACCAAGCCAGTTCTGAACGCTGCTGGCTGTCAGGTTGCCAGCCTGTTGCACCGAGGACTCGATGTTCTGCTTGATGGTGTCGCGCTGCAGATAGTCGTTGTACAACGTGAATAACGCAAACGCCAGAACCACGACGCCTGAAGCGGCCAGAAGGATTTTATGACTGAACTTGAGATTCATAGCATGGGACTTCTTATGCCAAAAGTTGGGATGCGTACGGTGTGTGCAACCTGTTGGCAGCTCTGCTCGCACGCAATGCTCAACAGGCTGTCGGCACGGACGGCAGAATACTTAGCCACGTTTGATGGCAATGTGCTTAATCCGACGAAAGCGCAGCTGTGCGATTTGAGGTTTGGCTTTTGGAAGGGGGTTCAGACGAACAGAAAGGGCGCTGGGGATTTACGTCGCGCAAAAACAAAACCCCTGTCTGCGTTAGCAGACAGGGGTTTCGGAATTCAATCTTGACGATGACCTACTCTCACATGGGGAAACCCCACACTACCATCGGCGATGCATCGTTTCACTACTGAGTTCGGGATGGGATCAGGTGGTTCCAATGCTCTATGGTCGTCAAGAAATTCTGTGGCAGATCCGTTATCAAAACGTGCCTGCGAAAACTTGGGACTTCTATAAAAACAAAATCCCCGTCTGCGCGAGCAGACAGGGATTTTGGAATTTAATCTTGACGATGACCTACTCTCACATGGGGAAACCCCACACTACCATCGGCGATGCATCGTTTCACTACTGAGTTCGGG